>NZ_JABBYK010000009.1:0-141498 GCF_013168765.1 Brevibacterium sp. CT2-23B | reverse complement strand
GGGTAGCTGCGCCCCCGTCAGGTAGCAATTAGGGGAGGTGGGGAATGTCTTGGGGAATAGTCCGGAGAACCCTACTGCAGGACAAGTCGTTTTGTCAGTAATGTGAACATTATGACGACGAACGATACTGCACTGCATGCACAATCAGCGGAGCCGGACGCTCTACAGGCTCGGTCACGGTCGCGCTGGATCGGTATCCTCTGGGCCCTGCATTGGCTGTTGCGCATCGGATTGGCGATGGCGCTCCTGCCCTACGCCTGGACGAAGATCTACCACGTTCAGATGGGCTATGCCGACTATGCCGACGCAATAGTCCAGTACGGCGAGATGAGCCCCATGGGGCTGCTGTGGCGTTTCATGGCCTTCTCCCCGACCGTTCAATTCCTGGCGGGCCTGGCCGAGCTTCTCGCGGTCATCCTGCTGCTCTTCCGTCGTTCTGCCTGGCTCGGCGCACTCATCGCAGCTCTGGACATGAGCGTGGTCTTCCTGCTCAACCTGACGTTCGACGTGCCGGTGAAGCAGCTCTCAGGAGCGATGGCCCTCGTCGGTCTCATCCTTCTCATCCCCAACGTGCCCCGAGTCGTGAGTTTCGCATTCGGGCGCAGCGTCGGGCCGGCAGTCAACGGCCTCATCTGGCACAACCGGATCTTCGTTCGCATCACCCGCTGGGTCTCCCCGATACTCGCTGTTGTCATCATCGTCGGCAGCGGACTGGCCACCGGAATCAGCCTCAATTGGGGCCGCCCTGGCGCTCCTGAGGAGATCTCAGGCGTCTATACCGTCACCACGTCAGGCAAGCCCGCCCTGATCGAGGGCACTGACCATACAACCGAGGACATCACTCAGATCGCCTTCGGGCAGATCGGATCGGGCAAAGGCAAGAGAATGAGTGTGCGGTACTCCGACGGAGACTTCCAGGATGGTGTCTACAGCGTCGATGGCCAGTCGATCACAGCGAAGCTCTACCCCGTCCGGAAAGGCGCTCAGACGCTTATCCGCGATTCCTCAGGTACGGCCGAGTTCCAGTACTCGGAGGTAGGAGAAGGGGAGTTCTCTCTGCGAGCAGGGGAATCGGAACTGACGCTGCGCAATGATGAGGAGCGAAGGTTCCTCTTCGATCGAGGATTCCGCTGGGGACCCGAAACACCCGTCAATCGCTGAAAGCCGATAAATCAATGGGCCCCGCCGATCGGCGGGGCCCCAAGCATCCGTCAGGGATGCAACTGCTCAGCGGCGTATCAGCGTCCGAACAGCTTGGAGAACAGGCCCTTCTTCTTCGGCTTGGCGTCCTTGCTCGGTTCTTCCTCGACCGGAGTCTCCGTCTCGGCGGGTTCGACAGGCCCGTCTCCGAGTGGCCGCTCGTCTTCCGGCCGCTGCTCTCCGCGTGCGGTATCCGAAGCCTCCGCCGCAGGCTCTGCAGCTTCGTCGGTCTGAGCTTCGGCCGTCGGGGTCGCCTCCGCTGCCGGCTTCTCGTCTGGCACGGACTCCGTGGGCGCAGTTTCCGCCGTTTCCCCTGCCGAGGCCGGTGTAGGTGTCGTGGGTGTCGACGCAGGTGGTGCGGCAACATCCTTCGCAGCGGGAGCGGAAGTCGACTCGGTCGTGCGAGAGGCGGCGGCCGCCTCGGCGGGGGTGCCTGTGGTTTCCGCGGCGGCGTACTGCTCGGCGGCCTCGCCCTCCAGCGGCGCATTCAGGTCGCAGTTGGAGATGCGACGCTGATCGTCGAAGGACAGGTCGGCCGAGCCGTCGGCGAACAGCATCCGCAGGCCACCTTCGGGAAGCTCTGCCGTCGGAATGCCGCGTTTGGCGACGTACGCGTCGATGGCCGCGCGGTGGTCGGTCACTGTCGTCTGCGTCAGTCCCTGCATGAGCGCCCGCACAGAGACCTTGACCTGCGGTGCGGGCAAGGCGATCTCGGCGGCATCGACGAGGAGCCAAACAGTGGTTCCGGCTCCGGCGGCGGCAGGATAGTGGGCCCACTTATCGGTGGCCTCCTTCGACGCCAGGGTCAGCCGCAGTGCGAGCTCCTCATCGAGGGATAGCTCAGGTGTCGTGAGCTCGCTGACGTCCTCAGCGGCCCCGAAATTGCGCACCTCGTGGGAGAGCCCGACGACGGCGTCGGGGAAGTCATTGACGTTCTCCCAACCCCACAGCCACGTCTTCTCCCTGCCTGACTCCGAACCGAGCAGATGCGGCCGGGTGCGCAGGACGGCGCCCTCGGTCGACGTGAACGACAGGTGCGGGTCGGAGCTGAAGTCGACTTCCCACTCGGCGTCGGCGATGAGCGCACCGAAATGCGTCTGCACCTCCGTCGAATAGAAGACGGCACGATTGACCAGGTCCTGCAGAGTTGAGCTCATGCTTTCAAGCGTATGCGGGAGCGCCCGAGAAGCGAGGAGGCACGCGGTGCGAAGGCCGTGTCAGTGCCTCATGGTGAAGTGGAGGTCGTGGCAGAACGCCCCCGATCAGCCGCCGGCTCGTCTATCTCTGAGAGGAGAATCAATGTAAGGTAGTCTGTTGCGCTTCGCAACTCTCACGACTCCATCATCAGCCGCTCTTCACTCAGGACGTTCAACGTGGCATTACTCCGCCTGTCCCTGAAATACGCCAAAAACTACTGGCCGTTCATCATTCTGGTCGTCATCCTGCAACTGGCCTCGACCATCGCAGCACTGTACCTGCCCAGCCTCAATGCCCGGATCATCGACGAAGGAGTCGCCAAGGGCGATACCGACTTCATCTGGTCGACGGGCATGACGATGCTGCTCGTCTGCCTCGTGCAGGTCGTCACCGCGATCACCGCGATCTACTTCGGCGCCCGGACGGGAATGGGCGTCGGCCGCGACCTCCGCAGAGCCATCTACCGTCAGGTCGACGACCTGTCGATGCTCGAAGTCGGAAAATTCGGATCCGCCACCCTCATCACCCGCAACACCAACGACGTCCAACAGGTTCAGATGCTCGTGCTCATGACCCTGAACTTCATGGTCTCGACACCGATCATGTGCATCGGCGGCATCATCATGGCCCTGCGGGAAGACGCCGGACTGTCCTGGCTGGTGTGGGTGTCCGTGCCCGTCCTGTTCATCGTCGTCGCCATTCTCGTCTACCTCCTCATGCCGCTGTTCCGCCGCATGCAGGACCAGGTCGACGACATCAACGGCGTTCTGCGCGAACAGATCACCGGCATCCGCGTCATCCGTGCCTTCGTCCGTGAGCCCTTTGAGACCGACCGCTACGCCGATGCCAACCGTGCCCTGACCGAAACTTCGGTCAAGGTCGGCAACCTGTTCGTGCTCATGTTCCCCGCCATCATGATGATCCTCCATCTCGCGACCGCCGCCGTCCTGTGGTTCGGTGGCCACCGCGTCGACGCCGGACAGATGGAAGTGGGATCGCTGACCGCGTTCCTGCAGTACCTGCTGCAGATCCTCGTAGCCGTGATGATGGGCGTATTCATGATGATGATGATTCCGCGCGCCGTCGTCTGCGCCGAACGCATCGCCGAGATCCTCGACACCCGCAGCACGATGACCATCCCTGCCGGTGTCAGGGAGCTGCCCGGTCGCGGTGAGCTCGAATTCCGCAATGTCACCTTCGGATATCCCGGCGCCGAGGTGCCTGTGCTCGAAGGACTGAACTTCACCGCCCAGCCCGGAACGACGACCGCGATCATCGGATCGACCGGTTCCGGCAAGTCGACGATCGTCAACCTCATCCCCAGACTCATCGACCCGCAGGTCGGGGAGATCCTCATCGACGGCACCCCCGTCACCGAGTTCAACCGCCACCAACTGGCCCAGCTCATCGGTCTGGTGCCGCAGAAGCCGTACCTGTTCTCCGGCACGATCGCCTCGAACCTGCGCTTCGGGAATGAAGACGCCACCGATGAAGAGCTGTGGGAGGCCCTGCGCATCGCTCAGGCCGACGACTTCGTGGCTGAGAAAGAAGACAAGCTCTCAAAACGCGTCGCCCAGGGAGGCACGAACTATTCCGGTGGGCAGCGGCAGCGTCTGTGCATCGCCAGAGCCCTGACGGTGAAGCCGCAGATCTACGTCTTCGACGATTCGTTCTCCGCCCTCGACGTCGCCACCGACGCCCGCCTGCGGGCCGCCCTCGACGAATCGACGGGGGACGCCACCGTCATCGTCGTTGCCCAGCGTGTATCGACGATCCGGGACGCCGATCAGATCATCGTCCTCGAAGCCGGGAAGATCGTCGGCCGCGGCACCCATGAGGAACTCGCCGAGACGAACCCGACCTACCGCGAGATCATCGAATCCCAGCTGACCACGGAAGAGGTGAACTGACATGGCCGACAACAACTCAACCGAAACTGTGGTGGCTGGGGAAGACGAATACATCCCCAGCGGCGAGGAACTGGAGATGAGCGGAGGCACACCTCCGCGCAAGGCCAAGCACTTCTGGCCATCGGTCAAGCGTCTGTTCGGACTCATGGCCACGGAGAAGAAGGGCATGTTCTACGTCGTCGCCCTCGTCGTCGGCTCCGTCGTGCTCACCGTCATCGCGCCCAAGGTCCTCGGCAAGGCGATGGACGTCGTCTACTCCGGAGTCATCGGCGCTCAGCTGCCCGCTGGTGCGAACATCGACGACATCATCGCCGGGGCCCGCGCCGAGGGCCGAGACGACTTCGCCGATATGCTCGCCACCGCCGAGGTGGTGCCCGGGCAGGGGATCGACTTCACGGCGCTCGGTCAGATCATCATCGCCGTCCTGCTCATGTACCTGGTGGCCTCGATGCTCATGTGGGCGCAGGGGTATATCCTCAACGCCCTGGTCATGCGCGTGGTCTACCGTCTGCGTGAGGACATCGAACGCAAGATCAACCGACTGCCGCTGCGCTACTTCGACACCCGTCAGCGCGGCGACGTGATGTCGCGAGTGACCAACGACGTCGACAACATCCAGCAGGCCCTGCAGCAGGCATTCTCTCAGCTCGTGCAGTCGGCGCTGACGATCATCGGCATCGGCGTGATGATGTTCATCGTGTCCTGGCAGCTCGCACTGCTGGCTCTCATCGCTCTGCCGCTGTCGGCGATCATCGCCGGCGTCATCGGCACCCGTTCGCAGAAGCTGTTCAAGGCGCAGTGGAAGCACACCGGTGAGGTCAACGGGCACGTGGAAGAGTCATTCTCCGGTCTTGACATCGTCAGGGCCTTCGGCCGTGACGAGGTCATGCTCGAGGAGTTCGACCGTCGCAACGAATCGCTGTACAAGGCTTCGGCAGGAGCACAGTTCGTCTCCGGCATGATCATGCCCTCGATGCAGTTCGTGTCCTACCTCAGCTATGTCCTCATCGCCGTCGCCGGCGGCCTCAAGGTCGCGACGGGACAGATGACGCTCGGTGATGCAACCGCGTTCATCCAATACTCGCGCGAGTTCTCGCAGCCGATCTCCGAAATGGCAGGTGTGGCAAATATGCTCCAGTCCGGTGTCGCCTCGGCGGAGCGGACCTTCGAACTGCTCGACGCCGAGGAAGAGGACCCCGACGAGGTGCAAAGGGAGTTGCCCCCGCGTACTCCGGGCAAGGTCGAATTCTCCGAAGTGAGCTTCCGCTACGCTCCGGAGACGCCTCTCATCGAAAAGGTGTCCTTCACCGCCGAACCGGGACATACGGTGGCGATCGTCGGCCCGACCGGCGCCGGAAAGACCACCTTGGTCAACCTCGTGATGCGCTTCTACGAGATCACGGGCGGAACCATCTACCTCGACGGCATCGACACCCGCGACCTCAGCCGGGCCGACCTCCGCTCACATGTGGGCATGGTGCTCCAGGATGCGTGGCTGTTCGAAGGCACCATCGCCGACAACATCCGCTACGGCCGGTTGGGCGCCACCGATGAGGAAGTCGTCGCAGCCGCCAAGGCGACGATGGTCGACAGGTTCGTGCGCCAGCTGCCCGACGGCTATGACACCGTCATCGATTCCGACGGCGGCAGCGTCTCGGCCGGCGAACGGCAGCTCATCACCATCGCTCGAGCGTTCCTCGCCGACCCCTCACTGCTCATCCTCGACGAGGCGACCTCATCGGTCGACACCCGCACCGAGGTGCTCGTCCAGCAGGCGATGGCAGCGTTGCGAAGCGATCGGACGTCGTTCGTCATCGCCCACCGGCTGTCGACGATCCGTGACGCTCACACCATTCTCGTGATGGAGGACGGAGCGATCGTCGAACACGGCAACCACGAGCAGCTGCTCGAGGCAGAAGGCGCCTACCACCGGCTGTACATGTCGCAGTTCCGCGGGGAGGACGCCGAGGAGCAGTTCACTGCCGAGGTGCTCGCCGAGGCCGATGCCGACGCAGGTGCACCGCTCGACGAGGCTGCGGCCTCCGACAGCGACAGCACGGACGGACCGGATACCGAAGGTGAAAGCCACGAGGCGCCAGCAGAGGAAGGCCGCTCTCCGCAAGCCTGATCGTTCCGAGCAGTGGCAGGGTCCCCGAGCTTGAGCTCGGGGACCCTGCATCGCATTCACCGCAGAAATCAGATGGTGTGCGAAAATCCGACATAACGTTTTTCAGGGTATGAATGCCGAAGTCGATCCAAATGTGACACTGCTCTGACCGCTCTGCCATGCGGCTCACCAGCCCCAAATAGAAGTTGTTGTGCAGGTGAGAGCACAGCCTGAGGCACGAACACGTGGGGGCACTATGACTGGGTCGCGCGAACAGTATTGCGAAGTGATAAACATTCGGCCAAACACCTCTATCACTTCTGTCATGACCTAAATGACCTAAAGTCGTGCGCTCTTCATTGCCTGCGTATGGTCCAAGCCATAACTGAAGACGGCAACCGACCAGAACTCTGGAAGGACCATCATGAAACGGTTGGCAATGGCGGCAACGTTCGCTCTGGCACTCTCCATCGGAGGATGGGGCCAGGCAGCCGCACAAGCAGATGAGCGTACAACTGCGCAGGCGGCCGACGTCCAAGCCGCAGGAGAATCAGGAAACAGCGACGCAGATTCCCCGGGAACAGAGGACCCGCCCACGGACCCTGGTGACGACGCCGCGGATCCCGGCGCACCTACCGAACCCGGTGACGGGGAGGAATCGACTGATCCGGGAGGCGACGAGAACGCCGCCGATCCCGGCGATGGTGAAGAGGCGGCCGACCCCGGCGAAGGTTCGGACGAACCGACCGAGGACTCGACCCCGATCGATGCCTCGTTCTCCCTCGACCAGTCGTCGATGCCCGTCGACGAGGCAGCCGAGGCCATCCCGTACACCATCACCGGACTGAAGGCCGGAGACATCGTCACCGCCGGACCCGGCGAGAACGGCTCCATCACCGTCGACAGTGACGGAACGTTCAACGGAGAGCTCCGTGGCAACACCGAGCTCAAGGTCGGCGACGTCGTCGATGTCACCGTGACCGTCGCGCGCGACGGCGAGGAGTCGAAGACGTTCAGCGGCAGTGTGGAGATCACCGACAGCCAAAATGACTCGGATGCGGCCGTCAGCGTCGACCCGCAGAGCCAGGGGATCGACTCGTATCTCGACAACGGTGTCGACATCACAGTGAGCAATTGCGAGGCGGGCGAAGAAGTGACCGTCACCATCGTCCGCAAGGGCGAAGATACGAACATCTGGGAAGAGACGAAGACCGCCGGCGATGACGGTTCGGTCTCCACATCATTCATGCCCGGCACCGGCGGTGACGGATGGATCGGTGACTTCGTCGTCAGCGCAGAATGCGGTGACACGAGCGCAGAGACGACGTATTCCGTCACTGAAGACGACGACAGCTCCGATGCAGATCTCAGCGTCACCCCGCAGAGCCAGAAGCTCGCCGACTTCCTCGAGAACGGTGTCAACATCACCCTCGTCGACTGCCACGTCGACTCCGAGGTGAAGTTCCAGGTGAGCTCCGCGAAAGATCCCAACACCGTGATCTGGGACGAGACCCAGGAAGCCGGTGAGGACGCAGCCGGATCCGTCCAGTTCCTGCCTGATGGTGACGGCGGCAAGGGCTGGATCGGTGACTTCAACGTCCTGGCCTCCTGCGGTGACAAGAGCGCAGAGACCACGTTCACGGTCACCGATGACGGCAGCGTCGTCGATCCCAAGCTCTCGATCAATCCCGAAACGATTTCGGGGGAGGACTTCATCGACCGGGACCAAGGTGTGCAGCTGATGGTCAACGAATGCGTCCCGGACGCCGAAGTCCACTTCGAGGTCTATTCCGGGGACAAGAGCGAGAAACTCTATGAACAGACCGCGACGACCAATGAGGAAGGAGCAGCCGGAATCCACGTCTACGGACTCGGGGATGATCCCGCGTACTACGTCGGGACCTACCAGGTCTTCGCCGATTGCATGGACGTCAGCAGGTCAGGAAAGTTCGAAGTCACCGGCGGTGAGTCCGGTGGCGGCAACGGAGGAGACTCCGGCGAAGCCGGCGGCGGTTCGTCGATGCCTCGCACCGGTGCTGAACTCACCGGACTGACCGCAGGTGCCCTGCTCATCCTCGGCGGTGGAGCAGCCATCGGACTGGCTCGCAGGAAGAACAAGAGCTGACGGTGACCGGTGATCCGTCGGGTTGGTGACTCCACCCGGCCCGACGGCGAGAGGCGGTCCTGGCGGAAGCGATCGGCCCCGGTTCCTCGACTTCGAGTCGAAGAACCGGGGCCGATCTGTGCTGTCTTCACAGGCAGTGCCGAACAGTTCGCGTGCACGCCCGTTGAGTCTCGTCGGCGCCTTGCCGGTGCAGGAACAACGGGCCTAGCTTGGTGGTCGTGGAGGCAAGGAAGCTTCCACGAAACCGATGACAGAGGAGCACAACCATGTCCAATCTAGGTCAGCCCGAAACTAAACGCGGTGACAAGGGCGCCGCGGTCCTGCGTGCCCAGCGAGCACTGCGGAGAACTCCCGATCACAGCGTCGCAGTCGACGGTGATTTCGGACCGGACACCGAAGCTGGGGTCAGACGATTTCAGGAGAGTGCCGGACTGACGGTCGATGGTATCGTCGGAAAAGACACCTGGGAATCACTTCCGAACGGTGGTCCGATGCCTCTGCTGAAGACCGGGTCGAAAGGTGATGTCGTCCGCGACCTGCAGAAGGTACTCATCTCCGGTGCAGACAGCGGTGATTGGCCGTCGCCAGGCGAAGCCGACGGAGACTTCGGGGCAGGCACGAAGGAGTCTGTGGAGGGCTTTCAGAAGTGGGGCGGCGTCGACTCCGATGGCATCGTCGGGGACAAGACATGGGCCGTCCCACTGCACGCCACGAACAGCACTCTCGAGACCGCTGTCGGACTCGACTGGGCCGAGGACTGATTCCGGCCAGGGTGCTGCTGACGGTACTGGTCCCCGGCTTCCGGAGTCGCGAGCAGGGGACCGCGGACTGAAATCTCCGAAATCGGCAATAACAATTCAGCCTGCCGAATTCCACGGAGTGATGACGATGTGATCGGCAAGCTGATCAGGACCTGTGTGCGCGTTTCACCTCGCCGTTTCTGGCAGGACCCGGTCCGACCCGGCCATGCTGGGCCAGAGGGGATGACCAGGAACGACAGTGGCGCCTCGGCGAGGGTGCCGTTGCAGGCGGCGCGTGGGTCTGAACGTCGGCTCAGCGTTCGAATCGGCAGGTCACATTGACGTCTCGAAACCGTTCGGAACGCTGTTTCGAAGTTGTCATGACCACAATGATCAGAACTCCACAGAACCCTTTCGTCTTGCCTACGGTCGCATCACAACCGAATACGGCAGATCAACCCGACAACGCTTTCAGAGCATCACTGGCAAGGACGAAAGAAGGATGATCACAATGAAGAAGCTCGCACTCGCCGCAACCGTCGCCCTCGGGATCTCTGCCCTCGCAGCTGGACCGACGGCCGCTTCGAGTCTCGATGCCGCACCTTCGGGCTCTGTGCCGACCGACGGAAATCACTCGAGTGAATCTGCGGCAGCAGGGGAGGAAGCCGCGGAGGACGACCCCAAGTCTCACGATGAAGATCTGGCGCTGAGGTACGCGACCATGACACTGTACGAGGTCGCGCACGGCAAGGGTATCGAATACACCGTCGACGGACTCAAAGCAGGGGACGTCGTCACCACGAGCCTCAACGACAAGAAGTCCGTGGTGAAGAAGGACGGGCCATTCGACGGCTCGGTTGTCGTGGATGAGGAACCGGACGTCCCGACAGACCTTCCATTCACGGTCTATGTCGAACGCGACGGTGAGACAGTGAGAGAGATGTTCACCAGAGTCGACCTCATCTCGGAGGGCGATCGAGGTGAATACGACGATGGCACTCTGTTGGTGAACCCAGAGGAGGACACGAACGACACGGCTCTCGGCACCGACGGAGTCAATCTCACAATGGTCAACTGCTCGGCCGAAGACGAGGCCGTGTTCCGCGTGTTCAAGAAGAACACGGATGGTCAGACGAAGGTCTGGGAAAAGCGTCAACTCGCCGGTGAAGATGAGTCCGCATCGGTCCGATACATAGCGGATTCAAGAAAGGACCTGTGGGGCAGATACGTCATCACTGCAGAATGCGGCGACCTCGAAGACTCGGCGCCACTGAGGGTGTACATCGACGAATAGAGGCCCGTGATCACTCCACCCGCCAACAGGATGCAAACGACGCCGGGTCCTTGACTCAGAACACTGGTTCTGAGTCAAGGACCCGGCGTCGTTCGTCTGTCGGTTTCTCCGCGGCAGCCGGTCGGCTCAGCCCTTGGCGACGAGCGTGCGCACGGCCGAGGAGAAGAACCCTTGACCGTCGATTCCGCCGCCGGACTCGGGGCCGAAGCCGGTCTCGACGGCGTGTTCGGGGTGCGGCATGAGGCCGACGACGTTGCCTGCTTCGTTCGTGATTCCGGCGATGTCTCGCAGAGACCCGTTCGGGTTGAAGCCCTGGTACCGGAAGACCACGCGTCCGGTGGACTCGAGCTCGTCGAGCACCTCGTCGGTGGCGACGAACCCGCCCTCACCGTTCTTCAGCGGAATGCGGATCGTCTGACCCTGCTCATAGTCGCTCGTCCACGCGGTGTTCGCGTTCTCCACGACCAGGTCCTGGTCGCGGCAGATGAAATGCTGGTGATCGTTGCGGATGAGCGCACCGGGCAGCAGACGGGATTCGCAGAGGATCTGGAAGCCGTTGCAGATGCCGAGCACCGGCATACCGGCATTCGCCGCGGCCACGACGGACTCCATGATCGGAGCGAATCCGGCGATCGCACCGCAGCGCAGGTAGTCACCATACGAGAAACCGCCGGGCAGGATGACGGCGTCGACTCCGGACAGGGTCGAATCCGCGTGCCACAGGTTCACCGGGTTCGCACCGGCCAGACGCACGGCGCGAGCGGCATCGCGGTCATCGAGAGTTCCGGGGAACGTGACGACTCCGACGGAGACACCGGACTCTGCGGTCGCCTCGGCGGTGGGATCAGCCGCGACAGCGGTCACGATGCGTCCTCGGCCACGCGGACTGCCACAACGTTTTCGATCACGGGATTCGACAGAAGCTTCTCTGCGGCTTCGCGTGCCTGGGCGAGGACCTCCTCGGTGGCTTCGCCGTCAACCTCGAGTTCGAACCTCTTGCCCTGACGAACCTCACCGAACCCGGTGAAGCCCAGACGGGTCAGTCCGCCGGAGATCGCCTTGCCCTGGGGGTCAAGGATCTCGGGTTTGGGCATCACCTCAACGACGACACGTGCCATGCGTGTACTGCTCCTTTGTGAAAGTGTTCGGGAGTTCCTCCCGCGCTCACCCAGAGTCTACCAACCACGGCCGAATTCCCCGCCCGCGGTCCGGTCGTCGGACAGGCCGGAGCCCTCAGGAATCGAAGCCCATGCCCACTGCATCGAGGACTTTGAGCAGAGGACCGCGACGACCCTCGTTCTCATCGGCCTTGATCAGCGCATTCGTCGTCATCTTGATGCCCAGCCACGCCATCGGCTCGGGCGGGAACGGCAGGGGCAGCTTGCGCACCATCTCGAGCTCGGTCAGTTCGGTGTCCTCACCGGAGAGCAGATCGAGCATGACTGTTCCAGCGAACCGAGACGCACCCACCCCGAGGCCGGTGAACCCCGCAGCCATGGCGACCTTCTTCCCATAGGCGCTGGTGAAGAACGAGAAGAACCGTGAACAGGTGTCGATCGGTCCGCCCCATTTGTGGGAGAACTTCAGCCCTTCTAGCTGCGGAAAGGTTTCGAAGAAGTGCTCGGCGAGGGTCTCGAAGGTCTCGGGCCGCTGATCGTATCTCCACGACAGCTGCCGCCCGAAGTGGTAGACGGCGTCCCAACCGCCGAAGAGGATCCGGTTGTCAGCGCTCAGCCGGTAGTAGTGGAATCTGTTCGCACAGTCGCCGATGCCCTGACGGCCCTCCCATCCGATCGCAGCCATCTGCTCGTTGTTCAACGGCTCGGTCATCAGCGCATAGTCGTAGACGGGAACCGTATGCAGACTCACCCGCTTGAGGAGCGAGGGGAACACATTCGTCGCCAGGGCCACCCGCTTCGCCGTGACCTGGCTGCACTGAGCGGCCGCGCAGTCCTCGAGCGTCTCCGCGGTCACGCGGGTCTGGACTCGCACGCTCGTCTTCGCGTCGCTGACATCGGTGACCTTCGTACCCTCATAGACCTCGACCCCGAGTTCGCGGATGACCCGCAGCAGCTCCCAGCACAACTTCGCCGGATGGACGAGCGCGACCTCGCGAGAATCCCACAGCGCACCTTTGTACGTCGGCGACTTGATGATCCCCGCGAGCTCCTGCTGGTCGAGGAAGATGAAACCGGATTCCGGATCATGGGCCTCCCGCAGCTCGGCGACCTGGTAGTCCTCGGTGGCGACATCGAGTTCGCCCGTGCGTTCGAACTCGACGTCCATCCCGTACTTCGCCACCGCTGCTTCGATGGCGTCGAGGTTCTCCCGGCCCAGCTGCGCGAGCCGATCGTTCTCCTCCGGCAGGTGGGCTTCCCCGTTGTCGTAGCCGTGAGTGAGGCTGGCCGCGCAGAATCCGCCATTGCGCCCCGAAGCGGCCCACCCGATCGAGTTCGCCTCGACGAGCACGACCCGACGGTTCGGGTCCCGCTCCTTGGCCTGCAGAGCGGTCCACAGACCCGTGAACCCGCCGCCGACGACGAGGAGGTCGGTTTCTCGGTTCTCCTGCAGCGGCGGCAGCGGCTTCGGACGGAGGTCGGTGTCGAGCCAGAACGGAATGGTCGAGGCGTCGGCCAATGCGGCATTGACGTCCATGTCACTTCACTTTCTTCGCGGTGCGAGTTGTGTGCCTCATGCGGCCATCGTCTTGATGATCTCCGTGGCGTTCCCGCCGGCCTTGCGCAGGACGAAGCCGACGAAACCGAGCGCGGCGAGGGTGAGCACGAACATCACCGTCGACATCGCCGCGACCTCGGGGCGCAGGGCCACGCGGACGGCGGAGAAGATGTAGACCGGCCACGGGGTGTAGCCCGGCTGTTGGACGAAGCTCGAGAGGATCGTGTTGTCGAGGCTGACGGTGAACGACATCAGAGCACCGGCGAGGATGCCGGGAGCCGCAATGGGCAGCGTGATGTCCTTGAACCGATTCCACGGGGTGGCACCGAGATCGGCGGCGGCATCCTCGAGCTGGGTGTCCATTCCGGCGAGCCGGGCCCTGACGATGAACGTCACGATCGCCATGGAGAACATCGCATGCGAGATGATGAGCCTGACCAGGCCGTTGTTGAGCGGGGTGATTCCCCAATCGACGCCGACGGTGACGAACCACGGCAGGAAGGAGATGCCGTCGACGATCTCGGGGGTGACCAGGGTCAGTCCGAGGATCGCGGTCAATCCGAGTGCCCACCAAGCGCCCCTTCGGGCCCGGGCCAGAGCGACTCCGCCGAGGGTGCCGAAGATCGTCGAGACGATGGCGGTGCCGACAGCGGCCTGCAGGCTCGTGACGATGGAGGAGACGATGATGTCGTTGTTGATGCCGCTGATGTAGGCGTGCAGGCCGAAGCCGCGGAAGTTCGCGAGCACCTTTCCGTTGTTGAACGAATAGGCGATGATCACCGCGATCGGCACGAACAGATAGACGAAGACGAGGATGCCCCAGACGTGCAGGGCGATATCGGTCGGAGTCCGACGTGCGAACGTGTTCTTCTTCGGCATCTCAGGCCCTCCCGTCATGCAGCGGCACACTGTTCAATTTGGCCGTGATCGCCTGCCCGAGCTTGAGCAGTGCGAAGCCGACCCCGACGACGGCCAAGGTGGAGATGATGAGGATCATCGCCATGGCCGCTCCGACCGCCCAGTTCTGTGCGGTGTTGAACTGATTGGCGATGAGCTGACCGACCATGGAGCCGCTCGCTCCGCCGAGGACGGTCGCGGTGACGTAGTCGCCGTTGAGCGGGATGAACACGAGCAGGCAGCCGGAGACGACCCCGGGCATCGCCATCGGCAGCGTGACCCGCATGAAGGTCTTCACCTTCCCCGCGCCGAGGTCGTAGCTGGCCTCGCGCAGCTTCTTGCCCGAGGCGTCGATGGCGACGAACAGCGGCAGGATCATCAGCGGCAGATAGTTGTAGACGACGCCGATCTGCACCGCCGTCCGCGTGTAGAGGATGTCGAGAGGGCCGTCGAGCAGCCCGAGCCCCTGCAGCCAATTCGACAGGAACCCGTCGGGGGAGAGCATGATCTGCCAGCCGAGGGTGCGCACGAGGAAGTTCGTCCAGAACGGCACCATCACCAGGGCCAGAGCCAGCGACCTGCGGGCGGGCGCAACCTTGATCGCCAGCCAGTACGCGAACGGCAGGGCGATGATCAGGCACAGCAGGGTGCCGAGCAGCGAGATGCGCAGCGTCGCGAAGAACGTCGAGACGAAGCTTGCGCTCATCGCCTCCGGGTACCGACCGAACGACAGGCGATCGGTGGCGATGGCCGTGAACTGGTCGGGCTTGTACCCGAAGCTGTAGAAGACGATGAGGGCGAGGGGAATGATGAAGAAGAACAGCGCATAGGCCCACGTCGGAAACGACATGGCCGCCGGACCGAAGAACTTCGTCGCCGACTTCTTCGGTCGTGGCTGCTGCGGTCGGGTCTGAGTGCTCATGCTCCGCTCCTGGCCTGGGCGTCGGTGAGGATCTTCGTCCGAATCTGATCGGCCGGAGTCTGCTTGCTCGGTTCGAGACGGTCGAGGACCTTCTGTGCCGGGAAGATGAGGTCCTGTTGGCCGAGGTCGGCCTTCTTCGCCTGCTCGGCCAGGCCCTTCGTTCCGATCGGGTAGCCGATGTAGTCGAGCTGGTCGACCGCAGTGTCCGGCGAGATCATGTGGTTGATGAAGGCGTGCGCGGAATCCGGGTGCGGGGCGCCGGTGGCGATCGCCCAGCAGTCCATCCACAGATTCGCCGAGGGGGTCGGGAAGACGAACTTCCAATTCTCCGGGTCCTTGACCTCGGTCAGGCCCTGCCGGGCGTCGCCGTTGAAGGCGTGCAGAAGGGTGAAGCTGCCCTGAATCATGCTCGTGGCGGCATTGCCGACATAGGCCTTCACGTTCGGAGCCAGATCGTCGACGATGATCTTCCGAGCCTTGTCGAGCTCTCCTTCGTCCTGAGTGTTGAGGCTGAAACCTTGTGCAGCCAGAGCGATCGCCGAGACCTCCCATGGGTCCTCGAGCAGAGCGGTCGTGCCGGCCGCTTCCTTCTGTGCGGCATCGAGGAAGTCCTGCCAGCTCGTCATCTCCCGGTCGATCTTCTTCGTGTTGTAGACGAAACCGGTGGTGCCCCACGCCTTGCAGATCGAGTACGTGTTGTCCGGGTCGAAGTACTGATGAGTGAAGTTCGGATCCATATGCTCGAAGTTCGGGATCAGGCTGAGGTCGAGCTCCTGCAGCAGGTCATGTTCGAGCATCTGCGGAATGTTCGACCCCGTCGGCACGACCACGTCGTAGCCGGACGTCCCGCGTGAGGTCGAGAGCTTCGCCACGAGCTCCTCGTTCGACCCGTAGGCGTCGACCTGGACGAGGATGTCGTTCTGGGATTTGAAGGCGTCGAGAAGTTCGGGATTGTCGTAGTCGCCCCACGAGTAGAGGTTGAGCTTCGATTCGAGCTTTCCGTCGGTCGGCGGCGATGCCGCCATCTTCGTGTTCTTGCCGCACGCGCTCAGTGCCCCGAGCCCGACGACACCGAATCCGGCCAGCAGCGCTCGCCGGCTCAACCTCGCCGAGGCGGCCCGCGGGGCCAGGAACGTCACATCGGGTCTCTGCCGGGCCATTTCAGGCACCGCCTTCGAGGAGGGACGCGACCGCGCTCGGCTCACGGTCATACACGGCGACGGCGTCGGCATTCCAGCTCAGCTCCACCTCGGTGCCAGCGCTGATCGGCTCCCGCCCGGCGGCAGGCACGCGGGCGAGGATCTCGTCGTTGTCACCGACGACGATCATGTACTGGATGACGTCGCCGAGGAACGAATACGAGATCACGGAGCCGCGGGCCGTGTTCGCCTCTCCGGAACTCTCGCCTGCGGGGGCGACGTGCATCCGTTCGGGACGGATGGCTGCGCGCACTCGGTCGCCGACCTCGAGATTCCGGGGTTCACCGGCGGCGGTGGCCGGTTTGAGTGTCAGCGTCGGGGCCGTGAGCACAGCGTTAGCCGTGCGCAGGGTCGCGGTCGTCGAATCGGTGGACGCCACCTCGGCGGAGATGAAGTTCTGCTTGCCGATGAAGCCGGCGACGAAGCCGTTGTGCGGGTTCGCGTAGATGTCCTCACCGGAGCCGATCTGCTGGATGACGCCGTCGTACATGACGACGATGCGATCGCTCATCGCCAGCGCCTCATCCTGATCGTGGGTGACGAAGACGAAGGTCGTGTCGAGCTTCGTGTGGAGGCGTTTGAGCTCGAGCTGCATCTCCTCCCGCAGCTTCCGATCAAGCGCCGACATCGGCTCGTCGAGAAGGAGGACCTGCGGCCGGTTGACCAGCGCCCGGGCCAGGGCGATACGCTGCTGCTGACCGCCGGAGAGCTGTTCGGGCTTGCGCCCGGCGAAGTCCTCCATCTGCACAAGGGCGAGGGCATCGCGGACGCGCTGCGCGATCTCCGGTTTCGGGACCTTCGCCTGCTTGAGTCCGTAGGCGATGTTGTCGGCGATGTTCATATGCGGGAACAGCAGGTAGGACTGGAACACCGTGTTGACCGGTCGGCGGTGCGGCGGCAGGGACACGATGTCCTTGCCGGCGAGCAGGATCGCACCGTCGGTGGGGGTCTCGAAGCCGGCGATCATCCGCAGCAGGGTGGTCTTTCCGCAGCCGGAGGGGCCGAGCAGGGAGAGGAATTCACCCTTGCGGACGTTCAGATCGAGGCGTTCGATGGCGGTGTTGTCGCCGAAGACCTTCTTCACACCCTGGATCTCGAGGTGGTCGAGTCCGGTCTCCGCAGACGGCGTCGAGGTGGCTGTACTGGTCATGATGGCCTTTCGTCTTCAGCTGGCTGAGCCGGTGGCGGTCGGGGCGGACGGCGTGGTCGGTGCCGGTGTTCGAGGCAGCAGGGCGTCGTGGGCGATGCGCCCGTCGCAGATCGTCAGTTCGTTCGTGATCTCCGCGATATCGGTCGGCGGCAGCGTGAACGGGTTGGCGCTGGCCAAGGCGAGGTTGGCCGGCTGACCGGTGCGGATGTGGCCGTTGTCGGCCGAGCGCAGCAGGTGTGCCGAACCTGCGGTGTAGGCACGCAGCGCCGTCGTCAGGTCGATCGCCTCGTCGGGCAGCAGCGGCGACTCATCCGCGGCGGTTGGGTGCGAGCGATTGAGCGCGACATGGATCGCGTCCCACGGGTTCGCCGTTGATACCGGCCAGTCCGAACCCATCGCCAGATGGGTGCCGGAGCGGTTGAGGGACCCGAAGGGATAGAGCCAGCCGCTGCGCTCGGCACCGAGGAACGGCAGGTTGAGGTCGATCATCTGCTCGTCATAGCAGGCCCACAGCGCCTGCAGGTTCGCGGTGACGCCGAGTTCGGCGAAGCGGGGGACATCGGCGGGATCGACGACCTGGACGTGGGCGATATGGTGACGGCGTTCGCCGGTGTCAGCTGCGCCGGTCGTCCCGGTGCCGGCCGTGCCCTGGCTGCGGACGGCCTCGAAAGCGTCGAGGGCGGCCTTGACTGCAGCATCGCCGATCGCATGGCAGTGGATGTCGAAGCCGGCCGCATCGAGGGCCGCGAACGAGGCCTCGAGGTGGTCGCGAGTGAAATAGCTCGTCCCGAAGCCACCGCAGGTGCACGTGTATTCGGTCGTCATCGCCGCGGTCCGGGACTCGACGATCCCGTCGAGCATGAACTTCACCGAGGTGGCGCGGAAGCGTCCGTCGGAGCGTGCGAGATCGGTCAGTCGGGCCACCTCGGCGTCGATGTCCTCGACTCCGCGCGGCCACCACAGGCTGCCGACGACCTCTGACCGGAGCTCGCCGGATTCCGATGCGCCGACGTAGGTGTCGTACGGGTCGCGGTGGCCGCCGTAGTCGCCGACGATGGCGTCCATCCACGCGGTCACGCCGAGGGAGTTGAGGTAGCGCTGACCTTCGCGCAGACCGGCCAGGACCTCCTCCTCGGAGGCGGAGGGAACGTGGGCTGAGACGAGGTCGATGGCCGATTCGTGCAGGCACCCGGTGGGGCGGCCCGCGGAATCGGCGACGATGACGCCGCCGGCAGGTGCAGTGGACGTCTCGTCGAGTCCGGCTGCGGTCATCGCCTGCGTGTTCACCCATGCCGAATGGTGGTCGGCGCTGAGCAGGATCGCCGGCCGATCGGGGCAGGCCACGTCGAGGATGTCGGCGGTCGGGTCTCCTCCGGGAAAGTGGGCCATCGACCAGCCGCCGCCGATGACCCAGTCGTTCGCAGGGTCGGTCGCGCCGTCATCACGGTTCGTGTCGGCGACATAGTCGCGGACCATCTGCAGCGCGGCCTCGAGGCTGTCCGCTCCGCTGATATCGCAGGCCAGGGCCTCCTGACCGCCGAAGGTCGTGTGCACATGCGCATCGACGAAGCCGGGAGTGAGCAGCTTCCCGGCGGCTTTGATCGTGCGCGACGCGGGCACAGCTGCGGGTCCGGTGCCGATCTCGGTGATGATCCCGTCGCGGATGCTCACGCGATCCTCGGCGCGCAGAGCCTCACCGTCGAAGATCGTGACATCGAGGATATCGAGGTCCAATGCTGCCTCCCGACTGCAGTGTCGTGGCAGAGGCGGATTGCCGAGCCCGCTCTCTGAGTGTGTTGTGGATCACTGTGAAGTCACCTTAGCGGAACATCCCCCGTGATTCCACTGATTCCGTTGCAGAAATATGCGTCAAGTGAGGGAAACTGCAACACGGATTGTCAGTAGCGCTGATTCAGCGTCTCACACTGCGATATTCGCACAGGAGTCGTTGGCGGCAATGGTGAAGCCGCGGGGCACCGACTTGTCGTCGATGCCCCGCGGCTTCTGTGGGGTTGAGAACTGAGCGCTTCAGCCGGGGAAGGTCTCTCCGGTGAGCTTCTCGAAAGCCTCGATATAGCGGGCACGGGTCTTCTCGACCACCTCGGCGGGCAGCGCCGGGGGAGGCGTGTCCGATGCCTTGTCCCAGCCGGATTCTTCGGTCAGCCAATCGCGGACGAACTGCTTGTCGAAGCTCGACTGAGCCTTGCCTGCCTCATAGCCCTCGGCGTCCCAGAAGCGGGAGGAGTCCGGGGTGAGCACTTCGTCGCCGAGGACAATCGTGCCGTCGGGCAGGGTCCCGAACTCGAACTTCGTGTCGGCGAGGATGATCCCGCGTTCCCGGGCGATCTGCTCGGCACGCTGGTAGATCTCCACGGTCAGGTCGCGCAGCCTCTCTGCGGTCTCGGTCCCGACGGTCTCGGCGACGGCCTCGAAGCTGACGTTCTCATCGTGTTCGCCGAGCTCGGCCTTCGTCGCCGGAGTGAAGATCGGAGGCTCGAGGCGATCGGCCTCGACGAGTCCGGCCGGCAGCTGGATGCCGCACACGGACCCGGTGGCCCGGTAGTCCGACATTCCCGATCCGGTGAGGTAGCCGCGGGCCACGCACTCGACGGGGAACATGGAGAGGTTCTGCACGATGAGGCCGCGGCCGGCCACGGCCTCGGGCACGTCTGAGCTGATGACATGGTTGCCGATGACATCGGCGAGCTGATCGAACCACCACAGGCTGAGTCCGGTGAGCACCTTGCCCTTGTCCGGGATCTCCGAGTCGAGCACCCAGTCATAGGCGGAGATGCGGTCCGAGGCGACCATGAGCAGCTGCTGCGCACTCGCGGCATCGGCGGCGTCGGCGGGAATGTAGAGGTCGCGGACCTTCCCCGAATACACGTGCTTCCAGCCCGGCAGCACCGGGGCGACCGGTGCGGGGGCGGCGTATCCGGAGGCGAGCTCGATACGTCCGGCGGCGGCCGCCTCGGCGATATCGGTGCGGTGCTGCTCACCGTCCCACTTGATCTGGCCGACCGCGGCATAGGCCTTCGCCCGCGCATCGTCGAGGTCGTCGCCGAGGGAGACGACGGAGAGCACGCGGCCGCCGGAGGTGACGATGTCACCGGTCTCGGCGATGTCCTTCGTGATCACGGCATCTTCGGGGGCGAATCCGCCGCTGGGACCGGTCGCGAGTTTCGTGCCAGCGTGGAGGACGCTGATGTCGGGCAGGGTCGCGACGGTGTCGAGCCCGCGGATGATGTCTCCGGTGCTCGGAGTGCCCGGGTAGTTCTCGGCTGCCATGACCACGGTCACCGAGGAGCGCGGATCCCATTCGAGGGGTGCGGTCTCGTTCAGGCGGCCCTCGGCGGCGGCGAGCAGCGTCTGGCCCAAGGGGCTGGACAGGCGGGCGAGCACCGACTGGGTCTCCGGATCGCCGAAGCGGACGTTGAACTCGATGACGCGCAGACCCTTCGACGTCAGCGCGAGCCCGCAGTAGAGGAGCCCGGTGAACGGGGTGCCGCGGCGGGCCATCTCATCGACGACGGGCTGGGCGACGGTGTCGATGATCTCGTCGACGGTGCCGGCAGGCAGCCACGGCAGCGGCGAATACGCGCCCATCCCGCCCGTGTTCGGGCCGGTGTCACCGTCTCCGATGCGTTTGAAGTCCTGAGCCGGGGCCAGGGGAACGGTGGTCGTGCCGTCGCAGAGGACGAACAGGGAGACCTCGGGGCCGTCGAGATAGTCTTCGATGACGACCCGGTCGGAGACCTCGAGGCAGGAGCTCGCATGTGTCAGCGCGGCATCGAGGTCATCGGTGACGACGACTCCCTTGCCGGCGGCCAGGCCGTCGGCCTTGACCACGTGCGGGGCGCCGAATTCGCGCAGTGCGGCCGCCGCCTCGTCGGTCGAATAGGCGACCACCGTACGTGCAGTCGGCACGTTCGCGGACTCCATGACCTCCTTTGCGAACGCCTTCGAGCCTTCGAGGTGCGCGGCTTCCGCGCTGGGGCCGAAGACGGGGAAGGAAGCTTCGCGCAGAGCATCCGCAACTCCGGCGACCAGCGGGGCTTCGGGCCCGATGACGACGAGATCGACGTCGAGGGTCTCAGCCAGCGCGGTCACGGCGGCGGCATCCGAGGCATCGACCGCCTCGGTGTGGGCGATCTGCGCGATACCGGGATTGCCGGGAGCAGCGATGACGGCGTCGACCTGCGGGTCGCGCGAGAGAGCGAGGACAAGGGCGTGTTCACGGGCGCCCGAACCGATGACAAGAACCTTCACGCCACCAGCCTAAAGGGTCGTAGGCTTGAGTGCGTGACCTTCTCGACTTTCACCCCCGCGCAGGCTGGCGAGCTCGCAGTCGTCGAGCGCTCCGGCTTCATCGAATCCCGACACATCGGGTCCGCCGTCGTCCTCGACCCGGACGGATCACCGCTGATCAGTCTGGGCGCCCCCGATGCTGCAGTGTTCACACGCTCGAGTCTCAAACCGCTGCAGGCGATCGCGGCGATGAGCCTCGGGGCGCAGCTGACCGGACCCGCCGCGGCCCTGGCCGCCGCCTCGCACAAGTCCGAAGCCGGGCACGTCGAGGTGGTCGAATCGATGCTGGAGACAGCAGGGCTGAGCGTATCCGACCTGCAGTGCCCGTCCGCCCATCCCGCCGACGGAGCCTTCCGCCGCGAACTGCAGGAACGCGCACGGGCGCAGGGGGACGAAAACACCGACCCGCGCTCGCCCCTGTATTTCAACTGCTCCGGCAAGCACGCTGCGTTCCTCGCCGCCGCCCGCGCCATCGGAGCCGACACCTCCACCTATCTGTCCCCGGACCACCCCGTGCAGCAGAAGGTCGCCGAGGTGGTCGAGACCTTCGCCTCCGAGGAACCCTCCGCGGTCGGCATCGACGGCTGCGGGGCACCCGTGTTCGCGCTCAGCCTCACCGGTCTGGCCCGGGCCATCGGCCGTGTCATCCGGATGGGCAGCGCCGACGGCGCGGTTGAGGAGACGGCCGGACCATGGACTGCCTATGAGCGTGAGGCCCGCACCCTCACCGAGGCGGTCTTCGCCGACCCATGGACGATCGAGGGGCACGGCCGACCGAATTCGACCGTCATCGACCGACTCGGCGTCTTCGCCAAGGGCGGGGCCGAGGGCGTCATCGTCATGGCCACCCGGACCGGGTATGCCGTCGCCGTGAAATGCCTCGACGGATCTTCCCGGGCCACCGGGTTCGTGGCGCTGACCCTGCTCCAGCGGGCGGGAGCGTTCGACGCCGAGCCGGGAGCCGCCTCGGCGCCGGAGAACGACACGGTGGAGGCCGTGATCGCTGCGATCACGGACCCAGTCACCGGGGGCACGGATTCCGAGGGGCGGACGAACGTTGTCGGACGCCTGGAGCTCGGGGAAGATATTGCCGATATCGGTGAGAGGAAGAGGGACTGATGGCGATTCGCAGAAGGATCGACCCCGATCAGGGACGCAGCGCACTCGAGCTGTGGCTGACGCAGGCGAGGCTCGATGCGGCCCCGGCCGACCGATCGACCACCGCCACCGCAGTGCGCTTCACTCTCGAAGAGCTCGCTTCCCGTGCCGAAGGCAACAGCGTCGAAGTCCGGGTCCCGCCGTTCGGCGTCACCCAGTGCATCGCCGGTCCTCGGCACACCCGCGGCACCCCGCCGAACGTCGTCGAGACCTCCGCCGAGGTGTGGCTGGGTCTGGTCACCGGACGCACCGACTTCCAGGCCGCGCTCGCCGCCGGGGACATCGACGCCTCGGGAACCCGAGCCGACCTCGGCGATTTCCTGCCCCTCTTCACCCCTGCAGAACTCGAGGCCTGAGCATGAGCGCACAGATCACGCAGACGACGTCGTTCATCGGCGGGCGGCATGTGCCGTCCCTGCTCACCTACGCCAATATCGACCCGGCCACCGGCGGCCAGCTCGGCGATATCGCCCGCGCCGGGGCCGATGAAGTCGACCGGGCGGTGCAGGCTGCGGCGAAAGCGCAGCAGGAATGGAAGCGCTCGAGCCCCGAGCAGCGCTCCCGTCTGCTCATCGCCACCGCGGCCGTCATCACCGCCAACCGCGACGATCTGGCCCGCATCGAATCCGAGGACACGGGCAAACCTCTCACCCAGGCCTATGTCGACGTCGACGTGTGCGCCCGTTACTTCGAGTTCTACGGGCACACCATCGAGTCCTACTACGGTCATGCGATCCCGCTGGCCGAGGACATGCACGTCTACACGCGCCGAGAGCCCTTCGGCGTCACCGGCCACATCGTGGCCTGGAACTATCCGCTCCAGCTCATCGGCCGCGCCGCCGCCACCTCGCTGGCCACCGGCAACTGCGCCGTCGCCAAACCCGCGGACGAGACCCCGCGGTCGACCGTACGGCTGGCCGAACTCATCCACTCCGTCGGCTTCCCGGCCGGAGCCTTCAACGTCGTCACCGGCCTCGGCGCCGAGGCGGGAGCGGCACTGAGCGCCCACCCCGGAGTCGCACATCTGGGCTTCGTCGGATCGACGCAGACCGGCTCGGCCATCGCCCACGCCGCTGCCGATCGGGTCGTGCCCACGGTCCTCGAACTCGGTGGGAAGTCCGCGAACATCGTCTTCTCCGACGCCGATATCGATGCGGCGATCCCGTCGCTGGTGCGCTCCATCATCCAGAACGCCGGGCAGACCTGCTCGGCCGGGTCCCGGCTCATCGTCCACCGTGACATCCACGCCGAGGTCGTCGAGAAGATGGCCGCCGCCATGGCGCAGGTGACCATCGGCTACGGTCTCGACGACCCGATGCTCGGGCCCCTGATCTCGGCCAAGCAGCATGAGCGGGTGGACGGGTTCCTCTCCGAAGTCGATTCCGGGCAGATCGTCACCGGCGGAACACGGCCGGGCGGGCTGGCCGACGACCTTGTCGCCGGGGCGTTCATCACCCCGACCATCGTCGACTCCGTCGACCCGGAGTCCCGGATCGCCCAGGAGGAGGTCTTCGGTCCCGTCGTCGTGACCCTGCCGTTCGCCGACGACGATGAGGCCGTGGCGCTGGCCAACGGCACCGACTACGGTCTGGTCTCGGCCCTGTGGACGCAGAACATCTCCCGTGCCCACCGACTGGCCGCCGAGGTCGACGCCGGTCAGATCTTCGTCAACACCTACGGTGCCGGCGGGGGAGTCGAACTGCCCTTCGGCGGGTTCAAGAAGTCCGGCTACGGACGCGAGAAATCCATCGAAGCCCTCGACGAATACACGCAGACGAAGACCGTCGCCATCAAACTGTGACTGTGCCGAAGAGGGCAGTGAGCCGATGACCTTCTCGGTCCTCGGGCTCGTCCTCATCGCCTCCGTCGCCCACGCCGTATGGAACCTCGCCGCGAAGTCCGTCACCGGCAAGGGCTTTGCCTTCGTGCTCGCCTACCACGGGCTCTCGGCGATCCTGCTCGCCCCGCTGGCAATCGTCATCATCGCCACCGGAGGCCAGTCGCTGAACTGGGGTCTGGTCGGTGCGGCGGCGTTGAGCGCGGTCTTCCACATCGCCTACTCCGTGGCCCTGCAGTCCGGCTATGACCACGCCCCGCTCGGCGTCGTCTACCCTACGGCGCGCGGCACCGGGCCCGTGGTCACGATCATCATCGCCGTAGTCTTCCTCGGTGAGCGTCCCACCCTCGCCGAGGCGGCCGGAGCCTTCACCGTCATCGCCGGGATCGCTGTCGTCACGATCCGTCCCCGCGGCGGGGTCGGCCCCACCAGCAGCCACGGCTTGCGCCGCGGACTCGCGTGGGGCGGGCTGATCGGGGCGTTCATCGCCTCATACACGCTGTGGGACGACTTCGCCGTCAACCATGTCAGCGACTCTCCGCTGCTCTACTTCGCCGTCTCCGAAGCCTGCGTCGGGCTGATCATGACCGCGGGAGCCTTCGCGCTTCCCAGCGGGCGGGAGAAGCGCGCCGATCTCAGAGAGATCCTGACGAGCCACAAGCGCGCGCTGGTGACCGTGGCGATCCTCTCACCCCTGGCGTATGTGCTCGTCCTCTATGCGATGCAGCAGGCACCGGTGGCGCTCGTGGCCCCCGTGCGGGAGACCTCGATCATCGTCGGCACCCTGCTGGCCTGGTGGTTCTTCGGAGAGAGGAACGTGGTGCTCAAACTCGCCGGTGCCCTCATCGTGGTCGTGGGTATCGGGCTCATCGCCATCGGGTGAGAGGGCCGCGGCTCAGCGGCGGCGCCCGGGCTGACGGCGGTTGACCCGCACCACCCGCACCGGGCACACGGCGTGCGAGAGCACACCCTGCGACGTCGACCCGAGGACGGTGGCGACGAACCCACCGCGGCCACGAGAGCCGATGACCATGAGATCGGCGGTGTACGTGGCGGACACGAGCACCTCGGTGGCGGGAGCATCGAAGACCGAGTACCGCACCTCGAGATCGGGGAAGTCGCCCTTCAGCGAGTCGGCAGCGGCAGTGAAGGACTTCGCCGCTTCGTCGTACATCCGGATGAGGTGCTCCTCGCTGGGCATCCACTCGGGCGAGAGGATATGCGTGGCGGTGACCCCGACGAGGCGCAGAGGAACACCATAGATCGCAGCCTGTGAAGCAGCGGCACGCAGCACCGGGGTGTCGGTCTCGAAGGGATCGACGGCGGCGACGACCTCCCCGGAGAAGTCGGGTCGGGTTCGTCGGTCCGCCTCGGCGGAGGGATCATCCGTCGTGCGGACGGGATCGTCGACGGGCAGGGGAGTCGTCGGCATGACCCGGGTCGGCCACGTGCTCGGGACGACGACGGTGGGGCACTGCGAGTGCGCGGGCATCGCCAGGGCCACGGAGCCGAGGAGACGACCGGCGAACCCGCCGCGACCGCGGGCGCCGACGACGGCGAGGGCGGCGTTCTTCGAATGCTCGACCATGACCCCGGAGGCGTCACCGGGCGCGATCGTCGTCGATACGGGAACGCCGGCCTTGGTGACGGTGGCGGCGGCCGCCTCGGCGATGTCTTCGACGGTCTTCTTCACGGCGCTGTCGAAGTCGGCGGGGTAGACGATGTCGGCCTGGCTCATATTGACGCCGGGGACGGTGTAGGCGGAGACGATGCGGATCTCGGAGGAGGTCTTCTGTGCATGCGTGATCGCCCACTGCAGGGCGCATTCGGCGTTGTCGGAACCGTCGATGCCGACGATGATCGTGTGGGACATATCGGAACCTCTGTCTTCAGTGACCGTCAATCTGGTTGAGTCCAGCATAGTTGTGTCCAGTTTATGGGAACTGGCATGAGACTGCCTGGGAGGAACCTCAGGCTGACTCGACTAGACTGTTCGCGACCTGTTGTTCCGGGGCGATCCCGGCGTTTCATCGGCCTCAAGGCCACGTGTCCAAGGAGATCATGAAGGACCAGATCGACGTCTCCGTCCGTCGCAGCCCCAAGTACTCGGTGTTCATGGGCATCGGCGCGGTGCTCGGCATCGTGCTTGCTGGAATCCTCGCGGTCTTCGTCGACCCGGCCGATATGCCGATGGGCTACACGGTGGTCAAGGGACTGGGCCTGCTGCTGCTCGTCCTCGGGATCGGCGGACTGTTCCTCGGCGGACTCGTCGCGCTCATCCTCGATTGGCGGGGGCGGAAGAAGTCGAAGGAGTTCCGGGTCGGTGCGCAGATCGACATGGTCGACGACCCGAAGGAGATCGCGCGCCGTCGCATCGCCGAAGCCCGCGGGGAGGACCCGGATGCCGGTGATGTCGAGGGCGGAGCCGCCTCGGCGAGCCAGGATGCCGCACCCGAGGCGGATGACTCCGCACCAGCGGCAGACGATGTTGAGCCCACTGCCGACGATGCGGACGAGGCGGGAACGGGCCGGGATACGGCCCCCGGTTCCACAGTCTGATCACCGGGTCAGAGCGCCGTTGCGGGTATGAGACAATTTCACTCGTGGCAAGAGGAGACGGGCAGCTGACGCACGAAATCGACCCCCAGGACCGCGGACCGCAGGACGAATGCGGTGTGTTCGGAGTCTGGGCCCCCGGCGAGGAAACCGCCAAACTCACATACTTCGGGCTCTACGCTCTGCAGCACCGCGGACAGGAGTCCGCGGGAATCGCTGCCAGCAACGGCAAGCAGATCCTCATCTACCGCGACATGGGCCTGGTCTCCCAGGTCTTCCATGAGCGCGATCTCGAGCTTCTGCAAGGCCATATCGCCGTCGGGCACACACGGTATTCGACGACCGGATCACCGTCGTTCGAGAACGCTCAGCCCACCCTGGGGCCGACTCCGTTCGGCACCGTGGCATTGGCGCACAACGGCAATCTGACGAACTTCGACGCACTCGAGGCCATGGCCGATTCCCGTCGCGACCACGCGACGAAGGTCGTCGAGGAGGCCACGAAGAAGACGTCCCGCACCCGGCCCTTCCGTGATTCGTCGAACGACACCTCCCTGGTCACCGAGCTGTTCGCGACCGAAGAGGGTGAGAACCTCACCGAGGCGGCCCTGACCCTGTTGCCCCATGTCGAAGGGGCGTTCTCGCTGGTCTACATGGACGAGCACACCCTCTACGCCGCCCGGGACAGGCACGGGGTGAGGCCCCTGTCGCTGGGACGGCTGGAGAACGGCTGGGTCGTGGCCTCGGAGACCGCGGCGCTCGACATCGTCGGTGCGAAGTTCGTCCGCGACGTCGAACCCGGAGAGCTCATCGCCATCGACGAGGACGGTCTGCGTTCGCACCGCTTCGCCGAACCGGACCAGGCCCGCTGCGTCTTCGAATACGTCTACCTCGCGCGTCCCGACAGCATGCTCGCCGGCAAGAACGTCCACGCTGCGCGCACCCAGATGGGCCGGCAGCTCGCCGAGGAGTACCCGGTCGACGCCGACCTCGTCATCGCCACTCCCGAATCCGGAACGCCGGCGGCCGTCGGCTATGCCGAGGCCTCGGGCATCCCGTTCGGCCAGGGGCTGATGAAGAACGCCTATGTCGGACGCACGTTCATCCAGCCCTCACAGACCCTGCGGCAGCTGGGCATCCGCCTCAAGCTCAATCCGATCCGGGAGAACATCGAAGGACGACGTCTCGTCGTCGTCGACGATTCGATCGTGCGCGGAAACACTCAGCGGGCGCTGGTGCGCATGCTGCGGGAGGCCGGAGCGGCAGAGGTCCACGTGCGCATCTCCTCCCCGCCGGTGAAATGGCCGTGCTTCTACGGCATCGACTTCGCCACCCGGGCCGAGCTCATCGCCAACGGACTGACGACGAACGAGATCTGCGAGAACCTCGGTGCCGATTCTCTGGGCTATATCTCTCTGGACGGCATGATCGCCGCCACCCAGCAGGAGCGCAGCCAGCTGTGCACCGCCTGCTTCTCGGGCGAATACCCGATTCCCGTCAACAACACCCCCGCCGACAAAGGATGCTGAGTTGAGTTCCGACGCGAACCCGAAGTCCACCACCTATGCCGCCGCAGGCGTCGACGTCGAGGCCGGAGACCGCGCCGTCGAACTCATGAAGGCCGCGGTCTCGGCCACCCACAACTCCTCGGTCGTCGGTGGGATGGGCGGATTCGCCGGACTCTTCGACGTCTCCGTGCTCAAGGACTTCGAGCGTCCGCTGCTCGCCTCGTCGACCGACGGTGTGGGTACGAAAGTCGCCATCGCTCAGGCCATGGACAAGCACGACACCATCGGCTACGACCTCGTCGGTATGGTCGTCGACGACATCATCGTCTGCGGTGCCCGGCCTCTTTTCATGACCGACTACATCGCCTGCGGCAAGGTCGTGGCCGAACGCATCGCTGATATCGTGCGCGGAATCGCCGACGCCTGCGCCTCGGCCGGAGTCGCACTGGTCGGCGGGGAGACCGCCGAACACCCGGGTCTGCTCGGGGTCGATGAGTACGATGTCGCCGGTGCCGCCACCGGAGTCGTCGAGGCCTCGAAACTGCTCGGCCCGGAAAAGGTCCGTGCCGGGGACGTGCTCATCGGTCTGCCGTCCTCGGGCATCCACTCCAACGGATACTCGCTGGTCCGCCACATCATCGCCGAGGCGGGATGGGGCCTGGATACGCATGTGTCGGAATTCGGGCGCACCCTCGGTGAGGAGCTGCTCGTTCCCACTCATGTCTACACCGGCGAGCTCGCCGCTCTCTTCGACGCACTGCCCGACTCGGTGCATTCGGTCTCGCACGTCACCGGCGGGGGACTGTCGGCCAATGTGGCCAGGGTGCTTCCGCAGGGCCTGGTCGCGAAGATGTCGCGTGCCTCGTGGGAGATCCCGGCCGTGTTCTCCGTGCTCGGCGACCTCGGAGGAGTGCCGCAGGACGACCGGGAACGCACCTGGAACCTCGGCGTCGGCATGGTCCTCGTCGTCGACGCAGCGTCGGTCGATGGTGTGCTCAAGGCGAGCCCCGGAGCCTGGGTGCTCGGCGAGGTCGCCGCCGATGACGGTTCTCTGGCGACCGATCCCTACTATGTGCAGGGCGCCAAGGGCGTCGACGGCGGCGCCGCGATCCTGCAGTAATGGGTCGCGTGCCTCGCGCAGCCGGCTGGCCTGGTCGCGGGGCATCCCTCACCGTTAGTCTCGCCCTCTCGGCGCAGAGGCTTCGCACACCGTTAGTCTCACACCCTCGTGTTCCTGCACGGGGGTGTGCTGCTTGCGGTGCGTGATGGCCGCGGGAGTGGAGGAATTGCACTCAACGGTGCGTGATGCTCCTCGGTCACAGCCGCCTCGGCGAGGGGATGGAACTCGAGTTCGCGGTCATTCGGCGCGGTTACGCATGGCGGTCGCCGCCTCGGCGAGGGAATGCCCACGAGCGAACGGACCGGCGGGCCCACGACCGTCTGTGCGCACGACAGAGGGCGGGGACCGAAGTCCCCGCCCTCAGTGCGTGTCAGATCAGCCGTGTGCGGCTGGACTCATCCGAGATCAGTTCTCGTACTCGTCGTCATCGTCGACGTTGTACTTGTCGGCGTAATCCGAGTAGTCGGGTTCATCGTCGTACGGATCGGACGGACCGGACTTGCTCGCGTCGGCGCCCAGCTCCTGCTGGAGTCTATTAAGGTCGGTATCCGGGCTGTAGTACTTCAGCTTCCGAGCTACCTTGATCTGCTTTGCCTTTGCGCGGCCGCGACCCACTGGCGTGACCCCCTCCGTCGTCAATGGGGCGAATGGCCCCGGACTAGATCTCTGCTATGCGCTTAAATCCTACCTGTTCATACTGGGAAGTTCCATTTTGTGAGTGGACCTTGGATAGGCTGAACCCATGGCCTACCGTCGCGATTATGTCGTCACCCTGCGGATCTTCGAACCCCTTGTGGTGCATTCCGAATTGCAAGACAGGCAGGTGGAGGACAACCGGTCACGCATCGAGGAGCAGATCTCCCACGACGCTGACAAGCGCTTGATCTCCCTGCCGCCTTCGCCCGTGGCTGATTCCTTTCGGCGCACTCCGATCTACCTTCCAGCGTCTCAGACCGCGGACGGAGTGGACCGTTTCTGTCCTGCTCAGGAAGACATTCGTGGATGGGAGGCGCTCGATTCGCTGGCCGAGCACACCTCGAAGGCGACCTTGGACATCGTCGCTCCGAAGTCCGCTCGCCGACGTGCCGCCAGCCGTCGTGCGGAGTGGCTGCAGGACGCCAAGGACACGCGGATCTTCACCCGCGTCTCTGCCTGGGACGTGCCCCCGTCGTGGTGGCTGTTCTTCTCTCTGACCGAGGATCAGATCATCACCGAGGAGACCGACGAGGGCCTCCGGGTGCTCATCCGTACGGATATCCTGGCCGCCTCGGCGCGCATGGAATGGGCCTCGGAGACGATCGCGGACACCTCGAAGGTCGTCGATATGGTCGAGCAGACCTCGGTTCTGGCCGAGTGGATCGACACCTTCGACATGAACTCGGTCCTCGAACTCGACCTCGGCGGGATGTCCGATGTGCTGTGGCCGAGCGAAGCCGCGGAACTCGTGGACTCGTGGGTCACGGCACTGAGCAACAACGATTCCGAGTCAGCGGTCGCCGCCTTCCAGAAGTATGCGGCCGGCTGGGAGCAGCTCAACCTCTACGCCCGCAGCTCCTGACCCCAATTACTACCTGACGGGGGCTGAGCAACCTGGCGCCAGGTTGCTCAGCCCCCGTCAGGTAGTAAGAAGGGCGGATAGGATTGTCTGCGAACGAGCCGCACCCGAGAGGACGAGTCCCGCAAGCGTATGGAAGAGAAGAAGCGCCGTCTCCTGACGAGCCAGGACCCAGCTGCTCAGGGGCCTGACCCCGCCGGTGCGTCCGATGGCCCCGGCGCCGGTGAGTCCGCGACCGACATCGCCAGGTCCGCTGGTACCCCGAAACCCGCGACCCGGGTGAAACCGCTGTCGAAGGTCTCCATCGGCTGGCGCATCGTCGTTCCCGCCATCGCCTTCGTCATCCTCACCTGCGGACAGTTCCTCAACACGAACGACTTCTTCCCGCTCGGATCGCTCACCCAGTACGCCACCGCCAAAGACCTCAACGGAACCGTGAACTCCACGTGCATCGAAGCTCAGTTCCCCGGCGAGGACGAACCGCGCCGCCTCGGGTTCAATGCCGCGACCGTCGGCATCGAACGCGGTGACGTCGAATCCCAGCTCGACCGGGTCATCGCCCACCCCGAGCTCCTGCAGTCGATGGCCGACTCGTACGTCCGGCTGCACCCGGACGAACCGAAGCCCGAAGCGATGATCCTCTGCCGCACCACCACACAGCTGAAGAACGGCCTGGCCGTCGGCGAACCCGAACAGACGACGCTGGCGAAGTGGGAGGTCCGATGAGCAGCATCCCGACCCTGAGGTCGACCCCCACCGAGGCGGCCCCCACAAATCCGTTCCTCCGCTGGTTCATGCCCGAGGTCCCCCTCGCTCGGGTGGCCGTGTTCCGTGTCTTCATCTACCTGTTCATCATCATCGATGTGCTCACGATCTCCGGTGATGTCATCGCCCACGGCTGGACGCCCGAGTTCTACCAGCCACTGTGGCTGGCCCGGTTCCTCCACATCCCTGCTGTCAGCGTCCTCGGTGCGCAGATCCTGCTCACCCTCATCATCGTCTTCTCGCTGCTCGCCGCCGCCGGAATCCTTCAGCGCCTCAGCGGCTGGGCGGTGGCGCTCAGCTTCGGCGCGTGGATGTTCTACACCCAGGGCTACGGTTACGTCGCCCACGATCATATGGCGCTCGTCATCGCCGCCTTCGTCCTGCCGACGATCGGAACGGCGCGCTTCCGGGACGTCGGCACCGCCTCGGCGCGGGCCGGCTGGGCGCTGCGGATGGTGCAGATCTCCGTCGTCCTCACCTACTTCTACTCGGTGGTGATGAAGTGGATCGCCTCGGGCAACATCACCCACTGGGCCAACGGTGCGGTCATCATCTGGGCGCTCATGCGCCGCGGCGCCGAATGGTCGAAACCGTTCCTCGAGATGCCCGGCCTCCTCATCGCCGCGCAATGGGCGACACTCGTCTTCGAGTTCCTCTCACCCGTCGTCCTGTTCCTCAAGCGCAAGTGGCTGTACGGGGCCGTGGCCTTCTTCTTCCTCTTCCACCTCATGACCTACCTGGCGCTGGGCATCCACTTCCTGCCGACCGTCATCTGCTGGGCGGCGTTCCTGCCCCTGGAGAAGCTCGTGCCGAAGCGCTTCACCAGCACGGGCACCGCCTAATCCGCGGCGTCGTCGACCCGGCTGAGCGCGCTGATCACAGCACGCACCGCGACACGTTCGGCCGTGTCCGGACGCATCACGGCTACGATCCAGCGTGTCGTCGTCACCCCCGTCAGCGGCACCAGTGACAGTCCCGCATCTCGCGGCGTCGTGAACCGGGGAAGGAGCGCGACCTGGTCCGAGGAGGCGACGATCGCTTCGATGAGCCGGTTGTCCCGGATGCGTTGGACAACGTCGAGGTCGCGACCGGTGAGATGCTCGATCGAGGTGAGAATCGTGTCGAAGGGGTATCCGCGGGGCACTCCCACCCAGCGACAATCGACGACATCGTCCGGGGTCAGCTCGGCGCGATCGGCAAGCCGATGGCCGATGGCGAGGGCCACGTCGATCGGTTCGCGGGCGAGCGGGACGACGGTGAGTCCGTCGGTACCCAGGGGGCGTTCGGCGACGAGGCTGTGTGCGACGACGATATCGACATCTCGGGTCAGCCCCGCGAATTCGTGCTCGGCGAGGTCGACATCGTCCATGCGCAGATCGATGTGAGGGTGGTCCTCCCGCAGCCTGCGCAGCGCATCGGGGAGGAGGTGTGTGAGCGCGCTCGGCAGCCCGGCCAGGGCGATCTCTCCGACAGCTTCGCCGAGGTGGCCCTCCCATTGGGCCTGCACCCGGGCAAGCGTGCGGGCCACGTCCCGACCGCCGTCGGCGAGCAGTCGTCCCGCGGCTGTGAGCGTGAGTCCGCGACCGGCGGGTTCGACGAGAGCATGGCCGATCTCGCTCCCGGCCTGCCTCAGCTGCTGAGAAACGGCCGACGGGGAGCGATAGGTGACATCGGCGACGGCGGTGACGCTGCCGTATTCGTCGAACAGGCGCAGCAGCTCGAGATGCTTCGGATCGATGACCATGAAGCCATGCTACAGAGTCAGTGAAGCACTCTGCGATTGTGCTTCACTGTTGTCGAAGTTGAGAATGGGGCCATGTCATTCAAGCACTGTCTGCTCGCCGCCTCGGTGGCGGTGATGTGGGGACTGAATTTCCTCGCCATCGATCTCTCCCTGGCCCAGTTCCCGCCCTTCTTCCTCGTGGCTCTGCGCTTCGCCCTGCTCGCGGTTCCCGCGCTGATCTTCGTACCGAAGCCCGACGTCAAAGCGCGGTGGATCATCGGCTACGGACTCGGCTTCGGACTGCTGCAATTCCTCTTCCTCTACTGGGCGATGGCCGCCGGCATGCCCGCGGGACTCGCGTCCCTCGTCCTCCAAGCCTCGGGCCCCTTCACGGTGCTGCTGGGCATGACATTCCTGCGCGAGAGGGTCCGCGGCTCGCAGATGCTCTTCCTCCTCATCGCGATGGCCGGCCTCGCGGTCGTCGGCTGGCAGCGCTTCGACTCGCATGCGAGCTTCCTGCCCTTCCTCCTCACCCTCGCCGGCGCCTTCGGCTGGGCGATCGGCAACATCTGCAACCGGCAGGCTCACACCACTGAGCCGATCAAGCTGACGATGTGGATGTCGCTCGTCCCGCCCGTGCCGATGCTCGCCCTCTCCCTTGCGGTCGAAGGACCCGACCGGGTCGGGGCGTCGTTTTCGGGACTGACCACCCCAACCGGACTTCTTGCCATCGCTGGGCTGATCTATACAGTGGTCATCGCGACGATCCTCGGTTCGGGCGTGTGGTCGTGGCTGATGTCGCGCAACCCCGCCGGAGTCGTCGCCCCCTTCTCGATGCTCGTGCCCGTCGTCGGAATGAGCGCGGCGTTCGTCTTCCTCGGCGAGCGGGTCACCGTCGGCGAGCTGTGCGGGGCCGTCCTCGTCATCATTGGGGTCCTCGGCGCGGGTTTGAAGGCCGCGAAAGGGGCGCGGATTCTCGCCGCCGCTGAGGCAGTCGTGCCGGTCAGCGCGCCAACGGAGGATTCGACGCGGGCGATTCCATCAGGGCCAGTTGACAGGTGTTCGCGTAGCCTGAGGTCATGACCGCCGATGATGCGCCTCCGACCCTTCATGACGACCGCCTGTCCGCCGAGGATCTGCTCGCGTCCCCGCGGGGATGCTCGCTCGTGTTCGGGCTGGCCCTCGAGCAGGTCGAGAGTTTTCCGTGGACTGGCGATGAAGAAGCCCCAGGCGCGGAGGCGGTGGTGCGCAATCTGAGGTGCCTGTGCCCGATTGCGCCGACTTGGAGTGCAGTTAAGGAAGCCATGTCCGACGTAGTCGACGCTGCAGTGTATTGGCAGCCTCCTGATGATGACGATTGGGGGACCGCGGAAATCGGCGAGGTGCGCGAGGCTCTGCGTCCCTTCGCCGAGATGCTCGTTTCCACGGGCTTGCTAGATGCCTGGTCTAAGCCACTCGATCCCGATGATCAGTGGGCGCTGGGCTGGGACGACAAAGAACTCAATGAAGTCAATGGACGCCACACAGGACTGCCCGCGGTCTTCGACCTCGAGACAGGCCCGACGGATGAGCGCATAGAAATCACTCTGACCGATCTATACCCGCCTCTTGACGAAGACGAAACGAGGCTCCCCTGGGGATTGGACGAGTGGCTTGCAGATGTCCTCACCACGGAAACCCGTTACCGTCACGATTTCGCCAAGAACCCGTATATGGAGCTCAGCGGCGAATGGTGGTCGACTCCGCCAGACGGGCTCTGGTCGTCGACGGGGACCTGGCCGGACGGAACCCTGATCGGCGTCGAACTCGTCGAGGACGATTTCGGTCTCGAGCGTGCCCGAGCCTGCCGTCTGCGACTGCGCCCGGACGCTCGCATCGCCGAGATCCGGACACCCGAGGATTGGGCCGATCTGTGCCGCCGCTACCCGCTCGACGTCACCGCCCAGCGCCGCTATGTCTGGTCCGAGACCACCGGGCGCAAGGGCCGCTGGGTCATCCCCGACTGGTCACGGGTGGCCGAGGAATTCGACGGTGTCCACGTCGGTCTGGCCGGCTATCTGCGCACGGCCGGTGCGGTCATCGACGTGGCGGAGGGCCGCCTCGGCGAGGAATCGGAGACCATCCCCACGGCAGGTAACACGGACGATCGGACCGCGAGTCTCGTGGCGGGCTGGCACCCGGATACTACGTACTGGCTGAACAACGTCATCGAGGCCGTCACCGAGGTGGCCGAATGGCACTATGACAGCGACGCTGATCGGTGGGTGCGGGACTGACCTCGGCGCGACCCGAGAGTTCGGTCAGTCGGCGAGTAGCGCGCCTCGGACAGTCTCGACGGCACGAGGTGCGACGCGGTCGTCGGTGAGCAGCAGAATTGTGCGCTCTGTTCCTGGGATGAGCCTGCGGAAGACGACCTCGTCGGTATCGGCCGGTGGAGTCGAATACGCCAGACACGCGAGAGCGAGGCCGCCGACGACGAGGCTGAGCTGAGTGAGGGGATCGGCGACGAAATGCCGGACGTCGAGTTCGATTCCGCGGGTGCGACCCGCCTGGACGAGGGCTTCGTGGTCGCGGGAATCGCGTGCGCAGGTCGACCAGACTTCGGCGGCAAGATCCGTGATGTCAACGTCCGTCACCGAGGCCGTCCAGTGACCGCTCGGCGCGGCCACATAGGCGGTCTGCCTCGTCAGGTCGGTCGAGACGATCCCTGCCGGCAAGCTCAGCGGGGCGTTCGTCCACGATTCGGCGATGACGATGTCGAGGTGCCCCGCGGCCAGGCGCTTCAGGTGGTCATCGGTCTCGCCGTCTTCGATCGACACGGTCATGTCCGGATGAAGGCTGCCTAACTGAGCGAGGCGCGGGGCGAGCAGGTCGCGGATGCTCGAGGCGATCGCACCGATCTTGACAGTCCCCGTGACCTCGTCGTGTTGGAGATCGTTCTCGGCGCGCTGCATGAGCTCGGTGACCTGCCGGGCGTAGTCAGCAAGAGTGCGGCCGGCATCAGTGAGGCGAAGGCCGCGCCCATCGGCCACGACCACGTGCGTTCCGGCTTCTCGTTCAATTCGGCGCAGCTGCTGGGAGACGGCGGGCCCGGTGAGGTGGAGCAGCGCGGCGGCCTGATTGACCGATCCGGTTCTCGCCACGGCGTCGAGGATCCGCAGCCGCGACCATTCGAGTCTCATCGTTTCGTCCCCACTTTCGGTAAGCAGTACTTATCAATACTAGGTTGGAATAAGAACTAGTGCTGAATGGTCAAGTGGCCATAGCGTCGAAGTATGAGTCAGACACCAACCCCCGCAGCCATCTCCTCGGTGCTCGCCGGAGCGCTGTGCCTGTCTGCGTCCGCTATCATCGTCAAGCTTGCCGATGTCGACGCGGCGACCACCGCGGTGCTTCGCTGCGCCATCGCCGTTGTGCCCCTCATTCCACTTGCGCTCGCCGAAAGACAGCGACAGGAGAGCCTGAGCCCGAGTGGTTGGCTGTGGTCGCTTGCGGCGGGCATTGCGCTCGGCATCGACTACAGCGCGTGGACCGCATCGATCTTCCTCGTCGGAGCGGGCGTCGCGACGGTGCTCATCAACGTCCAGGTCATTGTCCTGCCGCTGCTCGCTCTCATCATCGATCGCGAGCGCATGGAACGGAGATTCCTGATTGCGCTGCCGATCATGATCATCGGGATCGTCCTCGTCAGCGGTGTGGGCCTCAGCGAACTCGGCATCGGGCCGAGCGCATCGGCGGCAGGGCAGGGCCGCCTCGGCGGGGTTCTTCTCGGGCTACTCGCCGGAATCGGATACGGAACGTACCTCTTCCTCAGCCGCAGAGCCACACGGACGCAGTCGGATCTCGCGCTCCAGCCGCTGACGTGGGCGACGGCGGCGGCCGCGGCCACGTCGACGCTCATCACCCTCTTCTCACGGGGACTTTCGGTCTTGGATATCAGCGGGCGTTCGTGGATCCTGCTCATCGCACTCGCGCTCGTCGGACAAGTCGCGGCGTGGCTGCTCATCCATCACGGAAGCGGTCGGCTGCCTGCCGAAGTCACGGCGAGCCTGCTGCTTGTTCAGCCGGTACTCGCGCTCGCTCTCTCGACAATGGTGCTCGGGGAAAGGTTCGGTCTCGGACAGATCATCGGGGCAGCCGTCGTCGTCGGTGGAGTCGCGGTCTCGAGCGGGCTCGTGCGCAGGCCCGGTGCTCGACCGGAAGGGTCCTAGGTCAGTCGCCCGGTGACAGGCTGGGTGCCTCGTCGATGCCGAATCGGGTTTTGAGAGCCCGGCGCGCGGCGAACCAGCCGTTCATCCCGTGCACGCCCGGTGCCGGCGGGGTCGCTGCCGAGCACAGGTAGGCACCGGGCACGCCGAGGCTGTAGTTGTCCCAGCTGGTGCGCGGGCGGGCCATCATCCGGTAGAAGGAGACGATGCCGGTGGCGATGTCCCCGCCGATGTAGTTCTGGTTGTGGCCGGCCATCTCGGAGGCGGGGATCGCGTTGTGCGCGACGATGCGGTCGCGGAAGCCCGGGGCGAAGCGTTCGAGCTGGCGGGTGATGTACTCGGTCGGGTCGAGCGGGCAGTCGAAGGGCACGTGCGCATACGTCCACAGCGGTCGCAGGCCGTTCACCTCGCGGGATGGGTCGAAGACGGTCGGATCCGAGACGAGGCACACGGGATCGGCGGGCATGCGACCGGACATCACCTGTGCCTCGGCGGCGGCCATCTGCGCCCGGGATCCGCCGATGTGGATAGTGCCGGCACGGCCGACCTCGGGGTCGGACCAGGGGACCGGTCCATTGAGGACGAAGTCGACCTTGGCAGCGGCGTTGCCGTGTTTGAAGCTGCGCAGGGCTTTGTCGACGTGGCTCGGGATGAGGCCGGAGAAGATCTGCGCGGCGTTCAGCGCCGAGGTGTCGAGCATGTAGGCGCGGGCAGCGGGCATGTCCGATACGTGGTCGATGCGCGCATCCGTGTGCACGGTTCCGCCGTGGGCTTCGAGGTCGGCGACGAGGTAGTCGATGATCGACTGCGATCCGCCGATGGGGGAGGGCCAGCCGCCCGCGTGGGCGACGGTCGAGAGCATCGTGGCCGTGGCCGCGGTGCCCATCGCCGGCAGCCCACCGATTGCGTGCGCGGCGACGCCGGTGAACAGGGCCTGGGAGGATTCGTGGGAGAGCGGAATGTTCCACGCGGGACTGGCCTGGGACAGGAGCCGCAGGCCGAACTTCACGACGTTCGCGATGCCGGGAAGATCGCGCAGGGTCTCTGGCACAGAACGTTTGTCACCGAGGGAGAGCCAGATCGCGTCATCGACCCGGTCGAGCAGCGGAGCGAAGAAACGCCGCCATTCCGGTCCTGCCGCGCCGAGGTGGTCGACCGTCTTTTCGAGATCGTGGAAGGCCAGCGCGGCGGGTTTGCCGTCGAGGGGCTGGGCGTAGGAGATCTCGGGGGTGGTGAACTCGAGGCCGCGGGCACGCAGGTCGAAGTCGACGAAGAAGGGGCTGGCGATGGCCAGTGGGTGGACGGCCGAGCAGATGTCATGAGTGACGCCGGGGGCCAGACCGAGGTCGAGGGTGCGGGCGCCGCCGCCGATCGTCGGCTGAGCCTCGTAGACTTCGACGCTCAGCCCGGCACGGGCCATGGTGACGGCGGCGGCCATGCCGTTCGGGCCGGATCCGATGACGACTGCATCTACACCTGTGCTCATGGGGCCAGTCTAGGTCAGTGAGATGGACGGCTGCGGTGTGCGTTCCCTGGCGGCTCAGTTGTCGTACACGTTGTCGAAGAAAGCGCATTCGAGGTCGACGGCGTGCCGCCACACGCGGGTCAGGGACTCGGCGGCTTCGGCGTCGCCGGAGGGGAAGACGCGTTCGAGTTCGTCGACGAGGAACTGCACCCACCCGTGAAAGGCCTCGCCTCGGTGGAGATCGATCCAGCCTCGGTGAATATGTCGCGGCGGCATGTCCTTCCGGGACTCGGCCCAGTCGAGATAGAGCCATTCGGCGACAACGAGGACGACGAGCAGCTGCGGATACGACGCCGAAGCGACTGACGAGTCCATGAGATTGCGGAACCCAACCGTCGGGGCGGTCAGTTCCGGGTGGAGATAATCGGCTGTATCGACTCCCAATTCGGCGAAGGAGTCGACGAAATAGGTGTCCTCATCGGCGACGAGCATTCCCAGCTGTCGGGCGAACCGCAGCTTCGCCTCGAGTTCATCGGCGTGGGCCACGCACGCGCCGAGCATCGACAGAAACTACTCGAAGAACTGATAGTCCTGCACCAGATAGTCGCGCATCACTGCGTCGTCGATGCTGCCGGCGAACAGTTCCCGGACGAACCGGTGATCGACCGCTCCCGCCCACTGCCGGCTGGTCGAACTCACCAGTGCTGATACAGCTCCGTCGGCGTCCACGGTGATCGATGTGTCGAAATCTGTGGTGGTCATTGCTTGTCCACTCCCTCCGCCGGTGCTCACCGGATCAGGTTCAAAGGGTCTGCATGCGCACTCTCAGCGCCGGTCCTTTCGGCGCTCCCCTGTAGCACTTCGACACTATCATCGGGATAAGGTGTGCTGTCAGAGCGAACGGGCCAGGGCCGGCAGATCAGGGCCGGTCGGGCCCGGACCGGCGGATCAGGGTCGGCCGTTCCAGATCGCGATTGTCGAGCACCCATGTGGCGTTTTCCCACGGAGCAGCCTCGGCGAAGTAGAGTCGCTGACCACCGACGTAGCGGCGATTCGACTCATCCTCGGGATCGGCATCGAAGGCTCCGGCAAACCGCTCGTTTCCTCGCGGGACCGAGACCTCGAAGGGAACATCGACCCACACGCTCGCATCCCAGAGGTCCACAAGCTCGGGCCGGTGGAGGAAGATTCCGTCGATGAGGAGGACGCAGTCGTTCGGCAGATTCCGAGGTTCGGGCGCAATCGGCCGATCCTTGTCGACGTCCCACACGGCTGGAACGACCGTGCCGCCTCGTCGAAATGGTTCGACGACGGAATCGACGAAAGCTCCGTAGTCATAGGAACGGCGATAGAAGGTGTCTGGCCCCTTGCCTTGGGCGTAGCGGATCGCCCGAGGGTGGTGGAACCCGTCGATGCTGATGGCGGCGACCCGGCGGTCGGAACCATGTCCAGGAACGTCCGCAGCGGTCTTGGCCAAATTCACGAGCTCGTGAGCGAGCATCGTCTTCCCCGCACCGTCGACCCCATCGAGGGCAATGAGCGCACGACGCCCTGGCCGGACTGCTCGCAGTTCCGCCAGTAGTTCCGTGAGCACGCGGGCGCGGGACCTCACCGGGCTGCGGACCCGGCGGGGGATACCGACTGTGGGGCCGCCTCGGCGAGGGTGTCGGCTATGAAATCGGCGATCCGATCGGCGGCCGGCTGCCGACCGGCCAGCTGCTCTCCGGATTCGACGGCTGGGTTGTAATTCGTGTTCGTGTTGATGTCATAGACGACCTGCCGGCCATCGGCGGTCTCGATGAACTCGACGCCGGCGATCTCGATGCCGAGGTCGGCCAACAACGTCTCGAGCCGAGCGATGAGCGGTGTTCCGGCCGTGATCTCCTCACGGCGGGCGAACTGGGGGACCGCCTCGACGTCGGGATCGGCCCCGGCACCCGGAATCGTGCAGGCATCGGCCGGGCACAGCTCGAATGACCCACCTGAGACGTCGACGCGCACCGCATAGTGGAAGCGTCCGCCGATGAATTCGGCACGGGTGATGAACGGCTGGGCAGGCTGCACATATTCCTGGATGAGGGTGATGCCGTCGATCGGCGCATTCGCTCCACCGGGCGCGAACTCATCGGCGACCGCCTCGAGCTCGGCGTGGGAGTCGAAGCGACGCACACCGAGGCCCTTGCCGCCCTGATTGTGCTTCGTGATGAATGGGGGAGTGAAGCCGGCCGCGGCGTCGACGAGCGCCCGCGGTCCGAACGCGGCGGCGGTGCGCGGAACATCGAAGCCCCGGCCGGCCAGCTCGCGATGCTGGCGGACCTTGCTCACCTCGAGCTCGTAGACATCGCGACCGTTGATGACTCGGCGGCCGGCGGCGGCGAGCCAGTCGAGGACCGCACGCCCGTACTCCTTCACATGCGGATCGGTCCGGGTGTGCGCCGACGCAGACAGCCGCGACCAGAACACCCCCTGTGGGGGCTCGGCGGCGAGATCGATCGTGGTCTCGGGCAGCAGCCATTCGACATGGGCGACGCCGAGGCGGTCGAGCGCATCCGTGAACGGAGCGATCCATTCCGGATTGTCATGGATGACATAGACCGACGGACCGTCGCCGACGGGCAGGGCATGAGAACTCATCGCGAACCTTCATCGTGTGGAGCCGGTGCGGCCGAGAGTACGCGGAAACATCGGCGGATCTGCTCAACAATCCTACGCCCTGGTGTCCAGCCCTTCGCTGTGTCAGTGCGGCGGCGTAGACTCGGGGCATGGCTATCGCAAAGCAGCCCGTTGTCGTGCTCGACGCCCCTGACGCCGGTGAACTCGCAGAGTTCTACGGCAAACTCCTGGACTGGTCGGTCACCGTCGAAGAAGACGGCACCTGGGCAGAAGTCGTCTCCAACTCCTGGCCGCCGATCTGCATCCAGCAGGTCGAGGACTACCACGCACCCAGCTGGCCCGGGCAGGCCCACCCGCAGCAGATGCACCTCGACGTCATGGTCGATGATCTCGACGTCGCCGAGGAAGCCGTGCTCGAGATCGGCGCAGGCAAGGCCCCGGAGCAGCCGGGAGAGACGTTCCGAGTGTTCCTCGACCCGGCTGGCCACCCGTTCTGCCTGTGCAAGGGATGACCGGCCCCGCCCAGAGCTGATCCGGAGAGACCATCGGCGCTGACACGCGCCGGCTCAGACCAGGTCGGCCTCCTCGTTGAGCTCCTGGGCGAGGTCCTTCGCCTCTTCCTTCGATGCCGCCGACGGAGTCGAACCCCACAGCGGACGACGATTGCTCTCAGGCACGAAGTGGATCGTGACGAGCCCGATGACTCCAGCGGCCATGAGGTAGATCGCCGGCCACATGAGGAATCCGGTGGCGTTGATGAGCGAGGTCATGACGAACGACGTCGTGCCGCCGAACAGCGAGATCGAGACGTTGAACGCGATCGCCAGTGCACCGGCGCGGACCATCGTCGGGAACAGCGACGGCAGAGTCGAGGGCATCGTAGCGCTGAAGCAGATGAGGCTGAGCCCCATGATGAGCAGGCCGAGGAAGACCACGAAGTCGTTGTGCCCGCGGATGAGCCACAGTGACGGGAACGAGAGCACGATGAGCGAGAGCGCTCCCGCGCGCACAACGGCCTTGCGGCCCAGCCTGTCCGAGAGCTTGCCGATGACCGGGATCAGCGCCAGACAGCAGGCCATGACGATGATCTGCAGGACCTGCGAGGTCAGTTCTGAGACTCCGCCGCTGCCCTGGAGGTCTTCGACCATCGGGAAGTACACGGGAATGAAGGAGGTGAGCATGTAGTTCGTCACGTTCCAGGCCAGCACCAGACCACAGCAGGCCAGCAGGTTCGGCCACAGCTTGAAGATCTTCTTGAACTCGCCCTTAGCGTGGTTCTTCTGCTCCTCCTGTTCGGAGAGCTTCTCCATCTCCTTGTAGGCAGGAGTATCCGCGAGCTTCGTGCGCAGGTAGACGCCGATGAAGCCGAGAGGCAGAGCGACGAAGAACGGGATCCTCCAGCCCCACGACTCGAGGAACTCGGGAGTCGAAACAGCCTGCATGATCGTGGCGACGAGTGCACCGAGGACGTAGCCGGTGAACGTTCCGACCTCGAGCAGGCTGCCGAGGAAGCCGCGGCGCCGGTCGGGTGCGTATTCGGCGATGAAGGTCATCGCATTCGAGTACTCGCCGCCGGTGGAGAAGCCCTGGAGCAGACGGCAGGCCAGCAACAGGAACGGTGCCCAGAGGCCGACGGTCGCATAGTCGGGGATGACACCGATGAGGAAGGTGCCGGCGGCCATCATGATCATCGTCATCGCCAGCACCTTGTTGCGCCCGATCTTGTCGGCCAAAGGGCCGAACACCAGACCGCCGAGCGGACGGACAAGGAAGGCGACGGCGAAGAGTCCGGCGACGATGACGGTCCCGATCGGTCCTGAGTCCTCCGGCAGGAAGATTCCCTCAATCACGACGGCGAGGTAGCCGTAGACACCGAAGTCGTACCATTCGGTGATGTTGCCGATGGCCGCGGCGCCGATGGCCCGCTTCGTGACGTCGGGCTTGGTCACTGTGATCTCTTCCGGCCGCCACCGCCGGCGGACATTATCCGGTCCGAACATGTCCCTCCCTCCGATTGCCGGTGAGAGGCTTGCGGGAACGCGACCCGGGCGCGAATCCACAGAGTGTGAGAATCACGCGCAGTCGTCTCCGCGAGCCCCTCATCGTTCTGGTTGATGTCGTTGTTCTCAGCCGGGTCGCCCCGACGAAAAACACCACTCAAGGCTAGTCCTCTCAGCTCTCATGGCAACCCCGATTGCGCGGGAACCCCCGATTCCGAGGTTGTGAACAGCTCGTCGCAGGTCCGTCTAAAGTGGTTCTATGCGCCTTCTCACCAGCTTTGATGATCGTGATCCCGTTCCCTGGGCCAACGGTGCCGGGGAGACGACCGAGCTCGTCTCCCCCGCCGACTCCGAGAATCTGACCCCGCTTGCGCGGCCGTGGCGACTGAGCATCGCACGGCTCGATCGCACCGCCGAGTTCTCCGTCCTGCCAGGGATGGAGCGCACCTTCCTGCCCACCGCCGAGGTGGTGCTGTCCGTCGACGGTCGAACACACCGCATTCCCCGGCTGACTCCGCTGCGCTTCCGCGGGGACCGAGCCGTCGTGCTCACTGAACTGGGTGAGCCGTGCTTCGCAGTCAATCTCATGGTCGCTCAGTCGGATTCGGTCGACCCGCCTCGGCGAGAGCTGGCGATGATCGGCCCCGACGAGGAACACGCAGTGAGGGCGGACGACGGCGCCGCCTTCCTCCTCACCCTCGCGTCGAGCCCGGACCGCCCGCGTTTCCAGCTGTTCGAACTCACCGGTTCCGACGGTCCGGCGGACCGCCTCGGCGGAGTCCTCCTGCGTTGAGGGAAGACGGGGCCCACACCGCTGGGGAAATGGTGTGAAGCGCGTGTCTGCCGCATCACACCGGTCGTCGTTTTCGCAGGTCAACACGCCTATCCGCGGTCGGGTGGGTCAGCGATCTCCCAGACTGCGAGGGGGTGGGTCAGGATGCCCGCACACTCGAGTCCGATACTGGTGAGAAGTACGTGTTTATGGAGGACCATTGGCATCGAATCACGGCGAAACCGACCAGACGGACAAGCAGCGGACGACTCCCGGCAGTGAGGCTCCGACGAGCGCGCCGCGGCACTCTCAGACTCTGCCGCTCATCACCGAGGAGATCGCGGAGAGGCCTCGTGCCGAGGCGGCGCCGACCGAGCATGTCACTACTCCGGTGATGCCGCCCAATCCGATCCGCATTGACGATCGGACCGGAGCAAGTCCGGCGAGGAGTGTGTCGGCGGAGACCGTGGGCACCGAGGACGGGCAGCGGACCGCCTCGATGCCGTCGGGGGACGGAAGCCAGGCGGGAGAAGCGACTGGCGGTGACGACGAGAAGAAGTCCGAAGGGCGCATTTCGGCCACCCAGCTGATCGCGGGTGCCGGTGCCGCGGCGACCTCCTCGGTCATCGGCGGTCAGCTCGGCGTCGCCGGCACCGTCGTCGGCGCGGGCATCGCGAGCATCGTCACCGGTCTCGCCGTCACCCTCTACGGCCGCAGCCTCGACAAAGGCAAGGAGAAGATCCAAGAGGTCGGCTCCAAGCTGGCCCCGGCCGTCAAGGCGAAGATCGCAAAGAACCCCACCGCGAAGACCGCAGCTGTCGATCAGACACTTGCCGAGGATTCGGCCTTCGCCCCGCCGGAGCCCACCGGTGGCCATGCGACTGCATCAGCCGCCTCGGTGCCGCACGACAGAACAGCCGAAGACGGCGACAGCAGTGAGACCGAGAGCGAGCCCCGCTCCTGGTGGCAGAAGCTGCGACGCAAACGGATCCTCTACCCGTTGACGATCGGCGTCGCCGCCTTCGGAATCGGACTCGGCGCGGTCGTCGTGGCCGAGAACTTCACCGAAGCCGATATCTCACCAGGCACCTCGCAGATCTCACGATCGGTGACCGGGCAGTCGACGAACGACGAATCCGTCACCGACGACGGGGCCTCGGACTCCGGAAGCAGTGGAAACGAATCGTCGAGCGGATCCGGGTCGGGCGCCGACGGCGGTCAGAGCTCATCGAACAGCGGATCGAACACCCAGAACGGTCAGTCCACCTCGGCGGGGGAGACCGACACCGAAGGTGGGGCCGAGGGGCAGGGCTCTCAGGGCACGGACACGACGACGGGCACGAGCGATTCCACCGGCAGCTCGACGAGCACCGACGGCACCGAAACGAGCAGCGGTTCCACCTCGACCGATGGCACCGGCAGCACCGGGGACACCAGCGGCGGGACAAGCAGCAGCACGGGCTCCGGATCCGCCTCGGACGGTTCGGGCAGCGGTTCCGGCAGCGGCTCGTCGGGTTCGGGCGGATCCGGAACCGGCGGTTCCGGCGGTTCCGGTGGTGGGTCGGCCGCCTCGGCGGAGGGGTGAGCCGGACAACGTCGAGGACGGGAATTTAGACAGCCCACCCTTGGTTGTATGAAGTAGAGAACATCGCTAGGTTGAAACCAACTCCGACAGTGTTCTGCCGAAGTCGGGATAACGAGACTGGGCGAACGGCGCTCAGCCGATCGATCAGCTGCACCGGCGGGAACCGCATCTCACCGGTGGCCGTGATCGCGGGCTGGGCGACGACGCCTGAAATCAAACGGTTGAAGGAGATGTTATGACGCAACATACAGATCATGAATATGCCGGTCACGACAATACGAAGGCATCGTCGACCGAGTCCGGTGCGCCGCGGGAATCCGATGCTCACTCGCTGAGTGTGGGCGCGAACGGGCCGCTGCTGCTCCACGATGTGGCTCTGGTTGAAAAGCTTGCTCGCTTCGACCGTGAGCGTGTTCCCGAGCGCAGCCCCCACGCCAAGGGATCCGGCGCATTCGGTGAGCTCGAAGTCACCGAAGACGTCTCCAAGTACACCAAGGCCGACTTCCTGCAGCCGGGCAAGAAAACCCCGATGCTGGCCCGCTTCTCCACCGTCGCCGGTGAACTCGGCTCGCCCGACTCCTGGCGCGACGTGCGCGGATTCGCACTGAAGTTCTACACCGAAGAGGGCAACTTCGACATGGTGGGCAACAACACCCCCGTGTTCTTCGTCCGCGATCCCATGAAGTTCCCCGACTTCATCCACTCGCAGAAGCGCACCCCCGATTCGGGTCTGCGCAGCAACAACATGCAGTGGGACTTCTGGTCGCTCTCGCCAGAGTCGGCTCACCAGGTCTCCTACCTCATGGGACCCCGCGGCCTGCCCAAGAGCTGGCGCCACATGAACGGCTACTCCTCGCACACCTACATGTGGGTCAACGCCGAGGGAGAGAAGTTCTGGGTCCAGTACCACTTCCACACCGACCAGGGCGTGGAGAACATGAGCAACGAGGAAGCCGGTCGGATGGCTGGCGAGGACGCGGACATGCACCGTCGCGATCTGTTCGATGCCATCGAGCGCGGGGACTACCCGTCCTGGACCTTCAGCGTGCAGATCATGCCGTACGAAGAAGCCAAGGACTACCGCTTCAACCCCTTCGACCTGACCAAGACCTGGTCGAAGAAGGACTACCCGCTCATCAAGGTCGGCAAGTTCACCCTCAACGAGAACCCCTCGAACCACTTCGCGCAGATCGAGCAGGCTGCCTTCAGCCCCTCGAACACCGTGCCGGGAACCGGGCTCTCGCCGGACAAGATGCTGCTGGGACGTGTGTTCTCCTACCCGGATGCACAGCGCAACCGCATCGGCACGAACTTCAACCAGCTGCCGGTCAACGCCCCTGTCACGAAGACGAATTCGTATGACAAGGAAGGCCAGATGCAGTACCACCACTCGGGTAATGCACCGGTCTACGCCCCGAACTCGTACGGACGTTCCTTCCAGGACGAGCAGGGTCCGGTCGACAACGGCTGGGAGGCCGATGGCGAGCTGGTCCGCAGCGCCTACAGCCTGCACGCCGAGGACGACGACTTCGGCCAGGCACACACCCTGGTTCGCGAGGTCTACTCCGAGGAGGAGCGCCAGGGGCTCATCGAGACTGTGGCCGGCGCACTCTCCGACGGAGTCGAGGAGCCGGTGCTGTCGAACGCGATCCAGTACTGGAAGAACATCGACGCCGAGGTCGGCGCTGCCATTGAGACCAAGGTCAAGGGCTGACAAGCTCTGAGACTGTGAGCGTCTGACCGCTCGGAATTCGGCACGAGACGGCGGCCCGGAACCTCCCCACCGCGGGAGCGTCCGGGCCGCCTTCTCTTTTTCTCTTTTCCAATTACTACCTGACGGCGGCCCAGCAACCTCGCGCGAGGTTGCTGGGCCGCCGTCAGGTAGTTCGTGGAGTCAAGTGAGGTGGGCGGCGCGTTGGGCGATGCGACCGCCGGCGAGGACCATCTCGACCTGACGCGGCGACAGGCCATGGCGGAATTCGAACTTCCGGCCGGCCGCCTCGGCGGTGATCGTCGTCCCGTCACCGAGCTCATCGCGCAGACCACGAAACTCAAGCACATCACCCTGGGACAGGGACTCATAGTCGGCCTCGTTCGTGAACTCGAGAGCGAGGACGCCGAAGTTCGCGAGATTCTGCCAATGGATCCGCGCCAACGATTTCGCCACAACGACCCGCAGACCGAGATAACGGGGAGCGATGACCGCATGCTCGCGAGAGGACCCCTGACCATAGTTGTCCCCACCGACGATCGCGTGCCCTCCGTCGTGGTCGGCGGCACGGGTGGCATAGGTGTCATCGACCTGGATATAGACGAACTCTGAGATCTTCGGGATGTTCGACCGGTACGGCAGAACGCGGGATCCGGCGGGCATGATCTCGTCGGTGGAGACGTTGTCGCCGACCTTGAGCAGGATCTCCAGATCGATGTCATCGGGCAGCGGATCGAAGTCCGGCAGGGTCGAGATGTTCGTTCCCTTCACGAGTTCGACCGACCGGGCTTCCTCCGGTTCCAGCGGTGGGACGAGCATCTTGCGGTTCGCGGAGTACTTCTCTGGCAGCCGCACCTCGGGATAGTCCATGTCGAGATCGCGAGGATCGGTGATCTTCCCAGTCAGCGCGGCAGCGGCTGCGGTCTCCGGCGAGCACAGCCACACGGCGTCCTCGTCGGTGCCGGACCGGCCGGGGAAGTTCCTCGGCATGGTGCGCAGACTGTTGCGCCCGACCGCCGGAGCCTGGCCCATGCCGATGCAGCCCATGCAGCCGGACTGGTGGATCCTGGCCCCGGATCCCACCAGAGAGGTCAGCCATCCGCCGGCGATGAGGTCGGCAAGGACCTCACGTGAGGTGGGGTTGATGTCGAGTGAAATCTGCTGGTGGATCTGGCGGTCGGCAAGTGTTTCGGCGACGACGGCGAAATCCCTCAGTCCCGGGTTCGCCGAGGAGCCGACGACGACCTGGAAGACGTCGTCGCCGGCGACCTCGCGCACCGCAGTGACATTGCCCGGAGATGAAGGTGCTGCGATGAGCGGCTCGAGCTGGGAGAGGTCGATGGCGTCGGTGAGGTCGTATTCGGCGCCCTCATCGGCCTCGATGCGCGTGAAATCCTCACCGCGGTCGACGGCTTCAAGGTAGTCGCGGACGGCATCGTCGGCGGGGAAGACCGTGGCGGTGGCGCCGAGCTCGGCACCCATATTCGCAATCACGTGACGGTCCATGGCCGTGAGGTTCTTCAGGCCCTCTCCGTGGTATTCGATGATCTTTCCGGCTCCGCCTTTGACGCCGTGGCGACGCAGCATCTCGAGGATGACGTCCTTGGCCGAGACCCAGTCGGGCAGGGCGCCCGTGAGCTCGATGCCCATGATCTGCGGCGCGCTGATGAAGAGGGGTTCACCGGCCATGGCCATGGCGATCTCGAGCCCGCCGACGCCGATGGCGAGCATTCCCAGGGCACCGGCGGCGCAGGTGTGCGAGTCGGAACCGATGAGAGTGGCTCCGGGCTTTCCGAACCGTGACTGGTGAACGGGGTGGGAGACGCCGTTGCCGGCAGGGGAGAACCACAGACCGAACCGTGCCGCGGCAGAGCGGAGGAACTCGTGGTCCTCCGGGTTCTTCTCATCGGTCTGCAGCAGGTTGTGATCGACGTACTGCACGGACAGTTCCGTGCGGATGCGGTCGAGGCCGAGCGCCTCGAGCTCGAGCATGACCAGGGTGCCCGTCGCATCCTGGGTGAGAGTCTGGTCGATCCGGATCCCGAGTTCGTTTCCGGGAGCGAGCTCCCCGGACTCCAGATGTGACCGGATGAGCTTCTGAGCAACGTTCTCAGCCATTGTCCGCCTCCTTCGGCAGTCAGCGATCCACCGAAGCCACTCGGTTTGCGGTGGTCAATCCACGCTAGTCCTCGACCGACGGGTTCTCAAGGTCGGTCACCTCCTGCGACCGGGTTTGCGCGTCTCAGAACTACCCGACGGCGGCTCAGCAACCTCGCGCGAGGTTGCTGAGCCGCCGTCAGGTAGCAATTGGGGGTGTTGGGATTGGGCGGTGAGGAGGATACTGGGACTATGCCGGAGCTGCCCGAGGTCGACGCGCTGGTCGACTTCCTGCGTCCTCGGCTAGTCGGGGACTTCGTCACCCGCGCGGACATCGCCGAGCTCAGCCTGCTCAAGACCGTCGACCCGAGCATCGATGCGCTCGCCGGACTTGCAATCACCGAGGTGGCCCGCCGTGGGCGAGCCCTCGTCATCGGTCTCGACGGACTTAACCTGGTCTGCCGGTTCGCCCGAATGGGCTGGCTGAACTGGCATGACACCGTACCGAATGGTCCGGTCCGGATGGGCAAAGGGCCGTTGGGAATGCGCGTAACCCTGGCCTCGGGAGCCGCTTTCGACCTCATCGAACCCGGATCGAAGAAGAACGCCGCCGTGTCCCTCGTCCGCGACCCCTCCGAGGTGCCCGCCCTCGCATCGCTGGGCCCCGACGCCCTGAGTCTCACCGTCGACGAACTCGCCGCGGCACTGTCCGAGTCGACCTCCCGGATCAAAACGGTCCTCGAAGATCAGAGAATCATCTCGGGCCTCGGTAATGCCTATACCGATGAGATCCTCCACGCTGCGAAGCTCTCCCCGTTCGCAACCGCGAAGACCAACGACCCGCAGACGCTGCACACCGCCATCCATGAGGTGCTCGATGCCGCCCGCACAGCCCTCATCGGCCTGCCGCCGGGCAAGATCAAAACCGCGAAGAAACGCGGATTCTCCGTTCACGGCCGCACAGGTGAGACCTGTCATGTCTGCGGGGAGACCATCGCCGAGGTGTCCTTTGCCGACAAATCTCTCCAGTACTGCCCCGGCTGTCAGACCGGCGGAAGGAAGCTCTCCGACCGTCGAATGGACCGCCTCCTCAAGTGAGGCGCCTCCTCAAGTGAGATCCGACTACCGGCATGGACGGCACCATCGACAGGATCTGTACCCCCGCTCACCGCACTCTCACGCTGGGCGGAGGCGAAAATGGCGGTCGGCGATGCCATGGGCACGCAGGGCCACCTCGGTGATGGCGGTGAGGAACTCATCCCGGGATGATCGCTCATCGGCGGGAGTGTGGATGCGCTGCACGAGCGTCTCGGTGATTCCGCCGACGAGGACGATGCTTGTGAGGTCATTCGACGCCGCCGGCGCGGTCAGGCCGTAGGCGTGATCGAGTTCGTCGAAGGCTCCCTGCACCGAGGCGGCCAGCAGTCGCATCGTCTGATGACGCCGTTCCTCGAGTGAGTCGCAGATGCCGACGGCTTCGACCTCGAGGAGGCGAGCCTTGCGCTCGTCATCGAGCATCGGCGACAGGGCCGCGCCGACGATCAGCCTGGCAGCTTCGGCCAAAGTGGCGTCAGAGGGGATCTGCGCCTCGTCGAGGACCGTGGTGATCTCCTCGTTGAGTTCGATGTAGAGGTCCTCGAGAAGACTCTCCTGAGTCGGGAAGAGCTCGTAGAAGGACCGGCTGGAGACCCCCGACTCCTGACACAGGGCTTGCACCGAGGTCTTTCGGAACCCGATCGTTCCATAGAGCTCGAGCGCCGCGTCGAGCAGGCGCGTACGACGCGCCGAATCCCGTTCCGACCGCAGGGTGCCGTGCCAGCGACGTGGGGAAGAAGGCTGGGCCGGAGAAGAATCCATCCTCCCATTATAGTGAAAATTCATATTTTCACTGGCATACTCTGTGACATGGCTTACATGATTCGACAAGGTCGTCGCGAACCGGCCCCCACCGCCCCGGTCGCCCCGGACCCTTCTCTGCCGAAGGTCTGCATCATCGGAGCGGGATCCTCCGGCATCGCCGCCGCGAAGACGCTCTACACCTCGGCCATCCCCTTCGACTGCTTCGAAAAGGGCAGCGAAATCGGCGGCACATGGCTCTTCGACAACCCCAATGGTCAGAGCGCCTGCTACGAGACCCTGCAGATCAACACCTCGTGCCCGCGCATGGCCTTCTCCGACTTCCCGATGCCCGAGCACTACCCGCACTACGCCAGCCACGATCAGGTCTTCGACTATTTCCGCGACTACGTCGACCATTTCGGATTCGGTCACACGATCACCTTCAACACCGAAGTCACCGATGTTCGCCGAGGCGGCCGTGGCGGTTGGGATGTCGACATCAGATCCGGAACAGGTCAGGACGCCGTGTCGGAGACTCGGCACTACGATGCCGTGATGGTCGCCAACGGCCACCACTGGGATGCCCGCTGGCCCGACCCTGCCTACCCGGGGGACTTCGCCGGCGAACAGATCCACGCCCACGACTACCGCAGCGGCGACCAGCTCGAAGGACGTGATGTGGTCGTCGTCGGTGCCGGCAACTCGGCCATGGACATCGCCGTCGAAGGCTCGCGCCGGGCGAACAACGTCACCCTCTCGATCAGACGCGGCCAATGGGTGATGAAGAAGACGATCATGGGCATGGCGGCCGACCAGATCGTCCTGCCCGGGTGGGCCCCGTGGTGGATGACCTCGGCCCGGCTGCGCCTCGGCGCGATCCTCTCCGGCGGGTTGAAGAAATACGGACTGCCGGTGCCCGGCCACACGCCGGGCCAGTCCCACCCCGTGCAGTCGGATGCCATCCGGGATCGCCTCAAGGCCGGTGCCGTGACGGTGCGTCCCGGGATCGAACGCCTCGAGCGCGACCGCGTCGTCTTCACCGACGGAACCTCAGCCCCGGCCGACCTCATCGTCTGGGCCACCGGCTACCGGGTGTCGTTTCCGTTCCTGTCCTCCGACGTCGTCGACGTCGAGAACAACGACCTGCCGCTGTGGAAGCGGTGTGTCCACCCCGACCGGCCGGGTCTGTTCTTCATCGGCCTGCTTCAGCCGGTGGGTGCGGTCATGCCGCTGTCCGAAGCCCAGTCGAAGCTGGTGGCGAAGATCCTCACGGGATCCTGCGAACTGCCGAGCCGTCGGGACATGGTCAGACAGATGGCTCGCGATGACCGCCGGAACAAGAAGCAGTTCTACGATTCGCCACGGCACACGATGGAGGTCGACTTCGACCACTACCTGTGGGAGATCGACCGGGAGATGAAGAAGGGAGCGATCGCCGCATGAAACGCTTCGGCACAACCCGCGGGAAGATCGTCGCCGTCACCGGAGGGGCACGCGGAATCGGCAAGGCGATCGCCGCACAGTTCACCGCGGCCGGCGCCCGAGTCGCCATCGGCGACCGCGACCTCGAAGCGGCCGAGGACACCGCCGCGGAACTGGGAGTGCGCGCCTTCGGCCTCGACGTCACCGACCCGGACTCCTTCGCCGATTTCCTCGAATTCGTCCGCCGCGATCTCGGCCCCGTCGATGTGCTCGTCAACAATGCCGGCATCATGTGGGTCGGTTCCTTCGACGAGGAACCGAACGGAGCGGCTCGCGCTCAGCTCGAGGTCAACCTCCTCGGCGTCATCAACGGAATCAAGACCGCAGCACCTGCCATGCGCGAGGCCGGGCACGGTCACCTCATCACGGTCGCCTCGGCGGCATCGATCCTGCCCACCCCGGGCGAGGCGACATACGCGGCTACCAAACACGGAGTGCTCGGCTACCTCAAGGCTGTGCGCACGGAGATGCGCGGTACCGGGGTGCACTTCACCGCCGTCATGCCCGCCGTCGTCGACACCGTCCTGGCCGCGGGGACCGGCACCGGTGCGGGTCCGCTGCTGCGTCCCGACGATGTCGCGGCCGCCGTCGTCCGTGCGGTCGCCCGGCCCCGTTTCGAGATCACCGTACCCGGCTTCATCGGTCCCGTGACCCGCCTGGCCGATCTCCTGCCACAGCCGGTCAGGGACCGCATCTTCGGGGCCATGGTGCCCGACCAGGTCGCGCAGGTGAGGGCCGACGCCCGCGCCGGTTACGAGGTCGCGGCGTTCACGACCTCCCGCGCGGGGCGCGGTCAGGGGCGGGCCGCCTCGGCGGAATAGTCCTCCAGATCTATCCGTTGTGCAGAGGTGCGGGCCATCTGAGGCCCGGACATTCTGCGAATGGAGGAAAATTTGACGTCACGGAAGCAGATCCCCGGCACCGACCTGTCCGTCTTCCCGATCAATCTCGGCACGAACACCTTCGGGTGGACGGCCGATGAGGCGCAGTCCCATGCCGTCCTCGACGCCTTCGTGGCAGGCGGCGGCAATTTCCTCGACACCGCCGAGTCCTACCCTGCGTGGGTGCCCGGCAACACCGGCCGCGAATCCGAGACCATCATCGGCACCTGGTTGGCCTCGCGGGGCAACCGCGATGACGTCGTCATCGCCACGAAGGTCGGCGACCATCCCGAGCACAAGACTCAGGATCCCGAATATATCCGCACCGCCATCGACGCCTCACTGGAGCGTCTGCAGACCGATCACGTCGACCTCTACTACGCCCACCGTGACGATGAGGTGACCCCCATCGCCGAGGTGGCCCGCGTCTTCGATGAGCTCGTCCGTTCCGGTAAGGCCAAGCACACCGCGGTGTCGAACTATTCGCCGGCGCGTCTGGTCGGGTGGTTCGCAGCGGCTGAGGACGAAGGGCTGGTCAAGCCGGTCGCGATCCAACCGCAGTACAGCCTCGTCTATCGGCGGGAGTTCGAGACCGATCTGCGCCCAATCGCCGAGCGGCGGGATCTCGCGGTGTTCTCGTACTTCAGCCTTGCCGCCGGCTTCCTCACCGGCAAATACCGCACCGAAGCCGACCTCGAGGGGGCCGATCGGGGTGGCATGGTGCAGGGATATTTCAATGCCGAGGGGCTCAAGGTCGTCGACGATCTCGTCGCGATCGCTGATTCGCACGATGTCGCTCCGACGACTGTGGCGCTGTCCTGGCTGCTGGCTAAGGGCGTGACGGCGCCGATCGCCTCGGCCCGCACACCTGAGCAGCTCGAGGCGGTCATGGCCGCGCCCGGGCTCGAGCTCAGCGCCGACGAGGTCGACCGTCTCGACCGGGCCTCGACACCGTTCGCTGTAGAAGAACCGTCCTGACTTCCCTCCCAATTACTACCTGACGGCGGCTCAGCAACCTCGCGCGAGGTAGCTGAGCCGCCGTCAGGTAGCTCTAGGGGTGTCTCAGGCGACGATTTCGTCCTTGGGCTCGACGGTGTGGGCAATGGCGGCGCCGATGACCGTGCCGATGGCGATCGTGAAGAACGTGGTCGCAGCCGCCAGCATGCTGCCGGCAACCCCAGCGCCGTCACCGAATTCGATCTGCGAGGCATTGAGGAGCCCGAACGACCCGGGAGCGACGACGAGGAACGCGGGCACGAAGCTGATCCGCCAGATCGGGCCTTTCGGCAGGCGCGAGAGCACGACGGCCACCACCGATGCGGTCAAAGCGCCGGCCAGACCGCCGATGGCCGCACCGAATTCGGCACCGATGCCCAGCTGCGCCAGCGCGGCCGCAGCGATGGTGAGGACGATCGGCACGGTGTGCTCGAGAGGGGTGTGCAGATAGATGATGAGGCCCAGTGTCGCGGCGGCCACGCCCAGGGCGGAGAGCCACCATGTCGAGGAGGTGAGCTGGGAGTTCGCAAGCGCCTCGGCGCCGGTGCCAGTGACGACGGCGGCACCGGCGACTCCGGCGATGAACATCGCCAACTGGACGGTGGCCGAGACGAGCCGGGAACTGCCTGCCGAGAGGGCGCCGGCGGAGATCTCGGTCAGCCCGGTGACCACGGCGCTGCCGGGCAGCAGCAGCGCCAGAGTGGCGACGATCGTGCGCAGGGGACTGTCCAGCCAGTCGAGGCGGAAGCCGATGAGGATGAGCACCGCGACGATGAACGACGAGGCGACCGGCAGCAGCGGTCCGAGGCTGGGGTGGCGGGCATTGACGGCGAGGACACCCGCGACGATGAGCGAACCGAGAGCGGCGAAGGCGAGGTTGACCAGTCCCGGTTCGAGCAGCAGGCACAGCCCGACGCCGACGGGCACCGCGCCGAGGCAGGTCACCCATCCGGGCCAGCGCGGGGGAGTGCCGTAGACCCCGGCCTCGATCATGTGGCGAGCGGCGTCGATGCCGAGCCGACGCGACCGCACGGCGTCGACGATGTCGAGCAGCTTCGCGGTCTGGTCGAACCGCAGGTCAGGGCCGATGCGTTCGAATCGGGTGGGACTGCCGGGGCCGATGGTGAGGAAAAGGCCCTTGGGAAGGGCAGCGACATTGATGGACTTCAGGCCGACCGCAGGTGCCAGTCCGGTCAGTGCGTCTTCGACATCGACCGAGGAGATCCCACCTGCGAGCAGCCCCGTCCCGATCGTCACCAGCAGCTCCTGTGCGGGGACGGTCTTTTCGCTTGCCTCGTGCACTCCCAGTCCCTCTCGTCTGCAGTTCGGCCGACGAAGTAGAAGATACCAGCCTCTTACTACCCGACGGGGGCCCAGCAACCTCGCGCCAGGTTGCTGGGCCCCCGTCAGGTAGCAATAAGGGGAATCAATGGGCGGCGGGAGCGGTGATTCCTGCGGCGGGGGAGCCGACGAGAGCGGCCGCGGCGCGTTCGGCGATCATGATCGTCGGAGCGTTCGTGTTCCCGGTCGGCACGAGCGGCATGATCGACGCATCGGCCAACCGCAGCCGGCTCACGCCCCGGACCTCGAACGTGGCCGGGTCGACGACCGCCTCGGCGTCCGTTCCCATCCGGCAGGTTCCGGCTTGGTGATGATAGGTCACAACCGACCCGCGGACGTAGTCCTCGAGGTCCTCGTCGGCCACCTCGGGGCCCGGGTGGATCTCGGTGGGCTGCCACGATGACAGCGCCTCGGCCCGCCCGATCTCACGGCATTGCCTCACCGAGGCGACGAGAGCGTCGACATCGGCCTGTGCCGAGAGCACCTGCGGGTCGACGACGAGCGGATCCTGTGGATTCGGCCCGCTGAGCCGCACCTCTCCGCGACTTTCGGGGCGAACCAGGCCGCCCTGCAGAGTGAAGGCTCCGCCGGGTCCTGGTCCGATCTGCGCGGTCGGCGCCGCATCCTGGGCATACATCGGCACGGAGAAGAACAACGGCTGGGTGTCGGGGACCGGCAGCTCCGGTCGGGACTTCGCAAAGAAGTGAACCTCGGCGGGCGCCACCTCTCCCATCGGCACCTCCCGATCTCCGGTGGAGAAGATGACCGGCGAGAGCCAGTGATCCTGGAGATTCTTGCCGACGCCCGGCAGATCGACCACGGAGTCGATGCCGACCTCGGCAAGCTCCTCGGCAGGACCGATGCCCGACCGCAGTAGCAGCTCGGGGGAGGCCAGGGCACCTGCGGAGAGGACAACCTCGTCGGCGGACACGGTGCCGACGCGGCCGCGGAAATCGATCTCGAGACCGGTGATCGCGGTCCCGTCGAGGAGAAGCCGACGGGCGTGCGCGGAGGTGAGAATCGTGAGGTTCTCACCTCCGAGGCGGGGCTTGAGGTAGGCGCGCCATGTGTTCATTCGTTTGCCGTCGCGGACGTTGAGCTGGATCTTTCCGATGCCTTCGACGGATCCGGAGTTGTAGTCGTCATTGACGGGTATGCCGGTCTGTGTGGCGGCCGTGAACATGTCCTCCTGCAGCGGATTGCGCGCATAGTCGACGCGCACATCCATCGGACCGTCGGTGCCTCGATTCTCAGCGATGTCGCCGTCGAAGTTCTCGATTGCGGCGAAGACCGGCCAGACCTCGTCCCAGGACCATCCCGGACACCCGGATTCGACCCACTGTTCGTAGTCCCAGGCATCGCCGCGGACCCAGATGACGGCGTTGAGGGCATTCGACCCGCCGAGGACCTTGCCGCGGGGGAGGTGGATGCGGCGGTTCATCGCCGCCGGCTGCGGGGGAGTGTAGTAGTCCCAGTCCTGCTGCGAATGCCAGATCAGTCCGAGGTTGTTGAGATGGTCGATATTCGGATTGGTCTCGTCTCCGCCTGCTTCGACGAGGCAGACTTTCTTTCCGGCATCGAGCAGCCGGCGGGTGAGGACGCACCCGGCCGATCCCGCACCGACGACGATGTAGTCGAATCGCTCGTTCGGGATCTCAATGGGAAACGTGTCAGGGTGGTCTGAGGTGTTCGAGGCCACGGTGCCTGATTCATGCTCGGTTGTCATGGCCTCAGGCTAGTGACGTCGGTCACCGGTGAGGAATGCCTGCGGACGAGGTGTGCACGATTCGGCAAGTCGTCGGCGACGGTCGTGCGCGTATCGTCAATTTCGGTCCCACCCGACCTCTCCGTGCTACCCGACGGCGGCCCAGCAACCTGGCGCCAGGTTGCTGGGCCGCCGTCGGGTAGCAATTGGGGAGGTTAGGAGTCGCAGCAGGGGGAACCGGACTCCGGGGCGGGGACGTCGAGGACGGGGGAGCGGTCGAAGAATCCCTCAGGTCGCAGCTTGAAGCCGACGGTGTCGACGGGCATGATCGGCCAGTCCTCGACCCGCGGGAAGTGGGTGAGGCCGAAGCTGTGCCAGACCACGATGTCCTCCCCGTCGACGTTGCGATCGGATGTCGTCCACGCCGGCAGCCCTGCATGTCCGGGATGCTGGTTCGGGAAATCCCCGGTCGGGTAGCGCTCGTCCTCCTGATACTGCGAGACCCACAGCGACTTCGACGCGAACGTGGCACGGCGATGAATCGACGAGTCCTCGGCCGCGAGCAACGTGGGCAGGCCCGTCGGGTGCAGTTTGTATCCGACCGGTTCGCCGAGGCGGTTGGTCGACTCCGGGTTCGTCACCACCCATGTCCGCGCCTTCGACTGATCCGCATCCCGCTGCGCAGCCAGTTCGGTGGCCAGAACGGTCCGGGACCGGCTGAAGGCATTGCCGCGCGGATTGTCCTGCGAGACCGGCAGACACACCACATCCTCCTCCTCGACCCGGCATTTGCCGCCGTCGAGGGCGAAGTCGAGTCGAGCCCCGAAGAGATGCTGGTGGAACGGGGCACCGAGACCGGGCGCGATCTCCGAGGCGAAATCCGTCGACCCGTTCGGCAGCGCCGAGGTGAAGACGACACCGGTGGCCTTGGCCTCGAACTCGATCGTGCCGTCGAGGTAGAGATACCAGTAGAACCCGTAGTCGTAGTTGCCGACCGTGGTGAAGAACGAGACGACGAAGCGACGGTTGCGCCGGGTATAGGCGACACCCGACCACAGGTCCGAATGCTTGGCCAGAATCGACGCATCCTCCTCGTGCATGCAGATGCCGTTCTTGATCTGCCGAGGTTCGCCGAGGTTGTTCGCCACCCACGGCGACAGATAGGTGATGTCGCCGAGGCAGTCACACCCGAGCTCGAGCGAGTTCGCCCATTGCCCGACGAGGTATTCGCCGGTGTCGAAATAGTTCTGCCACGACCGCACCGGTGAGGGGTCACCATAGGGAACGACCATCTCGGCGATCGCCGCCCGATCGAGGATCGTGCGACGGCGCTCACCGTCATCGAACGCGATGTTGTGCAGGACGAGTCCCTCGCGCATGTCGAAGCCGACATCGAACGACCACTTCTCCCACTCGATGTGATTGCCCTCGGTGACCGTGAAGCTCGGCCCCTCCGGCTGCGTGATGGAGATCGGCTTCTGCGTGGTCCGCACGGGCCCGGTCAGTTCCGGATCCGTGTAGTTCCCGTGCTCGGCCGGCACCGGAACGTTCTCGAGGTCAAGGACCTGGTCGACGGTTCTGTTCGTGACATCGACATAGGCGACGAGTCCGTCGATCGGGTGTGCCCACGCCGAGTCCGACTCATGCTGCTGGTGGAACGCCAGCCCGCGCAGGATCCTCCGTCCCTTCTCCTCCGGGTATTCGAAGACTCCGGCCGACAACGGCGCCACCCGGACCTCTGCGATGGGCAGCCCGCGCCTCTCGAGGCTCGCCAGCCACGTCGGATCGGCGGCGAGGACCTCTTCGACGACCTCGAACTCCTCTTCCATGACAGGGAACTCGCCCTCTTCGGTGGAGTCCACCTCGGCGACGGATTCGACCGTCTCACGGGTGGCCGAGACGACGATATCGCGGGCAGTGCCTGCGGACTTGTCGAGGATGAAGGCACGGAAACGGCGATCCACCTCGGCGATGGCCCGCTCCGTACCGCGCACGGGATCGAGCAGGCCGACGTAGGCCATGCGCGCGGTATCGGGGAAGTGCCCGGCCGCGCGCAGCACCGCGGTGACGGTCGAGATCTCGGCCTCGGTCGGCAGTGTGAAGGGGGTGGCGGTGGTCGCCTCGGCGACGGGGGCGGAGGAATGGCAGGACATTGTGCACCTTTGCAATCTGGGCCTGTGGGCTGAGTCACGCTAAAATCTACACTCGTAGGAAATAAAGTCAAGACCCGATCTGCACCGCTGTGGAGGAACCATGCCCAAGATCGTCGACCACGACCAGCGACGACTGGACCTCGTGCAGGCGACGCTGCGCCTGATCGTCCGCCAGGGCCTCAACGGGGCGACGATGCGCGATATCGCGGCTGAGGCCGGGTTCGCCAATGGGGTCGTCAAAACGTATTTCGGTTCGAAGGCGGACCTGCTGGCGGCCACCTACCTGTACGTCTTCGAGGCCACGAACGTCAGGGTCGCGACCTCGACGACGGGCCTGCGCGGGCTCGACGCTCTGCGCGCCTTTGCGCACGAGGTGCTCCCGGTGACCCCGGCGCTGCACGACGAAGCCCGCGTCGTCCTGTCCTATCTCGCCGAAGTGGCCCAGAACCCCGAACACGCCCGCGCGACCGCTGAGACCATGGAGCTGTGGAGGACGTGGATCGTCTCCTGGCTCGGCGAGGCCGACGCCGACGGTCGTCTGCGTGCCGAGGTCGATATCGAATCCGAGACCGAAGTGCTCCTGACGTATCTGCTCGGGGCGCAGACCTCGGCGATCATCGGCGGGCGCGGATTCGACTCCGCCGGCTTTCGGGCCCAGCTCGACTACGTCATCGCCCGACTCGACCTGCCGAACTGAACCGGTAGGGCCGGGGCGAACCTTGGACGGAGGGAGCCTTGCCGAAGCTAGGTGACCAAATGGTCGGTAATCGGGTTCGGGGTGGTGACTGGCGCGACGGTTGGGGATAGAGTGACCGGACAACGGGCCTTCGGCGAAGCGGTCGAGGCTGAGTGAACTGAGGACGACGATGTTGCTTGAAGACACCGCGAACGACTTCGACGGCTGGCAGGGCCTGGTCTCGGACTCGTTCGTCCCGCTCGATACGGAACCCCAGCGCCGAGGCGGATTCCAAGGTCGCATCAGCGCGCGCGACTACGACTCCGTGGTGATGTCGCAGATCAACGCCAATCCCCATGCCGTCCTGCGCACCCCCGAGCTGATTGCCCGAGCCCGGTCGGAGGCGCACGGCTGCGCGGCCGGAACGAACTACTTCAAGGTCTCTCTGCAGCTCGACGGGCACGGACTGCTCATCCAGGACGGGCGAGAGATGACTCTGGCGCCCGGATCGCTGGCCATCTACGACACGTCCCGACCGTATACGCTCAGCTTCGATTCGGACTTCTCGTCCTACGTCATGATGTTCCCGCAGTCACGGGTCAACCTTCCCGCCGGAACCGTCGGCCAACTCACCGCCACCCCGATCGGAGCCGACCACCAACTCGGCGCGGTCGTCGCCCAGGTCATCTCCCAGGCCGGGGCCATGCTGCCGACCCTCAGCCGGACGACCGGTGTGCGGCTGGCCGGCAACGTCGTCGATCTGCTCACCACCGTGATGGCCGACGAGCTCTCTGCCGCGGGCGGCGAGATCGACGAACGGCAGCAACTGTGGGCCGAGATCACCGACTACATCGATGTCCACCTCTCCGATCCGCAGCTCAGCCCATCGACCATCGCCGCCGCCCATTTCGTCTCGGTGCGCACCCTGCACCAGATCTTCGAAGGCACCGGGGAGACCGTTGCCGGAGAGATCCGACGACGCCGCATCGAGAAATGTCGAGTCGACCTCGCCGACCCCGGGCAGCGCCAGACCCCGGTGGCCGCCATCGGCGCCCGTTGGGGACTGAGCGATCCCGCACACTTCTCCCGGCTGTTCCGCAGTGCAGTCGGACAGCCGCCTGCCGGGTACCGCCGCAGCACTCACGCCGACTGAACCAGTCTTCGCGCCGGCTGAACCGAAGCGCCCGGACGCGGATGCGCGAATCGTCAAGAACTCTGCCTGCAAAGCCAAGACGCGATCGGCAGGCGGCACCCACACTGGCAGTAATCACTTTGACTGTTAGGTGGATCACATGAGCACTCTCAGCTCGGACCCGGCCAAAGGCGGCCTGGGTTCCCCGATCGGCAATGCCGCCGATCGGGCCTCCACGGACGTCGGACAGGCACCCGCGGCCACGGCCTCACTCGATGCCCGCCGCATCGGAATCCCCGCGCTCGTCTTCATGATCATCGCCGCCTCGGCGCCGTTGACCGTCGTTGCGGGCGGAGTCCCCAGCAATTTCGCTGTCACCGGTCTGGTGGGGATTCCGCTGTCATTCGTCGTCCTCGGGATCATTCTCATCCTCTTCGCCATCGGCTATGCGGCGATGAGCCGCCACGTCCACAACGCCGGTGCCTTCTTCGCCTACATCTCGAAAGGTCTGGGCAAGCCCGCCGGGATGGGGGCGGCGATGACCGCGCTGGTCGCCTATAACGCCATGCAGATCGGCATCGCCGGAATGTTCGGCTTCGTCTTCTCCTCGTTCCTCGACGCCCTCTTCGGCATCTCCTGGTCCTGGTGGGTCTGCGCCCTCATCGCCTGGGTCATCGTCGGCATCATGGGAGTGCTGCGCGTCGACTTCTCCGCGAAGGTGCTCGGCATCATCGTCGGCGCGGAGTTCCTCGTCGTCATCGTCTTCGACATCATCGGACTCGCACACAGCCCCGAAGGCATCACCGGCGACGGGCTCGCGTTCGACCAGCTCTTCGCCCCCGGAGTCGGCGCGGCCCTGGCATTCTCGATCGCGGCTTTCATGGGCTTCGAATCCGGGGCCATCTACAACGAGGAGGTCAAAGATCCTCGTCGCACGGCAGGCCGGGCCACCGTCATCGCCGTGAGCATCATCGCGGTGTTCTACGCGTTCTCAGCTTGGGCGATGGTCGTCGGCGAAGGGGCCACGAAGGTCATCGGGCGGTCCCAGGAATTCGGGCCCGACCTCATGTTCGTCTTCCTCGGCGAACACGCCCCGGTGTGGTTCGTCGACCTCGGCAACCTGCTGTTCCTCACCTCGCTGCTGGCCGCGCTCGTGGCCTTCCACAACATCGTCGCCCGCTACGTCTTCGCCCTTGGTCGAGACCGGGTTCTGCCATCGTCGCTGGCCAGGACCTCGCGGCGCACCGGTGCGCCCGTGGCCGGCTCCCTCACCCAGTCGGGACTGGCACTCGTCATCATCCTCGTCTTCGCCGTGGTCGGCTCCGGCAGCGATGACCCGCTGTTCCCTGTCGTCACGCTCTTCACCTGGCTGACGAACATGGGTGCCTTCGGACTCGTCCTGCTCATGGCACTGACCGCGCTCGCCGTCGTCGGATTCCTGCGCACGAAGTCGGGGGAGTACTCGCTGTGGACCCGCGCGATCGCCCCGGGCCTGTCAGCCATCGGACTCCTCATCCTCTTCGTCGCCATCGTCATCAACTTCAACGTTCTCATCGGTGCAGAGGGCACCACGGTCCTGTCCTGGCTGCTGCTGGCCATCGTTCTCGTCCCCGGGCTCATCGGCACGATCTGGGCCATCGTCCTCCGCTCGTCGTCACCGAACCTCTATGCAGGAATCGGTTCGGGTGGTTCCCTGGGATGACGTAAGCGTTCCGACCGCCTGAAACAGCCGTACACACCGCCAGAAGATGACCACACCAACCGCAGTCGACCACACGGTCGCCGATCAAAGGAGCACCATGACCGCCGAGGCAACCGCCCCCGAAATGACCACCACCGCTGGAATTCTCGCCGCCATCGTCGACCCCTCCGGACGCGAGATCCACGACCCCGCCACCGGTGAGGTCGTCGGCCGCACCCACGAAGACACACCGGCAGAGATCGACGCTGCGGTGACAGCAGCGCGCCGGGCTCAGCCTGCTTGGGCAGCGCGCAGTTCCCAGGAGCGCAGCGACCTGCTCAACCGAGCAGCCGACGCCATCGAAGCCTCCGCCGAGGCGCTGGCTGAGCTGCTCTCACGCGAACAGGGCAAACCCCTCAACGGACCCAACGCCCGCTTCGAAGTCGGTGCCTGCGCGGCCTGGCTGCGTGCGAACGCGTCCTTCGAACTCGAACCCGAGGTCCTCGTCGACGACGGCGAAACGCATGCTGAACTCCATTACAAGCCCGTCGGCGTCGTCGGTGCGGTCGGTCCCTGGAATTGGCCGATGATGATCTCCGTCTGGCAGTTCGCGCCGTCTCTGAAGATGGGAAACACCGTCGTCCTCAAACCCTCGGAGTACACGCCGCTGTCCGTGCAGGCGCTTGTGGCTGTGGTCAACCAGGTGCTGCCGGCCGATGTGCTCTCCGTCGTTCCCGGTGATGGTTCTGTGGGCGCTGCATTGACCAGCCACGAGGATGTCGACAAGATCATGTTCACCGGATCGACGAAGACCGGACAGGCGATCATGCGCACCGCCGCGGACAACCTCGCCCGCATCACCCTCGAGCTCGGCGGCAACGACGCAGGCATCATCCTCGAAGACGCCGATCCGGCCCAGATCGCGGGAGACCTGTTTTGGGGCGCGTTCATCAATACCGGACAGACGTGTGCTGCGATGAAGCGGCTCTATGTCCCCGAATCGCTCTACGATCAGGTCTGCCAGGCCCTCGTCGAGGTGGCCGGACAGTCTCCGATGGGTGTGGGGCTGGAAGAGGAGAATGTGCTGGGGCCGTTGCAGAACAAGCAGCAGTACGACATCGTCGCTCGCCTTGTCGACGCAGCCAAGGACGGGGGAGCGCGCGTGCTCATGGGCGGCGATCCCGTCGCCGATCAGCCCGGCTACTTCTACCCGACGACCCTCGTCGCCGACATCGACAACGACAACCCGCTGGTGGCCGAGGAGCAGTTCGGGCCGGTCCTGCCGATCATCAAGTACACCGACCTCGACCAGGCCGTCGAATGGGCCAACGAGCTCGAAGTCGGCCTCGGATCCTCGGTGTGGGGCACAGACCTCGACGCCTGCCGACAGGTCGCGGCCCGTCTCGAGGCGGGAACCACGTGGATCAACAAGCACGGCGCGGTCGACCCTCGCGTGCCGTTCGGTGGGGTCAAGAAGTCCGGCTTCGGTCTCGAATTCGGTCTCGAGGGCCTCAAGCACGTGAGTGTCCCCCAAGTCATCTCCTGGTAATTACTACCTGACGGCGGCCCAGCAACCTCGCGCGAGTTTGCTGGGCCGCCGTCAGGTAGTTCTGGGAGGGCTATTCGGGAGGTAATACGTGAATGCCGTCGGGGCCGTCAGCTGTGCGGCGGGTACCTAGGGCCGAATAGACGCTGACCGACCACGGTGAGTCGGAGTCGAATTCGCCGAGGTGCCAGTCTCCATAACGATGCTCAAGTCTCAGTGATGTTCCGGCCGCGCAGTGATCGAGATCGACAGGGCCGCCTCGTCGGTGGGTCGTTGTTCCGACAACGAGGCGACCGCCAGGTGCCAGCAGCTCGTCGGCAGTGGCGAATGCCCTTGCGAGCTCCACTCGAGTCAGAAAAGCCGGCACATTGCCTGACATGAGAATGAGATCGAAGCGCTTCGGCAACTGATGATCTGGCATCGTTCCGGGTGACAGGTCTGTCGCTGACAACTGCCGGAACCAAACAGAGTCGAAGAGCTCCCTCGCCACCTGCAGCACCTCGGGATTCGGGTCGATGCCGAATGCCCGGTGTTCGGCTCTGCGCAGTGCCGCGACCGCACTGCCGATGCCGCAGCCGATGTCAAGGACCGTTGATTTGCGAGGCACAATCATGTCGATGAACCGGGCGTCGACCTCGAGATCGGTACTTGAATGAGCCAACCGCCGCATCTTTGCGGCGTAGTCCGAAAGATCGGTCGAATGCACCATCCCCATAGTCTCTCACTCATTCCGCACCAACTTCGCGCTCTCAGAACTACCTGACGGGGGCCCAGCAACCTCGCGCAAGGTTGCTGGGCCCCCGTCAGGTAGTAATTGGGGAGGGGAAGAGGGTGCGGACGATGTCGAGTACCCGGGCCAGTGCTTCGGACGGGTTGTTTCGGCGCCAGCCGAGGGCGAGAGTGAACGAATCCCCGCCCTCGGCGAGGCGGACATAGCGCACCCCGTCGATGCGGATGTGATCCGAGGACTCGACGACGACGGCCATGCCGACCTGCGCGCCGACGAGCGCCAGAAGACTGTAGGGATCCGGTGCCTCCTGGACGACCTGCGGCAGGAAACCGGCGTCATCGGCCAGCCGCATCATCACCTCTCTGACCTGAGATCCGTGCGACGGGGCATAGGAGATGAACGGCTGACCGGCGAGCTCACCCATGCTCACCGACTCACGCTCGGCCAGCTCATGCCCCGAGGGCATAGCGATCATCACGCTCTCCTGCCGGATGACGTGGACCTCGACACCGGCCGGCACCGGCGGGCTGATGATCGCGAGATCCGTCTCCCCGTCGCGCAGCGCGATCGCGGCCTCCCCGCAGTACATCTGCGGCTGCAGGTCGAGGCTGATGCCAGGGTGCCGTTCGCCGACCTCGCGGGCCAGTCTGGAGAGGATGGAGTAGCCGCTCGTGCCGCCGAATCCGATGCGCACCCGGCCCGCCAGGCCCTGTTGAGCGGCCCGGGCGATGCGCCGGGCACCGTCCACCTGAGTCCCGATTGCCGCAGCTGGTTCGAGCAGCGCCTCACCCGCCGGCGTCAGTCGGACTCGCCGGGTCGTCCGCTCGAACAGATCGACGTCGAGGTCGCGTTCGAGCGCGCGGATCATCTGGCTGAGCGCGGGCTGCGCGATGTGCAGGCGCTCCGCGGCCCGCCCGAAATGCAGCTCCTCGGCGACGGCGAGAAACGCAGTGACCTGCCTGAACTCCATGTCATGTCCCCACTGCCCCGATTGATAAGAATATACGCTTAATCACCATGATATTACCTCTTGGACTCTGAGTAATTCCGATGGCACTGTTGAAGACGAACTCAATGCCCAAGGAGACGCCCATGACTGCCGAAACCACAGACACCACCACCGCCGACCCCTCCGACCTGCTCGACCTCGCCGGACTCCTCACCGACGACGAGCTGGCGCTGCGCGAAAAGGTCCGCAGCTTCGTCGACGAGCGGATCCGCCCGAACATCGCCGAATGGTACGAAGGCGCGATCTTTCCGACCGAGATCGTGCGTGAGATGGGCGAGCTCGGCCTCCTCGGCATGCATCTGCAGGGGTACGGCTGCCCGGGGCGTTCCGCCGTCGAATACGGTCTCGCCGCCCTCGAACTCGAAGCCGGCGACTCCGGACTGCGCACCTTCGTCTCCGTCCAGGGATCGCTGGCGATGTCGGCCATCCACAAGTTCGGCTCCGAGGCGCAGAAGAACCGCTACCTTCCCGGAATGGCCAAAGGTGAGATCATCGGCTGCTTCGGACTGACCGAACCCACCGCCGGATCCGACCCCGCCTCGATGGCCACCACCGCCACCCAGGGCGCCGACGGATCCTGGACGCTCAACGGTGCCAAACGTTGGATCGGTCTGGCCTCGATCGCCGATATCGCCGTCATCTGGGCCGCCACCGACGACGGCATCCGCGGCTTCCTCGTGCCCACCGACACCCCCGGATTCACCGCCACCCCGATCACGCAGAAGCTGTCGATGCGGGCCTCCATCCAGTGCGATATCGACCTTGCGGACGTGAAATTGCCCGCCGAGGCGGTCCTGCCCGAGGTCACGGGACTGAAGGGGCCGTTCTCCTGCCTCAATGAGGCCAGGTACGGAATCATGTGGGGCGCCATGGGGGCCGCCCGCGACTCGTTCGAAGTCGCCCTCGACTACGCACAGAACCGCCTCCAGTTCGACAAGCCGCTCACCGCCTACCAGATCACTCAGGAGAAGCTGGTGAACATGGCCCTCGAGATCCAGAAGGGCACACTCCTGGCCATCCAGACAGGACGACTCAAGGACGCCGGGACACTCGATCCCGTGCAGATCTCCGTCGGCAAGCTGAACAACTGCCGCGAAGCCATCGCCATCTGCAGGGAGGCCCGAACCATGCTCGGCGGCAACGGCATCACCCTCGAATACTCACCGCTGCGGCACGCGAACAACCTTGAATCCGTGCGCACCTACGAAGGCACCGACGAAGTCCATACGCTCATCCTCGGCCGCCACATCACCGGGGAGCAGGCATTCAGATGAGCTGAGTGGGTTGAAGCGGAGGCGGCTACATGGCCCGGGGCAGGGCGTTGTTGGCGCATCGTTAGTTTGTACGTACACTGTGTACGTACAAACTAACGATGATGCTCTCACATCACTTCTTGCAAAGGGGATTCGTCATGGTTGCCGAATCGCAGATCAAAAGTCGCATTCCGCTTTTCGACGGGATGAATCGGATTCCGGGTGGAATCATGCTCATTCCGCTCATCCTCGGCTCTATCGTCGGGACCTTCTTCCCGGGATTCCTTGACCTTGGGAACTTCACCACAGCGCTATTCAAAGATTCGGCTCTGCCGCTCATCGGAATCCTCATCTTCGCAACCGGGATGCAGATCACGCTGAAGACCTCGGGCCCGGTTCTGGCCACAGCAGGAACGATTCTCCTGACGAAATCACTCGTTCCCGCAGCGATGGTTGTCCTCCTGGGGCATTTCGTCGGAATCGATGGAATCCTGGGAGTCTCGATCCTCGCGCTGATCGTCACCATGGACAACAGCAACGGCGGTTTGTGGCTAGCCTTCACCGGCCGCTATGGAGATGCCCGTGATCGGGGAGCGTATATGGCTTCAGCCATCAACGATGGTCCCTTCTTCTCAATGCTCTTTCTCGGCGCGGCAGGACTTGCCGACATTCCCTACACTCTGCTTCTGGCTGCAGTGATCCCGCTCGTTCTCGGTATCATCGTCGGCAATCTTGATGAGAAGTGGACCGAGATCATGCGTCCGATTCCGAATATGGTGATCCCGTTCTTCGCCTTTGCCCTCGGAACCGGAATCGATCTCGGAAACGTTGTCACTGGTGGTCTTTCGGGCCTTCTGGTCGGCGCTTTTGCCACTCTCTTCACCGGAACTCTGGCGTACTTCGGATACCGGTGGATCCTCCGTCGAGGCAATCAGTCCGGAATCGGAATTGCCTCGGCGACGACGGCAGGAAACGCCATCGCCACCCCTGCGATCATCGCTGGCGCTGATCCGACATTCGAACCCTACGTCGAAGTCGCAACAGCCCAGGTCGCCTCGGCAGTTCTCGTCTCCGCCGTTCTCGCTCCGCTCCTCGCCGCTTGGGTTCTCAAACGGGAGGGTGGACTCAAAGTTCAGGACGAGAATACCCAGTCAGCGCCGCTGCGCCCCGAGGGACTGTGACCACCCCGGCAGTCCTCGTCGTCGCCGACGACCTGACTGGAGCAACTGACTCGTCCGTGCAGTTCGCACGTGCCGGTTGGCAGGCGCGACTGCAACTCGACGAGTCCGTCAGCGAGAATCAGTCGAACGGGACGGTGAGTGCACGAGTCACCGACGCTCGTGCCATGAACGACGACGAGGCAAGTCAACTGACGCGGGAAGCAGTGCTCACGGGTACCGCCGGTCAAGATCGGCGCCTCTTCCTCAAGATCGACTCAACCCTGAGAGGCTCCGTCGCCGCGCAGATCGACGGCGCTTTGACTGGATGGAAGACTAGACAACCGGAAGCGGTGGCCCTTGTCTGCCCTGCCTACCCGGCGATGGGTCGGACCGTCATCGGAGGGAGGCTGCTCGTCGACGGTATCCCGGTCGACGAGACAGCCATTGGAAACGACCCGGTCACGCCGGTGACAACCTCATTTGTAGCGGAAACCCTGCCTGACAGCGAAGCTTTCAACGGCTCCATCGAGCACGAGCAGCTGAGGCGTGCCATCAAAAGAGCCCAGGACTCGGGTACCGCGTCTCTGACGGTGGACGCCGGTACCGACAGCGATCTCAGTACCATCGCAGAGGTGGTCGCAGAGTTCGGCGGCACCGTCGTTCCTGTCGGCTCCGCTGGGTTGGCTTCCGCACTCTCAACTGTCTGGGGCTCAGAACTCGGATCCCGAGAATGGGTCGTGCCGAACTGCCGTCGACTCGTAATCGTGGCAAGTTCTCTGCACACCGTGACCCGCGAGCAGATCGTCGCACTCACAGAGTCAATGGCTGGAGCAGTCGAAGTCTGGAAGCCTGATCTGACGCAGATCCTCGACCGGGAACCACGTCGAGCATGGCTGGAAGAGGTGCGCGCAGCTGACTCATCTGCGCCTGTCGTCGTCATCGATGCCCCAGCTGGACGGACAGTTCAGACGGAACTGGTCGCAGGATTCATCGCTGAGACGACGGCCGAACTCACCGGATCGGATCCGTCGACAGGACTCATGTTGTTGGGCGGTGAAGGAGCGCGAGCAGTGCTCAACCGGCTCGGCGCCCGCGGCCTGCTTATTCGTTCGACGGTGCGAGAGGGCATCCCGATCGGCACCATCGACGGCGGGAATCGCCACGGGACAACTGTCGTCACAAAAGCCGGCGGCTTCGGTCGCCTCTCTGATGTTGCACACATCGCTGCAGATCTGCTTGGCATCGAGCTAGAAGGAAGAGAATAATGTCACTACCTGTTTTGGCCATCACATTGGGAGACGTTGCCGGGATCGGCCCCGAGATCACCGCGAAGTCACTTCTCGGACACGACGATCTGCGTGAGAAGTGCGTGCCGGTCGTCATCGGCGATGTGGCCTCGGTCCGGCGCGGAGTCGAAGCAGTTGGAGGGGAAGCCTCGGCAGTTCGAGAGATCACCTCGCCTGCTGAAGCTCGCAACATTCCCGGCACCGTTGAAGTCATCCAGGTCGGTCCGGATCTGAGCGATGTCGTCGTCGGCGAGCTCAGCGCAGCTGCGGGTGACGGTTCTTATCGGTTTGTCGTCGAAGCGTGTCGACTGGCCAAGGCCGGGGACGTTGACGGCATCGTCACTGCACCGCTGAACAAAGCCGCGATGCACGCCGGTGGTCACCAGTTCCCCGGCCACACCGAGCTGCTTGCCCACGAGTTCGGTGTCAAGGACTACTCTTTGGTCCTCTCCGCGGGAGACCTCTATTTCTTTCACCTGACCACACATGTATCAATGCGCCAGGCGATCGACGACATCACTTACAGTCGCACGCTCAGCGTCCTCAAACTCGCGGGCGCCTTTGCCAAATCGATGGGCACTCCGGATGAACTGATCGGACTTGCTGGCCTCAACCCGCATGCTGGGGAGAACCGCCTGTTCGGCAACGAGGATGCCGATGTGCTCGCTCCAGCCGTCGCAGCGGCGAAGGACTCAGGGCTCAACGTCGAGGGGCCGCTCCCCGGCGATGCTCTCATTCCTTCTGCGGTGCGCGGTAAGGTCAACCTCGTTGTCGTTTGCTACCACGACCAAGGGCACGCTCCGTTCAAGGCTGTCTACGGTGATGACGGAGTCAACATCACGGTCGGTCTGCCCGTAGTTCGCGTGTCCGTCGACCACGGCACAGCTTTTGATATCGCCGGTCGGGGAATCGCACGTGAGGCTAGCCTTGTACTGTCTATCGAACGGGCCGCGGATCTGGCGCCCGAATGGGGTGTCGTGTGGGAAGCCGCGCAAGCGATGTGAGATATTCTGATCCGGCCGGGTGAGTCGGCCGAAGGTCCCCATTCGGACAGAGGAGAATCATGTGGATCGATGATCAGTCTCCCGCCAGCCTTGACCCTGCGTCCGATGTCCCGTTGCACAGGCAACTAGGCGATACGGTGCGAACTGCAATTGCAGGCGGTCAGCTGCCTCCTGGGACTCGATTGCCTACTGAAGCTCAGTTCCAGGAGCGATTTGGAATCTCCCGGTCGGTAGTCAGGCAGGCGCTGTCGGGACTCGCCAGTGATGGTCTGGTCCAACGAGGACGAGGACGCGGAAGCGTTGTTGCACCGAAGCATGAGCACCACCGGGCGGTTCAGAAGATGTCTGGACTGTCTGCTCAGATCGCTACCTCTGACGACGTGGTTACTACTGAAGTTCTTCGCCTTGAGAGCGATTCTGATCCACGGGCAGAGGCGGCTTTGGGGACTTCGGATCTCGTATCACTATTGCGTCTGCGCAGTGTCGGAAGCGAGCCGATTGCGCTTATCCACACCTGGTTGGCAAAGTCGACTGTGCCAGGGTTGCAGGCCAGTGACCTTGTCGATGTCTCTTTGCACGCGACTCTCGCGGCGCGTTATGGGGTCCCCGTTTCCGCTGGGCGCAGGCAAGTGCGAGCAGTCGCAGCTTCGGGATCTGTGGCTGCCGAAATGTCCGTGCCAGTCGGCGCTCCATTGCTGGTTCTAGAAGGGACCAGTCTCGATTCAGCAGGGTCAGCCATAGAATATTTCTGCACCTGGCACAGAGGCGATCAGGTAGTTTTCGATGTCGATGCAGGGGCCAGTACCCAGGACAGTTCGCGCTCGTTCAAATCAGGAAGCGTGAATGCACACAGTTCGCCAGATGAAGTCTTGGGGCTGAGCGGGAGCGCACTCCGACTCGCTGAATCCTTGACAGAATTTGCTGCGCGTATCTCAAACGAGTCTCACCGTTGAATTGCTGGATGCTTTGTAATGAGTTAGCTATTCGGAGGCCTCGGCCGCCATATCACCGGCCAGCAGGCCTTCCGCTGAGCTGATCCGGGTCGCAGTCGGCCAGTACCCTAGATCAGCTGCTGACCTGCACCCCGCCGACCCACACCTCGGCGGGGGTGCGCAGATCCTCCAGATCAGCCAGCGGATCGGTCCCGAGGACCAGCAGATCCGCACGACCGCCTTCGACGATCCGCCCCCGGTCACTCAGCCCGAGCGCATCGGCTGCGCCCGAGGTGGCCGACCGGATCGCCTCGGCGGCAGCCATCCCGGCGTCGATCAGGTAGCCGAGCTCATCGTGCAGCGACGCCCCGTGGGGCACGGGCGCGAACGGCGTCTCGTTCGCATCGGTGCCCGCAATGATCCGCACCCCCGCCGCATGCAGGGCGCGCACATTCGACAGGGCGAGAGCGAACGCGGAATCGGCATGCTCGCCGAGGCGGGCGTCGGCAATCGCACGCATCATCACCAAGGTGGGGGAGACGATGGTGCCCGTCTCGACGATCCGAGAGATCGTCGCCTCGCTCAGCCGTGCCCCGAAAGGGACATGGGTGAGCACATCGACACCAGCCTCGAGGCCGCGATCGAACGCCCCCGGAGTGACCGCATGGGCGACGGTGAGCAGGCCCCGGCCGCGCGCTCCGTCGACGAGCGTCCGCAGCGTCGGGATATCGAGTGCGGGCACCTCGGTGGCGTCCGGATCCTCGATGATGATCTTGATGAGATCGGCTCCGCCGGCCTCCCGCCAGTCAAGGAAACGGTCAGCATCGTCGGGTCCGGTGACACCGGATCCGACGGGGAATCCCATCACCTCGATCTGTGAGCTCCCCGGCGCCGAGGCGGCCGATCCGGCGCTGACGATCCCCGGGATTCCGCGGTCAGACCGGAAATCGTCGACAAGCGAGTCCGGATGCGTCCCGAGATCGACGAGCGTCGTCAGCCCCGAGCGAAGAGCACCGACGAGCGGCTCCCGCGATTTCAGGTGCACATGAGTGTCGATGAGTCCCGGCAGAACGAATCCGTTCGACTCCGCAGACGGGTCCTCGGCAGGGCTGATCGTCGTGATCGTATCGGCGAAGTCGATGTCGACGGCATCGCCGATGGCAGCGGAGTCGACATCGATGATGTGCACATTGCGCAGAGTCGTCATGAATCCACCTTAGTCACCGCAGGCATCTGCAATCTTCACAGTTCCGGGAAGCAGACCCCGGTCAGCTCTTCGGACACCGCCCACAGTCGGCGGGCCGCCTCGGTGTCGGTGGACTTCGCCGAACGGGATGCGAACCCCGGCTTGCCGCGGATCTCGAACGCCCCGGTCGGGCCGATGTAGCTGCCACCGGGCAGATCGGCGACGGCGGCGCAGAGGATCGGCCGTGCCCCGTTCTGCTCGCTCTGAGCGACCACTCGGGTGAACGCACGGCTGACTCGCGCGTCCAAAGAGTTGTCGTCGCTGGAGCCGAAGAGGTTCGTCGCCGCCATCCCCGGATGGGCGGCCGTCGCGATCACCGAGGATGACTGTTCGGACAGCCGACGTTGGAGTTCAGAGGTGAAGAGCAGGTTAGCCAGCTTCGACTGACCATAGGCGGCCATCGGCCGATACGATCGGCCGGTCCACTGGAGGTCGTCGAATTCGATCGTGCCGAACCGGTGGGCGATGGAGGCGACGGTGACGATGCGCTCGCGCACCTTCGGGAGCAGCAGGTTCGTCAGGGCGAAATGGCCGAGGTGGTTCGTCCCGAACTGCGATTCGAATCCGTCGACGGTCCGGTACAGGGGCGGGATCATGATCCCCGCATTGTTGATGAGGAGATCGACCGGATCGGTGAAGTCCGCAGCGAAGTCGCGCACCGAGGACAGATCGGCGAGGTCGAGGTCGCGCACCTCCGTGCTCCCGGACATCGTCTTCGCGGCGGCTTCACCCTTCGCGCGGTTGCGGACGGCCAAGATGACATGGGCACCGCGGCCCGCGAGAACCCGGGCAGTCACCCGGCCGAGTCCGCTGTTCGCGCCGGTGATGAGGGCCGTGCGCCCTGTGAGATCGGGAATGCCGAAGTCCATCGGAGAAGTCATGAAGCCATCCTAGATTTCCGCCCTGGCAGTCAGCTGTCCACCCGAGCCGCCACCGCACCACCGAATTTGTTAGGGTAGCCTTCGTGCCGAAGACCCCTGAAACCGGTGCGCAGATGCTGCGCCGAGCCGCCCGTCGGCGCATCCGTCCCCTGTTCGGTGGAGCAGGGGCCTTGTCGATCTGGCAGGTCTGCGAAGCGCTCGTGCCGGTGGCGATCGGCATCATCGTCGACCGGGCGATCATCCCGCTGTCGATCCCAGCCCTCATCATCTCCATCATGGGCCTCGGCCTCCTCTTCACAGTGCTCAGCCTCGGCTACCGTTTCGGTGCACGTCTGTGCAACTCCGCCCGCGAGCACGAAGCCCACGCCCTGCGTGTCGAGATCACACACGCGGCGCTGACCGCCCCGGGCCTTCCAGCCGACCGCACCTCGGGCGAGGTTCTGTCGATCGCGTCTGCGGATGCCGACACCGCGGCCACCGCATTTCAACAGGCCGGACGCGGCATCGCCTCGGTGCTGGGCATGATCACCGCCGCGGTCTTCCTCCTCATCGCCGACCCCGTGACCGGACTCGTTGTCCTCATCGCCGTACCCGTCGGCCTGATCATCGTCGCCCTGCCCGGCCGGTCCGTCTCCGCGCGCGCGACCGCGCAACTCGAAGCCGTCGCCTCCGCCGGACGCTCGGCGTCTGACCTCATGCACGGACTGCGCGTGATCAAAGCGATGGGAGGAGAGCCGTGGGCGGTCCGTCGCTACCGCGCCACCTCCGATGCGGCCGCCGACGCCGGCGTCGCCACAGGTGAGAAAACCGGACGCCTGGCCGGGCTCGGGGCACTCGTCATGTCCGCGGTGCTGGCGATCGTTCTCATCGTCGCGGGCCTGCGCCTCATCGACGGCCAGATGAGCGTCGGCGCGCTGATCGGCATCCTCGGCATGACCGCCTTCCTCACCGAGCCCATGCGCGCACTCGCCGACATCGTCGGCCTCTTCGCCCAATCCCACGGCGCCGCCGAACGGATCGCCCGCCTGCTGACCAGCATCGATGCTGAATCAGGCACCGGCGATGCGACAGACACCAGCGCCGAGGCGGCCCCCACCACCCGTGATGCCGCCGATATCCGCCCGAGAGTGACCACCACCGAATCCGGAATCACCATCACCGGATGGCCGACGACCGCCGAGTCCCGGGCACTCACCACCGCCGGGGGAGCGCTGACCTGCATCGTCTCCGACGACGCCGAGGACGCAGCCATGCTGTTGGCTGAGCTGACCTACCACGCCAGGAGCCTCGGCCCCGCCCGGATGCTCGTCGCGCCCCACGACGTCGATCTGTTCGAAGGCACCATCGGATCGAACATCACGATGGTCGTCGCCGACGACAGTACAGACACCGACGACGATCCGGACGCTGCCGATCACCCACCGATCTCGGCCGAGGTGCTCGCCGCCTCGGGAGTCGACGAGCTGCTCGACCTCGTCGATGGGGGACTCGGCTACCGGATCCAGGAACTCGGCGGGAACCTCTCCGGCGGCCAGCGGCAGCGCGTCGCCCTGGCTCGAGCCCTGAACGCCGACCCGCAGATCCTCGTCCTCGCCGAACCCACCACCGCCGTCGACGCGGTCACCGAAGCGAAGATCGCCCACGGACTCAGCCGACTGCGCCGCAGGAGAGGAGACCAGGCCACGATCATTCTCACCTCGTCCCCGGCCTTCCTCGCCGCCGCCGACACCGTCGCCTATCGCCCCACGTCGGGCCCGCTGCTCATCGGCCGCCATGCCGATCTCCTCGAGACAGACACCGACAGTGCCGAGGCCTACAGAGAGACGGTGACCCGATGACGCCGCAGACCACCCTGACGCTCGCCTCGCGGCGTCGCTCCTTCGCCCACCTGGCCCCGCTGCTGCGGCGCCGCGCCGGCTGGATCGTCCTCCTCGTCGTCGCGGGACTGGCCAATGCCGGGGCAGGCCTCGTCGGGCCGTGGGCGATCGGCCGTCTCGTCGACGAACTCCCCGCCGGAGCAGACCCCGAACTCGTGTGGGTCTGCGCCATCGCCGTCGCGATCGCCGGCATCGTCATGGCCGCCGGCACATGGATCGGTGCCTGGGCGCTCGCCCGCATCGCGATGCCCGTCGTCGCCGAACTGCGTACCGAAGTCGTCGACTCAGCCCTGACACTCGAGTCCCAGCGGATCGAACGCACCGGCACCGGCGACCTCGTCTCCCGCGTCGCCGACGACTCCCGCAAGATCGGCGAGGCCGCCGGCCAAGTGCTGCCGCTCGTCGTCGAATCCCTCCTCGTGGTCGTGGTCTCTGCCTTCGGTCTGGCCGCCATCGATTGGCGTCTCGGCCTCACCGGGCTCGTCGCCGTGCCGATGTACTGGCTCACTCTGCGCTGGTATCTGCCCAGATCAGAACCCATCTACAAAGAAGAACGCGCCGCTTTCGGCAGGCGTGCCGGCCGCCTGCTCGGCGGCCTCACAGGCAGCGCGACCCTGCGCGCCTATCGTGCCGAGGCCGGGGAGATGCGACGCATCGACTCCGCCTCTGCGCATGCCCGCGACCTGTCGATCGACGTCTTCCGGTTCGTCACCCGCGCCTTCGGTCGCAACAACCGCGCCGAGGCGGTCGTGCTCTCTCTGCTGCTGGCCGCCGGCTTCGTCCTCGTCTGGTTCGGGGAGTCCACCGCCGGCGCCGTGACCACGGCGGCTCTGGTCTTCCACCGCCTCTTCAACCCCATCGGCGCCCTCGTCGGACTCTTCGACCAGGTCCAATCGGCCGGTGCCTCCCTGACCCGGATGGTCGGAGTCATCGACGAAGCCGGAACCGTGCCGAAGCGCTCGGCCCAGGCCGCACCCGCCGCCCCGTGGCTCGTGCTCGAGGACCTGTGGTTCTCCTACGACACCGACGCGGATACGGACAATCACGTGCTGCGCGGGGTGAACCTGAGCATCGCGCCGGGTGAGCACATCGCGGTCGTCGGCACCACCGGTGCCGGGAAGACGACGCTGGCGAAGATCGCCGCGGGACTGTCCGCACCCGGTCACGGACGGGCACGGCTGACGGACGGCGGTGCCGCCTCGGCGAACGGGGTGGACGTGGGATCGATGGACGAATCCGCGCTGCGCCGGCATATCGCCATGGTCGCGCAGGAGGTGCACACCTTCTCCGGCAGCCTGCGCGACAACATCACCCTGCCGCGTCCGGACGCAAGCGACGACAATGTGCGCAATGCCGTGGACATGGTCGGCGCCGGGTGGGCGACGTCCCTGCCGAACGGCCTCGACACGCAGATCGGGGAGGGTGGGGTCCGCCTGTCCGCGGTGCAAGAGCAGACGATCGCGCTCGCCCGCCTCGTCCTCGCCGACCCGGACTTCGCGATCCTCGACGAAGCCACCGCCGAGGCGGGATCGGCCGGAGCCCAAGTCCTCGAATCCTCCGCCGCGGCGGCCCTTTCCGGCCGTGGTGCGCTCATCGTCGCCCACCGGCTCAGCCAAGCGGAGAAAGCCGACCGGGTCCTCGTCATGGAGCACGGGCAGGTCATCGAGGAAGGCACCCACGCCGAACTCGTCGGTGCGGGCGGCCGCTACGCCGAGCTGTGGGAGGCGTGGTCGGGCTGAGGCCGTCGGACAGGGGGGCATCAGCTCAGGCCGAGCACCGTCGTGGCGATCGTGAAGTAGAGGATGAGGCCCGTGGCATCGCAGAACGTGGAGATGAACGGGTTGGAGAACACTGCCGGATCCGCCCCGACCTTCTTCGCGATGATCGGCATCAGCCCTCCCACCGTCGCGGCCATGATGCACACCGACAGCAGCGTGAGTCCGATGACCAGGCCGATCGCCCAACCGTAGACGAGTCCGGCGACGACGAAGCCCAGTGTGCCGAGCACGGAACCGAGTACCGCGCCCACGCGCAGCTCTCTCCAGATGACTCGGCCGAGGTCGCGGACGCGCACCTCACCGACGGCCAGGGCTCGGGTGACGGTGGTGGCCGCCTGGTTGCCGGTGTTTCCGCCGGTGCCGGTGAGCAGCGGAATGAAAAGCGCGAGGACGACGACCTGATCGAGCCGGTCCTCATAGACTTCGAGGACCTGGACGGTGAGGATCGCCGATACGGCGAGGACGAGCAGCCATACGATGCGGCTCTTGACCAGACGCATGATCGTCGAGGACAGGTAGGAGCGATCCAGCGGTTCCGTACCGGACCCGCGGGCGAGGTCCTCCGCGTCCTCCTCGTCGACGATATCGAGGACGTCGTCCATGGTGAGGATGCCGACGAGCCGCTCCTCCTGATCGGTCACCGGCATCGCGATGAGTCGGTGGGAGAGGAACTCACGCGAGGCTTCCTCACGGTCCGTCAGCGCATGAGTGCTCAGCGAATCACGAACGATGTCCTCGATGATCGTGTCCTCATCGGCGGCAAGCAGGTTGCGCAGCGACACCACTCCCCGCAGCACCCGGCCGGGACCGACGACGGGCAGCAGGTAGACGGTCTCGGGTCCGTCGATGCGGGCGCGCACGACCTCCATGGCCTGGGCCGCCGTCCAATCCTCGTGGATGCCGAGGACCTCCGGAGACATGTACCGTCCGATCGCGGACTTCGGGTATCCGAGCACCGCGGACGTCATCTCCCGCTCGTCCGGGGTCAGCCCCTTCATCAGGCGGCTGGCCACGCTGGCGGGCAGCTCGCCGAACAGCTCGGCACGGTCATCGGGGTCGAGGCCCTCGACGATATCGGCGACCTCAGGTTCGCGGAGATTGCCGATGAGCTCGGCCTGGTACGCCGGAGGGAGGTCCTCGAAGACGTCGAGAGCCTCCTCCTTCGTCAGCACGCGGAAGAGCATCGCAGACTGCAGCGGGGTCGAGGTGTGGACGAGGCGTCCGATCTCGGCACGCGGGACCTGTTGGGCCAGACCAGCGATCTCATCGAGCGTACCGGGATCGATTCTGCCGGTGAGTGCGGATTCGAGTCGGTCGGCCGCCTCGGTGCCCTCTGTCGTATCGGCCACACATGCCCCCTCACCTCGGACGGAAACTCCCGCCCTCAACCTTAGGCCATCCACGAGGCGGCGCCGGGCTCGCCTCGACAGCGCGCAGCCGCGACATTTCGGGCACCACCGAAACAACACAGCCCTACGATGGTGGCATGACGAGGAGATTCCCGGAGTCCGCACCGAACATCGCCGCCCTGGCGTCGGCCATCGCCGACCCGAGGCGCGTGATGATCTGTGCCAGCCTCCTCGACGGCCGTGCCTGGACGCTCACCGAACTCTCCCGCGCCCTGTCGATTCCGATGTCGTCGATGACCGAACACGCCAACGTCCTCATCGACTACGGCGTCCTCGTCGAGCGACGAGAAGGCCGACACCGCTATGTTCAGATCGCCTCGACCGACGTGGCCGACTGGCTGGAGCACACCGGAGCTCTGGCCGGCGGAACGATGACCTCAGCACCGACGCTGGCTGCGAAGACCCGTGACCGTCAGCTCATCGAAGCCCGCACCTGCTACCGGCACATCGCAGGCCGATTCGGCACTCAGCTCTTCTCCGCACTGATGCAGCGAGAATGGATCGATCCGTCTCTCACCATCACCGAATCCGGGAGGGCCGGGCTCGCAGAGGCATTCGGGCTCGAAGTCGGTCAACCGTCCGCCTCGTCGCGCCCCTTTGTGCGCCGGTGCCTCGATTGGACGGAACGTCGTTCCCACCTCGGCGGTCGCCTCGGCGACGACATCTGCAGCACGTTGTTCGACCGCGGGTGGATCCTGCGCCGCCCGCACTCGCGAGCTCTGACGATCACCGCGGACGGGCGCGACCGCCTCGACTGGGTGTTCAGCGCACAGAGAGATCATCTCTGACCCCCAACGAGCAATCCGACAGCGAACAATCCGACAGCTAACAACGGAGACCGACGATGACCGCACCCCCCGACACCACGAGCGCCTTCCGCGAACTGCACGTTCCCGGCGACCCGTTCATCCTGCCGTGCGCCTGGGACGTGGCCAGTGCGCAGTTCTTCGCCGAGGCGGGGCATGCGGCCATCGGCACCACGAGTCTGGGCGTCGCGGCTGCCATCGGCGCCGCCGATGAGGACCGTGAGACGCTGACCGCCACCGCGGACCTCGTCGCCGCTCTGCGTCGGGCGCTGCCGGAACAGCCGCTGACCTGCGATTTCGAGGACGGGTACGGTGACGGCCCCGAACCCGTCATCGACTCCGTGTCCGAGGCTTTCGCCGCCGACCCCACTGGCCGACTCATCCTCGACGGCATCAACATCCAGGACTCGCGGCACGCACGGATGAGCGAGCCCGTGGTCTTGGCCGCGAAGGTGGCGGCCGTCAAAGAAGCGTGTCCGGATCTGTTCGTCAACGCCCGGATCGACACATTCTGGCTCGGCCAGGACAGCCTCGGCGAGGTTCTCGAACGCATCGACGCCTATGCGGGCGCGGGAGCCGATGGCATCTTCGTCCCCGGCGACCTCGACCTGTCGACGGTCGAGGCGATCACCGTCCGCAGCCGGGTTCCGGTGAACGTGCTGGCCAGTCCGCGATACTCGCGGACGACGCTCGCCGAGGCGGGGGTAGCCCGGATCAGCACCGGGTCCCTGCTCTACCGTGCGGCGATGTCGGAAGCGCTGCGCTCCCTCGCCGTCCTTGCCGACGACTCCCCGGCGGAGACTGAGAACGTGCTCTCGTACCGGGCTTTCACCGAACTGGGCTGAGTCACCGTCAGCGCCCGTCCTGCCGGACGGTGAGCACGGGAACGGGGGAGCGCAGGATGAGCCGCTGCGCGACCGACCCGAGGATCATCTTGCCCACGCGCGATCGGGCACGGACACCGAGGACGAGGCGATCGACCTCCGCGTGATCGCCCAGTTCGTCGATGACGGCGGTGACCGGGTCACGATCACCGCGGCCGGACCGATTGATGACGGTGATCTCGAGCCCGGAGGGGATCTCATCCTCGGTGAAGTCATGGAGGGTGAGGTTGATGAGCAGCAGCCCGGTGCCGAGGTTCTGCGCCTCGGCGACGGCCGATTCGAGGGCAAGCCGGCCCTCGGGGCTGTCGGTGACGGCGACGGCGACTGACATGGAGGCTCCTTATCTGCGTCCGTACTCGGCTTTGAATTCGCGTTCGAACTCCGCGAGGTCCTTGTCCTTCGTCTCCGGCAGCATCAGTGCCAGGAAGACGAAGGCGATCACGGCGAGGCCGGCGAACATGCCGAAGGTCGCCGTCATGCCCAAGGCCTGGATGAGCGGCGGGAAGAACTGGGCGACGATGGCGTTCATGATCCACAGCACGAACACGCAGATGCCCATTGCGAAGCTGCGGATCTTCATCGGGAAGATCTCCGAGAGCATCAGCCAGGTCAGCGGGCCGACCGTTCCCTGCATGGAGAAGACGAAGAGGACGAGGAACGCGAGCACCGTCCACGCCTGTGCCGGTCCGGGCGGAACGATGACCGCGGTCAGGGCGATGAGCGTGTGGAAGACCGCGATGAGGGCGTAGCCGGTGAGGAACATGACCCGGCGCGGCAGCTTATTCAGCAGATACATGCCCAAGGAGATGCCGGCCAGGGAGAACACGCCGTTGGCGATGTTGCCGATGATGGCGACACCGGAATCCAGGCCCGCGCTCGTGAGCAGCTGGGTTCCGTAGTACATGACCGAGTTGATTCCGGTCAGCTGCTGGAAGAAGCCGAGTCCGGCACCGATGATCACCAGTCGCAGCACCCATCGGGTGCCGAGGTCGGAGAGTCCGCCCGTGGCCTCCTTCGCATCCTCGGCTGCGAGGTGGGTGACCTCGTCGATCTCGGCTTCGGCGCGTTCGGGGGAGCGGACCTGCTTGAGCACTGCCAGAGCTTCCTCGGTGCGTCCCTGCGAGATCAGCCAGCGCGGGCTCTCGGGCTGGAAGATCATGCCCACGAGGAGGGCGATCGCTGGCACCAGGGCAACGAGCAGCATCCACCGCCAGATCGAGTCGACATGCCCGAAGAAGTTGAAGATCACGGCGTTGATGACGAACGCCGCAAGCTGACCGCCGACGATCATGAGCTCATTGCGGGTGACGTAGCTGCCGCGCTTCTCCGACGGGGCGATCTCGCCGAGATAGACGGGCACCGTCGCCGAGGCACCGCCGACTGCGAGTCCGAGGACGAAGCGGGCACCGATGAGGAACTCCGCCCCGGGCGCGAGCACGCAGCCGAGGGTGCCGATGATGAAGACTCCGGCCAGGAGCAGGATCGTCTTGCGACGGCCCCAGGCATCGGCGACTCGACCGCCGAAGACCGCGCCGAAGGCGGCGCCGACCATGAGAGAGGCGACGACGAGGCCTTCGCTCAGCGCGGTCAGGCCGAAGTCCTCGCTCAGCGGTTCGAGGGCTCCGTTGACGACTCCGGTGTCATAGCCGAAGAGCAGACCGCCGAAGGTGGCGACCGTGGCGATGATGCCGAGGCGGTGGACGGGGCGACCCGTGCCGACGTGGGGGAGTTCGAAGTTCGTGCTGGCGGTGGACGTCGATCGGCGACGCGGGGATCCGGGTGGCATGGGCGACTCCTTTCCCCTTCAGTCCTAACACATGGGAGCCTGCCGCAAGCGGAGGGGGTGGAACTCAGTCCTCCTGATACGAGTCGTCGATGACTTCGGGCATGCCGTCGATGACCGAGACCTCTTCGGTTCCGTCGTCGGCCAGGGCATCGACATTGAGGTCGTCGCCATCGAGCTCGGCGACTTCGAATTCGTCATCATCGTCGGAGACCATCTCGTCGCCGACGCGATTGCCCTGTTCCGCGGCAGGTGACTGATCGGTGTTGAACTCGTCGGAGAGGCCTGGAGCCTCGTTCTCGTCGTCCCAGCCGGCGTCGTCGATGAGAGCATCGTCGGCCCCTTCGATGCCCGTGCCTTCCGGCCCTTCGGCACCGGGCTCGACGGTCGCCTCGGCGGGCTCATCGTCGATGCCGGAGTCGACGTCGACCTGGTCGGCCTCGGCTTCGGCGGCGCTGAGTTCGGGATCATCCAACTCTTCGGCCGTCGGATCGTCGAGTTCAGGATCGTCGAGGATGGGGTCGTCTTCCAGCCGGTCGGCCGCGTCCGAATCGAACTCGCTCATGATCTCTCCTTCGCTCGCAATCAGGTTCGGGCCCTCATTCTTGCACGTCGATCGGTCGCGGGCCATGGGCGCGCACTCACTTCCGGTCGAAGCGCTCTTTCCACTCCCGCCAATCCCAGTGCGCCAGAAACTTCTCTCCGGCCATTCGGCCCGACGAGATGAGATCGAGTTTGTCGGCCGTCGTCAAAGCGAAGTCCGTGCTGCTGTGGCCGGTCGTGTCGACGAACACCGTCCTTTCGGTCACCGAAGGGTCGTCGATGTGCCGCCGGTCGTGCGCGTTGATCATCGTTGACAGCAGGGACTTCGCGTATTGGAAAGTCGTCGCGTTGGGCCGCCATTCCGCGGCCGCCGTCCGCCGGGCCGAGAGCATGACGCCGAAGGTCGGCCACCGTGCCGGCAGCGCGTCCTTGCGGTCGAAGACGTCGACGGGAAAGTTCGAGAGCAGTCCGCCGTCGGCACCGAGCACGGAGTCTCCACCGGCCACATTCGGCCGGGCGGGCAGAGCGCGCGGTCGGAAGAAGAACGGGCTGGCCGCCGAGGCGCACACCGCCTCGGCGACGGACTGACTATCCGCATCGACGCCGAGGGCCTCCTCGTAGTCCCAGGGGAGACGGAGCATGCGGCCCCGGGAGACGTCGGAGACGATGACGACGAGGCGATACGACCGCGCCGGCGGAATTGCGCTTCCGGGATCGTCGAGCTTGAGGTCACCCCATGTGCGCACCCCCTGATCGGCCAATGCCGTGGCGAGGAAATCGTGGAGCGCCTGCCCCACATACATTCCCTTGTGCAGCAGCAGTCCCTGCACCCGCCCCAACCAGGGGACGAGACGGAAGGCAGCAGAAAGGTCCTCGAACTCGGTGAAATCCTGTTCGAGGACCTTCTGCCGCAGAGTCTGCGGGCCGATGCCCGCCGCGGTCAGCGCACCGACGATGGCCCCGGCCGAGGTGCCGGCGACCCGGTGGAAGTCGTAGCCGCCGTCGGCGAGAGCGTCGACCGCGCCGACCAGGCCCGGCAGCTTCGCTCCGCCGCCCTCGAGAACGAGATCTGTCATCGCCATGGCGGCTCCTCTCCTTCGCACCCTGATTCCATTGTGGACCAGCGCCGAGGATGTGCCGCCTAGTGACGTGCGACGGTGACGGGCACGTCTCCTTCCGGTGACCTGTGCTTCTGGCCCGGACCGGTCCGGCCGGTGAAGTGGTCCATCGTCTGGTTGACGCCGAGGAAATCCATGACCTTATCGAAAGCACGGGTCGGCAGGAGGCGGGCACCCGGAACCAGGCGGACGAGTGAGGGCATGACCAGCTGCTCACGACCGGATTCGACGGAATCGAGGACCCGCGTGGCCACATCGTTCTCTTCGAGGATCGGGAGCAAGCGGGGGAATTTCGTCTGCACTCCCTTGAACATGCCGGTGTTGATATAGAAGGGGCACACGGCAAGCGTATTGACCCGGCTGCCGTCGGCGCGCAGCTCTCCGCGCAGTGACTCGGTGAAGCCCACCGCCGCCCATTTGCTCGCCGAGTAGTCGGTCTGTCGAGCGACTCCGGTCAGGCCGGCAGCGCTGGCGATTGTGACCACCGAACCGCGGTCGCGCTCGATCATTCCGGGCAGGAATGCTTGGGTCGTCCAGTACAGGGCGAAGGTGTTGACGTCGTAGAGGCGACGGATCGCCGCTTCCTCCATGTCGAGAAGCTTCTTGCCGGAGACGATGCCGGCGCAGTTGACGAGGATGTCGATCTGACCGGTCTGCTCGGCCATGGCGGCAACCTGGTCGGCATCACCGACATTGAGGGTGAAGGATCGGGCCCTGGTTCCAGCGGCCTCCACCTCGGCGCGCACCGCGTCCCCGCGTTCGTCCGAGAGGTCCCAGATGATGACCTCGGCCGCGCCGCGGGCCGCCGCGTCCAGAGCCATGAGTCTGCCGATTCCGCTTCCGGCCCCTGTGATGAGGATGCGGTTGCCGGCGATCTTCGTTCCACGCGTCATGTCTGTGCGTCCTTGCAGTTAGGCGTCAGTGCTGTCCCTCGCGAGCAGAACCCGCCCAAGCGGACCTCACGAGATGTTACTCAACAGTACATCAGTGTGCCGTGGGTCACGCAAGGGCGAGTTTGCCAATCGCCCGTCGCCCGGGAAGGTCAGCTCTCCTTCATGCCCTTCTGGATGAGGTCCATCACCGAGGAGTCCGCGAGGGTCGTGACATCGCCGACCTCGCGATTCTCGGCCACGTCCTTGAGCAGCCGTCGCATGATCTTGCCCGACCGGGTCTTCGGCAGATCGGGCACGATCATGATCGAACGGGGAGTCGCGATCGGTCCGATCGAGGACCGCACATGACCTCGCAGCTCACCCACGACATCGTCCCCGCCGTCGTGCGCGCTCTCCCGGAGGATGACGAAGGCCTCGATCGCCTGCCCTGTCATCTCATCAGCGGCCCCTACCACGGCCGCCTCGGCGACCTTCGGATGAGCGACGAGGGCGGACTCGATCTCCGCGGTCGACATCCGGTGACCGGAGACGTTAAGGACGTCGTCGACGCGGCCGAGGACCCAGAAATCACCGTCGCGGTCGATCTTCGCCCCGTCCCCGGCGAAGTACACGTCCGGGTACTGTGACCAGTAGGTCTTCTTGAACCGTTCCTCATCGCCCCACAGGGTGCGCAGCATCGACGGCCACGGCTCCTTGATGACGAGGTAGCCGCCGTTTCCGGGTTCGACCGAATTGCCCTCGTCGTCGTAGACGTCGGCGACGATGCCGGGCAGCGGGCGCATCGCCGAGCCCGGCTTCGTCTCGGTCACGCCCGGCAGAGGGCTGATGAGGATGCTGCCGTTCTCCGTCTGCCACCAGGTGTCGACGACGGGGCAGCGGTTCCCGCCGATGTGCTCGCGGTACCACATCCACGCTTCGGGATTGATCGGCTCACCGACGCTGCCGAGCAGACGCAGGCTGGACAGGTCGTACTGCGCGGGGATGTCGCGGCCCCATTTCATGAACGAGCGGATCGCCGTGGGCGCGCAGTAGAGGATGGAGACCTTGTACTTCTGCACGATCTCCCACCACCGGCCCCGGTGCGGTGTGTCCGGGGTGCCCTCATAGAGCACCGAGGTGGCCCCATTGGCCAGCGGACCGTAGACGATGTACGAATGGCCGGTCACCCAGCCGATGTCTGCGGCCGTCCAGTAGACGTCCGTCTCGGGTTTGATGTCGAAGACCGCCCAATGGGTGAAGGAGGCGCCGACGAGGTAGCCGCCCGTGGTGTGCATGATGCCCTTGGGCTTTCCGGTCGTTCCCGAGGAGTACATGATGTAGAGCGGATGCTCGGAATCGAAGGCGTCTGGAGTATGCGTCTCCGGCTGCCGATCGACGACCTCGTGCCACCACAGATCACGGTCGCCATTCCAGTCCACGTCCTGGCCGGTACGGCGGACGACGAGGACATTGCGCACCTCGGGGCAGTCCTCCATCGCCTCATCGACGACGGATTTGAGACCCGAGGGCTTGCCCTTGCGATAGCCGCCGTCTGCGGTGATGACGAATTCGACTCCGCAGTCCTTGACGCGGTCGGCGATCGCCGAAGCGGAGAATCCGCCGAAGATGACGGTGTGCGGGGCGCCGAGGCGGGCGCAGGCCAGCATGGCGAACACCGTCTCCGGGATCATCGGCATGTAGATGGCGACGCGGTCGCCGGTCTTGACGCCGAGTTCGGTGAGGGCATTCGCGGCCTTCGAGACCTCGCGCAGAAGATCGGAGTACGTGATGGTGCGGGTGTCGCCGGATTCGCCTTCGAAGTAGTAGGCCACACGATCGCCGAGGCCGTTCTCGACATGGCGGTCGACGCAGTTGTAGGAGGCGTTGAGCCTGCCGCCGGTGAACCACTTCGCGAAGGGCTTCTCCGACCAATCGAGGACCGTGTCGAAGGGGGTCTCCCAGCTGATCCGCTGTGCCTGCTCCTCCCAATAGCCGATGCGGTCGGCGGCCGCCTTCTCGTATTCGACAGCCTGGGCATTGGCTGCGGCGGCGAAGTCCGCTGGGGGTGGGAAAGCCCTGTCCTCGTGGCTGAGTTCCTGAATCGTCGGATTGTTCGTCATCGTGCTCTCCTTCCACCCCGCACCACCACGACGTGGGCGGGTCATCGAACTCACCTTCAACCTACTCCAGTCGGTTGGGATTTCAAGAGGTGCAGGATGCCCCGCAGCCCCGATCCCACGCCAGGGAAACCGAATACTCAGCCGTCGCGGAAAGTGCCTCGACGGCAGAGACCGTTCTGATGCGGCGGCCCCTCAGAGGTTGAGGTCCGGGGCCGACCCTCACCTGCGCGGGATCGATTCTCAAGCCTGTTCCCCGCAGCTTGAGGACGGCTTCGATCCGCGTCCAGATCATCGTCACTCGTCGCTGTCGAGCGATCCCAGCGACCCGGCCCGCGGCGGCTCGATCGCGCGGGTGGAAGAGAGTGATCAGGTCGTGGCTCTGCTCTTCGGTCTGAGTCGCTTCGATGTCGACTCCGATGGGGCGGCAGCTGACGGCTGCGGCCACAGCGCCCTCGGTTCGGGAGATGGAGGTGAAGACCCGGGCAGTGCCGGTCCGAGTGGTGGCGATGCTGGGACGGTGCCAGACGATGTCCTTGATCGGGGCGGCGAGTTCCCGGGACAGCAGGCTCAGCAGCAGATCGACAGCCCCCGAGGCGGTCTCCTCGGTCGGGCAGATGACCACATGGGTATGCGGTGGCAACCAGCGATCGGTCCACCGGAAGCCGTCGGCCGCCGGTGCCCGGACGGTCGCCATCTCAGCTCCGTGTCACTGATCTGTCCGATGGTGTTCCGAATCCCAGCAGCTTCGTCAGGATACGAGTGACTGAGGTGATGACCGCCTCGACGGGGCCGCGCTTGAAGAAGCGCAGCCACAGGGCCGTGAACGCGAAGGCGAAGAGGCACTGGACGATGAAGAGGCGGATCGCCCCGAAGTCAGCGGGCGCCATGGTGAGGAGGATGAGGTGGCTGACGTAGAGGGACATCGGGATCCGACCGATCTGGACGAGCGGTCGCAGCAGGTTGCTGCGGCGGGCGATGAGGATGAACGCGCCGATGGCAACCATGGCGAAGCCGGCTCCGATGATGAACGCGAACGGAGTGTTCGTGTGCGGACCGCCCGAGATCAGCCAGCCCGGGGACGCGGTAGGCAGCGGACCGGTAGGTCCGTAGACGAGGAAGTCATCGACGTCGTCGGTCGATCTGCCGGGGAAGGAGGTCCGCACGGTCGTGTAGCCGCCGAAGCGGTTGAGGTAGACCAGGAGACGCGTGACGGCGATCGCGAACAGCAAGGCAGCTCCTCCGACGACGATGATGAGCATCCGCGGAGTCGTGAAGTGCAGCTGGAGCCGTCCGATGCCCATGCCGATGCACACGAGAGCGAACCATGTCAGTGCCGGATAGGCACCGGTGATGAGCAGCGAGGTGACCACATCGACAGGGGCGCTGACGATCTCTCCGAGCGTCGGGTTCGGATGCCAGGCGAGTCCGTCGACCTGGCGGTGGATGAGGAAGCGGAGAATCGGGAGGGCGACGATCAGGACAGCTCCGGAGATGAGCAGCGTGCGCGCCCGCAGCGGCAGCAGGGGAATGGAGAGGAGGAACATCACCCCGAAGTAGGGGAGGATGTCGAATGCTGCCAGGCCGATCTGATTGAGTCCGACGCCGAGAGCGATGAGGAGGAGACCGCGGATGGCGACGTTGGCCCGTGAGCGGTTCATCTGCGTCCCGGTGAAGGGGCGTTCGGCACCGCTGTTGAACGCCAGAGAGACCCCGGCGAGCACGGCGAAGAGGGCCGCAGAGTTGCCGGCCAGCAGCTGCCAGACCACGGTCGGCTCACCGTCCTCGCGTGCGGCGGGCAGCATATGGATGGCGAACATGCCGATGAGTGCGAAGCCTCGTGCGGCATCGACTCCGGAGGACCGGGCGCGTTTGCGCCGTCGCTCTCGATCGACGACGTTCGTGAGCATCCGGTTCGAGACCCGCAGGCCTCCGCCGGCGACATTGCGCATCGGTTCGGCCGGATCTGAGGAGACTTCGGACAGCCAGACTTCGGACCGGCCGGTCCAGATCTCACGGGGCCGCCTCGGCCCGGGCATCGGTCGCTCAACGGTGGTGCCGGTCATACCGGAACTCCCTTCGTGATCGGTTCGACGGGATTGCCCTGCCAATGGGAGTCGGCGGGCAGCTCTTCGTCGCGGAGGACAAGCGACCCGTCGCCGACGACGGTGCGCTCGCCGACGACGGCTCCGGGGAGGATGAAGCTGTTGACGCCGAGGGTGGACCCGGTTTCGAGGCGGGTGGGGACGAGGGACATCACACGGTCGTGGAAGAGGTGAGTCTGGACCACGGTGCCCCGGTTGACGCTCGTGCGTTCCTCGATGTCGATGAGGTCGAACTCCGGCAGCCACCACGTCTCCAACCAGACGTCCCTGCCGACTCGAGCCCCCATGATCCGGGCGTACCAGACCGCCAGCGGGGAGCCGATGGCGATCTTGATCAGCGATGCCACGGCCAGGGATTCGGCGAAGACATCGGCGAGCTCATTGCGCCAGACGAAGCTGCTGAACAGCGGGCGCTCCCGCGCCGTGAACCTCCCGACGAGGATCCATTTGGCGGCGACGGCGATGAGCACGGAGAGGATTCCGGCGCTCAGGGTCAGCGGGAACGCCCACAGGGTGGCAGTGAGGAGGCTGTGCACAGGGGAATCAGTGGAGAAGAGCGTGCTCATATAGATGGCGTTGAGGCCGGCGACTAGACCCAACTCGATCCAGTTCGTGAGGATGAAGGGGATGAACCGTCCGCTCTCCACCGCGGCACGTGCCCATTTCACGGCAGTCGAGGGCCGATAGGTGCGTTCCGACTGGGAATCGTTGCGGGAGCGGGGGATCGCCTGCGCGGTTCCGCCGATCCAGGAGGTGCCGACAGCGGCTCGGACCGGGCTCGAGCCGAGGACGGCGACGAGGGAGTCCGGAGGCAGATCGATATCGGCCCCGACGATCGCCGAGTTGCCGACGAAGGTTCCGCGTCCGACGACGGTCGTGCCGATGTGGATCCAGCCCCGATAGTGGCGAGGAGCGTTGAGGAGGGCATGATCGGCAATGAAGGACCGGTCCTGGATCCAGGTCAGGTGAGGAATGGTCTCGAGAGTGGAGATCTCCGTGTCCTTGCCGACGCGAGCACCGAGGCAGCGCAGGAACAGGGGAGTGGCGATCGATGCGTAGATCGGATACGCCGAGATCAGGGTCCGATCGAGCAGGGTCTGCGTCAGCCACACCGCCCAGCCGGTGACCGAATCCTGTGGGTAGTAGCCGGGCTGAACGTAGTGGGCCAGCGCCCGCACGGTGATGACGACGAGTGTCAGCCAAGTCAGCGCCGTGAGCACCGCCGTCAGCGGAACCCAGACGGCCAGAGTCTTCGCGACGGTCGGGAAGTCGCCGATCCCGATGACTTGGGGCAGGACGATGGCGATGCCGGGGATGAACGCCAGCAGCGGCAGCAGGCCGATGAGGACGATGCCGGCGGATTCGGCGACGGACCGAATCGCTGACGACCAGGTACCGGTTTCCTGCGTGTCCAGCTGGTTCTGTTCGGGCCAGCTCAGTCCCGCCTCGGCGAGGAATTCCAGCGGTGAACCGCCCCAGGACTCATCGGCGTCGATGTCGATGTCGACGAGGGATCCGGCCCGGATCTCGCTGCGACATCCGACGGAGACGCCGGGTTCGACGGCCGAACGGGCGCCGATCCGGGCGGAATCGCCGATGGTGATCGGACCGATGTGGACCGTGTCGCCGACGATGCGGAATCCGCGCAGATCGACGTCGCGCTCGACGACGGAATGGTCGCCGATCCGGGCGAGCCCGGATGTCGGCGGCTGGTTGGCCAGGTGGGCGCCGGCGCCCACCGAATTGCCGAGGAGACGGTGGATGAGGACATTCAGGTGTGTGCCGGCGAGATGCTCGAGGCGGAGGAAGACGTAGAAGCGATCGGCGGCCCACAGACGCACGTGCGTCCAGCCGCCTCGGCGATATCGTCCCGGTCGCAGGCCGAGAGTCAGAATTCGGGCGACGACGACGGCCTGCGCGATGCGTCCGATGGGGGAGAAGATGAGGATCCAGGCTGCGGCGACGGGCAGGAACGGCACGCGCGGAACCCACGAAGCGGCGAGGAAGAAGTCGAGAGCCCAGACCACAGTCACCGTGGCAACGATATAGCGGACGGCGTTGAGGGCGTAGATTCCGCCGAGGAAGCCGAATTGGAAGATCCTCGGCCCCACCGGCAGTCGGCCGGGCATCGGGTTCCGAGCCTGTGATGATGACAGGGTGCCGATGTAGTCCGCCATCGCCGCCAAAGTGGGGTGGGCATAGAGTTGGGCGATCGAGGCGCTCGGGTGGCTGCGGCGGATGCGCGCGACGAGACGGGCGACCTGGACGGATCCGCCGCCCACTTCGAAGAAGTTCGTGTCGGCGTCGATGGCGATCGGTCCCAGCTGTTCGACCCACAGGTCCCGCAGCCACTGCTGATCGGGGCTCAGCCCACTCACCTCGGTGCCGGGGGCCGACAGCGGCCACGGCAGCGCCTTGCGATCGACCTTTCCGGAGCTCTTCATCGGCATCTCGTCGAGGACGGTGAGGACGGGAACGACTCCGGCCGAGAGCTTCTGTGTCAGTTCCACCCGTGCGGCATCGATGTCGATGCTGCCGGGTTCGGTCTCGGTGAAGTAGCCGACGAGGACATCGGAGCCGCCGCTCGTCTTCTGCACGGCGGCGGCGCCGGCGTTGGCTCCGGGGATCGCTGCGAGGTAGCTGTCGACCTCGCCGAGTTCGATGCGTTTGCCGCCGAGCTTGACCTGGTCGTCGATCCGGCCCTCAAAGAGGAGGCCGTCTGCCTCGGCACGGACGAGGTCGCCGGTGCGGTAGGCCCGGTCCCAGCCGAGTGCAGGCAGGGGTGCGTATTTCTCTGCGTCCTTGTCGGCGTCGAGGTAGCGGCCGAGGCCGACTCCGCCGACGACGAGCTCTCCGGATTCGCCCCAGCCCACCGGATGTTCGGTGTCGGGATCGACGACAGTGAGCTCCCACCCGTCGATGGGGCGGCCGATGCGCACGATGTCGCCGGGGACGAGGAGGGCAGCGCTGACGATCACGGTCGCCTCGGTGGGGCCGTAGGAGTTCCACACCTCCCGCCATGGTTCGTGGAGGCGGGCGATGAGTTCAGCCGGGCAGGCTTCCCCGCCGAAGATGAGCAGTCGCACGTGTTCCAGGGCCTCGGCAGGCCAGAGCGAGGCCAGCGTCGGCACGGTTGAGACCGCGGTGATCCGCTGCGCAGTCAGCCAGTCGCCGAGGTCGGGGCCGGAGCGCACGATGTCGCGGGGTGCGGGCACGAGCACGGCGCCGTTGCGCCACGCCAGCCACATCTCCTCGCAGGAGGCGTCGAAGGCCACGGACAGTCCGGCCATGACGCGGTCGGCGGGGCCGAGTGGATCGGAGGCGAGGTAGAGGGAATGCTCGGTGTCGACGAGGGCGGCGGCCGAACGGTGCGTGATCGCCACTCCCTTGGGCTTGCCCGTCGAACCCGAGGTGAAGATGATCCATGCGTCATCGTCGAGGCCGGGTGGTCCGACGGGCGCTGCTGAGACGGGATCCGTCTCGGCGGTGGGGACGATGCTCAGCTTCTCTCCGATCACGGCGGCCACGTGGGCTTCGTCGAAGACGGTGGCTGCGCGCTCCTCGGAGTCGTCCCAGTCGACGGGGACATAGGCGCAGCCGGCGGTGAGGATGCCGAGGACGGCGATGTAGAGGTCCGCTGTTCCGGACGGGACGCGGATGCCGACCCGATCACCATGGGTGATCCCGCAGCGGTGCAGTCGCGCGGCTAACTCCCGGGCCGCCTCGGCGAGCTGGCGGTAGCTCAGGGTGGCATCGGCGGAATCGAGGGCCGTGGCATCGGGATGGGCGCGAACGGTTTCGGCGAAGATGTCGACGAGTGTGCGCGGGGCCGGGACCGGTCCGCGGTCGAAGATGGCAAGTGAGGGGTGGTCTCCAGTGCTCGTCTGACCGATTTCGACTGAAGTGCGCACGTTGAGTTCCTCCTGCTCACTTTGGGGATGAGAAGACCTGTGCTCCCAGGGGATTCTGCGGGAGGCGGTCTGCCCGGGGAGGAGCAACCACTCCCGAGGGCCTGAATCAGCGTAATGGCGGGGGTATGCCGAAATTCCGCAGGACTACGCGAATAATCCGCAGAGTCACCGCAAAGGTAGTCAGGAGTCCCGAATGCGGGGCGCAGATCACGTCGGGCAAAGTGGCGGTCGAGATGGGGCGCAGACGCGAAGAAGCCCCGCTTCCCAGTTTTCACTGGGAAGCGGGGCTTCCGTGTTGTGGCTCCGACCGGCGTCGATCCGGTGACCTTTCGATTTTCAGTCGAACGCTCTACCAACTGAGCTACAGAGCCGAGCCGCCGACATACTCAATAAGTATGTCGAGAGAAACAAAGGCTCTTCCGAAGAAGAGCCTTATGCTCCGCGACCCTGACGGGACTCGAACCCGCGACCTCCGCCGTGACAGGGCGGCGCGCTAACCAACTGCGCCACAGGGCCTTGCTGTTGTGATGGAAGACCTTACGATCTTACACCGTACCCCCAACGGGATTCGAACCCGTGTCGCCGCCGTGAAAGGGCGGTGTCCTAGGCCTCTAGACGATGGGGGCCCAGGTTGTCCTCGGATTCCCCGTGGGCAACGACGTTAAGCTTATCCCACCCGATTCGAGGAATGCAAAACGAAAAGGAGTGTCCTCGGTCACACGACGGAAGCGGTGCTTTTCGACGTTCCGCAGGGCCGCCTCGGCGAGGGGATCGGAGTCGCTAGAGTGGGAGGCATGGAGGCCCTGAGTGATGAGGAGTTCGACGCGATCCTCGGCGAAGCCCTGGATCTGCTGCCCGCCGGGGTGACCGAACAGCTGGACAATGTCGCCCTGTTCGTCGAGGATCGGCCGGAGAACGGTGATCGACACCTGCTCGGCCTCTATGAGGGCACACCGATCGGGGAGCGGGGAGTCGCCGGGTTCGAGATGCCCGACAATATCTTCATCTACCGTGACAACCTCATCGACTTCGCCGAGGATCGGGATCACCTGCGCGAGGAGATCGTCGTCACCATCGTTCATGAGATCGCCCATTTCTATGGGCTCGATGACGATCGGCTCCACGAACTCGGATGGGGGTGAGCGTCTCCGGCCGAAGGGGTTGAGGGGCTTACCGACGAGTCACTTGACGTCACGGGAATTGGCGTCCGCAAGCCCACTTCGCCTATTGTGGGCGGGTACCTATCAGCACCGATACAACATTCCGTCCGTATCGATGCGGGGACACGGAGCCGTGAAAGCTGCGCCTCCTGGCCCCGCTGACCTGCGGGCAGGAGGCACTACCCCCTTATGACAGTTGCATCCAAGACTTCCAGCGCGGCGACCCCGGCCGTGCGAGTACTCAATCTGGCAGGCATCGACTACAGCCTGCGCAGCTTCGACCACGACCCCGCCACCCGCCGTTACGGTTCGGAGGCCGCCGACAAACTCGGCGTCAGCTCCGACCAGGTGTTCAAGACTCTGATGATCCAGGTCGACGGGCAGCCCGTGACCGCGCTCGTCCCCGTCTCCGGTCAGCTCGACCTCAAGGCGCTGGCCTCCGCGCGCGGAGCGAAGAAGGCCCAGCTGTCCGGCGTAGCCGAAACCGAACGTCGTACCGGCTACCCCGTCGGCGGAGTCTCTCCGTTCGGACAGCGCCATGCCGTGCCGGTCGTCGTCGACCGCACAGCTCTCGACCATTCGACGGTGTTCGTCTCGGCCGGCCGTCGCGGTCTCGAGATCGAGATCCGCCCCGAGGATCTCGTCATGCTCACGAACGCCCAGGTCGCGAAGATCGCCGCGCTCGACTGATCAGCTCTCGCTGATCAGAACGTCGATCCCCGGCCTCACACCCATTCGACCTCACCGACCTCGGGCTCTGCCCGACCGGCGGTGAGGTCGGCGTACATCGCCACGGCATCGGCCACCTCGGCGAGGGGAACCAGGACATCGAGTCCGACCTCACCGCCGTAGTCGGCCCGCGTCGTCCACCCCCGGTTCCCGGCCGCCCGCTCCAGGGCGTTGGCCTGGGCATAGTCGACGGCTGCTGACACCGGGACGCGCTCACGACGGGTGACAATCCGAGCCTCATCCACGGCCGCCGAGGTGGCCTGACCGTAAGCGCGGACGAGCCCGCCCGCGCCCAACAGGGTGCCCCCGAAATACCGGGTGACGACGGCGACGACGAAGGTCAGATCATGACCGGTGACCACATCGAGGATCGGAGCGCCCGCAGTGCCGGCCGGTTCCCCGTCATCGCTGAAGCGCTGAGTGCGCGAATCGGTGTCGAGGACGAACGCCGAACAATGGTGGCGGGCCTTCGGATGCTCGGCGCGCGCCTCGGCGATGACGGACCTGGCCTCGGCCTCACCCGCGGCGGGGGAGAGCCGGGCGAGGAAACGGGATCTCTTGATCTCGATCTCGGCCTCGACGGGGCTGACGATGGTCCGGTAAGACATGCTCGTCACTGTAGTCGAATGTGTTCTACGATGAGCCCACGGGCGCGGATTCCGCGCTCATCCCCAGTACTTCAGTGAAAGGGTGACAATGGTGCACCATCTCGACGACGCCGACCTCGCAGCGCTCAAGGACGAATCCGTCCGAGCCCGTGAACTCGACCGCGCGCACGTCTTCCACTCGTGGTCGGCACAGCGACTCATCGACCCGCCGACCGTCGCCCGCGCCCACGGGTCGACAGTCATCGACGGTGAGGGTCGGGAGTTCCTCGACTTCTCCTCGCAGCTGGTGAACACGAATATCGGGCACCAGCATCCGGCCGTCGTGCAGGCGATCAAGGACCAAGCCGATGTGCTGTGCACGATCAGCCCGGCCGCCGTCAACGCCGCCCGCTCCGAGGCGGCTCGCCTCATCACCGACCGCACCCCGGCCGGACTCGATCACGTGTTCTTCACCAACGGCGGCGCAGATGCGAACGAGCACGCCATCCGCATGGCACGTCTGCACACCGGGCGGCGCAAGGTCCTCTCCCGCTACCGGTCCTACCACGGTGGAACCCAGACTGCCGTCAACGTCACCGGTGACCCGCGCCGGTGGGAGAACGAGACCGGAGAATCGGGCGTCGTTCACTTCTTCGGACCCTTCCTCTACCGTTCGGAGTTCCACGCCACCACTGAGGCCGAAGAGACCGAACGAGCGCTGCAGCACCTGCGTCGGACCATCGAACTGGAAGGACCGGCGACGATCGCCGCGATCATCCTCGAATCCATTCCCGGCACCGCCGGCATCATGGTGCCCAGTCCGGAGTACATGCAGGGTGTGCGGGCGCTGTGCGACGCGCACGGGATCGTGCTCATCGCCGACGAGGTGATGGCCGGGTTCGGACGGTCGGGCAAGTGGTTCGCCTTCGAGCACTTCGACATCGTCCCCGATCTCATCACCTTCGCCAAGGGCGTGAACTCCGGGTACGTGCCTCTGGGCGGAGTCGTCATCAGCGAGGCGATCTTCGAGACCTTCGCCGAACGCGTCTACCCCGGCGGGCTGACCTACTCCGGGCATCCGCTGGCGTGCGCGGCGGCGGTCGCGACGATCAACGCGATGGCCGAGGAGCGCATGATCGAACACGCCGCTCATATCGGGGAGACGATCATCGGGCCCCGTCTGCGGCAGATCGCTGAGAATTCGAAGCATGTCGGCGAGGTCCGCGGCACCGGAGCGTTCTGGGCGATCGAACTCGTCCGGGACAAGGAGTCCAAGGAACCGCTGGCCCCCTACGGCGGCGGCTCACCCGAGGTCGCCTCGGTGGTGGCGGCGCTGAAGGAGCACGGTGTCATCCCGTTCAACAACTACCACCGGCTGCACATGGTCCCGCCGATCAACATCAGCGAAGAGGACCTCGAACGCGGCCTCGGAGTCTTCGAGAAGGTCCTCACCGACTTAGACTTCCCCCACTAATTACTACCTGACGGCGGCCTAGCAACCTCGCGCGAGGTTGCTAGGCCGCCGTCAGGTAGTAACTAGTGGGTTTGGTGGGTGTAGTTGCCGCCGAGGATTGTCGCGCGGACCGGGATTGCTGCGATCTCGTCCGCCGCGACGTTGCGCGGGTGGGTTTCCAGGGCGACGAAGTCGGCGAGCTTGCCTCGGCTCAGCGTTCCCTTGTCCGCGCCCTGGCCCGAGGCCTTCGCCGCCTCGACCGTGTAAGCCGCGATTGCCTCATCGACGCTCAAGCATTCGGCCGGCGAACCCATGACGTCCCCGTCGCGGGTCTCCCGGGTGACATAGGCTTCGATCCCGCGCAGCACATTCCCGTCGGCGCACGGCCGGTCCGAGCTGCCGGCCATCGGCACACCCGCATCGACGAACGACTTCGCCCGGTAGATCAGGTGCCGGCGGTCCGGCCCGAGCGAAGCGTTCATCCCGTCCCCGATGCCGTCGGCGAACGCCGCCTGCGGGGTGACGACGATACCGTGTTCGGCCAGCGTCGCCAGGTGCTCGTCATGGACCAATGCGGCATGCTCGATCCGGTTCGGCACCGCCCTGCGGCCATAGCGCGTCTGCGCCTCGACGATGTTGGCGATCGCAGCATCCACGGCGGCATCACCGATGGCGTGCACGGCCAACGACCAGCCGGAGGCATAGGTGTCGAGGATCTGCTGACGAAGCACCTCGGCGTCGTCCTGCAGATAGCCGGGGTGGTCCTTGCCCGCGTAGTTCTCCCGCAGCGCCGCGGTCTCGCCGGACAGGGCACCGTCCATGAAGAACTTCACAGGCCCGATCGAGATGAGATCATCGCCGAGGCCGGTGCGCAGTCCCGCATCCAGACCGATACCGAACCCGTCGGCGGAGTTCGCCGCGATCGGGTGCAGCCCGTCGGCCTGCGGCATGAGCTGCGCTCGCGCCCGCAGCTTCCCCTCCTCCCGAGCCCGCAGATAGCCGCTGATCTCAATGGGGGAGTGGCCGATCCAGCCGTAGGCGATACCGCATTCGCCGAAGGACGTGATGCCTTCCTTCGCGTAGTACGCCGTCGCCAGATCGAGGGCGTCGACGACGGTGTCGAGCGAATACGGGCGGATGAGATCCTGCACCAGAGTCTGCGCGGTCTCTTCGATCAGCCCCGTCGGATGTCCGGCCGCGTCACGCACGACCTTGCCGCCGACCGGCTCCTCGAAGCCGGGGTCCAGGATCCCCGCCCGACGCATCGCCTCGGTGTTGGCGATCGCGGCATGACCGGACGTCTGCCGCATGAACAGGGGGCGGTCCCCGGTGATCTCGTCAAGACGGTTCAGGTCCGGGTACTGCCCGTCGTAGTCACGGTGGGCATACCCCGTGGCTTCGATCCATTCCCCGGACGGAGTCGTCGCCGCGGCCTTCTCGAGTGCGGCATACACATCGGGCAGACCGCCGGGCAGCGCCGTGACATCGACCGAGGCCAGGGTGAGACCGAACCAGGTCGTGTGGCAGTGGACGTCGTTGAAGCCCGGCAGCACAGTCGCCCCGCCCAGGGACTCGACACGATCGGCATCGATGCCGTCGAGCTCCTCGTCGAAGCCGATGATCCGGTTGCCCCACACCCCGATCCTCTGCGCCCGCGGGCGCGTCGGATCAAGGGTGAATGCGTCGAGGTCGGTGAAGATCGCGTCGATTCTCATACCGCCACCTTAGTCAGATTCGTTCGCCATCCGCCCCACCGTTCACAACAGACCGTTCACGGCAGGCCGCTGCTGAGTTCACGGCAGGCGCGCCCCGCGAACGGCCGGATCCGTAATGCAGTGGACGAGCGAGAGCCCCTTGTGTGCCAGCGCCCGCTCGAACGCGTCCCGGAAGTCCTCGGTCCGTTCGACGCGGATACCGAGCCCGCCGAAGGCCGTGGCCATGGCTGCGAAGTCCGGATTCTGCAGTGCAGTGGCCGTGGCCCGGCCCGGATATTCGCGGTCCTGATGACCGCGGATCGTGCCGTAGACCGAATTGTCGTTGAGCACGACGGTGATGTCCGCGCCGTACTGGACGGCCGTGGCCATCTCCTGCCCGTTCATGAGGAAATCCCCGTCGCCGGCGATGCAGAACACCGCCCGTTCCGGATGGACGAGGGCGGCGGCGACCGCAGCCGGCAGACCGAATCCCATCGATCCGTTGCGCGGGCCCAGCGCCGAGGGGAACCCGTGCGTGGGCAGGAACCTGGTCGCCCAGCCGGAGAAGTTCCCCGCCCCGTAGGTGATGATTGCGTCGTCCGGAAGCAGGTCCTGCACATGGACGAATGCTTCGTCCATGTCGACGAATCCCGCCGAAGCGGCCGACCCCGAGTCCGCCACCTGCGGTTTCCGCCACGCCTCGAGCTCGGCCCGGGCCTCGGCGACCCAACCCGGCAGCGGCACGGCGTCCCCTGCCGCTTCGGACAGGGCATCGCCGAGCGGCGGTTCGTCGATCGAGCCGTCGGAGGACACCGAATACGTGCGGGTGCCCTCCTCGGTGAACAGGGACTGGGCGAACCGGCCGACCGAGGTGACGATGTGCTGGTCGAGGCGACCGAAGTGGCCGTGCGCATCGGCGTCGGGGCCGATGACGACGGTGCGCTGGTCGACGCCGTTGCTGAACCCGTCGGTGGCCACATCGGTACGGACACAGCCCAAGAAGATGTGCAGGTCCGCCTCGGCGAGGGTGCGCTTGGCCACGGGGGACGCACCGTAGCCCAAGATGCCGAGGAAGTTCGGACTGTCGTGGTCGATGCCGTCATAGGCGCGGAAGGTGCCGAGCACCCCGAGCCCGCGGTCGCGTGACCATTGGGCGATGCGCCGCGAGGTCGACGGCGACCAGTCCTCGCCGCCGATGATGAGCACGGGACGGTCGGCAGCGGTGATGCGGGCACGCAGCTCCGTGACGTCCCCGGCATACGGTGAGGCCGATCCGTGCACGCGAGGGGGCAGCACCGTGCCCGAACTCGGGCGGACGAGGACCTCTTCGGGCAGACCGACGATGACGGGACCGGGCCGCCCGGTCACGGCGGTGTGCATGGCGTCGACGACCACCTCGGCGGCCTTATCGGGATCATAGAGGGTGAGCACCTTCTTCGCGGTCGAAGAGAACCAGCCGTCCAGGTCGAACTCCTGGAAGGATTCGCGACCGCGATGATCGGTGGGGATGAGGCCGACGAAGACGACGAGCGGGGTCGCATCCTGGTAGGCGGTGTGGACTCCGACCTTGACGTTCGCCGCACCGGGACCACGCGTGACCATGGCGATGCCGGGAACCCCGGTCATCCGCCCCTCGGCGACGGCCATGTATGCGGCCCCGCCCTCCTGGCGGCAGACGATCGGGGTGATAGCCGAATCGCGGAGTCCGTCGATGACGTCGAGATACGACTCGCCGGGAACCAGATAAGTGCGAGTGACTCCGTGTGCTTCGAGTTCCTCGACGATGAGATGACCTGCAGAAAGAGACGCGGAGGTGTCCATACCCCATGCTTATCATCATTTCTCCTCCTGTGGTTGTCTCAACTGCCCACCACCCTGCCCATTCGAAACTGTGAGGTCGTATGATCGTGCAACAACGGAATCAGTACGGTCCGCCGACTGAGCCCGTGAGCAGGAATTCCACACCGGACCGGGGTGGGGACTGAGACTGACAGCCAGGAGGCTCTCGCATGACCGGAATCGACTCCGACCAGGCAACGGCGCAGGAGTTTGAGCCCACCGACCTCGGCGGCGGCCGCAGGCACGGTCGCGTCGGAGCCCCCTCGACGCCGCGCCGGGCGCAGCTCGAACGGGATCCGGGAATGCCGGCGAGTACGTGGCGGCTGCGTTCGGACGCGTGGGAGTACCTGAAGTTCGCGATCAAACGCCTGGCCGTCAGCGGCGGGGACTTCTCGATGATCGCCGAAGACGGCGAGGTGTGGCGCTCGCTGCGTTCGCTGAAGACGATCGAGCTCTACTGGGCAGGTTTCGGTCAGCGCTATGTCGAGGAGATCACCGACCTGCTCTCGAACGGCGAATTCGACCGCGCGCACGACATGATCACACGTGCGGTCAATCGGCTCCGGGGAACCACCGTGCCCGACACCGGTGAAGACGACCTCACCGAGGATGAGCGCGCCGAACTCAAGGACCGCCAGGACACCCGTCCTCGCTTCGAGGTCCTCATCGTCGACGAGACCACCGAGGGCGGCCGCGATGAGCTGCACACCGACCTGCTCAAACTCCGCAACGCCTCCGACCAATTTATCTACGACTACGTCATCGTGCCCACCGCCGACGATGCGGTGGCGGCGGCCCTGACGAACCCGAACCTGCTCGCCTGCGTCATCCGCCCCGGTTTCACCGACAGCACCCGCGAGGTGCTCAGCCGTGACCTGCGCGATTCCATCGAGTTCGCGCACACCTCGACGAAGGAGTCGCCGACGGCGCCGATGAGTCCGCTCAATTCGGTGCGCCGGGTGCTGCGGCTGGCCGACACCCTGGCGAATCTGCGCCCCGAACTTGACCTCTACCTCATGGCAGGCGCCCATATCGAAAGCCTCGCCGGTGCCCTGACCCACCGGTTCCGTCGCGTCTTCCGCCGCGAGGACCAGTTCGAACTCCACCTGTCCCTGCTGCGCCGCATCCAGCACCTCTACGACACACCGTTCTTCGACGCGATCCGTGAGCATGCCCGCCGTCCGGCCGGTGTCTTCCATGCGCTGCCCGTCTCCCGCGGCGGCTCCGTCGTCGGGTCGAAGTGGATCGGCGATTTCGTCGACTTCTACGGGCTCAACCTGCTGCTGGCCGAATCCAGTGCCACCTCCGGTGAGCTCGATTCCCTGCTCGCGCCGGTGCACACGTTGAAGAAGGCGCAGTCGCTGGCCGCCCGCGCGTACGGCGCCAAGCGCACGTACTTCGTCACGAACGGCACGTCGACGGCGAACAAGATCGTCCACCAGGCAGTCGTCTCACCCGACGAGGTCGTCATGGTCGACCGCAACTGCCACAAGTCCCACCACCATGCGCTCATGCTCACCGGAGCTCGCACCGCCTACCTCGAGGCATACCCGCTCAACGACGTCGCCTTCTACGGGGCGGTGCCGCTGAACAGGATCAAGCAGCTGCTGCTCGACTACCGGGCCGCCGGCCGCCTCGACGAGGTGCGGATGATCACCCTGACCAACTGCACCTTCGACGGAATCGTCTACGACCCCTACAAGGTCATGTCAGAATGCCTGGCGATCAAACCCGACCTCGTCTTCCTCTGGGACGAAGCGTGGTTCGCCTTCGCCCGGTTCCACCCGGTCACCCGCAAGCGCACCGCCATGGTCGCCGCGGAGACCCTCGAGGAGAACCTCGCCACCAACGCCCACGCCGCGGCGTACCGGGAGCAGCAGAAGCGCCTGTTCGATCCCGAGACCGGTGCCCCCGCCCCCGATTCGGTGTGGCTGGAGGAGGACCTGCTGCCCCCGCCGGATGCGACGATCCGCGTGTACGCGACCCAGTCGACGCATAAGACGCTGACCGCGCTGCGCCAGGGATCGATGATCCACGTCTACGATCAGGAGTTCTCCACCGGCGCCGAGGAGGCCTTCCACGAGGCGTACATGACCCACACCTCGACGTCGCCGAACTACCAGATCCTCGCCTCCCTCGACCTCGGCCGCAGGCAGGTGGAGATGGAGGGCTTCGCGCTCGTGCAGAAGCAGCTCGACCTGGCGATGAGCCTGTCCTCGGCGATCGCGCGTCACCCGCTGCTGAAGAAGACGTTCAAGGTGCTCACAGCCGCCGATCTCATCCCCGAGGAGTACCGGGTCACCGAACGGACGATGCCGCTGCGCGATGGACTGTCGACGATGTGGGACGCCTGGGTCCGCGACGAATTCGTCGTCGATCCCAGCCGCATCACCGTCGAGATCTCGGGCACGGGAGTCGACGGGGACACGTTCAAGCATGAACACCTCATGGACCGATACGGCATCCAGGTGAATAAGACGAGCCGGAACACGGTGCTGTTCATGACGAACATCGGCACCTCACGCTCGGCCGTCGCCTACCTCATCGAGGTGCTGGTCAAACTGGCGGGGAAGTTCAACGACCCGCACGAACTCCAGGAACAGGATGCGCTGACTGAACCCGCCGCGGTGATGCCTCCGCTGCCGGACTTCTCGGCCTTCGCCCCCGACTACGCCGCCGAGGTGCCCGCCGAGGATCCGTCGAAGCAGCTGCCCGACGGCGACCTGCGCACTGCCTACTATGCGGGTCTGCGTCGCCAGAACATCGAGCACGTGCTGCCGCATGAGCTGCGACGCCGCGTCGAGAACGGGGAACAGCCGGTCTCAGCCGGATTCGTCACCCCGTACCCGCCCGGATTCCCGGTGCTCGTGCCCGGACAGGTCATCACCGCCGAGGTGCTCGACTTCATGTCCGCGCTCGACACCCGAGAGATCCACGGCTACGACTCCCGCCAGGGCTACCGCGTCATCCTCAAAGAGGTCCTGGAGAACTGAGCGAGATCGACCGTGCAGACCAACCGGCTCATCCAGACCGTCGAAGCCCACACCGAGGGGCTGCCCGTCCGCGTCGTCACCGGGGGAGTGGGACCACTCCCCGGTGAGTCCGTGGCCGAACGCCGGGAGTGGTTCATCGAGAACTCCGACGATCTGCGGACCTTCCTCATGTGCGAACCCCGCGGCCACGGGTGGCTCTCGGGAGCGATCCTGCAGCCGCCGACTCGGGCCGACGCGGACTGGGGAGTGCTCTTCATCGAGGTCACCGGCGTGCTCCCGATGTGCGGCGCCGGCACGATCGCAGTGGCGACCATCCTCGTCGAGACGGGAATGGTGCCCGTCGTCGAACCCGTCACGACCGTGCGTCTCGACGCCCCGATCGGGCTCATCACCGCCGAGGTGGTCGTCCGGGACGGTCGCGCCGAGTCGGTGACCATCGTCAACGTTCCCTCGTATGCGCATGTCCTCGACCAGACCGTCGAGGTGCCCGGGCGAGGGACGATCGCCTGCGACATCGGCTTCGGCGGGAACTTCTACGCCTTCGTCTCCGCCGCCGACGTCGACATCCCGTTCGAGCGCGACCGGGCTGAGGACTTCATCTCCGCTGGTCGCGAGATCATGGCTGCGGTCAACGAACAGCTCGACCCCGTGCATCCGGTGACCGGATTCCGCGGCTGCGAGCACGTCGTGTTCCTGACGCCGCCGACGGAGCCCGGACCAGATGGAGAAGTGCCGGATGCCCGCCATGTGCTCATCAATCACCCCGGCTGGCTCGATCGGTCGCCCGGCGGCACAGGCACGAGCGCGCTCATGGCCGTCCGGCATGCCCGTGGGCAGTTGGGCCTGAACACGGATTTCGTCAATCAGTGCTTCATCGGCACCTCGTTCACCGGACGGCTGATCGAGGAGACGAGAGTCGGCGAACATGTGGCTGTGGTGCCGACGATCACCGGCAGCGCCTGGCTGACCGCGACCTCGCAGTTCATGCTCGACCCCAGCGACCCGTTCCCCGCCGGCTTCACGCTCTGAGCCTGCGGCCCGCGCCTAGCCCAGCTGGCCGGGGTGGAGGACGCGGGAGAGGAAGTCCTTCGTCCGCTGCTCCTGCGGATTGCCGATGACGTCCTTGGCCGGTCCAGCCTCCACGACGACTCCGCCGTCCATGAAGACCACGCGGTCAGCGACCTGCCGGGCGAACTCCATCTCGTGGGTGACGACGACCATCGTCATTCCCGCCTCGGCGAGGTTGCGCATGACCTGGAGGACGTCACCGACGGTCTCCGGGTCCAGCGCCGAAGTCGGCTCGTCGAAGAGCATGACGTCGGGGTCCATGCTCAGTGCACGGGCGATCGCCACACGCTGCTGCTGACCGCCGGAGAGCGAACCGGGTTTGGCCTCCATCTTCTCGGACAGCCCGACCTTCGCGAGGTTCGCCTCGGCGACCTTGTTGGCCTCGGCCTTCGATCGCCTGAGGACCTTCGTCTGCGCGATCGTGAGGTTCTCGCGCACGGTGAGGTGGGCGAAGAGGTTGAAGGACTGGAAGACCATGCCGATGCGGGTGCGGGCGGCATCGATGTCGAGATCGAGGTCGGTCATGTCCATGCCGTCGACGACGATCGAGCCGCCGGTTGGAGTCTCGAGCGTGTTGATGCATCGGAGCATCGTCGACTTGCCTGAGCCCGAGGGGCCGATGACGCAGACGACCTCACCTTTGACGACGTCGAGGTTGATGTCGGTGAGGACCTGGTTCGTGCCGAAGCTCTTCTGGAGGTTGCGGATCGCGATGATCGGCGTCTTTGTCGACGCGTGCGAGGTGGTGGTCATCATTTCACTCCTGAATCGGCGGAACCGTATTTGCGCTCGAGCACCCGCGACAGATACGACAGCGGGATCGTGATGATGAGGTAGCACAGCGCGATGACGATGAACGGGGTGAGGTTCGCGGTGTTGACGATCTCGGCGCGGCCGAGTGCCGCGAGCTCACGGCCGTCGACCGAGGAGCCGAGGATGTAGGCCAGGGACGAGTCCTTCGCGAGCAGGATGAGCTCGTTCGTCAGCGGCGGGAGGATGATGCGCATCGCCTGCGGCAGGACGATCGTGAACATCGCACGTGACGAGGACATGCCGAGTGACCGGGCGGCTTCGATCTGACCTTTCGGCACCGCTTGGATGCCGGCGCGGATCGTCTCGGCCATATACGCCGAGGAGACGAGGCCGAGGGCGATCATGATGATGATGAGCTGCGGCAGATTGAAACCGGGAAAGGCCACAGGCATGCCGAATCCCAAAACGAGGAAGACCACGAGGGCCGGCAGTCCGCGGAAGAACTCGATGTAGACCGTCGCCAGCCAGCGATAGACACCAACGGAGGACAGGCGCATGAGCGCGACGAACAACGCGATGACAAGGCCGAGAGCGAAGCCGAGGAACGTGTAGACCACGGTGTTCTTCAACGCCATCGTGATGACGTCAGGGAACATGCCCGTGGCGATGTCGATGCGGCCGAAGGAATCGATGAGCGTCGGCCAGTCGGCGAAGACCGCGACGAGGACCGCGATGACGACGAGGATGGCGTATTGGATGCCACGGGAGAGCTTCGCCTTCTGGCGTTTGCTCATCTTGGCCTTCGGAGTGGCGGTGGCGGCCGGGACGGCAGGGCCGGTCTGGCGGCCGTCCTCGCTCGCTGTGGGAACTGACATGGTTGTCCTTCGAAAAGCTGTGGCGGGGGTGTCCGCCGGGGTGCGTGCCGTGAGTGTCGGTTGGGACTCAGGCAGGTTGGTCGAACTCAGCCGAACGGGCGGCCCGCTGCAATGACAGATCGCAGCCGGCCGCCCATTCGCAAGTGGTCACTTCGGTGCGTCGCCGAACCACTTCTTGTAGATCTTGTCGTACTCGCCGTTGCCCTTGATCTCTTTGATCGTGTCGTCCACGGCCTTCTTCATCTCGGTGTTGCCCTTCTTCATCGAGATGCCGTAGTGCTCGTCGGTCTTGATGTCGAAGCCGACCGCGAAGCCCTTGTTCTCGGTGTTGTAGTTGTAGAGCACCCCATTGTCATTGATCACGGCGTCGACCTGACCGGTCTTGAGCGCTTCAAGTGAGAGCGGCAGATCTTCGTAGGTGATGACCTCGGAGTCCTTGAAGTGCTCGGTCGCGTAGTCGAGTCCCGTGGTTCCGGCCTGAGCTGCGATCTTGAAACCCTTGAGCGCCTTTTCGTCTTTCGCAGTCTTGTCGGCCTTCGTCAGGATCGCCTGATTCGCATCGAAGTACGGCTCGGAGAAGTCCGTGGCCTCTTCGCGTTCAGGAGTGATCGTCGTTGCCGCTGCCGCGACATCGCACTTGCTTTGGTTGAACTCCGCGCCCGAAGTGATCGTCTCGAACGAGGTGTTGATGATCTCCTGCTCGACGCCGAGCTTCTTCGCCACGGCATCGACGATGTCGACGTCGAAGCCGACGACCTCGCCGTCCTTCTCGAACTGGAACGGCTGGTAGGACAGATGGGTGCAGGTGGTCAGTTTGCCTTCCTTGACCAGGGGGACTCCGCCTTCGGCGGTCGCTGCAGGTTCGGAATCGCCTCCGCCGCCGCATGCGGACAGGGCGAGCATGGCGCTGGCTGCCACAATGGCCAGGCTCGAGCGTCGTTTCATGGTTCCTCCAGGGGATCGGTGACGGTCTCGTCACGCAAACGGATTGCCCGGACATCCGTGTCTGGGCAATGTCTGAGAGGAATCCTACCGTGAACTGGGTCACACCTATGACGCTTTGATGATCGCCGAGGCGGTTGTGACGAAATCGTAGTCTTGCCGCCTTCGCGATTGGCTGACCTGCGATGCCGGTGAGTTGTGGTCACAGAGCCGAGGCCCGACCGCCGAAAACGGCGATCGGGCCTCGGATGAGTGACCAGGTTCGGACGGAGGCTCAGCTCAGCTGATCCTCCATGTCGAGGTCAGAGGTGTCCTTGGCCAGCCACAGGGCGATGATCGTGACGATGGCCGCGGCGATGATGTAGAGACCGCAGTAGAAGATCGACCCTCCTTCGGCCTGCCACAGAGCGACCATGGCGAACGGTGCCGGACCTGCACCGATGACGCTGGACATGTTGTAGGAGATCGCCGATCCGGTGTAGCGGACGTTGGCGGGGAAGAGCTCCGGCAAGTACGCGGCCATCGGGCCGAAGGTCAGTCCCATGAGGATGAAGCCGACGATGAGCCCGACGATGACTCCTGCAGTGCCGGCGTTGAACAGCACGTTGACGACGAGTCCGTAGGCGGCGATGAGCACGGTCACACCCAGCAGCATCTTCCGGCGTCCCAGCTTCTCTGCCAGGGGGCCGGAGACGACGGTGAAGATGCCGAAGAAGACGACTCCGATGATGAGGTAGGTGAGGAATTCGTTCTTCGTGTAACCCAGCCCCGCGACGAAGCCTGCGGGATCGAAGGACTTCCCGGCCGCCTCGGCGGCGGTTTGGGCCTGCTCCGGGGTGGCCGGGGACGTGCCGTAGGTGAGGGTGAACGCGGTCATGAAGTAGAAGATCACGTAGGTCGCGAGCATGATGAACGTGCCCAGGATGAGCGGCTTCCAGCTCGTGGCGAAGACCCGCCCAAGCGGGGCTTTCGAGATCTGCTGCTTCTGAGCGACGAGCTGGAACGCCGGGGTCTCCATGAGCGACATGCGGACATAGAGGCCGACGGCGACGAGCAGGGCCGATAGCAGGAACGGAATGCGCCAGCCCCAGGCGAGGAACGCCTCGGGGGAGGTCCAGGTGCCGAGGGCGACGAAGAGCAGGTTCGCGATGATGAAGCCGACGGGCGCGCCGAGCTGTGGGAAAGTGCCCCAGATGGCGCGCTTGCCCTTCGGAGCATTCTCGGTGGCCAGCAGTGCCGCGCCCGACCATTCGCCGCCGAGGCCGACGCCCTGGCAGAAGCGCAGGAGGACGAGGAACAGCGGGGCGAGGACGACCCAGCCCGGGGTGCTGGCGGTCGGCAGCAGGCCGATGAGGAAGGTGCCGATGCCCATGATGAGCAGGGAGGCGATGAGCGTCTTCTTCCGGCCGATGCGGTCACCGAAGTGGCCGAAGATGATCGAGCCGAGGGGGCGGGCGACGAAGGCGACGCCGAAGATCGCGAACGAGCTCAGCAGCTGAGTCGTCGATGTCTGATTGGGGAAGAAGAGGGCCGGGAAGACCAGCGAGGAGGCCGTGGCGTAGGCGTAGAAATCGAAGAATTCGATCGTGGTGCCGACCATCGAGGCGGTCAGGACCTTGCCGCGGGTGTTGTTCTTCCGAGTCGCTGCGATTGCGTCGTCGTCGACTCCGGGTGCCGAGGAGGGATTCTCCGGCTGTGTTTCGGTGGACATGGTGGTGGTGCTCCGCTGTTTCGTGAGTGCAGGCACGGGCGGGTGGTCCGTGCCAATGGAAAAGGCCGTCGGCGCTGTGTCTGGCACAGCGTCGACGGCGACGAACCGACATTACGCTCGTCTCACAAAACGTGATTTCCGAGTCTCACTAACTGGGATTACTTGGTGGTCGAAGTGTTCTGGACAACTCGGACGGGCGGTCAGTCCGCGGTGGTGACCTCGGTGATCGTCACCTTCTCCTTGGGTGCGCCGTCGCCGGCACCGGAGTCCGTGCCCTTGGCAGCGAGATCCGCGACGGTCTTCGTGCTCTTCTCATCCAGCTGTCCGAACACGGTGTAGTCGGGCGGCAGCGAGCTGTCGTCGTAGACGACGAAGAACTGGGAGCCGTTCGTATCCGGGCCGGAGTTCGCCATGGCCAGAGTGCCGGCCGGGTAGGTCTCGGAGCCGTCGAGCTCATCGGCGAACGAGTAGCCTGGGCCGCCGGAGCCGGTGCCTGTGGGGTCGCCGCATTGGAGGACGAAGATGCCCTCGGTGGTCAGGCGGTGGCATTCGGTGTCGTCGAAGTACTTCTGCGCGGCCAGCGACAGGAAGCTGTTGACGGTGCACGGGGCGCGGTCGGCATCAAGAGTCACCGCGAGGTCCCCGGCGCTCGTCGCGACGGTTGCGTCGACGCTGCCTTTTGCCTGCGGCTTCTCTTCAGGAGCGTCGACTTCCTTCGCGCCCGGCTGCGAGTCAGCAGGGTAGGAGCAGGTTCCCGCAGAGGCCGAGGAGTCCGAGCTTCCGGAGGACTCGCCGGAGTCCCCTTCGGAATCAGACGATCCGCATCCGCTCAGCAGCAGAAGGGCGAGGACGGCGAAAGCAGCGAGGGTCAGCAGCAGAGCTGGTTTCGGGCGACGGGTCAGGGCATGAGAGCGACTGGGCGCAGGGTGATCCATGCGTTCATCGTATCGGCACTTTCACCGAGAAACGGGCTGAGCGTCGAGACACGGGCGTGCACACCCGTTTCTCGACACGCAGCCCGTTTCTCGGCGGAACTCAGGTCTCGACGGAGGTGCGGGTGCTCGGGTCGGGTGAGCCGCCTCGGCGAAGGAAGATCGCAACGGAGATGACGATGAGCCCGGACACGCACAGGCCCACACCCACCCACGCCGGTGCACGGTAGCCGAGGCCGGCGGTGATGACGATTCCGCCGAGCCACGCGCCGAGCGCATTGGCGAGGTTGAAGGCGGCATGGTTCATGGCCGCGGACAGGCTCGGGGCGTCATGGGATTCGCGGAACAGACGCATCTGCAGGGCCGTGGTGATCATCGACCCGGAGATGCCGATGAGGAAGAGTGCGATGATGGCGATGGCCGCGATGTGGGTGAAGGCGCCGAACGCGGCGAGCACGAGAGCCGAGAGGATCATGCCGCCGGTCGCCGAGCGCTCGATGGACTTGTCGACCAGGGGTCCGGCAATCAGCGATCCGGCGGTCATGCCCAGGCCGTAGACGGCGAGCACCCAGGGGATCGCGACGCTGGGGACGCCGGCAACGTCGGTCATCGTCGGGGTGATGTAGGTGTAGACGGCGAACATTCCGCCGAAACCCACGGAGCCGGCAACGAGGGTGAGGATGATCTGCACGCGTCCGAGCGCCTTGATCTCACCGCGGGCCGAGGGCACCGCGCCGAGCTTCACGCGCGGAACGCCGACTGCGACCATGATGACGGTGAGCACTCCGAGCGCGGCGACGAGGGCGTAGGCGCTGCGCCATCCGAACATATTGCCGAGTGCCGCGGCGAAGGGCACGCCGAAGATGTTCGCGATCGTCAGGCCGAGCATCACTCGTGACATGGCTCGGCCGCGGCGGTTGGCCGGGACGAGGGAGGCGGCGACGACGGCTCCGATGCCCAGGTAGGCTCCGTGCGGCAGTCCGGAGACGAAGCGTGCGATGTTGAACAGCCCGGCTGTCGGGGCGAGCATCGAGGCGAGGTTGCCCAGAGCGAAGAGACCCATCATGCACAGGAGCAGCAGCTTGCGATCCATATGCGCGGCGATGGTCGTGATCAGGGGTGCGCCGACGACGACGCCGATCGCATAGAACGACACCGCATGCCCGGCCTGGGGGACCGTGATGCCCAGCTCCTCGGCGATCATCGGCAACAGGCCCATAGTCGCGAATTCGGTCACCCCGATGGCGAAGGCGCCGATCGCCAAGGCGAAGACAGCGAACTTGTAGACTCCGCGGGAGACCGGGGCATCACTCATGGGGCTCCTTCAAGGAAACGCGGGATCGGGGAGGCAACCGCACCAGCCTATTGCCCACAGCGGTTCCTCGGAACCCCTCAGGTACCCAATGTGACGATTCGAACAGCCTCAGTCGACGTTCGCTTCCTCGGCGTCGTATTCGGCCAGAGCCTGCGAGGCGACGGAGAAGGCGGTGTTCGCGCTCGGCACGGAGCAGTAGATGGCCGACTGGAGGAGGACCTCCTTGATCTCATCGCGGGTGAGCCCGTTGCGCAGCGCAGCCTTGACGTGCATCGCCAGCTCCGCCTCGTGGCCACCTGCGATCATCGCAGTGAGCGTGATCGCCGAGCGCATCCGCCGCTCGAGGCCCGGCCGGGTCCAGATCTCACCCCAGGCGTAGCGGGTGATGAGGTCCTGGAAGTCGCTCGTGAAATCGTCGACCTTCGCATTCGCGCGGTCGACATGGGCATCGGAGAGCACCTGCCGTCGCACGGCCATTCCCGCCTCGCGCACGTCGTCGCGGCTGGCCTCCCGCGGCCCCGAGGCTGTCGGCAGCTCGGGACCGGCATCGGTGGAAGCGGCTCCGCCGGCCCCTGCGCCGAGTCCCTTGCCCTGCAGAAAGTCAGCGAGCAAGCCCGCGGTCACGACCGGAGCCTCGGCCGGCACGAGATGAGCGGCGCCGTCGATGACCTCGAACAGCGCCCCGGGAACTCCGTTTGCGATCTCGGCGAGCTTCGTCGCCGGAGTCGGCTGATCCTGTGAACCCGCGACTGCGAGCAGGGGACGCGTGATCTCGGGCAGTCGCGCGCGGACATCGAAGTCGGCCAGTGCATAACAGAGGGAAGCATAGGAGAAGCGGTCGGCGTCCTGCAGCGAATGAAGAAGCGCAGCCGAGGCCTCCGGTTCCCGGTCCATGAACCCTTCCCCGAACCAGCGCTGTGCCGAACCGATGACCTGAGTCGGGGTGCCCGAGGTCGCCACCGTCTGGGCGCGTTCCTCCCAGGCCGAAGCCTCACCGATCTTCGCGCCCGTGCAGAAGACGGCGATGCGGCCGAAGCGGTCGCCGTGATCGAGCGCCAGCTGCAGGGCCGTTGCTCCGCCGATCGAATCGCCGGCAAGGTCGACGGGAGCGCCAGGGGCGGCCACATCGGGAAGGACCCGATCAAGGGTGCCCAGGACCGCCTCGGCGAGGTCGGACATCGTGACTCGCGGGGCCACCGACGTCCCCGCGGGGACGTCGATCGGAACCGAACGACCGTGACCGGGCAGGTCGATGCCGATGACCGTCGTCTCCGGACTGAGCGCGGTCAATTCGGTGGCGGCCTGCTGCCACAGAGCTGCTACGGAGGTACCCAGCGAAGGCAGGACGACGAGCACTCGGGCATCGGTGGCGGGGGAGGCGGGTGCGGCAAGGACGGATGCGGTGAGGTCCATGGATGTCACTTTCTTCGGTCGGCTCTTAAGTCGGAATACGGGTCTCAGTCGAAGGACGGCAGGTCGATCTCCTGCGGTCCGGAACTGTCGATGGTCGCCAGGATGGTGCGGCGAATGTCCTCTGCTTCACCGAGGTAGGACTCGGGGGTGAAGAATTCCTCGATTCCATCCTCGTCGCCGATCTCGGCGCGAAGTTCTGCGACAGGGTCGGATCCGGGGGCGATGATGGCTGCGCGGGTGTCTTTGTCGATCCGGTCGCCGAAGACGATGCCGAGCTTCTCCCCATAGATCCCGGGGGAGGCAGCGTCGAGGTTCGCGCGCATGGCTTCGGCGTTGACGCGCAGGCCCGCGATCATCTCGTCGAGGATGATGAGCGAGGAGATCGCCAGGGTCATGAGCTCGGACAGGGCCGGCCATTCGGCATGCCAGGCACCGTCGGAGCGTTCTTCGATGGCTTCGGCGGCGGCCGTGGTCAGGGTGGACAGTGATCCGGGGACGCGCATTCCGTTGCGGTGGAGCAGCACCGCCGAGGTGGGGTTCGACTTGTGCGGCATCGTCGAGGATCCGCCGGTGGAGGCCAGGGACAGCTCACCGATCTCGGGGCGCACGCCGATGAGGACATCGCGGGCGATGGAGGCCCCGACGGTGACGCATTGGGCGAGGTGGGAGCCCCAAGACAGGATGCGAACGCGATCGGTGTGCCAAGGGACGGGGATCTGGGTGAGTGCCGCGTCGGGACCGAACATCTGCACGTGGAATTCGCGGAGCAGGGATTCGGTGGAGTCGCCGGCGAACCAACGGATCGCGGCACGGGTGCCAGCGGCCCCGCCGACCTGCACATAGTCGACGTAGGGTGCCTGGCCTTGGACTTCATTGACCTCGGCGGCCCAGGCGGCGGTCTTGAGGCCGAAGGTCGTCGGCAGGGCCGGTTGGGTGAGGGTGCGGGCCAGGCACAAGGTCTTCGCGTGGGCGTCGGAGAGTTCGACGAGGGAGGCACCGATGACTTCGAGCCTGGCCTGCATCTGCCGCACGACGCGGGAGACGAGCAGGCCGATCGCCGTGTCGATGACGTCTTGGCTGGTCAGCCCCCGGTGCAGGCATCGTGAGGCTTCGGGGGAGAGTCGGGAGCGGACGCGGGCGAGAAACGGGATGAGCGGGTTGCCGCCGGATTCGGCGGCCTCACCCAGGGATTCGAGTTCGGTGTGATCGTCCGTGAGCGTGCGGATCGTGGCATCGATGGCGGCGGCCACCTCGGCGCGGATCTCCGACGACACCAGCCCCACCCGTTCCTGTGCGACGATCCATGCGGTCTCGACTTGGCCGATCGCGGTGATGAACGCGGCGTCGTCGATGGCTTCGGATCCGCGCAGATCGCCGGGGGCGAAGAGAAACCGGGTGTGGGCGGTGTCGGTCATGTCGCTTCAGTCCTCGTGGCTGGGGAATCGGAGGAAGGGAGTTTCCTCCTCACCCTGCAACCGTATGTCGAAGTGCAGCGATCCGTCAGCCCCTCGAGTGGCGATGAGGCGGGTGCGCTCGTCTTCGTCGAGCGAGGACAGGAGCGGGTCGGCGGCCAGTGCCGCGGTGTCCTCAGGCAGATAGATGCGGGTGAACAGCCGGTTGAGCAGCCCTCGGGCGAAGATGACGACGCTGATGAAGGGTGCCTTGCCCGCTTCGGTGGGGCCGGGATCGACCGTGGAGAAGCTGAACTCGCCTTCCGGGTCGACGGCGGCGCGGCCGAAGCCGGTGAAGGTGAAGCCGTTGCGGCGCAGCGATCCCGTCTCGCGGGGGACAGCGCCGTGCTCATCGGGCTGCCAGATCTCAAGAATGGCATCGGGGACCGGGGCACAGGCCCCGTCGAAGACGGTTCCCGTCAGCTGCACGGCGCGAGCCGAGCCTGGCGGGACGAGCTCATTATCGTGCTCGAAGGGCAGCGCGTAGCCGTAGAACGGGCCGACGGTCTGGCCCGGGGTCGGCGTGAGATCAGGGGTCGTGGGGGTGTCAGTCATCGTCCTCTTCTTCCATCCAGGTCCGGTTGGCGCCGGTGAGCACGATGTCCCAGTTGTAGCCCATGAGGAATTCGTGTTCGGTGATGTTGTGGTCATAGGTCGCCACGAGGCGGTCGCGCGCTTTTTCGTCGGTGATCGACTGGTAGATCGGGTCGAGGGCGAAGAGCGGATCCCCGGGGAAGTACATCTGGGTGATCATCCGCTGTGTGAATTCGGATCCGAAGAGCGAGAAGTGGATGTGGGCCGGTCGCCAGGCGTTGTGGTGGTTCTTCCACGGGTAGGGGCCCGGTTTGATCGTCGTGAACGAGTAGGAGCCGTCGTCGCCGGTCAGGGTGCGGCCGACGCCGGTGAAGTTCGGGTCGATCGGGGCCGGGTGCTGGTCGCGCTTATGGATATAGCGTCCGGCCGAGTTCGCCTGCCAGATCTCGACGAGTTGGTTGCGCACGGGACGTCCTTCGCCGTCGAGGACCCGACCGGTGACGCGGATGCGCTCGCCGATGGGTTCGCCGTCGGCCTGGATGGTCAGATCCGATTCGAGGGTGCCGATGTCCCGATGTCCGAAGGCGGGGGAGAAGAGCTCGATCGTCTCGGGGTCGGTGTGGCGGGGATCCTTCGTCGGGTGGCGCAGGATCGATGACCGGTAGGGCCGGTAGTCCAGCCGCGGCTGGGTCTCGGGCTTCTGGCCGCCGGCGATGTCCTGCTTGTACTGCGCTTCGATGCTCTCGATCTCGGCGGACAGCGTCGCCTGGGACTCGGCTGCGTCGTCGGGGCCTTTCACAGTCTGAACATCGTTCTCCGAGGACTGGTGCTGACTCATCGTCGAACCTTTCTTCGTCTCTTCGTCGGTTGACATCGTGGTGGGGTCGGTGGGGGGTGCGGGTCAGCCGTGCGGCCAGCCCGTGTAGCACTCGGCCAGGTAGCGGCGACCGTGGTCGGATTCGAGGATGGACCGGAGTTCGCCGAGGCTGCGCTTCGTTTCGAAGTCATCCTGAGTCGGGTCGGTGTGGAGCATCCGTGTCATCTGGTACGAGAAGTTTTGGGCCTTCCACACGCGTTTGGTCGCGGTCTGCGAGTAGCCGGCCAGCGCCTCGGCGTCGGAGTCCTTGAGCGCCGAGATGAGGGCCGGCGCGAGCACGGCGACGTCGGCGAAGGCGAGGTTGAGGCCCTTCGCTCCGGTCGGCGGGACGGTGTGGGCGCTGTCGCCGGCGAGGAACATCGAACCGTGCTGCATCGGCTCGGTCACGGCCGAGCGGAAGGGGAGCACGGTCTTGTCGAAGATCGGCCCGGTCTTGAGTTCGAACCCGTCGGGGCCGTCGACGCGGGCCTGGAGTTCGGTCCAGATCCGATCGTCGGACCATTCGGCCACATCGGTGTCGGGGGAGGCCTGGAAGTACATGCGCTGGACATTGTCTGAGCGCTGGGAGATGAGTGCGAAGCCGCGTTCGGAGCGGGAGTAGATGAGGACTTCGTGGCTGGGCGGGGCTTCGCAGAGGATGCCGAACCAGGCGAACGGGTACTCGTGGAAGAAACGCTGCCGGGTGCCGTCGGGGATCATCGAGCGGCATGGTCCCCGGGAGCCGTCGGCGCCGACGACGTAGCGGGCGTCGACGCGCAGTTCGTCGCCGTCGGAAGTGGTGGCGGTGACCCAGGGACGTTCGGTTTCGACATCGCCGAGGCGGGTGTCCGTGACCGAGTAATAGGTGGGACGGCCGGTCCGTTCGCGGGCGGCCGAGAGGTCGACGAAGATCTCGTTCTGGGGGTAGAGCCAGACGGATTCGCCGACGAGTTCGGGGAAGTCGAAGTGGTTCGAAGAGCCGTTGACTCGAATGTCGATTCCGTCGTGGCGGTGCCCGTCCGTGTGGACGCGCGATTCGACGCCTGCGGCCTCGAGCATGCGCACGGATCCTGCTTCGAGGATGCCGGCGCGGTGGGTGTGGGCGATGTCGTCGCGGCTGCGGTTGTCGATGACGACGGATTCGATGCCTGCATTGTGCAGCAGGTGCGCGAGCATGAGCCCCGCGGGTCCGGCTCCGACGATTGCGACGTCTGTCTGAAGTTGTGCCACCTTGGCCTCCTTGCCTGTCTCTTCTGAACAGTGTGCGCCCAGTCACGGACGCGAGGCGACGACGTTCTCAATGAATGGGAGGAGGGGGTTGGGGTGGGTGGAGGGGGCCAACGGGATTATCGGTGTGGCGCTTTTGGGCATTACTTCCCAAAGTCACTTTTCGATAACAGATTACAGAAGTGATGGAAAAAAGTTCTACGAAAGTAATTCATGAGTCATCATGAAGTCATTCCCCACAATATTTCATCGTGACAAGGCGCTGGAGCGCCCGACAATGAGGAGTCCCCAGTGACCACAAAGACCACGCGTTCGCGCAAATTCAAAGCCATCCTCGCCGGTGGCATCGTCCTCGGCGTCGGCGCTGCCGTGACGCTGGCGGCCTGGACCGACGACGAATGGGCCGAAGGTGTCTTCGGCGCAGGTTCATTCAACGTCCAGGGCAGCACGGACGGAACGACATTCGCTGACCATGAGAGCGAAGGTGGTGCCGCAGCGCTGACCTTCGACCTCGATGGTGGTGACAATATGTCGCCCGGCGATACCGTGGCGGCGCCTTTCGTGCTGCGCCTCGACGGACCGACGAGCTACGACGCGACAGTCTCTCTCGAGTCGGCGGCTGGTGACGGCGACAATGCTGCGGCGTTGTCCTACGCGATCGTCCAGGTTGCCTCAGTGGGGGACTGCTCGGCCTCCGCAACGGGTACCTCGGTTGTGCCGGCGGGAACCGCGCTGGATTCGACCACGGGCGCTGCTGATTTCAACCTCACCGCGGGCGCAGACGCCGCGACCGGTGACCCGGTCACGCTGTGCTTCCAGGTCACTGCCGGTGACTCGCTGGAGCAGGGGCAGAACACAACCGCTCAGTGGCAGTTCACCGCCACCTCGGCCGAATGACGACGCTGAGCTGATCGATGAGGTCGCTTCTGCCGACGCTGTTTAGATTCTTCTCGTCCCGGCGGGTGTCTGTGGACGCCCGCCCGGTCAGCCGACGGCAGCTGCGTCAGCGACAGCGGCTGCGAGGCCGCCGCATCAAGGCGATTCTCGCTGGCGGCCTCGTCTTCGGCGTAGGCGCGACGGCCACGGTCGCCGCGTGGACGGACTCGGAAGAGGTCTCCGGGTCTTTCGAAGCCGGGCGGTTCAATATCGAGCTCCGGGCCGGCGGCGAATGGAACGGCACGAATGAGATGACCTTCAATGCGGGCAACATGTACCCGGGGCAGAAGGTCTACGCGCCGGTGTCAGTGCGCACCACGTCGAATACGTCGATCGACGGCAAGCTCACGGTCTCAGCACGCGGTATCTCCAATCCGAATGCCTTTGCCTCTGCACTCACATACCGAGCCGTGGCCCGATCGACGTCGGGTGTCACCTGTAATGCGGGGAATTTTCCTGGTCCGGGCACCTTCGTCTTCGGCAGCGCTGCTGCTGCAATCCCGCTGAGCTCCACGCCCACAGCCGACACCACCCAGACCCTCAAAGCCGCCTCAGCGTCGGTCCAGGACTATTGCTTCGAGGTAACACTGGCAGGCAACGCTCCGAGCTCTGCCCAAGGTCTGCAGGCGGGCCACACCTGGACGTTCACAGCCGAGTCCACCGCGCCCGGGAATTGACCATGGCGGGCTCTATGACACGCAAGAGGAACGTGGGTTCATTGCTGGGCGGGACTGTGCTCAACATCCTCGCCGTCCTCGGCGTGGTCTGCATCGTGCTCGTCATCCTCAGCTTCGTCTTCAACGTATCGATCATCATGTTCAAGACCGGCTCGATGAGTCCGACGATCCCGGCCGGATCGGCCTCGCTCGTCCGTGAGATCCCCGCAAAGGACATGAAGGTCGGCGACATCGTCACCGTCGATCGCGGGGAGAAGGTCCTACCGGTGACCCATCGCATCACTGAGATCCAGCGTATTGACGACTCCACCGGTGCCGTGACCTTCGAGATGAAGGGCGACGCGAACGCCGAGAAAGACCCGGACCCCTACACCGCCGAGACGGTCCGAACGGTGATGTTCTCCGTTCCCGGGGTTGCCCCGATCCTTCAACAGTGGCGCAACCCGTTCCTGCTCGGCGGCATCACGATCGCGGCCAGCCTCCTCGTCGTGTGGGCATTCTGGCCACGGCGAGATGAGGATGACGACGAGACCCTCGCCGAGGCGGCCCACCCCCGAACGCGGTCACCGCGGCATGCCATCGCGCTGCCGGTGGTGTTGGCCGTGGCTGTGGGTGGGCAGATCGTGCCAGGGGTGTCGTTCGCCGAGGATGCTCTGTCCGCAAACGCGGATCATTCCCTCTCCGTGTCATCAGATGCGGCAGATGACATCCTGCGTATGCGCGACTTCGGTGATGCCGAGAAGATGCGCAACCTCAGTCCCGGAAGCTCGGCCACATGGACGGTTGATATCTGGACCCACGCCTCCGAACCGGGAGTCATAACGGTCTCAGTCGGGTCGGGGGCAGGGGCGGAGGCTCTGGCAGATTCGCTGTCGATCGATGTGCGGGAATGCGCGATGACTGAAGCGAAGGCCCCGTGTCCAAGTGGTTCGAAAATGTTGATTCGCGGAATGCTACTCAGTGAATTGGAGCCCGCCGCCGATGGCGAGCACAAGCTGTTGGAAATGGACAGTTATGACTCCCGCCGAATCGAGATAACGGCGACTCTCGCAGCCGACGCTGATGTTCGCGCGGTAGCTGGCACCACGGCGGGTGTGCGCGTGCTGGCGGAAGGACTCGGCGACAAGGTTTCGACAGGTCCAGGAGATCCCGGGGACCCAAGTGATCCTGGCGCGCCGGGCGATTCCGGCTCTGATTCTGATGGCGCGGCCGATGGCGGCGGTTCCGGCGAGCTGCCGTGGACCGGAATCGATGGTTGGCAGTGGATTCTGCTCGTAGCGCTCCTGCTCGTCGTCATCGGTTCTGCGATCGTTTCGCGAACCAGGAAGGCGAGGGTGTCATGAGGGGCAGAACCTCGCCGCGACCATCATGGAAACGTGCTCGTTTGCTGTTGGCAGTCGTCGCCTTGCTCGCCCTCGTCGCGGGTCCAGCTGCAGTGAATGGCACGCTGGCCGGGTGGACTGATTCGAAGATGAGCCAGGGGGAGTTCACTGCGGGCAAGGTCCCGGCACCGGTGTTGACCGGCAAGTGCCAGTTCCGTCCGGGTCTTCTTGGTGTCGGTGCTAGTGTGCGAGTCTATTGGAGGCCTCCGGCGGGCTACTCACTCAGCAACATCGTCGTCACTGCATCTACGAGCGGTCTTGGGTCCGTCCTGGCACCGATCACCGGCTTCAATTTGACATCGAGCACGACCTCGAACAGCGATGGATCGTACACGACAGACGTGCCTACCAACCTACTCGGCGGATTGCTCGGACTCGGATCCGAATTGGAGATAGCCTTTCAGGCCAAACATGCCAGCGGCTGGGTTTCGACATCTGCCTCTGTCGCGAGTAACGCCGGGCTGCTGGGTGGAATCGGCGGAAACTGTCGCAATCTGACGTGATTCTGGGCTCTGACGATCTTTCGTACTGGCTGATGTGCGGGTGTCCGATCTCGGGGACACCCGCACACGTATGGAGCATTACCGCCTCACGGGCGTGGGTTGATCACCCGTCCCCACGTGGACTTGTTGCCCCAGATGTTCTGGCGCAGGCCCTCGAGCTGGAGGATCTGCGAGTGGTCGACGAACAGGTTGCATTCGTTGCCGTAGTTCTTGATGTACCACTCGAAGACCGGTCCGTCCGCAGCTTCGAACATGACGTTCTCGAGGCCCAGACCGTTGATGATCGAGGCGGCCGCGGCGGTGTTCCATTCGTCGACGTTCTCCGTGATGCCCTCGGATTCGATCATGATGATCGAGGCTCCGGCATCGAGCGCCCGCTTGCCGCGGTCGACGAGATCGCCGATGTCCTTTGCGGACTCCGCAGCCAGTTCGGCCTCACCGGAGTCTCCGCCGGAGCCAATCTGGATGCCCAGCTCCGGCTTCGCCTTCAGCCCGGCCTTGACGACCTTCTCGACGAGACGCTCAAGGCCCGAGGTCGGGAGCATGATGAATCCGGTCGAGATCTCGATGACGTCGAAGCCGACCTCCTTGGCCTCCTTGAGATACTGATCGACCGCGTCATCTCCGTAGCGCAGGACCGTCTCGATCCATCCGCCCGAGGACACGTACGCCCCGTTCTCATGAGCGATGTCGCTGAAGGCCTTCACCTGATCAGCCGGGACGAGCGAGAACGATCCGCCCGCCCACTTGATGCCGTCGACCCACTGACCGGCGACATCGAAGACGTCCTGCAGATGTCGGGTGCCGAAAGTGGAGTAGTACGGGGCGCGAATCTCGGTCATCCCGATGGTGCGGGGTTTGGCCGAGCGGTGGGCGCGGGGAACGAAGTTCATGGACACATCGAAATCGATGGCGTTCGACATGGTCTTTCCTTTCTTCGGGTGTCGGCGGTCGCCGACGGGGTGCCGGGTTCTCCGGCAGGTGACGCAGCCTCAGCTGCGAGCTTGGGGGACGTGCGCGAGGACCGCGGTCAGCTCTCGGATCTGATGGTTCTCGAGGTCGTGGACAAGGTCGGCGATTTCGTCACGCAGGTCCGCCTCGGCGAAGGGGGACGTCAGGGCATCGAACTTCTTCCGGGCTCCCGTCCAGTCGAGAGGATGCGTGGTGAAACCTTCATAGTCGTCGGTGTTCGCACGGAACTGGGTCCCATCGCCGAGAGTGACGACGAGGTCGGCGCACATCTGCTCGGGGAACCGATCGCTGAACTCCGTGGAGGGAGTGATCGTGACCTTGTGCATGAGGTCCTGGACATCGTCGGCGACGATCCGTTCAGTCTCGTACTGCGCCGGATTGAGCTCACCGTCGAGGAGGACGACCGCGAGCATCCACGGCAGCGAATGATCGGCCTCCTCCTTCGTGCGGATGGAGCGCTTGTCGCCTTCTTCGCCGCCGCCGATGATCGAGTATGCGACATCGAAGGTCGTCAGCTCGACGCTGGCGATGGCATCGGCACGGAATCCCTCCTGGGAGCGGACGTCCTGTGCGGCGTCGAGGGCCGACTGCGAATGGATCTCCGCATTGTGCTTCTTGATGATCGTGTCCGTGACCTTCTCGAGATCCTCTGCAGACCAGTCGAGCTCGAAGTCTCCGGCCAGGGCCTTGAAGCCCTTGTTGCCTTCGAAGACCTCGGCCGGGCCTGTGATTCCGAGTGAGGCAAGGAGTGCGTCGAAGACACCCTCCTTCGACACGTGCGGATACGCCAGTCCCTTCCAATGGCTGAGGTCGCCCGTGCGCGTCACCCTGAGGGCGACATTCGCGGTGCCGGCCATGGCGGCAGCATTCGCGATCTGTTCGACGCCCAGTCCCAGTGCCTTCGCCGAGGCGGCCGCCGCAGCGAAAGCGCCCTGTGTCGTGTGGTCGAAGCCGAGGTCTCTCACCGGTGCGACATCCGAGAGCCGGGTGTGGATCTGATAAGCCACGGCGAAGGCCGTGAGAAAGTCCGCGCCCGAGGCGTCGGCCAGCTCCGCGGCCGCGAGGACCGCGCCCATATTGTCCGACGGGTGGTTGGTTTCGCCCTTGGCCAGGTAGGCATCCATGAAGTCGAGATATCGGCTCAGGGCGGAATTGAAGAACGCGGCGTGATCAGGGCTGGCCTGGCCCCCGCCGATGAGCGTGGCTCCGCGTCCGTCCCCGAGGTCCTCGATGAGGGTTCTGATCTCCTGCAGCGGGGCAGCGTCCAGGGCGCCGATGGCGACGCCGACGGTGTCGAGGACGCGGATCTTGAGCTGTTCGAGGGCGGTATCGCTGAGCGTGTCCAGCGAGGCATCGGCGACGAACTGAGCGAGTGATTGCACCTCTGTCGGTGCGTGGTGCTGGTCCATTGTGACCTTCATTGTGACCCCTCCTTATTAGGTAAGGCGTACCTAAATAATGACTCCATAAGTATCTTGACGTCAAGATACTTATGGTGAGACCTGAGTCACATCGGGCTGAGTGGGAGGCGCTGTGCCCGGCCGTGGTTGACTGATCATTGATTGTTGAGCAAAATGGACGGTTGTTGTGTTCGTCCGCGAACCTGCCGTGAACAGAAAGCAGCTCAATGATCATCACCGGACTCATCGTCGGCCTCGTCCTCGGATTCGTCTTCCAGCGAGGACGTTTCTGCGTGACCGGCGCCTTCCGTGACCTCACGCTGACGGGGAACACGCGCTGGTTCTCCGCCCTCATCGTGCTCATCGCCGTGCATTCCATCGGCCTGTTCCTGCTCAACAGCTTCGGAGTCATCACCCTCGAGGCGACGCCGTTCCCATGGCTGGCCTCGATCGTCGGCGGACTGATCTTCGGTTGGGCCATGGTCTACGCCGGAGGCTGCGCGACTGGCACCTACTACCGGGCCGGTGAAGGACTCGTCGGCAGCTGGTTCGCCCTCATCTTCTACGCCCTCTTCTCCGCGGTGATGAAGCTCGGCCCGCTCGCCGGCTTCACCGAGGGCATCCGCGGGATCACCCTGGACAACGGCAGCCTGCAGGCGAGCACCGGCATGAGCCCCTGGCTCTTCGTCGCCATCATCTCTGCAGTGGCGATCTGGCTGACCGTCCACCATGCCCGCAAACTCAAGACTCCGATGGCCACCCTGCCTCCGCGCAAGACAGGCCTGGCGCACCTGCTCACCGAGAAGCGCTGGAACCCCTTCGCCACAGCCGTGGTCATCGGCATCATCGCCACGATCGCCTGGCCGCTCTCCGCCGCCACGGGCCGCAACTCGGGTCTGGGCATCACCACCCCCTCGGCGAACCTCGTCGGATACCTCACCACGGGTGACACGCAGCTCATCGACTGGGGCGTCATGCTCGTCATCGGCATCCTTGTCGGCTCCTTCATCGCAGCAAAGGCCTCCGGCGAGTTCCGGGTCCGCGTGCCGGACAAGAGCGTGATCATCAAGTCGATCATCGGCGGAATCGGCATGGGCGTCGGCGCAGCCATCGCCGGCGGCTGCACCGTCGGCAACGCGATGGTCTCGACCGCACAGTTCGAATACCAAGGCTGGGTGTCGATGGTCTTCATGATCGTCGGCTCCGGAATCGCCGCCAAGGTCTCCATCAAACCGAAGAAGTCGCAGGCCACAGCGCCCGCGGCGGAAAGCAGGACAGTATGAAACAAGTACTCGAAACCGACGGCCAGGTCTGCCCCTTCCCCCTCGTGGAAGCCAAGGACGCGATGACCGGTCTGGAAGCCGGTGACGAACTCGTCATCAACTTCGACTGCACCCAGGCCACCGAGGCGATCCCGCAGTGGGCCGCCGAGAACGGCTACCCCGTCACCCACTTCGACCGAGTCACCGACGCGAGCTGGACCATCACCGTCCAGAAGGCCTGAATCGCAGGAGATGCCAACCCCATCGGCCGGCGCAGCTGCAAAGCTGCGCCGGCCGATGTGCAATGTCAGTGCCGATGCCTAGACTCAAGACATGAAGATCACGGTTCTCGAAGGCGATATCACCGAGGTGGCCGTCGACGCGATCGTCAACGCCGCGAATTCTTCGCTGCTCGGTGGCGGCGGAGTTGACGGAGCCATCCACCGCGCGGCCGGTCCCGCGCTCCTCGAAGCTTGCCGCGAGGTCAGGCAGACCACCCATGTGCGCGGTCTGCCGCCGGGTCAGGCCGTCGCCACCTCGGCGGGGGATCTGCCCGTCCGCTGGGTCATCCACACGGTCGGACCGAATCGGAACGCGGGCGAGGCTGATCCTGAGATCCTCGAGTCCTGTTTCGAATCAAGCCTCAACCTCGCCGAGGAGCTCGGAGCCTCTTCGATCGCGTTCCCGGCCATCGGCGGCGGAGTCTACGGCTGGTCGCCCAGGGGCGTCGCCGAGGCGGCTCACTCCGTCATCGTCGACGGACGATCGCGCGGCCGCTGGGAATCGATCGACGACGTCCAGTTCGTTCTCTTCAGCGATCAGATGACCAGCGTGTTCTGCCAGGTCTTCGACCACGATCAGTGGTGATGTCATGAAGGTCAACAGGGTCGTTCCCGACATCGCGGTCGACGACCTCGACGCCGCGCGGGAGTTCTATGCGGGCTTCCTCGGGCTGAGCAGCGAGGAATTCAATCTCGGCTGGGTCGCACGCTTCACCTCACCGGGCACCGGCGCCAGCGTGCAGGTGCTCACCGACGATGAGACCGGGCAGACGAATCCCGTGGCTTCGGTGCTCGTCGAGGACGTCGACATTGCCTTTGCCGAAGCCCAGCAACAGGGCATCGAGATCGTCCACCCGCTCACCCACGAGGAATGGGGAGTACGGCGGTTCTTCGTCCGCGCACCCGACGGCAACGTATTCAATATCGTCGCGCATCCGGAGTGAACCGACGCGGGGCAGTGTTCACGCTGCCCTGTGCCGCACTTTGTGTACGACCGCCAGCGCCAGTGCGCTGACGGCACACCCGGCGGCGATGAGCAGCGGAATTCCGGAGACGGCGGCCTCGAGGACATATTCGGGGCCGGTCTGCAGAACCGGACCGACGATCTTGACGAGGAGGAAACCGAGGACGCCGATGAAGAGGAACAGCGCCGCCCTCTTGCCGAGAACCACCGCCAGGGGCTTCGGATACTGATAGGTCTGTGTCGTGCTCATGGTCGATCACCTGATGTTTTCGTCCACGGTCCAAACCATTTGGGCTGTGCCTGCCACGCTACGCCTGCAAGCAGAGTGTGCACTGGGGGATCTGAGGACGTTCGATGGGAGCAGCCGACGATCACCCGCGTGAAGCACCGCCCGGCCGAACCAGCCCCGTCTCATAGGCGAGCACGATCAGGGCAGCGCGGTCCCGGGCATCGAGACGAGTGAGCAGTCGACTGACATAGGTGCGAGCAGTGGCGGGGCTGAGGAAGAGTTCGGCAGCGATCTCGTCATTGGTCAGCCCGCGCCCGATTCCGCTGAGGACCTCGACCTCCCGTTCAGTCAGCTCATCGAGCCCATGCCCGTCCGGATCGGGTGAATGCCCCTCCGCGACGACCCGCATGACCGCGGCGGTGACAGATGGAGACAACAGGGCATCACCGGCGGCGACCGTGCGGATCGCAGCGCGCAGATCGTCGGGAGAGACGTCCTTGAGCAGGTAGCCTGCAGCACCGGCACGGATGGCGGCGAACACGTTCTCGTCCTCGTCGAAGGTGGTGAGCATGAGCACCCTGACCCCGTTCAACGCACCATCGTCGACGATGGCCCGCGTCGCCTCGATCCCGTCCATGACGGGCATGCGGATGTCCATGAGTACGACATCGGGGCGCAGCTCCCGCACATGCGACAGCCCTGACCTCCCGTCCGCCGCCTCGGCGATGACCGAAATGTCTCCGTCGCGTTCGGCCAGAGGTCGCAGACCCGCTCGGACCAGCTCCTGATCGTCGACGATGACGACGCGAATCGTCTCGGTCATTCGTTCTCCTCAACCTCGATCGGCAGATGCGCGATCACTTCAAATCCTTCACCGTTCGGTCCAGCACCGAGGCGACCCCCGAGCAGTCCCGCCCGTTCCGACATCCCGCGGATGCCGGCACCGGCGGCCGTGTCCGCGGCCCCGCTGTGACCGTCATCGTGGATGCGCACGATGAGCTCGTCGCCGTGCACCCGCCCGGAGATGCGGGCCGCGCTCGCCCCGGAATGGCGGAGCACGTTCGTCACCGATTCCTGGACGATCCGAAATGCCGCGGCGTCGACGGCCCGCGGCAGCCGTGCCGGATCGACATCGAGGTCGACCGTGACGTCGAGGCCGGCGGCTCGGGCCGACTCGATGACGGAGGAGATCGAAGCCAACCCCAGCGCCGAGGCGGGTCCCGGGTCGGTCGCACCCGCGGACTCCTCGCGGAGGACCTTGACCGTGCGACGCAGTTCCCGCAGTGCCTCCGAGGTGGCACCGCGCACCCGTTCGAGTGCGGCCGCGCGGTCGTCCGGGTCCACGGCCTCGGCCGCCACTGAGGTGTGCAGGGAAGCCACGGACAGGGTATGGCCGATCGTGTCGTGGAGGTCGCGGGCGATGCGCACTCGTTCGGAGTGCATCCGCGCCTCGGCGGCTCGGGACTCCTCGGCAGTGGTGAGGGCGGCGATGCGCGCCGACTGCGTACGGGTCTCCCGGACCAAACGGACCACGGACCCCAGGGCGATCGCGGCGGCTGCCAGGGCAAGTTCAGTGACGAAGCCGTACCCGGTCAGTTGGGCGCGCGGATCGAGGTCATCGAACCGGTAGAACGTCGACACGGCAATCAAGACCGCAGCACCGAGCACCGCCCATGAGGTGCGCCGCACCTCGGCAGTCGAGTAGAGAGCACCGACGGCGGGCAGGACCATGCCGATCGGCGGCAGATTCAGAGCGTAGTAGGCGAAGATCCCGAACACGGTCACGGCCAGAACGGTCAGCGGCAGACGGCGACGCAGGAGCAACAGGGCACCGAAGCCGATGGCCCAGGCGACGCCGGGCAGCGGGGAGGACTCGGCATCGGCGGCGATGACCAGCGAGATCACCAGGGTCACCGCAACCGCCAGGGAGGCATCGGTCAGCCACGGTGCGAGGCGCTCGCGCTCCTCACCCGTCTCACTCACATCTGCCGAACCCATAGTCCAAGACTACGGAGCAAACGCGTCCGCCGCAGTCGTTCGGCGTCGATCGGGCAATCGCCTGCAGGCGACTCGAGCCTCGCCTCGGGGCGGGAGAAACTGACGCCTCAGTGTCGATGTGGCAGATCCGGCCGGCCGGAAGAGTGGGGGACATGAATACGACAACACATTCGAAACGTCCTCTGTCCTGGCCGCTCATCGTCGGTCTGTCCTCTCTGGCGCTGCTGTGGCCGCTGACCGGACTGTGGCCCATCCTCGGTGACGGCGCCGTCCGCGCCCTCATCCTGCTCGGTCTCACCGGAGCGGTGTGGATCGGGACCGTCGGCTTCGCCCGCGTCGCTCGGCCCGTACTCACCCTGACGATCTGCGGCGCGGCGCACGGCTTCCTCACCCTCGCATTCGGCGGACTGCTCGCCGGGACCGGGCTGATCAGCAGCGGGCCGGCGGTGTTCATGGCACTCATCCCGAGCCTCGGAATGGGCGCCGGGATCGGCGCCCTCACCGGACTGGCAGCCTACGGAATCCAGGCGATGCTCGGGAGGCGAGAGCAGCGATGAGACGGCGCCCGCACGCCTCTGTCGCTGCCGGGGCCGCTGTCGCGGTGGTCGCCGCGGTCGGGCTGGCTGCCTGCGGAGTGTCGACCACCTCGGTGACGGAGGCCGAGTTCGACAACGAACTGGCCATCCCGCCGTTGGCGGAATCGACGGTCAACGGCGGAGTGCGCACCTTCGACCTCACCGCTGAGAAAGGGTCGACGGAGTTTCCCGGTCAGGACGGACCGACGGAGACCTGGGGATTCAATGGGTCATTTCTCGGGCCCACTCTGCGGGCCGAACGCGGGGAGAAAGTCGCCGTCGACGTTGCGAACGACCTCGACGAACCGACGAGCGTGCACTGGCACGGGATGCATCTGCCGGCGACGATGGACGGCGGTCCGCACCAGATGATCGATCCTGGTCAGTCGTGGAAGCCGCACTGGACGATCGACCAGCAGGCCTCGACCCTGTGGTACCACCCGCATCCACATGGAAAGACCGAGGACCACGTGTACAAGGGGTTGGCCGGGATGGTCATCCTCGACGACGATGCCAGCGCCGACGCGGATCTGCCGGACGAGTACGGCGTCGACGATCTCCCGCTCATCGTCCAGGACAAGTCTTTCGACGATGGTGAGCTCGAGCTCAGCGACGACGGGGCCGAACCGGGGATGCTCGGCGACACCGTCATGGTCAACGGCACCATCGGCGGGGTGCAGGAGGTGACATCGGAGAAGGTGCGGCTGCGCCTGCTCAACGGATCGACGGCGAGGACGTACGCCTTCGAATTCCCCGATCGGTCGATGGATCTCATCGCCGGTGACGGCGGACTCCTCGACGAACCTGCCGAGGTCGATCGGCTGAGGTTGGCACCGGGTGAGCGCGCCGAGGTGGTCGTCGACTTCACCGCAGGTGAGACGGTGCGGATGCGCTCGGCCGAGGTCGACCTCGGCGGGGTGGCGGTGCCGGCGACGATGGGCGGACACGATTCCTTCGACGTTCTCGAATTCCGTGCGGCCGAGACCCTGACGCCAGCTCCCGAACCCGCATGGTCACCGTCGTCGCATGTCGAGGAGGATGCTCTAATTGAGGCTGAGGCAGCCAAGACCCGCAAGTTCGAACTCGAGGAACGTGAGATCAACGGCGAGCGGATGGACATGAACCGCATCGACGAGGTGGCCTACGTCGGTGACACCGAGGTGTGGGAGGTGCGCAGCAAGCAGCCGATCCCGCACAGCTTCCATATCCATGATGTGCAGTTCGAGGTGCTCTCGGTTGATGGGGAGGCGCCGCCGGTGGAGATGAGCGGAAGGAAGGACACGATCTACCTCGAACCGAATCGCGACTACCGGCTGCTCATGCGATTCGAGGACTTCGCCGACCCGACGATGCCGTATATGTATCACTGCCACATGCTGCTGCACGAGGACGAGGGCATGATGGGCCAGTTCGTCGTCATCGAGCAAGGTCAGGAGGCAGAAGTCGGGGTGCCGGCCGGGCATGACGGGGCCGGGCACGAGCACTGAGGCGGTGACAGTGCTCGTGCGTCATCGACAGAGCGATCACACCGCGGTGTAGCCGCCGTCGATGAGGTAATAGGCGCCGGTGACGAACGAGGCATCGTCGGAGAGCAGGAACGATACGACCTTTGCAACTTCATCGGCGGTGCCCAGGCGGCCGAGAGGGTGCTTGGCCTTGAGTCCTTCAAGCGTTTCGGCGTCCAGGCTCGATTCGAGCAGGGGAGTTGTGATGTAGCCGGGGCCGACTGCGTTGATGCGCAAGCCTTCGGTGCCGTATTCGGCGGCGGCATTCTTCGTGATGCCGACGACGCCGTGCTTGGCTGCGGTGTAAGCGCCGTTGTTGATCGCGGCGACGGTTCCGTGAATCGAAGCCATATTGACGATCGCCGACTCCGCTGCGCCGTTCTCGAGCATGGCCGGGATCTGGAAGCGCATGCCGTAGAGGACGCCGTTGAGGTTGACGTCGATGACCTTGTCCCACGAATCGAGGTCGGTCTCGCCGGCGGGCACCTGCTTGCCGCCGATGCCCGCGTTGTTCACGGCGAAGTTGAGTCCGCCGTAGGTGTCGACGGCGAACTTGACGACCTTCTCCGAGTCCTCCTTCGAGGACGTGTCCTGCTTGATCGCCGAGGCGGTGCCTCCGGCCTCGGTGACCTCACCGGCGACACGCTCGGCTGCCTCGAGGTTGATGTCGGTGATGACGACCTTCGCGCCCTTGGAAGCGAGGTCCTTGGAAATCGCCTCTCCGAGGCCCGATCCGCCTCCGGTGACGAGTGCGACCTTGTTCGTGAAATCTGCCATGGTGGTGACTCTCTTTCTCGAAAATCCTCGGGCCCAGCTGATGTGGCTCTCACCAGGCGTAACGAGGAAGAGTCGGAGAACATTCCGCTGTAAGTCGGCCTGTTCGGTCACACGGGGCATTGATCGAGGCCGGCAACAATGGTTAACTGGTTGCAATCTGCAACTAGATTGATGATCGCTGCGGCTCGAGGGGGAGCGATGGGAAAAGTGGCATGGGGTTTCACCTGTTCGATCGACGGATTCATCGCCGGGCCAGGCCATGACATGTCGTGGCTCTCGGCCTCCGAGCCGAACGCCGAAGGCACCACCGAGGGCATGGCGTCGAAGGTCGCCGTCATCATCTCCGGCCGCCGCGGCTACGACGCGGCCAAGGATCAGGCCGACGAACGCGATGAGCTGACGTCCGAGCCATACGGAGGTGCGTGGTCGGGGACGGAGTTCATCCTCACTCATCGTCCCGAGGATTTGGCCGGGGACGCCTCGGTGACCGCGCTGAACTGCACCATCACCGAGGCGGTCGAGCGTGCCCAGCAGATCGCCGGTGACCGCGACATCCAGATCATCAGCGCCGATATCGCCCGGCAGGCACTCGAGGTCGACCTCATCGACGAACTCCAGGTCTACGTCGCCCCGGTCTTCCTCGGCGACGGCACCCGGATCTTCGATGTTCCCGGCGGACGGCGGGTCGATTGGGAGCTCGAGGCGATCGATACGGCGAATGCCCGCAGCTTCGGTCGGACGTACCGACCCAAGAGGCCTAGCCCTCCCGCCGACTGAGGTCCCAAAGGATCCGCAGAGCCTCCTCGTCGAACTCCTCACCGGAATCGACATCCGGTGAACCGCTCCTGACCTCGGCGTGGAGGCGTTCCATCTTCCGGTCGAGTTCGCTGGCCGCGTCGGCCGCCTCGGTGAGTTCGCCGACGAGACGTTCGGGAACGTCGCCGTCGAATTTGTAGTGGATCTTGTGTTCGAGGCTCGCCCAGAAGTCCATCGCGATCGTGCGGATCTGCACCTCGCAGATGACCGGGGTCGGCCCGCTGCGGAGGAACACCGGTACCTCGAGGATCGCGTGCAGGCTGCGGTAGCCGTTGGGCTTCGGCTCTGCGATGTAGTCCTTGACCTCGACGAGGCGGACGTCGTTCTGCGCGGTGAGCAGCTCGAGGACGTGGTAGGTGTCGGCGATGAAGCTGCAGGTGATGCGGATGCCTGCGATGTCGGTGATCTCGCGGCGGATGATCGCGGTGTCGAGCGGCAGGCCCCGACGGTGGACCTTCTCCAGCAGGCTCCGTGGCGACTTCACGCGAGAGGAGATGTGCTCGATCGGGTTGTAGCTGCGCGTGTGGACGGACTCCTCGCGCAGGATCGAGATCTTCGTGAGCACCTCGTCGATGACGAAGCGGTGGTGCATGATCAGCTGCGAGAAATCCAGGCGCAGCTGACGGATGCTTTCGATCTGCTGTGGTGTCAGGGCGGTCTCTGTTGGCGTCATCTCTTTCCGGATCTCCATTGTGGCCTCAGTGTATCGGCGGAACATCTGTTCTGTGTCAGTGCCGAGGAGTACCGTTTTGGCATGTGCAGAAACATCAGGACCCTCCATAATTTCGAACCTGCCGCCACCTCCGACGAAGTCCACGCCGCCGCACTGCAGTATGTGCGCAAGATCGCCGGCACGACGAAGCCCTCGCAGGCCAATGCTGAGGCCTTCGACGCTGCTGTCGAGGAGATCGCCCACACCACCCAGCACCTCCTCGATGCGCTGGTGACGAACGCGCCGCCGAAGAATCGAGAGGAGGAAGCGGAGAAGCGGCGAGCCAGATTCGCGGCTCGCGCATGACGATCGCCGGACTTGTCCTCGCCGGCCTCGCCGCCGCCCTGCACGTCTTCATCTTCTACTTGGAGTCCATCGCCTGGACGAGTCCACGTGCCCGCGCCACGTTCGGCACGACCGAAGCCGAGGCTGCGGCGACGAAGTCCCTGGCCTTCAACCAGGGCTTCTACAACCTCTTCTTGGCCCTCGCTGTGTTCATTGGCCTCATCGTCTTCGGCGCAGGCTCTGCCGCGGTCGGTCTCACCCTCGTCTTCGTCGGGGCAGGATCGATGCTCGCCGCAGCGCTGGTGCTCGCACTCTCAAGCCGTGAGCTGCTCGCCTCCGCGCTCAAACAGGGCACGCTGCCGTTGTTCGGTGTGGTCTGCCTACTCGTCGGTGTGCTGGTCTGAGTCGCAGCGATCTGACTCAGCCGGCGAATCGATGATCGGCGGTAAGGTCCTGCGTGATCCTCGCCGAGGCGGTCCGCAGGACCCGCATGATCGCGGGCACGCCTTTACGGTGCTCCGAATCGATGACGACGCCGAGCCCGGCGATCGCCGCCCCGCCGGCGTCGAAGACAGGAACCGTGATTCCTGTCGTGCCCTCATCGATATGGCCGGAGAGCTCGGCGAAATGGTGAGAGCGGATGGAAGTGAACATCTTGCGCAGAGCTGCAGGATCCGTTGTCGTCTTCTCCGTGATGGCAGACAGCGGCCCCCGCAGATACGCCTCACGAACATGTTTGGGCGCATAAGCCAAGAGCACGAGTCCACAGGACGACGCATGAGCCGGCAGTCGACCGGCGGTCTTCGACCGGTGGATGACCGCATTCGGCGCCGACATGCGCTCGATGATGAGCACCTCCCGCTCCCGCAGGATGCCCAACTGGGTGTTCTCACCGACGAACTCGTGTACACCCATCATGTGCGGTCTGGCCACCGAAGCCAGATCGACGGCATCGGAGGCGCGGTTCGACAGCTCCCACATCCCGACGCCGATCCGGATGCGGCCGTTGGGGTCGCGCTGGAGCAGATCGTGACGCATCATCTCACCGATGAGTCGGTAGGCCGTCGACTTCGGCAGTTCGGCACGCTCGGCGATCTCGTCGGTGCTCAGGCTCTGATGGTCCGGGTCGAAGGATGCGAGCACGCGCACGAGCCGATCGATCATCGAGTCGCCGGAAGGAGAGTTCGCCATGCCTCGGATTCTAGCGGCTCGCCATCAAAATTCTCAATGAATGGGAGTACTGTGGCTTCGGGTGGTGCGGGTCACTACTCTGACGAGAGGTGCACCACAGTCCTTCGTTGACTGTGCCCGCAGGTCGGCTCGTTGCACGGAACCACAGACATGACCCGCCCCGACAAAGAAGTGAGGACAGACAATGACTGATTTCCTGGGAACCGACTGGCACGAGAAGATCTTCACCGGCACCTGGGCCGCCGGCTCAGGAGAGACCTACGATGTCATCGAACCGGCCACTGGTGAGACCCTCGGCCGCCTCGGTGCCGCCAGCGCCGACGACGTCACCGCCGCCGCCACGCGAGCCGCCGCTGCACAGAAGGAATGGGCGAAGACCACCCCGGCCGAACGGGCTGCAGTGCTGCGCCGCGCCGGTGCTCTGTGGGCCGAACACGCCGAAGAGCTCTCCGGATGGATCATCCGCGAAGCCGGCTCCATCCCGCCGAAGGCCGCACTCGAACTCTCCTCGGCCGAAGCCATCTGCTTCGAATCCTCCGCCCTGCCCAGCCACCCCAAGGGGCAGGTGCTCACCTCGAACGAACCCCGGTGGTCCTTCGCCCGCCGAGTGCCCGCCGGAGTCGTCTCCGTCATCGCCCCGTTCAACTTCCCCCTCATCCTCGCCATGCGCTCCGTCGCCCCGGCCCTGGCATTGGGCAACGCGGTCCTGCTCAAGCCGGACCCCCGCACCGCCGTGTGCGCCGGAGTGGCGATCGCGAAGGTCTTCGCCGAGGCGGGACTGCCCGAAGGACTGCTCCAGGTCCTGCCCGGCGGTCTCGACGCCGGTGAAGCCGTCGTCGCCGCACCCGAGGTCTCCGTCATCTCGTTCACCGGCTCCACCGCGGCCGGACGCAAGGTCGGCGAAGCCGCCGGTCGCCTCCTCAAACGCTGCCACCTCGAGCTCGGGGGCAACAATGCGCTCGTCGTCCTTCCCGGAGCCGAGGTCGGTCCCGCCACCTCGGCGGGGGCCTTCGGATCGTGGATGCACCAAGGCCAGATCTGCATGACCACAGGCCGCCACCTCGTCCACGAATCCATCTACGACGAATACATCGAACAGCTGGCCGAACGCGCCCGCAACCTGCCGGTGGGCAACCCCGCCACCGAGGAGGTCGCGATCGGACCGATCATCGACGAGAAACAGCGCACCCACGTCCGCGACATCCTCGACAAAGCCATCGCCGACGGTGCCACACTCGTCGCCGGCGGGCCGGGCGAAGGGGCCTTCGTCCCGCCCACGGTGCTCACCGACCTCAGCCCTTCGAACCCCGCCTGGGCGCAGGAGATCTTCGGACCCGTCGCCCCGGTGGCCCGCTTCTCCACCCTCGAAGAAGCCGCCGAGATGGTCAATGCCAGCGAATACGGACTCTCCTTGGGCATCCTCGGCGATGTGGGTCTGGCCATGGACCTCGCCGACCTCGTCGACACAGGGAAGGTCCACATCAACGAACAGACCGTCTCCGATGAGGCCAACGTCCCCTTCGGTGGCATGAAGGACTCCGGCAACGGATCCCGTTTCGGCGGGGCTGAGGCCAACATCGAAGCCTTCACCGAAACCCAATGGGTGACGATGCGCTCGTCCATCGCGCCTTACCCGTTCTGACCTGCACGACAACACCCCGGAGACACCGATGTCCGCAACCACCCCATCCGCATCCACGACCGGTTCCGCCTCGGCGGGCCGCTGGCCGGCCGTCCTGTGCTGGCTGGCTGTCGCTTTGGAGGGCTTCGACCTCGTCGTCCTCGGCGCGGTCATCCCTGAGTTGCTGGCCACCGAGGCCCTCGGATTCACCCCAGAGGCGGCCACAATGGTGGCCACGCTCAGCCTCGTGGGCGTCGGCCTCGGCGCCGTATCCGTCGGCCCCGTCGTCGACCGGATCGGACGACGGTGGGCGATCATCGGCTGCGTCATCGGCTTCAGCGTCTTCACTCTGCTCGTCGCGTTCGCTCCGAACGTCGCACTGTTCACCACCTACCGGTTCATCGCCGGACTGTTCCTCGGTGCCGTGATGCCCAGCGCTCTCGCCTACATCAGCGAGTACAACAAGTCGGGTAAGACTGGAAAGGCCACGACGCTGACGATGACCGGCTACCATGCCGGCGCCGTCGCGATCTCCCTGCTGGCCGTCGCCTACTCCCACAATTGGCACCTGCTCTTCCTCGCCGGCGGAATCGCCGGCCTCGTCATGGTGCCCCTCCTGATCTGGAAGCTGCCCGAATCCGAAGTCTTCCTCATCGCTCAGGAACTCAAACGCAACCCCGCTGCCGCGGAAGCGGTGGACGCCGACGCCGTCGACCCGTCCGGCACCGTCGACGCGCAGGCGAAGACAGGAATGGCGGGACTTTTCGAGGGCAAGCTGGCGCTGGTGACCATCGGCGTGTGGGCAGCGAGCTTCATGGGACTCCTGTTGGTCTACGGACTCAACACCTGGCTGCCGAAGATCATGGCCGACGCCGGCTACGAGGTCTCGGACTCGCTGGTCATGCTCTTCGTCATGAACATCGGCGCCGTCGTCGGACTCGTCCTGGCCGGCTGGCTGGCCGATAAGCACGGGACGAAGAAGATCGTGCTCATGTGGTTCGTCCTCGCAGCCATCTTCCTCGCCGCACTGTCGATTCCGATGACCAGCCAGGTGCTGCTCAACATCGCGGTATTCATCACCGGAGTCTTCGTCTTCTCCGCCCAGGTGCTCGTCTACGCCTTCGTCTCGGCCATCTACCCGGCTCAGGCCCGCGGCACCGCGCTGGGCATGGCTTCGGGCATCGGGCGAATCGGTGCCATCGTCGGTCCGTTCATCACCGGTGCCCTCGTCACCGCGGGCATCGCCTACCCGTGGGGCTTCTACCTCTTCGCCGTCGTGGCAGTCCTCGGGTTCGCTGCCATGGCGATCGTGCCGAAGTCGCTACGCTGAAAGCATGTCTCGGTGGATCGATGCCACGTTCGTTCGCGGCGGCACAAGCAAGGGACTGTTCTTCAGCGAATCCGCGCTGCCGTCGCTGAGTCCCGACGGGGACACGGCGGAGTGGGACACGATCTTCTGCCAGGCGATGGGCTCGCCCGATCCGTTCGGCCGTCAGCTCGATGGAATGGGCGGGGGAATCTCCTCGCTGTCGAAGATCGTCGTCGTGGCCGCCTCGGCGAGGGATGGGGTCGACCTCGACTACACGTTCGGTCAGGTCTCCGTCACCGAGGCGGCCGTCGACTATTCCGGCAACTGCGGAAATCTGTCGTCCGGGGTCGTGCCCTTCGCCTTGTCGGCCGGGCTGATCTCCGCAGCCGATGGATGGCATGTCTTCCGGCTGTTCAATACGAACACGCAGAAACTCGTCGACGTCGGCCTCGGCGTCGTCGATGGGCAGGCCGACGTTACGGGAGATCTGGTGCTGCCCGGAGTCAGCGGAACGGGCGCACCGCTCGAACTCATCTACCCCGACCCGGCCGGCAGCCGCACCGCCGGACTCCTACCGACGGGGAAGGCAGCCGAGTCCATCACTGCCGGTGGGGCGATGTTCGAGGTCAGCCTCGTCGACGCCACCCTGCCCGTCGTCATCGTCCCGGGTGCTGCGATCGGACTCAAGGGCACCGAATCTCCGGAGGAGATCGACGCGAACAAGCACGCGATGGGCATGATCGCGGAGCTGCGCCGCAACGCCGCTGTGCGGATGGGGCTGTGTGAGTCACCGGAGGAAGCGCCGGACGTCGTGCCGAAGGTCGCCGTGGTCACCGCCCCACAGCCCACCCGACTGCTCGACGGAACGACCCTGGCCGCCGAGGAGGCCGACCTGCTCGTGCGAATGATCTCCATGGGGCAGACGCACAAAGCCGTGCCCGGAACCGGAGCCATGTGCCTGGCCGCGGCCGCGCAGATCCCGGACACGATCATCAACCGCATCATCCGACGCTCCAGGCCCGGGTCCGACACCGGGGACGAAGACAAAAATGTCGGGCCGGAAGTGCGGCTGGCCACCCCTTCGGGCGTCGTCACGGCCGGTGCCGTCTTCGACGCGGACACGGTGACGGCCGCCTCCCTCTTTCGCACGGCACGAGTGCTCATGCGGGGGCAGGTGGCCGTCACCGACTAAGCGTCACCAACCGTTGTGGCGACCGTTCTTCCCGGCGTTCTTGCCTCCAGGGTGATCACCGTCGCGGCTGCCCCAATGGTTGCCGTTCTTGCCACCGTTCTTCCCCGCGTTCTTTCCGCCGGGGTGGTCGCTCGAACCGTCGGCGTCGGCGTTTTCCGCAGCGTCTGCTCCGGCGTCGTCGTCCCCGCCTTCATCTGAGGAGTCGAAGAGGCCGACGACGACCGGATCATGGTCGGAAGCCCGGAACTGGTCCGGAGCGAAGAGGTCGCTGACGTTGTAGTTGAAGCGGCTGTATTCGAGCGCCAGGGACTCGACCGAGTTGATGTTCCAGACATCGGCCCCGGTGACGGAGCCGAAGGCCGTTGCCTCCGTGCCTGCACCGTCGGCTTCGTCCGAGGCGTCGAGGGCGAGGACATGATCGAGGCTGCCTGTGCGCGAACCGAAGACATACGTGGATTCGTCCGTCTTCTCCGCCGCGATGTCCTTGTATCCGGCCTCGTAGAAGACCTGCATCGGGTCCTCCTGAGTGTAGGAGTTGAAATCGCCGAGGAGGTAGACCAGGTCGCTGTTCGTTGCCTCCTGTTGGTCACCGGCAAACCCGACGAGCGCTTCGGCCTGCTTCACGCGATCGGCGTTCGACGCGCCCTGACCGTCACCGGAGTCCTCGTTGCCCGGACCTGACCCGGATCCCTTGGACTTGAAGTGGTTGGAGATCGTCACGAAGGTCTTGTCCTTTTCGATCTCACCGGTACCGTCCTTCGGCGCGAACGCCTGGGACAGGGGTTCGCGGGCATTGGAGAACGCATCCTGGTCATCAAGGATCGTGGATTCGTCCTGCGGGGCCACCTCGGCGGGTTGGTAGATCAGGGCCGTGCGGATGACATCCTCATCGGACGGAACGGCGGCAGGGGAGTCGACGAAGTCCCATTTCTCGGTTCCGGCGGCCTCGTTGAGGCGCTTGACCAGGGTCGCCAGCGCGTCGTCGCGGTCCTTGCCGAACGCGGCGGAATTCTCGATCTCCATGAGCGAGACCACCGAAGCGTCGAGCTTGTTGATCGCGGTGACGATCTTCGTCTCCTGACGCTTGAGACTCTCCGCATTCGCGGCACCGCGGGCATCGCAGCCGCCGCGGACGGTGATGTGGTTGCCCTCGCGGTCGTCGTAGTACTGGCAGCCAGAGAGCTGGTCACCGGTGGTGGTGAAGTAGTTGAGGACGTTGAAGCTGGCGAGGCTGACCTGCCCGCCGACGGCCTCGGGGGCCTCGGTGCGAGTGTCGGTGAAAGTGGTCGGCTGGACCGCCTCGGCGTTGTCCCCGGTCAGACGGGTCGTCGGCTGGAACCGCCACTTCTCGTGATCGAAGCCGAGCACGACCGGGGAGGTGAAGTTCGCCTGCGCACCGACGCGGACCGGGTCCTCCTTGCTGAGGTAGGGCAGGGGGATGTCCTTATCGGCCTTGAGGAAGTTCACGGTGGCGCCGTCATCGAGGACGACCTCACGGTCGAGGTTCTCGGCTTCCAGAGCCTTCGCCTCGGGGGTGCCGGGGCGGTGGACGTCGGTGGGCTGGTCGAGCGTGCCCTCACCGGTGGCGAGGACGACCTCGCCGTACGTATTCGTGTTGTAGTTGTCGGCCACGGTCAGCGATTCGCTCGGCTGCAGGAGCATGCCTTCGAGGGATTCGCGCTTCTCATCTCCTGCTGGAAAGGCGTCTTCGACGGGTTTGACCGCCTCGGCGGGTTCGTCGACCGTTTTGAGACCGGACGCGGATACGGAGATCTGGGTCTGACCGTAGTGTTCGGATACGGTGCCGGTGACCTCGACGTGGTCGTCGATGCTGATATCGGCGACGGTGTCGGGGGAGTAGACGAAGATGCCGTCGGATGCTGCACCGTCGGCACGGTCGGCTCCGCCGGTGCCCGGGGTCTGGATGTAGTAGCCGTTCAGCCCGCCCTCGGGGTAAGCGGCGGTGACGACACCGCGGGTGGTCACGGTTTTGCCTTGGATGGGGCTGGCGTCGCCAGTGCCCTGGATGTCGGCGATCGGCGTGACGCCCTGGGGAGTTTCGCCGTCGCCGTTGTCGTTGCCGTCGGGCAGGGCGTTCGGGGTGGGGGGTGCCGACTTCCACACCTCGCCGGTGAGCTGGATCGACTGGCCGCCGGCGGCAGTCGCACCGGTCGGTTCGGCTTCCTGGCCGATGACGGGCGCGGGGGTGAAGGTGTTCTTCGTGCCGGTGACGCCCTTGCCGTCGACGACGCCGCCGATCTGCTGGAAGTCGACCAGCTCGCCGTCATCGTCGATGACGAAGGCGCTCGAGCCGTACTCGCCGTCGGCGGCCGAACCGGCCTTGACGGAGTTCGTGATCGGCACGTCGATCGCGACGGCACCGGAATCGCCGACCGTCGTGTCCTCGGGCACGGTGACGGTGTTCTCCTGCGCCTGGACGCTGCCGCCGCGTGTCACCGAACCGAAGGTCCACCCGGAGATGTCGGTGCCGGGGTCGGCGGCGACTTCGATGAAGTCGGTCGCGAGGGTGTAGGCGATTTCGGAGATGCGGATGTCGCTGTCTGCGGCGGCATCTGCTGCGGCTGCCGGTGCGAGGGGGAGGGCCAGGCCCGCGACGAGACTGAGCGCCGCGGCGGAAGAGAGGGTGGTCGTGACTTTCATGGGAGCCTTTCGGGCGGATGAGCGGCTGTGCGCACCGTGACGATCACGTACGCAGTCCCTTGCACCCTAGCGGCTCACTCATCGACGACAGCGGCGAAGATGTGAACAGCTTGTGAACAGTCGAACAGTCCACTGAGTGCCACGGGTGGCACTCATCCTACACAACCCGCCCTGCCCCAGAACT
>NZ_JABBYK010000008.1:0-149145 GCF_013168765.1 Brevibacterium sp. CT2-23B | reverse complement strand
GCCTCGTTGCCGCATCGACATCCCCGCCAATGCGGGGTGCTAGCGTCCTGAGTATGAGCACGTTACCCACAGACACATCGCTGACAAGCGCCCAGGCCCCGATCGCCGTCGTCGCCGGGGCATCGGGGTTCATCGGCGGAGAGCTGCTCGATGCGCTCAGCGCTTGGGGGTACGCGACGCGGACGATCGGCCGCTCCCCTGACTCCGCCGACGCCACCTGGGACCGTCCCGACCGAATCGCCGAACTCATCGACGGTGCCGACCTGCTTATCAACCTCGCCGGCCGGAGCGTCGGATGTCGGTACACGGATGCCAATCGACAGGTGATCTGGGATTCCCGCGTCGATACGACACGCGTTCTCAATACTGCGGTGGCAGCCGCCTCGGTGCCGCCGCGTCTGTGGATCAATTCGAGCACGGCCACCATCTACCGTCACTCGATGGATCGACCGCAGACCGAGGACGACGGCGACATCGGCGAAGGGTTCTCGGTCGACATCGCCAAGGCCTGGGAGAAGGAGTTCTTTGCCGGAGATCTGCCCGCGACCAGACGAGTCGCGCTGCGGATGGCGATCGTGCTCGGTGACGGAGCGGCGTTGAACATGTTGGCCACCGCGGCCAGATTCGGCGCGGGAGGAGCCCAGCATGAAGGGCGCTGGTTCCCGCACCGGCGCTATCGCGGGATCGGCCCGGCGGCTTCCGGGCCGACGGTCTGGCGAGGACACCCGCCCACTCACGGACGACAGCGGTTCAGCTGGGTCCATATCGACGACGTGCTCCGGGCAATCCGGTTCATCGACGAACACGACGAACTCAGTGGCCCGATCAACGTCTCGAACCCACAGGTCGCGGACAATCGCTCCATGATGAAAGCGCTGCGCAAGGCAGTGCGTATGCCCGTGGGGATTCCTGCACCCAGGTGGCTGCTCGAGATCGGGATGGTCGTCCTGCGTCAGGAGTCAGAACTCGTGCTCAAGAGTCGGTGGGTGCTGCCGGAACGACTCGAAGCGGCCGGGTTCGACTTCAGGTGGACCGACATCGAGGCGGCGGCAAAGCACCTGCTGCGCTGAAGAGTCGGGTACGGCACTCCCCCACCTCGGGGGAACGCCGCCCCCACCTCCGGGGAACGGCAGGATCGCACGCTCAGCCGACAGCCGCCTCGGCGGGGATTCCCTGCTCGACGCAGTCGGCGCAATAGGGCTGCAGACCCTTGTCCGTGCAATCGGCGCACCGCAGGTACTGTCTGCGGCACTCGAGGTTCGCACAGTTGACGAACTCCGGCGTCTTCCTGTCGCAGGACACGCAATGCCCGATGGATTCGACGTTGTCACCGAACTCGACGTGCATGCGCTTGTCGAAGACGTACAGCGAACCGTCCCAGTAGCCGGAGCTGCCGAAGGTCTCGCCGTAGCGGACTATGCCGCCGTCGAGCTGGTAGACCTCTTCGAACCCGCGGTTCTTCATGAGCACGGACAGGACCTCGCAGCGGATTCCGCCGGTGCAGTAGGTGACGACGGGTTTGTCTTTGAGGTCGTCGTATTTGCCGGATTCGATCTCGGCGATGAAGTCACGCGTGGTGTCGGTGTCGGGAACGATCGCGTCCCGGAACTTCCCGATCTGCGCCTCCATCGCATTGCGGCCGTCGAAGAAGACGACCTCCTCGCCGCGTTCGTCGAGGAGTTTGTGCAGGGCTCCCGGTTTGAGGTGCTGGCCGCCGCCTTGGACTCCGTCTTCGGTCACCGTGATCTCATCAGGAGTGCCGAAGGTGACGAGTTCGTCGCGGACCTTCACGCTCAGCCGCGGGAAGTCATCGCCTTGACCGTTCGACCATTTGATGTCCGCACCTTTGAAAGGCGCGTACGACTTCGTTGCCCGCACGTACTGCTTCACCTCGAAGATGTCCCCGCCGACAGTGGCGTTGATCCCGTCCTTCGACACGATGATCCGCCCCTTGAGCCCGAGGCTCTCGGCCAAGGTGTGCTGCCACAGCTTGACCGCTTCGGGGTCGGGCAGCGGGGTGAAGACGTAGAACAGGACGATCTTGGGAGTTGCCATGGCTCCCATTCTAAGTGGGGTGCGACAGTCCGATTCCCAGCGGGGAACGGTCCCTACCCGCGCCGAGGTGGTCCGCCCGTGGACGCGCTTCGCCCCCGCGGTGAGGACACGGCTAAGATTGGCCGTGAGTGCCGTGTCGTATGAAAGGGCCCCGAAGAGGACATGACGTCTAACCTCAGCTCTGCGGATTCCACGCAGGTCGATTCCCCGCAGAATGCATCGAAGAAGGTCAAGGAGACGGTCGAGTTCGCAGCGGCGAACCCCGACGTCGAGCAGCCTTTCGCCGATCTCGGTCTCACGGCCGACGAATACGAGAAGATCAAGGCGATCCTCGGACGTCGCCCCACCTCGGCGGAATTGGCCATGTATTCGGTGATGTGGTCCGAGCACTGCTCGTACAAGTCCTCGAAGGTCCACCTGTCGAAGTTCGGCGACAAGGTCACCGAGGACATGAAGAAGCACCTGCTCGTGGGCATCGGCGAGAACGCCGGCGTCGTCGACATCGGGAACGGCTGGGCGGTGACCTTCAAGGTCGAATCGCACAACCACCCCAGCTACGTCGAACCCCACCAGGGTGCGGCCACCGGAGTCGGCGGCATCGTCCGCGACATCATCTCCATGGGTGCGCGCCCGGTCGCTGTGATGGATCAGCTGCGGTTCGGAGCCATCGACCATCCGGACACCGCCCGTGTCGTCCACGGCGTGGTCGCCGGCATCAGCAACTACGGCAATTCCCTGGGCCTGCCGAACATCGGCGGCGAGACCGTCTTCGATTCCGTCTATCAGGGAAATCCGCTGGTCAACGCCCTGGCTGTGGGTGTCATGCGACATGAGGACATCCGTCTGGCCAACGCGTCGGGACTGGGCAACAAGGTCGTGCTCTTCGGTGCGCGCACCGGTGGCGACGGCATCGGCGGTGCTTCGATCCTCGCTTCCGAGTCCTTCGACGATTCGAAGCCCTCGAAGCGCCCCGCCGTGCAGGTCGGCGACCCGTTCGCCGAGAAGGTGCTCATCGAATGCTGCCTCGAGCTCTTCCACGCCGGTGTCGTCGAGGGCATTCAGGACCTCGGCGCTGCGGGCATCTCCTGTGCGACCTCGGAACTGGCCTCCAACGGCGACGGCGGAATGCACATCGCGCTCGACGATGTGCTGCTGCGCGATGAGACCCTCACCCCTGAGGAGATCCTCATGTCGGAGTCGCAGGAGCGGATGATGGCCGTCGTCCGTCCCGACCGCCTCGACGAATTCTTGCGCATCGTCGGCAAATGGGAGGTCGAGACCTCCGTGCTCGGCGAGGTCACTGACTCCGATCGTCTCGTCATCGAATGGCACGGCGACGTCATCGTCGATGTGCCCCCGCGCTCGGTCGCCCACGACGGACCCGTGTACAACCGTCCGTTCACCGAACCGTCATGGACCGCCGAGGTGGCTGCGAACACCGTTGAGGCCGCTGGTCTGGCGAAGCCCCAGTCCGATGATGAGCTGCGGTCGACGATGCTCGAGCTCGCGGGGTCGCCGAACCTCGCCTCGAAGTCGTGGATCACCTCGCAGTACGACAAATACGTCCAGGGCAATACCGCACTGGCCTACCCGGATGATGCCGGTGTCGTCCGCGTCGACGAGGAGTCCGGTCTCGGCGTGGCCATCGCCACCGATGCCAACGGCCGCTACAGCTTCCTCGACCCGGCGCGCGGTGCCCAGCTGGCTCTGGCCGAGGCCTACCGCAATGTCTCGACCTCCGGTGCCATTCCGCGTGCGGTCACCGACTGCCTGAACTTCGGATCCCCCGAGGATCCGGAGATCATGTGGCAGTTCGCGCAGGCTGTCGAAGGCCTCGCCGGCGCCTGCCAGGACATGGGAATCCCGGTCACCGGCGGCAACGTGTCCCTGTACAACCAGACCGGCGGAGTGGCCATCCACCCGACTCCGGTCGTCGGTGTGCTCGGTGTCTTCGATGACGTCACCCGCGCCACTCCGAGCGGCTGGCAGGAGCCGGGCCAGACCATCTATCTGCTCGGCACCACCGAGGCGGAGCTCGACGGTTCGGCGTGGGCAGACGTCACGGCGGGCCACCTCGGCGGTGTTCCTCCGCAGTACAAGCCGGCGGCGGAGAAGGAACTCGGCGAGATCCTCATCAACTGCTCGCGCGACGGCATGATCGATGCCGCGCACGATCTGTCCGAGGGTGGACTGTCGCAGGCACTCGTCGAATCGTCGCTGCGCTATGGCACCGGCGCCCGGATCTGGCTCGACGAGGTCTGCGAGCGTGACGGCATTGACGTGTTCACCGCACTGTTCTCCGAATCGGCGGCGCGCGCGATCGTCGCCGTGCCGCGGTCGGAAGAGGTCCGCTTCAAGGACATGTGCACGGCACGGCGGTTCCCGTTCGTGCGCATCGGCATGACCGATGCCGGTGACGGAGCTCCTGCGCTCGAGGTCGTCGACCACTTCTCGATCGGACTCGACGAACTCGGTCAGGCCCACGAGGGTACGCTGGCTGATCGCTTCGGCGGCAGCGTCGCGGCGGTGACCGAAACCGCGGTCTGAGCCACGACCGGCGAAGACTAACGCAGAGACGGCCTCTCGGCCTCGACATGACCAGCTGCGGTTGGTCCTCTCGAGGCCGAGGGGCCGTTTCGCTGTCGCGCTGAGTCCGGACTGCCCGGCCAGGTGTGACGGTCACGAAGGTGGGTCGGTAGGTTCCTCATCTTCGCGATTGCTGCGGCGCAACCGATCGCGCAGCGGTCCGACTATGCCCCAGGCGAGAGCGGTGAAGACGGCGACGATCGTCCAATAGATCAGCCAGAAGGAATCAGCCAAGCCCGCGATCGCGATTCCGATGGACAGCAGTGCGGTGGTGATCGCCGCGGCGGTCAGGCAGCGCAACCAGTATCCGAGACTGGTTCGAGTCGGTACGGCAGGCAGTGCAGCTTCGCTGAGATCCGTATGGCGACGGGCGAATCGGCGGTCGACGCGGGCGATGGCCTCCGGGCCGAAGACGACGGAGAAGCCGACGTAGAACGCGGCCATTCCGTGGCTGAAGTCCGATGCCGCTCCCCGGTGCAGATCTATGTATGTCAGGACGATGATGACGATGTCGATGAGCGGGGTGGATACGAGGAGAACCGTCGAAACCGTTCTCCAGTGCAGCAGATACCTCGCGCATACTCCGGCGAGCAGAAAGATCCAGAACAGTACTTCACCGGCGATGATGAACAACAGCATCGAGCGACACACCCACTTGGATCGATGACATGTTTTTCTCGCTCGACTGTACCAAAATAGAGTTCGAGGAGGAACAGGGTGCCGAAATTCGTGGACCATGATCAGCGCCGCGCCGACATCGGTTGGGCCGTGGCACGGCTCATCGCGGCCGAGGGGATCCAGGCCGTGTCGGTTCGCGCCGTCGCCGCCGAATCGGGGTATCAGCCCTCGACACTTCGGCACTATTTCCCTCTGGCAGACGGGATGACAGCGCATGCTCTGGTCCTCATCAGTCGACGGCAGCAGCAACGACTGTCGGCGAAGAGTTGGCCGGAGGACCCACGTCTGGCAATTCGTGAAGCTTGGTGCGAAGCTCTGCCACTCGATGATGATCGCCGTCTCGAGGCACACGTCTGGCTCGCCTCAAGCATCACTGCGCGATCGGATTCGGCGCGACAGGCGCTGGGGTCGATCAACGAAGGACTCGACAGGCTATGCGCCAACACCATCGAGGTCTATACCGGACGGGTCGACGATGCCTCCGCCCGTACAGCTCTTCGTGCCTTCACCGACGGACTCGCTCTGAACGGAATCGTCGATCCCGAACGCTTCACCCCGTCCGTCGTCGAATCGAGCCTCGATCGCTATCTCGACCGGCTGCAGCGACCGGATCAGTAAGCAGGCTGTGCTGGCGCCGGGGCCGTCCCACCGTTGGCATGGGCGAGCAGGCGGAAGAGTCCGAGGCTCGCAAAGATGAGCACGAGCCACACGGCTTGAACGAGGACTCCGGCCATGACGCCGGTCGTGGCGTTTTCGGCCAGTGGTTCGGCAACCGTCATATTGAGCACGGCAAGGATCGCGCCGATGACGACTGAGATGACGAGGATCCACCACCGACGATTGCGGGCGATGTTCCACCCGCAGAATACCGCGGCCAGGAAGAACGCGTTGAGCACGCCTTGGATGATGTTCATGGTGAGCAGTGAGCTTCCGTCTTCCGTCCCGACCGAAGTGAGAAGGATTCCTGTCAGGGGCGTGAGAATCAGCAGGGCTGCGCATCCGAGGAGGAAGATTCCGGCACCGATGAGTTTCCGCGCCCAGCTGGTGTTCTTCACGAGCAGGATCGCTGCAGTGCCGAGGACCAGCCGCAGACATGCACAGAGGACCGATCCGACGCTGAAGAGCACGACTGATGCGGTCGCCTCCCCCGACGTCGCCATCGGGGCGAACACCAACGACGGCAGCACCCCGATGATGAGGGCCGCCCAGAACAGACTGCGTGCAAGCCAGCCCGGATTCCGCGAAACCGACACCATCGTCGCAGCCCGGCTCAGGCCGAGTCCCTGGCTCCACTGCTGACCGGTGCCTGACCGCCCGGCTGGATCCTGACCATAATGGCTGTAGCTCATGCCCCCAGCATATGAGCCAACTCCACTTGTGATTGAGCAGGGCGGACACTTTCTCAGTACTGGACTGAGCTGACAGCACTGCACCGCCGGCCCACCAGCCCATTCCGTCCACGTGTCCCAAGATGACGACAACCACACATGCGCCACTGCGAATGTGATTGCCTAAGAGTGAATGCTGCGGCGCGACTGCCGCAGTCGCACTGCACGATCGAACCGAGACAGAGGAGTCACCCATGGCAACGATTCGCACATCCCACGCGGGATCCTTACCCCGCACTCCCGAACTCATCGAGGCCAACAAGGTCAAGCAGGCGCAGAACACCGCCCGCCTGGCTGGCGAGTCCGTGTCGCAGGAACAGGAGCAGGAATTCGACGAACTCCTCGCCGCCAGCGTCACCGACCTCGTCAAGCGCCAGAAGAACCTGGGCATCTCACTGCCCAACGACGGCGAGTACGGTCATGCCATGGCCGCCGACTTCGACTACGGCGCATGGTGGCACTACTCGTTCGCCCGCACTGGCGGGCTCGAGCTCGACGATGTCGACAAGTGGGATGCACCGGCCGTGCGTTCCGAGCCCGGTAAGACGGTTCTCACCAGCTTCGGTGACCGCCGCGATCGCAATCTGTTCCCCAACGTCTACTCCGATGCCGACGCCGGCACCGACACCGGCCAGCAACCGCAGTTCCCGAAGGCCACCGGCCCGATCAGCTACATCGGTCAGGACCAGGTCAACCGCGACGTCGCGAACCTCAAGGCCGGACTGGCCTCCGCCGGCTATGACGAGCGTGCCGGGTACATCAATGCGCTCTCCCCCGGTTCGGCCTCTCGCATCGCCAACGAGTACTACTCAAGCGATGAGGAGTTCATCTGGGCGTGGGCCGATGTGCTGCGGGAGGAATACCTCGCCATCACCGAGGCGGGTCTGACCGTCCAGATCGACGATCCGTCCCTCGCGGAGAACTTCGACCAGATCAACCCGGAACCGTCCTTCGATGACTACCGCGCGTTCATCCAGGTCCGCATCGATGCACTCAACCATGCGCTGCGCGGAATCGACCCGGCGCAGGTGCGCGTGCACACCTGTTGGGGCTCGTGGCACGGACCGCACGTCACCGACCTGCCGTTCGTCGAGATCGTCGACCAGGTGCTTTCGATCAACGCCGCCGGCATCACTTTCGAAGCCGCGAACGTCCGCCACGAACACGAATGGCGGATCTGGGAAGAGAAGAAGCTGCCCGAGGGCAAGTACATCATTCCCGGAATCGTCTCTCACTCGACCAACGTCATCGAGCATCCCGAGCTCGTCGCCGAACGCATCGGCCGGTTCGCCAAGCTCGTCGGACCCGAGAACGTCGTCGCCTCCACCGACTGCGGGCTGGGCGGCCGGGTCCACCCGGACATCGCCGTCGCGAAGCTGCAGTCCCTGACCGAAGGTGCGGAGATCGCCTCGAAGCGCTTCTGACCCCGTGCTGCGGAAACAGCAGTAACAGCAGAAACACCGGTCCCCTCCGTTCGGCATGTGAGCCGACCGGAGGGGACTTTGTTGCAACGCATCTTGATAGAGTGATTCGATGGCTTCGACGTCTTCCCCTCGTTCAAACCGATGGGCCGCGACCGCGGCAGGGGCCCTGCTGGCGATTCTGGTGGTCACGATCCTGTGGTTCACGGTCTATGCTCCAGAAACCGTGCCGAGCCATATCGGAATCGACGGAACCATCGACGGCAGATCCTCAAAGAGCAGCGTGCTCTTCATCGTCGTTCCCCTCTCCCTGCTGATCTCCGGCGGGCTCCTCCTCACCCCGCTGCACGAAGCAATTCCCCTGCGCGCATGGCCTGCACCGTTCGTCTTCAACGGCGCGTTTTGGATCGCCGAGGGAAGATCAGACTTCCTTCGGAAGCAGTTGATCGAGTATCTGCAGATTCTGTCCGGACTCAGCAGTGCCGTCTTCAGCTCCACTTTGTGGATGTCCTGGCTCGAATCCACCGGGAGGCCCGTGCCGTCACCGATTCCGCCGATCGTCTTCGCGTCATTGGCGGCTCTACTGGGCGCGGCGACTGTCCGCCACTATCTCAGGCTTCGCCCGTCGGAGTGGTCCCCAGACGAGTCGACGGAATCAGACTAGAGCGACCAAACGCAGATCACCGGGCACCCTACGCCCCGCCGCCGAGCTCCTCGTCGAAGCAGTCGCTCAAGGTCGGGTGGGCGAACTGGTATCCGGTTTCCTGCAGCTTCTCCGGCACCACTCGCTGGTCCGCCAGAGCCAGCTCCTTCGCCCCATCACGGCCGAGCATGATCTCCGTGATGAAACCGGGCGTCGGGATCCACGCGGGCCTGCGCAGGTGAGCGGCGAGCGCCTCAGCGAATTCCGCCTGCGTGACAAGCTCCGGCGCAACAGCGTTGACCGGTCCGCGCACATAGTCATAGAGGACCGCGTGCACATATGACCGCGCCACATCGTCAAGCGAGATCCATGCCAGGGCCTGCTCCCCGCTGCCCAATCGACCGCCGGCACCGGCGAGGAACAGCGGCGCCTGCAGTCTGAGCAGACCGCCCAAGGAGCTGAGCACGACTCCGGTTCGGATCGACACACGTCTGATCCCGGCGTCCTCGACACCGGCCGCTGTCTCTTCCCACTTCTGGCATACCTCGGCGAGGAATCCATCGCCGGCCGGTCCGGTTTCGTCGACTGGTTCATCCGCCTTCGACCCGTAATAGCCGACCGCGGAGGCGCAGACGAAAACCGACGGACGTTTCGCCTCGGGCAGGCCGCGCATCGTTTCGACGAGCAGCCTCGTCGAGTCGATGCGAGATGACCAGATCTCGTCCTTCGCATGCTTGGTGAACCGTGTGGCGATGGATCGCCCACCGAGATGGACCACCGCATCCGCCCACGCGAGGTCGCGTGGATTGAGGATTCCCAGGTCCGGATTCCAGTGCACCTCGTAGGGGAACTTCGGGGTTTCGCGCACAAGCAGTCGCACGAAGTGTCCCGCGGTGGAGAACAGGGCGGCGACCTGGCGTCCGATCATTCCGCTGCCGCCGGCAATGAGGATGTGTTTGCCCTTCTTCCGCCTCAGCAGGGGCGCATTCGTGGATTCGAGGAAGTCGATATCCATGAGCATCCGCTTGCGGCGGGCGTCGAAGGTGGCCTCGAGGTAGTGGGTGAGGCCCCGGTCGATGACGTCGAAGCCCTGCGGGGCCATGGAGAATTCGATGTGGTCGTCGATCTTCGTCCCGCCGGCGACCGAAGTGAACTCGTGCGTGTGCTTCCACTGGCTCAGCGGTCCCTTCTTCAGCTCATCGACGAAGGAGAACCGCGACGGACCCTCCGAATGCACCGAGCTGAACGGCCGCCGCACAAGTCCGTAAGTACCGGGAACGCTCGTCTTCACCTGAGCCACCGAGCCCGGCGCGATCGGAGGATAACTCTCCTCGACGATCTCCTGCGCCCAGTGGGGTGAGAGGCGGGTCAGCGCTCCCGGCCGAGCATGCCAGTCGAATGTGGTCTCCGCACCGAGCGGAACTTCAGATGTCGACTCAAAGATGGTCATGGCATCCCTCCTACCTCGAATGATGCCACCGGTTTCTGAGAATGTGACCCGCAACTCACCTAAGTCCAAGTGAATTGTTCTCGCCGAGGCGGCTCACCCTCCCAGCCCACCTGCTGTGGCCGCCCGGCAGGGGTCCGAAACCTGCTTCCGCGGGTCCGAAGTGTGGGCGCAGTGATCTCGATCAGTGCGCCCACACTTCGAACCCGCGGGTGCAGCGCGACCGGCCGCGAGGACAACACGGTGCGCTGCAGCTGCCTGCCGAATGTCAGTCGACCGCTGGGATCTTGCCGAAGCGGAACGCCGACCAGAAGTCACCGCGCACATATCCGTGGGACGGTTCCGGGTCGAAGTCCCAGTGGCGGACTCGACCGACCTTGAGCGCGTCGGCGACGAGTTGGCGGCTGCGCTGAGAAGCAAGCACATGCTCCTCGAGGTGCTCGAGGTTGTACCGGGATTCGAGTTCTGCACGCATCGACTCATGCCCCTGGGAGTAGGCCGGATCCTCGGCGCGGTTGACCAGCTCGTCGGGATCCGCCGCCAGGTCGAAGAGCAGCTCCGGATCTCCAGGGCACACCGTGAGCTTGAGATCGCCGCGCACCAGCGTGACCTGCGGCCGGTATGTGCCCTCGGCGAAGTACTCGATGACGACGTCGCGGTCCTCGGGTTCGAGCTCGCCGGCCGCTTCCCGCCTGGCAGATTCGAGTATCGAGATTCCGGTCAGTCCTTCATCGATCGCCGAGGCGGTCCCTGCACCTGCATCCCCCGTGCCCTCTGGTTCCGGGGCCCCGAACGAACCCTGGACACCCTCGGACGAGGCCGAAACCTGCGCGATCTCGAGCAGGGTCGGCGCGAGGTCGACGAGACTGACCGGGGTCGCATACCGGCCCGGGGCGATCACCTCGGCGGGTCCGTTGATGATGAGCGGAACCCGGGACGACTGCTCATAGGGCGACATCTTGAACCACAGCCCCTTCTCCCCCAACATGTCACCGTGGTCGCTCGTGACGATGATGATCGTGTTGTCCGCGAGGTCGAGTTCTTCGAGCTTGCGCCGGATCGCTCCGACGTGGTCGTCGATATAGTTCACCGCCGCATAGTAGGCACGACGAGCCCGCCGCACGTCCTCGATTCCAGGCTCGCGTTCGTCGAAGCCGCACATCGTGCGCAGACGGTGGCTGTGCGGGTCCACGGCCGGATCGGGGACCTCGGGGTGGGCCGGGTCCGGGATGGCCACCTCGGCGAATCGGTCCCAGTTGGCCTTCGGCGGCTCGTACGGGTCGTGGGGGTGGATGAACGAGGTGACCATGAGGAATGGCTGATCGCACCCGGCGGCCTGGTTCGCGCGCTTGCGGTCGTTGAGGTGGCGCAGGGTTCTGAAGATCACCTCGTCGTCGAAGTCCTGTTGGACGTTCGCGGTCGCCGCACCGGCGGTGAACACGGGGTCCGCCTCGTGGTACCACTGCAGCTTCTGCTCCAGGGGACGGTTCCAGTCGGGCACCATATCGAGATCGGCCGGGTACACGTCCGTGGTCAGGCGCTCTTCGAAACCGTGGTGCTGATCAGGGCCGATGAAGTGCATCCGCCCGATCAGCGCCGTGTGGTAGCCGAGCTTGCGCAGACGGTGGGCGAACGTCGGCACGGAGGCCGCGAAGTCGTCGCCGTTGTCCAGGCAGTCGATCTCCGAGGGCATCCGCCCGGTCATCATCGACGCCCGCGACGGCGAGCACAGCGGAGTATTGCAGTACGCACGGTCGAAGACGGCTCCGTCGGCAGCCAAGGCATCCATATTCGGCGTCAGCGCGGCCGCATCGCCATAGGCACCCAGAGCCTGGGCAGCCATCTGGTCGGCTTGGATGACGACGATGTTCGGGGTGGTCATGAATGGTCCTCTCTGCGGTCGGGGCCGGAGTCGGCTTCGGGATCGGTCACTGAATCCGGGTCGGATTCCATCGCCGAGGCGGTCCCGGAGTCCGCGTCGGTCGTTGCGGCGGCGTCCGCCTCGGCGGCGGTGGACTCCTCAGCCGCTGCGGAATCCTCGGTGGCTGTGGAATCGTCGTTCGGGGTCCAGCCATCGGCCCATTCGCCGGTTTCGTAGTCGAAACCGACGGGTTCGCCGTTCTCGTCCGTGCGCTGGTACCAGTCGGTGTAGTCCCCGTGCTCGGAGTCGATTCCGCCGTTCGCACCGTCACCGGGTTCGGTGGGCACGACCTGGAGGGCGAAGTCGTCACCGTAGGCATCGGCACCGGCGACCACGGCGTTGTCGACCGCGTTGAGCGCGTACTGACGGCGCAGGGCCAGCGGATCCGTGCGCAGCTCCTTGAACCAGGCGACGATGATGAAGAGCATGACGAGAGCGAACGGCACCGCGGTGACGATGACGAGCTGTTGGAGTCCCTCGAGTGCGCTGGCGTCGCCGAGGAGGAGCATCACCACGGCGATTCCGGACATCACCAGACCCCAGAACACGACGACCCACTTCTTCGGCTCCTGATCACCGCGGCTGGTGAGCATGCCCATGACCACCGAGGCGGAGTCCGCTGAGGTGATGAAGAAGATCGCCAGGACGATGATGACGACGAACGGCAGCCATTCGACATAGGGCAGGTTGTCGATGAGGGTGAAGAACACCTCGGGGGCCTCCATGCTGTCGGTGAACCCCGACGCTCCGGACCGGTACATCCAGATCGAGGTTCCGCCCATGATTCCGTAGGCGACGAAAAGCAGCGTCGAGGGGATGAAGATCGTGCCGAGGATGAACTGGCGGATCGAACGGCCGCGGGAGATGCGGGCGATGAAGGTGCCGACGAACGGCGACCAGGAGATCCACCACGCCCAGTAGTAGACGGTCCACAGGGACTGGAATTCCTGGGTCTCGGCGCCCCACGACAGGGACCGACCCATCATGTCGAACATCGACCCGAGGTATTCCATGAACGCCGAGGGCAGCAGGTTGAGCAGGTAGAGCGTGGGCCCGAGGAACAGCACGAGCGCAACGATGCCGACGGTCAGCACGATGTTGATCGAGGACAGGTAGCGGATTCCGCGCGAGACGCCGGAGACCGCGGAGATGATGAAGCCGAGGGTGAGGACGAGGATGATGACGACGAGCATATTGTTCGTCATCGGCCCCGCACCGGAGACGATGCTGACTCCGGTGCCGATCTGCATGGCCGCGATGCCCAGGGCTGCGGCCGTACCGAAGAGAGTGGCGACGATCGCGAAGATATCGACGAGCTTTCCGGCGAATCCCTCCGTCTGTCGCTTGCCGAACAGAGTCTGGAAGATCGAAGACAGCAGCAGCGAACGACCGCGACGATAGGCGGCATAGGCGATGGCACCGCCGACGAGGGCGTACATCGCCCACGCATGGAAGCCCCAGTGGAAGTAGGTCTGGGCCATCGCCCCGTGGAGCGCCTCGGTCGTCTCCGGATCGTTCGTCAGCGGCGGCGGTGAGATGAAGTAGGTCAGCGGCTCGGAGGGTCCGAAGAAGAGGACGCCGATGCCGATGCCCGCCGCGAAGAGCATGGCGACCCAGGAGAAGGTGGAGAACTCGGAGGTCTCCCCGTCCTTGCCCAAGGGGATCTTGCCGTAGGGAGAGAACGCGAGGATGAGCAGTGAGACGAGGATGATGATCGCGACGAGGTTGAACAGCCACCCGACGTTGAGCGTCGCCCAGTCATACGCCGACTGAGCGACACTGGCGACGCTGGCAGGGCTGGAGATGCCCCAGATGACGAAGGCGACGGTGAGGCCGCCGGCGATCGCGAAGATGATCGTGTCCAGCGAGTACTTGCGTCGCTGTTCGTCGATGGCGATTCCGGGCACGAGGATCGGGTGGGTGTCGTGCGGGTAGTGGCCGTGCGTATCTTCGAGATCGGCCTTCACGGGACCGCGCGGTCGACGGTAGTCGAACTGGCCGAGGTTGCGTCCGGTTTCGCGACCCACGCGTTTGGCGTCGTCCCTCATCCGACGGGCGTCAGCCATGATCCTCTCGCGCGATGCTCGGCGGGCCGCCTCGGTGGAGGTGTCGGCGTTCAGATCCGGGCCCGGATCGTGTTCGTCGGTACGGGTGGAGTCATCTGTCATGTGTCGGTTCACACTCTTTCGATAGTTGCGGAAGACTGCCGAAATCGATCGGTGCCGTGTACGGAGACGAACGCATCATGGCCCGATGGCATGAACGCACATCGGGTACGAGTGGGAAATCAGTTGATGCGACCGGTAGGCGGCCGACGATCGGGCAGGTGGTCTGCGGATCGGCGATCAGTGACTAGGGCTCCCCGCCCCACCAGCCGACGGCCACGGGTTCCCAGGAATCATTGGCGAAGCCGCAGCTCGGGCGCTCTCGATTCGGGGTCGACCATCCCCAGCGGTGGAGGTCGTCGAATCGAAGAGGGGTCATAACTTCGGACGATAACAGCTTCCTTGCGGCTTCACAATAAATTCCCAGCAAAGACCGGGTCAGCCGATTTCGACGAGAATGACGCCGACGGTGATGAAGCCGATCCCGATGAGCGCCTTCCGCGTCAACGGGTCCTTCCAGATCACGCGGGAGAGCAGGCAGACCAGGGCGACTCCGCAGGCCGCCCACAGACCGTAGGCGACGCCGAGCGGCATCCCCTCGGCGAGGGTGCGGCTGAGAAAGAAGAAGGCCGCGGTGTAGCTGATCGCCACGGGGATGAACCAGATCTTGCGCTGCAGTCCGGCGCTTGCGCGCAGGCACAGGGTACCGGCGACTTCGCTGAGTATCGACAGGGCCAACCACATCCAACTCATTCGGTCACCTCCGCATCGACGGTCTCGGATTCCTCGGGAGTGCCGGATTCGACGAGGATGACCCCGATGATGATGAGGGCGATGCCGATGATGGCGCCGATGCTCAGGAGCTCACCGAAGAACACGACTCCGAGCACGGCGACGAGGGCGACTCCGCTGGCCGACCAGGTGGCGTAGACGGCTCCGAGCGGCATGCCCAGCCGCTGGGTGAGCCCGAGGATGAAGAAGGCTGTGGCGTAGAGGACGACGACTCCGGGGATCCACCTCGGATCGGCAACCGAGGCGCGCAGCATCAGGGTGGCGGCCACCTCGGCGAGGATGGCCATGACGAGCAGCAGCAGACGTTTCGCATTCATTTGCTCACCTCCGGTTCGGTGTTGTCGGACGTGTTCTCAGCGTCGTCGCCGGTGGTCTGAGCGGCGTCGATGAGCGCGAGGGCGTGCTCCCGCACGGCGGCGAGATCCTCGGAGGGAAAGACACCCGTCGCCTCTGACATCCACGCGCCGTCGGCGCAGAATCGAGCCGCTGTCAGCAGAGATACCGCACGATCATCGAGCCCGGTGGTGTCGAACCACGGACCGAGGTGCCCACTCCATGCCCGCGACAGCTTCGGGTGGTAGAGCGCATCGGAGAAGATCCAATAGTCGGCGCGAGAGACCTCGGCGGTGGTGGCCACGGCGACATAGGCACGGTGCCGCTCGAAGCTCGACAGCTCCTGACTCGGGCGCCCGGTGTGCTCGCGCAGTCGCCGTGCCCAGTCTTCTGCGGCGTGGTCGACGAGCCCGAGCATGAGCGCTTCCTTGGACGGGAAGTGATACATCAGGCCAGGCTTCGTCAGACCCGCCTGCTGTGCGACCGACTCCAGCGAGATCGTCACCCCCTGCACCGAATCATGCGATTCGGCCAGAGCCTTCGCCGCCTTGAGAATCCGCATCCGTCCATCATTCGCCATGCCTCGACTTTACCAACCGGTTGGTAAAGTACGCCAGTGCGGAAGAGAGGGCGGTCCGCACCCTGTCGGTGCGAACCGCCCTCTCATCCGGTCTGCAGACTGTCGGCCTGCCTGCGGGCGTTCGCCTGGCTTCCGGCGAAGTCTCGGTTCAGTTCAGCAGCGCCCGGTCGCCCAGGGTCGCTCCCTTGAGTTTCGAGAATTCGCCGAGCAGCGTCTCGACGGTCAGATCCTTCTTCTCCTCGGCCGAGGCCTGGTAGATGATCCGTCCCTCGTGCATCATGATCAGCCGGTTGCCCAGCGCGATGGCCTGCTCCATATTGTGGGTGACCATGAGCGTGGTCAGCCCGTCGGCTTCGACGATCTTCTTCGTCAGAGCTGACACCAGGGCCGCGCGCTGCGGGTCGAGGGCGGCGGTGTGCTCGTCGAGCAGCAGGATCCGCGGCTGGGTGAATCCGGCCATGAGCAGGCTGAGCGCCTGCCGCTGACCGCCGGAGAGCAGCCCGACCTTCGTCTTCAGCCGGTTCTCCAGGCCGAGTTCGAGAGTGGCGAGCTCCTCCTTGAAGTGCTCGCGTCGCTCCGAGGTCGTCCCCCGCCCCAGCCCACGCGGCTTTCCGCGTCTGAGCGCGAGCGAGAGGTTCTGCTCGATCGTGAGGTCCGGAGCGGTGCCGGCCATCGGATCCTGGAAGACGCGGCCCAGGTATCTCGCCCGTTTGTACTCGGGCATCCGCGACACCTCGGCGCCGTCGATGGTGATCGAACCGGAGTCGATGGGCAGACGGCCGGAGATGGTGTTGAGCAGTGTCGATTTTCCGGCTCCGTTGGAGCCGATGACGGTGACGAAGTCGGATTCGTCGAGTTCGAGCGAGAGTCCTTGCAGCGCCTTGCGTTCGTTGACGGTGCCCGGGAAGAAGGTCTTGGAGATGTTGTCGATCTTGAGCATGGGTCTCAGATCTCCTTCCCGGTTCGGGCGCCGGTCGCGCCGGCGGGGATGTCGGCGATCTCTGCGGGGTCCTTCATATCGGTCGTTCCGGCCGGCACCGAGGCGGTCGCGCGGTTTCCGCGTCCGCGCAGTGAGGGGATCCGTTTGAGGAAGCCCCATCTGGGCAGCAGCAGTGCGATGACGACGAGGAGCGCGGTCGTCAGCTTCATATCGTTCGTATCCAGGCCCGCGCGCAGGGCGAGGAAGATGATCAGCCGGTAGACGACCGACCCGAGGAGCGCGCCGAGGCTGGCCATGAAGATGTTGCGGCTGCCGAAGACTGCCTGACCGAGGATCACCGAGGCGAGTCCGACGAGGATGAGGCCGATGCCCATGCTGATGTCGGAGAACCCCTGGTACTGGGCGACGAGGGCACCGCAGAGTGCGACGAAGCCGTTCGACAGTGCCAGGGTGAGCATCGTCGAGTTGTCGGTGTTGACGCCGAGGCTGCGGATCATCTCTTTGTTGTTGCCGGTGGCCTGGATGGCCAGCCCGAGATCGGTGGTGAGGAACCAGTCGATGGCGAACTTGAGGATGAGGGCGAAGACGAGCAGGATCGCGATCGATGCCCAGGTGCCCATGAGCATGTTCTCCCGCAGCGGGGTGAACACGGTGTCTTCTCGCAGGAGCGGCAGGTTCGCCTTCCCCATGATCCGCAGGTTGATCGACCACAGGCCGATCATGGTGAGGATTCCGGCGAGCAGTCCGTCGATGCCGCCCTTCGTGTGGAGCAGACCGGTGATGTAGCCGGCGATGAGTCCGGCGCCGATCGCCGCGAGGGTGGCCATGAAGGGGTTGACCCCGGCGATGATGAGGGAGGCTGCGGTGGCGCCGCCCGTGGTGAAGCTTCCGTCGACGGTGAGGTCGGGGAAGTTGAGGACCTTGAAGGTCAGATAGACCCCGAGCGCCATCGCGCCGTAGATGAGCCCGAGCTCCAATGCTCCGAACATGGGTTTCCGTTCATTTCTGGTGTGTGGTTCGTGGTGGCCCCGAGGCCGTCGGTTTCAGTGCCGACGGCCTCGGGGCCGGTGACGTCGGTGCCGCTGGGGAGTCGATGACTCCGGGCACCGGGTCACGGGGTGAGGCGGGTTCCGATCACTCGATGACCTTGTCGGCCTCGTCGACGAGCTTCTTCGGAATCTCGACGCCTTGGGCCTTGGCGGCCTTCGGGTTGACGACGAGTTCGAGGTTCGAGCTGGTCTCGACGGGCATCTCGGCGGGCTTCTTTCCGTCCTGGAGGATCTTCAGAGCCATTTCGCCGGTCTGTTCGCCGAGCTTCGTGTAGTCGATGCCGCGGGTGATCGCCGCACCGGATTCGACCTGGCCGGCTTCCGACCCGACGAGCAGAGCCTTGTTCTTCTCTGCCGCCTGGACCATGGTCGACACTGCCGAGACCACGTTGTTGTCGGTGGGCACATAGTAGGCGTCGACCTTGCCGAGCGAATCCACGGCCTGAGCGAGTTCACCCGAGTTCGCGATCGTCGCTTCCTTGATCGTCACGTCGAGGTCCTTGGCGGCCTTCTTCGCGAGATCGACCTGAACCTGCGAGTTGACCTCACCGGAGCTGTAGACGATGCCGACGGTCTTCGCATCTGGCTTGACGTCCTTGACCAGCTTGAGCTGCTCTTCGACCGGGTTGAGGTCGGAGGTGCCGGTGACGTTTCCGCCTGGCTTGTCGTTGCTGTCGACGAGGCCGGCCTCTTCGGCGTCGGTGACGGCGGTGAAGAGCACGGGCTTGTCGGTGATCGCCTGGGCTGCGGCCTGAGCGGCCGGGGTGGCGACGGCGAGCACGAGGTCGAGGTCGTCGTTGGCGAACTGCTGGGCGATCGAGGTCGCGTTGGCCTGTTCGCCCTGGGCGTTCTGTACGTCCCATTCGACGTCGACGCCGGCATCTTCGAACGACTTCTTGAAGCCTTCGGTCGCAGCGTCGAGCGCCGGGTGCTGTACGAGCTGAGAGACGCCGATGGAGTACGAATCGCCCTCGCCGCCACCGCCACCGCCTTCGCCGCCTCCGCAGGCCGAAACCGCAAGAATCGAACCGACTGCCACCATCGCTGTGGCCACTTTCCTGAGACGCATTCTTCTCCCTTTCGGAATTTCGGTCCGCCGGTGCGGATCCGTCACGAATTCTGCATTCGACACCGCCGCTCCTCGCACGCAAGGAGTAGTCACGGCAATGCAGATGAATGATGCGCCGCCGTCACTCAGACCGTTCTGAGGTCATGACGCGCATCACGTCGAATGTGATGATATCCACTGTATGGCCCGGCACTGACGCCGGGTGCCGAATCCGGGTTTTGGAGACAATCGTCCCAGTATCGTTATCTGCGGCGACAGTCGTCCCCTCAGGGCTCTATTTCGACATCCGATCGTCCCAGCACATCGAGGATCCACGCGTACTCGAACGCGATCTCCTTCCACGCGTCATAGCGCCCCGATGCTCCCCCGTGCCCGGCGACCATTTCGGTCTTGAGCAGGGCGTTCGCACCGACTTCACGGAGTCGGGCGACCCATTTCGCGGGTTCGACGTAGAGGACTCGGGTGTCGTTGAGCGAGGTCACGGCCAAGATCTGCGGGTAGGCCGCCTCGGTGACGTTTTCGTAGGGAGAGTACGAGCGCATGTACTCGTACACTTGCGGATCATGGAGCGGGTCTCCCCACTCCTCCCATTCGATGACGGTCAGCGGCAGCTCGGGCATGAGGATCGAGGTCAGGGCGTCGACGAACGGCACTTCGGCGCTGATTCCGGCGAAGAGCTCGGGTGCCATGTTCGCGATCGCGCCCATGAGCAGGCCGCCGGCCGATCCGCCGCTGGCGACGAGCCGGTCCGGGCTCGTCCACCCGGTGTCGATGAGGTGGCGGGCGACGTCGATGAAGTCGGTGAAGGTGTTCTTCTTCGCCGTCGTCTTGCCCTGGTCGTACCAGCGTCGGCCCATTTCGCCGCCGCCGCGCACATGGGCGATGGCGAAGACGACGCCGCGGTCGAGCAGGGACAGCCGGGAGACCGAGAAGTACGGGTCCATGCTCGCTTCGTAAGACCCGTATCCGTAGAGGAGCAGCGGTGCCGGCTCGACTTTCGCCGAGGCGGGGCTTCCGTTCGTCGCATCCCCGCCGTCGCCTGCCCCCTCGTTCGCCGAGGCGGGACCGCCGTAACCGTCGGATCGGTGCAGGTCCTTGCGGAAGACGACCGAGATCGGGATATCGGTGCCATCTTCGGCCTTCGCCCACAGCAGGGTTTCGGTGTAGGCGTCCAGGTCGACGGAGCCGAGAACGGGCTGACGTTTGAGAACCGTGTCAGTGCCGTCTGCAACGCTGTGGGAATAGATCACGGCGGGCGTCGACATGGAGGTGAAATGCAGTCGGATGCTCGTCTGCACGAACTCGGGGTTGTTGCCCACGTAGAGTGACCCGGTCTCCCGGCCGAAGGGCAGCTCCTGCAGCGGTCCGAACGGAGAGGAGGAATCACCCAAGCGGATGATGCCGACGCGCGCAAAGCCGCCGCGACGGTAGCTGAGCACGATGAAGTCGGCGAAGGCGTCGACGTCTTCGATGCGCAGATCGTCAAAGTCATCAAGCACCGGACGGCCCGTGGCGGTCGGATCGGCCGCTGGAACGTCGACGAGTTCGAAGTCGGCGCGATTGCGGTTGTGGGTGATGAGGAAGCGGTCCTCACCGCCGATGACGGCGTGCTCGACGTTGTATTCGACACCGTCGACGCGGGGCCAGATCTCCTGCGGTTCGGCCTCGAGGTCGTCGACGCTGATGCTCCAATATCCGGTGGTCGTCTTCGATCCGGTGACGACGAACAACATCCGGCCCGAACGTGAGAAGCCCGAGCCGACGAAGAAGCGCTCATCGGGTTCATGGAAGATGCACACGTCGTCGCTGCTGTCGGTGCCGACGACGTGGCGCCACACTTTCTCCGGTCGCCAGGCGTCGTCGACGGTGGTGTAGAAGACGAAGCGGCCGCTCGGATCGAGGGAGGCTCCTGCGAAGGTGCCGTCGACCGTGTCGGCGAGGTCGTCTCCCGTGGCCAGATCGCGAAGCCGGAGCGTATAGCGTTCGTCGCCGGTGGTGTCGACACCGTAGAGAAGCCAGCGACCGTCGTCGCTCAGCGAGAATGTACCGAGTGAGAAGAACTCCTCGCCTTCGGCGGCGACGTTTGAGTCGAAGATGACCTCTTCGCCGGACAGAGGCTCTTCGCCGACCTCCGGCGGAGTCCAATCGTCGGGACCCGAGACGGGGATTCGGACGCTGATGCCGTAGTCGAGTCCTGCTTTCGTGCGAGAGAAGTACCAGTAGCTCCCGCGCCGGTTGGGCACGGACATATCGGTTTCTTTGATGCGTGTCTTGATCTCGGTGAAGATCGAGTTCTGCAGCCCTTCGAGGTGAGCGGTCTGTGCGCTCGTCCAGGCGTTCTCTGTTTCGAGGTGGGCGATGACCTCGGGCGACTCCTTCTCACGCAACCATTCGTAGTCGTCGACGAAAGTATGGCCGTGGTGCGTGCGCTCGAACGGGACCTTCTTCGCCACCGGTGCCGATGCCGGGGTCGCGGTCGTCGAGGCTGCGGAGTCTGTGCCGGAAGTTTCGCTCATGACGTCAGCCTAGCCGCCGGCCCGGAAACCCCGGGACCCGACCGATGTATCGTCGCCGACTCATTCTGAGCAGAATGCACTCAACGCGCTCAATGAGCAGAACGCGCAGAGTGAGCACAACCTCGCAGTCGACACTCAGGAACCTCTAAGGTGAGTCTCACATCACACCTGCCTTCAAAGGAGAAGTCCGTGCCAAAGGCGCCACCTCCCGGGGATTCCGTGTCGGAATCCTCCCATCCCTCGCGACGAACCTTCGGTCGCATCGCCTACGGGGCGATCGCCTTGGCGGCGATCGGAACGGCGACGACCTACTCGGTCAGGGCCGCCTCGGCGAAGGGTGACCTGTCATCGAATCTCACCCTCATCGCTCCGGCCGGCGCCGGCGGCGGCTGGGACGGATTCGCCCGCGAGACCCAACAGGCCATGCGCGTCGACCGGCTAGCCAACAATGCCCAGGTCGTCAACATCCCGGGCGCCGGCGGCACCATCGGCCTCGGCAAATTCTCGACCATGCACGGCCAGTCGGACACGATCCTCGCCACCGGCACCGCTATGGTCGGCGGGATCGCGCTGAATAAGTCGCCGGTCGGATTCGACAACACGACTCTGCTCGCCCGCGTGGCCGAGGACTATGACGTGCTCATCGCCGCAGCGGATTCCCCGCACAATACGATCGACGATGTCATCGGCGCGTGGAAGAAGGACCCGAAGGGATTCGTGTGGACGGGCGGTTCGGCCGGCTCGGTCGACCACCTGACCATTGCGCAGCTTGCTCTGCTCGGCAAGATCCCCGCCTCCGACATCACCTACATTCCGAAGTCCGGCGGCGGTGAAGCCATCCAGACTCTGCTCTCGGGCACCACCGACTTCGCCTCGTGCGGCTTCAACGAGGTCTCCGACCAGATCGAGGCCGGACGTGTCAAAGCCATCGGCGTGGCCGCGCCCCAACGCATCGAGGGCTTCGACGACGTGCCGACCATGTCCGAACAGGGATACGAGGTCACGCTGACGAACTGGCGCGGCTGGCTCGGAGCACCGGACATCAACATTGACGACTCCGCTCAGCTTCTCGAGATCCTGCAGAAGACTCGTGACAGTGCGGCCTGGAAGGACGCCCTCGATCGGAACAAGTGGACCGATGTGTGGCAGACCGGCGAGGAGTTCGCCGAATTCGTCAAAGAAGACACCTCCCGAGTGGAGAAGCTGCTGAAGGAGTTGGGACTGTGAGCGCACAGACGACAACGCACACGGACAGGACGGGCCACCTCGGCGCGGGCACCTGGTGGCAGGGACGGTCGGGGCTCATCGTCCCCCTCATCATGGGAGCATTCTCCACCTATCTGCTCATCGGCATCCTCACTATGGACGTCGCCCCGGACGCGGACAAACCCGGTCCGCAGTTCTTCCCGACGATCATCATGCTCGTCGGATACGCGCTGACGATCCTGCTGGTCATCGCCTATATCCGCAATCCGGAACCCGTCGACGTCGACGACGAGCTGCCGGCCGCGGCCGAGGAGGACAAGGCGTTCTCGACTCCGGTGACCTCAGCTGTTGCGGCCTCGCGGCTCTCCCCTCATGAGGAAGACGAGCCGGAAGAAGACCGTCAGGCTCTCGCTGCGGCTCGCAAGGCCGATGCGAAGCACCGCACGCACAGCGACTTCGTGTCCCTGGCCTGGGGTGCGGGCGGCTTCGCGGCCTTCGCGCTCATCCTCGAATTCGCCGGGTGGATCATCGCCGCCGCTCTGCTGTTCTGGTGCGTGGCCCGGTCGATGGGTTCGAAGAAGCCGCTGTTCGATCTCACTCTGGCACTGACGTTCTCGTCCCTGGTCTACATCGCCTTCTCGGTGATGCTGGGGCTCAACCTTCCTTCGGGAATTCTGGGAGGTGGCTTCTGATATGGACGCTCTCATGTCCCTCTTCGAAGGGTTCACACACGCTCTGACGCCGATGAACCTGCTGTGGGTCCTCGTCGGCTGCTTCCTCGGCACCGCTGTCGGCGTGCTGCCGGGCCTGGGCTCATCGATGGCCGTGGCCCTGCTGCTTCCGATGACCTTTGCGCTGGACCCCACGGGTGCGTTCATCATGTTCGCCGGCGTCTACTTCGGCGGGCTCTTCGGCGACTCGACGATGGCCATCCTCATGAACACCCCTGGGCAGGCCTCGGCCATCGCCTCGACGTTCGAAGGCCACAAGATGGCCAAGGCCGGGCGGGCCCCGCAGGCTTTGGCGACGGCCGCGATCGGTGCGTTCATCGGCGGGTTCATCTCCTGCTGCCTCGTCGTCTTCGTCGCTCCCGCTCTGGCGGAGCTGTCAACAAGCTTCGGCCCGGCCGAGTTCTTCGCCCTTGCCCTGTTTGCCTTCGTCGCCACCTCCTCGGTGGTGGCCGATTCGGTGCTCAAGGGGCTCACGGCCCTGGTGCTGGGCATCGGCTTCACTGTCATCGGCATCGACTCGGTCTCGGGTACCGAGCGGTTCACCCTCGGCGTGCCCGAGCTCTTCGACGGAGTCTCCCTCGTCACGGTGACCGTGGGTGTGCTGGCGCTGGGCGAAGTGTTCTTCATCGCCTCCCGCATCCGCCGTCAGACCAAGGACAATACGATCAACGCCTCTGGTCGGCCTTTCCTCTCCCGCAAGGAAGTCCGCGAAGCTCTGCCGGCGTGGCTGCGTGGAACAGCGATCGGCCTGCCTTTCGGCGTCATTCCTGTCGGCGGTGCCGATGTTCCGACGTTCATGGCCTACGGCCTGGAGCGCAAGCTCGATTCCCGTCGGAAGGATCCGCAGTTCGGCAAGGGCGCGATCCGTGGTCTTGCCGCCCCCGAGGCGGCCGGATCGGCGACGACGGGCATCGCCATGGGTGCCCTTTTGGCTCTGGGTCTGCCGATCTCGGCGACGGCGGCGATCATGCTCGCGGCCTTCCGCCAGTACGGCATCCAGCCCGGTCCGCTGCTCTTCGACCGCTCCCCCGAGCTCGTGTGGGGTCTGCTGGCGAGCTTCTTCGTCGCGATGATCGTGCTGCTCATCATCAACCTGCCGTTCGCTCCTCTGTGGGCGAAGCTGCTGAAGATCCCGGACCCGTACCTCTACGGCGGCATCGCGGTCTTCTGCGGACTGGGCATCTATGCGACGTCCGCCTCGACCTTCGAGCTGCTCATCCTGCTGGGCATCGGAGTGCTGAGCTTCGTGCTCAAGCGCTACGGTGTGCCGCTGGCTCCGCTGATGATCGGCATGGTGCTCGGCCCCCTGGCCGAATCGAACCTGCGCGACTCTCTGCTGGCCTCCGGCGGTGATGCGTCGACTCTGGTGTCCTCGCCGATCACGATCGTCATCTACGTCGTGCTCATCGCCGCTCTTGTCTACACCGGCATCGGCCGAGTGCTGGCTCGCAAACGACAGAAGCAGACGACGTCGAAGGCATCGAACTCCGCGGAGTCGGTCAACCTCTGAACTAGCGCGGCGCCCAGCCGTCCTTCAAGGCGAAGCGCGGTTCGCCAGCCAACTATCCGCCGTTCAAGGCCAAGCGCGGATATCGAGACGTCCACGTCCCGATATCCGCGCTTCTGCTTGATCGAGGGCATTTACGACCGTCGCCGACTGCCCGAATCGCTCAATTGTCCCTCGTCGAACGCAGGTATTCGCTCACGATGCGGTAGGTGAAAGTGCCGGAGTACTCGTAGACACGTCCGATCAGCGGCAGGTCGACGTAGAGCTCGACTCTCTGCCGGTCGAGGGTGTCGTCGAATCGCTCACTCAATTCGATGACCGGTCGCAGCACTAACGGCATGGGCAGCCGCAACCCACCTGCCCGTAGCGCGATTCGGCGGCTGCGCAGTCGCAATCCCCCATTGACCACGTCAACAGCAAACTCCGCCTCGACGACGGACGGCTTCCCCAGCACGTCGACGACTCCGCCCTGAGAGTCGCACGGAACTTCTCCACCTACCTCGGATCGGGATCCGCGCGGGACGAACGACACCGCATCGACCATCGACCAATCACCGTCGTCGAATTTCATAGTCCGCGTCGCCGTCTGCCGGCCGTCTTCCGTTCGGTTCTCTACGCGAAAAGGAACCTCGCGGTGCAGACCCGGCACAATCACACCGCACCGTTTCGCAATTGCGAGGACGGGACACAGCCACCGCCGTTGGGTGCCGAACGATTCGAAGACACCTTCACCGACACCCACCGCGCCGGGAGGGATCACCGCGAAGTATCGCCTGAGGACCGGGTGGAGTTCTGCCACTCGAGCGCCGAGCGCCCGCTCATATGCGGATCGGGAGGGAGAGCTCATGGCTGCGAGTGTAGGGCAACTCCGCCGGATCAGTGGTCAGGAACCGTCCCGGCCTCAGCGGTCGGCGTTGGCGGCAGCTCCCGGCAGGAGTCGCCCGGCGCCCTTGAGACCGAAGCTCGTGAGCACGGCGGCGATGAGGACGAGGACGACGGCCGCACCGGCGGCCCACTGTACGCCGAAGTCGAAGGCTGACACGGCCGCCTCGGTGATTCGCTCACCGGCTGCACCACTCAGCCCGGAAGCGTATTCGAGTGCGGAGCCGAGCGTATCGAACTGTGCTCTGTCCGCTTTGTCCCCGATCGCCGACTGCAGCGCGGATCCATACATGAAGGTCGAGAGTCCGCCGAGGACGGTCGTGCCCATGACGGACCCGAATTCGTACGCGGTTTCCGATATCGCCGAGGCAGCTCCGGCCTTGTGAGCGGGGACCGCGGCGAGGATGAGGTCGTTCGTGATGACCTCGGCGGTGCCGAGTCCGATACCGAGGATGAGGAAGGCCAGCAGCATTCCCATCACGGAGTGTTCGGAGGTGAAGGCGATGATGCCCATGCCGACCGCGTTGAGCGCGAGCGCGCAGGGCACGACGACGCGCGGTTCGAAGCGGGCGATGAGCGGCACTGCCAGGTAGCCGGCCGCGACCGAGGTGATGAGTCCCGGGATGAGCACAAGGGCGGCGTCGATCGGAGAGAGTCCGAGCACGAGCTGGAGCAGCTGGGTGCCGAAGTAGAGGAACCCGGCCAGTCCCATGATGCTCAGCAGGTTCGACACCACCGCCGAGGTGAACACGGAGTTCGTGAACAGACGGACGTCGAGCATTGGGTTCGATGTGGCGAGCTGGCGGAGGACGAAGCTGGCACCGGCGACGATCGCCACGGACAAGCTGAGCCAGAAGAGGAAGTCGGTGCCAGACGCCATGCTGTGTTTGATTGCGAAGACGAGCGGGGCCAGAGCGAGCATCGACAGGATGATGGAGAACGGGTCGAAGCGGCCCGGGTTCGGGTCGCGCGATTCGGGCAGCAGAATGGCGGCCGCGGGGATGAAGAGCGCGATGAGCGGCAGATTGATGAAGAAGACCGAGCTCCAATGGAAGTGCTCAAGCAGGAAGCCGCCGACGATCGGCCCCAAAGCAGCACCGCCGGAGAACATCGCGGCCCAGGTGGCGATCGCGATGCGACGGTCCTTGTCATGATCGAAGATATTGCGGATGAGCGACAGCGTCGAGGGCATGAGGGTGGCGCCGAAGATGCCGAGCAGGGCGCGGGCGAGGATGAGCATCTCGGCGGAGGTGGAGAACGCGGCGAGCAGTGAGGCCGCACCGAAGCCGACGGACCCGATGATGAGCAGCTTGCGACGTCCGACCCGATCACCGAGGCTGCCCATGGCCACCAGCAGACCGGCGAGCATGAGCGCGTAGATGTCGACGATCCACAGCAGCTGGGTGCCCGTCGGGTGCAGGCCGGTGCTGATGGCCGGGATCGCGAAGCCGAGGACCGTGTTGTCGATCGAGATCAGCAGCACGGGGATCATGAGCACCGCGAGTCCGGCCCATTCGCGTCGACCGGCACGCAGCTGTGGAGTCAGTGTCGTCGTCATGCCTTCAACTGTACCGTCTGGACGGTACAGTTGAAAAGCGGTTGGCGTGCTGCAACCGAGATGCTCAGGTACTGCGCAGATACAGGCCCGGCCGCGCGAGAAATCCGAGCGGTCTCATGCATGCCCAGCTGGCAGAACACCAGGCACACGTCCGTCTCGTAAGTACAGCCATGGACTAGGCTCGTGGCTATGGCACGCAATCCGACCGCAACTAAGGAGAAGCTGCTCGACGCTTTCGATACGCTCCTCGACGAACACGGCACAGCCGGAGCGACTCTGGACGCAGTAGCTGCGAAGGCCGGAGTCTCCAAAGGCGGTCTGCTCTATCATTTCGGGTCGAAGGCCGAGCTCATCAAGGGCAGCCTGGAACGCCTCGACCAGCTGGTCGCCGAAGACGTCGAGGAGATGAAGGCCGCCGGCACGCGCCTCCACTATTATTACCTCGAGACCTCCGCCGAGGTCGGCACTCCCCTGGACCGCAGCCTCATCGCCGCCGGCTGCCTCGCTCTCGAGAACGAGGACGCCAAGGCGGCTCTGCGTCGCACACGCGAAGCGTGGTTCGACGCTCTCAACAACCACCTCGGCGATGCTGATCTGGCGATGACGATTCAGCTCATCGGCGACGGAATGTATTTCAATCAGAACTTCGGGCTGTCACAGGATGAGGCCCTCGATCATGTGAAGCGAGTGCTCACGCGTTTGGGGCTTTAAGACACCTACGCGCCTGGGCGGCTTGGGCTCCTGGGCCCCTAGAGCAACTTCTCCTACGATCTGCGCACCTCCCCCGGCAGATGCGCTTCCCTACTAGATGCCTTGGGTGGGCGAAATGGTCACGTCCCGAGTAACAGAACGTGACCATTTCGCCCACCTATGAGCATCCACTCGACCTCAAAGAGCCGGATTCACCCCGAGCTCAGCTCAGGTGATGAACTTCCTGCAGCCCGTACACCGGAGTCTCGATGCCTTCGTGCCGGGCCTTGAGCTGCAGCGCCAGATACAGCGAGTAGTGCCTGGCCTGGTGCAGATTGCCGCCCATGAACCACAGGTTCTCCTGCTGGGTGGGCTTCCACATATTGCGCTGCTCGCCTTCCCACGGGCCCGGGTCCTTCGTCGTCTCCGACCCCAGTCCCCAGCATTTGCCGACCTTGTCCGCGGTCTCCTGGTCGACGAGGTCCGCGACCCAGCCGTTCATCGAGCCATAGCCGGTGGCGTAGACGACGAGGTCAGCCGGCAGCTCAGTCCCATCGGAGAGGACGACGGCATCCTCGGCGAGGTGGTCGACCTGCCCTTTGGCCAGCTTCACTTTTCCGTCGGCGACGAGCTCGGCGGATCCGACATCGATGTAGTAGCCCGAACCGCGGCGCAGATACTTGAGGAACAAGCCGGACTCGTCGTCGCCGAAGTCGAGGTCGAACCCGGCATCCTCCATGCGCTGGTAGAAGTCCTTATCCGCTTCCTTGATCTGGTCGTAGAGCGGGATCTGGAACTCGTGCATGATCCGGTACGGCAGTGACGCGAAGATGAGATCCGCCTTCTCCGTCGTCACGCCATTCTCCAGCGCGCGTTCGGAGTACAGGTCCCCCATCGCGATCTCCACGAGCGAATCGCTCTTGACGATGTGCGTGCTCGATCGCTGCACCATCGTGACATCGGCGCCGTTCTCGTACAGAGCGCCGCAGATGTCGAAGGCGGAGTTGTTGCTGCCGATGACGACGACCTTCTTGCCCGCATAGGCGTCGGGGCCGGGGTGCTGCGAGGAGTGCTGCTGCTCGCCTTTGAAGATGTCCGAGCCCGGGAACGTGGGGATGCTCGGCTTGCCCGACATGCCGGTGGCCATCACCAGATGGGTTGGCCGCAGAGTGACCTTCTCCCCGTTCCGGTCGACCTCGACCGTCCAGCGGCCTTCCGTTTCGTCGTATTTCGCCGAGGCGGCTGTGGTCGATGACCAGTACGGAATCTCCATCACCTTCGTGTAGAACTCCAACCAGTCCGCGATCTTGTCCTTCGGTGCGAACACCGGCCAGTTGTCGGGGAACTTCAGGTACGGAAGGTGGTCATACCAGACCGGGTCATGCAGGCACAGCGACTTGTACCTCGACCGCCACTGATCACCCGGCCGCTCCCACCGGTCGATGACGAGGGACGGCACTCCGAGTTGGCGGAGGCGAGCGCCGAGGGCGATTCCGCCCTGTCCGCCACCGACGACGAGGATGTAGGGGTCGGCGGTCGCACCCCAGGCGGCGTCCTCCTCGGCGAGCTTCTCCGACCAGCTCTTCCGTTCGGGATCGACGCCGTGCTCGGCACCTTTGACCCGGCGGGTGCCGCGCGGCTCTTCGTGTCCGGTGATCTCCTGCAGCGAGGTGAGCACGGTCCAGGCCTTGATGCCGTCTTCATCGATGAGGCGGACGAGTCCCTTGCCACGCCCCACCGAGGTGGTGAAGGTGAACCATGCTTCCGTCACTCCGTCGGCGGTTGCCGCCGGTTCGCTGAGTTCGAATTCCTCCGGTGAGACCCGGTCGAGATTGTGGGTGAGCAGGTCGGTGACACCCTCGGGGTTCTCGACCGTTTTGAGATTCCAGGTGAAGGATACGAGGTCTCTCCAATAGCTGTCGGTGGCGAACAGTCCGGCTGCGGCAGGGATGTCCCGGCGGCTGAGCGCCGATTCGAAGTCCTGCAGCCACCTCATCGCGATGTCGTCGGCGGTCAGCTGGGGACGGTCGAGCGTCGTTGTCATGTCACTCCTCCTCATTGAGTTCAGTGACTCCAAACTAAGCCGGGCACTCCCCGCTCGGAAGAGTTGCATCGGATTGCATGGTCCACGCCGTGCCGGGATTCTCACCGACGCCTCACCCCCATGGTCAGGGGTGCGTTCCCGTCTTATACTCAAGGCATGCTTCAGCCGGATCTGGCGCATCTCGCCAGAGATCTGACACGCATTCACGATGCTGTGATCACCGGGGCTTCGCCGCCGGTGCAACCGCGCGCGCTGGTCAGGCGCTCGTGGGATCGGATGCTGCGCTTGGGGCTGGACCCGGATGGCGCGAATGCGCGGATCGTCGCCGATGAGGCTGAACTGGAGACTCGACGCCGGAAGTCCCAGTTGCGACTGGTCGTCGATGAGATGCGCTCAGTGCTGCTCCGGGCTCCCGACGCCGCGCCGTTCATCCTCGTCGTCACGGATGCCGATGGAGTGATTCTGTGGCGAGATGGTGCGGCTTCCGCCAGACGGCAAGCCGATGAGCTCGGATTCGTCGAGGGAGCGCATTGGTCCGAAGCCAAGGTCGGCACGAACGCCATCGGCACGGCTCTGACCGAGGAGGCACCCGTCCAGCTCTTCTCCGCCGAACATTTTGAGGCGTCTCAACACCCTTGGTACTGCAGCGCCGTGCCCGTCCACGACCCGCATGTCGGGACCCTCTTAGGAGTTGTCGACATCAGCGGCCCGGCGATGACTCTTCATCCTGCGGTGCAGTCGTTGGTGACGACGGCGGTGCGTCTGGCCGAGGCTCGGCTGATGATCGCGCAGCAGGAAGCGCTGAACACACTCCGCGATCGGATGTCGGCGATGCTCGCCGGCACGTCCGGTCCGGCCCTCGTCGTCGATGATGCAGGATGGGTGGCGTATCAGCAGGGAGTGCGCAGCCGCGACCGCATCGAGGTGCCGGCCGCCGACCGTTCGATCCTCATCCCCGGTGCCGGTCTGTGCCTGCCGGAGAAGATCACCGGTGGATGGCTGCTGCGGCCCACCGGCGATCGTCGAGCTTCTGTGACTCTGCGGACGAAGCAAGATCCGCCCGTTCTGGATATCGATTCCGGCACCGAGCCTCTGGTCGTTCCGCTCACGCCACGGCGGGCGCAGATTCTCGCGGCGGTCACCTCGGCGGGGGCAGCTGGGATCAGTGCCGCCGACCTCAGCCAGCGCCTCTACGGGGACGGTGACCACGTGGTCACCGTCCGCGCAGAGGTCTCGCGTCTGCGCCGATCGGTCGGAGCCCTGCTCGCCACCCGCCCCTATCGGTGGGCCGAAGGCGTCGACGCGCGGGTGGAGTGAGGGTCAGTTGCCGTGGGGAACGACGACCGCTCGACCGGAGAGCTCACCTGCCTGCAGCTTGCGATAGGCTTCCAGACCGTCGTCGAGGCTGTAGCGTTCGATTTCCGGCTTGATCTGACCTGAACGGTACATGTCGACGACCTCGTGGAGGTCCTCAATCGTTCCCCAGTAGGTGTTCGTCAGCGTTGCCTCGTAGGGATTGGTGAAGAACGACCATTCATACGCACCCCCGGCAATGCCGACGATTGTACAGCGGCCCATGCGGGCCATTGACTGCGCGGCGACCTTGACTGTCGAGGCGGCACCGACGAAGTCGAACGCGGCATCGACGCCCTTGCCGCCGGTGATCTCACGGATTCGTTCGACCTGGTCATCTCCTCCACCCACGGTGATGGCCCCGGCTGCTTGGGCCTTCTCCATCGCCTCAGGCTTCATATCTGTGGCGATGACCGTCGCACCGGTGAGGGCCTTCAGGATCTGCACGCCGATTTGGCCCAATCCGCCGAGACCGATGACCAGGGCGTAGCGTCCGCCTCCCGCAAGATTCGGCAGCGAGTGCTTGATTGCGTGATAGGGAGTCAGCCCCGCGTCGGAGAGCGGTGCTGCGGCGACAGGGTCGGCGTCGCCGAGCGGGACGAGGTTGCGTGCGGGAACCGTGACGTACTCGGCCATGCCGCCGTCACGCCCCAACCCGACGCCGAGGTAGGGATTGGTCGCGGCGTTCTCACAGTAGGTGTCCTGTCCACGCGAACATGCTCGGCAGCGGCCGCAGCCGATCGGGCCGTAGACGAGGTAGGCGTCACCCTTGTTGAATCCAGATACTCCGGGGCCGAGGTCTTCGACCCAGCCCGAATTCTCGTGTCCGAGGATGAATGGCGGCGGCACTGCTCCGGGGCCGCCCTCTTCGAATTCGTTGTACACGGCAACGTCTGAGTGGCAGGCTCCTGCTCCGGCAACCTTGAGCAGAACTTCACCTGGTCCTGGTGTGGGCTTCTCGACGTCTTTGAGCGTGGGAAAGGTCTTGAAGTCTTCGAATACGATCGCCTTCATGGTGCGAGTTCCTTTCGAATGAGTTGGGGCGGCGATCACCGCTCCGAGGCCCACGTTAGGCTCGCGCAACAGATAATTGAACCCTTATATCACCTGGTGAAACCCTATTTTCCACAACCGCGCGGCCCTGAAGGACCACTCCTGCACGACAGTCAGTTCCCCGCCGCATCGAGCCACCAGCGATAGCGCATTCGCAGCGCCCTTTCGGTACTCGCCAACGCTGTCACGACGCCGATGCCGATTGTGACCCACAGAGGCATAGTGAACAGAGGCTCGACCGGACCGATCTGCTCTGCGATCGGCGGAATTCGCAGGACCGGCACGGCTATCTCCTGCAGCAGCAGCGCAACCCCGACCAGCAGCACCAGTGCTGAAACGACGCCCATGGCGCGACTGAGGCGGGGTCGATGCTCATCGAGCCGTGCCCGGCGACCCTCTGCGGATCGGTCGTTGGGCCGAAGCTGCTCCCCGGCCCCGTCGGCGGAGACGAAATGACAGCGCTTCAGCCCGAAATTGCTCGCGGCGACCTCGATATTGCCGCCCTCGACAGGGAAGACGGCGGGCACACGCGAGACCGCATATTGCCGATCATTGCGATAGAGAAAGACCTTGAGGTAGCCGTTCTCATCGGTTCTCCATTGGCGGACGTCGATCGCATAGCTGACGGGGCCACCTTCGGCGTCGACCCGCTCGAGGTGGAACAGCGAGCGCCCGAGAAGCTGCCACCACCGGAACGCCGGCAGAATCCTCCCGTCACCGGGTTCGATCCGCTCGATCGCCCGACGGCGCCTCCACTGTCGAAACATCTGGGTGCCCCCTCGGCACTCGGCATAGTACCAACACAGCGTGTTGGAATGGACACGAGTAGACTAACACGGTGTATTGGTCGGTGACAGAGGATCACGGAAGCACAAGAAAGTGGAGACGACCGAAGCATGAGTGATACCGAACGCAAGGACACCCGAGAGCGCATCCTTGCCGCCGCGGCGGACATCATCGCCGAAGAGGGAATGACGGCCAGGTTGAGCGTGCGGGCGGTCGCTGCCCGAGTGGGCGTGAGCACCGGTTCGCTGCGGCACCACTTCCCCACCCAGCAGCTGCTTCGGGATGAAGTCATGCGACGTGTCTACGACTGGTATCTGCCGAGCACAGACATCCGCGACACTGCGGTTCCGCCCCGTGATCGCTTGGTCGAATGCCTCCGTCAGGTTCTGTCCATGACGGGGATCGGCGCCGAATCACGGGCAGCGATGACAACCGTCACCGAAAGCTTCATCTCGGCCGAACAGACCGACGATGTCCGTGAGACGTACTTGGCCATCCAGCGCGACGGACAGCGCCGGGTCGAAGCCTGGCTCCAGGTCCTCGCCGACGAGGGAGCCCTGACCGATACCGGCAGCATCCCTCGGTCGGCGCGTTTCCTCAACACCGTCCTCGATGGCCTCGCCCTCGAACGTGCTCTGCCGTCTGAGGACTCGCTGGCTCAGCTGGAGACCGAAACGCTCAATATAGCCGCTGACGCCGTCCTCGGGAGCTGACTACGACCGGGCAGCAGGTCCTACGCGGACGCCCCTCGGTAGCTCCCGACCGACCACAGCACTCCCTCTGGGTCTTGGATGGCGAAGTCGAGCGATCCATAGTCCTGTTCGGTCAGTCCCATGACCTCGGTGGCGCCGGCGGCGAGCGCACGCGTGTGGAGTTCACGGACGTTGCCGGAGGCCAGATACACCGACCCCGAGGCGACTCCGGTCTTCGTCATGACCCCGCCGTCATCGCGGACGGACCCGAGCATCACTCCCCCGCCCTCTGGCCAGGCCAGTTCGGCGTGATCGACGCGGTTCGGATCGTCGGCGTTCGTGTATTCGGCGACGATTTCGAAGCCGAGCGCCTCCTGGAGGAAAGCGATCGCGGCGTTGGCATCGCGGTACCGGAAGGTGGGCCAGACATTGGCATGATTCTCGGACATGTTCACTCCTGAGTTCGTCGCAGTTGGATTTCCATCATCGACGAGCACTCACCCATGCGTCTTGGACAAATGGGAACAGTTCATCCCATCGCCGAGGCGGCTCCCACCGAATCAGTTCCCCCAGTCCGGGTCCGGGCCACGTCATCTGCTGCCAGCCACTGGCTCGGGCTGAGGCCGACGAAGTCCCGGAAGTCCCGGTTGAGGTGCGCTTGATCGGCATAGCCGCAGCGCACAGCGATCTCCGCCAAGCTGCCCCGGCCGGCGGGGATGAGCCGCCGCGCCCGATCGAAACGGACGATGCGCGCGGCGTCCTTGGGGCCGATCCCGTATTCGGATCGGAACTGACTGCCCAGATAGCGTCGGCTCCACCCGACGTCGTCGGCGATGAGGGAGACGGGCAGACCGCCATGGCTGTCAGCGATCCGATGCCAGGCGGCGGCCACCTCGGCGCGGGGGCGATTCGCATCATCGATCGTGCGCATGAGCACATCGTCGATGGCGGCGAATCGGGCGGACCATTCGGTCTTGAGGTTGACCCGCTCGTGCAGTTCCGCGGCCAGCGGCCGGGAGATCCGAGCGACGTCGACGCTGTGATGGGCGAACTCGGCAGCGGGGATTCCGAAGAACGCGCGCGGTGCCGACGGACTGAAATTGATCTGGATTCCGGACATCGCGCCGGAGTGGGCAATGAGCGTCGAGCGCAGGTGGAGGCCGGCGAGCAGCACCTCGAAATGTTCGCGGCTGCCGGAGACCGCATCGACCTGGCACAGCGGTTCGTCGATCGAGACGATGAAGGTCAGCGTGCCCGAGGGCAACCCGAGATGCGTCCCCGCGGGGACGCCTGAGATGTCATAGCCGGCGTAATCGCCCACGAATCGCCGCAGTCTCGGATGCGGAGCGCGGGTGAGCGGGCCGGCGGGTGCCGCAGACATGTCCACAGTGTAAACCCGTGCCTTCGGCCGACAGTCGGATACTTGAGGGGACGTCTTGCAATGACGCCACGCCGCGCTGACTATTCAACCGCGCAGCAGCACCTCACGGCTGCCCACTCCACGGGCGCGCACATGTTTGTCCTGGGCTGCGATTCCGCCGATGAGAAGCTGAGCCACGAGCAGCACGAGGAGGGTGACGAGTGGCACCGTCCACGAACCGGTCACCGTGTGCAGCCAACCGAGGCCGAAGGGACCGAGTCCGGCGAAGAGATATCCCAATCCCTGCGCCATCGTCGAGACGTGACCGGTGTGATGTGCGTCCGGAGAACGCCACACGATATAGGACAGTGACAGACTGATTGCCGCGCCCTGTCCGAGACCCATCAACGTCATCCATACAGGCGCTCCAGCCGCGGGAGCGATGAGGAGCCCTGCGATTCCGGAACCAATGAGGATCGAGGCCGCGGCAGCACCGATCCAGCGCGGCCGGATTCTCTGCGCCAGAGTTGGCGTGAAGAGGCAGGTGAGGATCGCAGGGAATGCGGAGTACGACAGCATCCAGCCTGCTTTACCCGCAGCCATGCCGCCGTCCTGCAGAATCACCGGCACCCAGGTCAGCGCAGCGTAGTAGCTCAGCGACTGCAATCCCATGAATCCGGTGACCGCCCAGGCGATGGGATCAGTGAGGATCGAGCGGAAAGGCGGCTCCCCGGTCTCGCTCAAAGCATCTGCGGAAGCATCGTCGGCGGAGTCCGCGACGGAGGCCCGCCGGGGCTTCGGGAGGTCCGCCGAGCGACGCAGCATGTTCGGCAGCCACAGCAGCACCGCCAGAACTGCCGGGACCGCCCAGATTCCGAGGGACCACCGCCACGATCCGTCAAAGGCGGACATGATCGGCACTGTCAGACCTGACGCGAGCGCGGCGCCGAGGAACAGCGACGTCGAGTACAGGCCCATCATCAGGCCCGCTCGATGAGAGAAGTCGCTTTTGATTGCGGTCGGCAGCAGTACGTTGCCGACCGCGATGGCCGCACCGATGAGTACTGTTCCCCCGAAGAGAGCGAGCAGGCTCGGCTGCAACCGCAATGCGATCCCGGCGGCGAGGACGATCATGAGGATCCCGAGTACCCGATGCATGCCGAAGCGTCGTATGAGCGCGGGCGTGAGAAACGCGAACGCCCCGAAGGAGAAGACTGGGATCGTCGTCAGGAGGCTGCCCTCTGTGGCAGTGAGACGCAGATCGCCGAGGATATCCCCGAGCACCGGACCGACCGAGGCGACGCCGATGCGCAGGTTGAGACCGATGAGGATGAGACCTGCACCGAGGAGGAGCAGGCTCCTCCGACTCCGTTTTCCGTGCGCCGTCGATCGGCTCGGAAATTCGCCGGGAGCATGCCCCTGGTCGGTGGATGCGAGGACCTGGTCGAAGTTCTGTTCGAAGTTCTGGTCGAGTCTCTTCATTACGTCCTGTCGTTTCGCGCGGGTGCTGATACTTCTCATTCAAGCGTCATCCACTTCGGCGGAGAACCATTAAACTGACTCGATATGACCGTTTTCAGCCACACCTCGTTGAGCCCGGAACTCGTCCACCTGCTCGGGCACGATGAATGGACCCCGGCACACACTCACGACCTCGGTCACTTGGTGTATCCGGCGACTGGGGTGCTGTCCTTGGTCACTCGCGAGGGCTCGTGGATCGCGCCATCGAATCGTGTCGTCTGGGTGCCCGCAGAGTTCGAGCATCAGCACCGCGCGCATGGGGCCGCTGACATGCGCGTCGTCTTCCTCCCCGCACACATGGCAGCTTCGCTCGTAGACCGGCCCGCCGTTCTGGCGACGACCCCGCTGGCCAGAGAGGCGATGTTGGGGCTGACCGGTACACGACACCGGACGAAGGCAAGCGCCGACCGACTCCGACTCGTCATCATCGACGAGTTGACGGTCACCGGCGAACAGCCGCTGCACCTCCCCGAACCGGTCGACCCTCGGCTGCTGGCCCTGACGAAGATCGTCGAGGAGGATCTGGCGAATCCGGTGTCTCTGGCTGAGCTCGGCCGTCGGGTGGGTGCCGGCGAGCGGACTCTGACTCGGTTGTTTCAGCAGGAGACCGGGATGACGTTCCGTCAATGGCGTGCCGAGCTGCGCATCCACCGGGCACTTCTGCTCCTGACCGACGGGTGGAGTGTCTACGACACCGCGGCCGAATGCGGGTGGGCGAATCCCAGCTCGTTCATCTCCGTGTTCACCGCGCTGGTCGGCACAAGCCCGGGCCTATACCGACAATCCCTGCATGGCTGATTAGGCGCCTCGTCTCGGGCACATCCAGCACAGTCGTGTCACTGTCAGTGCTCCAAGGCGACGCCCCAGATCGGGTCGGTGAAGGTTCGGTCGAGGTCGATACCGAACTCCTCGCGGAGAACGGCAGCCAAGTCGGCGGCATCGTCCACCGTCCGCTCGAGGCGTTCGGGGTCGTCACCGGGTCGCACGCTGCGCAGCTGGCGGCCCTCGAGCGATGCCTTGCCGCCGTTGCCGAACGTCCTGGCCACCACGGGTGCGCCGGTGAAGCGCGTGCCCGGCTTCGTCGCGGTGAACCAGTTCGACACCTCGAGGTCGGCTTGTTCTCGCGGGACGTCCGCGAAAGCATAGAGGGTGCGGAACTCCTGGTCAGAGCGGGTGCGGGACTGCAATGCCCATTCGGCCTCCGCTCGCATTGCAGGCTCAAGCACAGTGTCGGCTGGAACCAGCCTGTGCTCTCCGTGCTCCGTCGTCCGCGGTTCCGACTCTACATCGAGAGCGAGTGCGACCTGCGGCGTTTCACCGCCGAACCCCGGATCGACGAGGAACCGCCGTCCGCTGAGATCGAGGATCGTCGCCTGGTGCGTCAGCCCTCCCGGCGCTGTTCTCCCCTCACCGAGGTGGACGCGGGCGAGGATCGGATGCGCGCTCAGCCCGAGCTCGCGGAGCACAGCGCGGATGAGTGTCGCGTGTTCGTGGCAGTAGCCGCCGCGACCGGCGTCCAAGAGCTTCGCCGTCAGAGAGCCGAGGTCGGTCGGGATGCCCCGCGACTCCCCTGCTGCGCATGCGGCGATGACGTCGAGGTTCTCGAAGGAGATCGACCGGACGTGGGCGGCCAGCAGTTCATCGATGAGATCGACGATTTCGTCGGCCGACCCACGCGCCCGAGCTCGCAGCACATCCTCCGAACTGTCGAGTCCGAGTCGGTCGACGTACCGGGCGACTAGCGTTGACGATGCCATTACGAGTTCTTCCCTTCTGGGCACGAGTTCACGCCCACGGTTGAGGTCGGAGACCATGGGCTCCTCGATAGTTCGGCGAAGTCGGTTCGATCCAATCGCCGAGGAGACTCTGCGCGATCCGATAGACCGTGACCTTCAACGGGTGGCAGTTCTCCACCGGATCTGACGAGCCGACCCCGAACATCGGTGCGGAGAGATCCCCGCCGGGGCAGGTGGACAAGGCCGCGAGCAGGTCCTGCTCGGCGAAGAACTCGAAGTGGTCGCCTGGTCGTGCGGGGCAAGTCTTCATGAAGTATTCGTCGTTGTCATTCAGTCCGGTGCATTGGAAGACGTTGAGCACATCGTGGACATCGAATTCGGTGAGGCCGTAAGGCAGGATCGCGCGGACGAGGTTGGAATGGCAGTGGTAGTCGAAGTCGACGCCGCTCAGCATCTGCGAGACGTATGGGTCGCTTCGGGTGCCCAGGGTGTCGTGCAGTCGGCCGCCTTCCGGGTCGGTGCCGCAATCGGACAGCGTGTCTCCGACGATGGTGGCCATTGGCCGCAGGAACGGCAGAGTCGACCACAGGCGGTCGAAGGTGGAAACGTGAGCAGCCTGCAGCTGACGGGTCCGTGCCGCCCAGAACCGCTCTCTGGGGTCGTGGCGATTCCACAGATTCAGGTCGCCGACCTGCGGACCGTCGACGGCGGATATGCGGCAGACATGGTCGGCGGGGACGTCCCAAGCCTGCCCGGAACGGATGGGAATGGTGAATTCGTCGATGATTTCCCGGGATTGGGTGTCTTCACCGATCCGTGAGTAGTAGTAGTTTCTGTCGACCTCGAGCGCGGCGCTCTGATAGGCGGCTTCCTGCAGACGGCTCTGAGTCATTGGACGCATCCTCCTCCGTAGCTGTGTTGCCTGCAACGATGCCAGCTTCTGCCCGTCTGCCCAAGGGGTTGTTAATCAGGCCTATGCTGAAAAGTAGGAATGGACGCAGTCGATTGGGCCGCGCCGTCGGATGCACCGAACCGCGTGGACCGAGCAGTGGGAGGGCGGAATGGCTGAAGAGAGGATCGACGTCGAGATGCAGGACACGGGGGAATTCCTGGCCAGCATCCACTCAGCGACGGGAACCGACGAGATCGTTTTGATGTTCGACGATGCCGAAGACGTCTCCGACGGACTCTTGGGCAACGACGAGCCCACTGTCCGCGCGACCGTGGAATTCCTCCTCAGCCATCAGCCTCCCGGAGATCTGCCGGACCGGATCGACCTCGTCGACATCGCCGCCGCCTACGACGGAGCTATCGAGTCCATCCGCGGACTGCGGGGATAGCATCCCGCGGCATTTTGCAGACAGTGAGGGCGGGTCCGACATGATCTGTCGGCCCCGCCCTCAGCTATTCAGTTCTGTTGAGACTTCAGTCCAGCAGGTCGTGACGCACGATCGACTGTTCGCGATCGGGGCCGACGCCGATGACCGACATCCGGCAGCCCGAGAGCTCCTCGAGCGCAAGCACGTACTTCCGCGCGTTCTCCGGCAGGTCGTCGAAAGTCCGGGCCTTCGTGATGTCCTCGGTCCAGCCGTCGAAGTATTCGAAGATCGGCTTCGCGTGGTGGAACTCGGTCTGCGACACAGGCATCTCGTCCTGGCGCACTCCGTCGACGTCGTAGGCCACACAGACCGGGATCCGGTCGATGCCGGTGAGCACGTCGAGCTTGGTCAGCACATAGTCGGTGAAGCCGTTGGTGCGGGCGGCGTAGCGGGCGATGACCGCGTCGTACCAGCCGCAGCGGCGCGGACGACCGGTGTTGACGCCGAATTCCCCGCCGGCCTTCTGCAGGTATTCGCCCATCTCGTCGAAGAGCTCGGTCGGGAATGGTCCGGCGCCCACACGGGTCGTGTAGGCCTTGACGATGCCGACGACGCGGTTGATCCGGGTCGGACCGATGCCTGTGCCGACGCAGGATCCGCCGGCGGTCGGGTTCGACGAGGTGACGAACGGGTACGTGCCGTGGTCGACGTCGAGCATGGTCGCCTGACCACCCTCCATGACGACGACCTCACCGCGGTCGAGTGCCTCATTGAGCATGAGCTCTGTCTCAGCGACGTAGGGGCGCAGGCGTTCGATGAAGGGCTCGAAGTATTCGACGATCTCTTCGACCGACACCGCCCGACGGTTGTAGACCTTGACGAGCAGTTCATTCTTCTGCCGCAGCGATCCTTCGATCTTCTGACGCAGGATGGACTCGTCGAAGACGTCCTGGACGCGGATGCCCAGGCGCCCGATCTTGTCCATATAGGCCGGTCCGATGCCGCGGCCAGTGGTGCCGATGGCCCGCTTGCCGAGGAATCGCTCGGTCACCTTGTCGAGAGTCTGGTGGTACGGAGCCACGAGGTGGGCGTTCGCGGAGATGCGCAGCTTAGACGTGTCCGCGCCGCGGGATTCGAGTGCGTCGATCTCCTCGAAGAGCGCCTCGAGGTTGACGACGACGCCGTTGCCGATGACCGGGGTGACGTTCGGTGAGAGGATGCCCGCCGGCAGAAGCTTGAGTTCGTACTTCTCTCCTCCGACGACAACCGTGTGGCCGGCGTTGTTCCCACCATTGGGCTTGACCACGTAGTCGACGCTGGTGCCGAGGATGTCGGTGGTCTTACCTTTACCTTCGTCGCCCCACTGAGCGCCGACGACAACGATTGCTGGCATGAGAGTGCTTCACCTCGAAGTGAAAAGGGATGTCATTACTCCCCAAGTCTACTGGGTCACACTGACGCAACCGTCAGCGGGCGAGCGCCGCCCGTCACCGCGGATGAGAAGCGCTCACACCACACAGGCCGCCCCGAGTCCCAAAGTGCGCAATCGCACGTCCATGACGCGCGATTTCCGCTGGATGCAACTACAGACGTCAGGGACAATGGACCCATGCGCACCAGATCGATCACCACCATTGCCATCGCCGGCATGCTCGCTCTCAGCGGATGTTCCGGCGCGAATGGAACCGACGAGCCCCAGACCGATGACTCGTCATCGCAGGACACCGCTTCGGCACCGAACGAGTCGACCTCCGCAACGACAGACGACGCCGATGAGTCGGCCGAGGACCCAGACGATTCGTCCGAAGAGGGCTCCCCAACAGCAGACGATTCGGCAGACTCGACCCTGACTCTCGACACCGGCGAGAAAACCGTCACGATCGAACCCACCGCTGTCTACTGCTCCGGCGAACCCGGCAGCCTCCAGCACATCATCGGCAAGACGGACAACGAGCTGCCGCTGGTCAAGGCCGAAGGCACCGACTTCGTCATGGTCAAGGTCGGACAAGGACGCCCCTACAAGGCGAACAATCCCAAAGGAATCGCCATCGGCGATGAGAGCGTGACCTTCGACGGGACCAAGCTCGGCTCGGCCACGCTCGACGGAACCATGACCTGCACCGACTGGGAGGACTGAGTCAGCGCCCACACACATACACACCGCGCGCCGCGATCCCGAAGAAGCCGGGGCCGCGGCGCGCATTGCATCCGGTCTCACTCCATGCTCATCCCCTTGGCCGGGGCGATCCGCGACATCGACCTCGCCGGTATCGCCGAGGCGAGAACGGCGGCGAGCACTGCAGCGACGACGATCAGCCCGATCTGCGTCCACGGCACGGACAGCACCGGATTCGCCGAAGCAGGCATCATCGATGCCGTTCCGACCCAGCCGAAGAACGTGCCGACTCCGGCTCCGACGATCAGTGCGATGAGCGTCATGAGCAGCGATTCGATCGTGATCATCCGCGACATCGCCGCTCGGGTGAAGCCCAATGCCCGCAGCAGGGCGCCCTCTCGGCGCCGTTCGATAACCGAGAGCGTGAGTGTGTTGCTCACTCCGATCACGGCGATGACCACCGCGGCCGCCAGCAGTCCGAGCACCACGCTCAGAGCGACCTGGAATATCGAAGCGAAATCCGCCCGATACTGCGCCGCCGTCGCATCGGCTGAGGCACCGACGGCGTCGAGTTCGGAGGTCAGGGCCTCGATCTGCGAGCTCGATGCATCATCGGCGATCTTCGCCCACGTCTGTTCGGTAGCCGTGTCGCCGGCCGCATTGTCGCCGGCCCCCTCGAGGGTCTTCGCGTCGGCACCGCTGACCAGGGCCGTCCCCGCGGGGACGTCGTAGGAGGTCTCGATCGTCAGATCGAGATTCTGATCGCCGAGGCGGACGGTCGCGCTCTGGCCGTCGACATCAGAATCCTTCTCGTCGAGTCCCACCGTTGTCGGGTCGAGGAGGATCGTGCCCTCATCGACGTCGTAGCCGTCGCTGCGCAGGACCGGGGAGTCGGCGGCCGCCTCGGCGCTGGTGATCGCCACATCACCGGAGCCGTCGGTCCCGTCGACGCTCACCGAGACGGTGGGCGCCGGAACGTTCTCGCGTTCCTCGACGATCGGCGAATCATCGAGCACGGAGGCGATCTTCTCATCGTCGGCACCGTCTTGCCCTGCCGTGGAGACCACGAGGTCGACCGGGGTGTCTTCGGCAGTAGCGAGTTCGAGGGTTCGCTGTAGGCTCGAGGAACCGACGACCACGGCTGTGACGAGGGTGATTCCGATGAGCAGGGCACCCGTCGTCGAGGCGGTGCGTCCTCCCGCTGTGCTCGCCGACCGTCCGGCCAGCTTCACCGCCGGCGAGCGCCGGGTGAGGAGGCCGACTGCGGCGGCGAACAGCGCCACCAATGGCGGCACGAAGACCTTCGCACCGACGAGGAGAGCGACGAAGAGCGCGAAGCAGCCGACGATGCCGAACAGCACGGACTGGCTCGTGGTCCCGAGCAGGCACAGCGCGATTCCGCCGATGCCGAGCACAAGCGACAGGCTCAGTCGCACCCACCGGATGCGCGGGGCAGCCGCAGGCACATCGACCGGTCGGAGCGCCTCGATCGGGGACACCCGGGAGGCCCGGATCGCGGGGATCAACCCTGCCGCGAGGGTGACGAGGATGCCGACGACGGGCCCGACGACGAACGCCGAGACGGACGGTGACATCTGGGCGAATTCCGGCATCCAGAACGCTCGGACCACGGTTGAGAGTCCCCAACCGATGAGGAGACCGAGTCCGACGCCCAGCACGGATCCGACGATCCCGAGGCTGAGGCTCTCCACCACCGCGGCCCCGCGCACCTGCCTGCGTGAGGCACCGATTGCGCGGAAGAGCGCGAGGACTCTTGTGCGGGAGGCGACGAGGACGTTGAACGTGTTCGAGATGACGAGTGCCGCGACTCCCGCGGCCAGCAGGCCGAAGGCGATGCCGATGGTCGAGAGCATGTCGGAGGTCTTCGACAGCGACTCGATCTGCTCCTCGACGACCTGGTCAACGGTCCGGACCGACACGTCGGCGCCGGCATCGGCGAGAGCGGATTCGACCGCCTCGGCGAGCCCTGCGCGATCGCTCCCATCGTCGGCGACGACGCGGATGGAGTCGGGCACGAGCTCGCCCGGAGCCGTGGCCAGCCCGTCGTCGGTGAGGTAGAGGTTCATCCCCGCCGAGGAGGAGCCGGGCATGATGCCCGAGACGGTGTAGCTCGGGCCGTCGGCGGCGGAATGTCCCGGCCCGTCGAATTCGCCGAGGGTGATGGTGTCACCGACGCCGACCCCAAGGGTCTTCGCATCGGCTTCGCGGAGCATGAGTTCATCATCCGAGTCCGGGACGGAGCCGTCCACGGTGTCGACCTGTCCCTGTGGGAGGTTCGTGGCCGACCCCGTCACCGAGGTGGACCCGGCCTCGACAGCGACGAAAGCGGACTCGGTGAGCTGGGCGGACTCGACCCCTTCGACGTCGGCCACCGTCTGACGCATGGAATCGGTGAGCGGTGAGACCTCATCGGCTGCAGCGGCCGGGTCCTCGGATACGGCCGCGGTGACGGCGACGTCGGCACCGGCCCATTCGGCGCGGACCTGATTGCGCAGAGTGTCGCCGAACGCCTGGGAGAACAGGAGCGCCGCGACGATGAAGGCCACGGACACGGCGATCGCGATCATCGCCGCACTCAGACGACCGGAGGCGCTGCGGAGATTGGACCAGGCGATGCGAATCATCGGGCACCTCCGTCTGCCGGCGCGGCTCCGGCTGCAGACCCGGCTACGGCCGCAGGCCCGGCCGACTGGCCAGCGGGTGCGGCTCCCGAAGCTGCCGAGCCTGCCGTGACATTCATGAGCGCTGCGGCCACGGACTCCGGATCCGGTTGGGAGAGCTCACCGGCCAACCGTCCGTCGGCGAGCAGGACGACGCGGTCGGCGCGGGCTGCGGCTCGGGGATCGTGGGTGACCATGACGACGGTCTGACCGAGTTCATCGACCGAGGCGCGCAGGATGTTCAGGACCTCTTCACCGGAGTTCGAGTCGAGGTTGCCGGTGGGCTCGTCGGCGACGAGCACATCGGGCTGGGCGACGAGTGCACGAGCGACGGCGACTCTCTGCTGCTGTCCGCCGGAGAGTTCGTGCGGCCGGTGGCCCAGGCGCTCGCGCAGACCGAGCAGGTCGACCATGCGATCGAAGATGCGGCGATCGGTCTTCTGGCCCGACAGCTGCGAGGGCAGCAGGATGTTCTCTTCGGCACTCATCGCGGGCACGAGATTGAAGGACTGGAAGACGAAGCCGATGCGGTCGCGGCGCAGCGCCGTGAGCTTGCGGTCGTTCAGCCGTGAGATAGCAGTGCGTCCGATGAAGACCTCGCCCGCATCCGGGGTGTCGAGTCCGGCGAGCATGTTGAGCAGCGTCGATTTGCCCGAGCCGGAGGGTCCCATGATGGCAGTGAAGCGTTCGGCTTCGATGTCGAGGCTGAGGTCGTCAAGCGGACGGACCTGCGCGTCCCCTCTACCGTAGGTTTTGCGCAGTCCGATGGCTTGGATGGCCAGCCTCGGCGCGGGGCTCGAACCCTGGCCCCGAGTCGACCCTTGCGCGGGGGTCGGGGGTGAGGTCGGGGAAGGATGGGCATCGGTGTATGTCGCTGATGTGTTCATGCCTCCAGCTTCGTCGCCGGGCCCACCCTCCCACATCGGACCTGAGGATGGTCTTCGCCGCAGAGCGCCGAGGCGGCCGTGGCCCGACCGTCATACCTGAGGATGATCTCGGGTCCCCTTGAGCGACCTGCTTGCCGATGATGAAATGGTCTCGAGCGGTCAGCCCGGGCGCGTGCGAGGTGCTTCCGACTCAGTGACCGGGCCCGACGAGACCGGCTTCGTAGGCGAACACGACGGCCTGCACACGGTCACGAGCCGCGAGCTTCATGAGGATCCGACCGACGTGAGTCTTCACGGTCGGCTGCGCGAGATAGAGCCGCTCGCCGATCTCGGTGTTGCTCAGACCGGTGGCAATGAGCACGAGAACCTCGGTCTCGCGCTGAGTCAGTGACTCCAACCGACGCATATCGGCCGCATCGAGACGGCTCGCACCGGCCCGCCCGGACGCATCCGCGCCAGCGGTGCTCAGCGCCCCCCGACCGCTCGGCGCAGAAGTGTCGACCTCGGATGATGCAGACTCACCGTCCCCGGGTGGGGTGGGCGCAACGCCCCCGGCCGATGTCGCATCGGTTTCCGAGGCCTCCGACTGCGGATCCGAATGGGGCGGATCCCCCGCGCCGAGGTGGGGCAGGAGTCGTGTCTCGAGCAGTCGTTTGGTGGTGGTGGGAGCGATGACGGCGCCACCGTCGACGACCGTGCGGATCGACTCGAGGAGCACCTCGGGCAGGGTGTCTTTGAGCAGAAAGCCTGACGCACCGGCGCGCAGCGCGCGCAGGGCGTAATCGTCATCGTCGAAGGTGGTCAGCACGATGATCTTCGGGGGACGGATCGTCCCCTCGTCGGCGAGAGCGAGGATCCGCTGGGTCGCTTCGATGCCGTCGATACGGGGCATCCGAACGTCCATGAGCACGACATCGGGTTCGTCCTGCCTGACGATGTCGAGACCTGCCGCACCGTCGCCGGCCTGTCCGACGACGGTGAGGTCCGGTTGGGAGTCGATGACCATGGCGAAGCCCGCCCTCACGAGGGCCTGATCATCGACGAGCACGATGCGAAGCGGTCCGCTCGCCCGAGCATCGGTCCGACCGTGCACGGTCGCCTCGCCATTGGCGCTCATCGGCTGCTCTCCTCGATTTCGGCGTTCTGATTCTCTCCCGCCTCGGCGGTCTGCCCTGCTGCGGCGATCTGCCCGGTTCCGGCAGACCCATTCTCCCCATGGTCGGACGAATCATGGGGGCCGGCGCCCGGAGTGACGCTGGGATCGGCTTCGGGTTCGGGACTGGGCACGGGAGCGGACAGCGGCAACCTGGCCTCGACGAGGAATCCCGTGGTCGTTCCGAAGGCGCTTCCCATGACCGCGCCGGAGGAGAACCCGGGCTTCGCATCGGTGTGTCCTTCGGACCGGTCCTTCACTCCGGTCGAACGGATCGGCCGGGCCATGAGCGTGCCGCCGTAGAGCGCAGCGCGTTCCTGCATGCCGACGATTCCGTATCCACGGCCGTGGGTCGCATTCCGTGCCGGATCGTCGGCTCCGTGGCTGTCGGCTTCTCCGCTCCTGCGGCCTGTCCCGTTTCCGGTTCCGTTGTCGCTGATGCGGGCGACGAGCTCTGCGTCCTCGGTCAGCAGCTCGACATGTGCCCGGGCACCGTCCCCGGCATGTTTGAGCACATTCGTCAGCGCCTCCTGAACGATGCGGTAGACGGCGAGCGACGCTCCTTCGGCCAAGCGGCCGCGGTCGACGTCATCCAGTTCGGTCACCGAGACCGGAAGCCCCGCCGATCGCACATCGGCGATGAGGGAGCCGATGTCGGCGACGCCGGGCAGCGGCGACGAAGAGCGCTCGTCGTCCTCCTCGGCGCGGAGGAAGCCGAGCAGCGATCGCGTCTGTGCCAAGGCTTCCCGTCCGGTCTGTGCGATGGTCTCGAGGGCTCCGACCGCGACGGCCGGATCGGTCTTCGCAGCATAGCGTCCTCCGTCGGCTTGGGCGATGACGACGGACAGGGAATGGGCGATGACATCATGCATTTCGCGGGCGATGCGCATGCGTTCGGCATCGGCGGCCAGCCGGGTCTCGGATTCGCGTTCGCGCTCCAGCAGGCGGTTGCGCTCGCGGATGCCCTCGATCTCGCGGCGGCGACGGAATCCGACTCCGCCCAACAGCCAGGCGATGAGCACGATCGACGCGCACAGTGCCACGACGACGACCAGCAACACGTACTCACCGAATGCCAGGGGTCGCGGGTTCACCCCGATCGTCGCCTGCAGGGAGACGAGGTAGAGCCAGCCGCCCAGGAAGAGTGCGCCGAGGAGGCCCAGGACGAGCACGATGCGACCGTGGTTGCGCGTCCCCCACGCTGTCGTCGAATACACGGTGATCGGCACGGCGACGATGCCGAAGGTCGGTCCCATCATCGTGAGCACGGTCAGCAGGCAGCCGACGGCGATGAGCGAAGAGCTCAGCAGCGGGGCAGTGCGTCGCAGTCCCAGCGGCAGCGTCTGGAGCAGAACGATGCCGACCTGCACTGCCACTGGCACCAAGGCGATCTCGCTCCGCTCGGCCTGGGAGGAGGTGAAGACGACAGTCAGATAAGTGATCGGCAGAGCCCAGAGCAGTGAGTCGACGATCCAAGGATGAGCGGTGAGGGTGCGACGGATGCGGTCGACGCGGTCGGGGGTGCGCTGCTGCGGCTCCGGGCGGTGGCCCTCGGTCCGGATCGATCGATTGCTCATGTCGGCCATGGTAGTTCTGCGCCGCCGGACTCACATCATACTCAGGGCTGATCCGAGCAGACGATGCCCGCCGCGGCGCTCGCCCACGGGACCGTACTCACTCGGGAGCGTCAGATCGCCGAGGCGGCTCCGCCGTCACGCACCACCCCGACTCGCCGAGGAGGTCCTTCCCTAGCGCGCGATCCCGGACCAGCCGCCGCGTCTCCCCCGTTCAGCGAGGATCTGCTCGCGGAGGATATCCGCGTGACCGCAGTGCTGGGCGAGCTCCCGCAGGACATGGAGAAGCACCCATCGCAGCGGCATCGGCCCGGCCCGATGACCGGTGAGCACGGTGTCGAGATCCATTCCCTCGATCGCCGAATGCGAGCGCTCCACGGCGGCCTGGTAGTCAGCCGAAACGCTGGCGATCGTGTCAGTGGAGTCGAGGAGGAAGGAGTCTTTTGAGTCGTGCGGCAGTCCATAGTCGACCCGGCTCCGGCCGGTGACTGCTTCACCGAACCAGACGGTTTCGACGAACACCGCATGTTTGAGCAGAGACAGCAGGCGGGTTCTGCTCGGTACCAGGGATCGCCTCGCTTCGTCTTCGCTCAGGTCGTCGAGGGTCCCGAGCAGATGCTGTCGGTGTTCGTCGATGAACGCTGTGAACTGTGCGGCCAGGTCGGCCTCTCGCATGGCGAAAGTGCTGTTGGCGTCGACTCCGTTGCCTGTCATGTCCCCACTGTAGAGCCGCCTCGGCGAGGGAGGACCGACCTGATCGACGACTCGCCCGAAATCGCAGGGGATCAGCATCCTTGTCCGCCACGTCCCCCACCCCTATGCTGAAGTGACCCACGTACACCGTCGTTCGGGCAGGAGCCTTGGCATTGTCGCCGGAGCCGTCGACTTCAGGGCATCACCGCTCAGAGGAGGTCGCTCATGTCCACCACGTCAATGCATCCGGCCACGAGTGCTTCGCAGAACCAGCCCGAGAACCAATCGCAGTCCCCCGCGCTGCCCTACGCCCGCCGCCGCGATCAGCTCGTCGGATCCGTCATCGATGCCTCCACCACGGTGCTCGCCCAATATCACCATGACATCGTCAAGTTCGGCATGGGTGCGCCGGCACCGGACATGCTCCCGGACGCGGACTTCGCCCGCATCGCCTCGGACGTCTTCTCTCCGGAGAACTTCACCTACGGGGAGACGAAGGGCGAGCCCATCCTCATCGAAGCCCTCCACGACTACCTCGCCGCCACCGAACAGATCCCGCCCGAACAGCAGGGGAACCGCGACCGTCTCCTCATCACCTCCGGCGGCATGCAGGGACTCGATCTCGGGTTCAAACTCTTCGTCACCCCCGGTGACCTCGTCGCCTGTGAGTCGCCGACCTATACGAACGGTTCGGCGACGGCCATGAGCTATGAGGCGGAGATCCTCGAGATCCCCGTCGACGACGAAGGCATGCAGATCGACGTCCTCGAGGAGCACACACAGCGCACCGGGCGCGCCCCGAAGGTCATCTACACCGTCCCGACCTTCCAGAACCCCGCTGGCGTGACCATGTCGCTGCCGCGTCGCGAGCGGCTGCTCGAATTCGCCCACCGCCACCGGTCGGTGATCATCGAGGACAACCCGTACGGAATGCTGCGCTTCGAAGGTCAGTCCCTGCCCGCGCTGAGCGACCTCAGCCCGAACGATCCCCTCATCTTCGGGGTGCGCACGTTCTCGAAATTCGTCGCCCCGGGTCTGCGAGTCGGCTGGATCGACGTCGATCCCGAGGTCCGCGAGCTCGCCGTCAACGCCAAACAGACGATGGACTCCTGCGCCCCCGTCCCCAACCAGCACCTCATCGCCCGGTGGCTGGCCGAAGGCGGCGCCGACTCGCACGTCGAGGCCTTGCGAAAGGCCTACCGCGAGCGGAAGATTGCGATGTCGGAAGGGCTGGAGAGAATCTTCCCCGGAGAGATCCGAGCCACCGATCCCGACGGCGGATTCTTCCTGTGGGTGACCTTCGAGGACGAATCCATCAACACCGAAGACCTCATGACCACCGCACTCGAGGAAGGTGTGGCCTACATTCCCGGTCCTGCGTTCTCACCGGCCGGGAACTTCTCGAACGCGCTGCGCCTGTGCTTCGCCTCGGCCGCCCCCGAGCGCATCGACGACGGCCTGCAGCGTCTCCGCCGTGCCGTCGACCGCTACCGCGCAGAGCGCTGATCACCAGGACGACACCTTCGCCGAGGCGGCTCCGACCTCGCCCGACCACGACGTCCGAGCGCTCCCGAACCGACGACCCCGCCTCGGCCGAACAGGCGGGCGCGGCCGCCTGTTCGGCGACCGTTTTCAGACCTCGCCGAGGCGGCCGATCCATTGGATGAGGAGCTGAGTCTCCGTTTCGCCCAGGATGTCCGGATTCGCCGCAGCACGTTCGATGACAGCATGACCCAGACGACCGTCGCCCGGTTCGCTCTGTCCGGTTCCGGTGATGGCGGCGAGGACGCCTTCACGGACGCCTGCCGAAAGTTCGGGATCGTTTTTGCCTTGAATGATCAGTCGCAGGGTGACGCCGATATTCGTGGCGAGCACATGAGCGGCCGCCTGCTCGTGGCCGACGACGAGCCGTCCGTCCTGTTCCGCTTTGAGCGTCAGACCGCGCAGAATCTCGCTCGGCTTCGACTGCGCCTCGGGTGAATAGCCGGGTCTGACCTTGCCGTACATGAGGGTGTAGAAACCCGGATTCTCCAGGCCGAAGGCGACGTGAGCATCCCAGCCCAGACGCAGATCCTGAATCGGGTCGCCACTGGATTCGGTCGAGGATTTGGCCGACAGATACATGTCGAAGCCACGCTCCACGACGGCCTCGACCAGTCCCTGCTTGTTGCCGAAGAAATGGTACAGAGTGGGCATCTTGACCCCCGCCGCGTCGCAGACCGCGCGCAGAGAGAAGTCCTCTCCGGGCGTCGCGGCAATGAGGTCGGCGGCCGCTTCGAGCAGGCGGGTCCGTGTATCCGTTCCCTCAACTTCTGTCATATCGCTATATTATAGTGTACCGTCGATATAGTCCGATGTAACAACGATACGGAGGTTGAGACCATGACCGATCAGACTCTGCAAGGCAAGACCATCCTCATCGCAGGAGGCGGGAAGAACCTCGGCGGACTCATCGCTCGACAGGCCGCCGCAGCCGGAGCCGATATCGCCGTCCACTACAACTCGGAATCAACGCGCCCGGAGGCCGAAGAGACACTCGCGGCCGTCGAGGCCAGCGGATCGAAGGGCGTTCTGCTCACCGGAGATCTCACCAAGCCCGCCAACGTCGAGAGGCTCTTCGACGATGCCGTCTCGGCGCTGGGGCCCATCGATATCGCGGTGAACACGACTGGCAAGGTTCTGCGCAAGCCCATTGCGGAGACCACCGAAGACGAGTACGACGCGATGTTCGACATCAACGCGAAGGCCGCGTACTTCTTCATCAAGGAAGCAGGCAAACACCTTGCCGACAATGGGAAGATCGTCACCATCGTCACCGCCCTGCTCGCCGCGTTCACCGACGGCTACTCGACCTACGCCGGCGGCAAGAGTCCGGTCGAGCACTTCACCCGAGCCGCGGCGAAGGAGTATGCCGACCGCGGCATCTCCGTCACCGCCATCGCGCCCGGGCCCATGGACACTCCCTTCTTCTACGGTCAGGAGACCCCGGAACGAGTGGAGTTCCACAAATCGCAGGGCATGGGCAACCGTCTGACCCGAATCGAAGACATCGCACCGATCGTGCGATTCCTCGCCACGGAAGGCAGCTGGATCACCGGCCAGACGATCTTCGCCAACGGCGGCTACACCACTCGCTGAGGCGGACACGACACTTCCGTCCCCTGAGCACCCATCCAACAACCACCTCTCGAAACCACAGGAGCACACATGTCAGATCTGCAGATTCCCGAACCCGTCGCCGGCTTCATCGACACCGTCAACGCTCACGATGACCAGGGTTTCCTCGACGCATTCACCTCTGACGGAGTCGTGGATGACTGGGGCCGCGAGTTCCAGGGCCGAGAGGCCATCAAGGCGTGGAGCGACAAGGAGTTCATCGGCGCAACCGGCATCCTCACGCCAGAGGAGGTCACCGTCGACGGGAACGACGTCATCGTCGTCGGCGATTGGCGTTCGACGCATGCCAACGGTCGATCATCATTCGCCTTCATCATCGACGGCGACAAACTGAGCCGGATGACGATCCGCGAAGGCTGAGGCTCGGCGAGCGCTGATACCCCAGCGGGGGCCGTCGGATGCCGGCCATCTTCGGATGCCGGCCATCCGACGGCCCTTTCGCTATGGTCCTGTGGCACAATATTGGTGTCGCGACTGCGCGGCACGGCGGTGGGGCTCGCCGTACCCAACCTCGGAAGCGGAACCTCGGTGTTCGTCTTCGACAACAGTCCCTACCTCGACCGGCTTCAGCATGCCCGAAAGGTAGGAGAGACCATGACCGCCAGCCCCGATCCGATATACGACGGGCCGCCGCGCGCCCGCATCATCCTCGGCGTCGTCCCCGATCAGCCCGCCGAGGTGATCGCCGCCGCCGCGGACTACGCCGCCCACTTCGACGCCGAGCTCGTCTGCGCCCACGTCGACGAATCCCGCTACACCGTTGAGACTCGTCCCGACGGCTCCGTGCTCTCGATGCCCATCGATCCGGACACCACCGACGAGGCAGCCACCGAGTTCGACCCCGAACTCGAGCACCGCATCGCTGCCGCCCTGGAAGGCACGAATGTCGCCTGGTCGACTCGCGCACTGGCCGGGTCACCGGCACAGGAACTCGACCGGCTCGCCGAGGCGCTCGATGCCCGCATGATCATCCTCGGCGTCCGTCGCGCAGGTGTCCGCGGCTCATTGCATGAGTTCTTCAACGGTTCGGTCGCGATCCAACTGTCAAGGCGCCAGCATCGCCCCCTCGTCGTCGTTCCGCTGGCGACAGGCACCGGTGGCATGGACGACCCCGAAGCTCCTGCGACGTCGCCGACCCCGGGCGCGTCCCCCACTACTGAGCCTCAAACCGGCGAGGGCGAGCAGTGACCCGGCCGGTCCACCTGCGCCTGTCCTATCTGGGGCTCGCGCTCATCGGCGGCGTACTCGGAACCGCGGCACGCGAGGCGATCAGCCTGAGCCTGCCGCCCCTCGGCGATGTGCCGTGGGCAATCCTCACGGTCAACATCCTCGGGGCGTTCCTGCTCGGCCTGCTGCTGGATTCCCTGGCGCGCAGCGGTCCAGATGAAGGGTGGCGTCGCCGAACACGGATCCTGGTCGGCACCGGCTTCATGGGCGGATTCACCACGTACAGCGCACTGGCCGCGGATACGGCGGGCCTCCTCGGCGCGGATCCGGGCGGTGCGAGCAACCCCGGCATCGGCCTTGCCTACGCAGTGGGAACGGTACTCATCGGCGGTCTCGCCACGTTCGCCGGCATCGCCACCGCCGGTGCCCTCCGTCGAGGAGGTGCCCGATGACCCCGCTGGTCTTCATCGCCCTTGCCGCCGCCGGCGGACTCGGCGCCTCATCACGAATGCTGATCGACGGACTCATCAAGTCCCGCATGAGCACGGCCCTGCCGTGGGGAACGATCATCATCAATGTCTCGGGATCACTCGTGCTCGGCCTGCTGACCGGACTGGCCGGAGCGAACCTGCTTCCGGAAGCCTGGCACCTGGTGCTCGGCACGGGATTCCTCGGCGGCTATACGACGTTTTCGACGGCGAGCTTCGAGACTGTTCGGCTTCTCCAGGAACGTCGCTGGGTCGCCGGCCTGGTCAACGGGCTTGGCACCCTCGTCTTCGCCACGGCGGCCGCGACGATCGGAATGTGGCTCGGCGGCCTGGCTTAGCTGCGACCGACCGTTCTGGGCTCAGCCACATCTCCACACGCTCACCCTCGGCGAGACGCTGTCCGCGCAGACGCCGAACGGCCCATTTGAAGGTGAAGAGCCCATATTCAAATCTGAGCTTTTCACCTTCAACTGGGCCGTCAGCGTATGAGCATTGAGCCGCTCCAGCGACTCTGCCTCAACTCACTTATACGCGCGGTGGTACTGAGCCGGGCGGTAGTCGATGTCGAAGCGCAGGGCGTCGGCGGCGCGCAGCGCGAAGTTCGGATCGCGGAGGTGCTCACGGCCCACGAGGATCACATCGGCCTGGCCGGTGGCCAGAATGTGCTCGCCCTGGAACGGTTCGCTGATGAGGCCGACGGCCGCGGTCGGCAGCCCCGATCCCTGCCGCACGCCGGCGGCCAGGGTCGTCTGGTAGCCGGGACCGACGGGAATCGACGCCATCACATTGCCGCCGGAGGAGACGTCGATGAGGTCGACACCGTGTTCCTTGAGCCATCCGGCGACCTCCACTGTGTCGTCGAGCGTGAGCCCGCCTTCTGTCCAGTCCGTCGCGGAGAGGCGCACGAACACGGGAACGTCCTCGCCCACCTCGGTGCGGGTGGCATCGACGATCTCAAGCAGCAGTCGGGCCCGGTTCTCCAAGGTTCCGCCGTAGGAGTCGGTGCGGGTGTTGCTCAGGGGCGACAGGAACTCATGGAGCAGATATCCGTGTGCGGCGTGGATCTCGACGAAGTCGAACCCGGCCTCGATCGCCCGGCGGGCCGAGGACCGGAAGGCCGCGACCACCTCGGCGATCTCTGTTTCGGTCAGTGCTCGCGGTTCGGCGAGGCCGTCGAAGGCCAGTGCGGACGGAGCCACGGTCTGCCAACCGCCTTCGTCGACGGGCAGGCTGCCGTCGCGGTCGGTTCCCCATTCCGGATAGGTCGAGGCCTTGCGGCCGGCGTGGGCGAGCTGGATGCCGGCGGCCGCGCCCTGGGTGTGGAGGAAGTCGACGATGGGGACGAAGGCGTCGCGCTGTTCGTCGTTCCACAGCCCCAGATCCTTGGCCGAGATGCGCGCCTCCGGAGCGACTCCGGTGGCTTCGACGATGACGGCGCCGGCTCCGCCGCGGGCCATCGCACCGTAGTGGACGGTGTGCCAAGGAGCGGGGACCCCGTCAAGAGTCTCGACGGAGTACTGGCACATGGGCGGTACCCAGATCCGGTTGCGGAAGGTCAGGCCGCGCAGTGTGAGCGGCTCGAACAGCAGATGAGACATGACACCTCGTGATCTCGTCGAAAGTAGTCGGCTGGAAGTATGAGATTTTTCGTACTTCGAGTTCGCACTTTACTACGATGAATTTCGTACTACCAAATATTTCGTACAATAGAGAGATACGGCGCTACCTGTGATCGGTGGCTGTTCAGACGACATCCACCGACGCTGACCGCCACGATGGCGAGATGGGAGGATCCAGATGCGCACACTCGACCACCCCAGCAGGGACGAGATGAGACTCGACACCGTCCTGGCCGCCCTCGCCGACCCGGTCCGCCGGACAGTCGCCTGCAAACTCAACGACGCTTTCGGCGATCATGCGTGTGCGACCTTCGAGCTGCCGGTGTCGAAGTCCACGGCGACCTACCACTTCCGCACACTGCGCGAAGCGGGTGTGATCCGCCAGGAATATGAGGGCACGAAGATCATGAATACCCTGCGCAAGGACGATCTCGACGCCCGTTTCCCCGGCCTCCTCGACGCCGTGTTCGCCGCCCAGGACATCGAACGCGCCGAGGCGACCGCCCCCGAATCTCGCGACTGACCCGACCGCTCCTCCTCCAAGCCCGAATTCGCCGGTTCGCTTCTGCGCGGACCCTCGTCGAGACGAGCGATCAGGCGCCTCTCCCCGCACGAACAAGCCCCCTCTCCCCCGCTGACGAAAGTTAAGTGTGGCCAGATTGCCCGCTGCTTGCGAGCAGACGAGCAATCTGGCCACACTTAAGTCGCAATCGGGACCACCTCGTCGTTCTGATTGAGCACCTCGACGCGGAAATCGACGATGCCGTCGGACCGGGGCTCAGCTCCTGACCGGCCGCCCCTCCTGCCGGGCCTTGGCCCGACCGCGAGCAAGATCGACCAGTCCGATGATTCCGGCGAAGACGATGACGAGCGCAATGAACCCGAAGCCCGCGACGATGGCGGCGCCGTAGCCGGCCACCGGCTGGACGACGAAGAACACGGCGGTGACGATTGCGATGCCGATGGCCGTGCCCACCCGCTGCCCGGTCTGCATCACACCGCCCGAGCTGCCCGCATACTCGACGGGCACCTCAGCCAGAGTGAGCGTCTGATTCGGGCTGATCGCCATGCCCTGCCCGAGGCCGGTGACCCCGAGTGTGAGGAGCAGCCACCAGATGCTGATCCCCCAGGCCTCATGCGCCAACACGAGGAGCGCCGAGGCGACGACCCCGGTCAGACCGATTGCGACCCCGAGGACGACCATCTTCCGGCCGAAGGTGAGCACGACACGGCCGGCCGCCTGTGCTGCGATCGCCGAGAGCAGCGCCGAGGGCAGACCGACGAGGCCCGCATGGAGGGCGGGGAATCCGAGACCGTTCTGCAGGTAGAGCGCGACGATGACCCAGATGCCGGGCATACCGACGAAATACATGGACGTCAGCGACGCCCCGTAGGCGAAGCTGCGTGTCCGGAACAGCTGCATGTCGACCATCGGTGATCCGCCTCGGCGAGAGTATCGGTTCTCCCACCGCACCCACAGCCAGACGACGGCGACGCCGACCGGGACGAGGGCGTAGATCCAGGCACCTGCGCTGCGCTCGAGGAAGGGCAGCATGACCAGCAACGTGCCCACGCCGAGCAGAACGAGCCCGACCGGGTCGAAGTCGGCGCGGCGTCGGCCGTGCGAGTCGGAATCGGTGCCGGCGCCGACCCAGGCGCTCCTCGGGAGCCAGAACCGGCCGAGGATGATTGCGGCCAGGGCGATCGGCACGTTGATGAGGAACGCCGAACGCCATCCCCACTCGTCGCCGAGAACAGCGATGAGTCCACCGCCGAGCACGGGGCCGATGCCCACGGAGACACCGACGATCGTGCCGAACATCCCGAAGGCGCGACCGCGCACCTGGCCGTGGAAGTACTGTTGGAGCATCCCCACCCCCTGGGGGCTGAGCAGGCCGGAGCCGAGACCCATGACGACACGGGCGATGTTGAGCACGAGCGGGTCCGGGGACAGTCCCGAGATGAGGGAACCGAGGGCGAAGACACTGACGCCGATGACGAAGAGCCGACCACGGCCGAAGAGGTCACCGGCTCGGCCGGCGGCCACGAGCAGCACGCCGAACGCGAGCGTATACCCCGAGAGCACCCACTGGATCGCCGAATTCGAGGCGCCGATCGAGCGCTGCATGTCGGGGAGGATGACATTGACGATCGAGACGCTCAGCAGCGACATGAACATCGGGACGAGCATCACCGCCAGGATCTTGCGCTGCTCTGCCGTCATGACCGTCTCGGAAACATTACCCATTCATATAGTTCTACGCCGCCCTGCCGACAAGCACAATCGGCCTCCGCGGTGCGTTTGCTCACGCACCACGAAGGCCGATCTGTCCGAAAAAGCTGCGGCGGGCCTACTCCCCGCGGCCGATGGCTTCCACTGCCTTCGGGTCAGAGGAGTGCAGGAATTCCTCGATTCGCGCGGCCTCTTCGCCTTCGCCGATCGCTCCGGCGGCACGGCCGAGCGCGTAGAGCGCACGGAGGAATCCGCGGTTGACCTCATGCGAATACGGGATCGGTCCAGCGCCGCGCCAACCGGCGGCGCGCAGGGCGTCGAGTCCACGGTGGTAGCCGACGCGGGCGTAGGCATAGGCGTCGACGAGGCGGCCTTCTTGGTGCGCTTCATCGGCGAGTTCTGCCCAGGCCAGGGACGATGCAGGCAGTGCGGCCGCGACATCGATTGGCTCTTCACCTGCGTCGATGCGCTTGCGAGCGTCGACGTCCGGGTGGTCGTCGGGCAGGTAGGTCGGCTGTGGGCCGAGCTGGCTGGCATCCAGGTTTCCGATATGCGACGGGTTGCCGATGGGCTGGGTCATTGCGTCTCCTTCGTAGTCGGGGTCATAGTCAACATTTTCTCGCCGAGGCGGCTGTCCGCCCCAGCGTCACGTTCAGTTCGGGGCCGCAGTCAGTTCTTCTTCACTTCGGACGGCAGCACCTTGTACGGGTTCGCACTCAGTGCTCCGGTGACCCCGGCGTCGGCGAGCTTCTCGAGCTGCTTCTTGTCCTTGACATCGGTGGCCCAGACGGCCAGGTCCACTCCGGTCCACTTCTCGGCGACATCGGCCTCTGCGGCCAGGGCCGTGTATCCGCTGCCGGACAGCGACTCGTTCCGTGTTGCCGTCAAGTCCCCGGTGAACATAGCGCCGACTCCCGCATCGGCGGCGGCACGAGCCACCTCGGGGTCATCGGTGCGCACGAGCGTCGAGTCCTCGAGCCCCGCCTCGGTGATGGTCTTCAGGGCCGGGGTTGCCACCTCGGCGGAGTCGATGGCGGGCATGAAAACGGTGTCCCCGCCGAACTCGTCGACGATCTGGTCCCAGGTGATGGGATCGCCGGGACTCGTGTCCTTGCGGGCCGGTTTGATGGTCTGGTCGAGGAATTCGTGCGCGTCGAGCTCGTCGAGGCCCTTCTTCAGGCCCATGTCCTCGGCGGCGGTCTCCGGGTTCGCGGCCACGATCGTGCCGTCGCCCAGAGCGGTGAGTGTGGGCGCGGGCAGGTAGCCGAACTTCACGTTCTCGGTGAAGGCGAGCTTCGAGTTCGCCGGGTACACCGACGATCCGCCGTCGAGGGCGCCCACGGCCGGTGGGTTGAGCGAATCGACGGTCAGCTGGTCATCGGAGCCGAAGATGTTCATCGCGAACACACCCGCGACGAGGAGGACGACGATGGCGCCGGCCCACAGGGGTGCGTTGAATTTCTTCGGCTCGGGACGATCGGGCACGGGAATCCGCTCGCGGGATTCGGGATCGACGCTCGGCAGCGGATCATTGGTGCCGCGGCCGTAGCGGTCCCGGTGGGCCTGGCTCGGTTTCTTCTTGCTCATCGGCTGCTGTCCTTCGTCGTTCCGGCTCCGGTGACGAGTCCCCGGAGGAACCCGGCGCCCCAGCACAGGTGCATGGTCGGCAGGACGATACCGAACCAGAATCGCTCGCGTCGTCCGCAGTCCTTCGCCGCCGAGACGGTGGCCAGGATTCCGGCAATGTAGCCGAAGCTGGGGACGTGGATGAGGGAGGTGAAGCGGCGGAGGAACTTCGGCCACCGCTTCGTCGATCCGGACAGTTGGAGCAGGGTCTCGATCACGGCCGCGCCCATGCCGAGCACGAGCAGCGGCGGGGCGAAGTAGCGGATGGAGTTCTGCGACCCGTAGCGGCGGATGAGTTCGGCCCGCCAGATTCCGGTGGCCCAGAACTGCTGCGCGATCTTCGACCAGGTGCCGCGCGGCCAGTACGTGACTTCCATGTCCGGGTTGAACCAGATGCGGCCGCCGGCGGAGCGGATGCGCAGGTTGAGTTCCCAGTCCTGACCGCGTTTGATGCCTTCGTCGAATCCGCCGAGGTGGTCGAACACTTCCCGACGGTAGACCCCGAGGTAGGCCGATTCGGCTTCCTGCGCCTCGTCGCCGGAGTGGTAGGCGGGACCGCCGAGGCCGACCGGGGACATGTAGGCCCGCGCCACGGCCTTCTGGAAGGAGGTCTTGCCGCGGGCGAGCATGAGTCCGCCGCAGTTCGCGGCCTTTGTCTCGCGCAGGGTGTCGATGGCCTGTCTGGTGTACTCGGCGCCGAGTCCGGAGTGCGCGTCGACGCGGATGATCACCGGGTGTCGGGTCGCGGCGATCGCGAGGTTGAGTCCGATCGGAGTCGCGGCCTGCGGATTGTCGACCGTCTGGATCCGCGGATCACGCGCAGCCATCGATGCGATGATGACGTTCGTATCGTCGGTCGAGGGGCCGAGGGCGAGGACGATTTCCTTGTCCCCGTCATACTCCTGAGCGAGGATCGTGGTGATCGCCTGCTCAATGTGTTCGGCCTCGTTGAGGACCGGCATGATGAAGGAGACACCGGGCTTCTCGTTAAGCGGCGGAAGGCCCTCCGGGGTCAGGATCTCAAGTACTTTCGACACGCCCTCAATCTTCCCACACCCGCGCGGACCCGGTCTTGAGGGGGCGTACAGGTGGGCACCGTCAACGAAGTGGCCCGACCTGGTCAGTCCTCCGACTCCGGGATGAGCGCATGGTGGAGTCCGCGTCGCAGTTCGAGATAGGCCGGATCGGCTTCGATGACCTCCCGGTCGCGAGGTCGGGCGAAGGGAACGTCGAGTTCGGCCTGGATGCTGGCCGAGGGGCCGTGGGAGAGCACGAGGACCCGGTCGGCGAGCAGGAGCGCCTCATCGACGTCATGGGTGACGAGGACGAAGGTGCGCCGTTCGTGCTCCGACAGGCTCAGCAGCTGCTGCTGCAGCGAGTACCGTGTCAGCGCGTCGAGGGCGCCGAGTGGTTCGTCGAGGAGCAGGACCTCGGAGTCCAAGGCGAACGCGCGGGCGATGCCGACCCGCTGCGCCATGCCGCCGGAGAGTTGCGCCGGTTTGAGGTCGGCGGCCTCGGTGAGCCCGACACGCTCGAGCCATCTGTCGGCGATCGCCTCCCGTTCCTCGGCGGTGTTCGCCGAGGTTCCGGCCGCCTCGAGGGCGAAGAGCACATTCCCCTTCGCGCTCAGCCACGGCAGCAGCACGTGCTGCTGGAATACCATGCCCATGCCCCGGGTCGGCCTGCGCACGGGTTCACCGGACAGTGAAACCTGCCCGCGATCCGGAGTCTCGAGTCCGGCGAGGATCCGCAGCAGCGTCGACTTCCCCGACCCCGAAGGACCGATAACGGCGACGAATTCACCATCGGCGATCTCGCAGCTCACGTCGACAAGGATCTGCTGTCTCCCGCCCTTGGGCCGGCGGAAGCTCTTCGAGATTCCATTCAGACGCAGCTGCGGGGCCGCCTGCGCGGGGGTCTGTTCCGGGGCCGCACGGGGCTCAGAGGTCTGTGGGGTCTGTGGGTGAGTCTCTGCGCTCATGATGCGGGCACCAATCGGTGGAGCTGGGCGACGGCACGGTCGAGGAGGAATCCGACGATGCCAATGATGAGGATGGCGACGACGATCGAGTCGATGTTCATGGCGTTCCATTCGTTCCACACGAAGGTACCCATGCCGCGGTTGCCGACGATCATCTCGGCGGCGATGATGACCAGCCACGCCGTCGACAGGGAGGTACGCAGTCCGGTGACGATCGACGGGATCGTCGCGGGCAGCGTGATCCGCACGATCCGGCGCAGCGGTGTCGTCTCGAGCGTTCGGGCGAGGTCGAGGTAGGCGGGGCTTATCCGGTGGACGCCGTCGATGGTGTTGATGAGGATGATCCACAGCGAGGCCATGAAGATGACGAACACCGCGGTGGCTTCTGAGTCGCGGAGGATCGCGAGGCCGATGGGCAGCCAGGCCAGCGGGGAAACGGGACGAAGCACCTGCACGATCGGGTCGAGGGCGGCGTCGAATGTGCGGCTGTTGCCGAGAACCAGGCCGAGTGGGATCGCGATGAGCGCCGCCAGCCCGAAGCCCAGCAGCACACGGCGCAGGGAAGCCGCGAGGTGGAATACGATGCCGACGTCGTTCGGCGGCTGGAAGACGAACGCGGTGGACAGGACTTCGATGAGCCGGTGCCAGCTGGCGGCCGGGGTCGGGGCGAGGCCGCCGTCATCATAGCCGGCGGTCACCAGCAGCCAGGCGAGGACGATGGCCGCGAGGACGATGAGGAATAGCCCGACGCGAGTGGCGATGGCGTGCAGGCGCTTGGCCGCAGCCGTCCGCGGCGATGTCGGTTCGCCGGTGATGTCGGCTTGACCGGCTCCGTCTGCGCGGTCCGGCGCGTCGGCCCCGTCGGTCCTCTGCCCCCGCTGTATCAGCTTCGTGCTCATGGTCTCAGACGCTCCATTTCTCTGGATGGCGTGGATCGAAGGTGCGGCCGAGCACGGTCTCGCTCGTGTGCTCGCGCGTCGTCCCGCCGAGGCGGTCGAGCACTCCGGTCGCCGCATGCGAGTCGAAGACGGTGGCCACTGCGTCGCGGTAGTCATCAGCTCGGGAGAAGCGCTGGTCGCCGGTCAGGCCCTGGCGCTGCATGGCATCGAGCATCCACACTCCGTAGGACTCGTGCGGATAGGGCTGGAAGCCGATCCGGTCGGGCACGGATCGCTTCTTCCCGGTTCCGTCGGGGAACTTCCCCGTCAGCACTGCTGTGAGCACTGGCTGCGGCATCCCCAGGGCCGAGCCTTGGGCCATGAGGCCGGCGGTCTCGGCTCGGTGGGCGGGGTTGTCGGCCCACAGTGCGACGTCGCCGAGAGAGCGCAGCAGCGCCGTGTAGGTGTTCGGGTTCGCGGTGGCGAAGTCGTCGGCGACAGCGAAGCTGCAGCACGGGTGGTCCGGCCACAGCTCCTTGGTCAGCAGGTGGATGAATCCGGCCTTCTCGGCCACAGCGCGCTGGTTGAATTGGTCGGGCAGGCAGAAGGCGTCGAGTTCGCCCACGGCCATCGCGGTGACCATATCGGCCGGGCGCATGATCCGCAGGTCGACGTCATGGTCCGGGTCTAGTCCGCCGGAGGCAAGGTAGTCGCGCATGAGCAGGCTGTGCACGGAGTAGTCGAAGGGCAGGCCGACGCGCAGGCCGCCGAAGTCCTCAGGTCCTTTGACCTTGCCCAGCAGAGATCGCGAGACGCTGATGCCGTTGCCGTTCGTGTTGGTCACGTACGGCAGCCGCAGGTCACGTCGACCGGAGGCGAAGTTGTGGTGGATGGCCAGCGGCATCGGTGCGAGCATCTGCGTGGCGTCGAGTTCGCCGGCGACGAACGCGATCCACAGCTCTGCCCATCCGGTGTACCGGCGCAGGGTGACGTCGAGTCCGTACTTCTCATAGACGCCGAGGGCGGCGGCTGTGACGATCGGTGTGCCGCAGGTGATCGGCACGTATCCGATCGTCACTGCTGTCCGTTCGATCCCCGCAGGCCTGTCGAGGGAGGGGGTGAAATCCGCCGAGGCGGTGCCGCCCGTTCCCGTCGGTCCGGGTGCGCATGCGCTCAGCAGCGCGGCGGCGGAGACCGAGGCGCCCAGCCCCAGAAGGCGTCGTCTCGACAGCGCCGATGCGGACGTCTCCCCCATCATCTTCTCCCTGTGTGCCCGGTGTCGGTCATTCGTCGGTCGCGTACCGGCCGTGCTGCGGCTCAGCCCAGCCGGCCGAGTTCCCACCGCAGCTGCGGTTCCGACGGCGACTGCACGGGAATGAAGGTCGCTTCCCTGAAGCGCCGATTCGAGTGGGAGCCGACCGCGTAGCCGCGGCCGCCTGCGGTGCGGATCTCGAGCGCCGAAGCAGCGGTCGCGAGCCGTCCGGCTTCGAGGCGCAGTGAGAGCACCTCGCGCGGTTCGGGCCGCTCGGCGGTGCCGATACGTCCGATGATGTCGACAAGGCCGCTCTTGGCGTCCACGAGAGCCTGACCTTCTCGGACGACGTCGTCGGTGAAGACTTCGTTGATGCCGCGCAGTCCCGCCTCGGCGCCGGCGTGGGCGGCCGCCGCCAGGCCGAGGCAGAAGCTCGACTGGAGGACGGCTGCGACGGGGCGCCAGCGGGCGAGCAGACCGGAGAAATCCTCGCCGATGACCTGCGCGGAGGCGAGATCGGCGATGTCGACGCCCACCGAGGTCGACGCGGTGCCCTTGAGCGCAAGCAGGTCGAGCTCGGGGCCGGCGGTGACGCCGTCCTCGGACAGTGAGAACGCGACGATCGACTTCGGGCCCGACCGGCGATCGGTGGAGCCGATGGCGTCGGCCGGCGAACCGTAGGCGGCCGAGACGATAACCGCGTCGGGGTAGAGGTTCGACGCCCAGGCGAGTTTGCCGCGCAGGGCCAGACCGGTTCCATCGGAGCCGACTTCGAGTCCGAGTTCACCGGCACCGGCGGAGGCTTTGAAGGCCGGGGCCATTCCGGAGACGCCGACGGTCTCGCCGCAACGGAGTCCGTCGAGGTGGGCCCCGGCGAAGCTGCCGCCGGTGGTGGCGAGGTACTCGATGGCCATCCGCTGGCCCCAGATGGAGAATGCGAGGCTCAGCGAGTGTCGGGCGATGGTCTCGATGACCGCGGCCTGGTCGAGCAGCGTCCCCCGCGCAGACTGACCGTCGGTGCCGGGTACACCGAGGTCGAGGAGTCCGGCGCGGCCGAGCTCCGGGAGGAATTCGGCCACTTGCCGGTCACCTCGATCGAGGGCGGGGGCCGCCTCGGCGATCGTCTCGAGCAGTTCGGCGGGGACGATCTCCGAGGTGAGTGCGTCGGCCGGGCTGCTGATGGAGTCGACGCTCATGGTCAGGCGTTCGCCCCGGTGGTCGTCGAGGTCTCGAGTTCCACGGGGCGGATGAAGGTGTTGGCGACCGGCGACCATCTGACGGCGTCGTCGCTGATCTTCTGGAGCGTTTCGTCGTCGGCGTCGCCGTCGAGGGAGATGTTCGCGCGCACCTTGGTGATGCCCAGTTGCTTCTCCGGGTCGAGGTCGCCGACGCCCCAGACGGCGGAGATGTCGATTTCGCCCTCGAGGGCGATCTCGAGCTTGGTCAGGGTGACGCCGCGGTAGGTGGCGATGGCCTGGATGCCGACGTTGATGCAGGAGCCGAGGGCGCCGAGAGCGATCTCGGTCGGGTTCGGGGCCTTGTCATCGCCGAGGAGTGGGTGCGGTTCGGAGATGAGGAACGGTTCGTGGTCGCGGGCGTAGTTGAGATTGCGGAATCCTGACTCCGTCACGGAGCGGACCTTGATCGTCTTACGCCCCTGTTCCGGGGTGGCCTTGTTCTTCTCCGAGAGATCCTTCAGGCGATCGACGTCGATGTTCTTGGTGGTATCAATGCTCATCTGGCTCACACTCCGTTTCAGTCGGACGAGGTTGTCGATGCCAAGCTATCGACATGAACTGTGAAGCGGAGTCACTTCGTCATCTTTCGACATAAATTGCTCAACAGTTCAGGCATTTCAGGCTGCACTCTCAATCTGAAGACGATGCAGTACCCGAAATCCGCCGAAGTGAGGCACAAAGGGACGAGGGATGTGTTGAACCATTCGATCAGCGGACATCGCTGTCGCCGCCTGCACCTCGAACAGCGAACAGCCCCGCTCCGTCCGTGCCCGCCCCGGGGATTCCTCGGCGGACCCATCCGGCGATTTCAGCCGGCAGCTACGGGCTCGATCGGCAGGTCGTGCTCTGCGGCGAAATCCACCCAGTGCGCGGTCGGCTTCCCGGCGAACGTGCTCTCGAGCACGGCCTCCTCGGTGCCGATGTGCGCGGCCAACGCCTTCGCAAAATGGGGCTCGAGGCAGGCGACGGCGATGTGCCCATCGGACGTCGGGTAGGTCCGATAGAACGGCGATCCCCCGCCGAGGTGGCCCCCGGGTGAGCTCAGACCGTGCCGTGCCGGTCCTGCCGCCCATGCGGCAGCATCATCGAGGACGATCCGCTTGACGATGCCGCCGGCGGCACCCAGCTGCTCCTTCTGGCGCAGACCGGCGAGCGCCTCGAGGGCGGCGTGTTCGCCGCCGAGGACGTCGGCGATGGGCACGGTCGGCATCGTGCCAGGTACGAGTGTGGAGTGTGCTGCCTGATAGGTGAGGTCGTGGCCGGGCACATCGGCGCGGCCTCCGGCAAAGCCGACGATCTCGACATGGACAAGTCCATGCTGTTCGACGAGCTCGGGCAGGCCGAGAGCGGCCGCCGCCCGCGGTCTCATCGCCGTCAGCAGCACCTGGGCATCGGCGGCGAGGGCCTCGAGCTCTGCCTTGCCGGCAGGATCCTTGAGGTCGATTCTGCGGATGTCCTGGCCGACGGTCAGTTCTCGGTAGTACTCGGGCACAGCGGCATCGAGAGGGTCGCCGGTGAGCGGTTCGACCTTGATGACCTCGGCTCCCAGGGCGCTCAATCGGGCGGCGGCCAAGGGGCCGGGCAGGTTCACGGCGAGACTGATCACCGTGACTCCGTCAAGTGGTTGCTGGTCGGGCACCGCGTCTCCTCGTATTCGGCCATGGAATCGGCTCACAGCACGACTGCTGCACGTCATCGTCTTTCACCGAATGTATTGGAAACTGAAAGAGTGTTCAATAAGCGGCGCCCGATTGTCGTCGGCCCCACATGATCCACCCACCCTCACCTGCGCAGATATCACACCCGCCGTCTGCCGGGTTGTGCCGTGCCGCACATTCCCGTACATTCACAACATAGGACATCATACGTCTTACGTGTTGGTCTTCTATGTCAGATGGGACTTCCGCTCGCACTCACGCCCGCGCCGGTCCCCTACGTTCATCCACGTGAGGAGGGAGCATGGACGCTCGGGGACTCGGCGGCCTCAACTGGGCTGTGATCATCATCTACCTCTTGGCCACCCTCGGCATCGGAGTCTGGTTCACCAAGAGAGCAAGCGGCGGAACAGAGGAGTTCTTCAAGGCCAGCGGGCGGATCCCGGCCTGGGCGGCGGGCTTCTCCATCTACGCGACGACGCTGTCGGCGATCACGTATATGTCCACGCCCGAGCAGGCCTTCCTCGCCGACTGGTCCTATGCAGCCGGCAATATCGCGATCTTCGCGATCGTCCCGCTGCTCGTGCTCTTCTACATCCCGTTCTTCCGCAAGCTCGACGTCACCACGGCGTACGAGTACCTCGAGGAACGCTTCGGCCCGAGCATCCGCGTGCTCGGCTCGGTTCTCTTCGTCCTCTTCCACATCGGCCGCGTCGCCATCGTCATCTACCTGCCGACACTGGCCATCAGTTCGGTCACCGACATCAACCCGGCGCTCGTCGCCGGAGCCGTCGGCGTACTCTCGGTCGTCTACACCTTCCTCGGCGGCATCGAGGGCGTCATCTGGTCCGATGTCGTCCAGGGCATCATCCTCCTCGTGGGTGCTGCGGTCATCCTCGTCTTCGGCGTCATGGCCATCGACGGAGGTCTCGTCACGGTCGCCGCCGACGCCGCAGCCGATGACAAGTTCATCTCTGCCGACAACTGGAAGTTCGGCGGAGCCGCAGCGGCCATCCCGATCGTCTTCCTCGGTTCGGTCTTCAACAATCTGCACCAGTACACGGCCAGCCAGGACGTCGTCCAGCGCTACCAGACCACGGATTCGCCGAAGTCGACGGCCCGTTCGCTCATCGTCAACGGCTTCCTCGCCCTGCTGACGATCCCGCTGTTCTATGGCATCGGCACTGTGCTCTACAGCTTCTACCAGCACTCGGAGGCCCTGCCGGAAGGCTTCAACACCTCGGCGCTCGTGCCTTACTTCGCGGTCACCGCTCTGCCGGCCGGTGTCTCGGGTCTGCTCATCGCCGCGATCTTCGCTGCCGCGCAGTCAACGATCTCCTCGAGCCTCAACTCGATCTCGGCCTGCGTGACCGTCGACATCCGCGACCGCTTCTTCCCGCCCAAGGACGGCCGGCCCCGCACGGGAGTCGGCTTCTCCCGCGCCGTCATCGTCATCGTCGGTGCCCTGTCCGTCGGGGTTGCGCTCTACCTCTCGGCGACCGATCAGGCCCAGACCTGGGACCTGTTCCTCTCGATCACCGGACTCTTCGGCGTCCCACTGGCCGGCGTCTTCGCCCTCGGTATCTTCACGAAGCGGGCGAACACCTCGGGAGTGCTCGCCGGCCTCCTGCTCGGTGCCGCACTGGCCTGGGTCGTCCAGGAGCAGGCCGGACTCACACCGTTCGCGGTCTCCACCGTCGCGTTCATCGGCGCCATGGTCTTCGGCTACCTCATCTCCCTGCTCACCGGAGCGATGCAGCGCGGCCGCGGCGACCACGATGTGCTGCCGCTGACGATCTACGGTAAGCGCTCGGCCTACACTCGCCGAGTCCCCACCGAACCTGCCCGGGAGCCTGCCGCATCCGTGGCTTCCTCCCCCGCAATCTCCGCCGACTCTGCCCCGACGATCGGATCGGCTCCGGCCGACTCCGGGGCCGCCTCGGCGAGCAATGAGAAGTACGACAAGTAAGGACACGACCATGACTGACTTCCACGGAATCATCCCGCCGCTGCTGACTCCGCGCACGGAATCCGGCGAGATCGACCGGGCGGGCATCGCCGCCCTCGTCGACCACCTCGTCGCCGGCGGTGTGCACGGAATCTTCGTGCTCGGGTCCTCCGGCGAGGTCCCGTACCTGACGAACGCCGAGCGCGACCTCGTGCTCTCCACCGCAATCGAGGCCGCCGCCGGCCGGGTGCCAGTCCTCGTGGGCATCAGCGAGCAGACGACGACCCGCGTCCTCGAAGAGGCCGACCGTCTGCTGGCCATCGGCGGTGACGCGGCCGTCGTGACCACGCCGTTCTATGCGCTGTCCGATGCCGCCGAGGTGGAGCGCCACCTCCGAGCCGTCGCCGCCCATATCAGCGTGCCCCTGTACGCCTATGACGTGCCGGTGCGCACGCATATGAAGATGCCGCTCGACGTCCTCGTCCGCCTCGCCGAGGAGGGTGTCATCGCCGGAGTCAAGGACTCCTCCGGCGACGATGTCGGCTTCCGCCGTCTGCTCCTCGCGACGAAGCACCTGCCGGACTTCGCCGTCTTCACCGGCCACGAGGTGGTCACCGACGGTGCGATGCTCGGCGGCGCGGCGGGCATCGTCCCCGGGCTCGGCAACGTCGACCCCGCCGGGTACGTGCGCATCTATGATGCCGCGAAGGCCGGCGACTGGCAGGCAGCGGCCGCCGAGCAGGACCGCGTGGCGGCTCTGTTCGACATCACCGGAGCCGCGACCCCGGGACGCGTGTCCGCAGGTGCGGCGGGCCTCGGCGGATTCAAGACGGCCCTGCAGCTCATGGGCGTCATCGGCTCGAACCGGATGGCCGAACCGATGGAAGCGCTCAACGCCGATGAGGCCAAGCGCGTCCGCGAGATCGTCGCCGCCGCAGGACTGCTGTGACCCTGCCCGCCACCGTCGCCGTCGATGTCGGAGGCACGAAGATCCGTGCCGGCTCCGTCATCGACGGCGAACTTGCGCACGTGCGCAGCGTGCCGACGCCCGCGGCAGATGGTGCCCAGGCGGTTCTTAACACCATCGCCGAGGTGGCCGCCGCCGTCATCGCGGAGACGTCGGGTTCGCGTGGCGCCGGGTCCGGCGGCCGTGGCAGTGCCGGATCCGGCGGTCTTGCCGGGGGCGGGGACGGCTCGGGTTCCGAATTCGCATGGCGGATCGGCATCGGCGCGGCCGGGGTCATCGATCCTGTGACGGGAACTGTGGTCTCGGCGACGGAGTCGCTGCCCGGATGGGCCGGAACGGACCTGGTCGCTGAACTCACTGCGCGCACCGGCCTACCCGTGCGCGTCGTCAACGATGTGCACGCTCATGCCCTCGGCGAGGCCGCCGCCGGAGCTTCGCGCGACTCTCGGAGTTCGCTGCTCGTCGCGGCGGGCACCGGCATCGGCGGCGGGTTCATCACCGATGGTCACCTGCTCACTGGCCGGAATTCTGCCGCCGGTCACATCGGGCATGTGCCCTCGGCAGCCGCGGCTGGCCTGGCCTGCCCGTGCGGCGGCACCGGTCACGTCGAAGCCATTGCCTCGGGGCCTGCCATCCTCAATACCTATCGGCGTTTAGCCTGCGGCTCCGCCGAGTCCAATACCGAGCCCGCGGAACCTGCGGCGCAAGGTCAGTCCCACAATTCGGCATCGGCGACAGCGTTCCGCGCCCCCACCTCGACGCCGAACTCACGGTCCGATCGCGCTGGGGCGGCGCCGGCCCCAACGAACACCCGAGAATTGGCGGTGGCCGCCTCGGCGGGGGATGCATTGGCGCTTCGCGCCTTCGACATCGGGGCGCGTGCCCTCGGCTCGGCACTCGGTGGGATCGTCAACGTGCTCTCCCCTGAGGTCGTCGTTATCGGCGGCGGACTCGCCGATATGGACGAGACCTGGTGGGCACCTCTGCGCGAGGCTTTCGCCGCGGAACTCATCCCCGCCGCCTCCGGAATCCCGCTGGTGAAGGCAGAATTGGGGCAGGACGCCGCGCTCATCGGCGCTGCCGGCCCCTGGAATGACGAGCCCGGCCAGAAGCACTGAGAGCTTCCGCTCCATCACACCAACGAACTGCCCACCTCACCAACACACTGACGAACTCGCAGAACCGCCAGAAGAACCGCCAGTAGAAGGAGACTCACTGATGCTGTCGAAGACCGAGATCCTCGAGGCGCTGCGGGGACGGCTCATCGTCTCCGCTCAGGCCTATCCGGGCGAGCCGATGCGCGATCCGAGGACGATGGCGCAGGTGGCGGCCTCGGCGGTCAGCGGAGGAGCATCAGCCGTACGAGTGCAAGGTCTCGGCGACATTCAGGCAACCCGCTCGGCCGTCGACGTCCCGGTCATCGGGCTGTGGAAGGACGGCAAAGACGGAGTCGTCATCACCCCGACCTTTCAACACGCGTATGCGGTTGCTCTGGCTGGATCCCACATCGTCGCTCTCGATGGGACGCGGCGGGAACGACCCGACGGACTGAGCCTGGCCGACACGGTCGAACGCCTCCACGAGCAGACGAACGCCCTGGTCATGGCCGATTGCGGCAGCCTTGACGATGCAAAGGCAGCGGCAGATGCGGGAGCGGACATCGTCGGCACGACTTTGGCCGGGTACTCGGGAGAACGACCGGCCACCGAAGGCCCCGACCTCGAGCTCATCAGTGCCATCCGCGCGGCAGAACTGCCTGCGCTGCTCGTCGCCGAAGGCCGCATCCACACCCCGTTGCATGCCACCGCCGCGCGTGAAGCCGGCGCCCACTCCGTGGTCGTGGGCACCGCGATCACGCATCCCGCGACGATAACCTCGTGGTTCACCGAGGCCGTCGAGGGCTGAGTTCGCAGGTAAGCGGCCCGGGAGGAGCTGACCGGCTACCCGCCCGGGTTGATCTCGCTCCGAGGCCCCGCCAGCTGCCTGCCCGGGGCGAAATCGTTCAGAGGCTCTGCCACTCCGGTTTGTTCTCAAACGCGTGGCGGTAATAGTCGCCGAGCTGCAGCCTCGACGCCGCCGCATCATCGAGCATGACAGTGACATGCGGGTGCATCTGCAGCACGGTCGCGGGCCACATCGCCGATATCGGCCCCTCGACCATCTGATGCACTGCCTCGGCCTTGTTGCCTCCGGTCGCGACGAGCACGAGATGCTTCGCCTCCATGATCGTGCCCAGCCCCTGGGTCAGACACAGCTTCGGCACCTGCTCGACGTCGCCGTCGAAGAACCGCGCATTGTCGAGCCGCGTCTGATGCGTCAGGGATTTCACCCGTGTCCGCGAGGCCAGGGATGATCCGGGTTCGTTGAACGCGATGTGACCGTCGCTGCCGATCCCGAGGATCTGCAGGTCGATCCCGCCCGCCTCGGCGATCTTCCGTTCATAGTCCGCCGAGGCGGCCGCCAGGTCATCGGCGGACCCCTCGGGACCGTGGACGGCCCCCTCCGCGAAATCGACGCGAGTGGCGATCTCAGCGTCGATGACGTTGCGATAGCGCTGCGGATGGTCGTCGGCGATTCCGACGTATTCGTCGAGCATGAACGCCTGCGCGCGGGCGAAGGACAGCCCTTCGTTCTTGTGGCGGGTGGTCAGCTCGTCGTAGATGCGCAGCGGGCTCGAGCCGGTCGCCAGCCCGATGACCGGTGCAGCCTCGGTGCGCAGCAGCGCCTCGATCGCGTCGGCGGCGAGCTCCGCCAGCGTGTATTCGTCGGCGATGACGACTTCCATGTGGTCTCCTTCGGCGTTCAGTCAATCATTTCTGTTCGAGGGCTCGCATGATCGGCTCATAGTGTGCGGTGATCGCGGCGCGGAAGGCTTCGGCATCGCCGGATTCTGCCGCTTCGAGCATGAGGCCGTGGGCACGCGCGGTCTTCTCCAGGTCGGCGGCCACGGCGACGTTGAGTTTGGGTAGGACGGCAGTATGCACATCCCAGAACGCTGCGACGAGTTGGCCGACGAGCGAGTTTCCGAGTTTCGCGAGCAGTCCCGTGTGGAAGGCGCGATCCTGCTGCGGGAAGGTCTTGCCGTCAGCGGCGAGCGCGGTCATCTCGTCGACCAGATCCTTGAGTTCGGAGTTCTCCGTGCCGTTGAGGGCGTGGACGATCTGCTCGGACATTCCGTGGTCGAGGGCCTTGCGCACTTCGACGACATCGCGCAGTGCGTCGAGGTCGTCGCCGGGGCTGAGGACGCCTCGGAAGACGAGGGCTTCGACGAGCGCGTCGAGCGTCATCTCGCCGACGTAGGTGCCGTGACCGTGCCGGACGTCGACGATGTCGAGGGTCGAGAGTTTGCGGATGGCTTCCCTGACGTTCGACCGCGAGACGCCGAGGCGGGTGCACAGTTCGCCTTCGGTCGGCAGCAGGTCTCCGGGACGCAGACCATCGGAGAGGATGAGATCCTTGATCCTGTCGGAGGTCGTCACTTTCCGTCCGGTTTCCGCCGTCTCCGTCATGATCACCTTCTGCTGGTCGTTCCACGCTGAGCCTCCAGTATACGTCTGACATCAGATGTGTCGGCAGTCGTTCTTCGATGTCGAGACGCTTGGACCGTGACGTCAACCGGCCTTGGCATATGCGGATGTCGTCCTGGCTACTAGGGTGGTAGTCACAGGCGGTCGCTCGGCGGCCGAAATCTACGACGCATTGGAGCACCCATGACTGGATTGGTGGCCACATTCGCCATAATCATCGTCATCCTCATCATCGCCGTTCTGCTTTTCGGCAAGCTGCGCACCAGCATGTTCTTCACGGTGAAGACGCAGGAGAACGTCATCGTCGAGCGATTCGGCAAGTTCAAGAAAGTGGCAAAGCCGGGATTGAACACGAAGGTGCCGTTCATCGAGACGACGAGCCGGCCGATCTCGCTGCGCGTCCAGCAGCTCGAGGTCAACATCGAGTCGAAGACGAAGGACAACGTCTTCGTCACGGTTCCCGTCGCCGTTCAGTACGTCGTCGAAGAGAACAATGTCGCCGACGCCTACTACAAGCTGGCGAACTCCGAGGAGCAGATCCGCTCCTACGTCTTCGACACCGTTCGTTCGGCTCTGTCGGGCCTGACTCTGGACACGGCGTTCGAGTCGAAAGACGATATCGCGGAGAACGTCGAGGGACGGCTCTCGGAATCGATGAAGCGCTACGGCTTCAAGATCGTCAGCAGCCTGGTCACGGATATCACCCCGGACCCGAAGGTCCGCGATTCGATGAACTCGATCAATGCCGCACAGCGTGACCGTGTCGCCGCTCAGTCGCTCGCCGAGGCGGACAAGATCAAGCGCGTCACCCAGGCTCAGGCGGAGTCCGAGGCGATGCGCCTCCACGGCGAGGGTGTCGCCGCTCAGCGCAAGGCGATCGCGACGGGTATCGCCGAGCAGTACGCGAAGCTGCAGGAGGTGGGCATCGACAAGACGGCCGAGCAGCTGCTGATGATGACCCAGTACTTCGACACCATGCAGAACGTCGCCCAGGAGGGCCGGTCGAACGTGCTGTTCATGCCTTCGAACCCGGGCGGGCTGGGCGAGATGGGCCAGGAGATCCGCAACGCCCTGTTCGCCGCCAACGCCGCCGAGGATGGGGCGACCTTCACGGCGCCCGAGAGCAGGTACACCTCGAGCCACCGCTCCGATCAGGCCAGCGTTCCCCCTCAGCCGTCCAACCCGCCGAGCTCGGGTGGCTCCAATGGCTCCGACGGCTCGGGTCATGACGGTCGGTCAGGTGGCCCCGGAGGTTCCGGCCAGTCGCTCGGCCAGTCCGTTCGCTCTGCAGCCCAGTCGGCTCAAGCGGCCGCTCAGCAGTGGAAGAACTCCAAGCAGAATCCACAGCAGTAACCGAGGGCCGAGCCGGGCCGCAGCAGTGACCGGGGGCCGAGCCAGGGTGCCGACGCGACGCCGGAGCTGACCGGGCGCCGACGCACGACACCGAGTGCCGGCGAACGACTGAGGCACCGCACTTTAGAGGGGCGGGCGAAGAGAGATCTTCGCACGCCCCTCTGCTATGTTCACCTCGATCCGCGCTCATCCACCTTCCGATTAATCAGTTGTGCACAATTGAATTGTGTGCGACCATTTTGGCATGGATGCGCTCGACCTCGACAGACAGCTCTGCTTCGCTCTCTACTCGGCGTCGCGTGCAATGACCGCGTCATACAAGGATCTGCTGGCCGAGCTCGGCATCACCTATCCGCAGTATCTGGTGATGCTGGTGCTGTGGGAGGAGAATTCCGCGCCCGACGGCGTGACCGTCAAGCACCTCGGCGAGCGTCTGCAGCTCGATTCGGGCACGCTCTCTCCGCTGCTGTCGCGGCTGGAATCGCTCGGCTACGTCACCCGTCACCGCTCCGCCGAGGACTCGCGCAGTGTGTTCATCCGCCCCACCGCCGAGGGCGCCGCAGCCAAGGAGCGCGCCGAGTGCGTTCCGGCCCGGATCGGTGAGCGCACACAGCTCGACTCGGCCGCGATGCCCGAGCTGCTCGAGACCCTGCGCACCCTGACGAGGAATCTGCGCGCGGAACCCGCGCCCGTCGAGTCCCCTGGCCCCGTTCCGCACCATTGAACTCACATCGCACTTGTAGCTTCACAGTGCGCCACTGAACCCGTACTGCACCACTGACCCCACATTTCACCACCGACGCCACTGATCACCACTGATCCCACAACGCACCGCCAACGGAAGGAAGAATCATGAAGGCTCTCTACACTGCAGAGGCACTGGCTACCGGCGAAGGCCGCGACGGCCACGGTCGCACAAACGACGGAAAGGTCGATGTCGATCTCGCCACACCAGCGGAGATGGGCGGCAGCGGCAACGGCACGAATCCCGAGCAGCTCTTCGCGGTCGGCTACGCGGCCTGCTATCACTCGGCGCTGCGCCTCGTGGCCGGTCAAGCCAAGGCGAACGTCGACGACTCTGCGGTCGGCTCACGAGTGAGCATCGGCAAGAACAATGAGGGCGGGTTCCAGCTCGCTGTCGAACTCGAGGTCACCCTCCCGCACCTCGACAAAGCCGAGGCGCAGGCGCTGGCCGACAAGGCCCACCAGGTCTGCCCGTACTCGAATGCCACCCGCGGCAACATCGACGTCTCCATCACCGTCACCGACGACTGAGTTCCGACCGCGTCTGCCTGGCATGGGCGGCAGTCCTCCGCTGGCCAACCGACGGCCGCCGGTGCCCGACCACCTGTGGCACACGGCCTGGAGCGGAACGCAATCAGCACAGCAACCGACACACAGTTGAGGGGCGGGTGAAGATCACTCTTCACCCGCCCCTCAGCCGTATTCGGCCGCCTCGGCGACAATTCCGAGTCGGCGATGGCCCACCGACGAAGCGTCAGCGCTTGGCCATGGCCTCGAGCGCGGACTTCTCGACCGCCTCGGCGACGGCCGGAGCGACACGCGAATCGAGCGCACCGGGCACGATGTAACCGGGCTCGAGATCATCGCCGACGAGATCGGCGATCGCACGAGCGGCGACGAGCTTCATATCGTCGGTGATCTCGTTGGCATCGGCGTCGAGCGCGCCGCGGAAGATTCCGGGGAACGCGAGGACGTTGTTGATCTGGTTCGGGAAGTCGCTGCGCCCGGTGGCCACCACGGTGGCGTACTTGGCGGCGACGTCGGGGGCCACCTCGGGGTTGGGGTTCGACAGGGCGAAGATGATCGCATCGTCGGCCATGTTCTCCAGATGCGCCTCGTCGATGGTGCCGCCGGAGACGCCGATGAAGGCATCGGCACCGTCGAGGGCTTCGCCGATCCCACCGGAGATTCCGCGCGGGTTCGTCGACTCGGCGAGGAACTGCTTGGTCTCGGTGAGGTCGGAGCGGCCGGATTCGACGACTCCCTTGGAATCGAGGACGACGATGTCTTTCACGCCGGCGTCGGCGAGGATCTTCACCACGGCCACACCGGCAGCACCGGCGCCTGAGACGACGACGCGGACGGACTCGAAGGACTTCTTAACCACGCGCAGAGCATTGGTCAGCGCTGCGAGGACGACGACCGCGGTGCCGTGCTGGTCATCGTGCATGACGGGGATGTCGAGGGCTTCCTTGACCCGGTCTTCGATCTCGAAGCAGCGCGGAGCCGAGATGTCCTCGAGGTTGATCGCACCGAAGGTCGGGGCCATGCGGACGATGGTTTCGACGATCTCGTCCGTGTCATTGGTGTCGAGTACGATCGGAATCGCATTCAGCCCGGAGAAGGACTTGAACAGGGCGCACTTGCCCTCCATCACCGGCAGCGAGGCGGCCGGACCGATGTCACCGAGGCCGAGCACAGCCGACCCGTCCGAGATGACCGCGATGAGCCGGCCGGTCCACGTGTGCGTGCGCGCCAGCTGCGGTTCATCCTTGATCGCGGTGCAGACCTTGGCCACGCCCGGCGTGTACGCGATCGAGAGGTCGCGTTGGGTCTGGAGCGGTGAGGTGAGCTCGGCGGAGAGCTTGCCGCCTTCGTGCGCCTCGAAGATCTCAGCGTCGGTGATCGGGCCCTTCGAGCCCTGGTCGGAGGCGGCGGAGTTGTGAGCGGTGGTCGTCATGGTTGATCCTCGTGGTTGATGCGGCGGCGGTTCGTGAGCTTACGAAGCTCGTGAGCACTCGGTTGGGCGAGCACTCCGCTCGATGATCGGATCATCGGTGCAGCCGGCAGTGATCGTCTGGACGTCGGCCGGCGCGGACACGGTCGACCGTGAGCGCAGGCGATGGTCTGGGCGAAGAACTGGTCACCAGTGAAGGATGGTGCGGTGACGTCGACGCGGCCCGCGACATGGCCCTAGGTGAAGGGCGACGCGGTTGCGCGCAGTGCGGATACGGCTCGCAAGAGGCGAGTACCGACCTCATGGGTCGCATCCGACAACTCGATCATCATAACCGATGCTGTGACCCGTTTCACCCGATAATCCGGCCCCACCGAGGCTGTCCCGCCGTTCCGGTGGCATGTTCTCCAGACCTTTGGACCGGCGCAAAACAACCCCTGACCTGGCCGAACGAGGCCGAACGCCCTCATGTCAGCACCGAGTGCAATGATAAGTAGAGAATCAATTCACTATCAATATGTCATCGAAACTTATTCGAATCTTTTTTCTTTTTACTATTGTGAATGTCAGCTTGACCGGCTAAGATCTGATTAACAGCTTTTCAAGTCAGCACCACTTCCCCGACAACGAAGTCCGAGGCAGGTGAAAGAGCAATGAAGGGCACCACCAACCGTTCGACCCCCGACCAGGCAGACGAGCCGGGTGTGACACAGCCGTCGCCCCGATTCGCCATCCGCTTCGAATCAAGCATGTCTCGCTTTGCCGAGAACGCTGTCGCTTCCGACCGTGCCCATTTCTCCCTCCTCGAGTCCGTCTCCTCAGTTGTGTTGGAACAGGTCTTCATCGCCCTCGAACTGCCCATGCCCGAGGGCTCCGAACCGTTTCGCTGCGAGACGATCTCCGCATCCTTTGATCGCCGCGCCAAAGAGTCCGAAGAGAACACCGTCTTCGGCGCTGCGGAGAAGTCGGAGACCTCGTCCAAGGACGCGTCGTCAACCAAGGACCCGTCGTCGCCAGCGGACGACAAGACCGGCACCGGCGGCTCACCTTCCGCGACAGTTGTGCTCTATGACGCCGACTTCGCCCGCGAACAGTTGCGCAAGGCGACTGAGTCCGAGGCGAAGGTCCTGCCCGAGTTCCCGGAGCTCGATGAGGGCATCTGCTTCTCGAAATGGGTCTATGACAATGTCGACGCTGAGGACCTCGTCGAGATCTCGACAGTGCTGGGGACCAACACTGCCCGTACCTACCGTCAGCTCACCGGCGCGATGACGATCTTCTATGGTCTGCCGCGCTTCGCCGACCGTGTCCGCGCCAGAGAGTTCACCCAGGCACATGTCGATGTGGTCGCTCGCCAGTGTGCTGATGTCGCGTTCGACTTCCTTCCGAAGCTCGACATCTTCCTGGCCGCGAGGCGCGCCGATATCACCTGCGAGACCCTGCGCCGGGATCTGGCGAAGATGATCGCCCTGCTCGTTCCGCCGGTCGACAACACCGAACTCGCCACTAAGCGTCGCCGCGTCGATGTCGAAGGCTATAAGGACGGCTCCGCCTGCCTGACCGTCAGCGGGCCTTCAGCGGAGATCTTCGCCTGCTACAACCGAATCCAGGGCATGGCGCTGGCCGTGCATGGAAAGAACAAGTCGGCGTTCAATCTGCCCCTGGGCGTTGAGATCAGCGATGACCGCTCCATCTCTCAGCTCGAGTACGATCTGTTCACCCGGCCAGTGCCGGAACTCAAGGTCAAGGTCATTTCAGTCGACCCGATCACGGGTATCCAAACCACCGTAGAGAAGTCGCTGCTCGACACCGACGGCGAGCTCATTCCGGATATGGACTCCGACGACGCCGTCGCCGACTTCGCGAAGCACGTCGCTTCGGACTCGGCCGACAGCGCCACAGGGTCGTCCGCCGGGCGCTCGTCCGACAGCAGCACAGAGTCGTCCGACGGATTCTCTGTCGCCAACCGACCGAACGGTTCGGCTTTCCGACCCGACTGCAGCGTCGAAGGTGAGGACCCTGACGGTCCCATTGAATATGTCGTCAAGCTGCGTATGCCCACAAGCGCGTGGTGGCTGTCGCATCAGGCCGCCACCGTGGTGACCGTTCCGTTCCTCTCGCTCACTGGAGACTCTGACCTGCCCGGCACTTTCGCCGATGGCTCACCGGTACCCGTCGAGGTGGCTCGCAACATCGCCGGCCGGTCGAAGAGCATCCAGCGGATCCTCACCGATCCCGCCACCGGCACTCCCATCGACGCCAAAGCGACCACTTACCAGGTCCCCAGGGATCTTCGGAAGACCTTGGTCGAGCAGTGGACAGTGTGCACCGTTCCCGGCTGTGTTCGTCGGGCTGAGAAGTCGGAGATCGACCATGTCGTTCCGTTCTTCCATCTGGATCCGCTCAAGGGCGGTCTCACTCGGTTCGGAAACCTTCATCCTCTGTGCAAGAAGCACCATGCGTTGAAGACCGCCGGCCGCCTTCGGGTCACTATGCCCAAATCCGGTGAGCTCGATTACGAGTTCAAGCACGGAATCTCGACCACTGTGTCGGCGCCGGGCCAGCCGATCAATGTTGCCCAAGCGCTCGAATTCGATTCCCTGGGACGACTGGGTCTCAAGCGGTGGAAACTGCCCTGGTCGATGGTTCCCGCAGCACCAAGGGTGCTCGAGCTCATGCCTGGCGAGTCGACGATTCGTCAACGCGACGAAGAGAAGCGCCAACGGGAGGAACGCGAAGCACACCAGCGACGTCTTTCGGAGGCGTATCGGGAGCAGCAGGCTGAAATCAGGCGGCTGCGGCTGGAGCGTTGCCTCAATTGGGCGAACTCTGACCACCAGCGCAGTCTGCCCACCGGAAGCGACCCCGCGGCTCGGAAGCAGCTAACTGGAGACCGTCATAAGGCCTACCGAATTCGGATGGCTCAGATCAATGCGGAACGAGCACGCTTACGGAAGGAAGCGGCGCGGAAGAAGAAGGAAGCCGCAGCCAAAGAGGCCAAGGTCGCAGCCCGGGAGAAAGCCGCCGTCTCCGAGGCACTCGCTGACGTCTCGCCGAGGTACACCCCGGACAGCTCGGGAACCACTGACCCGTGGGATTCCCGCTACGTACCTGAGAAGGTCAGTTGGGACCACGACCTCGAGTTCAATCCCCCGCCGTTCTGACCTCTCGCGCCGCTCAGCTGCACCGGTCTGCCCCAATCCCGTTGCACAATCACCAGTGTGCAGCTCACTGGACAACTCCCACCGCACTAACACCGCCGCGCACATGCCACCGCACAATCACCGCTGCACCCATGCCACTGCACAAACACCGCCGTACCGAGGTTGGTCCTCGGTGCGGCGGTGATGCTCCACGGTTTCGCTTCATGATTCGTTGGCACTCATCCGAAGCGATCCGATGGTGTGAGGGCCTGCGATCAGGGCACTCGGTCGTCCTCACAGCTGGTGCCCGATCCTGTGAGGTCAGCGCGCCACCTTGCTACCGGGAAAGGGTGAGCCGCCCTGCCGTCAGGCCAGTGTGAAGCGCAGCGGGATCGACGCCCAACCGCGCAGAGCGTTGTTGTGGTGGCGGCGGACGCCGTGTTCGCAGGCGACTTCGATCTTCGCGACCTTGGGGATGAGCTGCTCGAGCAGGCAGCTCGCCTGCAGACGGGCGGCATGTTGACCGACGCACTGATGGATGCCCATGCCGAATGCCAGGTGACCCGACGGGTCACGAGAGAGATCGAACTTCTCGGGGTTCTCCCACCGGCGCGGGTCACGATTCGCAGCACCGAAGCACATCATCACTCGGGTATCCGCAGGGATGATGCAGCCGTCCACATTGATCGCCTCAGACGTCTCACGGAACGTCTGCTGAACCGGCGACTCCCATCGCAGCGACTCGTCGAAAGCCACACGTTTGAGACCGGGATTCTCACGCAGCGCCTCCCACTGTTCGGGATTCGTCGCGAGCCCGTAGAGCATGCTCGAAATGCCGTACACCGTCGTGTCCACGCCCGCGGTGATGAGGGACCTGGTCAGCAGCGGAGCGAAGTCATGGAGAATCTCACCGCGGTCGGCTGCAGCCCAGATGTCGGCACCGAAGCCTTCCTCCTTGAGGTTCTCCCGCTGGCACTGCTGATTCGCCCACTCGGCCATCTCGCCGGCAGGACACTTGTTCTCGGTGACGAGTTCATTGGGCGGACCGACCAGGTTGAAGATGTAGTCGGCGTACTCGACGAGCCCTTCCTTGCCTTCGTCACTGATTCCAGAGGCATCGGGGAAGAAGTTGACCGGGAACACCGCGCCGATGTCGCCGAATGCATCGACGTCGACCTGATCACCGGAGTTCTTGCCGGCCAGCAGTTCATCGATGAGTGTGCCGGCGCGCTTCATGCACTGATCGGTCATCGCACGCAGCACTCGAGCGGAGAGGATCTCCTGCAGAACTTCCCGCGGAGTGTCATGCTCGGGCGGATCCATCTGCAGCAGCCCACGTGCATGCCACGGCTTCTCGAGACCGACGCCGCGGCCGGATACGAAACCCTGCCAGTCCGAGACGGCAGCAGACAGATGCTCGAAGCGCCCGATCGCGTAGGCATCATACTTCGACAGATAGACGACGGGCCCGGCTTCGCGGAGTCGTTCTTGGAAGGGCAGCGGATTCTCCAGCGTCTCCCGGGAGAACGGGTCGTCGTCGAGAACCGGGACCGAACGGCCCTGATCGGAGGCTGCCGGATCAACAGCGGTGGTGGTCATGAATGATTCCTCTTCTTACAGGTCGAGTTCGAGGCGGTCGCTGACGGCGCGGGAGACGCAGACGAACATCCGGTCGTTCTTCTCGCGTTCGGCATCGTTGAGCAGCGAATCGCGGTGTTCGGGTTTGCCCTTGAGCACGGCGACTTCACAGGTGCCGCAGACTCCCTCGTTGCACGAGGAGAGCACGGGAACTCCGGCGTCGGTCAGCGCCCCCAGGACAGTCTGATTCGTTCCGACCTCGACGCACTTCTTGCTCCGCGCGAGGTCCAGCATGAAGGGTTCGGTGCGCACAGGCGCAGGCAGAGTTGCGGGCACGAAGCGCTCGAAGCGCACCGCCCACGACGGCCAGTTCTCGGCGGCTTTCTGCACGACGTTGAGCAGCGGTTCGGGACCGCAGCAGTACACGCGTCCGTCTTCGACGGGCTCGGCCAGGTAGGACAGGTCCATGAAACCCTTCTCGTCCTGTGGCCAGAAGGTGACCTTGTCGCCGTACTCGGCGAGCGTATCGAGAAACGCCATCGAGTCGGTGGACCGGCCGCCGTAGTTGAGGTGCCACGAGACACCGAGCTGCTCAGCTGCTTCGACCATCTTCAAGATCGGAGTGATGCCGATTCCGCCGGCGATGAACTCGATGTGCTTGGCCTGCGACAGCGAGAAGTTGTTGCGGGGAGTGCCGACAGTGACCATGTCACCGACGTCGAGTTTCTCGTGGATATAGGCCGATCCGCCCTTCGATTTCGGCTCCCGCAGAACCGCGATCTCGTAAGCGTGAGGGTCCCAGCGATCGCCGCACAGCGAATAGTGGCGCGACAGCGCATCCCCGTGGGTCTGCGGAACCACGATCTCGATATGAGCACCGGGCGTCCAGAACGGCACCCGTCCCCCGTTGGGATCAACCAGTCGCAGCTTCACGATTCCATCGGCGACCATGTCCTTGCTTTCGACCCGCAGCGTCTGGATTCCGGGCTTGCCGGCTACAGCGTTCCGAGTCGTCGCAACATCCTTGTTGTCAACAGCGAGCGTTTCCATGTGTTCATCATTCCCGGCTCGCCGCGGCGGCACAACGTCGCATCCCCTATCAAGGCGATAGACAAAGTGACCCACACCTCGATCACCGAGGCGGCCCCGCACTTCCGCAAGCCCCTGATCCCGCATCTCGCCGAGGTGGCCCCACCGTTCCGTCCGCCCGTCCCCTTGATTCGCGGGCGGCGAGGTTTGGAAACTGCCGAGTTGAAAGCATGGGAGGTGGAATTTAGATCAATTGAACACAGCCGTGGCCCGAACTTCTCACGGAGTTCGGGCCGCAATCGCTGACTGCAGGTCGGCGCCCGACCGACACCTCAGGCGCTGATCCAGCGTCCGGTCGTCGCAGGAAAGGTCCGGTCGTCGATGGAGAGGCTCGGTCGTCGATCGAGAGGTCCGTTCAGTCGACGGAGGAGTCCGTTCAGTCGAACTCCTTCAGAGCCTCGTGACCAATCTCGATGAGCAGGGGAACGGCGTTGCCGACATTCTCGAAACCATCCCCCAGCATCTGTCCTTTGAGGTGGCGGTAGCGCACGCCTTCGGAGATTCCGGCGAGCTTGAAGCAGGCGAGACCGAGGTGGAAACCGAACCCGTCGAGGTCACGACCGCTCTCGGCGGCGTATTGTTCGATGATCGCGTTCTCACTCGGATACCCGGGAGTCAGCGTCGCATCCGCAGGACCCTTGAGATTCTCAGGCCAATCGGCGACCAACCGGGCCCGCTTCTGATACGTGAGCATGAGTGCGAGGTCCATGAGCGGTTCCCCGAGGGTCGCGAGTTCCCAGTCGATGATCGCTGCGGGCCGGTCGTCAGCGCCCATGAGCACATTGTCGAGTCGAAAATCCCCGTGGACGATGCCGGCCGCGGAGTGCGCAGGCACCCGCGCCTCGAGTTCGGCGTGGAGCTCATCGGCACCCGGCAGCTCGCGGGTCCTCGACGCGTCGAGCTGCTTCTTCCACCGGCTGACCTGGCGGGCGAGGAACCCCTCCGGTCGGCCGAATTCGGTCAGCCCCACCTCGGCGGGATCGACCTGATGCAGGTCGACGAGGATGCTGATCAGGCGTTTCCCGATCGCCTCCACCTGCTCGGCACCGAGCGGCTCGAGTTCCTCACGGAACCGGTAGGGCACCCCGTCGATGCGCTCCATGATGTAGAAATCCGCGCCGAGCACATCATGATCATCGCAGTACGCGATCATCTCCGGCACCGGGACGGCCCCGCGCAGGGCACCCGCAATCGTGAACTCACGCTTCATATCATGGGCGGTAGCCATGACCTTGCCCAGTGGCGGACGACGCAGGATCCAGTCGTGGGTACCGTCGGTGAGCTCGTAGGTGAGGTTGGATTTGCCGCCCTCGATGAGTCGCACGGACAGGTCACCGGCGATGAGTCCCGAGTGCTCGGCTTCCAGCCACGTAGTCAGCCGCACCAGGTCGACGCCGCTGCGGCTATCGGACGCGGACTCGAGCGTTGACGTCTGCTCATTCACAGTGATCTCACTTTCTCAGTTCTGCTCAAGTGGGCACGGTCGTTCAAGGTCAGACATGGTCCCTCGCCGAGGCGAGTCTGCCGAGTCGCTCAGGCGCGGGCGAATTCCGGGACGAGGCTCTCGTAGGTGACTTGGCCCTTCTCGATGTTTCCGAAGCGCTCGGCCAGCTTGATCATCCGCTCGGTCGACTCCCTGGGGGCTTTGAACATCGGCTTCACCTTCGGCTTGATGTTCTTGGCGTAATGCTCGATGTACGCCTCGGCGATCGGCAGTCCCTTGCCGTTCATGCTGGTGGTATCGAGCAGCTTCGCCGCATCCGCCCGGTTCTCGAGCATCCACGTCTCAGCCTCTTCATTCGCGGAGATCCACCCCTTGACCCGATCCAGGTCGTTCTCCAGCGACGATTCCTGCACGGCCAGACCGACCACGGCCTGGTTGCGCATGACGTCAGGCATATTGTCGGCGGAGAACTCCGCGAGGATCGAGCTTCCGGTGGCTTCGCAGAGGAACCTCGTCGACGTCCACTGCACGGACACGACCGCGTCGACGCGGTCGTTGTTGAGGTTCGGGATCATCTGAGCCGATGTGCCCACAGCCAACGAAGTGATGTCGTCGTAGGTCAGCCCGGCCGTTTCGAGCGCGAGCCTCAGCTGCAGGTCCGAACCCGCACCGATCGCCGTGACTCCGACCTTCTTGCCCTTGAGCGCACGGATCTTCTCCTCGAAGCTTGCGTCCTCGCTCGGCCATTTGACGTTCTTGTTGCCGATGATGGCGTAGCTCGACTCCGGCATTCGGGCCCCGACCATCATCGGACGCTTGCCCTTGCTCGCATTGCCGTGTGAGGCCACGAGCAGAAGAGTGTCGACGGCGGTGGCATTGAGCGAACCGGCCACAAGCAGCTGCATGCCCTGCACACCGCTCTGCGCGACGAGATGTTCGGACACGGTGAGTCCGTGCTTCGCGTACTGCTTCTGAGCGAGGTTGATCGTGTCGAAGAAGTAGGAGTCGCCCGGGAACGCCCCGATGGCATATTCGCCGGCAGCCGCGGCAGGCTCCTCTCCCCCGCAGCCCGCCAGGAACGGGGTGGCGCCGAGCGCTGCCGCGCCCGCACCGAAGTACTTGATGAGCGAACGCCGGGAGACCGACGCCTCGCCCCCACGGCCGGAACGGATCCGACCGGGCAGGTGCAGTGGTGCATTCATGGTGACTCCTTTGTCATATCGCATGAGTTGTGGTGGCCGGTGGGTCAGATCCGGGTTCCGAAACGAGTCCGTGCCAGATTCTCGATCAGCCCCAGGCCTGCGACCCACAGTCCGGTCATGCTCCGGCGCCGTGTTCCATGACGACGCGTCCGACCGTCTCACCGTCGGCGAGGCGCTGCAGACCTGCGGGCACCTCGGCCAGTTCGATCGTTTCGCTGACGAACGGTTCGATGAGGCCCTCGTCGGCGAGCCGGGTCAGTTCCGCGTGGCAGTCGTCGACGGCCTGCGGGTTCCGCGTGTTGTACAGACCCCAGTGGATGCCGAGGATCGAGTAGTTCTTCACCAGCGCATGGTTGAGCTTCGCGGACTGGATCTCTCCCCCGGCGAAACCGACGACGATGATGCGTCCCTCGAAGTTGATGCACTTCGTCGACCGCGCATAGGTCTCACCGCCGACCGGATCGAAGATGACATCGGCACCGCGGCCCTCGGTCTCGGCCTTGACGATCTCCACGAAGTCCTCTGATCTGCGGTCGATGACGACGTCCGCGCCGAGCTGCCGAGCATACTCGGCCTTCGCAGATCCGCCGACGACGCCGATGACTCGAGCGCCCGCGGCCTTGCCCAACTGGATCGCGGCGCTGCCGACACCGCCGGCCGCCGCATGGACCAAGAGGGTCTCGCCCTTCTGGATGCGCGCCAGTCGATGCAGACCGAACCACCCGGTCTGATACCCGATGAACAGGCAGGACGCCTTCGCATTGTCGAGCGACTCCGGGGCCCGGTGGACGATTCCCTGGTCCATGATCGCCAGTTCGGAGAACCCGCCGTACGGCAGAGTGGTCAGTCCGATGACCCGGTCCCCCACCTGCGCCCGGGTGACCCCGGGACCTGCGGCGATGACCTCGGCGCAGACCTCGCGGCCCGGGGTGAACGGCAGATCGGGTCTCTCCTGGTATTCACCGCGGCACATGAGCACATCGGGGAAGTTCGCCGCCGAGGCGAGGATCCGCACGAGCACCTGCCCCTCCCCAGGAGTCGGGGTCTCGTTCGTGCGCAGTTCCAGCGCCTGGCTGGGTTCGCCGAGTTCCGTCACCGCCCACGCCGCGAAGTTCTCCGGCACGGACGTATCCGAAGCGGATCCCATCACCGAGGCGGCCACGCCGTCGGCGGCGGCCGTCCCATTCGCGTCGGCGCAGCGTTCCCCGCCCGCGTCGGTGCGCACGGTCTCGTCGACTGCTGTCTGCGTCATTCTCACTCCGCTTCGATGTCGTAGAGCGGCTGCCCCGGCGTCACCGAGTCACCCTCCTTGACGTGGATCTTCACGATGTCGCCGCCGTCTTCGGCCATGACGGGAATCTCCATCTTCATGGCTTCGAGGATGAGCACGACGCCGTCCTCCTCGATGGAGTCGCCTTCGTTCGCGATGATCTTCCAGACGTTGGCGCCCATATCGGCGTTGATGGTGTCGGCCATGTCATGCACTCCTCTGCGCTTGTTTGGCGAGCTTCGCCAAACGCTTCTGTTCTGCCTGGGTCGCCTCGACGAGCCCGGTGTCATACTGTCCGCTGCCGAATTCCTCGGTCTCGAGGAGGACTTCGAGGAACGGCGCGTTCGTCGTCAGTCCCTCGATCTCGAGCTCGGCGAGTGCGCCTTTCGCGCGTTCCAACGCGGTCTCCCGGTCCGGACCGAAAGCACAGACCTTGGCCACGAGGGAATCGAAGTGCTGCGTCACCTCGGTGCCGGCAGTGAAGCCGGAATCGACGCGGATTCCCTCACCCGACGGCTCGGTATAGATGAGGATCGGTCCAGGGCGGGGGTAGAACCGCTTCGGGTCCTCGGCGCAGATGCGCAGCTCGATCGCGTGGCCGTTCTGCTTCGGCGCGAAGTCCGGCGTGGTTGTGCCCGTGGTCGCAATCGCCAGCTGCTGTTCGACGATGTCGACCCCGTGGGTGAGCTCCGTGATCGGATGCTCGACCTGGATGCGCGTGTTCATCTCGAGGAAGACGAAGTCCCCCGTGGTCGTGTCGACGAGGAATTCCACGGTTCCCGCATTGACGTATCCCACCGCCGAGGCGGCCGCGACGGCGGATTCGATGAGTCGTTCTCGTATGGCCGGGTCGAGGTTCGGTGCCGGGGATTCTTCGATGAGCTTCTGATGGCGGCGCTGCGTGGAGCAGTCGCGTTCGCCGAGGTCGACGATGGTGCCGTCGGCCCGGCCGAGGATCTGCACCTCGACGTGGCGTGCGGCTGCGATGAAGCGTTCGACGAAGACGCGGTCGCTGCCGAAGCTGCGGGCGGCCATCGACCGGGTGTTCTCGAACGCGGTGCGCAGCTCCTCGTCGTTGTGAGCCACGGCCATGCCGATTCCCCCGCCTCCGGCGGAGGCCTTGACCATGACGGGATAGCCGATCCGATGGGCCTCGGCCACCGCCTCGGCGGCGGAGTTCTGGGCCGCTCCGGCGTCACCGCTGATGGGCACGCCCGCCTCGGCGACGGCACGACGGGATTCGACCTTGTCGCCCATCTTCACGATCGCCTCAGCCGACGGACCCACCCAAGCGAGTCCCGCCTCGGTGACGGATCGGGCGAAGTCCGCGTTCTCGGCGAGGAATCCGTAGCCGGGATGGATCGCGGTCGCACCGTGCTCGACCGCGATCGTCAGTATCTGGTCGCCGTCGAGATACGACTTCACGGGGGTCTCGCCGTCAAGGGCCACCGCTTCGTCGGCCTCTTTCACGAAGGGCAGCTTCACGTCGACGGGATCGTGGACGGCGATGGTGCGCACACCGAGTCGCTTCGCGGTGCGGATGATGCGGCGGGCGATCTCGCCGCGGTTGGCCACCAGCAGGCAGTCGGGGAGTTCACTCATATTCTTTGCCTTTCTCCGGATCTCGATGGAGGTCAGTAGCCGGTGGGCCACATGCTCAGGTTGTGTTCGCCGATTCCGCTGGTGCGGGCGTTGTACTGGTCGGCGAGCGCGTTGATGATGAACTCGCGGGTGTCGGCCGGGTCGATGACCTGTTCGAAGCCGTAGACGCCGGCGACGTCGTAGGCGGAGGTGCCCTTCTCCATTTCGGCGAGCTTCTCCGCGTAGAGCTCCGGGTCCTCGTCGGGTTCGATTCCGTGGACGACGGACACTGCCGAGGTGGGGTCCATGAAGCTGACTTCGGTCGTCCACCAGCCGGCGGTGGCATCGGCGGTTCCGCCGCCGCCCATGTTGATGAAGGCCTGGCCGTAGTTCTTGCGCATCGTCACCGCGATCTTCGGCACGGTCACCAGTGACAGTGCGTTCATCCAGTTGATGATCTTGCCGGCGACCTTGCTGCGTTCGGCCTCCATGCCGATGAGGAAGCCCGGTTGGTCGGTGAGCATGACGACCGGGATGTTGTAGGAGTCGCAGAGGACGAGCAGCGAGGTCGCCTTGTCGCAGGCCGCCGCGTCGAGGGCGCCGCCCTTGAACTGCGGGTTGTTGGCGATGATGCCGACGGTCTGGCCGTTGATACGCGCGAGGCAGGTGACCAGGGATTTTCCGTAGCGGGCCTTGAGCGGGAACACCGAGTCGATGTCCGCGATGCAGTCGATGACCTTGCGGACGTCGTAGGTCTGGGTGCGGGATTCGGGGACGATGTCGTTGATCTCATGACCACGGTCTCCCGACCCCTCGGGCACCTCGGCGAGAGGCGGCATCTCGTTGTTGTGCTGCGGCATGTACGAGAGGAACTGCCGGACGAGGTCGATGGCCTCCTCGTCGTCCTTGGCCACTGCGTCGGCGTAGCCGGTGATGTCCGCATGGACCTTCCACCCTCCGAGCTCCTGCTCATCGACCTTCTGGCCGGTGGCGCGGGAGACGAGTCCCGGGCTGGACACGGCCAGCACGCTGCTCTTGGTGAACACGGCGAAGTCCGAGACCATCGTGTGCCAGGCAGCCGAGCCGAAGCAGTATCCGAAGGTGGCCGCCGCCCAGGGGCTTTCGCGCTTGCGCAGGAACCGGGTCGCGGAGTTCGCATTGCCCATTCCGGTGCCGCCCATGGCGTCGGGCATGCGCACGCCGGTGGATTCGTTGAGGTAGACGAGAGGCGTGCCGGTCTTCGCCGACAGCTGCTTGAAGTGCGACATCTTCTTGTCGGCCATCGGTGAGGACGATGCGCCTTTGACGGTGAAGTCGTAGCCGATGACGAAGCTGCGGCGGCCATTGATCTCACCGGCGCCGGTGACCTTGCCGTCGGCGGGGGTCTTGTCTTTGTCGGCCGGGACGGCAGAGGTGACGAACACTCCGGACTCGCGGAAGGTGCCGTCGTCGACGAGGCGGTCGATGCGTTCGCGGGCGTTGAGTCTGCCGGCAGCGCGGCGGGCATCGAGCTTGTGCTGAGCACCCATGGCCTGGGCCTTCGCCAGTCGGCGCTGGTGGTCTTCGACGTAGCTGAGATTCTCGCCGGTGCTCGCGGTGTCCTGGTCCTTCATGTCATTCGCCTTTCCTGCAGCGGTCTGCGTTGAACGCTGTTGCGGGGTTGGGGGTGTGCGAGGCCACGGCGCGATGCTGTTCGCCGACGGCACGGGCGGCGACCGCGGCGTCTTCGAAGGCGCCGAAGACGGGGATGCCGAGTCCGCGGGCGCGCTTCGTGTAGTCGTCGATCATCGCCGCGGTCTCGGCGCTGCCGTCGCCCTTGAGGACGAGCATCTGCTGGGTCGGGGTCGCCGAGGCGGCCGAGGCCTCGGCCACGGACGCGATGATCCGGCCGGTGACGTCGCCGAGGATGTCACCGAGGTTGCGCTGGATGATCCCGACGTTGAGGTGGGTGATCATCGTGGCAGCGGGAGTGCCGGCCGCCTCGGTGCCGTCGAGGACGAGGGAGACGATATCGCCGGCGATCTCACCGGACTTGACCGCCAGGGTTCCGGCGGGCACGTCGATGGGGTTGGCGAAGCCGTTGCCCGGCGGCACCTCGAGGCTCTCAAGAGAGTCGACGAGTTCGGCGGGGAACGTCGGCGTGGCCTTGCCCTCACGGTCAAGGGCGTCGGCGGCGAGCACGCTGGCTCCGCCGCCGTTGCCGAAGAGCACGACGTCATCGCCGTAGATCGGCTTCGACAGATCCAAGGTCGACAGGGCGTGCAGGGCGGATGCGAAGTCACCGAGCGAATCGACAAGCGTGATGCCGGCCTGCCGGGCGAAGGCCGGCCACAGGCGGTGGTTTCCGGCCAGGGCACCGGTGTGGCTGCTGGCAGCCCGCGACCCGCCTGCGGTGCGACCGCCGGCCAGCAGAACCACGGGTTTGCGCTGCGGTGAGGCCCCCAAGGTGCGCAGCACTTCGGCTGCGATGACAAGCGACTCGAGGTAGAGACCGATGACCTCGACCCCGTCGTCATCGAGGTGAGCGCGGACGAGTTCGGCAGCGGAGACATCGGCGCTGTTGCCGATGGACACGACGCTGTGGAAATCGATTCCGCGGTCGGCACCGACTCGCAGGATGTCGACGCTCAAGCCCCCGGACTGAGAGACCACGGCGGTCGATCCGGGGGTCAGCGGCGCCTCGGGGATGAAGGACAGATGGGCGGCGGAGACGTGCGTGCCCAGGCAGTTGGGGCCGATGAGGCGAATGCCGGCTTCCTTGACCGCGGCCGTGAGCTCGGCTTCGAGTTCGATGCCTTCTTCGACCTCACCGAAGCCCGAGGAGATGACCTGAGCGAAGCGGAGCTTCCCTGCGCCTTTGGCCAGTGCCTCAGCGACCCGGGCACCCGGCAGGGCGACGTAGGCGTAGTCGACGGGTTCGTCGACGGCACCGAGGTCAGCGGCCGTCGGCAGGCCCTCGATCGCCTCGGCGGTGGGATGGATCGGGATGATCGTGCCGGAGAACCCGCCCTCCTGGAGGTTGCGGATGTACCGGTTGCACATGTTCGGGTTCTTCGCACTCGCCCCGAGGACTGCGACTCGACGGGGGTTGAACAGCGGACCGAAGTCCGCGGTGCTGGCAGCGGGGGCGGGCCGGGGGCCGGGAATGGCCTCGCCGACGAGGAAGCGCGCGTCGACGGCGATGGCACCGGATTCGGAGACGATGATCGGGTTGAGGTCGATCTCGACAACCTCTTCGGGCAGTTCGGCCAACAGCCCTGCGGGTCCGGCGAGGTTCGAGATGAGGTCGATGAGTGCGGGCAGATCGGCGCTCACTCCCCCGCGGGCACCGTCGAGGACCTTCATACCGCGCAGCTGGCCGAGCATGTCCGCGATCTGCGGCTTCGTCAGCGGTGCGGTGCCGAAGGCGATGTCTTCGAAGACCTCGACGAGGATGCCGCCGAGTCCCACCATGACGTTCCACCCGATCCCCGGGGACCGGACGGCGCCGACGATGACTTCGTGGCCGCGGGGCGCCATCTCTTCGACGAGGAGGCCGGTGAGTTCATGGCCCGCCTCACGCAGCGACAGCGTCATCTCCGCCTCGACCCGGGACAGTTCGTCCGAGGTGACTCCGACGCGGACTCCTCCGGCATCGGACTTGTGCACCAGGGTGGGCGAGATCGCTTTGACGACGAGCGGATCGCGCAGGTTCGCAGGGCAGGGCTGGCCGAGTTCGAGCTGGGCACCGGAGGGAACGTCGATTCCGTAGGAGGCCAGGAGCGATTTGCCCTCGGCTTCGGTGAACATCCCAGATTCTCGGGACCGTGCGTTGGCGACGAGGGTGCCGAGCGAAGCTGCGCTGCTCCGCAGAGGCGTATCGACTGACAAGAGAATGACCTCACTGTGATTCGGGATGCAGGCGGTGCCTGCGAAAGCATCTTGTGTGAGTCAAGTCTCGCCAGCGAGAGTGGCAGTGGGAAGCCAGAACGCGCTGGCACGGTGATACGCAAGCCCTATCGGGCGCACTATCACTGGGGTCGTGCGAAGGCTACGCGCGGGTGGCGGCGGCCTCTCGCAGCAGCTTGAGGAAGGCCTGCACGGCCGATGAGCGCGCCTCGCCCTTGCGCACAATGGCCGAGGTCTGCGCCTGCGCCCATTCGTAGTTGAGCGGCACGAGCGCGACGCCGTCGCCGCTGACGGTGGAGTCGACAAGGGTATTGGCCATGGAGATGCCCACCCCGGCGCGGACCATCGCCCGCACGGACTCCGCGTTCGGCGAGGAGTAGACGATGCGGGCTTCGACACCTTCGATGAGCTTGTCGAAGGCAACCTTGATGATGCTCGAATCCGCAGGGAAGATAAGCGGTTCGCCCTCGAGATCGGAGGGGTGGAAGCGATCGACGGTCGCCAGCCGGTGGTTCTCAGGCACGGCGAGGACGATGCGACCGGGGATGAGATCGATGTACTGCAGCAGGGCATCCTCGGCGGCGACGAGCTCGATCCCCGGCAGACGGGTGACGAGACCGACGTCGAACTTGCTGCTGAGGACTCCGCGCACGACCATCCTCGACGGGCCTTCGTCGACATTGAATCGCAGGCTCGGATAGTCGGCCAAGAGCTTGTTGACCACCGAGGGCAAGATCGTCTGGGAACCGGCGGGAACAGTACCCAAGCGCACCTCACCCAATTGCAGACCGCTGATCGCCGAGGCCTCCTCGCGCAGCATGCGCTCGGCTTGGACGGCGGATTCGACGTGGGGCAGGATCTGCTCGGCGGCGTAGGTGGGCTGCACGCCTTTGGCGCCGCGCGTGACGAGAAGGACCCCGAGGTCCTCTTCGAGTCGTTGGACCTGGCTGGTGATCGTCGGCTGCGAGATGTTGAGTTCCTTCGCTGCCTGGCGGAACGAACCGGTGCGCAGCGCCGCTTCCAAGTACCTCAGCTGCTCAAAGCGCATGATTCTCATCCCCGTTCGTCCGGCTCCAGCGTCCGGAACAATTAATATCCCCCGCGCCGGGGCAAGTCAATTTTCGACCGAATGGTCAGGATTATCGACCGGTTGGTCAGGAGTGCAGGTGTCCGGCCTAGTCCGGTTGGTCAGGAGTGCAGTTCATCAAGCCCGGTCGAGTCTCGCGACAGTGCCCCGCCCTCGACGGGGATGGTCGCCGCGGTGATGTTCCCGGCGGCCGGGGTGAGCAGGAACGCGATCGTCGCCGCCACCTCGTGCGGCTGCCCGAGCCGCCGCAGCAGCGGCTTGGTCGACAGCGCCCCATCGGCCGCTTCGTCGAGACCGGCGGCTGCGACCCGCGGAGACAGGAAGAGCCCCGGAGCGACCGCATTCACGCGCACCCCACGCGGCCCGTGTTCGGCCGCGAGCTCCTTGACCCACACCTCGAGTGCGGCCTTCGTCGGCCCGTATCCGGGTGAGAACAGGGATCCGTGGGTGCCGCCGACGCTCGAGACGAAGACGATCGCACCGTCCGTCACCAGCGGCGCCAAACGGCCGCCGGCCAGCAGCGCATGTCGCAGATTGATCGCGAAATCCGCCTCCCACTGCTCGAGCCCGTACCCGGTGATAGACGCAGGGAGCATCCGACCGATGACATCGACGAAACCGTTGGTCTCGCCGAGGCGGCCCTGCGCAGCCGCGACCACGTCCTCCACCCCCTGTGGGGTGGTCGCGTCCGCGGCGATCCAGGGCATGCCGAGGTCCGTGGCCACGGTTTCGACCGCCGCCTCGTCGATATCGACGCACAGGGCGCGACCGCCGAGCCCGGCGATCGCGCGCACGACCTGTTCACCGATGCCGCCGCCGGCCCCGAGCACGACGAACCCTCGTCCGTCGAGTCGGAACAGGCCGGCATAGTCCCGCTGTGAGCTGTCATACCGTGAGCCCGCTGTCATCAGCGGGTCCAGTTGGTGACGACCTTGTGCAGGACGGAGATCGCCATGTCGACGAGCATCGCCAACAGACCCATGGCCACGAGGATGGCGAAGGTCTCGGCGACCTGGAAGTTGTTCGTCGCGATGACGATGCGTTGGCCGAGGCCGACATAGGATCCGACCATCTCCGCGACCACCGCACCGAGGATCGAGTAGACGGCGCCGAGGCGCAGACCGCCGATGATCGACGGGAGCGCCGCCGGGATCTCGATCTTGAAGAAGCGCTGGATCTTCGTCATCCCCAGCGATTTCGTCAGCTGGGAGATGTCGTGTTCGATGCTCTCGAGCGCACCCATGGTGGAAGTCAGGAGCAGGAAGTAGACCATCGTGAAGGCGACGAGGGCCTTCGGTGTGAAGCCGAGGCCGAACCACAGGATGAAGATCGGGGCCAGCGCCGGACGCGGCAGGCTGTTGAGCAGGGTGAGGAAGGGACGCACCGCCGTGTAGAGGACGGGCACGCGGGTGAACACCACGGCCGAGATGATGCCGAGGACGGCACCGGCGGCCAGACCGACCATCGCCCCGCCGAAGGTCGCGAACACGTCTTCCCAGAAGGTCGGGTCGACGAGCTGGAAGACGAAGGCGAGTCCGACGTCCTTCGGCTGCGAGACGAGCGTGGGGTCCATCAGCCCACCGCGGACGAGCAGATCCCAAGCGGCGACGAATGCGACGAAGATGCCCAGGCGCAGACCCCACACCCAGACGCGGCTGTTCATCCGGTCGCGTCTGCGTTCGACGAGGATGCCCGAATCGTCGTACGGCTGTCGGGCGGGCAGCTTGGCGGGGTTGCGGATGACGCTGCCCGCCTGACGGCTGGCGCGATAGTCGCCCGAACCGCCGCCGGAATCGCTCCGGCCGGTGTCCTCGGAGTTGTGATCGGTGGTCACTGTTTCAGTCATCGTCGCCTCCGCGGATGAGTTGGATATCGGCCGGTGAGGAGGTGTGCGGACCACCAGCGACCGAGAGCACTGTGCCGGTGATGTAGCTCGAGGAGTCGGAGCACAGGTACATGCAGGCGTCGGCGACCTCTTCGGGCTGACCGACCCGCCCCAGGGCCAGGTTCGCACCGAACTTCCGTTCGGTCTCGGAGTTGTTGAACCGCGATGCCGCGGTCAGTGTGGCTCCGGGCTCGACGCAGTTGACGCGGATTCCGCGATCGCCCCATTCCCAGGCCATGGTCTTCGTCAGCGAGGCGATTCCCGCTTTCGCCGCGGCATAGGCCCCGCGCATCGGGTGGGCATGATTCGCCGAGGCGGATCCGACGTTGAGGATCACCCCTCCGCCCTGGGCTTCGAAGACGGGGAGCACCGTGCGGGCGGCTTGGAAGGCGCCGGTGAGGTTCGTGCCGATCGTCGCGTTCCACGCGTTGAGCGACATGTCCTCGAGCCGGCAGGCGAAGTTGCCGCCGGCGTTGTTGATGAGGATATCGATGCGACCGAACTTGTCCATCGCCGCGGCCACGAGATCCTTCGCGGTCTGCTCTTCCTTGATGTTGCCGGTGACCATGACCGCTTCGCGCCCGTGGCGCTGAACGGCTTCGACCTTCTCTGTCAGGGTTTCGGCCTTCCGGCCGTGGACGACGAGGTCGGCCCCCGCCTCGGCGAACTTCTCCGTCATCGCACCGCCGATCCCACCGGAGGCGCCGGTGACGATGACGACCTGGTCGGTGAAGTCGAAGTGTGTGTGTCCGACGCGCGGCCCACTCAGGGCGTCCCCGTCGGGATTGTGCTGTGTTCTCACGCTTGCTCCTCGATGCGGCTGGACACGCTGCGTTGCGTGACCGTCTCAGACGCGACATGTGCGTAGGCGCACATTCGGCGTTCGTGACAGCATTGAACGGATTCGGTGCTCCGATCAAGCAGACATCGCCTATCGAAGCGATAGCCACTGTGAGAGCGCCATTTCCTTGACTCTCACACCGAGGTGACGAACGATTCTTGCAACGAACAACGACGTCGAAGAACCACCCGACCCGGCGCTCTCCCGCGCCGCCTCAAGCCACGCTGTGACACAGAGTCGTCTCGCACCGAAGCAGGCGAACTCTCGCGGACCGATCGCCGATCGATCCGACCCGGTCACGGCCGACCCACGTTAGCGAGGAACCATGACCCAGACAGCCGGGACCACAACCCTGACTCGTGAGCCGAACGGAGACCGCCAGGCCCGCGGGGTCTCCATCACCTTCGAAGACGTCAACCACTCGTTCCTCCACGGGGACACCCCGGTTCGCGTGCTCACCGACTTCAACCTCGACATCAGGCCGAGCGAGTTCGTCTCCATCGTCGGCCCGTCCGGCTGCGGAAAGACGACAGCGCTGGGCATGATCGGCAATCTGCTCAAACCCCGCGCCGGCAGTGTGAAGATCGACGGTGCGCCGGTCAAGCCCGGCGGCAACGACGCGGCCTTCCTCTTCGCCCGCGACGCACTTCTGCCCTGGCGCCGGGTCCGCAGCAACGTCGAACTCGGCCTCGAGGTCCGCGGAGTGCCGAAGGCCGAACGCAGGGAACGCGCCGAGGAATGGCTGCGCCGCGTCCGGCTGACCGAGTTCGCCGACTCCGACGTCAACCACCTCTCGCAGGGCATGCGGCAGCGTGTGGCCATCGCCCGCACCCTGGTCCAGAACCCGCAGGTGCTGCTCATGGATGAGCCCTTCGCCGCTCTCGACGCACAGACCCGGGCCATTCAGCAGGAGGAGTTCACGAGCCTGTGGGAGGCCGAGAGGCCCACCGTCGTCTTCGTCACCCACGACCTCGAGGAGGCGATCCTGCTCAGCGACCGTGTCATCCTCATGGCCAGCCGTCCCGGTCGCATCGCCGCGGAGATGCCGATCGAACTCGAGCGTCCCCGCCGCCAGGAGATGCGCCGCGAGTCACCGCTGTTCAAGCAGTACTACGAAGAGATGTCCGACCGCCTGCGCCACGAGGTCCAGCTCGCCGAGGATCGGATGCGGGAAGAGAACGCCATTGACTGAACAATCCATCATTCGGGAGGACGGGACGACGATCACGTTCGGCCGCCTCGGCGAGGGTGCGCAGGTCATCACCTGCCTGCATTCGCTGGGTCTCGACGGGTCGTGGTACTCGCCCCTGGCCGAGGAGATCGGGGGTGAGTTCACGCTCATCGCTCCGGATTTCCGCGGTCACGGCGGTTCGGATTTCGGATCCACCGGACCCACGCTGCCGGCGATCGCCGCGGATGTGCTGGCGATCTGGGATCACCTCGGCATCGCATCTTCGCCCATCATGGGTATCTCGTACGGCGGGATGGTCGCCCAGGCCCTGACCGGAACCGCCCCGGACCGGGTGAGCGCGCAGATCCTCATGGCCACTTCCGGATCGTTCGCGGGCCCCGCCGCCGAGGCGACACTGGGCCGGGCAGCGGCCACCAGGTCCCCGGGCGGGGCGGAGGAGGCGCTCGAGCCGACCATGCACCGTTGGTTTGGCGATGAGGCCGAGAATCCGGACAATCCTCTCGTCGCTCGCGCCCGGCGACAATATCTCGATGCCGGGGCCGAGACTCTGGCCACGTGTTTCGAATCGATGGTCACCGTCGGCGATTACGCGACCGGCGATCCCCCACCGACCCTCGTCCTCGGCGGCGACGATGACCGCAGCACCCCGCGTGCCGCCGTCGAAGCCCTGGCCGCGTCCATCGACGGAGCACGGCTCGCCTTCGTCGACGGCGGCCACCTCGTCGCATTCGACCGACCCCATGTCGTCGCGGCCGAGATCCTGCCTTTCCTGGCCGCCCTCGACTGACGGACGGCGTCCGACCCGCTGCCGGGCCGGACACTACGCACCTTGGAGAAGACAATGAAGAACCTACTCGAAACCGCACCTGCCGACGTCGTCACCGCCGAAGAGCTGCGCACCCACCTCGACTCGGCCTCGGTGCCGGCGCTCGTCATGCTCACCGTCCACGTCACCGGCGACACCTCGCTGCTGCGCGAGGAATGGCGACCGGTGGTGCCGGGCCAGCCGGACTCGGGGCGTTCCGCCGAGGTCGAGGACGACGCCCGCCGCATCTGCTTCGAGGCGCTCGTCCCCCATCTGAATCGGCAGCAGGAATGGGACACAGAACCCAGTGATGAGCTGCGTGAGCAGATCACGACCTGGCTGGTCGGCGGCCCCGTCGAGGATGCGTTGGCGCTGTCGAAGGTCTCGTTCGTGCCCAACAACACCGATCCCCGCAAACCGCAGTGGACCCTCGACGAGGTGGCCCCCGACTCCGCCCTCAACGCCGTGATCATCGGCACCGGCTTCTCGGGTCTGCTCGCCGGCCTGCGGTTCAAGCAGGCCGGTGTGCCGTTCACGATCCTGGAGAAGAACGACAACGTCGGCGGCACCTGGTGGGAGAACACGTACCCCGACTGCCGCACGGATGTGCCCAGCCATATCTACACGTATTCGTTCGTCCAGAGCGACTGGCCGACCCACTTCGGACGGCAGTCGCTCATCCACGACTATCTGCACCGGTTCGCCGTCGACAACGGCCTCATCGACCATATCGAGTTCGGTCATGAGGTCACGGCCGCGACGTGGAATGAGGATTCGCAGACCTGGAGGGTTGAGAGCACGACCGCCGAGGGCGAGGAGAAGATCTTCGACTCCAGTGTCGTCGTCAGCGCTGTCGGCCAGCTGAACAAACCCTCGTACCCGAATATCGAAGGTATCGATTCGTTCCAGGGTGAGACCCTGCATTCGGCGCGGTGGGACCACGACGTCGACTTCACCGGGACGCGTGTTGCCGTCATCGGCACGGGAGCCTCAGCCTTGCAGTTCGCTCCCCCGATCGCCCGGGACTGTGATGAGATGACGATCTTCCAACGCAGCGCCCCGTGGCTGAAGAAGACCCCGGTGCTGCGTCAGGACATCGATCCCGGCGAGCGCTGGCTGCTGACACACCTGCACCAGTACCGTGCGTACTACCGGTACTCGATCTTCCTGCCCCGCGTCGTCGGAAATCTGCCGGTGGCCACCGTCGATCCAGAGTTCGACCCGACGGAGACTTCGGTGTCCGAGGCGAATGAGGCGCTGCGCAAGGACCTGGCGAACTACCTCATCGAGCAGGCCGATGGCGATGAGGAGCTCCTGGCGAAGATCATGCCGAACTATCCGCCGGCGGCCAAGCGCATCATCTGCGATGACGGCACCTGGGTGAGCACTCTCAAACGCGACAACGTCCGCCTCGTCTCCGAAGCCGTGACCCGCGTCGATGAGACCGGAGTGTGGTTCGGAGACGAGCACGTCAAGGCCGACATCATCGTCTACGGCACCGGGTTCAAGGCCGCGGACTTCCTCATGCCGATGACGATCACCGGCACCGAGGGCCGAGACCTGCACGAGGAATGGGGCATCGATGCGAGCGCCTTCATGGGCACCGCGCTGCCCGGATATCCGAACTTCTTCTGCATGTACGGGCCGAACACGAACACCGTCATCCACGGCAACCTCGTCTTCTTCCTCGAATGCCAGGCCAGCTTCATCACCGATGCGATCAGGGTCCTCGCCGAGGACGGGAAGCGCTCCCTCGAACTCAAGCCCGAGGTGTTCGCCGAGTACGACAAGAAGATCGTCGCCGAGTCCTCGAAGCGGACCTGGGGCTGGTCGAAGACTCACAGCTGGTACATGAACGCCGAGGGCCGCTCGACGATCATGTGGCCGCTGCCCGCCCGCGAATACTACGAGGGCACGCACCACATCCGCCGCGAGCAGTTTGGCTTCAACTGACCTCGGTCGATCTCGGCCGATCTTCAGACAGCACCAACCACGTTCCACGAGCGTGAGAACCACGCACGACCGAACCACAGGAGGTTCCCTTGCCGACCCAGTTGCCCACCATCACGGACACGACCGTCGTCGTCTCCGACCTCGAGACCCGCTATCTAACCGGCGGACCCGAAGACGGCGCTCCCGTCGTGTTCTTCCATGACGGAGCCTGGGGCGGCAGCGCCGATGTCACCTGGGGCGATATTCTGCCCCTGGCGGCCGACGCCGGATTCCGGGTCATCGCTCCGGACTTCCTCGGCTACGGCGGTTCGGCGAAGTCCGTGCGGGTCGACGTCTCCCCCTTCGCGTTCCGCATCCGCCACACCTTCTCCCTGCTCGATTCGCTCGGCATCACCGGTCCGGTGCACTTCGTCGGCAACTCCTTCGGCGGATCGCTGGCGCTGCGGGCCCTGACCGATCCGGCCGACCGCGACCGCATCGCCTCGGTGACGTCGATCAACGGCACCGGTGGTCCGTACAAGGCTCCGGACATGGCGAAGATGGGTGCGTTCGATGGCACCGAGGAGGCGCTGTCCACGATCCTCGACCTCCTCGGCGATGACACCGCCAACCGGTCCGCGCACCTCGAGGCACGGCTGAGCTGGGCGAAGCAGCCGGGTCACTTCATCACGATGCTGGCCCCGCATACGCAGGTGCCCGACCTCATCAAGGTCGACCGTCCCGAGGATCCGTACCCGCACAATCTCTCGGATGTCACCGTGCCGGTGCTCCTCGTCCACGGTACCGAGGACACCCTGTACGAGCCGGTTTGGCCGGACAAGCTCGCCGAGGTGATCCCCGGCGCCGAGGTGGCACGGCTGCCCCATGGCCACAGCCCGAACATCACGCACCCGCGGGAGACGTGGGACATCCTCGGTGAGTTCCTGGCTCGTGCGACGGGAGCCGCGAACTGATGACGGACACAGCATCGACGAACCCCGCAGGCACTCAGCGCGATCTCGTCATCTCCGGAGGTTCCGCCGGGATCGGTGAGGCTCTGGTCAAGGATTTCCGCAATGACTGGACGGTCACCTCGGTGTCGCGGTCGCTGCCGAAGAGCCCGGTCGACGGCGTCAACTACGTCGCCGGCGATGTCTTCGATGACACGGCCGTGAACGCGGTGAGGGAATCGCTGGATGCGCGCGGAGTGGGCAGCATCCATTCGCTCGTCCACTGTGCGGGCGTCGCCGATTTCGGCGAGTTCCTCACCATGGACAGGAGCAAATGGGAGCGCACGCTCAACCTCAATCTGCACGGCACGCTCAGCTTCGTCCAGGGTGTGGCACCTCTCGTCCAGGACGGCGGACGCATCGTGCTGTACTCCTCGGGCACTGTGTTCAAGACGCCGGCGGGGGCTGCGGCCTATGCAGCGTCGAAGGCCGGCATCATCGGCTTCGGCCAGACCTTGGCCGCTGAGCTCGGTGCGCGCGACATCACCGTGAACATCGTCGCACCCGGACTCGTCATCACCGCACTGGCCGAGGATCTGGCTCCCGGCGAGGACGCGAATATCGCGACGCGAGCGATCAGACGCCCGGCAGTCGTCGAGGATTTCGTCGGCCCGACGAAGTTCTTCCTCTCAGACGGCGCCGGCTTCGTCACCGGTCAGACCCTCGTCGTCGACGGCGGCTCCATCCGCCGCTGAGGCTTGCGAGGCACCCCTCCCGTTGCGCGCGTGCCCGCTCGTTCAAGAGCACGCGTGGACGAGCAGCGTTGCCCCGCTCGTTCAACGCGAAGCCCGGTTGTCGATAGGAGCACCTATCGACAACCGGGTTTTGCGCTTGAACGACGGCAGCGATTACCCGCTGTGACCGTGGACGGACGCCCGGTCACGACCTTTGCTCCGTAGAATCGGGGCAATTGAACGATCGCTCGGACAGAGCGAGTGGACGGCCAGACCGCTGGCGAGACTAGAAGAATGAGGAAGACATGAGTGTGCTCTATCTGGTTCGGCACGGGCAGGCGTCGTTCGGCACGGATGACTATGACAGGCTGTCTGATCTCGGCAAAGAGCAGAGCCGCATCACCGGTCGCTTCCTCGCTTCCCAGGGCATCGAGCCAGACCAGCTCGTCCACGGAGAGATGCTGCGGCAGCGTCAGACCGCCGAGGGCCTCCTCGAAGGCATGAGCCGGAGCATGGACGCCCACGTCGACGCCGGCTGGAACGAATATGCCGCTTGGGAGCTCACCGGAGTGCTCACGGATCTCGACCCTCGCGCCCAGCACGATTCCAAGATCTTCCAGGGTGAGCTCGAACGCGGTGCGGCTCGCTGGGCCTCGGGCGAACACGACGAGGACTACACGGAGACCTACAAGCAGTTCACGTCACGGGTCGAACGTGCCCTCGATGAGACGACCAGCGCGATGGGCTCAGGCCAGTCAACGATCGTGGTCTCGAGCGCCGGCGCCATCGCGTGGACCGCCGCCCGCCTGATCGGCGGCGGTTTCGACCAGTGGATGGCATTCAACCGGGTGACCATCAACACCGGCATCACGAAGATCATCACCGGCCGAGGCGGCACCAGCCTCATCTCGTTCAACGACCACGGTCACCAGGATCCGAAGAACGCCACCTACCGCTGAGGCAACGTAAGCCGAACCTGCGAATCAGCCCGCTGAGGGGCAAAAGTCGAGGCGGCGAAGGTCGGCCCCTCGAGTCAGCCGTTCCCGCTCTCTCCCGATCGCCCGTGTTCTGTCCCTGTGGGTATCCCGATCACAACCGGTTCTGCAGGTCCGCAGCATCCGGCTGCGTCTGATGCGTCCGATGCGGCAGCGGTGTCGGGCAAGTCGACAAAACCCGACTTGCCGGTCGGCGCATCACACGAAGATCCGGCGTCGGTCGAACACACGCCGGTCTCCGGCAAGACGAGCTCGACTCGGTCGGCTGCCTCCTGGTCCCCGGCGATCGCTGCGACGACGGAGCGGATTTGCTCATAGCCGGTGTACATGAGGAACGTCGGGGCGCGCCCATAGGACTTCATGCCCACGATGTAGAAATTCGGCTCCGGATGCCCGAGCACCCGGGCACCATGCGGAGCGACAGTTCCGCAACTATGATGTTCGGGATCGATGAGCGGGCCCAACTGCCGCGGAGCTTCGACAATCGGATCGAGGTCGAGTCGGATCTCACGTAAGAACCCCAGGTCCGGCCGGAAGCCGGCGGCAGGGACGACCCTGTCGGCATGGAGCGTCACCGACTCGCCGCCACTCTCCGCAGCTAAGGTGCCACGACCGTCGGTGGAGAATCCGGTGATCGTCGTCGAGGCATGCACTTCGATGACTCCGGTCTCGACGAGGTGGCGAAGTCGCGTTCCCAAGGCCCCGCGTGCTGGCAGACCGTCCTGGTCCTCTCCGCCGTAGACAGATGCGGGATCTGATCGCCTGAGCACCCAGCCGATTCGCGTGCCCGGGGCTTCCTCACGCAGTTCGGCCAGCGCCAGGAGCGTGTTGGCCGCCGAGTGCCCTCCACCAACGACAAGAGTCCGCTGCCCGACGAACTGCTCTCGATCTCGGCCGACCACATCGGGCAGAGGCGATGTGACGAACCCGCTGCGACGGGCTTCGGCCTCGCCGGTCGCTGCGAGACCGGACTGCCCGAGCGGGTTCGGGCTCTCCCATGTCCCCGAAGCGTCAATAACTGCCCTGACCTGCAAATCCGCCGATGTTCCATCTGAGCTCCGAGTGCGGATAAGGAAAGGAGTCGATTCGCGCTGCGCGGTGCCCGTCCGATCCATTCCGACTCTGCTCACTGCCACAACCCGGGTATCGATGAGGACGGAATCTCGGAGTTCAGCTGTCTCAGCAAGCGGCTTGAGGTAGTCACGGATGAGCTCGGCACCGGTGGGCAGGCGGTCCCCGTCGGGCTCATGCCAGTCGGTGGGCGCCAGCAGACTGCGCCCCGCCTCGTCGATGTTGTACTTCCACGGAGAGAACAAACCGATATGACCCCACTCGGCCACTGCCGCCGCGACAGTGGTTCCCGCTTCGAGAACGAGCGGTCGAACACCGCGTCGGACGAGCTGGGCCGCGGCCGCGAGGCCGACGGGACCGGAACCGATCACGGCGACCGGGAGCTGTTCGAGCGCATAATCAGTCATTGGGCGCCTCCTCGGCGATGGGGTTCGACGTGGTCGTCGACAGTGTGGATCTCGTCCCTGCATCGGGGGCGAGATCGACGACGAGGGCTTCGACTCTGGTCCCGATCTCATCCCGGATTCGGCGCACAGATTCCAGGCCCTGACCTGCGGGATCATCCAGAACCCAGTCTTCGTAACGTTTGCCGGGGAAGATCGGGCAGGTATCGCCGCAGCCCATCGTGATCACGACATCGGACGCGAGCACGGTGTCGGCGTCGAGGAGCGTGGGACTGTTTCGAGTGATGTCAATGTCGAGTTCCCTCATCGCATCGACTGCGACTGGGTTGATCGTCTCGGCCGGTGCGCTGCCGGCCGACCGCACCTCGATGCGCTCTCCGGCCAGTTCGCGGAGGAATCCAGCCGCCATCTGGGACCTGCCGGCGTTGTGCACGCAGACGAAGAGGACACTCGGCTTGCTCATCTGTGTAGGACTCATACTCGGTTCACTCCTTGACCAGCGACCGATGGGAAGAATCGGGGTCGCACCCAGAGCGCGACGTAGACGAGGGCGACGAGGATGGGCACCTCGATGAGCGGGCCGACGACTCCGGCGAGCGCCTGCCCCGAGGCGACACCATAGGTTCCGATCGCCACTGCGATGGCGAGTTCGAAATTGTTGCCGGCAGCGGTGAATGCCAGGGTCGTCGTCTTCTCATAACCCAGGTTCAGTGCCTTGCCGATGACCATCCCGGCAGCGAAGACGACGACAAAGTAGACGAGCAACGGCAAGGCGATGCGGGCGACGTTGCCCGGGTGAGAGGTAATTTCGTCACCCTGGAAGGCGAAGAGCACGACGATGGTGAAGAGCAGTCCGTACAGTGCCCACGGCCCGACTTTGGGGAGGAATCGATCTTCGTACCACTGACGTCCCTTTGTCTTCTCTCCCACCGTGCGTGTGAGGAAGCCGGCAAGAAGCGGGATTCCGAGGAAGACGAGGACGCTGAGGGTGATCGCCCAGAAGGAGAATTCGCTGGACGTCGTCGGCAGACCCAGCAGGCTCGGAAGCCACTGGAGGTAGAACCAACCGAGGAGCCCGAATGCGAGAACCTGGAAAACCGAGTTGATGGCCACGAGCACGACGGCAGCCTCACGGTCTCCGCAGGCCAGATCGTTCCAGATGAGGACCATGGCGATGCACCTGGCCAGACCGACGATGATCAGTCCGGTCCGGTATTCGGGCAGATCAGGAAGGAAGAGCCATGCGAGCACGAACATGAACGCCGGTGCGGCCAACCAGTTGATGGCCAAAGAGGTGATCATGAGCTTCTTGTCACTCAGCACGTGTCCGGTCTCGTTGTACCGAACCTTGGCGAGCACAGGAAACATCATCACCAGCAGGCCGATGGCGATCGGCAGGGACACGTCGGCGACCTTGACCGCGTCCAGAGTCTCGGCGACGCCGGGCACGAGTCTGCCCAACACCAGGCCCAGGGCCATGGCGCCGATGATCCACAGCGGCAGAAATCGATCTAGTGTCGACATCTTCGCCGCCACAGGCGAATCGGTGCCGGCTGGCGCAGTGGAATGCATTGTCTCCCTCGAGGTCCTGATCGACTCGGCGCCGCGGTCACATGCTGACGCATTGAAGTTTATCGATACGATAGGACCACAATACATCGACAAGTGTCAATGTATGGGCATAATGGAAGAGTGACCACACAACCCGCGCCCCCTCCGACACAAGCGGACGACTGCTGCCCGTCGCTGACCGTCTCGCCGTTGAGCCTCGATGACGCTCAGGATTTCGCGCGCATCTTCAAGGCAGTAGCCGATCCGACTCGGTTGCGCCTGGTCTCCCTCGTCGCCGCGCACGAGCAGCAGGAAGCGTGCGTCTGCGATCTCACCGAACCCGTCGGTCTCGGCCAGCCGACCGTCTCCCACCACCTGAAGATCCTCGTCGATGCCGGAGTCCTTCACCGTGAGAAGCGCGGAGTCTGGTCGTACTACTCGCTCGAGGTGGACACATTGAACCGGCTGTCCGCGTTTCTCTCTACGAAGTGAGAGCACAACGGCAAAGCAGGGAGCTCGCCCAACTTCACGCGTGCATCCGCGCGCCTTTCACCACCCGGTCGACCCCGTTCTTCGCGCCGCGCAGGGCCACCCCGACGAGGTTGAGCTCCTCGGCCGGGACACCGGCCACGGCGGCCCGGTTGGCTGCGTCGTGGCCGGTGGAGAACAGCTCCTCGGTATAGATCGCTGTCGGGATTCCGCGACCCATCGCCTTCGTTCGGATCGACCGCAGCTTATCCCCATCCGCGGTCATCACCATCACCGGTTGGCGCAGCATCGGCAGGTAGTCGTTGCCGTCGGCGTCCCGGTAGTTCTCCCCGACCAAGCCCTCATCGCTCGTGGCGATCCCGGACATGAGGAAAGCGGTGACGTTGAGCTCCTGCCACGGCTGCAGGTCGTCGCGAAGGACGACGACGACCTTGGTGTCGAACCGCACCGGCACGCTCGGATCGGCGGACAGTGTTGGCGCGGCTGCCTCGGTGATGGAACTGCTCGCGGCCGCCTCGGAGGGGGTGGGCTGACCGTCGGTCTGATCTGTGGCATTCGTGTTCTCGTGCATGCATCCACTCTGGCCGACCGTGGCACTGCCGGTCTTGTACATTTGTTGCATGGTCGACGTCATCCGCGCGTGGCACCCTGCGGTCCCGCAGGTGCAGGAAGTCCTGCACGCCCGTTTCGACCATCACGCCTACCCCGCGCACACCCACGATTCATGGACGGTGCTGCTCATCGACGACGGCGCGGTGACCTATGATCTCGACCGCCACGATCACCTTGCCACTCCCGCGGCCGTGACTCTGCTGCCGCCGCAGGTGCCCCACGATGGCCGTTCCGCACTGGCTGACCAGGGCTTTCGCAAACGGGTGCTCTACCTCGATGCCGATTGGCTGCCGCCGACCGCTGTCGACGCTGCGGCCGATTCGCCCACCCTGCTCGGCGCCGATGCGCTGAGCACCGTCACCGATATCCACTCCGCCCTCGCCGATCCCGCCGATGCCTTCGCTGCCGAATGTGGTGTCCTGGCCCTGCGCGAGATCGCGAATTCCTGCCTCACGCCGTCGACCGAGACCGCGTCCGATGCGCCGCTCGCCCGTCGTCTGCGGGAGATGCTCGATGATCGTCTGCTTGAGTCGTTCACCATCGCCGAGGCGGCCGCCGAGCTCGGCGCCCACCGCAGCCACCTGGTGCGGGTGTTCACCACGACGTTCGGGATCGCGCCCCACCGGTATGTCATCGGCCGCCGGGTCGATCGTGCCCGCAGGCTTCTCCTGGCCGGGCACTCCCCTGCCGAGGCGGCTGTGGAGTCAGGATTCCACGACCAAGCTCATCTCACCCGCCATTTCCGGTCGACTCTGGGAGCGACCCCCGGTATATTCTCCGGACGGTAGAGGGCGGGGCCGATATCGATTCGGCTCCGCCCTCTGCGCTCGGATCAGATACGAGACTGCATCACAGCAGGTCGGTCTTTCGTCGTCGTGACACGAGGATAGCGGCGATTCCGCCCCCAATGAGGAGCACGCCGAGGATGCCGAACGTCACCGCTCCAGCGGCACCTGTCCTCGGCAGATGAGAGCCGTCGCTGCCGCGGTCGTTTCCTCCGCTGGTGTTCCCTCCGCTGTCGCTGGTGGATCCATCGGCTGAGGTGCTTCCGCCTTCAGACGTGCTCGACGCAGCACTGCCCGCATTCGAGTTCGTCGCGGCCGAGTCATCAGCGTCCGGATCAGCTGCGGCCGAGTCGCCGGCGCCCGGATCAGTCGCCGCATTGGCATCCGGATCGGCCGTTGCCTTGGCATTGGTGTCCGTCGAAGCTGTGTCCTGGCCGCTGGGATCGGCCGATGCCTGGCCACTCGGGTCAGCCATGGCGTCTACGTCGGCATCCTTCGACTCCTCGTCCTTGCCGTCAGGGTCCGTCGACGCATCGTCAGCACCATTGGGATCGGTCGAAGCCTCGGCGTCAGACTCCTTCGATGCGTCGGGGTCGGCATTCACGTCGGACGAAGTGTCCGGGTCGGATGAAGTGTCCGGGTCAGTCGATGCATCCGCATCAGGCGACGCGTCGGGATTTGCGGACGCGTCGGGATTTGCGGACGCATCAGGATCAGTGGAAGCGTCCGCGTCTGCACCCGGGTCTGCAGAGGAGTCGCCATCCGGATCGGCACCAGCTCCGACGTCCTTCTTGTTGACGATGTCGGAGAACGCCACGTCCCGCTTATCACCGGTGATCGTCACGGTCTGCGTCTCGTCAGTGAGCACATATCCTTCAGGAGCGCTGGTCTCCGTGATGCTGTAGTCGCCCCAAGCCAAATCGGTCACTTCGAACTGCCCGGCCGCCTCATCGGCGTCGAGCTCTCCGTTGTCGGCCACGACGAAGTCCTCGCCGTCCGGACCCGTCAAGGTGAATTCCGCACCCACGAGCGCTTTGCCGTCCTCGTCGACCTTCTTCCAACTCAGTGCTCCGGGAATCTGTTCGTTGACGATCCGGCAGGTGATGATCGCGTCCGTATCGACAGTCTCGGTCAATTCGAATCCGTCGGTGATGTTTCTGGTTCCGACTTCGCGTCCGTCTGCGGTGCAGACCGCGTTCGATCCCGATTGCGGCTGGAGCCGGTAGCCTTCCTGCTGCTTCTCGGAAGCCTGCACCCCTTCCGCCGGGGTCTGCAGTTTGAAACTCACCGTCCCGGCCGCGTCCGTGGTCTTCTCCACTCCGTCCACCGAGTCCGGAGACGAGATCGCCCAGCCCTCGCCTGGGTGCGTCGCGGTGTTCTTCGCGTGTTTGCCGGCCCCAGGGTCGATGAGTTTGGTGACGTTGAGAGTTCCGCGACAGCTCTTCGTGGCGATCTCGCGGAGCTTCTCGGCCAATTCGGAGTAGTCCGAGACCACATAGTAGTCGTCTCCTGAGGTCTGGCCCGAGACCAGCTTGATATTGCCCTCGTTGATCTCGCTGCCCACTCCCAAACCGACGACCTTGGCACCCTGCGACTTCAGTGCATTCGCCGATTCGATGGCTTTGTCGATATCGATCTGATCGGTTCGCGTACCGCGGTCGGAATTGCCCGGTTCGGATCCCGGCACCCCGTATGCCGTTGGCTTGCCGTCGGTGACGAACAGCACCAGGTCATGGTTCGTGCCGCCCAGCTGCCCGAGACCGCGGTCCCAGTTCGTGCCTCCCGAGTCCTGCGGAACCCGCCGAAGCGCGTCGATCTGCTTATTGAGTTCGTCAACTGAGTCCGAGGTTGCGACAGACGTGCTGTTGATGGGCTCGTTGGTGCCGTCGGGCCCGAACGTCGCAAACGAGTTGACAGACACTCTGCTGGGAGTCCCCGAGAGGCCGCTGGCGACAGATTTGGCGGCCGACTTCGAATCGTCGACGTCTCGATCTGACAGGGAATTCGACAGGTCGAGGACGACCCCGATATCGAGGCCGCATTTGTCGGCCAATGAGGGGTTCGGCAGGGGCTCTGCCGCGGCCTGTGCCGGCGCGACGGATGCACCGAGGAATGCGAACGAAGCAAGAACGGACGATGCGAGGATCGCGGCTCCGTGCTTCGTCAGAGGATGTCGCTTCAGAGACAAGGGTTGGCTCCTTCAGAAAAAGCCGTCACCTGCGCATTCGACGAATGCCAGGTAAGCGGATGCACTGACTATGGGGGTGTGAGGCGGCCCTGCAACCACGTGGTTCTGCAGGGCCGCCTCGGGCGAGTCCGGGACTCGGAGGGGACCCGAATCGGCTGTTGTCCAACTGCCGGCTCAGGCTCGGAGCGATCGTGGGTCTTGACCTCTCCATAGACTGAGACCTGCGCGCGGAGGCTTTCGTTCGCGAGTTCCAGAAGTTTCTTCCGGAGCACCAGGACAAGGTCTTCGGTCGTGCGTCCGGCCGAATTCGAATTGCTCAGTCTCACGTGGGCCTCCCTGCACATGTGGCCGAGAATGCGTCGCCAAACACCCAGACCTGGGCGATTGGGAAGCTGGGTTCTGCTCCTGTAGAGTTCTTCCACTCCCCCTGAAAAGCCCCGAACTGTCCCCGAACTCACAGTTGAGGTCCCTCATGCAGTCTCCCCATCGACGTCCGCGCCTTACCTTCGAAGCGATGAGCTGATGACCGAAGCGTGGTCATCATCGACCGATAGTTCCCGGTCCCCTTTCGGACTGCCGCGCCCAGGCAGCGAACTCAGCGACTCCGACCTCTGTGCCCGCATCCGTGACCACCGGCCCGAATCGGCAACTGCACGGACCGCCTACGGTGAGCTCTATGCCCGACATCGACTGCCCGCATTGCATTTCGCACTGCGCCTCAACCGAAATCGTGCGCAAGCAGAAGATGCCGTCGCCGAGGCTTTCGCCAAGATCTGGCGCGCGTGGGGGAACGGGAAAGGGCCGGATGAGTCCTTCAAGGCGTACCTCATGGCCGCTGTGCGCTCCGAATCGTACCGGCGCACGGCGACAGCCCGTGCGACAACGATCGTCGAACCCGATGTGCTGACGTTCCTCGCAGACAGCGAACCGGGCGATCACGCCGCCGAGGTAGCTGAGCGAGATCAGCTGGGCCGTGCCTTCAGATCTCTCCCCGATACCTGGCAGAACGCACTCATTCTCATCGACATCGACGGGATACCGACCGCTGATGCAGCCGAGAAGATGGAGCTGTCGCCGAATTCCTTCAGCTCGCTTCTGCGTCGTGCCCGAGAGGGGCTCCGGGCCGCCTATCTGCAGGAACACGTTGAGCCCAGTGCACCTGAATGTGCTGAGTACTCCTCCGAGCTTGCGCGTTTCGTGCGCCGGCAGCTGAGCCAGAAACGCTCCGAAGCGATCGAGACCCATCTCAGCCACTGCGGTCGCTGCCGCCGTCAGTCCTTCAAGCTCCGCAGCGTCAATACGACGTTCCAGGCATGGATCACGCCCGCTGCTCTCGCTGCCGCGCTCATCGAATGGGGCTATTTCCCGGACTCAGCTGTGCTGCTGACAGGAGCAGGAACGGCGAACGTCGGGCCCGATGGGCAGTCGGGTACGATCGCCGCGGAGCCGCACTCAAGCCCGGCAGCCGCAGTTTCGAAGAGTACCACCGGCACAGCGGCTGCGGGCGGCTCGGGAGGCAGCACCACCGGAATCGCGGCCGGGGCGTCTGCGGTCAAAGTCGCAATCGCGAGCATCGCTGCCAGCGCCGCCATCGCGGCCGGTGCCGCCACACTTGTGAATCTTCAGAGCGACCCTGCCCCACAGTCTGCTGCTTCGGCAGAGACCTCATCGGCGCCTGCTGGCCCACCGAACACGATGCCTTCTTCAGTCTCTCCACCGCACGCTGCTGGGCCGGCCGGAAGCGATGAGAGAGGTGAGAGTTCGGACGAACGCGAGCAGAACGCCGCTGAGCGCTCCGCTTCACGCGAGGAGGAGCGGTCGCGGGCCTCCCGGAAGAACGCTCAAGAGCCCGCCCCGCAGGAGAAGACCCAGACCCCCTCCTCGTCCGACCGGCAGCAGCCGAAGGACGATGACGAAGAGCATGAACCCGCCAAAGTTCCGCCTGCGGAACCGGATGAGCCCTCATCCGAAAAGACCCCAGAGACTGCCGAACCCACACCGGCTGAGGAGCCGACGGACTCGAGCGAGCCCAGCCCAGAACCGAGCAGCACTCCTTCGGCCCCAGCAGGACCGAGTTCCGACTCCTCTTCGGATTCGTCGGAAGGCACTGACGATGCGGCTGCGAACGGCGACGCGGGCTCCTCGACCGCGCCCAGCGAATCGGATGCGGGGGGCGACTCGACCTCAGAAGCAGTCGCAGACGCAGACGATTCGACTGCAGCAGATGCTTCTGACGCCTCAGACGCCGACGGAGAAGACCCTGACGAAGGATCCCACTGTCACGTCGTCGGCTGGTGGGAGTTCTGCCACTGATCCACCGCCGAAGACAAAGAGCTCAGACTGCTCGCGGTGGATCGATCGTTCCGGTGCCTCTGCTAACTGGCCGTCAGGCGGCCGCCTCGCCGCAGACGATTCTCACGCAATCACCTGTGCTGAGCGCGGTGGGCATAGGCCACAGCCTCGGCACGGCTGCGCACGCCGAGCTTGCGGTAAAGCGCGGACAGGCGATTCTTCAGCGTTCCCGACACCACTCCGAACTCGCGGGCGATCTGCGCGATCGACTTCGATGAGTCGATCGCGAACAGCAGCGACTGCTCGGTCGGCGTGAGATCGGTCTGGAAATCGGGCACCGCCTGCGAGGTCTCAGGCAGATCGAGCAGACGCCTTCGCAGCTCGCCCGCCGCCACCTTGCCCGGACCGAACGACCTGGCTACCGCATCCCACATCGGATGCTTCGCCGACTCATGAACAAACGCAAGCCTCGCTCCTCGGGTAAGCTGTGTGATCGCCAGCACGGACGAAGTGATCGAACAGTAGTCGAGCACATGGACGAACGTCTCGAGCGCTTCGTCTGCCCGGCCCTCATGGTGGAGGATGTCGGCGCGCAACGCCATGGCCGAACTCTTCAACCTGGGCCCCTGGTCACCGGCCAGCGCCTGCCCAGTCGCGATCCACAGTACATCGTGCTGGCCGAACACCAGAGCCTGCCGTGCCTTGACAATGGAATATCCAGGACTCTGCGGGTTCATGCGGTCGCCCAGATTCTGCAGCGCCTTCGTCTCCCCCGCGGCAACCAGCACGGAGCTGGCGATGTTGAGAATGCCCGAGAACCGCGTGCTCTGTGCTTCGGTCATCGGCAGGAAACCTACTTGCATGCTCTCCGTCAGTAGCTTCGCCGCGTGCGACGCGCGCCCTTGGAAGACATAGTGCAGGCTTCGTACGATATCGGGAATCGGCCCGAGGTGTTCGGTCGGCAGTGCTGTGTCGAGCGCGGAGACGATCTGCTCGGCGGCAGCAAGATCGAGACGGTCGAGGCTGCGCATTAACTCGATGCACAGGGCCGTGTGCTCATCCGGCAGTGCCTCCATCCCGAATCGGGACGCGGCCTCTCGAGCCCGATCCAGGTTGCGGTCCATTTCCGATCCGTGCCCGTGGCCCATCCCGGCCAAGGCGGTTTCAACCAGTCCGGGCAGCAGAGGGTGGGGAGAGTTCGGGGTGTAGATCTCGGCAAACTGGACAACCCGCTGCAGCATCGACATCGCCTCGGGAAAGCGACCGGCCACAATGAGGTTGCGCCCGTGTTCGAGGTTGAGCTCGGACTGCAGCATGAGCGTAGGTCCGGGGTGACTTAGGCCGAGGTGGCGCAGTCGATCACGTCCCGCTTTGAGGATCTCCAGCGCAAGTCGGTTCTCCCGATTCAACCGGTGCGTCCGCGCTTCCAGCGTGGTGACCACAGCCACCTCGTCGGCTGAGAGCGGCAATGCTGCCTCCTCGCGGAGCAGACCGTGGAGTTCGGGCACGACGATGCTGTCGAAGTCGGTGGCAGCCAGCAGCGTCGGTCCATCGTCTGTGCGAAGCCGCAACCGGGTCGAGTCGATACGGCGGGCCGCGCTTCGGGCCAGGGTAAGGATCGGGTTCGTCGCGAGGACATCCTCGGGGACGCTGAGATAGGCCTCGACGGCGGTGGAAGCGTCGAGAAAGACATTGACCGAGCGGCGGGCCCAGGCCCGTTCGAGGATATGCCAGTTCCGAGTCTCGACGGCAACATCGACGACTTCAACGAGCCCGGATCGCTCATCTGCACGCTGCCGGCCGAAGGTGTCGGCGGCGGCCGCCCCGAGAGCCTCACGCGGGTTCTTGCCGGCGAGTCTCGGGTCGATCGCGGTGTTGCGGCGGACGAGCATCCGGATGAGGGCAGGGACAGCGAAGACCTCGTCGGGGCCGGTCGAGATCGTCAACAGCCCCTCATCGATGAGGAAAGAGGTGAGGTCCTCGGCCGTCGCGTTGGCCGTGTCGGTCACTTCGGCGGCGACGTATGCGGCGTGGACGAGATCGACTGCCACCGAGGTGATTCGCGAGGTCCACGCGAAGAGAGTCAGCAGGAAGAGTGCCGCGGATTCCCGGGAGACGCCGTCGACGACGGGCGTGAGTGCGGGCGGGAGCTGTGCATCGATACGGTCGGGATCGGTGTCGGCAACGGGCACACCTGCGTTCAGGCGTGCCCGCAGGAGGATGTCGGCGACGCGGGTGCGACCACCAGCGCAGGTGAAGAACTGGGTGAGTTCGGACTCGGAGAGGACGTCGCTGCGTTCGATCGCTGCGGCGAATTCAGCCTCCGAGTACGCTCGCGGACCCCATTGTGCGTCGAATGTCGAGGGCGGTGGGGTCGCCGTCTCGTGTGGGTTTACGGCTCGGTTCGTATGGTCGTCTGTCACTGTCGGGATCTTCTCTATCCTCTCGGCGCGCGCCGAGGTGGCAGCGGGGGAACTGCGCAGATGGGCTGGGGATGTGCGTAATTGAGTATGACAGATCTGGTCAGGCCGAACGCGTCGTCGAACCTGACTGTTTCCTTACAGCCGCAGCTTCACCGACCCTTCACACCCACCGGTACTCGTACTCGGGCCGCCCTGGAGTCCCGTGCCGAGGCTGTTTGATCGCCTGCTTCGTCGAGACGAGGTGCTCCAAATACCGGCGGACGGTGACCCTGGACAGATCAAGCCGACGCCCCACCTCGGTGGCGGAGACCGGAACCGTGGAATCGCGGACGAAGGCGGACACGGCTTCCAGGGTCTCGGCGATGAGCCCCTTCGGCAGAGTCGTCGACGATACCGACCGCAGGGCTGAGAGCGCATTGTCCACCGAGGCCTGAGTCGCCAACGTCCCCGATCCGCTGAGTCCGCGCCGGAACTCCCGCTGGTTCTCCAGCTTCTCCCGGAACGACGCGAACGTGAAGGGTTTGATGAGGTATTGGGTGATGCCCGACGAGATGGCCGACCGGATGACCTGCAGATGCCGCACCGCAGTGATCGCGATGATATCGACGTCCTGACCGCGCGAGTTCAGCCGCCCGGCGACCTCGAGGCCGTGCGAATCCGTGAGATTCATATCGAGTAAGACGATATCGACTGGCGTCCCGGCCGCGGCGAGTTCGTCGAAGCGTTCGATCGCCTCGTGCCCGCCCAGACACGTTCCGACGACCTCGAACCCGGGCACCCGGGCCACGAAGTCCGCATGCGCCTGCGCCGTCATCGGATCGTCTTCGACGATGAGCACCAGCAGCGCGGCATCATCGCTCACGTGGGTCTCCTTCCGCCCGATCCTGACTCGAATCCTCACCATCAGTGGTGTGGTTCTCCGAAGAATCGTAGTCGCCGGCCGCGTCGATGTCCCCCAATGGAAGCGTCACCGTGAAGATCCCACCGCCATCGGAATCGACATCGATATGTCCGCCGAGGCGGCTCACCGCCTGCCGAACCAAGACGAGCCCGAAACCGTGCCGTCCCACTCCCCCGACCTCGGGTTTCGCCGAGGCGCCGAGGTGGAAGAGCGCATCGATGTCCTCCCCCGCAACTCCGGCACCGGAATCGGCGATGGTGATGATGAGCTCCCCGTCAGCCGCGACGAAGTCCGCCCACACGTGCTTCTCATCCGAGTCCGCGACCGCGTCAAAGGCATTGTCGAGGAGGTTTCCGGCAACGGTGACGAGGTCGCGGGCGTCGAGTCGTTCGGGAGGGAGTTCGCCGGTGGCGGTGACGGTGAGTTCGATGCCCCGCTCATTGGCCTGCGCGGCCTTGCCGATCATGAGCGCGGTGATGAATGGTTCGTCGAGTGAGGCGACGAAGGAATCCGTCAGCCGCTGCGATTCCTGCTCGTCCTTGACTGCGAAGTCGAGCGCCTCCTGCACCCGACCGAGTTCGATAAGAGTGGAGACCGTGTGCAAACGGTTGGCATGTTCATGAGTCTGCGCACGCAGGGCCTCGGACAGAGTCGTCATCGTCGCCAGCTCACCGGTGAGCTCCTGGATGTCCGTGCGATCGCGCAGGGTCGCGACCGTTCCGCCTTCATCGCGCCCGCCGCGCGGCTGCCGGGCCTGTTTCTGACTGATGACGAGGACACGGTCCTCGGTGAAGTGGATTTCGTCGACGGCGACCCGACCGGTTGTCAGAAGGTCGCGGACAGATTCGGGCAGGGCCACCTCGGCGAGGGAGATCGGCGTCGATTCCTCCACCTTGGGCAGGCCGAGCAGGGACGCGGCCTCGTCGTTGTAGAGGACGAGCCGACCGGAATCGTCGGCGAGGATGAGGCCCTCACGCAGGGAATGCAGGGCCGAATCGTAGAACGCGAACAGACGGCGCAGCTCCTCCGGACCATAGCCGAGGGTGACTCGGCGCAGGTAGCGGGCGAGCAGCCAGGAGCCGAGTCCGCCGAGAGCGAGCGCGGCGAGGCCGACGAGGATGATCTGCGGCAGGGAGGCCGCCTGCGCCACCGACAGGGTCTCGAGTGTCACGCCCACGGCGACCATGGCGGTGACCTCGCCATCGGCGTCTGTGATCGGCACGATCGCGCGCACCGACGGGCCGAGCGTGCCCACGTATTCCTCGGTCTCGGTCTGCCCTGAGAGGGCTTTGGCCCTGCTGCCGAGGTAGGTCTTGCCCAGCTGTTCGGGATCGGGGTGGGTGTAGCGCGTGCCGTCGCGGTCCATGATCGTCACGAAATCAACCTCGGCGAAATCGATGACGGTCAGCGCATAGGGCTGCAGCCGGGCCGAGGGATCGTCCCCGGTCACAGCCTCGGTGACGTAGGGATCGTGGGCCAGCGTCTCGGCGATGGACAGAACCCGCTCGCCGGTAGCGTGCCGGATGTTGTTCAGCGTCGTCACGTAGCTCGTCACCGACAGCGCGGTGCAGACGAGGACGATGAGGACGAGCTGGACGAGGAAGAGGCGCCTCGCCAGGGTGGCCTGCGCCGGCCTCCTCACGCGTCGTCTACTGCTGATCGTCGTCCTCTTCCCTCTGCCGCACCACTGAATATCTCAAGAACAGGTGACTGACTCCTGTTCCGCGCACCCCGGCGGACAGGGCAGGGGCCAGATTCTTGTTCTATGGTGCCAGAACCCTGAGCGCGGCGGTATAGGAACCGGTCGACCGGTAGGCGTTTTCGGTGGTCTCCGACCAATTCTGCATCGACGCTCGGCATGCTGCGATCAGCTGTTGTGCCGCCTGGCTGATGCCCGATCGGCGATAGACGAAACCGAAGTCGCTCTCGACGAGAGGCGCAGTGTCATAGATTCGCGCCCCCTGCCTATAGGCGGTCAGCGCCATCCGCAACGGCAGGAAGGTGAACATCTCTCCGCTGAGCACAAACGCCAGCTGAGTCGACCGGTTGGGACAGATCGCTCGTGGGGAGAACTTGGTGCCGCAATCCTCGAAGACCCTGGCCACGGCAGTGTTCTCACGGTTGGCCAGGTGTGACACGGCAATCGGGATCTCGGGCAGGTCCGCAATGCTCACCACATCCCCTTCGGCAACCGAGTCGAGGTCATGGGCGGAGTCCTGAGGCGCCACCAGCAGCAGTCGCTGCGTGCCGATGACCACAGAATCCAGCTGCGGATTCTCCGCAATCGGCAAGGAGGTGAAACCCAGTTCCGACTTGCCCGTCTCGACGGCTGCGGCCAGGCCGGCTGCGCTGTCGGCTTCGGAGATCAGGTAATGGAACTTCGGGTTCTCTCGAAGAAACGACGACGCCCAGTTCACGAGCGCGTCGCTGGAGAGCTCCGGCATCGTCGTTATGGCCATGACTCCGCCCCTGGCCTCTTGGATCTCACGGGCGTGGTCACTGACGTCGAGAACTCCTTTGAGCGCTTTGCGCGCGTCGCTGACCAGCGCTATCCCTGCGGGACTGGGCGTGAGTTTCCGCCCGGTGCGCACGAACAGTTCGACCTTGAGCTCACGTTCGAGCACTCTCAGACCTTGAGAGATGGTCGGCTGCGCCACGTGCAGTGCTTCAGCAGCTCGACTGACTCCGCCGTGGTCGACGACCGCTACGAAATACTCGAGGTGCCGGAGTTCCATCTGTTCATACTATTTCACTCGGTAGGAGTCCGGCAGAGTCCCGTCTTTGAGCGACTGTTTGACCATGGCGCGCCCGAGGTTCCTCCGGTGGATGGGAGACGATCCTTCGTAGATTCGCAGCCCGCGGACGTCCCTCCACATCCTCGGCACCGCATGACCACCAACGATTCCTTCGCCGCCGAGCAGCTGCACGCATTCGTCGGCGACCTTGCTGGCCATTTCCGTGCAGTACAGTTTCGCCGCCGAAATCCGGTGCCGGGCAATCGTTCCTTCATCGAAGGTCCGCGCACTCTCCAATGTCAGCGCCCGGCCCGCTTCGAGCTGTGCGAAGCACTCCCCCAAGGAGTTCTGCACTACACCGAGGTCCGACAGCGGAGCGCCGAACTGTTCTCTCTGGCTGACATGCTTCACTGTCTCTTCCAGCATTCTGGTCGTCTGGCCGACAGCGGTCGCGGCCACATGCATCCGAGCGTGATTGATGCCGCGAAGCGCCATATTCATTCCAGTGCCCTCAACGCCCCCGATGAGCGCTTCTTCCGGCACATGAACATCGCGCAGCTCGATCTCGGCGACAGGTCCTGCCTCATGACCGTTCATCGTCTCTGCTGCGCGCGTTGTGACTCCAGTGGCGAGACGATCGACGATGAAGCAGCTGATGCCCTCGCCGGTTCGGGCGAAGATGAAGAGCTGGTCGGCCCAGGCGCCGTTGGTGATGTAGCGCTTGTCCCCGTTGATCACCCAACCGTCGCCGACTTTGTGTGCTTTTGTTATCAGCGACCCGGCGTCGGAGCCGGCGTCGGGCTCGGTCAGGCCGAATGCGGTGACCGTTTCGCCAGCGGCCATCGAGGGCAGCCATTTCGCCTTCTGCTCGCTTGTGCCGAAGTCCAGCAGACCTTGCGAACACAGCCCGATGACGGTGGAGAAACGTGACCTGTACACCGCGGACGCGCGGGTGAATTCCATGGTGAGCTTGACCTGCTCTTCCATGGACCAGCCCAGCCCGTCGAGCTCGCGGGGAAGGGAGATGCCGAACAGACCGAGGTTCGCCATCGATTCGACGATTGGATCAGGGACCTTCCCGGCCTTCATCATCTCCCCTTCGCCGGGGATGAGGACATCGTTGGTGAATGCTGCTATCCGGTCCAGATACTCCGGGAACGTCATCTGTCTGATGGCTTGGTCGATCATTCTCAACCCTTTCTCATGTGATTGCATCGGTTGCCGCGCGAGGACTCAGTACCCGTCGGCGCGTGAGGTGGTGTGCGGTGGTCAGTTCTTCACGGGGTGATCTGATCCGACTGGTGGCGCTCCCTGCGCCGCGGTCGCCCGTTCGCCATTGAAGACGACCGGTGCACCCGGCAGAGTCAGCGGTTTCCCTGTCGACGATTCAACTACCGACAGCAATCCGCTGGCGCACAGGTCGGGATCGTCGCGGATCTCATCCAGGGATCGGATGAGTCCGCAGACGATGCCCGCTTCGCGCAGCATGGTGACTGCTTCGTCTGCGGTCATTCCCGTGAGCGCGGAGGTGATGACTTCAAGCATGGCCGGCCGGTTGGCCACCCGATTCTCGTTCGATCCGAATCGGTCGTCGGTGAGCAGATCCTTTCGCCCGATGGCGGTGCACAGCGCAGCCCATTTCGCGTCGGTATAGGCAGACAGCACGAAACTTGATCCGTTCACGGTGATGACATCCGCGGCCGGAGCTGCGTGCGGCTGGCCGTTCCCCTTGCGCACTGGGGCCCGTCCGGTGAGCGAGTACTCCGCCCACTGTGCAGCTTGAGCATGAACAGTTGCTTCCATCAGTGAGGTTTCCACCAGAGTTCCGCGACCTTCACGGTCGCGGGCCACCACAGCAGCGAGCACACCGCTGGTCAGAGCGTGAGAAGCGAGAACATCGGCAACGGCGAATCCGACTCGTTGCGGTTGCCCGTCAGCTTCCCCTGTCACACCGAGGACACCGAATTCAGCTTGGGCCATGATGTCGAGACCGGGGCTGTTCGCATGGGGGCCGAGTCGCCCGAAGCCTGACACGACGCCGCAGATCAGTCTTGGGAATCGTGCTGAGAGGGTCGGCCAATCCACTCCGAGCTTCGTGGCCGTTCGCGGAAGGAAGTTGTGGATGACGATATCGGCTGTGGCAGCCATCGAATAGAACTCTTCTTTGCCATCGTCTGTGCTGAGGTCCAGCGCACGGCTGGACTTGCCGCGGTTGCTCGACTCGATCATGGTGTCGCCGAAGAGTCCGATGTTGCGTGCCTGTTCGCCTCTCGGCGGTTCGATCTTGATAACGCGGGCTCCCAAATCGGCGAGGTTCTGCCCTGCCAGTGGAGTAGAAATGTACTGTCCCAGGTCCAATACGGTCAGGCCCTGCAGGGGTGGGGTACTCATTCAGCTGTCCTTTCTGCTGTTGTATTCGGCGGTAGCGACCAGCAGTGTGAGACGCGCCTTCTCCGGGTCGAGCAGCTTCCCGCCGATGAGAGCGCAGACGATGATGGCGATACCCACAACGCGGAAAGCCAGGGCGTATCCCACTTCAACCGTGTCAGCTGAATCAACGATGAGGCCGATGACGTAGGGAGCCGAGATACCCGCAATGCTGTAGAAGCCGATGATGCAACCGAAGAAGGCAACTCTCTGCTTGGCAGGCAGGAAGTCGGAGGCTCCCGCGAAGGCAATCGAGAAGGCCACGCTGTTGATGGAGAATGCCGCGACCACGAAGATCATCTGGATCATGCTCGATTCGATGGAGCTGAAGATGATGAAGCTGATACCGGCAAAGATGAGCGCGCCGGCGGTCAGGTAGCTGCGTGCCGCCTTCGAGGTGAATCCTCGTTTCAGCAGCCACCCGGAAAGCGCACCGGAAGAAATCAGCACGACGACGGCGAAGGCATAGGGCAGGGTGACCAAGGTGCCGGTCAGTTCCTGAGAGTAGCCCAGTCCTTCGTGCATGAACACGGGCAACCACGACGTTTTGGACGAAGTGATGATATATCCGCCGAAGCTCAGGATTCCCAAGCCCCAGAACGATCCGAGGCGGAAATAGTAATAGAAGGGAACTTTGATATCGCCGTTCGGATCGGCTTGTCCTCCTTCGTCTTCGAACCGCGATCGTTCGACGGCAGGAAGGTTCGAGTTGAGCACCTGCATCTGTCCGCGGTTTGTCATCCACCAGACGATCATCCACACGACGCCGACAGCGATGAGGACGAGAAATGCCGCATGCCAGTGGAATTTGACGATGATCCAGGCGAGTATGGGCGCACTGATCAGCGGACCGACTGATGAGCCGGCATTTACGATGGCACCGGCCAAGGCTCTCTTCTCGGGTGGGAAGCGCAGCGCGACGATACCTTGGCACAGAGCGTGCGCCGGACCCTCGAAGAATCCGAGTGCCATCCGCGACATGAAGAGCACCAGAAAGCTCGTCTCCATGGTCAAGGGGCTCATCGTGGTTACCCACGCCAGCATGAGGACCGGCGCAGCCCACAGCAGGTTGATCCACCGGAAGAGTGCGGCGATGCCGACAGCGCCGGCGGCGAAGAGCCAGAAGAAGCCGCTGCTCAGCAGTCCGTATTCGGCATCACCGACCCCGAGGTCGGCCTTAATCTGTGAAGCCGCAAATCCCAGCGAAGCCTTGTCGGCAAAATTGAGGGTGAAGAACACCAGCAGCAAGACGACGATCACCCAATCTCGCCGCGTGGGCGCGGCACTGCTGGGTGTGAGCGACTGCTCGGTGGGTTTCAAAGTGTGTGGCGTGTTCATCTGCTCATCTCCATTGACGACTGGTGATTTCAGAATCTCAACATCGCCGAGGCGGAACAAGATGAATCTATTGCTAAACCATATAGGTCAAACCTATATGTCAGCCAGCAGCCGGGCAGACGCAATGAGGCCCGGCCCTGCCGAGAACAGCAGAGTCGGGCCTGATGCAATGGGATGCGCCGGATCCGTTCCCGGCCCCGCCGTGGTGGGGCCGGGACGGAGGTCATTACTTCGTGTCGCTCTTCTTTTTCTTCTTGCTGCCGCCGGAGAGGAGGAGGGCCAGGCCGATCGCGGCCAGCCAGGTGTCCTTGGCCAAGGCGATGCCGTCCTCGGACGGGCGGATTCCGTCGTCCTTGGTCATCGAATCGATGGAGAAGTAGTTCGCGACGAGGCCTGCGGCAAACGTCGTCAGTGCGGCGCCGGCGATGCGGGTGGGCACGAACGGCAGCAGCAGTGCGGAGCCGACGGCGATCTCACCGTAGGAGAGGAACTTCCCGAACTGGGCGGGGGTCATGTTTTCGACCATGGGCACACCGTTGGCGGCCATCTGCTGGAGTCCCGCGGCGGAATCCTCGTCGAGGCCGAGCTTGCCGATGCCCGAGTTGAGGATGAATGCGCCGGGGGCTGCGCGCAGAAGTGCGGTGCTGAGTTTCATATCCTGCTCCTTCGTAATGGGATCGTCACTGAGCCAAGACTATCCGCGAGAGCGCAGGTGCGCCACAGTACAAGGACTGTCGACCCCAGCTGCCGAGACTCTCAGCCCTGCGTGCTGGTGCGGATCCGCTCGATGAGGTCGTCGAGGGCGTCGTCGAACTCGCGCTGGGCGTGGTCTTCCGTGAGCAGGCCCTGCAATCGCGACACCGTGGGATACTCGCCGAGGTCGTCACCGGCGGAGGACTCCTCCTCATCTCCGAGGACCTCCGGGGTCAGGGAGGCCGCTTGGAGCAGAAGCGCGCCGACGAGGAAGCTCGTGAAGGCCTTGTATGCCGCCACTGCCTCGGCGTCGGCAAATCCGAAGCGCTGCAGCGAGGACAGGAAGTCCTCGACCCAGCGCACGCTTCGCAGCGGCGGACGGAGCCAGGGCGCCTGAGGTGGCTGGGTGGCGATGAGAGGGAAGATCCGCGGATGCTTGAGGGCCAGATTCCGCGTGGCATTGGCGACACGCTGCAGATACTCCTCCCACGAATGGGAGTCCTCTGTCATGAGATCGTCGTCGAAGAGGCCGTCGATGAGCTCGTCGACCATGGCCTCGAGGAGGTCCCCCCGCCCCGAAACATGCCGATACAGTGCCATCGCCTCTACGTCCAAGGCCGTTCCGAGGCGACGCATCGTGAGCTCGCTGAGACCGCAGGCATCGACGAAGGCGATCGCCGACTCGACGACCTGTGCACGATCAAGTCGCTGCTGAACCACGCGCGCCTCCCTTTCCTCGTCGGAGATGTCGCAGACCGGGCGGATTTCACCGTCAGTCTACTCGCTTGATCCGACGCGTCGAGAGATCCCCTGATAACGCGATTACACTGTAAACTCCTCATGGATGACTAAGCTATCACTCTCCATCGACCACCCGACTCGCCGGATCTATTGCGCAGCGAAAACTCGGTCTGCTAAGTTGATTACACTGTAAACATGAATAGAGTTCGACAGAGCATAACGTCCAGACCGATCCACACGAAAGGACGAATCATGAATTCTCACGACAAGGCCGACAAGGCTTCGGACAAGGCAGAAGAGCTCAAGGGCAAGGCGAAGGCCGCCGCCGGCAAGGCCACCGACGACAAGAGCCTCGAAGCCGAAGGCAAGACTGACGCGGCCAAGGGCAAGATCAAGCAGGTCGGCGACGATGCCAAAGACTCACTGAAGGGCGTCAGAGACTCGCTCAAGGACTCACCGGAGAACTGAGGGACGCGGCTGGAGGGCGGAGGCACTGTCTGCCTCCGCCCTTCGGCCATGCTTTCAGATTCCATGCCCCCGAAGTCGACGTGCCAATACGATCCGTCCCGGCGGCACGAGAAGAAGAGAAGATGATGGGAACTGACCGCCATGCTTTCGTCGTGGTGGCCAATCGCCTCCCCGTCGACCGCATCGATGGGGCGTGGGAGGCCTCGCCCGGCGGACTGGTCTCCGCCGTAGCTCCCGTGGTGCGCGAGCACGCCGGAGCCTGGGTGGGCTGGGCGAACACGCACGACGACAGCCTCGAGCCCTTCGACTTCGACGGGATGAGCCTCGTCCCCGTCTCCCTCAGCCACGACGAACATCAGCAGTACTATGAAGGATTCTGCAATGCCACTCTATGGCCGCTGCACCACGACCTCATCGTCGCGCCGCAGTACCACCGCTCATGGTGGCGGGCCTATCGGGAAGTCAACGCCCGATTCGCACAGGCCGCAATCAAGGCAGCCGAGGCTGGGGCGACAGTCTGGGTACACGATTACCACCTCCAGCTCGTACCGGCGATGATTCGCGCTCAACGACCGGACATCCGGATCGGATACTTCTGCCACATTCCGTTCCCTCCCGTCGAGCAGATGGCCCAGTTGCCCTGGCGTGACGAGATCCTCCGCGGCCTGCTCGGGGCCGATGTCATCGGTCTCCAGCGAGAAGCCGATGCCGCCAAGGCCCGCCAAGCTATGCAGAAGCTGCTGGGCATGGATCCCGAGGAACTTCGCGGCCGCATCGGCTCGTACCCGATCTCGATCGACGTCGACGAGATCCGGGCCGCGGCCGAATCCCCGGCGGTACAAGAGATGGCCCGATGCTTCCGCCGTGACCTGGGCGATCCCGCCACCCTCATGATCGGTGTGGATCGTCTCGACTATTCGAAGGGAATCCTGCACCGGCTGTGGGCCTTCGAGGAGCTGATCGACGACGGAATGCTCGATGCGCAGGGAACCTGTCTCGCACAGATCGCAGTCCCCTCGCGTGAAGGCGTGCGCGCCTACCAGGACCTGCGCGATGAGGTCGAACATACGGTCGGGCGCATCAATGGGAGGTTCTCCACTCTCGGCGGCGATGTCATCCACTACTCCCACCACTCACATTCGACAGAGGAAGCCGTCGCTCTGTACCTGGCCGCCGACATCCTGCTCGTCACCTCCCTGCGGGACGGGATGAACCTCGTGGCCAAGGAATTCGCCACTGCCCGCCGAGGCAGGGGCGGTGCACTCGTCCTCTCCGAATTCGCCGGAGCCGCCGAAGAACTCGACCAGGCCATCATCGTCAATCCCCATGACAGGGCCGGCCTGAAGGCGGCCATCCATCACGCGGCCACGCTCAGTGAAGACGAGGCTCGGAGGCGCATGGATGCGATGGCCGACACCGTCGACGCCTTCGACGTCCGCCGCTGGGCGCAAGCTTTCCTCCACGACCTGCGAAACCCAGCATCTGCGGCGGCTCTGACGCCCAGCGACTGGTGACACCGACCATTCTGACCGACCCACCCCAGGAGACCACTGTGTACACGATGCTCAACAACCAGGAATCCTCGAAGTACGACCTCTACCTTCCCGGCAGGATCGTGGCCGCGCTCCATTACAAACTCGAGCCCGACGCCAATGAGGTCATGTTCATCTACTGCGAAGCTATCGAGCCCATTCAGGCAGATCAGCACCGCTGGGAGCTCATGTGGCGGGCCGTCGAAGACGCCAAGAGCCGACGCCTCAAGCTCACCATCACCTGCCCCATCGGCCTCAAGGCCCTCGAACAGCGGGAACCGCGTGCCGACGCCGGTCACCGGCACGCGGAGGAGCCGCGGGCCTGACCCTCGCCGGCCTGACCCTCGTCGGCCTGTCCTCCCTGGCCATACTCCTGCCTCGGCGCGTCTCACTCCTCCTGTGAACACTATGAACGCAACCGAGACACCCGTCACATCGGCTGGCACAGTTGTCGGGTACATCACCACCGCGGCCAGTCGTCGCGCGCGTTCGCACCCACCGACGGGTGAGTTCGCGGAAATCATTTGGAGGAATCATGGCAATGTCGCCACAGCAAGAAGGCGGGCCCGCGAATACGGGCAACGCCACCGCAGCGGCCACCGATCAGGGTGCCCCGCAGCGGAAGAAGGATCGCACTCACTGGCTCTACATCATGGTCATCGTGGCAGTGTTCGCCGGTGCCGCCATCGGCCTCATCGCCCCCGAGGCAGGAATCGCCCTCGAACCGCTCGGCAAGGCGTTCGTCGCTCTCATCAAGATGATCATCGCCCCGGTCATCTTCTGCACCATCGTCCTCGGCGTCGGTTCCGTGGCCAAGGCGGCCACCGTCGGCAAGGTCGGCGGCCTGGCCCTCATCTACTTCCTGGTCATGGCAACCTTCGCCCTGGTCATCGGCCTCGTCGTCGGCAACTTCATCCACCCCGGCGACGGACTCCACCTCCAGCCGTACGAGGAGGCATCCGGCGGCGAGGAAGGCGGCATGGTCGCCTTCCTCATGAGCCTCATCCCCGGTGACATCCCGGTCCTGCCGACACTGGTGCTCGCGCTCCTCGTCGGTTTCGCCCTGCAGTCGATGGGCAAGGCCGGCGAGCCCGTGCTCACCGGAATCAAGCACATCCAGGCCGTCGTCTTCAAACTCATGATGATGATCATGTGGGCCGCCCCCGTCGGCGCCTTCGGTGCGATCGCCGCAGTCGTCGGCAAGACCGGCTGGGCCGCAATCGGAGCGATGGCGACCCTCATGGGCGCCTTCTACCTCACCTGCGCGCTGTTCATCGTCATCGTCCTCGGCGGTCTGCTCAAGATCGTCACCGGCCTGAACATCTTCCTGCTGCTGAAGTACCTGGCCCGTGAGTTCCTGCTCATCTTCTCCACCTCGTCGTCCGAGTCGGCCCTGCCGCGCCTCATCGCGAAGATGGAGCACGCCGGAGTCTCGAAGCCGGTCGTCGGCATCACCGTGCCCACCGGCTACTCGTTCAACCTCGACGGCACCGCCATCTACCTGACCATGGCTTCGCTGTTCGTGTCCTCGGCCATGGGCATGCCGATGTCGATCCCCGAACAGATCTCGCTGCTCGTGTTCATGATCATCGCCTCCAAGGGCGCCGCAGGAGTCACCGGTGCGGGCCTGGCCACCCTGGCCGCCGGTCTGCAGTCGCACCGTCCCGAGCTGCTCGACGGCATGGGCGTCATCGTCGGCATCGACAAGTTCATGTCCGAGTGCCGTGCCCTGACGAACTTCACCGGCAACGCCGTGGCCACCCTGCTCATCGGCAAGTGGACGAACGAGATCGACCTCGACGTCGCCCGCGCCACCCTGTCGGGTGACAACCCGTTCGACGAGCTCTCGCTCGAACCGGATGCGCATGGTGCCCCCGCCGAGGCGGCTCGCCCCGCAGAAGGCGAAAAGGTCGCCGTGAACTGACCTTCGGCCGCTCCCGCTCCACAACCACCACGGGTGCCGATGTCCTCATCGTGAGGACGTCGGCACCCGTGGTTTTTCGTCTCCCCTCGCCGAGGCGGCCCTCCCCTGTCGTAGTGCTGTGACGAAGGGTTCGAAACATCGGACCAAGAAAAACTCTTGGCCAGCCAATCCACATTCGCGAGTCTTCCGAATGACACATGTCCGTCCCCGTACGGACGATTGCCACCGATACCAGAAGAGGACAGGGACCATGAAGAATCTCAAGCTCATCAACGCCCGCACCGTCTCCGGTGCCGCACTCGCGGCCATCCTCATGTCGGTCGGTCTCATGGCCGCGCCAGTCAGCGCCTCCGCTGCCGAGACCTCACCGACCGATTCGACCGAAGCCTCGGGGGCACTCATCAACGGCCCGATCATCGATCTGGGCGACCTCCTCGGCGATATCAACATCGGGCAGTTCCAGTAACACCTGATCCCGTGCTTGCTCACGTGACCCCACAGCCGGGTTGCGCTGAGCACCCGCGCGCCTCCTTGCCGACGGAAGCCTCGCTCAAGGAAATCTCCACCCAATGCGAAAGACACGATGACTGACGAGAACGCTCGAATCGACCTCACCTCAGCACAGCGCGGAATCTGGTACGCCCAGAAGATCGAACCCGACAACCCGACGTTCCAGATCGGGCTCTATGTCGATATTCGTGGACCGCTCGATGTCAACAGAATGCGCAAGGCGGTCGCCACGACCGTAGCCGAAGCCGACTCGCTCAATGTCGTCTTCGGCGAGGACGAAAAGGGACCCTTCCAAAAGCTCGGACCGGCACGCAGCCATCTGCTGGTCCGAGATCTGCGGACGGAGTCGAGTGAGGATCCCGAAGCCTCAGCTCATGCGCTGATGCAGGAGGATCTCGAAACCGTCCACGATGTCGATGAGGGTGAACTGCTCCGGTCCCAGCTGTTCCACATCGGACCCGACCACTGGATCTTCTATCAGCGGGCCCACCACCTCCTCGTCGACGGCTATTCCGCCATCCTCGTCCTCCGCCGCGAATCCCAGGTCTACCGGGAACTCGCCGATCAGGGAACCGCATCGGACTCACCCTTCGGCAGCCTCGACGATCTGGTGGCCGAGGAGGCTCAGTACCGTTCCTCGCAGCGCTTCACCACCGATGCCGAGTTCTGGAAGCAGGTGCGCTCCGAGTCGGAGACGGCCACCGGCTTGGCCGACCGTCCGGCATCACCGGCACGACGGCTTGTCACCTGCAATGCCGACATCCCCCGAGAGCTCTCATCGCGCCTGGCCGATTCTCGGTCGGCACCGACGCTCATTCTCAGCGCCGCAGCAGCCTACCTGCACCGCATGACCGGGCGAGAGTCAATCTCGGTGGGCCTTCCGGTCACTGCCCGTCGCAGCGCCCTGTCCAAATCAGTGCCGTCCATGATGTCGAAGATCCTGCCGGTGCAGCTGCAGGCAGCACCGGGGATGACGTCGGCAGATCTCGTCGCCGGCGCCGGCGCTACGCTGCGTGAGACGCTCATCCACCAGCGCTTCCAATATCAGGAGCTGAGCACCGACAGCGACTACATCGGACCTTCGGTCAACATCTTCCCGCACGTCGACGACATCGACTTCGGAATGCCGACCGCCTCGCTGCACCTGCTGTCGACCGGCCCGGTCGATGACCTCTCGATCATCATCCACGGCATCGGAGCGGATCCCAGCTCCGATGGAGGCAGCAGGCCGGCAATCGTTCGATTCGAGGCGAACGCCGAACTCTACGATCAGCACAGCCTCGCCGAGCACCTGCGGCAGTTCCTCTCCGTCCTGTGCCAGTTCGAGGCCAGTGAAGATCAGCACCTGGCGGGACTCTCGCTCATCGATGCCAGCGAGTCCGACGAACTCATCGCAGGGGGCAGGGGACCCGAGCAGAGTCTCCCCCGCCACACCGTGGTGGAGGAATTCTCCCGTCACGCCCGCAAGTCCCCATTCGCCACCGCGGTCGTCGCCGAGGACGGGCACATCAGCTTCTGCGAACTCGACCGACGCTCGACTCAGCTTGCCGACTATCTTCGGGACTTCGGTGCAGGACCCGGGGCTCGCATCGCGGCACGCTTGGGCCGGTCCACCTCGTTGCCCATAGCCGTGCTCGGAATCCTCAAAACAGGTGCCGCCTACGTACCCCTCGACCCTGACTATCCGGCCGACCGCATCGAAGCGATGATCGCCGATTCCGCGCCGGTGCTCGTCATCAACTCCCCAACCGTGTCGGGTCCCGCCGGAGAGACGAGTATGACCACCGATCGTCCCGTCATCGACATCGATGCGGAACTGCGGTCGGCAGCGCCCGTGCCCGAGTCGACCCAGGCCGGATCACAGCAGACCGGATCGACTCCTGCTCCCGACGACCTCGCCTACGTCATCTTCACCTCCGGGTCGACCGGTCGACCCAAGGGCATCGGGGTCGAGCACCGGTCGCTGCTCAATCTCTTCCACAGCCACAAAGAGACCATCTTCGATCCGGCCGCCCAACGGCTTGGACGAGGACTGCGCGTGGCGCACACGGCAGGGATTTCTTTCGATGCCTCCTGGGATCCGCTGCTGTGGCTCTTCGCCGGGCACGAACTCCACCTCATCGACTCGATCACCCGCCGTGACCCCGAAACTCTCACCGACTACTTCGCCGCCCACGGCATCGACTCGATCGAGACGACTCCTTCATTCGTCAAGGCCCTTCTCGCGCACGGCACGTTCAGCGGCACCGAGCATCCCAGCGTCGTCGCCCTGGGCGGCGAAGCGGTCGAACGCGGTCTCTGGGATCAGCTCGCGGCCCTGCCCGAGGTGGACTCCTTTAACTTGTACGGACCGGCAGAAACGACGGTCGACAGTCTCACCGCTCCCATCGTCGCCGGTGCCTCACCCGACCTCGGCGGCTCCGTGGCGAACACCAGGCACTACGTCCTCGACTCCCGGTTGGCCCCTGTTCCGGCGCAGGCGCGTGGGGAACTCTACATTGCGGGGCTGAATCTGGCGCGCGGCTACGTGGGCCGCCCGGCCACCACCTCAGAACGATTCATCGCCGACCCCTTCGCCGACGACGGCTCCAGAATGTATCGCACCGGCGACATCGTCCGCAGACCTCTGGCCGGAGGCATCGAGTTCCTGGGCCGGGCCGATGAGCAGATCAAACTGCGCGGCTATCGCGTCGAACTCTCCGAGGTCGAGCTCGCCCTCCAGTCGGACAGCCGGATCCGGTCGGCCGCGGTCATCCTGGGACAGAACCAGGCCGGCTACAGTCAGCTTCTCGGCTATATCACCGCCGATGAGCAGATCGATACCGCCGAGGTGCGCCGCCACATGAAGACGCGCGTACCCGACTACATGGTTCCGTCATTCATCACACAGATCGAACGGATTCCCCTCACCGTCAACGGCAAGCTCGACCGCGCCGCGCTGCCGGAGCCGCAGTCGACGCAATCGGAATCGGCAGAACCAAGGACGGCCCAGGAGCAGGCCGTAGCCGAGGCCTTCGCCCAAGTGCTGGGGGTGGAGACCGTCGGCATCGACGATGACTTCTTCGAACTCGGCGGGCACTCCCTGCTCGCCACCCAGCTGGTGGCCTCACTGCGCGAGAGGTTCGCCTCCCCACCCGCCCTGAGCGAGATCTTCCACCATCCCACCGTCCGCGAACTCAGTGCCGGGCTCGACCTCGACGACACGGCGCAGGAGCCGGCAGACGAACTCGTCGCCGCAAACCGTCCCGCGACCGTTCCCCTGTCCTACGCGCAGAGCCGTCTATGGTTCCTCAACCAGTTCGACCCGGCATCCGCGGCCTACAACATTCCGCTCACCCTGCGCATCCGCGGAGACTTGGACACCCATGCTCTGCGTTCTGCAATCAACGACGTCGTCGCTCGGCACGAGAGCCTGCGCACCGTGTTCCCGTGGACCGAGGGTCAGCCCGAACAGGTGGTCCGCGCCGCCGACGATGCGCAGATCGCCCTGCCCATTGTGGAGATCAGCGAGGACCTAGTCGATCACACCGTCGATGCAGAGGCGACACACGGCTTCGACGTTTCGACGCAGCTGCCGATCCGGGCCCTGCTGATCAGGCTGGGCACCGAGGATCATCTCCTGCTCCTCACGCTCCACCACATCGCCGCCGACGGCTGGTCGCTGAGGCCCCTGGCCGGTGACCTCTCCGAGGCCTACCGCGCCCGGGCTCGCGGCGCCACCCCCACCATCCCCGAGCTGCCGATCCAATACGCCGACTACGCACTGTGGCAGCGGAGGACTCTCGGCTCCGAAGACAACCCCGACAGCGAGATCGCCGACCAGCTGGCTTATTGGAAGAACACACTGACCGGGGCTCCGGTCGAACTCAGACTCCCCGTCGATCGGCCCAGGAGCGCACGGAACATCGACCGTGTCTCCCGCAGGATCCCGGTCGACATCGACGCCGAGACCCACGCCGGTCTGCGCCGGCTCTCCGGCGAGCGCAACGCCAGCCTGTTCATGGTCCTGCAGGCCGCCTTCGCGGTGCTGCTGAGCAAGCTCGGTGCCGGCAACGACATTCCCATCGGCACTCCCGTCGCCGGCAGGACAGAGACGAAACTCGACGATCTCATCGGCTTCTTCGTCAACACCATCGTTCTGCGCACCGACACCTCCGGCAACCCCAGCCTCATCGATGTCGTCGATCGGGTCCGCGCGTCCAACCTCTCTGCCTATGCCAATCAGGATGCGCCGTTCGAACGAGTCGTCGACGAACTCGCACCCCCACGTTCGGACCAGCTCCATCCTCTGTTCCAGGTCATGCTGACCCTGCAGAACACTGCCCCCGCGGCTCTGGACATGGGTGACCTCGACGTCGAACCCGCACCCGGGCCACAGGTGTCGGAGGCGAAGTTCGACCTCCTCCTCGACCTGGCCGAACGCGAGAACGAGGGCGCGCCTCACACGCTCGGTGAAACAATGCCCACGGTCAGTGCGGCTGCCGGCATCACCGGCTCCCTCGAGTTCGACTCCGCGCTCTTCGACGAATCCACCGCCGAAGCCATCGCCGCACGATTCGTCCATGTGATCAACCAGTTCGCCGCCGACCCGCACACACCGCTGGGCGAACTCGAGGTGCTGCACCCGGACGAGCTCGCAGAGATCCGCGCTCAGGGTCAGGGCCGCGACGCGGTCGCACCTGAGTCGACGGTCCTCGACGTCCTCGATTCGACGATCAGGAGGCATCCCGAACGCCGGGCGCTCATCGCCGACGACGGCGAGCTGACCTTCGCCGGACTCGGGACCCGCATCGACCAGATCGCTCATGTCCTGGCCGCCCGAGGAATCACAGCGGGAGACACCGTCGCCATTGCCCTTCCCCGGTCCGCCGACGCCATCGCGGCACCCTTGGCAGTGCTCTCGATCGGGGCAGTCGCTGTGCCCATCGACCTCAGCTACCCCGGAGAGCGGATCCGGCTGATCCTCGACGCGAGCGCCCCCGCAGCCGTCATCACCGACGAGGCTGAGCTCCCGGTCCGCCCGGGCACAGCGATCGGCACCACCGAACTCCACACCGCCGAGGCGGGTCGACGTGACGATGAAACCGCCGAACTCGGTCGTCACGGAGCCGACCGTCCGGCTCCGAGCGACCGCGCCTATGAGATGTACACCTCCGGATCGACCGGCACCCCGAAGGGCGTGGCAGTCCCCCACAGTGCCCTGCTGAATCTGCTGGCCCATCATCGGGAGACCATCTTCGCCGAGGCGGGACTCGACATCGGACCGGTCCAGGCAGCGCACACGGCAGGGTTGGGCTTCGACGCCGCCTGGGACCCGGTGCTCTGGCTCGTGGCCGGAGCGAGCCTGCACATCGTCGGCGACGAGATCCGCCGCGATGCCGAAGCACTCGTCCGATTCTGCCGCGAGCACGAGATCCGGGCCCTCGAGACCACCCCTTCGTTCGTCAGGCAGCTCATCATCTCAGGACTGTTCGAGAACGTAACCGAGGAAGACCGATTCCCGCTGTCGCTCGCCCTCGGCGGAGAGGCCGTGCCCGCCGATCTCTGGCAGGAGCTTGCTGCAAACCCCAAGGTGCGAGCCCACAACTTCTACGGTCCCACCGAATTCACCATCGATTCCGTCACCGCCGCGGTCGCGGGAGACCGACCCACCATCGGCCATCCGATCAGGAATGTTCGAACCATGGTCCTCGATCAGCATCTGCGTGATGTCCCCCACGGAGTCGTCGGCGATCTCTATCTCGCGGGCGCCGGAATCGCCTCCGGCTACGTCAACAGACCGAAGGAGACGGCAACACGATTCGTCGCCGATCCTCTCGAACCGGGCGCTCGGATGTACCGGACCGGCGACCTCGTGCGCCGAAACCCCGACAGCAGCCTCGACTTCGTCTCCCGCGATGACGACCAGATCAAACTGCGCGGATACAGGGTCGAGCTCGGAGACGTCGAGAACGCCCTGGCCTCGGGCAGCGGCGTCACCCAAGCGGCGGCCATCGTCGAGAATCTCACGGATCCTGAATCGGCACGGCTCATCGGCTACTACACCGGGGACGCCGACGAGGCCGCCCTCCGCGATCACCTCGCCGCCCAGCTGCCGGCACCGATGGTCCCCCACATCCTCGTCGGTCTCGACTCGATCCCACTGACCTCACACGGCAAACTCGACCGCTCCCGGCTTCCTGCCCCCACTGCTTCGGGGACCAAGCACTCCAGAGCCGCGCGCACCGTGGACGAACACACCATGTGCCGAGTCTTCTCGTCCGTGCTCGGCACAGAGGAGATCGGCCTCGACGACGACTTCTTCGACCTCGGCGGGCATTCGCTGCTGGCGGTCTCCCTCATCGGCCGCATCCGGACTGCCTTCGACACCGAGTTGCCCCTGCGCGCAATCTTCGACTCTCCCACCCCGGCTGCGCTGCTGCATCGACTCGATTCTCGCGGCCCCACCGAGGCGGAACCCGCCGAGGACCCCACGACCACGGCGGAATCGGCCGACGGTGCGCCACAGCTGAGCCTCACCGCGTGGAGTCGGTCGCACGGACCCACCCGCCCGCAGCTGATCCCTCTGTCCTATGGGCAGGCGCGGCTGCACTTCCTCAATCAGCTCGACACCGACGCCTCGGACTACACCATCTCCCTGGCTGTCCGATTCTCCGGAGATCTCGACGCAGAGTCCCTCGGCCAGGCGCTGACGGACGTGATCGCCCGACACGAGATCCTGCGCACCATCTACCCCAGTGTCGATGGCAGCCCCGTCCAGCAGATCCTGCCCCCGGACGCCGGTGAGGGTCTCATGGCACGCCGCACCACGACCTCTGGCACGGAGACCGCGGAGCGAATGCGGGACGAGGCCGCCGTCGGATTCGATCTCAGCCACGACCTTCCCATTCGTGCGAGCCTCTTCACTGAAGGCGACGAGTGGGTCCTCCACCTGGTGATGCACCATATCGCCACCGACGGCGCCTCGCTGAGACCGCTGACGCAGGACCTGTCCACCGCCTACGCCGCACTGCGCGGCTCGGCCCATCCGATGCAGCGCACCCTCGAGGTCCAATACGCCGAGTTCGCGCTCTGGCAGCGCCATGTTCTCGAGGACCAGCAGGCCTTTGGAGCGGAGGTCCCACTCCTGGAACGGAAGATCCAAACCTGGCACGACCGGCTCGAGGGGATTCCCACCGACATCACCCTGCCCGCCGATCGCCCCCGTCCCACGACCGCCAGGCAGTCGGGTCGTCACCATCACTTCAGTCTCGACGCCCGCACCTCTGCCCGTCTGGCAGCGGTGGCCGCGGAGAACGGGGCCAGTCTGTTCATGGCGCTGCACTCCGTGCTCGCCGGCTATCTCAGCAGGCTCGGTGCCGGTGAGGACATCGTCATCGGCTCCCCCAGCGCCGGACGTTCGGATCCGGCGCTGGAGGACATGGTCGGACTCTTCGTCAACACCGTTCCGATCCGCACCGACACCTCGGCAGGCCCCGGCCTGCGTACACTCCTGTCTCGCACCCGCGCCGCAGTCATCGATGCAGTGGAACTCGACGACGTGCCGTTCGAACGTCTCGTCGAATCGGTCAATCCGCCTCGCGAGCTGGGACGCCACCCCCTGTTCCAGGTCATGCTGTCTCTCGAGGAGTCGGCAGAACCGAAACTCGAGCTGCCCGGGGTCACCACGAGCATCGAACCTCAGGTCGAGACCGGTGACGCGAAGTTCGACCTCTCGTTCACTTTCCGCCGCAGCGATGCCGACGCGGGACTTGCGGTGGTCCTCGATTACAACTCATCGATGTTCGACGCGGAGACCATCGCCGACATCTGCCGACGATTCTCCCGATTCGTCGATGAGGCCGTGCAGGATCCCGAACGACCGCTTGAGGACATCGCCCTGCTCGACCCGGTCGAAACCCGGACGGCGATCGAGTCCCTCACCGGCCACATGCCTGCTGACACGCCGCCGCCGGTGCTCGACGTCTTCGCCGTCACCGCAGCCCGAATGCCCGATGCCGTAGCGGTCCGGTCCGACCAGACGTCACTGTCCTACCGCGAACTCGACGCCGCCTCGTCCCGTTTGGCGCACGAGCTCATCGACCATGGAGCAGGTGCCGGCGAAACGGTCTCCGTTCGACTGAGTCGCGGCCCCGGCGTCATCGTCGCGACACTGGCCGTGCTCAAGTCCGGTGCAGCTTTCAACCCGATCGACATCGACTATCCCCGCGGTCGCACCACTGCGATCCTCGCCGACGCCGAACCGCTCATCGTCATCACACAGTCGGGCAGCACCTCAGAGCTCTCGCCCCTCCTCGTCGGTGCCGGGATCACCCCGAACATCATCGAGATCTCGCCTGCCGACGGTTCGACTCGCCCCTCACCTGCTCCTCAGGAATCCACGACCTCAAGGGCAACCGCTGCGACCACGACCGCGACGCTGCCCACGCCTCACTGGGATTCGGCGGCCTATGTCACCTTCACCTCCGGCTCGACAGGCCGGCCCAAGGGTGTCGCAGTCGGCCACTCGGCCTTGGCGAACCTCCTCGCCTCCCACCGGGCACGGTTCCTGCCGACCCCGACCGATGAGGCCGACCGCATTCCGGTCGCCCACACCACCGGAATCGGCTTCGATGCCGCTTGGGATCCGCTGCTGTGGATGGTGGTCGGGCATCCGCTTCACATCGCTTCGGAGGCCGTCCAACGCGATCCACAGCAGCTGGCGGCCGATCTGCGCCGACTCGGCATCGGATTCTGGGAGACGACACCAAGCTACCTTCGTCTGCTCTCCGCCGAACCGGATTTCGAGCGCATGATCGCTGAGGCCGCTGAAGAAGACTCTCCGATCATCCTCGCCCTCGGCGGGGAAGCGATCGATCCAGATCTCTGGCAGTGGCTGCGTGGCCACCCGGGCATCATCGCCCACAACCTCTACGGGCCCACGGAGACCACGGTCGACGCATTCGCCGCACCTGTGGGTGCCTCCCCGACTCCGATTCTCGGGTCGCCGCTTGGGCGCATGCGCGGATACGTCCTCGATGAACGCCTCCATCATGTGCCGGCCGGGACGATCGGGGAACTGTATCTGGCGGGCGAGCAGTTGGCCCACGGGTACCGGGGCCGACCGGGGCTGAGCGCCGAACGCTTCATCGCCGACCCCCACGGGGGCCCGGGCGAGCGCATGTACCGGACCGGCGATCTCGTCGTCCGGCACGAGGGCGGAGAGCTCAAGTTCATCGGTCGCAGCGATGATCAGATCCAACTGCGCGGATACCGAGTCGAACTCGGGGAGGTCGAGCAGGCCCTGCGCCAGGCACCGGGCGTCAAGGACGCCGTCGTCCGCCCGTTCGGCACGGACCCTGCCACGATGCAGCTCGTCGGCTATATCGTCGCCGAGGTCGGCGCGAGAACGGAGACCGACGCCCAGCTCGCCGAGGACTCAACCGGGACTTCGTCTCGGGGCCTCCTCGCCGATGAGGCCCGCGACCATGTGCGCTCGGTCGTTCCCTCCTACATGGCGCCCTCGCACCTCGTCGTCATCGACGCGATCCCCCTCACCGCTCACGGCAAGATCGACGAGGCGGCCCTGCCCGACCCGTCGACCGCGACCGTCGGATCGCGACTGAGACCACGCACGCCGCAGGAGGAGACCGTCGCCGCGATCTTCGCACGCGTGCTGTCCCTGCCACATGTCGGCATCGACGAGTCGTTCTTCGAACTCGGCGGGCATTCGTTTCTCGCCCGGCCGCTCATCGCAGCAGTCAACGAGGCCCTCCGTGCCGATCTGTCGGTCCAGACCCTGTTCCGCTCACCGACCGTCGAACAGCTCGTTCGCGAGGTCGGCCGAGGCAGTGCGGACTCCGTCGCTGACAGCCTCCACCGCCTGCTCCCGCTGCGCCGCGCGGGTACGAAGCCGCCGCTGTTCGCCGTTCACCCGGCCACGGGCATCAGTTGGGGATTCGCCGCGATGCTCCACGGCCTCGATCCGGACCGCCCGCTGATCGGACTGCAGATGCCCGGCCTCTCACCCGGGGACCCGGAAGAGATGACAGCCCAGACGCTGACCGAACTCGCCGACGACTACATCGACCACCTGCGGACGGTTCAGCCGTCGGGCCCCTACCACCTGATCGGGTGGTCTCTCGGCGGCATCCTCGCCCACCGTCTGGCCACCCGCCTTCAGGAGCAGGGCGAGTCCGTCGCGTTCCTCGGAATTCTCGACGCCTTCCCCACCGGGCAGGAGCGCAACGCCGATGTCGGCGAAGGGTCCGAGCTGTGGGCGAACTACCTCGGCGCCAATCATCCGGCGATCACGGAGACGACGGAGGGTCTCGATGACGAACGTGCCCTGGAGATCCTGCGTGCACACGGTGATCCTCTCGGAAATGTGACACCGGAGACCATTGCGGCGATGACTCGCGGGTTCTTCACCCTGGCCAGACTGATCCGCGAGGCCCCGGTGGAGACGTTCGACGGTGAGCTGGTGCTCTTCACCGCAGCCCGGGACGTTCCGAACGGCACTCCCGGTCCTGACTCATGGCGTCGGTTCGTCACCGGCGACATCCACGTCACCGAGGTCGACGCCCGGCACTCGGACATGCTGAGTGCCGAGGCTCTCGAAGAGATTCTTCCCGTCCTGTCCATCCACATGGACGAGGCCGCCGAATCACAGATGAGTTCCATCCACTCCTGGAACCAAACCCCGCCAAGCAACACCACTAGGAGCTGAACCCCCGTGAATAACCCCTTCGATGACACAACAGGGACCTTCCGCGTGCTGGTCAATGACCTTCAGCAGCATTCGCTGTGGCCATCGTTCGCCGATGTGCCCGCGGGATGGGTCCTCGTGTTCGGACCGGCCAGCCGCGACGACTGCCTCGAATTCGTCGAGGAGAACTGGACGGACATCACTCCACGCCGACTCACCGAGATCGCCTCATAGTGATTCGCCTGGAGAATCTGAGGAAGAACTATGGGGCCTTTCGAGCTCTCGACGGCATTAGCCTGGACATCGAGGAGGGACAGATCTTCGGTCTCCTCGGCCCAAATGGGGCCGGGAAGACGACGACCGTCAAGGTCCTGTCCACACTGATCCGCCCCGACTCCGGCACTGCCGTCGTGGCAGGCCACTCGGTGACCGCCGATCCCACTGCCGTCCGCCGCAGCATCGGCCTCTCGGGCCAGTACGCGGCCGTCGATGAGAAGCTCACCGGTTACGAGAACCTCGTCATGGTCGCCCGCCTCTACGGGATGAGCCGCCGGGAATCGGCGGCCCGCGCCCGCGAGCTGCTGGCCGAATTCGGTCTCAGCGACGTCGCAGGCAAACGCGCAGGCGCCTATTCGGGAGGCATGCGGCGACGACTCGACCTGGCCTCGGCCCTGGTCGTGCGCCCGCCGGTCGTCATCCTCGACGAACCGACCACCGGGCTCGACCCGCGCGCACGTCTCGACACTTGGGAGGTCATCACCACTCTGGTCAGAGGCGGCACCACAGTGCTGCTGACGACCCAGTACCTGGAGGAGGCAGACCAGCTGGCCGATCGCATCGCCGTCATCGACTCCGGACACGTCATCGCCGAGGGAACCTCAACGGACCTCAAGGGCAAGCTCGGTGCCGAACGAATCACACTGACGCTGACCCACCGCGACTCCCTCGACAGAACCCTGCAGATCCTCGACCGCATCATCGGCGACTCCGCCCACCCGCAGACGGACTCGTCGGGACAGCGCATCACCGCGTCCGCACCACTGGGACAGCGGAATCTGCTGCAGGTCCTTGCCGCCTTGGATGAGGAGGGGCATTCCGTCACCGAGGCGGCCCTGTGCCGTCCCACGCTCGACGACGTGTTCCTCGATCTCACCGGACAGCCCACCTCGGCGAGGCCCGCTCGGACACCGGCAGACACCGCCGAGGTGGGAGCATGACCGCACTCGTCTCCGCCGCTCGCGACAGCTCCGTCATCGCCTGGCGCAATCTGCTCACCGTCCGTCGGACTCCGGGCGCCCTGGTCACGGGAGTCGTCCAGCCGGTGATCTTCGTCTTCCTCCTCGCGTTCGTCTTCGGCGGCAGCCTCGGCGGCGGGCCGTACCGGGAGTTCCTCATCGGCGGGATCCTGGCTCAGACGCTGACCTTCAATTCCTCCTTCACCGCCGTCTACCTCGCCAAGGACCTCCAGCTCGGACTCATCGACCGTTTCCGTTCGCTGCCGATGTCACGGGTCGCCGTGATTCTGGGCAGAACATCCTCGGACCTGGTCACCAGCCTCATCTCCTTGGCGGTGACGATGATCTGCGGTCTGCTCATCGGGTGGCGCATCACGGAGGGATTCGGCTCAGCCCTGCTGGGCATCTCGCTCCTGCTGCTCTTCAGCTTCGCCATGTCGTGGATCGGTGCGGTCATCGCACTGACGGCCAGGAGCGTCGAGGTGGCACAGAGCCTCGGCCTCATCTGGCTCTTCCCCGTCACCTTCATCTCCGGAGCCTTCGTCTCGATCGACACCCTTCCGGGCCCGCTGCAGACGATCGCCGCGTGGAATCCCATCACCGCGGTCGCCGCCAGTGTCCGAGAACTGTTCGGCAACCCACCACCGGCTGGTTTCGTCACCAGCTCGGGCTGGGCGGCCGACAACGCCGTTATCTATGCGATCCTCAGCTGCGTTGCGGTCATCGCCGTCTTCTCTCCCATCGCCGTCTCCCAGTACCGTCGGATCGGTCGGAGATGACGAGAGCCGCGATCGAATACCTCATCAGCGACATAACAGCGATCGAACGGGTGCTCGGCGAGCACCCGTGGCTCGATTCGCTATTATCACCGGACGAGGCCGCTCGCGCGGACCGCTTTCGCAGACCCTCCGATCGGGCCGCGTTCCGAGGGGCGCATCTGATCTTTCGGCTCATGGCGGCTCGCCGCCTCGGCGTCGATCTCGACGAGGCCGGCGACTTGGAGATAACACGCCGCTGTCGCACGTGCGGCGGCCCTCATGGCAAGCCGACAGTCCCAGGGGCGGAGCTCAGCCTGTCTCGGTCGAACGGGGTCGTGGCGATCGCCTCGGCGCCTGGGACCTCACCGATCGGAGTCGACATCGAACAGGTCCCTCCCGATGTCTTCTCAGGCTTCGACGACTACGTCCTCGGCCCGACGGAGACTCTGACCGAGGGCGGCGATCCCGTGCGTCAGCGCGTCGACCTCTGGGTGTGCAAGGAAGCCGCGGTGAAGACCACCGGGCACGGGTTATCTGTGCCGCCCAGTGATATCGAAATCATGGACCTGCCGTCGGGAATCGGCCCGCACGGACAATGGACGGCCACGATCGCGGCCCCCGGAAATTCCGAACTCGACGCACTCAACATCTCCCGGCTCACATGCCCTCGACCGTATGTCGCTGCGTTGTGCAGTGCCGATCGACTGCCCGTCGAGGCTGTCGGTCTGGAGGAGATTCTCGCCGGCCGGTGAGGACGCATGTAGCCCAGCAAGGTCAACGTCCTCAGGACGGATCCCGATCGCCGAGGACTTTCCCCGGGTTGAGGTTCTGCCCGGGGTCGGTGGCTCGGAATACGGCATCGACCATGAATGCCCCCGGCTCGCTGATGTCGTCGACGAGCCACGGCTGGTGTTCGGTGCCGACTCCGTGGTGGTGCGACAGGCCTCCGCCGGAGTCGATGAACTCCTGCTGGATGCTGTCCTTGACGTCCTGATACTCCGCCAGCGCCGTGTCCTCATCCGTGTAGGGAATTGCAAAGGTGAAGTACAGGCAGGCGCCGCCGTGATAGCTGTGGGACAGATGGCAGAACATGAATCCCGGTCCGCCCTGCTCACTGCGGGTCTGGCGGAATCGCTCGTGCACTCGAGCATGGACGTTCTTGAGATCTCCCCACGTCACTCCCGTTTCGCAGACATCGCCGAAGACCTTGTAGTTGAGCAGGAAGTCGCGTAGATACGGGGTGTCGAACTTCTTCTGATCGTAGACGGCGCCGGGCCCGGAGCCGAGACTGATTCCGCCTCGGCGACCGATGAGTTCCTTCACCTCGGCCTTCTCCCGTGCCACGCGCTCCTTCGACCCTTCGAAGCAGACGTATGACAGGCACATGCCTTCTGTCGTGTCCCATCCTTTGGACCGCAGGTAGGCAAACAGGGCGTCCTGACCGCGAGCCGCGATCGTTGCCTTCACGCCCCGCGGCTCAGAGACCATCGCGAGACTGAACCGAGTCTCGGGCCCATCGGAGAGACGGGTGAACGCGGGCGTGACCTCGGACCGGGCGATGTCGTGCATGGCCTCGACCCCACTCGACCAATCAGGGAAGAGGTAAGCGATGACCTGCCGCACCTTCGGCAGCCGATGCACCTGCACCGTGCATTCCGAGATCACACCGAGACGGCCTTCGCTGCCGAGGACCATCTCATGCACCGACGGGCCCGAATCGCGGCCCGGAATGGGCTTGCTCACCATCACGCCACGAGGGTGGACTACGCGAAGTCCACGCACGATGTCTTCGATGTCACCGTACTTGTCCGACTGCATTCCCGATGACCGGGTCGCCGCCCATCCGCCGAGGGTCGAATAGCTGAACGAGTCGGGGAAATGACCCATCGTCCATCCGCGAAGATTGAGCTGCTCCTCGAGGTCAGGTCCGTATGCTCCGGCTTCGACTCGGGCGAGGCCAGAATACTCGTCGATGTCGATGACTCGACGCATCCTCCCGAGATTCAACGAGACGATGGGACGCTCCTCATCCGGACTCGGGGTCACAGAGCCGGAGATGCACGAGCCGCCGCCGTAGGGAATGAGCACGAGATCTCGCTCGAGGACGAGAGCGAGCACAGCGGCGATCTCATCCTCGCTGCCGGGGTAGACAACGGCGTCGACGAGGCGGGTGATCGGCTCGTGGCGCACCCGGTATAGGTCCGGCAGGGAGCGGCCGGACGAATGGACCACGCGCAGTTCGTCGTCGACGCTGACATTGTCCGACTCGACCACGGCGCCGAGCTCGTCGAGAAGTGTCGATGTCATACGAGACTCGGGTATGTTCAGATCGCTGAGCACCGGGGTGGTCGGCCGCGGAGCATTCCAGAGATCGAGACCGACTTTGTCCTTGGCGATCGCAGCGAAGTCGGGTCTGGTCTCCCACCGGAAGTCGACACCTTCGGCTCCCCAGCCCCACCAGCGGTGTCGCTTGACGTCCTGCATTCTCATGGGTTCACTCATTTCTTCGTCCTTTCCGGCGATTCAGCGTGTTCACTGCCGACACCGATGTCGTCTGCTCCCGTGGCGAAGAGCTCCGCCACGAGTTGCTGCACCCGCGCGGTGAGCTCAGACAGCGATTCTTCTGATCGGGCGGTGACCGGTTCACCGAAGACCACATGCACAGGTGGCCTGCCCGGCACCGGCCAGGCAGAGCCTTTGGGCATCGCTTCTAAACCGCCGACGACCGCTGCCGGCACGATGGGAACCGACGCATCGACGGCCAGCTTGATCGACCCGACCTTGAAATCAGCGATCGTGCCTGACTTCTGCCGACCGCCCTCGGGAAACAGCAGAACCGGCACACCCGAGCGCAGCAGAGCGCGGGGCAGATGCGCGCTGCCGCGTGATCCTTCGCGATAGATCGGAAACGCGTTGAACAGCCAGCGGACGAAGAGCCGCTTGTGCCACACGGTGAAGAAGTAATCGTAGGCGACTCCGGTCGCAAGGAACCGCGACTGTCTGCGCGGCAGGCTCTGCGCGATCATGGGCGCGTCGAGGTGTGAGGTGTGGTTGGCAATCACGAGAAAGCCTCGGTCGAGCTTGCGCACTCCTGGAGCGATACTCACCGTCGGAGTGATCGTCGAACGGACGAGGCCCCGGAAGAGGACACGTTGGAGGAGGAATCGCAGCGCGGAGCGCGTGCGCGACCGGTACTTCGGCGGCGCCGGCGGGGAGAGAGTGTGATCAGTCATCTCCACTGATTCGGAGCCGCTATCGCATTCGGATGGGCATTTCCCCGAATTTCTTCGACCGGTCGAGCGTCGCCGCCCTACCCCTCCTGCTGCCGACGAGAAGTGAGCAGAGCGGACAGACGGTGGATTGCCGGACGCGGCAGCACCCGAAGCGTCGACGAGATCATCTTCCACCGCAGCTGCGGCACCGAGATCCTCTTCCCGCGAGCGACGTCTCGCAAGCACCCCTCCACGAGCATGTCCGCATCCATCCACAGCAGGTCGGGAATCGACGTTCCAGCGATGCCGGCTCGGGAATGGAACTCAGTGCGCACCCATCCGGGCACCAGAGCGGTCACACTCACCCCTGTACCTGCGGTCTGAACCGACAGCGCCTCGGAGTAGTTCTGCGTCCACGCTTTGATGGCGGTGTAATTGTTCTGCGTCAGCCCAGCGCTGACGGAGCAGACATTGATGATCCATCCCCGCCCTCGATGCTTCATCGCTCTGGCGGCGGCACCGCCGATGATCAGCACAGCGCGCTGCATCACTTCGAAGCCGCGATCATGTTCGGTGACATCCGGGCTGAGCAGGCTCGATCGGACCGAGAATCCCGCATTGTTGACCACGATGTCGATATCGGGTTCCGAACCGGGCTCCTCGATCCGAGCCGCCACGCGGGCCTGGGCATCTCGGTCGGCGAGGTCAGCCGCGATCGTTTCGACATGAACTCCGTAGTCGGCGCGAAGCTGCTCGGCAGACGACTCCAGGGCGTCGGGGTCTCGGGCGACGAGGACAAGGCTGACACCGCGTCTGGCGAAAGCGCGGGCAAAAGCCGCACCGATCCCCGCAGTGCCACCAGTGATGAGGGCCACATTCATATTGCTACGATACAGGCATCCAAAAACCGGTCCGCACCGAATCAATCGTGTAAACCACGTCCGCGTTTCCACGGGATCGCACTCTCTACCCGATAGGTTTCCGCATGCACCTCAGCCGATATCTCTTGACCGGTACCACAGGGTTCCTTGGTCAGGCGCTGCTCCAAGCGCTCCTCGAAAGCGACTCGCACGTCGCCATCACTGCACTCGTTCGTCCCCGCGGAACCCAGTCCGGACATGATCGACTGCAGCGGCTGCTCGGCAAGCCGGTCTTCGCTTCCTGGATCGATCGGGTCGGTGAAAAGACGGTGCGCGAGGCCTTCGAATCGCGGGTCACGGTACTCGAGGGGGATCTCGCTGATCTGCCGCCCCTGACCGATCGTTTTGACGTCGTCATCCACTCCGCGTCGAGCGTGTCGTTCGATGCCGCGATCGACGAGGCGTTCGACACCAATGTCGGGGGCGTCGAGCGACTCTACGCTGCCTTGTCGGAATCGCAGCAGAGCCCCCACGTCATCCATGTCTCGACAGCCTATGTCGGAGGGATCGCAAAGGGCGTCGCGCAGGAGTCCCGGTTGCGCCACACCGTCGATCATGACGATGAGTGTCGGGCGGCCAGACAGGCCAGGACCAGCGTCGAGGCCGAATCCCGGCAACCGGAGAAGCTGCGCCGATTCATCCGCACAGCTCAAGCACAGAGCTCTCGGATGGGCCCGAAATCGGTGGCCGCCGGGGCGGAAGCCGCCCGGGAGAGCTATGTGCGGGATCGACTCGTGGAGTTCGGACGCACCCGTGCCCAGTCCCTCGGGTGGACAGACATCTACACCTTCACCAAGGCACTTGCCGAGCGGATCGGTGAAGAGTGGGCAGCCGAGGGGCATCAGGTCTCATTCGTTCGCCCGTCCATCATCGAATCCGCGTTCCGTCGACCGAGCCCCGGGTGGATCGACGGCTTCAAGGTCGCTGACCCCCTCATCATGGCCTACGCCAAAGGAAGCCTCTCGGAGTTCCCCGGGCACGCCGATTCGGTGCTCGACATCATTCCCGTCGACTATGTCGTCAATGTCATCCTCGCCCTTGCCGAACAGGGTCCACTCGAGCGGCAGCCGGCAGAGCACGACAGCAGCTCCGGACAGCCGGAGCACGGTCATTCGGACTACTACCAGGTCGTATCGGGTACGAGCAATCCCCTGCCGTTCCACCAGATGGTCGGAACCGTCCGCGAGTACTTCCTCGCCCATCCCCTGCCTGACACAGAGGGGGTTCCCACGGTGGTGCCCGAATGGAGCTTCCCCAGCTCCGAACTCATCGAACAGCGCATCCGGCTGAAGGAACTGGTCACGGGCGTCGGCCGCGAAGTCGTCGAGCGACTGCCCGCCTCGACGCGCACACGCGCTCTGACCTCACGGCTGCACAGAACCGACGTCAAACTGAAGTCACTGCGTCAGTTCGCCGACCTGTACCAGCAGTACACGAAGACAGAGATGATCTTCGATGATGCGAACACGAGACGTCTGCTTGAGCGACTGCCGGAGGACTGCCCGACCAACCGCAGGTTCGACGTGACCGAGATCGACTGGACGGAATACTTCCAGGACGTCCACATCCCGGCGATCACAGAACTCACCCGCAGCTATTCGCGCAGACGCCGCCAGAGCGAGGCCCCGCCCACTCCGCGCCCCCTGCCGCCCACTTCCGAGGCTTTGGCCGTCTTCGACCTCGACGGGACGGTGATTTCGGCGAACGTCGTGCAGCAGTTCGCGGCGGTCGTGCGCGCCACGCAGCCGATCTACAAGTGGCCGGCGATGATGGGAACGATGGCCGGAGTCGTCCCCGGACTGCTGCGCGCCGAGTACCGCGACCGTTCGGACCTCATCCGCATGGTCAATCGCCGATATCAGGGCTTCGAACTCGATGAGCTCCGAGCGGCCGTCACCGGCCGCCTCGGGCAGACGATCCGCGACTCCATCCGGCCCCAGGCCCGGCAGCTCATCGACGAACACCGCGCGGCCGGTCACCGCACGGTCCTGCTCACGGGCGCTCTCGATGTCCTCGTCGAACCTCTGTCCGATCTCTTCGACGAGGTGGTCGCAACCCGGATGGACGTCACCGATGACGGTGTTCTCTCGGGGTTCCTCGCTAGCCCTCCGCTGGTTGATGAGGCTCGGGCGAACTGGCTGCGCAAATACGCCGACACCGTGGGCGCCGATCTGGGACGTTCGACCGGCTACGGCGACTCTCTGGGCGATGCCGCATGGCTCGAACTCGTCGGCAGCCCCGTTGCCGTCACTCCGGATCTCGGTCTCTACGGCCTGGCACTGAAGAAGCGATGGAAAGTGATGGAATGGTGACAAGCGACAGAACACTCCACAACCCCCTCGTCGAACATCCGCCCGGGCACATCAGAGGACGACTGTTCTCCGATGCAGAGCATCCCATCGTGCTCCGCACAGCATTCGATGTCGACGACTATCTTGCTCACGCTCGAGGACGCATCGAATTCGACTCAGAGCGCATCGAGGTGGCCGGGGACGTGGTACGCGATCTCGGCTTCCTATGGCGACTGGAGAACTCAGCGCTGGCCGAGACCCGGGCGATGTTCGCCTCCTGGACGTCCAACGAAGCGCGAATCACAGCCTTCGTGACGGGATGGGGCTACGAGCGGTACTGGTTGGCGCGGGCACTGCGCGACATGCTCGAAACCACCCTCAGCCCTGAGGACCTTCGCGGGGTCAGGTCACGGAGACTGCGCGGAATGTGGGTCGAACGGGGGCTGCCGATACTCGCACCTGTCGTCGGCGGACTGGTCAAGGAACCTCTCACCGCCGGACACATGGCCAGGCTCGCGATACAGGAGGCGGGCCTCCAGGCAGCTGAACGGGCAGTGCGTACACGACTCAGCGGTGAAGCCGCTCGCGTCCTGACCGAGATCATCGACCGGCGCGAGGCGATCGTCCGCTTCTTCCGTTCGGAGGCGGTGGCTCGGATCCGACGATCACGGATCGAAGCAGTCTCCGCTCGTGCTCACCTCATGCGGCCGTGGGCTCCTCTGAGGATCGTCGGAGTGCCCGAACCGGATGAGGCCAGCGCTCTGACAAGCATCTTCGCCTCTGCCTCCGACAGACGACGCCTGATCGACTCGGATGCCGAGATCGGACGGTTCCTGCCGGGGAACCCTCAGCCTTCGATGAACCAAGTGACGGCGGCGCTGCGCTCGACGCGCAGAGCCCATGCTCAAGCAGGGAGAAACCATGGCCTTTGACTTCGACAAGTACGCCGAGACGTCCGAGGCGGTGAACTGGACCGATCTGGATCTCGATGTGTTCGATGACATGCGCTTGGACAGAGACACTCTCCGGTCGGTGCGATACATGTGCGACGTCGAATACCACACCACATGTTTCGTCAGGGAGCTGCTCGTCACTCCTTCACACAGTGAGGACGCCACGGCGGCATTCATGACCATGTGGAACCGTGAGGAGTTCTGGCATGGAGAGGCGTTGGCCGCCGTGCTCGAGAAACACGGAATCCACGTCGATTACGACGAGGTCAAAGCCAAGCGGATGAGCTTGGGGTGGAAACTCGCTCTCGGGCCTGCAAAGCAGTCGCTGCTGTCGAACATGGTGGGCACGGACTTCATTGCCGTGCATATGGCTTGGGGCGCGGCCAACGAGCTCTCCGCCACAGCCGGATATCGCAGGATGGCGGCGATGCAGGACCACCCGGTGCTCTCTCCGCTGCTTGAGCGCATCGCCAAACAGGAGACTCGACATGTGGCCTTCTACACGACTCAGGCACGACAGAGGCTCGAGGACAACCCACGAGCTCAGAAGATCGTGCGCCTGGCGCTGGGAAAGCTGTGGAAGCCCGTGGGCTCAGGGATGATGGACGATGACGAAGTCAAGCACGTGATGAGTCATCTCTTCCAGGATCACACAGACGAACTGGACAAGCTCGACAAGAGCGTCCAGAAGCTGCCGGGTCTGGATTCGCTGACCATCTTCCGCGATGCCTTCGCCCGCTTGGGAGTCGGCTGACTGCGGCCGGTTCCGCGAAGGATTACTCACTTTTCTTCTCCATCCACCCATCCGAGCCGGGCACCGCGCCGAATACCCAGTACACAGCGAGCAATGGAGATCACTTCACAGCTGTGCGCGAATACGCATCACTGTTGATTAGGAGAAGAACAATGAAGACACTGCTTCGCACACGCACCGCCACCGTCCTCTCGGCCGGCGCCATCGGCCTGTTGGCTCTGAGCGGCTGCGGAATGGATTCCGGTTCCGGCGGGGAGGAGTCCGGTTCGGAATCGAGCAGCTCCGAATCTCAGCCCGCTGACTCGGGCGAGTCCGAGATGCCCGACGAGTCCGGCGACTCCTCCATGGCCGATTCCGACCTCGTCGGCAAGGGCTGCTCGGCTTACGCCGAGGCGAACCCTGACGGGGCAGGTTCTGTCGAGGGCATGGGCCAGGACCCGGTGGCCACTGCCGCCTCGAACAACCCGATGCTCACGACCCTGACCAAGGCTGTCTCGGGCAAGCTCAACCCCGATGTCGACCTCGTCGACACCCTCAACGGCGACGAGTTCACGGTCATCGCCCCGGTCGACGATGCCTTCGCCGATGTGCCCAAGGACGACCTCGACGCCCTGGCCAAGGACTCGGACCAGCTGACGAAGGTGCTGACCTACCACGTCATCCCCGGACAGCTCTCCCCCGATGAGATCGCCGGTGAACACGAGACCGTCGAAGGTTCGAAGGTGAAGATCTCCGGTGAGGGCGAGGACATGAAGTTCGA
>NZ_JABBYK010000007.1:0-173360 GCF_013168765.1 Brevibacterium sp. CT2-23B | reverse complement strand
AGATCAAACCGTGTTTGTCCTGGTCAGACCCGGTGGAAACTCTGTCTCGAAGACGGTGTTTCCGGCGGGGCAACGAGATATAACTCTAGACCACCCCAGAGCCACCGTGCAACTCGAAACCGGAAATTCACCTGTGACACCCGTCACCGGCTCCAGATGACCGGTTTCGCGCCTACTTCCACAGGCACAAACGCACGGCTGCAGAACCCCGCCACACTCTCGCCGGCGGCGGCAGATTGCCCTCATTGTGCAGATGATTCCCAGCGTTTCAGCGCGTCCCGACCCCTACACTGACGGGATGACTCAGAAAGAGCAGCGAGAACGACTTGGCCGCAACGACCTCGATCTCGAAGACGCCCTCATCGACGAGGCGGCCAATACAGTCACTGAGGGTGCCAAGCGGCTCAACCGGAAGTGGCCGGAACTCATCGTCACCGGGCTCTTCGGCGGCATCGATGTCGGGCTCGGCATCTTGGCCATGGTGCTCGTCAAGCAAGCGACCGGGTCGACGATCCTCGCCGGGATGGCATTCGGCATCGGCCTTCTGGCATTGAAGCTGGCGCACTCGGAACTGTTCACCGAAGAATTCCTCCTTCCGATCAACGCCGTCATCGCCGGCCAGGCGAATTGGATCCAGGTGCTCCGCCTCTGGCTGACCACTCTCGTGACGAACCTAATCGGGGGCGCGGTCTTCGCCTGGCTGATCGTTATCGCCCTCCCGGATTACCACAAAACGATTGCGGATATGGCGCTCGGCTATATCAACCAGTCTTCACTCATCGTCATGCTCGCCCTCTCACTACTGGCCGGCGCGACAATCACTTTGTCAACCCGTATGCAGCAGGGAACACAGAACGACGTCGTCAAGGCGATCGTCTGTATGATCACCGGTCTGTTGGTGATCGGCGTCAGCATGCTGCACGGAGCTATCAATGCGATCGTCATCTTCGCCGCCATGATGACGGGCGCGGACATTTCGATCCTCGATTTCCTGCAGTGGTTCGGAATCGTGATCCCGTTCAACATGCTCGGCGGACTGCTGATCATTACCCTGCCCCGAATCGTGCGCACTCGCCGCGTGCTCTGGGCAGTACGCCAAGACCGCATCTCTCTCGAGGAACTCGAGGAGCAGAGCTCCTAAAGCGGTGACTCAGGCTCCGCGGTAGCCGGGCATCAGCCGGTCGCTGTCGACGATCTGCTTGCCCAGCGGCATGAGCGAGACGGGGATGAGTTTGATGTTCGCCCAGCCGAGCGGGATGCCGATGATCGAGATGAACAGCGGGATCGACGTGACGACGTGTCCGATGGCAAGCCAGATACCGGCGACGATGAGCCAGATGATGTTGCCCAGGGTCGTCGCCACACCGGCCGGGCGGGTTTCGATGACCTCGCGGCCGAAGGGCCAGAGTGCGTAGTTGCCGATGCGGAATGACGCGATGCCCCACGGGATGGTGACGATGAAGATGCAGGCGATGATGCCGGCGGCCCAGTATCCGAGCGCCAGCCAGAGGCCGGAGAAGATGAACCAGATGATGTTGAGCAGAGTGCGCATGATCTCCTCGTGCGTTCGTCAGTCGGTATTCGTTCGGTTGTCCGTCATCTGCCAGTCTGCTCGATGACCGCATGCTTTTCCATGGTGATGGCCCCACATCGGCGATACGGTTGACCGCAGTCTGCCAGAGCGCACGCTGATTGATCGCATTTGCTTGGCCGCAGTGCTGCCGCCGAGGCCGCCTCGACAACTCGGCCTTTTGTATTCACGGATGACAAGGTTTCCCGTTGTCGGACCGATCCAACCGTCGTGAATACGACAATGCCGCGCCCTCCGAAAGCGGAGGACGCGGCATTGTCAGGGTCGGTGTTTGCTCAGCCAACGATGTCGACAGCACCCAGGGTCTTCTTGCCTCGGCGCAGGAGGACGACTCCTCCAGCTTCTGTCGAGAGCACATCACCGGAAGTCAGAGTCTGCTCCTGGTCGGCGACCTTGACGTTGTTGACGTACGCTCCCCCGTCTTTGATGGCACGGCGAGCCTCACCCTTGGACTTGACGATGCCGGAAGCGACGAACGCATCCGCAACAGGCAGGCCTTCGGCCAGCTGGGTCGTCGACACCTCACCGCGCGGCAGCTCGGAAGTTGCGGCACCCAGCGTCGAGGCATCGAGACCGGCGAGCTCTCCCCCGCCGAAGAGGGCAGAGGCCGCGGCGATGGCCTGTTCGTAAGCCTGGCGTCCGTGGACCAAGGTGGTGACATCCTCGGCGAGGGCCTTCTGCGCCACACGGGTGTGCGGGGCAGCTGTGAACTCGGCTTCGATGGCTTCGATCTCATCGAGCGGGCGCAGCGAGAACACCTTGAGGTACCTCACCACGTCGCGGTCATCGGCGTTGAGCCAGAACTGGCTGAACGCGTACGGGCTGGTCAGCGACGAATCGAGCCACACGGTGCCGGATTCGGTCTTGCCGAACTTCGTGCCATCGGCCTTCGTGATCAGCGGGGTGGCCAGGGCATGGACGGACTTCTGCTCGACGCGGCGGATGAGGTCGACGCCCGAGGTGAGGTTGCCCCACTGGTCGGAGCCGCCGGTCTGCAGGGAGCAGCCGTAGCGGCGGTTGAGCTCGAGGTAGTCGTTGCCCTGGAGAATCTGGTACGAGAACTCGGTGAAGGAGATGCCGGCTTCGCTGTTGAGGCGAGCGGAGACGGACTCCTTCGCGAGCATCCGGTTGACCGGGAAGTGCTTGCCGATGTCGCGGAGGAAGTCGATGGCCGACAGCTGCGAGGTCCAGTCGAGGTTGTTGACGATCTGCGCGGCATGGGGGCCATCGAAGTCGAGGAACTTCTCGACCTGAGCGCGGATCTTCGCCACCCACTCCTCGACGACCTCACGCGGGTTGAGCGTCCGCTCCCCCGACATGCGCGGGTCGCCGATGAGACCGGTGGCGCCGCCGACCAGGGCGAGCGGGTTGTGTCCGGCCTGCTGGAGGCGGGCGGCGGTGAGCAGCTGCACGAGGTTGCCCATGTGCAAGCTCGGGGCCGTCGGATCGAAACCGACATAATAGGTCAGCGACTCCTCGGCCAGGGCTTTCTGCAGGGCGGTCTCGTCAGTAGATACTGCGACGAGCCCGCGGGCCTTGAGTTCGCTGAAGATGTCGGTCACTTCGGTCCTTTCGAATCTGTGGTCTGTGCCGGCGCGGAGCCGACGGGGTCAATTCTACGTGGTCGCCGAGGCGGCCGTGCCCTTGGTCCGAGACCGCAGAGTTTCCCTCATCGATAGTTGCCGCGATGACATCACTGGAGCCATACCTTGAAAGCGGATGCCAGAAAAAGTATCGCCCAGCTGTCGAAATCTCCGACTCAGCCTCGATGTCACACTAGAAGGGCCGAGAGGCGGTCCTCGACGAAAGGCAGAACAATGAAGTACGTCATTCTCATCCACTCGAATCCGCAGCCTTGGGGTCACCCCACCGGCGACTATGTTGCCGAGGTGCAGGCCCTGCCCAAAGAAGAGCGGGAAAAGTTGGATGCTGACTTCGAGAAACTCCTGGGCGAACTTCAGGAGCGAGGCGAACTGGTCGGCGGCGAGGCTCTGGGCGACCCCGCAACCTCCACGCTTTACCGGTGGAAGGCCGGTGGGCCGACATCGAACGACGGCCCCTACGCGGAGTCGAAAGAGCACCTCGCTGGGTTCTTCAAGATCGACGTCGAATCGCAGGAACGCGCCGAGGAAATCGCCGCCCGATTCGCCGGCCCCGGGGAGACCGTCGAGCTGCGACCGATCATGGTCTTCGGTGACGACGGAGAATGACGATGACGACCAGTGAGGATGTGTGGCGCCGCGAGTCGCCGCACATCCTCGCTGCTCTGATGAGGCGATTCGGTGACTTCGCCGCGTGCGAGGACGCCGTTCAGGAAGCACTGTTCGAAGCATCCCAGCAGTGGCCGACGAAAGGTGTGCCGGACAAACCCCGAGGCTGGCTGCTGCGGGTCGCGTCCCGTCGGCTCATCGATGCCAAGCGTCAGGACGGCTCGCGACTCGAACGCGAGCGGAGGGTGTTCTCGCGTGATCGCCCCGATCAGATTGTCATCGCCGAGGCGGCCCTTGAGAACCGTGATTCCTCACTTCAGGTCCTCGCTCTGTGTTGTCATCCGTCGCTCAGTCCCGATGCTCAGGTGACCTTGACATTGCGGGCCGTCCTCGGCTTGAGCACGGACCAGATCGCCGCCCTGTATCTCATTCCGTCCGCCACCGCGGGACAGAGAATCAGCAGAGCCAAGTCCACGATCGATGAGAACGGTCGGCACTTCCCGCGTCCAGAGACTACGACCGAGCGGCTTCCCGCGATGCTCCATGCCCTCTACCTCATGTACACCGCCGGTCACAGTCGCCCGAACAGTGACGACCTATTCGACCAAGCGGTCACGGACGAGGCCATCAGGCTGGCTCGTCTGCTTCATGCAGCACTGCCCGATGAGACCGAGACTGCGGGATTGCTTGCGCTCATGCTGCTCAGCGAGGCACGCCGACCGGGCCGCAGGTCCCATGCCGGTGAGTTGGTGACTCTGCGCAATCAGGATCGCAAGCGGTGGAATTCGACGCTGGTCTCTGAAGGAGTCAGCCTTCTGGAGGCCGCACTCCCAACCGGACCGGTCGGGGCCTACCAGCTGCAGGCTGCCATCTCGGCGGTCCATTCAGAAGCAGCGACCTGGGAGGAGACTGACTGGCCTCAGATCGTCGAGCTCTACTCGATGCTCGCGCGCATTGCGCCGTCTCCGACGGTCACTTTGAATTACGCGGTCGCCGTCAGCGAGGTCCACGGACCCCGTGCGGCCCTGGAGATGCTCGAGCCACTCCTCGCTGACAAGCGCATGAGCCGAAGTCACCGGCTGCATGCCGTCCGAGCACCGATACTGGAGGCCCTCGGAGATTCCGCCGAGGCACTGACTGCCTACCGGACCGCCAGCAGACTGTGCACGAACGTCCCTGAGCAGAGATACATCAACGCTCAGATCACTCGGCTGAGCGACGAAGTCACTTCCGACAAGATCTGAAGGGGCAGGAGAGTTCTCATAATTCGACGTCACGCAACGCAGTCTCGTGGAGTCATCAGTTTCGGTTGAATCCAAATGGTCGAGAAAGAAGTGCCGATTTGAAGTGGGATTCCGCAGCATTGACCTGATCTGCCGGGACCTCTGGACCGAACACGCGGAGCAGACTGAACTGGAATCGGTCAGGAGCCACAGATTCGGAAGCGTAGGCATCGCGAAGACCGACGTTTCCACCGTGACCTGATTTCCAGTACTCTCGCCATCTGCCCAAAATTCGTTCTCGGCCGTCGGCCTTCCCCACATACTGTCGACCAGTATCTCTGTCGACGATCAGATACACCCCTTGTACTGCGGACAAGGCAGTTCGCCAGTCCCGGAATCGGGCGTCTTCAATCACCAGTCCCAGCGTTGGGTAGTCGATGAGCACGCTGTCGAATCCTGGAAAGGGCTTGATCTTCGGGTCAGCGATTTCAAGCACTCCGAATTTTTCAGCGAGCTCGCCACGTTTCGCCCAGTTGACGGGGTCACGTGACCACTCGATCGTCAGCCGACTGCGCAGACTCTCCAGGGCTTCCGATCGCCGAAGATCGAAATATCGATGGTCGCTAGTGGTTTCCGTCTCCAGCACTCCGTGGTTTTCATGAGCTGTGAGGAAACGAGAGCGAAGTCCCCCTTCAGCGATGAAGCTCAACCAAAGTTTGGGAGGACGTGCACCGATCTTGTTTCGGTGAGACTGTCGGCGCGTATAAGCCAAAATCTTTTCATCTGTCAGATCCGCTTCACTGGCCAAACCGTCGGAGTTATACGTATGACGAATAACGAGGGCATCTGAGTGCGCGATTCCGGCCGCGCTGAGAATATGCCCAAGCGTCAGATCGCCTTGAAAGGAATACGACACACCCACTCCTCAGCCTCTCACACGCTGCGAGCCGACCCCGCGAACTCGCGCAGGCGTGTGACCTCGGCCTTCGCATTCGCAATCTGCTGATCGACGGCCGAACGAGCCGTGCCACCCTTTGCCGACCGCGAATCGATCGACCCCAGCGTCGTGAGCACCTCACGAACCGCCGGAGTGAGGTGCGGCGAAATCCCCGCGAAGTCCTCGTCGGAGAGATCCCACAGCTCGACGTCCCGCGACTCGGCCAGCTGCACGCACGCGCCCGAGAGCTCATGAGCCACACGGAACGGCACACCCTCACGCACGAGCCACTCGGCGATGTCCGTGGCCAGCGCGAACCCGCGCGGAGCCAGATACGCCATCCGCTCGGTATCGAACTTCAGCGTCGCGACCATCCCGGTGAACGCCGGCAGCAGCAGCTCGAGCGTATCGGTGGCGTCGAAGACCGGCTCCTTGTCCTCCTGCAGATCCCGGTTGTACGCCAACGGCAGCGCCTTGAGCGTCGACAGCAGGCCGGTGAGATCACCGATGAGGCGACCAGACTTGCCGCGGGTGAGCTCGGCGACGTCGGGGTTCTTCTTCTGCGGCATGATCGACGATCCCGTCGAGTACGCATCATGCAGGGTGACGAACGAGAACTCCTTCGTCGCCCACGCGATGACCTCCTCGGACAGACGCGAAAGATCGATGCCGATCATCGTCGTGATGAACAGGTACTCGGCGAAGACATCGCGCGACGCGGTGCCGTCGATGGAGTTCTCCACCGAATCGTTGAACCCGAGGTCCGCGGCCACGGCCTGCGGATCGAGCCCCAACGACGAACCAGCCAGAGCACCCGAACCATACGCAGAGACCCCTGCTCGCGCATCGAAATCGACGAAGCGGGCGACATCGCGCAGCAGCGGCCACGCATGAGCAAGCAGGTGGTGAGCCAACAGCACCGGCTGAGCGTGCTGGAGGTGCGTGCGCCCGGGCATCGGCGCCTCGGGATGCTCTTCCGCCTGAGCGATGAGCACCTCGACGGTGTCGAGCACGAGGCCGGCGACCTCACGGGCATGGTCGCGAAGGTACATCCGACCCATCGTCGCGATCTGGTCGTTGCGGGACCGTCCGGCACGCAGCTTCCCGCCGAGCTCGGGCCCCGCGATCTCGATGAGCCCGCGCTCCAGCGACGAGTGCACATCCTCGTCGGACTCGGCGGCGACGTATTCGCCGGCTTCGACCCGACGCAGCAGCTCGTCGAGTGCCGAGTGCATCCCCGACAGCTCGTCATCGGTGAGCAGTCCCGCGTGGTGGAGGACCTTCGCGTGGGCCTTGGATCCCGCGATGTCGTACTTCGCCAGGCGCCAGTCGAAGTCCGTGGACTTGCTCAGCGCGGCCAGCGCATCGGCCGGACCGTCGGAGAATCGTCCGCCCCACAGGCTCAGTCGTTCGCTCACAGATCGTCCTTTCCCACCAGCACGGATGCGCCGGCCCGTTCATTGAAATGATGAAACTCAGTTGTCATTGTTCCAGTTTTCCTTCGCCGAGGCGGCCGTCCGTCCCGTGGGATTCCCACCGAGGCGGCGCGCCCAATTCCAGGGCCCGCCGACAGAGGCTCACCCCTCGGCCAATCCGCCCGCCGCGTATTCGAGGAAGGTCTCGGCCAGGGCCGCTCCCCCGACCGCGGCATCGGCGATGACGAGCACCGTGTCGTCGCCGGCGAGTGTGCCGAAGATCCCGACCATCGACGACCGGTCGATCGCCGACGCCAGATACTGTGCAGCTCCAGGCGGGGTGCGCAGCACGACCGTGTTGTCCTGGGAGACCGCGGAGACGAGCAGCTCCTCGAGGATCCGCGGGAGCTTCGCGTCGAGGGACTCCCCCGTCGACTGCTGCAGGGACCGGTCCCCGCCCTCACCGGGAACGGCGTACACGGATCCCGCGGTGGACCGGATCTTCACGGCCCCCACCTCGGCGAGGTCGCGCGACAGGGTCGCCTGGGTGACGGTGATGCCCTGCGTCGCGAGCGCCTCGGCGAGTTCGATCTGGGACCGCACGGACTGGCGTGTGATGAGATCGATGATCTTCTGCTGTCGGGCGGTCTTCGTCAGCGGTGCACTGTTATTCATCTCGGCCATCATCGCTCCAGGAGGAAGGTCATGAGCGCTTTCTGCGCGTGGAGGCGGTTCTCGGCTTCGTCGAAGACCACCGAGGCGGGGCCGTCGATGACTTCGGCCGTGACCTCCTTGCCGCGGTAGGCGGGCAGGCAGTGGAGGAAGATCGCGTCGTTGCCAAGGTTCATGAGTTCCTGGTTGACCTGGAACTTCGTGAACGGAGAGGCCTCGTCGTCACGTCCGGCGGAGTCCTGCCCCATGGACACCCAGGTGTCGGTGACGAGGACGTCGGCACCGGTGGTGGCGGCCACGGGATCGTCGGTGACGGTGAGCGATCCGCCGGTCTGAGCGGCGAGGGCTTCGGCTTCGGCGACGATCGCGGCGGCAGGCTGGAAGCCTTCGGGGGCGGCGATGCGCACGTGCATTCCGGCGTTGACTCCGCCGAGGGCATAGGAGTTGGCCATATTGTTCGCCCCGTCGCCGTAGTACGTCATGGTCTGGCCCTTGACGTCGCCGCGGTGTTCGCGGATGGTGAGCAGGTCGGCCAGGATCTGGCAGGGGTGGAAGTCATCGGACAGGGAGTTGATGACGGGCACGGAGGAGTGCTCGGCCATCTCTTCGAGGCCAGACTGGGCGTAGGTGCGCCAGATGATCGTCGAGACCATCCGGGACATCACCTGGGCGGTGTCGGCGATGGATTCCTTGTGCCCGAGCTGTGCCTCACCGGGGTTGATGATGAGGGGCTGCCCGCCGAGCGCGGCGATGCCGGCAGCGAACGAGACCCGAGTGCGTGTCGAGGTCTTGTCGAAGATGACGGCGGCGGTCTGCGGGCCGGCCAGCGGGGTCCGCGAGTAGGGGGCGGCCTTGAGTTCGACGGCGAGGTCGAGGACCTCGGCCTGCTCGGCCGGGGTGAGGTCGGTGTCCTTGAGGAAATGGCGAGTCATGGTGGGTCCTTTGGAAAGCGTGAGTGGGGATCAGCCGGCGATGAGGCCGGGCAGGGCCGCGACGAACGGGGCCAGTTCCTCTTCCGTGATGGTCAGCGGCGGGGCCAGACGCAGGCGTCCCGGTGCAACCGGGTTGATAATGAACCCGGCTTCGAGTGCGCGAGCCGCGACGGCCTTCGAATCCGGGATCTCGCCTGCGGCACTCGGCAGCAGTTCGATGCCGATGAGCAGGCCCTGTCCGGTGATCTCGCCGATGCCGTCGATGGCGGTGAGTTGTGGTGTCAGCCAATCGTTGATGTCGGCGGCATGATCGTGGAGACCCTCGGATTCGATGGTCTCGAGCACCGCCAAGGCGGCCGCGCAGGCGATCGGGTTGCCGCCGAAGGTTGTGCCGTGCTGACCGGCCTCGAGCAGCTTCGTGTTCGCGTCCCCGACGGTGATGGTGGCACCGATGGGCATGCCTCCACCGAGGCCCTTCGCCGAGGTGATGATGTCGGGCGTGATGCCCTCGCCGATCGACCAGTCCTGGTGGGCGAACCAGTATCCGGTGCGCCCGATGCCTGACTGCACCTCGTCGAGGACGAGAAGCGCCCCGACCTTCGTCGTCAGCTCGCGGGCGGCCTTGAGATAGCCTTCCGGGTGCTTGCGCACGCCGACCTCACCCTGGATGGGTTCGATGAATACGGCGGCGGTGTTGTCGTTGATCGCTGCGGCCAGTGCCTCGACGTCGCCGTAGGGGACGTGGACGACTCCGGGGACTCCCGGAGCGAAGGGTTCGCGGTAGGCTTCCTTCGCCGTCAGCGCCAGTGATCCCATGGTGCGGCCGTGGAAGGCGCCCTCGACGGCGATGATGAAGGGGCGTCCCCCTCCCCCGGCGCGGCGGCCCATCTTGAAGGCCGCCTCGTTGGCTTCGGTGCCGGAGTTCGAGAAGAACACGGCGGAGCCGGTCGGCAAGTTGAGGATCTCGTGGATCTTGTTCGCCAGGGCGATCTGGGGCGGCGAGGTGAAGAAGTTCGAGATGTGGCCGAGTGTCGACGCCTGCTCGGTGATGGCGTTGACCCACGCGGGATGGCAGTGGCCCAAGGCGTTGACGGCGATGCCGGCGAGCAGGTCGAGGTACTGCTTGCCCGAGGCATCCCACACATAGGATCCTTCACCGCGGACGATGTCGAGCTGCGGGGATCCGAACACCGGGGACAGCACACGGGAGAAATCGTCCCGCCACGTCTGGGCCTGATCGGAACCCTGCCCGGCCGAAGTCTGATCGGTCGTCTCGGTCATGAACGTCCTCCGTTGCTGTTCTCGCTTGTGTTCGTCTCGTCCGTCGGGGCCGCCTCGGCGGGGTTCGTTTGGTGCCCGTCGCCCAGCGGTGCGGGTTCGACGATGGTGTCCTCGACCATGGTGCCGATGCCCTCCGAGGTGAAGACCTCGAGGAGGAGAGAATGCGCCATCCGGCCGTCGATGATGTGGGCCTGCTTGACCCCGTGCTCGATCGCCTCGAGCGCCGCGGTCATCTTCGGGATCATTCCCGAGTCGAGCGAGGGCAGGAGTTCGCGCAGCTTGTCCGGGTCGATGCGGGAGATAAGCGAGGACGTATCCGGCCAGTTCGCGTAGAGGCCGGGCACATCGGTGAGCATGATGAGTTTGTGTGCCTTCAGCGCCTTCGCCACCGCCGAGGCGGCCAGATCCGCATTGATGTTGAGCGGCTTCCCAGCCTCTCCCCCGATCTCGGAGGCGATGGAGCAGATGACGGGGACCCGTCCGGCGTCGAGGAGCTCGGTGAGCACGGTGGTGTTGACCTGGTCGATCTCGCCCACCCGGCCGAGGTCGATGGTCTCGCCGTCCACCTCGGCGGTAGTTTTGTTCGCCAGCAGGAGGTCCGCGTCTTCACCGGACAGACCGATCGCGGCGTCACCGTTCTGGTTGATCCGGGACACGATGTCGCGGTTGACCTGGCCGGACAGCACCATGCGGATGACTTCGGCGGCTTCCTCCGTGGTCACGCGCTGTCCAGCCTTGAACTCGGATTCGATGCCCAGGCGTTTCAGCATGGCTGAGATCTGGGGGCCGCCGCCGTGGACGACGACGGGGCGGATGCCGGCGAAGCGGAGGAACGCGATGTCATCGGCGAAGGACTGCTGCAGCTCCGGGGAGACCATGGCGTTGCCGCCGTATTTGATGACGATCGTGGCTCCGGCGAAGGTCTTGATCCAGGGCAGCGCCTCGGTCAGGGCTTCGGCCTTGACCTGGGCGGCGGCGAGCCGGGCGGCCGTGGATTTCGTGGACATGTCTACGGGGGTGTTCATGAGGAGTAGGCGCTGTTCTCTTCGACGTAGTCGTGGGTGAGGTCCGAGGTCCACACGGTGGCGGTGTCGTCACCGGCGTGGAGGTCGATGGTGACGTCGACGGTGCGATCGAACGTCACGTTCGCGGGGTCTTCGTCGGGGCCGGAGGCCGTGCACACCTGGACGCCGTTGATGATCACGTCGATCGTGGTGGGATCGAAATCCGCCGAGGTGGTTCCCACCTGAGCGACGACGCGACCCCAGTTCGGGTCCTCCCCGAAGATCGCAGCCTTGAACAGGGCCGACCGTGCCACGGAGCGGGCGACCTCGACGGCGTCTTGTTCGCTGGCGGCTCCGCGGGTGGTGATGGCGATGTCGTGGTGGGCGCCTTCGGCGTCGACGTGGAGTTGGTGCATGAGGTCGAGGCAGAGTTCGCGCAGCAGGGTGGTGAACTCGTCCGCGTCGACGGCGGCGTCGTGGGCGCCGGAGGACATGAGGATGACGGTGTCGTTCGTCGACATGCAGCCGTCGGTGTCGAGGCGGTCGAACGATTGGCTCGTCGAGGCACGCAGTGCCTGGTCGAGAGTCGCTTGGTCGAGTTTGGCGTCGGTGGTGATGACGACGAGCATCGTCGCGAGTCCGGGTGCGAGCATGCCCGCGCCTTTGGCCATGCCGCCGATCGTGAACCCACTGGAGCCGGTGCGGCTGGCGACCTTCGCGACGGTGTCGGTCGTCATGATCGCCTCAGCTGCAGACTGTCCGGCTTCGACGCTCGTGTCGGCGGCGGCGACGAGCGGAGCGAGGTTGTTCACGATGGAGTCACGGAAGTCCTGGCCGCCGACACCGATGAGTCCGGTCGAGCAGACGAGCACGTCGTCGGCCTGGGTGTCGGTGCCGGCGTCGGTGAGGAGTTCGGCGGTGGTCTGCGCGGTCAGCGTGGTGGTCTCGTAGCCGAAGTCTCCGGTGTAGCAGTTTGCTCCCCCGGAGTTGAGGACGACGGCGCGCGCCTGCCCATTGGCCGAGGCCTTCTGGGACCACAGGACGGGGTTGGCCTTGCACCGGTTGGAGGTAAAGACGGCGGCGACGGCGGTGTCGGGTCCGTTGTTGATGACCAGGGAGAGGTCTTTGGTGCCGGAGGGTTTGAGTCCGGCGGTGAGTCCGGCGGCGGTGAAGCCGAGTGGGGCGGTGACGCTCATGGGGCGACTCCTTCGAGGGGAAGGGCGGTGGTCTCGTCGAGACCGAGGGCCAGGTGGATGGATTGGATGGCTTGTCCGGCCGTGCCGCGGACCAGGTTGTCCAGTGCAACGACGACGAGGATCTTTTCGGCGCGTTCGTCGACGGTGAACTGGATCTGTGCGACGTTCGATCCGGTGGTGGCTGCGGTCTGCGGCCACTGGCCGTCGGGAAGGACACGGACGAAGGGTTCGTCGGCGTACGCCTGGTCGAAGGCCGCGGCGAGCTGGTCCTTGAGTGCCGCGGTCTCGAGGAGGCCTTCGGCGGCGCGTGGTGCGGCCTCGCCGGCGTCGGCGGTGATGGTCGCGAGGATGCCTCGGGCCATGGGCACGAGTGTCGGGGTGAAGGAGATCCGGGTGGGGCCGTCGGCGGCGTCGGCGCCGAGGACGCCGTTGAGGTTCTGTTCGATCTCGGGCACGTGCCGGTGGGTGCCGCCGGTTCCGTAGGGCGAGGCATTGCCGAGGATCTCCGCGGCGGTGAGGTGGGGCTTGAGTGCCTTCCCTGCCCCGGAGACTCCGTTGGCGAGCACTGCGTTGAGCCCGGCGGGCGCGGCCAGTCCGGCCTGGATGAGCGGTGCGAGCCCAAGGGTCACGGCGGTGACATTGCAGCCGGGCACGGCAATGCGCTTGGTGGACTTGAGTGCTTCGCGCTGTTTCGTGCCATCAGAGGTGAGCAGTTCGGGCAGGCCATAGGTCCAGGTGCCCTGATGTTCGGAGCCGTAGAACTTTTCCCAGGCGGCGGCGCTGATGAGTCGGTGGTCGGCGGCGAGGTCGACGATGAGGGTGTCGGGGCTCGTCTGTTCGAGTTCGGCGGCGATCTGTCCGGACTGACCGTGCGGGAGTGCGAGGATGACGACATCGTGGCCGGCGAGCACCTCGGCGGTGGACTCCTGGACCACGAGGTCAGAGAATCGGGGAAGATGGGGTTGATGTCGGCCGAGCTTCTCACCCGCGGTGGAATGTCCGCACACTGTGGAGACGTTCAAGTGGGGGTGAGTGCTCAGCAGCCGGAGGACCTCTCCTCCGGCGTATCCGGTGGCACCGGAGACGGCAACCGTAAGATCGTTCATATGTATAACCATACCAGGCAATTAATTTATATGCAGGAGGCGTCATGACCCAGGCAGTTCGTGCGATGCAGGCTGGTGGACCCGAGGTCCTTGAGTTCGGTGAGATCGAGACTCCGAAGCCGGGCCCCGGTGAGGTGCTCGTCAACGTCGAGGCCGCGGGCGTGAATTTCATCGACACCTACCGTCGTTCGGGCGTGTATCCGATGGACTACCCGCACATCGTCGGCTCCGAGGGCACGGGTCGCATCACCGAGGTGGGCGAAGGCATCGAGAGCTGGCAGGTCGGCGATCGCGTGGCCTGGCACGAAGCTCCGGGCTCGTATGCGACGCAGGTCGTCGTCAACACGGACAACCTCCTGCGCGTAACAGAGGGCGTGAGCACCGAGGTGGCTGCCGCGATGCCGTTGCAGGGCCTGACAGCGCAGTACCTGGCGACGAGTTCGCATGAGATCAAGCCGGGTCAGACTGCTTTGGTTCATGCCGGCGCCGGTGGTGTGGGTCTGCTGCTCACGCAGATCATCAAGCATCTGGGTGGCAATGTCATTTCGACGGTGAGCACTGAGGAGAAGGCGGAGCTCTCGCGGAAGGCCGGTGCCGACGAGGCGTTCCTCTACGGTGAGGGCGTCGATATCACGGCGAAGGTCAAGGAGCTCACCGACGGAGAGGGCGTCGATGTCGCGTATGACGGCGTCGGCAAAGACACTTTCGATGCGTCACTGGCATCGATCAAGCCGTTGGGATCGATGGTGCTCTTCGGCGGGGCCTCGGGTCAGGTGCCGCCGTTCGACATTCAGCGTCTGAACTCTTCGGGCGGAATCTTCCTCTCCCGTCCGTCCCTGGCATGGTTCGTCCGTAGCTCGGAGGAGCTGGCGAAGCGTTCGGCAATGCTCTTCAACGGCATCGAACACGGCTGGCTCAACTTCCGCGTCGGTGCGACGTTCGGGTTGGCTGAAGCTGCTGATGCGCATCGTGCGCTCGAGGGCCGTAAGACTACCGGCAAGGTTGTCTTGACCGCCTGACTCAGCTACATGAGGTTGGGCCCGGAGTTGCTGAAAATGAACAGGAACTCCGGGCCCCATTTGTCGGGATAACGGCGTATGACTGAACCCACTCCGATCCCGCTTGGTTGATACATGAGATCCAATTTGCGTTTGGCTTCGCCCACTTGTCGCACGTCGCTGATACCTTGAAGTCATGTACGAAGATTCTGTTCGCGACACAATCCGTCAGTTCATGGCAGAACGCGATTGGCAGCAGTTCCACTCCCCCGAGAATCTCGCGAAGAGCGTTTCCATCGAAGCCGGAGAGCTACTCGAATGTTTCCAATGGGGAGATGCCGACCTCGAGTCCGCAAAGGACGAGTTGGCGGATGTGCTGACCTATTGCATGTTGCTCGCGGACAAGCTGGGCCTGGATCCCGACACCATCATTTTGGACAAGCTGGCCAAGACTCGCGAGAAGTATCCAGTGGAAAAGGCTCGAGGCACGAGCGTGAAATATGACCAGCTTTAAAGTCGAACGCTTCCCCTTCGACGCCGACAAGGTCAAAGCATGGGGATCCGTCGACCCTCGTCACAGTAACTGGCCCGTCGTGTATGTCATGAACAATACAGAAGAGGTCTATGTCGGCGAGTCCCTCAACGTAGAGGGCCGGATGAAGCAGCACCTCGAGTCTGACTCAAAGCGGAACCTTGAAACGGTCAGAGTCGTTCTCGACGACACGTTTAATAAGTCTGCGTGTTTAGATCTAGAGTCGTTTCTCATTCGAATGTTCCACGGCGACGCGAGTCGACAAGTCCTCAACCTCAACGCCGGAATCACGGATGCCGACTACTACGACCGGGACAACTACAACAAGACGTTCCGGCAGATCTTCGAAGAGTTGCGAACTCAGGAGGAACTCTTCAAACGCACCATTCCGCAGATCGTCAACAGCGACCTTTTCAAGCTTTCGCCATTCAAAGCGCTGAATCATGACCAGGCTGCCGCGGTGAATGACATACTCGAAGGCTTCTTCAATGACCTCGAGAGCGGCGTCGACAATACTGTGGTGGTCGAGGGCAACCCCGGTACGGGCAAAACTGTGGTGGCCATCTATCTGCTCAAACTGCTCGAGGACATCCGGCGGCATGATTCCGAGGAGCCCCTCGACATAGATTCCATCTTCAGCGACTACTTCACCCCTGGACATGCAGAGTTGCTCGAATCTCTGCGATTCGCCATCGTCGTCCCTCAACAGTCGTTGCGCGACTCGATCGCTAAGGTGTTCAGACAGACGCCCGGTCTGAGTAAAGGCATGGTGTTAACGCCGTTCCAGGTCGGCGAGAGCTCAGATCGATTCGATCTCCTTGTCGTAGACGAGGCACACAGGCTCAATCAGCGAGCGAATCAGGCCTCGGGACCACTCAACAAGAAGTTCATAGAGATCAACGAGAAACTGTTTGGCTGGGATGACCCGCTGAAGACTCAGTTGGATTGGATTCGGAAGCAAAGTCACCACTCGATTCTCATGCTCGACGTCGGCCAAACCGTCCGCCCCGCAGATCTGCCAGCAACCACGACTCGGGAGCTATCCTCTCGAGCCCGAGCCGCCAGCCGCTTCTACCGCCTTCAGACACAGATGCGGACCTCTGCTGACAAAGACTACGTCAAATACATACGTGAGGTACTCAGCGACAATCCACCAGCATCACGCGAAGACTTCGGAGAATACGACCTGCGGATGTTCACCGATCTAGGCGAAATGCGCCGGGAGCTTCAGAAACGCGAAGAAGAGCACGGATTGTCTCGTCTAGTTGCAGGCTATGCCTGGCCATGGAACAGCAAGAACGACAAGACTGCGTATGACATCGAACTCGACGGTCAACGGATGCGATGGAACACAACCACGACTGATTGGATCAACTCACCAAAATCGGTCGACGAGGTCGGTTCGATCCACACAGTACAGGGCTACGACCTCAACTACGTCGGAGTCATCGTCGGAAACGACCTTCGCTACGACCCTGTCGCGGGCAAGCTCACCTTCGACCGCTCGAACTATCACGACAAGAAAGGCAAGGAGAACAACCCGAAGCTAGGGATCCAATACTCCGACAAAGACTTGCTCGAGTACGTGAAGAACATCTACAGCGTCCTACTCACCCGAGGAATCCTTGGAACATACGTCCAAGTATGCGACACCGCTCTGCGAGACCGACTCCAAGGATTTTTCTGAGACACCGGTGACTCAACTGCTTGTCCCTGATCCGTAAACTATGGGTTTCGAAACACTTTCGGCATGAGACGCCCCTGATTGTCTCAAGCCAGATTTGCGTCACCAAACGCTGCGCCGGGCCCTTCCCGGCGAAAAACATTCTCTTGCAGAAGACGGAGTGAGCCGCCCAGAGGATCCGAAACTGAAAACTGCCAGTTGAGATTCCGGGTGTCGCATCTGGCGGGAAAAGGCATCTGCCAGCCACCCTCGATCGTTAACTCCGGAGAGCCGTGACATCATGCGTCCGACGAAAACTCGTCGGGTAGAGAGTATAATGTTTAATTATGACCCATCTAGTAGTTGACTTACCTCCCGTAAAGATATTCTTCAGCTACGTTAGAGCCGACGATAAAAGCTTCTCAATTGTCGCCCCTTTAAAGGAAAATTTAAAACAGCTGATTAAAGCACTTTCAGGAAGACCAGCAGACATATTTATCGATAGAGATGATATCGGACTCGGTGAAGACTGGGGCAATGCAATAACTACTGCGGTGCAGCAGGCTTACTTCTTTATTCCGATTTATACTGGCAGTTATCCCCAAAGTGATGCCTGCCGAGAGGAATTTCTGAAATTTCGAGAAACGGCAGCCCAGCGAAATGCGGATAAGCTAATCATTCCGATAGTATGGTTCGGAGTGGACACCCTTCTCCCCGAAGGCGAAGATGACATCTCTGATTACATCAGGGCCCATCAGGCCGCATCGTTCGAACAGGCATGGATACAAGGAATCGATTCGGCTCCGTACAAAGAGAACGTACTTAAGATTGCACGTCGCATTCTAGAGGTAGCCCCAGAAATCGATTCGGCGCTCGCTAGAGCCGAGCAGCTAGAGGCGGGCTCCCTTGGTGCAGCGAGGGACGCTGCGGTGGGAGCTCCGGAATATCGACCAAGTGGCGATGCGCTAAACTCCGATGACCTTGAGGATGAAGAGGGCGGAATTATTGAGCTGAGTCAAAATTTCGAAGCAGAACTTGCTGTTGTCACCGAGTCCGCAAACACGCTCGGCGAGGCGTTGTCTAACTTTTCCAATGTGCCGGAACCACCATCAGATAATAATAGTTCAGCAAATACTATATCAAAATACTTGATACGAGTCGCATCTGCTATGCAAGAGCCTGCTCAAACAATTGAAAAACAAGGTCAAAGACTCTTCTACGCTACACAGAACAGTGATTCCTTGTTACGGAGAATAATCAGACTAACTGAGAACTCGGAATCACCCGAGATGATCAGCACTCTTCACGCTTCATTGGCTACCGGCGTTGCGTCGCTCTCAGAAACCCAAGAGGTCGCGGGACAACTAGATGAGTTGCTCGGTTCGATGAAGACACCAGAAGCACTTAGCGCTTCAGTTCGACGGGCAATTAAGCCTGCGCGGCAAGGCATCGTCGCGGTTCAGGATGCAGTTCGGCTGATTGGTGAGTGGCCCGACCTGGTGGCTTCGTTGAGTTCTCGCCCGTAGGTGCATTCGCCACGAGCCTCCCCGGCATTGAGTCGGCTAGCCATTTTATCGCAGAGGTCGAGGCGGAGTGTCTCGGGTCCCTAGGAACATGCGACGTCTCGCGTGCAGAATAGGATGCTCTTCTGGTCCTGTTGACGTTTCTGCTCGTCGGCGGATATGACGATTCTCAATACTATGTCTTGTAACCGAGCGCGCATACAACGGTTCACATCGCTAGTTAGGAGACACCCGTATCGCCACTTCAGAAAGTAGGATAGTTGGCCACGTTAGGCGTCCGCGACAGGCCCAAAGATCACCTTGAGCTGTGACCCTCCACGTAAACAAGAGCTCCCCTTTTACTCCTCCACCCGCTCCACCTTCCCAACGAGGAACACATACGACAGCACGCCGACAATGGTGACCGCGGCCATATAGACAAACGCCGGGCCGAAGTCGATGTCCGTAACCAGGAAACCGATGACGATCGGGGTGGCGATCGAGGACAAATTGCCGATGAAGTTGAACATACCTCCGGTCAGACCGATCAATCGCTCAGGCGCAAGAGCTGAGACCAGCGACCACGTGATCGAAGCGAAGCCGTTGCCGAAGAATGCGATCGACATGAACACGATGACCCACGCGGACGAGTCCGTGTAGTTCGCACCGAGCATGAACACGGTCATTGCCAGTCCGATGATGATCGGCAGTTTTCGGGCCATCCCCAGCGACAAGCCTCGCTTGACCATGAGGTCCGAGACCGTACCGGAGAGCAGCACACCGACGAGTGCCGCAATGAACGGCAGCGATGCCATGAAGCCCGACTCGATGTAGTCCATGCCTCGGTAGTCGACGAGGTAGGTCGGGAACCACGTGAGGAAGAACCACAGGGTCGAGGTGAGGCAGAACTGTCCGAGGTAGATACCCCACAGCTTCCGGCGAGTCAGCACGACCTTGACGTCTGACCATTTGAGCTTCGGCTTCGCTTCCTTTTTCACGCCACTTTCGACGTCGACGAGTCCCCCACCCGAAGCGATGAGATCGATCTCGGCCTGGTTGACCCCAGACTTGTCGCGCGGCTCTCGGTAGACGAACCACCAGATTGCGGCCCAGATGATGCCGACGATACCGGTGAGGATGAACACCCAGTGCCAGGTGAGCACCGTCTGCAACCACGACAGCACTGGGGTGAGCAGGGCCAGGCCGATGAACTGTCCGGACGTGTAGAAGGCGATGACTCGACCGCGTTCACGCTCCGGGAACCATGCGGTCGCGACCTTGTTATTGATCGGATACGCGGGTGCTTCGAAGCCGCCGACCATGAGTCGCAGAATGATCAGCGCGATGAATCCGCCGGACATTCCCATGAACAATGTGGCCAATGACCACAGCACGAGGCACGAGGCGTAAAGCACGCGTGGTCGCACACGGTCAACGAGCCACCCACCGGGCAGCTGCATCGCGGCGTAGGTCCAGCCGAATGCCGAGAGCAGCAGACCCTGTTGTCCCGTGGTCAGATCGAATTCCTGAGACAGTGCCGGCATCGCTATGGACAGGTTCGCCCGGTCCATGTAGTTGATGACGACGGTGATGAAGAGCAGAACTGCGATGATGTAGCGGATTCGGGTCGGCTTGGTGAATGTGAGGTTGTCGAGCTTTGTCATTCGTCTCTCCTCACCATTCCGCGAAGGAGCCGTCGGCATGACGCCAGATCGGATTCCGCCACCTGTGGCCCTCAGACGAGCGCTCGATGACGTACTCCTCGTTGACTTCGATGCCCAGTCCGGGTCCGGTCGGGATCGTGATCATGCCGTCGTCGTAGTCGAAGACCGATGCGTCGGTGACATAATCGAGCAGATCATTGCTCGTGTTGTAGTGGATGCCCAGGCTCTGCTCCTGGATGAAGGCGTTGTAGCTGCCAGCGTCGACATGGAGGCAGGCAGCAAGCGCGATCGGGCCCAGCGGGCAATGCAGCGCGAGCGCCACGTCGTAGGCTTCGGCCATCATCGCGATCTTTCGCGTCTCGGTGATGCCACCGGCGTGGGAGACATCAGGCTGGATGATGTCCACGGCACCGGAAGCAATCACTTCACGGAAGTCCCAGCGGGAGAACAGACGCTCCCCCAACGCGATTGGCGTGGGTGTATTTGCCATGATGTCGCGCAGTGATCCGAAATGTTCGGAGAGCACCGGTTCTTCGATGAAGAGCAGACGATATGGCTCGAGTTCCTTGATGAGCACCTTGGCCATGGGCTTGTGCACGCGACCGTGGAAGTCGATGCCGATGCCGAAGTCAGCACCCGTGGCCTCGCGAACCGCCTGCACGTTCTCGAGGACCTGATCGACCTTAGTGTAGGAATCGATGAACTGCAGCTCCTCGGTGGCGTTCATCTTCACCGCTGTGAAGCCGCGGTTCTTCGTCTCCAGCGCAGCCGCCGCCGTATCGCCGGGACGATCACCGCCGATCCATGAATACGTGCGGATCCGGTCACGGACCTTTCCGCCGAGCAGCTGATGCACCGGCTGGCCGAGCGCCTTGCCTTTGATATCCCACAGCGCCTGATCGATGCCAGAGATCGCGCTCATGAGAATCGGCCCGCCACGGTAGAAGCCACCGCGGTACATGATCGTCCACAGGTCTTCGATGTTCGCGGGGTCCTCGCCGATGAGCAGATCGGAGAGCTCATCGACTGCGGCGGCCACGGTCGCGGCCTTGCCCTCGATGATCGGCTCACCCCAACCGACGATCCCCTCGTCGGTTTCGATCTTGAGGAAGAGCCACCTCGGCGGCACGGTAAACGTCGTCATCGACGTGATCTTCATTGTTCTTGCCTTTCGTTCGGTGATCGTCGTTGATGTCAGAAGGATTGAGCCCACGCCGAGGCGATCGCCTGGGCCCGGGTACGGACGTCGTCGGGGCGGTCGCCTCGGCGATAGAGGGAGGAGCCGAGGCCGAGGCCGGCTACGCCAGCCTTTCGCCATTCGGCCGCGTTGTCGGCACCGACTCCCCCGACGGGGAATAGTTCGGTGCCGCTGGGAAGAACTTCGCGCCAAGCTTTCATTCCGCTGATCCCCACCGCCGAGGATGGGAAGAGCTTGACGTTGGTGGCGCCGGCTTTGACTGCGGCGAACGCTTCGGTCGGGGTCGCTGCACCTGGGTATGGGGTGAGCCCAAGCTCGAGTGCGGTCGTGATGACGTCGCGGTCGGTGTCGGGGGCGACGACGATGCGGGCACCGGCCTGTCGGCATTTGTGGACCTGGTCGGCGGTGAGCACCGTGCCGGCTCCGATCTCCACTGTGTCTCCAAATTTCTCGACCAGTGCGGTGATCGAGGCGAGTGGGTCGGGCGAGTTGAGTGGCACCTCGATGGCGGAGAACCCGGCTTCGACGATGCCTTCGGCGATGTCGAGGACTTCGTCGGAGCGGACCCCGCGGAGGATGGCGATGAGGCCGGCGGGAACTGAGTCAGGCATGGGCGTTCTCCTTAATCGGCACGAGGCCGGAGTGTTCAGCAATGCGGAAGAGTCCGGTGGCGGCCGCGCGTGGATCCGCGACGACAGTTTCCCGGCCCAGTCGGTTGAGTGCGCGTGAGTAGCGTTGGGTGAGGCTTGTCGATCCGCAGATGATGATGAGCTCCGCGGATTCCGTGTTCGGTGTCAGCTGGCTGGCGACCTCCGAGCCGATGAGCATTCCTGACAGGTAGTCGTTGACCTCATCGGCGAGCAGGCGCCCGTCGAGGGCCCAGGTTCGGGCGGAGAAGAGCGACGAGGTGAGGGCGGCGGGGTCATCGGCTCCGATGCTTACTCCCCAGTCGAAGGCTTCGAGGTGGAAGTCTTTGGTGGGTTCGGCCAGTCGGGCGAGGATTGACGAGGTGCTCAGCAGGCCGAAGATTTCGCCACTCATTGAGGTGGAGAAGTCAGTGACACGGGTTCCTTCACAGGCCACCCATTTGGTGTGGGTACCAGGCAGGACCACCGTGCGCTGTTCTGTGAGTTCGGGAGTGAGCAGTCCGAGCAGCTGGGTCTCTTCACCGCGGATGACATCTGGGGCGTCTGTCTCGCTCGCGGCATTCTGCAGGCCGGGGACGATGCGGAGGTCGACGTTGTCGAGTTCGACCGTCGTCAGATGCTGGCCCAACTCTCTCAGGTCGGTCGGCAGATCGAGATAGCCCGCCTCGGCGATTCCTTGGGTTGAGCCGATCATGCCGCTGGCCAGGACCGGAAGTTGGCCGAATTCTGTGAGCCAGTGACCGATGGTGGATTGCGCGATGCGGGAGAAGTCGCCTAGCGGGTCGGTGGAGTCGGGACCGACGGCCATGATTCCATCCGGTCCGTTGCGTTCGGCGAGGATCTGTCCGCCGTTGCCCATGAGGAACGCTCGCAGTGAGCTTGTCCCCCAGTCGAGGCCGATCATCTGCGGGGCCTCGGGTGGTGCCAGTTTTGCCATAGAAGTCACTATGGTCACTGTGTTCATCATGTGCCATCCGTGTCCCTATATGTGGGATTGATGACATACTGGTGGAATGACCGAGAACCTTGACAGACGTTCGAGTGAACCCATCCCCCAGGGCACGCAAACCCTGGCCAGAGGACTGCAGATTATCAGCGCGGTGGCGCATGGTTCGACGACGTTGAAGGCCGTGGTCGATACGACGGGTCTCGGCAGGTCGAGTGTGCACCGCATGATTCAGCTGTTGGTGCAGATGGGCTATCTGCGTCATGGGTCGCCTGGGGAGTTTCGGCTGGGACCCACTCTCATCGAATATGGGTTTACCGCTCTCAACCAGGACCCACTGCCGGTAGTCGCCAGGGAGAATCTGGAGGCACTGGCCGGACGGACGCAGGACACCATTCATCTCTCGGTCGAAGATGGGCAGTCGGTGCTTTACCTCCACAAGATTCCGGGCACGCGTGGGGCGGAGATGCGGTCGCGCATCGGCCACCGGATGCCCTTGACCCGGACTGGCGTCGGGAAGGCGTTGTTGCTGGGACAGGAGGATCGGTGGGAGCGGCTGTTCATTGCGGAGAATCCTGAGGCAGATTCGTCTGCTGTGGAGTCGTTCGTCAAACGGATGAACGGCTATACGGGCGATGGGGCCTCGTTCGACCTGGAAGAGAATGAACCAGGCATCCGGTGCGTAGCTGCACCAATTCGGGACGGAAGCGGGGAGATCGTCGCCGGCATATCGCTGTCGGCGACGCGTCCGTTCATGCCGAAGGACCGGATGCAGGCGCTGGTTCCGGTGATGAAGTCTGCGGCGAGGGAGATCTCTGTGAAGTTGGGGTATCGGCAGGGGTAGAAAGACGCCCCAAACCTAAGAATGTCCTCTCGCCTCAACCGATGCGCAGTCCTGCGACGCAACTTGATTCAGGGTGCAACTGAACGCCAGAACCGTATTTGCTTCACTGCCTCGATTCCGTAGCCATGTTGGTGTTCGTCGTGTTGATAGGCCTAACGATCTGCGGCAACACCTCGGTTTGCAATCTTCGCCCCCAAGGCTAGGAGAATGAGGTCGTCGGGCCGGTCAGGGTCTCTATGCGAAACGTTGTGAATGCGCTCCAATCTGTAACGTACGGTGTTCGGCCTGACATTGAGGTCCTCGGCAGTACGTGTGAGGTTGAAACGATGGGCTATGTAGAGTTGCAGAGTCTCGACCAAGTTGGATCCGTGTTTGCCGTCGTATTCGGCAAGCGGATCGATAGTCTCGCCAAGGACCGCATCGCCTAGTCCAGATTTCTCGATAACAGTCTGCAACAGAACATCGGTGTAAAAGTAGGCCTGACAGCTGCGACTTACCTCCGACATCCGCGCAGCGTCGGCCGCCTCTCGATATGCCGCAGCTATGCCTGCTACACCATCATGGACCCGGCTAACACCAACGACGTATCCATAGAGTTCCGCCGCCAGGCTATTGGCGACCTCTCGAATCTGTGTCCCGTACGCCTCACCAAGATCGATGATGACGACTATCTCCTCCTCCCGCAATCCGACAAGGTGCCGCTGGGTCGAAGCGGCTGACAGCAGACGCCTAACCGCAGTCAAACTGTCCCGAGTCGAGTGGGGTTCCACGTCTGCACGATGGCGCCTCCGTAGGAGAATAACGTTGTGTTGTCGGCCCAACTCCATACCCAAGCGCGACAGGTAGCTATTCACTCGTTCTGACAGCGGAGTGCCTGAAATCAGCTCCTCGATCACATCCCTCTCTGCCAACTGACGGTCTTGAATGACGTTCTCGGATTCTTCGAGATACGAATTTGCTACAGCCAGTGAAACACTGTTGACGTAGCGCATTACTTCGCCTGCAACAGCGAACCCTGTCGCTGGAGACGCCTGGCATTCCGGCAATTCAGAGATCTCTCGCCAGACAACCTGGCCCCAGACGCGGTAGGCGTGGAGCAACGCCTGCACCGAAACACCTTGTCGGAACCTTCGCACCGCGCTGTTGCGAAATTCCTCGAGACTACGCTCTTCATCGACCTCGCCTTCAAGCCAACTCAGCAAAGTAAGAAGGTTCCGCCGGGCCATCTCGGCGACGTCGTGATCGATGAAGCCTTCTGGCAGAGAGCGGTAATCGACGATCTCTGCGGTGTAAGCCTCCACCAAACGCTGGCCGATCCCCTCAGCGTGTCTTCCAAGGTAGGCAATTACCGCAGCCATCAGCGGATCGGCCACGATCTGTCCCGACATCTCAGCGTCTTCGGTCATAAGGACATCGTCTCACTGAAAATGAGGACTCATTCCAGCCGCAGCAGAATCGCCTGTCCCTGCCCGCCGCCGCCGCACATTGCAGCAACTCCAAGGTCAATCCCGCGGCGTCGCATCTCAAACGCCAGGCTCATAGTGATGCGAAAGCCTGATGCGCCCAACGGGTGACCGATAGAGATCGCCCCTCCATTGACATTGACGATATCGAGATCCACTCCGAGTTCATTAGCGCTCGCCAGCGCCACCCCAGCGAAAGCCTCGTTAATTTCCCATAGACCGATGTCTTCAACGGCGAGTCCGGTCTTCTTCAGCAATTCGAACGCAGCCGCTGCCGGCTTGACATGAAGCGAAGCATCGGGACCCGCGACGGTAGCACTACCGCAGATTTCAACCATAGGTTCGAACCCATGCGACCGGGCAAGTGACGCGGTCATCAGCAACCCTGCAGACCCGGCGTCAGACATCTGCGAAGCGTTGCCAGCGGTGACTGTGCCCTCCGCAGTGAACGCGGGCCGAAGCTTTTCAAGACGGTCATAAGAGGAGTCGGCCCGTATACCTTCGTCGACGCCAAGGCCCGAAAGCTCAACGATCTCTTCACCGAGGCGACCAGCTTCGGTAGCGGCGTGCGCGCGCCGATGGCTTTCGACCGAGTACTCATCCTGGTCTGCACGGGAGATCCCCAAATCAGCGTTGGCTCGATCAGCGATCGGCCCCATGCCAGAATCGGAGACTGCGCACCAGAGCCCGTCTTTCATGAGCAGATCAATGGCGGGACCATCACCGACTGCAGTAGCCTGGCGGATTTGAAGCGCATGCGGCGCACGGCTCATCGAATCGAATCCGCCGACCACTGCGGAGTCCAGCTCTCCTGCCCGGATCATCGTAGCCGCCATACCCGTGGCGAACATGCTCGCCAGGCACACGTTGTTGAGAGTGATAGCGGGAACAGTTGTCGACACACCTCCTCGCAGAGCTGCCGAACGCGCCGGATTCTGGCCGTTTCCGGCTTGGACGACATTGGCGAGAATGACATGATCAGGCACGATGTCACCAGCGTTTCGCATCACCTCGGCGACTGCGGCCCCACCGAGGTCGAGCGGGTCGACCGTCTTCAACGCTCCGTTGAATCTCCCTACCGGAGTGCGTGAGGCGCTGACGAGCACAGGGGTTCGCTCTATTGTGGACAATGGGCATCTCCTTGAGTTGTGGTTGTTTCCGGTCTAGCTTCTGTCGGCCAGTTGAGGACGTTCTTGGTCTGGTCCGTCGAGGTGGATTCCCACGACAGTCAGTCGAACGCCATCGTGTAGCAGACCGCCGTGCCGTCGAGAGCGATTGTTCCGTCATCGCGCACAACCTGCGTTTTGAGCTTTGTCACTGGCTTATCAGTGCGTGCTTCGAGCACTTCGACGCGACCTGTAATTGCGTCACCGGGGCGGACCGGAGCTTTGAAGTCCCAGTTGACATTGAGGAATACGGTGCCAGGGCCGGGCAGTTTCTCGGCGACGACAGCGTTGAGGATGGCGCTGGTGATTCCGCCCTGGACAACGATCTCGCCGAACTTCGAGGAGACAGCAGCCGCCTGGTCGTAATGTAAGGGGTTCCTATCTCCGCTGATATCGGTGAACTTCACGATGTCTTCAGATGCAACGGTTCGCGTGAGTTCTGCAGTCTGTCCGACGGTCGGGGTGGTGGTCATCAGTATTTCTCCTTTTAATTGGTGATGGTGGTTCTATGGGTACCGGTGGCACCGGTCCCGGGCTGATGTGCAGATGGGTCTCCAGAATGGTCTCGGCGCCGCAGATACATGGCTATCGCTCCGGTCACAGGACCGGGTAGAAGAATGAGGAATGCGAACTGCCAGCTGGTGAGGTTCGCTGCCAGTGGTACTAGTTGGATGGTGAGAACGGTGATGAGGTAACCAACCGTGGTCTGAGCTGTCAGCGCCGTACCTACGTACCTCGCGTCGACGCTCTCACTCAACGCGGTGGAGAAGACTCCCGAGTCTGCGATAACCGAGGCACCCCAGATGATGAGGAATACGAGCATCAGTGGTCCGGCAACCGAGAACATGAACGGCGAACACAAACAACACAGGCCGCTGACAACAAGGGCAGACACCGCGGCCGTGCTGCGCCCGAACCGGTCAGCTAGCCATCCGCCGAGCAGGCAACCCAGCAGACCGGCCACACCAATCGCGATGAACGACCAGGTTCCAATCACATCGGGACCTGCCTCGCTATCAACGGAACGACGGCTGAAGAGGAGATAGGTTGGAAGCCACGTCCATAGTGCATAGAGCTCCCACATGTGTCCGAAATAGCCGAGGTTCGCAAGCAGCGGTGCTCGTGAGCGGAAACCCGCGACCGCGTATCGAGCTTTCGGACGGGCAGTCCGTTCTCTGCCTTTATCGTTTGGTCGGACCCAAGCCAGTGCAATTATTCCGGCGAGGATCGTGACCCCGGCAGCGATGAGCATGATCGACCGCCAAGGCAGTGACTGCGCGAGTCCGGAAATGAGATGCGGCATTCCCGAACCAAGGGTGAGCGCTCCGAGAAGTATGCCGAAGGCAATCCCCCGTTGACGGGGAGTGGTCCACGTCGCCATCACTTTCATACCGATCGGATAGACACCTGCGAGGCAGGCACCTGTGAAGAAGCGCAACATGATGGCCGTCCATAGGCCGTCAGCACACAGCGCGAGCAACATTGTGGCCACGCCGGCTCCGAAAGCAGAGACCCCCATGACCACCTGCGGACGGAACCGATCTCCGATGGTCAACAGCGCCGAGGTGATTCCTCCGGCCACGAACCCGAGCTGCACCGAAGCGGTGAGCCAGACTGCTGCTAGCGGACCGATCGCCCATTCGTCCTGCAGAGACGTGGACACTGCTGTGGCAGAAAACCAGACCGTCAAGCCCAAGACTTCGACTCCGGCCAGGAGCAGAATCTGCCGCCACTTCCTCACACTGGACTTCACTGTAGTTCGGTCACCTTAGGGGCTTCGCGTCCGGCAGCTCGGGTGCTAACGGTCGCATCGGCAGATGGCACACCGTCGCTTGTGTCGAGCACCACTGCCTTTCGGCGGTTTCCTCGGTGGGTCTCCGGTGCTGCTACCGTGGCAACGATGCTGACGATGCTCACACCGATCATGTAGAGCGCGACCAGCCAGGGGCGCCCGTCCGCGACCTGAAGCAGGTAGACCGCCAACACCGGGGATACGGCACCGGCGACGGTGGAGGCAAGCTGGTACCCCAACGAGGTCCCGGTGTAACGAACCTTGGTATCAAACATCTCTGACATGAAAGCTGCCTGCGGGCCATACATCGCGTCGTGGAAGACGAAACCGATGACAATTGCCAAGGCAATGAGGATGACGTTGCGTGTATCGAGCAGAGAGAACATCGGGAAGGCAAACAGACCCGAGGCAATGGCTCCGAACAGGTAGGTCCGCCGACGTCCGAATTGGTCGGAGAGCCAGCCGAAGAGCATCAGGGTGAACACGCTGACGACACATGCCACCATGACCCCGCCGAGGGCCACTTCATCGGACATACCCAAGGATTCGCCCACGTAGGTGAGAGTGAACACTGTGAGGATATAGAAGATCGCGTTCTGCGAGATTTTCACACCCGTGGCGACGAGCAGACGTTGCCACTGGGTGCGGAGCATATCCGCGACAGGGAACCTCGCAATGTCGTCATTTTCTTTGGCATGTGCGAAGTCCGGTGTCTCCTCCATCTTCAAGCGGATGATCAGACCAGTTGCGATCAATAGTGCCGAACCGAGGAAGCCGATGCGCCAACCCCAAGCGACGAAAGCTTCGTGGCCCAAAACGAAATTGGTGATCATGAAGACGGCGTTGGCCATGAACAGACCGACCGGCACGCCCACTTGGGGCCACGAACCGGCAAGGCCTTTCCTCGTTTCTGGCGCGTGTTCCACAGCGACGAGAACAGCGCCGCCCCACTCGCCTCCAACTCCGAAGCCCTGAATAACGCGCAAAGTGACAAGCAAGATGGGTGCCCATATCCCGATCGTCTCGAACGTCGGCAATACACCAATCAGAGTGGTTGCGCAGCCCATCATCATCAACGAGAGTACGAGCATCGACTTTCGCCCGATCCGGTCGCCGAAGTGCCCCATGACAATTCCTCCTAACGGGCGGGCAATGAAACCTGCGGAGAATGTCATTAGCGAAAGCAGTGTCCCTGTGGGGCCGTCGAAGTCTGTGAAGAACACCTGATTGAAGACGAGTGCCGCGGCGGTCCCATATAGATAGAAGTCGTACCACTCGATCGCGGTGCCGATGAAACTGCCCCATTTGGCGCGTCGGGCCATCTCTGGTGTCCGGGCGGATGGGGTTGTTGTTTTCGCAGTTGTCATATCCTGACCTCCTTGTCAGCCGGGCACTATTGGTCCCGGTTGGATGAGCTCCTAGTTGGAAGCGGGTGCGAAATTGAGAAGCATTTGTTTGAGCTGTTCGTCCCAAGTGGGACGAAGAGTGACTGGCAGCCCGACCCTTACGTCCGCAGGAGCGCAATCGAGGATCCTGGCCATCAACCGTGGTCCTTCCTCCAATTCGACGAGCGCGATGACATAGGGAACCTCTGCCGCCCACGCTGGATGCCCGGGCTTTTCGACAACGGTGAAAGTCCACACGACGCCCCTGCCAGACGCTGATATCCAGTTGAGGTCCTCCGACCAACAGGTGGTACATAGGTTGCGCGGATAGTGCTGCTGGTGACCACAGTCGCTGCAATGTTGGATGAGCATCTGCCCGTCATTGGCACTATCCCAAAACGGCTGAGTCAATGTCGTGGTCACTAGTCCTGGCCGTCGGGTCGCAGGGGTAGTGGTCTCAGTGGTCATTACTTCTCCCTTCCCAGAACGAGTGCAACTTCCTCACTGAGAGTCGCTCCGTTTCCGGTCACCAAGGCGAGTTTCGGATCAGCTATCTGACGGAGTTCGGCATCTCCACGCAATTGCAGGACCGCCTCGACCACGTGCCCCATGCCCCCGGCCAGATCGGCTTGCCCCGTCGATAGCTGTCCGCCATGCGGATTTATCGGCAGCGTGGAAGCGATAGAGAAGTCCGCTTCTTCCAACCACGGCCCGGCCTCACCTTTCCCACAGATACCTGCGTCCTCAATCGTCTCGGCAACGACGATCGAATAGCAGTCATAGATTGATAAGAAGTCAAGATCGGACGCAGTGATCGAAGCCATCCGATACGCATGGCCAATCGCGGATGCCAGCGGTGAGGTAGTCAACCTCGGCGCTTGAGACAGAGCACGATGCGTGATCATTTCACCGGCGCCAAGAAGCTGTACGGGATCGTGGGGCATGTCGAGTGCGCGTTCAGATGATGTGACAACGACGGCGGCTCCGCCGCCACAGGGCATGACCACCTCGAGGAGGTGTAGAGGTGACATCACCATCGGCGAAGCAAGCACATCGTCGATCGTGATCTCCTTACCGTGAAAAACCGCGTTCGGGTTGAGCATCGCGTTAGACCGTTGTTTGACCGGCACCTGTGCGAGTTGTTCTGCCGTGGTACCGAACTCGGCCATATGCGCTTGGGCGACCATCGCGTACGCCTGGTTCGCACCGCTGGCACCAAAAGGAACGTCGAACTCGCGAATCGGGTTACGATTCGGCGAGCGCGGCAAGCGCTCGGGATCCCGTGCATTACCAAGAACGCAAAGGACCGTGTCTGCCATGCCCGCTGAAATCGCCGCGGCCGCACGCCAGACCATCCCTGGCCCGCATGCTCCACCGAGATCCACGATGTCGGCGAAGCGCGGTTGAAGCCCGAGGTATTCAGCCACTGCTGCGGGAGCATGTTGGGGAGTCTCTCCGACCTGGGGACCGATCATCAAACCGTCGATACTATGAGGGGTCAGCCCTGCGTCGAGAACGGCAGCGCGGCCGGCCCTCGCGATCATCTCCAGACTTGTCACCCCTGGAGTTGTGCGCCGAGGCGGAAGTTCGTGGGCTCCAACGATCGCTGCGCCCTTCATGCGAATTCGCTTTCTCGGTTTTCTGCCAGCAAATGGGCACCTGGAACATTGGCCGTATTACGTAGTTCCGGTGCAATAGTCAGTGATGCTCCTGTAACTTTGATGACTTCGTCTACGCTGAGACCGTCGGCCACCTCACGGAGGACAAGCCCGTCATCGGTAACATCCATAACTCCGAAATTCGTGATCACCATGGAGACAACTCCGCATCCCGTCAGCGGCAATGTGCACTCTTCCAGGATCCGGTGGTCACCGTTCTTGGTTAGATGCTCCATGAGGACGATGACGCGCTTGGCGCCGTGGACGAGATCCATCGCTCCCCCGGGACCCTTGATCATCTTTCCGGGGACAGTCCAATTGGCCAGATCTCCTGTGGCCGAGACCTGCATACCACCGAGGACAGTGACATCCAGTTTGCCGCCACGGACCATGCCGAAACTCATTGCAGAGTCGAAATATGCCGCTCCTGGCAGCACGGTCACGGTTTCCTTACCAGCGTTGATGAGCTTGGGATCCGCTTCATCCTCATACGGGTATGGCCCGACACCGACGATCCCGTTTTCGGAATGCATGACGATCTCGAGACCATCAGGAAGGTAATTCGGTATGAGGGTTGGCAGACCGATACCGAGGTTGACATATCCGCCAGAGGGTAGTTCCTTCGCCGCACGTGCAGCCATATCATTACGAGTCCAGACCATGTTTCAAGCTCCTTAATGTGGTGGTTACAGGGTCAAACGGCCGCACGAGGGCGGGTTCTCAGCTTCTCGATCGGGAGTTCGTCGCGCACTTCTGCGGTCTGAGCGATAACCCGATGTACGTAGATTCCGGGTATGTCGACATCATCGGGGTCAATCTCTCCAGGCTCTACAAGCTCTTCAACCTCCGCTATCGTGATGCGACCACAGGTGGCGACAACCGGGCTGAACGCCCTCTCCGCCTTTTCGAAGACGAGATTTCCGTGCCGGTCACCTTTGGCTGCACGCACCAGTGCAAAGTCCGGAACAATCGCCTGTTCGAGTACGTAAGTCAATCCCTGACCGAAATGATCGAACTTGCGAGTTTCCTTCGCTGGCGACTCAACAATCACTTTGCCTGAGGAGTCGTAGCGCCAAGGCAGGCCACCGTCCGCTACGACGGTGCCGACCCCGGATGCCGTGTAGAAGCCGGGGATCCCCGCACCGCCGCACCGCATACGTTCTGCGAGAGTGCCTTGCGGGGCGAATTCCAGTTCGAGCTCACCGCTAAGATACCGCCGGGCGAACTCCTGGTTCTCTCCGACATACGAAGCAATCATCCGGGTGATCTGACCGGTTTTTAATAGCTCTCCCAGACCCCAATCGTCGACTCCGCAATTGTTCGAAATGATCTCGAGGTCACCAACCCCAAGGTCCCGAAGGGCGCGTATCAAAGTAATGGGCACTCCGACTAATCCGAACCCTCCGACTGCGACTGATGCACCGGCGGGAATGTCCGCGACGGTATCTGCAGCAGATGAGTGCACTTTGTCCATAACGTGTGGTCTCCTTCGACATCGTCATTGATCCGACTGAGGAAGACGCTACGAGTCACTAGCGTTTTCGGTCACTGCTTGGAAACGCAGACTTCGACTCAAGAGATTGAAGAATACGCAAAACTGCACTTCAGAGGGCTATATTTGTCTTGAGCTAACCATTTTGTCGCCGACATTCACGGTCGTTTCCACGTCCGCAGAATTTCCCGCAACCTTCACTCGGTTCGGGCGTACAGCCTTCACGACCGAGCAGGTCAAACCCTGGCCTGTCTGGCTTCATCACACAATGCGCGACTGAAATCGACACAAGGCAAATTCAACGAGCTCGTCTAATTCCGAGCGTCGGCAGAGGACGATGCCGCAGAAGGGCCCGGCCCGCGAGATACGAATTCGGCTCGCTTGCCGGCTTCAATCTTTCCGACACCTTCCGTTATCGAGGAATTCTGGTCGCTGACTTTGAAGCTCATACCGCTAGGATTGATCGCCACGATCACACGCGCTGGGATGAACGCACACCGGCGTATTAGGTTTCCTCGGCTATGCTCCAACGAACTCTCGGATCGTAGACAGTTCACGCCGGGCCTGCGACAACCCCATCCGGTGAGCGGCTGCGAGCCGAGAGAGTTCGCGGGTGCTGTTGTCGACTGGCATGCGGTCGGGGACGAAGACGTGGGCCTTGCCCTCCGCTTCCAACTCAAAGATGCGTTCACGGGTCTCGTTATAGCGCTTCCACCGTGTCAGCAGCGCATCAGCCAGGGCCGGATACTTTCGGAAGATGCCTCTGTAGACCGCAGGGAATCGCTGCGGCACCTTCTTGTACCCACGCTCCTGCGTGAGCACGATGACGAACTTCTCGAAGCCCTCGCGCTGCGCTTGGCTCAGGGCGATGCCGCCGTCCTCCCCCATCGCACCGTCGACATAGACGTGTCCGTCGAGGTGCACCGGTGGCATGACAATCGGCATTGTCGATGAAGCCTGCACGCGGATCATCAACTCGTCGATATTCGGGGTGTCCTTCTTCGACCAAACTGCCTCTTCGCCGGTCTCGGCGTCGAAGGCGATGATCCGCATATCGCCGGTGCTTGCCTCAAAGCTGTCCCAATCGAACGGCAATGCCTCGTCGGGTGCACCTGCTCGCTGGTAGATGTACTCGCCGTGGAACATGCCTTTGCCGCGAGCGAAGTACCGCCACCCGCCGAACTCTTCTTCTTTGGCGAACTCGACGAACGATCGACGCACTCGCCACTTGTCACCGGACAGGTAGTTCCCTGCAGTGGACGCTCCGGCACTGATGCCAGCGACCCAGTCAAACGACAAACCCTCGTTGAGCAGGACGACCGCCATGGCGCTGGTGAGTGAAGCTCGCATCCCACCGCCTTCGAAGATGAGTGCGGTATCGCTGATTCGCGTCGTGGTCGAAGGTTCCGTCATGCCCGTCATCTTAACGGTGATCATGCAATCGCATTCTTTTGCCTTTACGGCGGGCCACTTCGGTCTAATATGCATTTCGCCACGTTGTCCCTCGCCCCAACTACCGATATGCCTCCTGGTCAGAGAGCTACCGTCAACCATCACTCTCCTTAATGCAAACGGCGCACAAGCAAAAACTTTTGTGAAGTGCTTCACATTTGCGCTCTCAGCTTTTAGGGTCGAATCACAATGTGGGGAGCCTTCCCACATATGAATGCAAAGGAGCATCAGCATGGGCACATATCTGCAGAATGAATCCGTATTCACCTGGGCCGCACCGCCATTGAAATTCGGAAACGGATCCCTCAGCGAGCTCTACTCAGACATCAAGGCATTCGGCGCGCAGTCGTGCCTCATCATCACGGACACTAACGTGCGCGCCACAGGCATACCCGATGACGTTCTCCACGAACTCCAGAACGAAGACATCTCGACCGACATCTTCGACGAAGTGGGAATCGAACCGACCAACGAAAGCATCGACTATGCCGTGCAGTGGGCGCGACAGAAGGACTGGGACTGCTATGTCGCCATCGGCGGCGGATCCGTGATCGACACAGCGAAAGCCGTCAATCTGCTCACAACCCACCCTGGCGAACTCCTCGACTACGTGACGCCGCCTATCGGCGAAGGCACCGCTCCCTGGCTGCCGCTGAAGCCCCTCATCGCCGTGCCGACCACTGCAGGCACCGGCTCCGAATCAACGACGATCTGCGTCATCGACTTTCTGGACATGCACCTCAAAGCCGCGATCAGTCACGCCCGACTTCGCCCGTCCATGGCGATCGTCGATCCGCTGACCACCGTGTCCCTCCCCTCCCAGGTCACTGCGGCGAGCGGAATGGACGTCCTCTCACATGCGCTCGAAAGCTACACCAGCGTTGCCTTCGATGCGAAGCCGGCCCCCGACGATCCGACGAAACGCCCGGCCTTCTGCGGGTCCAACCCCATCAGCGACATCTGGTGCGAACAGGCACTTAAGCTGGTGGGCCGCAACCTGCGCAAAGCCGTGATGAATGGCCGCGATATCGATGCGAGAAGCCAGATGGCCCTGGCTTCGGCATCTGCCGGAACCGGGTTCGGCAACGCCGGCACCCACCTCCCCCACGCAAACGCCTACCCGATCGCCGGCGCGGTTGAGAACTACCAGGCCGAAGGCTATCCGGAGATGGTCATGGTCCCACACGGCCAAGCCGTCTCCTCAACCGCTCCCGCAGTCTTCCGCTGGACCTACCCGGCCGACCCCGACCGCCACCTCCGCGCCGCAGAGCTGCTGAGCGGTCAGACATTCACCCGCACCGACGGCGCCGAGGCGCTGGCCCATGTGCTCACGGAGCTGATGCACGACATCGATATGCCGAAGGGACTGCGCAGCTTCGGCTACACCGAAGACAACATCGACGAACTCGTCGATGGGACCCTCAAACAGACGCGACAGATGGCCGTCGTGCCCCGTCCGGTCACACGCGAGGCACTGACAGGAATCTTCCGGGAGTCATTATGAACTCGAACCCTCAGCCAACCGACGTCAGCTCTTTTACGAAGAAGGACATCCGCGTCGTCATGATGTCCTGCATCGTCGGGACCACAGTCGAATGGTACGACTTCTTCCTCTACGGAATGGCCGCCGGGCTTGTGTTCAACAAGCTCTACTTCCCCAGTGACGACCCCCTCATCGGCACCATTCTCGCCTTCGCCAGTTTCGCCGTCGGATTCGTCGCGCGACCCGTCGGCGGACTGGTCTTCGGCCATATCGGTGATCGGGTCGGACGGAAGAAGACTCTGGTCACCACCATGATGATCATGGGTATCGCCACATTCCTCATCGGCGTCATCCCCACCCACGCGATGATCGGATTCGCGGCTCCCCTCCTCCTCGTCATCTGCCGCATCGCTCAAGGTGTCGCCGTCGGCGGCGAATGGGGCGGAGCCGTGCTGATGGCGGTCGAGTACGCATCAAAAGGCAAACGCGGCCTCTATGGCAGCTTCCCTCAGATCGGCCTCGCGGTCGGTTTGGTCCTCGGCACAGGTGTCTTCGCGTTCCTCGGCAGGGTGATGTCCGATGCTTCATTCCTCAGCTGGGGTTGGCGAGTCGCCTTCATGTTCAGTGCTGTGCTCGTCGGCGTCGGCCTCTTCATCAGGCTGAAGGTGATGGAGACACCGGCCTTCGCCAAGCTCGAGAAGGCAGAAGCTCGCGCAGTCATCCCCGCCGTGGAACTGGCCAAGGACAGGCAGAGTCGACGCAACATCATTCTGGGAATGGGCGCGCGCTGGGCCGAAGGCGTCGCGTTCAACCTCTGGGCCGTATTCATCATCACCTATGCCACGTCGAGCCTGGACGTCAGCCAGGGAACGATCCTGACCGCGGTCATGGTCGGCGCGATCATCATGGTCGGAGTCATCCCGCTCATGGGTCGGCTGTCCGATCACTTCGACCGACGGCGCATGTACGCTCTCGGCGTCGTCGCGCTGGGCATCCTCACCTACCCGACGCTGCTGCTCATTGGCACCGGAAATCCGCTGCTGATCTTCATCAGCATCGGCCTCGTACTCGGTGTCGTCTACCCGGTCGTCTATGCCCCGGAAGCCTCGCTCTTCGCCGAGCTGTTCCCCACGTGGACCCGATACAGCGGAATCTCGGTCGTCTACCAGATCTCTGGAATCGTCGCCTCCGGGATGACGCCGCTCGTCCTCTCCTATCTTCTCCGGGAGAGTGACGGACATATCGGGTCGATCGTGGCCTATGTCCTCGCCGTTACGGTGATCAGCGGGGTGTCAGCTCTGCTGATCCGACGCACAGACATGTTCACCGAAGACACGGAAGACGACAAGCACCGTGAGCGGTCTCACAAGGCGCCTGTCGGCCCCTGATAAGCTCACCACCATGGCGAATGGGCATCCAGCAGGCACTCAGGCCGTCGGTCGTGCGCTGAACATCCTCAAGCTTCTGGCCGGCACCGAGGCGGATCTGCCCCTCTCCTCCATCGCTGAGGAGTTGGGGCTGTCCTCCGGAACGGTCTACCGCATTGCGAAGGCGCTTCTTGCTGAGGGCCTCATCGCCCAGAACCCGTGGAACGACGCGTATTACCTGGGCAGCGGCGCGGTGCTCCTCGGCCAGGCGGCGCAACGGAGCTTCGGTATCGATAAGATGATCCCGTTCTTGGAACGGCTCAACGAGATGACCGAAGAATCAGTCAATCTCGCCATCCGCGATGGCGGTGAATCGGTCGTCATGACCCGCGTCCAGTCCACCCTCCCCCTGCGCTTCGTGCAACGCGTCGGTGCACGATTCCCTCTGTACGCCACGGCCTCGGGCAAAGTGATCCTGGCATTCTCGGACAATGCAGACGAGTACTTCGACTCACTTCCCGATCGGCTCGAACCGGTCACAGCGAACACTCTGGGCACTCGCGACGATGCCCGGTCCGCCGTGCGTGCCACACGCGAACGAGGATTCAGCATCGACGATCAGGAGAACGTGGACGGAGTTCGCTGTGTCGGAGCGCCGGTCCTCGATGCGACTGGCCAAGCGCAGGCCGCCATCGTCATCCAGGGACCGACAGTGCGAATGGACGACGCCCGCCTCATCACATTGGGTGCCGATGCAGTCCGAGCGGCACAGGAGGTCTCTCGGTTCTTGCCCGTCGACCATCCGCTCTCCATGTGAGGAAGACTCCTCAGTCGACTGACCTGCGCTTTGTCGACGGTCAGAGGCCTCACCTATAGTCGACTTGGGGCACCGCAGAGCGCCCCACTCAGTTACAGAGCACCAGGTCAAAGGAGACTCAATGCGTTACGTCGTCGGAATCACTCTGGACAGACGCGACAGAGATGCCGTCTCTTTGGCCCTCACTCTGGCACGCTCCGTCGTTGCCCCGCACAGTGTCGCCATCGAACTCGTCCATGTTATTCGCGGGCCGCAGCCCGACCATGCTCAGTCAGCTCAGGAACGCGAGTTCCAACAGCTGCGCAAGGACTCAGCGCTGGAGGGTCTCGCCAAGGTCAGCGACCTCATTCCCAAGTCGATCAGGTCCACTGTCACCGTCCACTTCGCTGAATCGATGGCTGAAGGCCTGCTCGAAATCGCGTCCACCGCGCCTTGCGACCTCATCATCGTCGGCGCAGCCAGCCGCGGCCCGTTCCGCCGGTTCACGGTGGGGTCCGTCGCCAATGCCCTGCTCCACTCGGCCTCCGTGCCGGTGGCCCTCGCACCGTCGGGTTACCTCCCTCCGAGCAGACTGACACGACTCACCTGTGCGATGGGAACACGAGTCGGTGCCGACGCAGTCCTCGACGTGTCCGTCAGCTCATCGGTCCGACACGACGTCCCGCTGCGACTCATCTCACTCATCGGCTTGGACGCGTCCCCGAACACACCGGACGGACGGTCTCCCGCCGACCACGCGCGAGCGCTGCTGTTGAGCGCGTCCCAGCAGGTCGACGACGCGGTCGAAGTCATGGTCGATGTCGCCCACGGGCGGTCCGTCGACTCCGCGGTCGAAAGGCTGAGCTGGGACAACAGCGAGATCGTCATCATCGGTTCCAGCCGGCTGGCACAACCGAAGTCGCTGTTCCTCGGTGCCACGGCCAAGAAAATGCTCCGCAGCATTCCCGTCCCGATGGTCGTCGTCCCCCGCTACCCGGTCGGATACGACAAAAACTCGAACACATTGGCACTGTAGGCCCACACCGCAATGACTCCAGATCCCGACATGGACCACCACCGCGACCATGCGCAGCTCAGAGCCCCTATCGAAATCTCACCGAAGTCGAAAGAGCCGCTCTATCGGCAGCTCCGCAAGGCGCTCGAACACCAAATCCTCTCCGGCACGTACAGCCCCGATGTGCCGCTTCCGTCATCGCGGGATCTGTCGCACGAACTCGGACTCTCACGCAATACCGTCAACGCCGCTATCCAGGAGCTTGTCGCCACCGGACTCATCGAGGCCCGACCGCGCAGCGGGCACTTCGTCAACAGCAGACTGCTCGCCGATGCTGCTGCCGTCAGCGCCGGCACCCGCCGCATGACCGGCCCCATCGATTGGGAACAGAAGATCAGACCTGTCCGCGACATCCACCTCCCGGAGATCACGAAGACGAAGAACTGGCAGACCTACCCATATCCATTCGTCGCAGGTCAGGTCGATCCGGAAGAATTCCCCCGGCTCGCCTGGGCAAAAGCCCTTCGCACCGCCATGGAACCCGAGCATCTTCAGTACTCTGTCCGCGACGCCATCGACGAAGACGATCCGCTGCTGGTCAAGCTGCTGTGCCAGCGCGTTCTGCCGAGCCGCGGAATCCATGTCGATACCGAGAACGTCCTCATCACAGCGGGTTCCCAACAGGGGCTCGACCTCCTGGCACAGCTGCTCGTCGGCCCGGACACCACGGTCGGCGTCGAAGATCCCGGATACGTCGACGCCAAACATGCCTTCGCCCGCGTCGGCGGCCAGCTGTTCCCCCTGAAAGTCGACAATCGGGGCATGATCCCACCGTCCGACCAGCTTGACCTCGTCTACGTCACCCCCAGCCACCACAGCCCCACCAACGTCACTCTCGATTCGTCGCGTCGAACTCAGCTCCTGACACACATGCGTGACACGGACTCCCTCATCATCGAAGACGACTACGATTCGGAGTTCCGCTACCGAGGCAAACCCACCCCAGCCCTCAAAGCCCTGCCCGGTTCCGAGCACGTGATCTACCTGGGCTCCTTCTCCAAATTCCTCGCTCCAGGCCTGCGACTGGGCTACATCGTTGCGGAGCCCGAGCTGATCGAGCGTATGCGCCGCCACCGTCGCTATTCCATCCGCCACGTCCCCGGACACACCCAACGCGCCATGGCGCTGCTCATCGAATCCGGCCAGTACCATCGAACGATCTCGCGTCGCCGCACCCAGCTGCGCAAGAAATGGGAAACCCTCACGGCCGCCCTCGACGCCCACCTTCCCTGGTCCGTTCCCTTCCCTGCCGGCGGGGTCAGCGTCTGGATCCAAGCGCCCGCGCATCTCGACGCGAGCATCCTCGCTGACGAGTGCCTGCGTCGAGGCGTCGTGATCGAACGCGGCGATCCGTTCTTCCTCTCCCCCGACTCCCACCGGAACAACTTCAGACTCGGCTTCGCAGCCATCGACCTCGAATCCATCGAACCCGGCGTGCGAATCCTCGCCGAGGTGCTCGACTCGGTTCTCGGAGACCGCTGAACCGCCACTGACATCTGGCACCAAAGAAGTCGTATCGGACTGGGTCTTCATTGGGAACCAGATAGTAGCGATAGTGATGTCAGGCGCTCCAACGACGGAGTTGCCGGAGTCGGGACGTCTCGACGTGCCGACCCAGACAGTTCGAATGGAGGGTTCGCGTGACGATCTCGGATTATGCAAATCGTGCCCAGCAGCATCTTTTCCCCCACTTCACCACCGGCAGAGTGTGGAATGACGAAGATCTTCCGATCATCGTCGAAGGGCACGGAAGTTACCTCATCGACGAACGAGGCGACCGGTACCTCGATGGTCTGGCCGGCCTGTTCTGTGCGAACATCGGCCACGGGCGACAGGATATTCCCCGGGCCGCCTATGAGCAGATGAGCAAGCTCGCGTACTGGACGAACTGGGGTTCGGCCCATCCCGCAGCCGTGGATGCGGCGACCCGCATCGCCGGTCACGCCCCGGGCGACCTCGACACAGTGTTCTTCGTCAATTCGGGGTCCGAGGCCGTTGAGTCCGCTGTGAAGTTCGCCCGCCAGTACCATCGTTCCCAGGGACAGTCCCAGCGCACCAAGATCATCGCCAGGGACATGGCCTACCACGGCACCACCCTCGGCGCCCTCGCCGTCACGGGCATCCCCGCCTACAAGGAGCCTTTCGGCGAACTCATGCCCGGAGTCTTCCACGTGCCGAACACTTTGGGAGAAGAGGTCCCGGCCGGAGGCACCGCCGCCGACCTGCCCTCGATCCAGGCCATCAGAGAACTCATCGAACGGGAAGGCGGAGACACCTTCGCCGCGCTCTTCGCGGAGCCCGTCCAGAACTCGCGCGGAGCACTCGTACCGCCGGAGGGCTACTGGCAGGAGCTGCGGAAGATCTGCGACGAACACGGAATCCTCCTCGTCGCCGACGAAGTGATCACCGGGTTCGGGCGGCTGGGCGAATGGTTCGGTTCGATCAAATTCGACGTCGTGCCCGACCTCATCACCTTCGCCAAGGGGTCGACCTCGGGCTACATGCCCCTCGGCGGAGTCATCATCCGCAAGCCGCTCGCAGAGGCCCTTCTCGACTCGCCCGATGCCGGAACTTTCACCCACGGGGCCACCTGGGGTGGTCATCCGGTGGCCACCGCGGTCGCCACCGCCAACCTCATCGCGCTGGAAGAGGAGAATGTCCCCGGCAACGTCCGCAGCCTCGCACCCTACTTCCAGAACGGCCTCGATCGGATCACCGACTCCTATCGCTGCATCAGGGAATACCGTGGCACCGGGTTCTTCTACGCCATCGAGATGATGGCCGACCGAGACACGGGTGCCGAACTCACCCCCGATGCGTCGAAGAAGGTGCTCACCGAGGTCATCCCGAAGGCGATGAAGGAAGTCGGGCTCATCACCCGCCCCGACAACCGCGGTGCGACGATGCTCGTCCTCTCTCCGCCTCTCGTCGCTGACCAGGCCGTCCTCGATGACCTGCTCGACAAGGTCGACCACGTCATGGGGTCTGTCGACAAGCACCTCGGCGTCTCCACGCTGTCGGCTGCGGTCTGAGGATCGACCGATGTTGAAGACGCCGGCAGCTCGCGACCGCACTGCGGCCGAGACCACCGTCGAAGCCGAGCTCGAGTCCGTCTCGATCGACTCGATGCTCCTCGATCGGGTGCTCGACCTGTGCGGAGAGGGACCACGGCCGAGGATCGTCCTCGCCGAGTCTCACGACGAACGTGTCCTTCGCGCTGCCGGCGCCCTCGCCGAGGCGGGCGTCCAACCCGTCCTGATCGGCGACGCCCATGAGGTTCGCCACCGTGCGAAGCAACTGGGCATCGCCGCTGCCGACGGATGGTCCGTCGAAGACCCGGCGAACCTCGCGGCCGGTCCAGCCGGCGAACGAATCCGATCCAGCGCGCAGAGGAAGCATCCTGAACTGGCCGCGCAATGGCTGACCGACCCTGTCTTCCTCGCCGCTGCAGCCGTCAAAGAAGGATTGGCTGAAGCCGCCGTCGCCGGCGCGGATCGGCCCACCGCCGATGTCATCCGGGCGGGATTGGCCGTCGTCGGTCTCACTCCGGATGCGCCCCTGCTCAGCTCCTCGTTCCTCATGTGCCTGCGCGACGGACGTTACCTGGGATTCGGCGATTGCGCGGTCATCCCGGTCCCCGATGACCAGCAGCTCTCAGCGATCGCTGTCGCCACTGCACACACGTTCACAGCGATCACCGGCCGGGCACCCTCCGTGGCGATGCTGTCGTTCTCAACAGCGGGATCGGCTCAGCACTCCGACATCGATCGGGTCATAGCAGCGACCGAGCACATCCGTCGCAGCCACCCCGGCCTCGATGTCGACGGCGAGCTCCAATTCGACGCTGCCATCGTCGAATCCGTGGCGAAGTCGAAATGCCCAGAATCCGCTGTCGCCGGTCATGCGAACGTGCTCGTCTTCCCGAACCTCGCCGCCGGCAACATCGGATACAAGATCGCCGAACGCCTCGGCGGAGCACACGCCTACGGCCCGCTGCTCCAAGGACTCGCGGCCCCGATCAACGACCTCTCCCGGGGGGCGAGCGTATCCGACATCATCAACGTCGGCCTCATCACGTGCCTGCAGGCGCTCACTCCTGCGATCGGTGACCATCGCGGGACGAAATCCACTGCCCAAACCTTCACAGAGAAGTGACGAAAGTAAGGTGCCATGTCGAAGTCAATAGAGAATCCGACCGAGAACGTCGCCGCCGCGCCACCTGGAGCACACGGTGAACAGCCGGAGAGGATGGCCAAGACGCTCAAGCCTCGCTGGGTCTTCGCCATCGCTCTGGGCTCGGCGGTCGGATGGGGTGCGTTCATCCTTCCCACTGACTGGCTGGCGATGGGTGGCCCCTTAGGCACCCTCGTCGGCTTTGCCCTCGGCGCCGGCCTCATGCTCATCATCGCCGTCAGCTACGGCTTCCTCATCCGCACCTTCCCCGTATCCGGAGGTGAGTTGGCCTACGCGCTCATCGGCTACGGACGCGTCCATGCCTTCTTCGCCGGCTGGTTCCTCACACTCGGCTACGTCTGCATCGTCGCGCTCAACGCTTCGGCATTGGCTCTGCTGTTCCGCAAGATCATGCCTTCGGTCATGGAGCAGGGGTACCTGTACACCGTCGCCGGCTGGGATGTCTATCTGCCGGAGATCGGCGTCTCGATCACCGCGCTCGTCGTCTTCGCCATCCTCAATATCCGCGGCACCGCACTGTCGGGTCGGGTCCAATACTGGGCCTGTGTACTCATGATCATCGCAGTGTCTGCGATCATCATCTCCGTCATCGCGAGCCCGACGACCCATCTCTCGAATATGTCGCCGGCACTGCCAGATGGTGTCAGTCCGGTGGCCGCGATCATCGCCATCGTCGCCATCGCCCCGTGGGCATTCATCGGCTTCGACAATGTTCCCCAGGCTGCTGAGGAGTTCGACTTCTCTCCGGCCAAGGCGCTACGCCTCATCGTGCTCGCCATCCTCACAGCTGCCGCCCTCTACATGGCGATGATCGTCTCGGTCTCCATGGCCGAACCGTGGCAGGCACTGGCAACTTCCGGTTCCGCGTGGGGAACGGCAGAAGCGATCACCGGCGTCATCGGCGGTTCGGGCCTCCTGCTGCTGGCCATCGCCATCACGATGGGTGTGAGCACCGGCCTCAACGGCTTCTACGTCTCGGCCAGTCGCGTGCTCATGGCCATGGGCCGCGCACAGATGATCCCGCCGATCTTCGCCCGCCTACATGCGAAGCACAAGACCCCGCACATCGGGATCATCGCCGTCCTCATCGTCTGTCTCATCAGCCCTTGGTTCGGCAGGGCGGCTCTGACCTGGGTCGTCGACATGTCCTCGATCGGTGTGACCATCGCCTACCTCTACACCTGCCTGTGCGCCTTCCGGATCTTCCGCCCCACTCGTGAGGCTCAGGACCCAGAGGCTCTCCCGGGAATGTACTCGACGACGAAGAAGGTCCTGTCCGGTGTCGGAGCGGTCATTGCGATCATCTTCATGCTGCTCCTGCTCATCCCGGGCTCGCCCGGTGCGCTGGGACCGCAGTCGCTCATCGCCCTGGCCGTCTGGATCGTCATCGGTGTCGTGTTCTTCCTCTCCCGTATCCGGCACAACAGGAAGCTCACCGACCTGCAGGTCGATCGTCTCGTCCTCGGCGACGAGCGTCCCGCCGTCACTCGGTTCAGCGAAAGCGCTCAGCTGCGCCGCGAGGGACGCCTGACCAAGGTGGGCTGAGTATCGTCCGTGCCCCGCAACAGCATAGTGGTCGGCCCGCTGCCAGGATTCACGGCAGCGGGCCGACCGCCGTCATCTGACCGTTCGCCGAGGTGCGCGGGCAGACGAGCAGGATCGTTCGCGACGGCCGTGCCGGCATCGTCGTTCAGCGTTGGAGAACGGTGAGAAGTCCGTCGACGACCGCCCGCACAGACTCCCGGCCGCCCAGGGACTCGGCGTCGAGTTCGACGCTGGCGGGATAGAGGAGCCCCGGGTCTGTGCCGATGCCCACTCCGAGGACACCGATATCGCCGGAGCGACGCAGGTCGGCCACCGTGGTCTCGAGATCTTGGGCCAGGTAGTCCTCATCGTTGGCTGCGGCTGTCGCAGAATCAGCCGGGAGACCATCGCTGATGACGACCATGGCTGATTTCGCCGCCTGCTGGCGGCACAGCCGGCCGACCGCCCAGCGCAGGGCCTCAGCATCGATGCCCTCTCTGTACAGAGAGGTCTTGAGCAGACCGCCGAGGTTGTTGCGCGTCCGCCGCCACGAGGATTCTCCAGACTTGATCACGAGGTGATGGATTTCGTTGAGACGACCCGGCCGGTCCGGCGCCCCGGACTTCGCCCAATCGGCGCGGACGCGTCCGCCGTTCCAGGAGTTCGTGGTGAAACCGAGGATCTCGACGGTCACATCTACACGGTCGAGGGCGGTGCCGAGCACGTCGAGGAGGGCACCGAGCCCGAGCGCATGAGTCTTCATCGACCCCGAGAGGTCGAGCAGAAAGGTCACGGCACAGTCGGTCTCGGCACGGTGCGACCGTCCGCGGAAGACGCGCGGATCGCCAGGAGAGGTGACCAACCGCGTCAGGCGGGCGGAATCGAGGACACCATTCTCGGAATCGACGAGCTCGTGCGCCTCCTTCGCTGCTTCCACCACGGCCTGGAGCCGGGTGACCAAGGGGGCCAAAGGCACCTGCAGTCGTGCCGTCTCCGCGGCGATCGCGGCACGACCGCTGCGCAGGCTCGCATCCCTGACGTCCTCGGCGATCGTCGAAACCCGGTCGAACCGCTTCGTCCATACCTGATAGCCACGGGAGCGCCGGAGTCCGCTGCTGTCTGCCTGCTCCGCGGGGGCGAACAGGTCCTCGGATATGTCGAATACCAGAGGCAGGCTCGGGCTGAATCGACGGCGCCGCGCTCCCGAACCTCGACCTTCTTCGCCTTCGATGTCCGCAATGCGGTCAGCGAGCGTGCGCGCGAGCTCGAGCGCCACCTCGGTGAATACGCGTTGGCTGTGTCGCGCGTTGCGCAGCTGGATGAGGAAGGGACCCAATTCGGGTGCGAGCTCGAACCGGGATTCTTCGATGAGGTCGGAGTCCGCGGGGCTGATGGCCTCCCTGGTGATCACGGAGTGGGTGACGAGGACGACCGTGAACAACAGCATGCCCAGGCGAGTCTCGTGCAGACGGCTGCGAAGGTATTCACTGCGCCAGTGTGCCTGTCGAGCGGATAGATTGGCCCGGACGCCGGCCTGTCCAGCCAAGGATTCACACCGCTGCTGTTCGAGGATTTCCACGATGAGGCGCTCTTCCTGTGATTCCGGCAGCATCTGCCTGTGCAGATGAGGATCGCTCCACTTCCGGCGCATGGCCATGGCATCTGTGGCACCGCGCAGAGAATTGAGGCTCGACGTTCCGGGATCGGGGTAGAGATGGGGTGCATTCATGGGCAGCAGCCCGTCTCCATCGGCGGGTCGGTGAGCCCACAGGTCGACCGTCGGATCGCCGCTGAGCGCCCTGAACACCGAAGCCAGGCGTCGTTCCCGGGCGTGGATCTCACGATCCGATCGACTGATGCCGGGCCGTGCTCTGTGTACAGCCATCAGCTGGCCGTCGCCGCGTCATCGACGCTGAGTTCACCGCCGAAGCAGCGTTGATAGTACTCTGCGACGACAGGATGTTCGGTCACGTCGCAGCGGTTGAGAAATGAGAACTTGAAGGCCAGCTCGACATCCCCGAAGATCACCGAGTTCTGAGCCCAGGAGATCACCGTGCGCGGTGACATGAGCGCTGATACGTCGCCGGCGGCGAAACCCGTGCGCGTCAGCTGAGCGACGTCGATCATCTTTGCAACGGTCTCCTCCCCCATGGCTGCGGCGACCTCTGGGACCTGACCGGTGACGACGAGTCGTTCTTCGGATGGGTCGAGGTAGTTGAGTGAGGCGATGATATTCCAACGATCGAGCTGCGCCTGATTGAGACGATGGACTCCATGGTAGAGACCGTTGACATTGCCCAGTCCCACGGTGTTCGCCGTGGCGAAGAGTCGGAAGTGCGGGTGCGGACGGATCACCCGATTCTGTTCGGTCAGGGTGAACAGACCGTCGCGTTCGAGCAGGCGTTGGATGATGAACATGACCTCCGGACGGCCGGCATCGTATTCGTCGAAGACCAACGCCATCGGTCTGGTCAAGGCATACGGGATCACTCCCTCTTCGAATGCCGTGCGAGGCTGGCCGTCCTCGATGACGACCTGGTCCTTGCCGACGAGATCGCTGCGAGAGATCTGTCCGTCCAGATTGACGCGCATCAGCGGCCAGTTCAGGCGTGCCGCGATCTGCTCGATATGCGTGGATTTCCCCGTCCCGTGCAGTCCCTGGACGAGCACACGTGAACCGTGGGAGAACCCCGCGAGTATCGCTCGCGTCACCTGCGGATCGAAACGGTAGTTCTCGTCAATGGTCGGAACCAGGTCGCTGTTGCCTTCAAGCCTCGGAACCGGCGTATCGGCATCGATTCCGAAAAGCTCCCGGATCCCTGATGGAGTGCTCATATGGACAGTCCTCTCGCAGTCGGTCGATGTGGTCAGGCAGTCGAAGCAGTGGGATCCGAGCGGTCGATCTCGTCGAGCACCGCCATGCGCTGGGCAGCGGCGCGCACCACCGGAAGCAGCTCGATGAGGTCGTCGATCGATTTCCGCAGCACCGGTGCCTGAATGGCCAATGCCAGGTTCGATCGACCGACGTCGGTGGGGATGAGCACCGCCAAGCAGACGAGCCCTTCAAGGTACTCCTGCCGGTCGAGGGCATAGCCGCACTCGCGGACAGATCGCAGTTCCGCCTCCAGCTGTTCAGGGTCCGTGACCGTGTTCGGGGTGAAGGCTCTCAGCTCGGTACTGGTGAGCAGACGGCGGCGGGGAGTGTCTCCATACTGTGAGGTGATCATTTTCCCACTCGCGGAGGCGTGGATCGGCACACGGCTGCCCGCTTCGAGATGCACTCTCAGCGGGTGCGCCGTCTCCACGCGGTCGAGATATATGACGTCATTGCCCGAGACCGCGGTGAGGTTGCAGCTCTCCCCGATCTCTTCGGACAGTTGGGACAGGATCATCCGCCGCGCTCCCTGCCTGGAGTCGTTGAGCAGCACATCTTCGGCCATACGGCGCAGGCGCGCTCCCGTGCCGTAATGGCGTCCGTCGCTGTGGCGGGTGAGCAGGTCGGCACCCTCCAACTGCTGGAGCATCCGGTGCAATGTGGGCTTGGGCAGCCCGGTCTGAACGACGAGGGACTGCAGAGTGAAGATCTGGTCGCGGGTGGAGATGAACTCCAACAGCGACACCAGCCGCAGTGCCGGTGTCTCGCCCGCGAGAGAGACCTGTTCATCCCCCGCCGGTTCCGTCAGATCGTCCATGCTCGTCCTCTCCACCTCGTCCTCACCGGACTCGACGTTGTTGCCATCGGCCAGAATTGCCGAGTTCCGTTTTATCGTACCAAATGAAATCTTTTCCGGAACTTCGTTGACACCGAGGAAGGCGATCACCTAATGTCACAGATGTTCCGCTTTTCGAAGTGAAATGAACAGAAAACCGAGACCACAGAGCTGTGGTCCCCGACGAACAGGAGACGTTACGATGACGGAACTGGCCGATCGAACCGAAAAGGCGACACTGAGTGAAGCCGTGAAGACCCAGAAGATCACATCGTCCGAAGCCTTCGTCGAAACGATGGTCGCCAACGGCGTCACCGACATCTTCGGCATCATGGGTTCGGCGTTCATGGACGCCATGGACATCTTCGCCCCCGCGGGCATCGACTTCATCCCCGTGGTCCACGAACAGGGCGCTGCCCACATGGCCGACGGCTACGCCCGCGCCTCGGGCCGTCACGGTGTTGTCACAGGGCAGAACGGTCCGGGCATCTCGAACTGCGTCACCGCGATCGCGGCCGCCTACTGGGCCCATTCCCCCGTCGTCATCGTCACCCCGGAGGCCGGCACGAATTCGATCGGCCTCGGCGGATTCCAGGAAGCCAATCAGCTGCCGATGTTCCAGGAGTTCACGAAGTACCAGGGGCATGTCAGCAACCCGACCCGCATGGCCGAGTTCACCGCCCGCTGCTTCGATCGCGCGAAGTCGGAGATGGGACCGACACAGCTGAATATTCCCCGTGACTACTTCTACGGCGAATGTGCACCGGAGATCCCCCAGCCGCAGAAGATCGATCGCGGACCCGGTGGAGCCGAAAGCCTCGAAGAGGCCGCCGCGCTGCTCGCCGCGGCGAAGAACCCAGTCATCGTCTCCGGCGGCGGAGTCGTCATGGCCGATGGCGTCGATGAGTGCATCACGCTGGCCGAGCGCCTCGGTTCGCCGGTGGTCAACAGCTACCAGCACAACGACTCCTTCCCCGCCAGCCACCCGCTGTGGGCAGGCCCCCTCGGCTACCAGGGTTCGAAAGCTGGAATGACCCTGATCAACCAGGCCGATGTGGTGTTGGCACTCGGAACTCGCCTCGGCCCCTTCGGCACGCTGCCGCAGTACGAATTCGACTACTGGCCCACCAACGCAAAGATCATCCAGGTCGATGCCGACCAGAAGATGCTCGGGCTGGTCAAGAAGATCGACGTCGGCATCTGCGGCGATGCCAAGGCCGTCGCCGAGGATCTCCTCGCCCGCCTCAACGATCGCAAGGTCGCCTGTGATGCCACGAAGGACCAGCGAGCAGAGCTCATCCGCGCTGAGAAGGAGGCGTGGGAGGCCGAGCTGGATTCGTGGACCCATGAGAAGGACGAGTTCTCCCTCGACGCCATCGAAGAGGCCGAGAAGGAGGACGGCAACTGGCTGCACCCACGTCAGGTGCTGCGGGAGCTCGAGAAGGCGATGCCGGCCGACGTCATGGTCTCCACCGACATCGGCAACATCAACTCCGTCGCGCACAGCTACCTGCGCTTCGAACGTCCCCGCAGCTTCTTCGCTCCGATGAGCTTCGGCAACTGCGGCTATGCGCTTCCGACGATCATCGGCGCCAAGCGCGCAGCCCCTGATCGCCCGGCCATCGCCTATGCCGGCGACGGCGCCTGGGCGATGAGCATGGTCGAGGTCCTCACTGCCGTCCGCCACGACATTCCGGTCACTGCCGTCGTCTTCCGCAACCGTCAGTGGGGTGCGGAGAAGAAGAACCAGGTCGAGTTCTACGGACACCGCTTCATCGCCGGCGAGCTCGACAACGGTGAGAGCTTCGCAGCGATGGCCGAGTCGATGGGCGCAGACGGCATCGTCGTCGACCAGCTCGACGAGGTCGGCCCTGCTCTGCAGAGAGCCGTCGAGGCGCAGATGAACGAAGGCAAGACCACGGTCATCGAGGTCATGTGCACAAAGGAGCTCGGCGATCCGTTCCGTCGCGACGCACTGCGCAAGCCGGTGCGGACCCTGGACAAGTACAAGGACTTCGTGTGAGTCGATGACCCTCCGGGCTCTTCTCGCCTGGTGGTGTTCGGGTGCCGACCTCGTCTCGGTGCCCGAACACCATCGTCCCTGGTGACGTCGACGCAATACTGTAGCGCTGGCGTCATTGCCGACACCACTGCACCACCTCAATACTTCCGATCCGCGGTTCGACGACGTTGCCGAGACCGCAGAAAGCTGGCTCCCAGAGATGGAATTCTCCGAGCAAGTCATCTACCCCGCAAAACTCGTGAGAACTCTGGACCCGGCGCGGCCCAGTGCCGAAGCGATCATGGTCCGCGGCTCCCGCATCCGCGCCATCGGCTCGCTGGACGAGCTCAGGGCCTACGGTCCCTCACGCATCGACGATCGCTATGCGGACTCGGTGATCTTCCCCGGAATGGTCGAAGCCCACGCGCATGCGAAAAGCGGCGGAATGTGGGAACAGACCTACATCGGCTACTACACGCGGAAGGGACCGGACGGCAAGGTCTGGACCGGCTGCAAGAGCATCGAAGAGGTCCAGGACAGGCTGAGGGAAGCCGACTCGAAACTCGCCGACGGTGAGATCCTGAGAGCCTGGGGGCTCGACCCGATCTTTTTCCCCGGTGATCGACTCGACCGCACTCACCTCGACGAGGTCTCGAACACCCGCCCGATCTTCGTCATGCACCAAAGCGGTCACCTCGCCACAATCAATTCCGAGATGCTCAGTCAGGAAGGCATCGACCGGGACTGCCCTGTCGAGGGAGTTGTCAAAGACTCAGCCGGTGAGCCCACAGGTGAACTGCAGGAACCGCCCGCGATCGCTCTCGTCAAGAGCGCAACGTCCGTTCTGGGTGGAGAATTCAGCGCATCGGCCCTACAGAATTTCGGTGCCGACGCCTGCAACCACGGCGTCACGACAGCCGCCGACCTGGGCAACCCGTACCTCTTCACCGACGACCTCGAAGCACACCGCGAGATCATCGACGATGAGTCGTACCCGGTTCGACTCTCCTTGTTCCACCGTGGGAGTGGGATGGGCGGCAACGGTGATGCGGCCGACGAAGCCGCTCGTCTTGCCGATCTGACGAGCACCAGCAGCGACAAGGTCCACCTCGGCGGGGTCAAACTCTTCCTCGACGGATCCATCCAGGGCTTCACCGCCCGACTCCAGGATCCCGGCTACATCGCCGGTGACGACAACGGCATCTGGCTGTCCTCGCCCGAACAGTTCTACACTGCGTTTCGCGCGTATCACGCGGCCGGTGCCCTCGTTCACGTCCACTGCAACGGCGACGAGGCTACCGAGCTCTACCTCGACACCGTGGAACAGGTGCTGCAGGAGGTTCCCCGCTGGGACCACCGCCACACGGTCACACACAGTCAGCTGTCCACACCGGCGCAGTATCGCCGGATGAAGGCTCTGGGAATGTGCGCGAACATCTTCTCCAATCACATCTGGTATTGGGGCGATCAGCATCGTGATCTCATTCTCGGACCAGATCGTGCCGAACGGATGGATGCCGCAGCCACCGCGTTGCGCATCGGAGTGCCGATCTCGTTCCACTGCGATACGCCGATCACTCCGCTCGATCCCTTGGCGACGGCGTCCTATGCCGCCGAACGTGCCACACCCAGCGGCAGGATCCTCGGCGAACACGAACGGATCAGCGTCCCTGACGCGCTTGACGCGGTGACGATCGGAGCGGCCTATATGCTCAAGCTCGACCATCTCGTCGGCTCGCTGGAGTCCGGCAAATTCGCGGACTTCGCGATTCTCGACCGGGACCCATACGAATGCGAGCCTGCGGAATTGCGTGAGATCACAGTTCGCGGCACCGTTGTGGCCGGTCGACATTTCTCGGCGGTCGGGTGAACCCATGATCGAGCTGACAGTGATCGGCGGCTATCTCGGTTCGGGGAAGACCACCCTGCTCAACGAGATCCTCGATCGTCAGGACGGCGAGCGCATCGCCGTCATCGTCAATGATTTCGGAACTGTCAACATCGATGCTGAGATCATCGGCTCCAGAGACGGCCGGACGATGGAGATCGCCAACGGATGCATCTGCTGCGATCTCTCAGACGGGATGGCCGCAGCCGTTGCAGCTATGCGTCGTGCCGAACCCCCAGTCTCACGGGTCTACGTCGAGGTCAGCGGAGTGGGTCAACCCGATATCGTCGCCCGCTGGGGCGATCATCCCGGCTTCTCCAGGGGCGGTGCCGTCGTCTGCGCGGATGTCACGACGATTCGCCGGGACGTCAATCGCAAGTGGGTGGGCGAAACAGTGCTTTCGCAATTGCGCGGCGCCGACAGGCTGCTGCTGACAAAAACCGACCTGGTCGATGACCAGACGGTGCACACGGTCGCGGACTGGCTGATCTCTCGTTCGGGCATCAATGCGGAGGTTGTCGACCGCAGCGAGATCCTGTCCGGGGAGCCGCCTCGGCGGTGGGATGTCCCGGCGGAGGATCCGACTCGTCCCCAGCAGGATTCTGTCTCTGACCAAGTCTCACAGGTCCACAGCTCGTGGACGATCACGACATCCTCGGCGATCGACCCGGACGGGCTCCGTGCACTGGTGCAGAGACTTCCGGAAACGTTCGTCCGCGCCAAGGGAACCTTCCCCGACAGACGGCACCCCGGACGGCGGTTCCTCATCCAATACGACGGAACGAGATGCGCGACCGACCAGGTCGCCTCGGTCGGCACTAACTCGACGGAACCCGGGCACCTCGTCCTCATCGCCGTCGGCAGCCATACCGAAACTCCCGCGCCAGTGAGCGAATTGGCACGAGCACTTCACGGACAGGTCGGCGGCTAGCCGCCGACAACCGTGAGAAAGGGAACAATGAAGTTCATCCGGAGAAAGAACGACGCGGACAGACCGCGACGGCGTTCGTCGGCCCGCTGGATCACGCCAGCCGTGGCGATCGCTGCAGCACTGACAGTCGCGGCGAGCGGCTGCGCCGCACCGTCAGCGCTGGTCGGCACCACCGATGACACCTTCATCTTCGGCACCCGGTCGGCACCACGTGTCCTCAATCCTGCTGTCCAATCCGGGCTGGCGACAGCCACCCCTGGTACCCAGCTGTTCGCCAGCCCGATTCGGCTCAACGACAAGCTCGAACCCGAGCCGTATCTCGCGAAGTCCTGGAAGGAAACAGCTGACGGGAAGACGATGACCCTCCATCTGGTCGAGAATGCGAAATTCCACGATGGACAGCCCATCACCTCCGAGGATGTGGCGTTCTCTCTCGGTGTGGTGAAGAGGGAACACCCGTTCGGTGCCAACCTCTTCGGACCTGTCACAAAGGTCGAGACCCCGGATGACCACACCGTGGTGATCAAGATGTCCCGACGGCATCCCGCGCTGATGACGGCGATGAGTCCGCCGTTCCTTCCCGTCATCCCCAAGCACGTCTACGGCAGCGATGACACGGTGGCCGACCATCCGCAGAACTCGCACGATGTCGTCGGCTCCGGCCCCTACCGGTTGGCCAGCAATATCGAAGGCAAACGCATCGTGCTCGACAAGGTCGACAACTTCTTCCTTCCCAATGACGATGCGCCGAAGCAGGTGCTCTTCGAGATCATCGGCGATGAGAACACCCTTGCCCTGGCAACGGAGAAGGGCGAGGTCGACATGATGGTCACGAACACCCCATCTGTTCTCTCCCGCCTGGGAAAAGTCGATGACATCACGGTCGCGGACAAGGGGTATGAGGGCATCGGCTCGATCTCCTGGCTCGGGTTCAATGTGAAGAGCAAGAATGTCACCGACAAGCGGGTGAGGCAGGCGATCGCCTATGCCATCGATCGTGACTATCTCACCAACAAACTCCACCGCGGACAGTTCGAGCCTGCAACGAGTCCGATCGCCAGCGGCAGCCCCTACTTCGATGAGTCGATGCCGCACTATGACCGTGACCTCGACAAGGCCGCGGACCTGCTGGACGACGCCGGATACCCGATCGGCGAAGACGGCACACGGTTCACCATCCAACTCGACTACCTCCCCGGAAGCGCCGAGATGGCGTCGAGTGTGGCCGAGACCATCAAAGCCAACCTCAAAGAGGTCGGAATCATCGTCCGGATCCGCAGTTCCGCAGACGAACCGACCTGGGGCAGTCGTGTGTCCAACTACGACTACGACATGACGCTCGACAATGTCTGGAACTGGGGCGACCCAGCGGTCGGAGTCGAACGCACTTACCTGTGCAGCAACATCAAGAAGGGTGTTCTGTGGGCGAACATGTCCCAGTACTGCAATAAGGACGTCGACCGACTATTCAAGAAGGCCGCCGCCGCACCTGACGAAAAGACACGCAAGGACGACTATTCGAAGGTTCAGAAGATTCTCACCGATGAGCTCCCCGTGCTTCCACTTGAGAATCAGACATACCGCAACATCTATTCGAACGCTGTGATGAATCCGCCCAATGGCCCGTTCGGCATCATGTCGCCGCTGCTCGACACCTCGATAGAAGGTTGACCATGTCATTGACCGCCCCACCGAAGATCAAGCTCAAGGGACGCAGGAGCATGGCGCTGGCAAGAGGCCGCTCGATTGCCTCCCGCATCGCCCAGGCTGTGCTCCTCCTGCTCGCAGTCATCATCTTCAACTTCATCCTCATTCACCTCGCTCCCGGCGATCCTGCCACCGTCATCGCCGGTGAATCCGGCGGCACGACCCCCGAGCAGCTCGAATCGATCAGAGAAGCCTACGGGCTCAACGATCCGATCATCGTTCAGCTCTGGCACTACCTGGTCCAGATCGCCCATTTCGACCTCGGCTATTCGTTCTACTTCGGCCAGGATGTCACGGCACTCATCGGTGAGCGGCTGTACCCCACGGTTCTCCTCGCCGGAACCGGAATGCTCGCCGGACTCATCATCGGCACGCTGCTCGGAGTCGTTGCCGCGATCAAACCGCAAGGGATCCTCAGCTATTTTGTCACGGTCATCGCCCTCGTCGGCTTCGCCGCTCCGGTGTTCTGGACGTCCGTGCTGCTGCTCCTGGCATTGTCGATCGCTATTCCGATCTTCCCGATCCAGGGAATGAACTCGATCATCGTCTCCCCGCATGCCCTACCTCAGATGTGGGACACGACGATGCATCTCATCCTCCCCGCCACCGCTCTGGCACTCATCTATGTGGCGCTCTACAGCCGCACGGCGCGCACGAGCATGCTCGAGGTCCTCGACTCCGACTACATCCGCACAGCCTGGGCAAAAGGGTTGGGCGGCAAAGTCGTCATCTTCAAGCATGCGCTGCGCAACGCGGTCCTGCCCGTCGTCACACTGCTCGGACTCCACGTCGGTGCGCTCCTGTCGAGTGTGGTGCTCATCGAGGTCGTCTTCAACTGGCCGGGACTCGGTTCGCTTCTGCTCGAATCGATCCTCCGCAGAGACACACCAGTGATTCTCGGGATCCTGCTGTCCAGTTCCGTACTCGTCATCATCGCCAATCTGGTCACAGACGTGGCCTACCGCATCATCGATCCCAGGATCGCCATCTCAGGAGGGCCACAATGACCGACATCATGGCGGTGCCGGGCACCGGACAGGACCAACCCGAACAATCGCCCGCCGCAGCGGTGCAGACGAGGAAACGTCCCACGACGGCGTGGACATTGTTCCGACGCAACCGGGTGGCCCTCGTGGGCCTTTCGCTGCTCGCATTCATCCTGCTCGCCATCACCTTCGGGCCGATGGTCTATCCGAACAATCCGTTCGAAATCGTCGGCATCCCGATGGAAGCCCCGGGAGAATCCGATGTGCTGCTGGGAACAGACGCCTTGGGACGTGATCTCTTCGCCGAGCTCCTCTACGGCGGACGCGCCACGATGCTCGTCGGTGTGGTCGCCGCGATCCTTTCGACGACCATCGGAATCATCCTCGGCGGCTTCGCCGGCTACCATCGCGGTTGGGCAGACTCCGTCGCTGTGCGCATCACCGAGTTCTTCCAGGTCTTGCCGCCGCTGCTGCTCGCCATGGTCCTTGTCACTCTGTTCAGTCCGAGCCTTCTGACCATCACGATCGCTATCGGCGTCGTCAGTTGGCCTGCCACGATGCGCATCACTCGAGCGGAATTCCTGCGCATTCGCGAACTCGACTATGTCAGGAATGATCGGGCGGCAGGCGCCGGCGACTTCTGGATCATCATGAAGACGATCCTGCCCAACGCTCTGCCGCCGATCGTCGTCATGTCCACCCTCGTCATCGGTCAGGCAATGCTCTTTGAAGCAGGGTTGAGCTTCCTCGGCCTCGGTGATCCGAACACGATGAGTTGGGGACTGATCCTCGGTAACAACCGCGAACAGATGCTCACTGCGTGGTGGCCGGTGGCGTTCCCAGGTTTGGCAATCTTCCTCGCTGTCCTCAGTGTCAGCCTCTCCGGAGACGGTCTCAACGACGCCCTCAATCCCAAAGGACGTGAACGATGAACGCCACAGCGCTCACCGCCGATCCCACCAGTGGTCCCACGGCAGCCGGTGGAGATGAGTCACCGATTCTGTCGGTGAAGAATCTGTCCGTGAAGTTCCAAGACAACGTTGCTGTCAATGACGTGTCCTTCGATGTCAGTCCCGGAGAGGTCTTGGCGATCGTCGGGGAATCAGGTTCGGGAAAGTCTGTGACTTCCCTTGCCATCATGCGGCTCGTTGAACTCTCCTCCTCAGGGAAAGTCACCGACGGTCAGATGACTTTCTCTCGGGCAAGCGGTGACGTCGTGGACCTGCGCACCGCCTCGGAAGCGACAATGCGCACGATTCGCGGCAATGACATTTCGATGATCTTCCAAGAACCGCTGACGTCACTCAACCCGGTCTATTCGGTGGGCAACCAGCTCGCCGAGGTGCTGCGGGTGCACAAGGGGATGTCTCGCCGAGAAGCGAAGAAGGGCGTCATCGAGATCATGGAAAGGGTGCGGATTCCCGAACCGCATAGGCGTGCCCGCCAGTATCCGCATCAGATGTCGGGCGGAATGAGGCAACGTGTCGTCATCGCCATGGCACTGGCATGCCAACCACGGGTCCTGATTGCTGATGAGCCGACGACGGCTCTGGACGTGACGATCCAGGCGCAGATCCTCGCCCTACTGCGAGAACTCAAGAACGACCTCGACGCGGGGATCATCTTCATCACCCATGATATGGGGGTGGTGGCCGAGGTCGCCGACCGAGTGCTTGTCATGCGGAAGTCCTATGCCATCGAAACCGGCAGTGTGGAGACGATCTTCCACCGTCCCCAGCATCCCTATACGAAGAAGCTCTTGAGCGCTGTTCCGACTCTGGGGTCGATGAACGGCACTGACTCCCCCGCGCTGTTCCGGCTCGATCAGGAAGAGGTCTCCCAATGACGAGAATTCTCGAAGTCGATAATCTGGTCAAGAGCTTCTCGATCTCGGGCGGAATGCGCGTCCATGCGGTCGAGGACGTGAGTTTTCATGTCGACAAGGCAGAGACTTTGGCGCTCGTGGGTGAGAGCGGTTGCGGAAAGACCACATTGGCGAACTTGGCTATGCGCCTGCAGAAACCCGACAGCGGGTCGATCAGACTGCTCGACACGGATATCACAGACCTGGGGACGAAGGAACTGCGACCGCACCGCCGGCATCTGCAGATGATCTTCCAGGATCCCTTCGCCAGTCTCAATCCGCGCAAGCCGGTGGGCAGGATCGTCGGCGATCCGATGCGTCTCAACCGAACGGCGTCGAATGCTGAAGCGGAGTCTCGTGTTGCCGAGCTGTTCGAACTCGTGGGACTGACTGCGGACGATATGCGAAAGTACCCGCATCAGTTCTCCGGAGGTCAGCGCCAACGAATCTGCATCGCTCGAGCACTCACCCTCAATCCGAGTCTCATTGTCGCCGACGAGGCAGTGTCTGCGCTCGATGTCTCTGTGCGAGCCACCGTGCTCAACCTCATGATCAAACTCCAGAAGGAGTTCGACCTGTCGTATCTCTTCGTCAGCCACGACCTGGCTGTCGTCGAACGCATCGCCCACCGCGTTGCCGTCATGTACCTCGGGCAGATCGTCGAGATGGGCCCACGGCGACAGGTATTCGAGAACCCTCAGCATTCGTATACTCAGCGGCTCATGGAAGCGGCTCCGATCGCCGATCCGGGGCAGAGGCGCGAACGCGCGCTCATCGCCGGCGAAATTCCGAGCCCAGTGTGGCCAGAGGGTCAAGGGCCGGAAAAGGTGACGCTTAAGGATCTCGGAGGGGGCCACCTCGTGGCTATCGACTGAGCACTCTCACACGCGCACGCCCTGCTCCGAGGCGTCCCTGGGCTCAGGAGCAAGGCGTGCGTCGGCGTGCGCTGCACCCTGCACATTCGGACACCCGAATCGCGATCAGATCTGGTACCGAATAAGTGATCTGGATTGGGTCTTCAGGTGGCACCATCACGCGAGGACAGTGAAGAGGGTCACACATTGGCCATCTCCCACCGACACGGGCACCGCCGCCCAGGAGGACACATGACGCAGCTCAACGACGAGCCTATGGATCCGCAGGTATGGCATTCAGAGCACGATCCCGGCACCGATGCACAGCCAACTGAACTCAAACGGACGCTGAAGAATCGGCACACCTCGATGATCGCCCTCGGCGGGGTCATCGGCGCGGGCCTCTTCATCGGCTCCGGCAACCTCATCGTCTCCACTGGCCCCATCGTGATCTTCTCCTTCCTGCTGGCGGGGCTGCTGGCGGCCCTGGTCCTGCGGATGCTGGCCGAAATGGCGATCAACAAACCGATCACCGGCTCGTTCTACGAATACGCTCGCGTCGTCCTCGGCGATCGGGCGGGTTTCATCACGGGATGGACGTATTGGTACTTCTGGGTCGTCGTCATCGCTTTCGAGGTCTCCGCCTCCACGGCTCTGCTCAAGGGGATGATCCCAGGTGTTCCCTCGTGGATCATCGGTCTGGCCATCCTAATCGCACTGACCGTGACGAACCTGTTCTCGACGAAGTCGTTCGCCGAGTTCGAATACTGGTTCGCGATGATCAAGGTCGTTGCGATCACCGCGTTCATCCTCGTTGCTGTCATCTACATCTCGGGGCTGATCAACGGTGCCGACGGCCGACCCTTCGCCGATGGACTCGCGAACTGGACGGCCGGTGCCGATGGCGAACATGGAGGCGGCTGGGCCGGCTTCGCACCGCTGGGCATCATCGGCATGCTCATCGCGGTGGTGCCCGCCACCGGCTTCTTCTCCGGAGCCGAGATTGCGACGATGGCTGCAGCAGAGGCCGAGGATCCTGAGAACTCGGTCAGGAAGTCCACGCGGTCGGTGATCTACCGCGTGCTGCTGTTCTATGTCGGTTCCATGCTCGTCATCCTCACGATCACTCCATGGTCGAAGAAGACCGAGATCGCGGGCAATATCGTCGGCTGGCTCTCGGCCGATGCGCACGGCCCCTACGCCGGGACTCTGATCACGATGGGGATCACATGGGCCGGGATCGCGATCAATATCCTCGCCATCGTCGCTGTGCTCTCATCGATCAACTCGGCACTCTATGTCACCGGTCGGACGATGTTCGCCCTGACTCGCCAAGGCCATGCGCCGAAGGCGCTGACGACACTGTCGAAGACCGGTGTGCCGCGCCGCGCCGTCCTGCTGGCAACGGTGCTCGGGTATCTCGCCGTCCTCATCGATCATCTCGTCGGGGGCGGAGTCGTCCTCGATATCCTGCTGCATTCCTATGGGGCGCTTGCTCTCGTCGTCTATGCGTTCATCGCCGCATCGCAGATTCGCATGCGTCGGCGGATGGAGAAGAAGGGCGAAGTCATCAAGATGAAGATGTGGCTCTTCCCATATGCTTCGTACTTCGCACTGTTTGCGATGATCGCCGTCATTCTCGCGATGGCGATCCTGCCCAGCACCCGGCTCGACTTCACATACTCGATGGGCTCGCTCGCCGTCATCGCGATCGCCTACGAGTTCAATAAGCGGTATCGCAAGAAGCACGGAGTGCGCGAGCACCAGGTCGACATCTGATGAGGTCGAATGGGCCGGCCCACCCGGCTCACTCTGTGAGTCGGTGGCCGACTACCCCAAGCCTTCCCACGTCATCCTCTGCCGAAGCGCTGGGGCGAGGACCAGGGCGGCGATAACGCTGCCGGCCAGCAACATCCACGCCCCGAAGTACGTGAAGAGCTTGAGTTCGGGAGCCAGAGGCGGACCGAAGTCCGCGGCCATGAGGATCACTCCGCCAAGGATTAGTGCAGTCGAGACGATCACTTGGATGAACTGCTCGACAGTGGAGACAAGCAGATTCTTGATGGTCGCAATATTCAGGCCGCTCGTGCCGACGTCGAGCGTGCCGTCCTGCAGATGCCCGGCAATGCGAGAAATCTGCCCGGGCAGTTCGGCGATCTGTGGTGCAGTTGCCGCTGCGTAGAGGGCCATTTCGTGTCGGTCGACTCCCAGTCCCCCGACCTCGCGCAGCAGTGTCTTGCCGTTCTGAGTCACCAGCGCCAGCAGGTTGAGTTCGGGCACCAGCCGGGTGATTGATCCTTCGAGGGTGCTGATGGCACGGAATGCCGTCGCCACGGAGGCCGGCATAGGGAATCCGAAATCGACGACGAAATCGATGAGTTCGCCGAACAGCGCCGCCGACGTCGAGCCAGGTGCCCCGTCTCCGTACTTGAGCATAATCTGCCCGATCTCACGCTGCAGCTCCCGCAGGTTCACCTCGCTCGGCGTACCGAGCAACTCGAGGATTGCGGCAGTTGCCGCTTGCGAGTTCTGCGAGTCGAAGGCCATGAGCAGCAAAGCGATTGCTCGGCGGTCGCGTTTATCGATGCGGCCAACGGCACCGAAGTCGACGAGGCCGGCACGACCCGCGCTCGAAACGACGATGTTTCCGGGATGGAGGTCAGCGTGGAAGATGCCCTTACCGAGCACCTGACGGACGACCATGAGGAAGAGGTCCTGGGCGATCTCTCTGCGCGCGATCTCGGAGAGGTGGTCGACCACCTCGGCGCCGTGCGACAGAGGGGAACCCTCAACGAGATCCATGACAATGACGAACTCGCCGGAGAGTTCCTTGTACACGTGAGGGATGTGAACGACCGAGTCGGTCTTCGTCGTCGACCGGCCGGTCTCATCCGCGAGGCGAAGAGCCTCGATGTGCGCGAGCTCCCCACGGTAGTCGAGCTCGCCCTGCAGGGAATCGACGAAGCTGCGGGCGAGCTTCGCGATGCCGATCTTCTTCGCCCAGTCGGTAGTGCGATCGAGACGGTCGGCCAGGGTGAGAACGATATCGCAGTCGGCGCGGACCTGTTTGCGGATCTTCGGCCGCTGCACCTTGACCGCGACGACGCGGCCCTCCCAGGTCACGGCGCGGTGGACCTGTGCGACGGAGGCACCTGCGAAGGGCCTCTCATCGAACTCGGCGAACACCTCGGCGACGGGACGGCCCCATTCAGCTTCGAGTTGGTCTTTCACCTCGGCGAAGGGAACGGGCTTCACCCCGGCTTGGAGGGTGGAGAACTCCTCGACGAATTCGTGCGGGATCATGTCACCGCGGGTGGCGATGAACTGGCCGAGCTTGATGAATGTGACCCCCGAGGCGGCCAGGGCGTCACGGGTAGTGGCGGCGATCTCGCGGAGGGAGACGCGCAGGGTCGGGATTCGGGGTCGGAGGTAGCGGGAAAGGCCGAATTTGATGAGGATCTTCTGGATCTGAGCCAAGCGGTTGACACGGCGGTACCAGGTGGGGATCTTTGGTGCGTTGCGGATGAGTGAGCTCAGGGTGCCCGAGGGCATGATGAGTTCGATCGCGAGCAGGACGAACATCTGGATGACGATGAACCAGGCGAAGAGCAGCAGGAAGACCATGATGGCGGGGAAGCTCATCGACAGGTTCGGGTATTGGTCGGATTCGGAGATGCCGAGGAGTTTGTATGCCTGGAGGGTGATGGGCCAGATGGAGAGGCCCATGATGAGGGAGACGATGGTGTTGCGTGCGGCTCCGGTGCCGGTGAGCATCATCCGCCGGACGAGGAATCCGACGATGAGCGCGCTGAGGACACCCAGTCCGATGGTGTAGAGGATCGTCACCCGTCAGCCCTTCCCACTTGCGATACGTTCCGCGACCAGCCTAGTTGAACCGCTGCTTCAGACCCACGATATGCTCAGACTCAAGGCGTTCTGTCATCTATACCTGCTGCCCGGCTCTCGAGTGCGTCGGCCAATCTGTCCCTTTCACGACTGCCGCTCAGTCCGACTTTTCGAGAAGTGCCTGTGCACACGATAGGTCGGTCACAAGATAATTGACCATTCCTGAGACCAAGACAGCGCGAACGGCTGCCACTTTTGCTTGGCCTCCTGCAATTGCCAGTCGATTTGAAATTCTCCTCATTTGCGCAAGAGACAGCCCAATCACCCGACTGTCTAAGTCTTCGACGGCCGGCTCCCCCGAGGAGTCAAAGAAGCGGGCAGAAATATCACCTACTGCACTAGACCGTGCGATCTCCTCGAGATCGGGTTCACTGGTCTGCTGACGGAACACTGGTGCGACCTGATCAGCAGAACCCACGCCTACAATCAACAGATCAGCTCGCGCCGCCTCGTCAAGAACGTCTGCACACCCTGCTCTGTCCATAAGCGCCCCGTAGACTCTAGAGTCTGCGGCGATCAGCGGTGCTGGCAATTGATAACCTTGACCTCCTGTCGCGGTCGCAACAGTTGCCACCAACTCCTGCGGGTTGGATCCACTGGCGCGGCCAGCTCGACCGCCAGCCAAAGGGAAAATCTCAAGTTCTGGAGCCGAAAACTTTGGCAGTTGCTCTGCGCTCGCGCTCACCGCTGCGCTCAGTCCAATTACCACTCGTCTAGCTCGACTGAGTAGCAATTGCATTGCTTCCGCCCCAGTGACCCCTAGCACTTTTCCGTCAAATGCCTGTCCAGGCGCGTCGACACTATCCACCGGCGGTGAAACCCAAACTCCTTTCAGCCCAAATTTGCTAACAATTGCCCTCTCGACTTCAAAAAACGGTCGCTCTTCAGAGTTGACAGTGATCTTCACGATGCCCAAATGCTTTGCTTCCGCCAGCATTCGCGTGACTTTCACTCTCGAGAGATTGAAGAGCTTTGCAATGTCTTGATGTGTCAAGCCGCTCTCGTAATGGAGCCGAGCTACTCTCCCGAGCATTCGCCTATCACTCATCAACACCCCACCCTTTCGTGACAAACCATTACGGGTTCCTCTTGACTTCGCCCTCGCAATGCTTATCCTACCTTTACGATTGTTCACTTGGGTGAACAAATGTTCACGCTCAAAGGAGAGACGATGTCCGATCTCACTGCCGCACCACAGCCGAGCGGCTTCTCTCGATTCCTCACCAGCCAAGGAATCTCGTCGAAACTCGCATGGGGCTTCCTGGCTCTGATGCTTTTCATGGTGGGCGACGGAATCGAGCTAAGTTTCTTGTCCAACTACTTGACCGACCAAGGGTTTGGCGCAGGCAGTATTGCCACACTGTTCTCCGTCTACGGCCTGATCGTTGCTATCGCCGCATGGCTCGCTGGAGCTCTAGCTGAATCGTGGGGTCCTCGGCGAGTGATGATCATCGGAGGCGCGATCTGGATTGTCCTCGAAATGGTGTTCCTCGTCGGAGGAGTAATTCCGGGCAATTACACGATCATGCTCATCGCATACGCGATCAGAGCTATCGGGTATCCCTTTTTTGCTTATGGGTTCCTTGTCTGGGTCACGATGGAAACGCCCAATGAGGTCATGGGCAAAGCAGTTGGATGGTACTGGTTCTTCAACGCGATGGGGCTCGGAGTTATCAGCGGCTACTTCGTATCGGCAGTAGTCGAGCCATTCGGAGCGCTCGGTACTTTGTGGTCTGCAATCGTCTTCGTTATTATCGCGACCGCGATGGTGGCTGTACTCGTCAAAGCCCCGAAGAACGACCGCCGGCCGACCAAGAAGGAAACCATTGACGGCCTGGTCAAATCTGTCACGATCATGGCGGAGAAACCTAAAGTTGCAGTCGGCGGAATCCTGCGACTTATCAACACCATGTCCTACTACTCGTTTGCAGTCTTTCTCAACGTCTACATGGTGCAGACAATTGGTTTCAGCCAGTCCGAGTGGTCCTCAATTTGGGGCACAATGCTTTTCGCGAATGTCCTCGCCAACCTTGTCTCGGGCTACGCATCTGACATCTTCGGACGCCTGAACGTAATTGCCTGGGGTGGAGGCCTTGCCACCGCGATCACCGTGCTCGGTTTCTACTATGTGCCCCAAGCCGTCGGCGCCAACTACTTTGTCGTCATGTTCCTCGGAATCATTTACGGTCTCGCTCTCGGCATGTATGTTCCGCTATCTGCGGTGGTCCCCCTGCTTGCTAAGGAGCACAAGGCCGCTGCCGTCGCCGTGCTCAACCTTGGTGCGGGCGCGTCGAACTTCGTTGGGCCCGTGATTGCAGGGCTCGTTCCTCTCATGGGCGTAGCACCGGTGATTTGGGTGCTCGCAGCGATCTACATTATTGGCCTGTTCCTTACATACCTACTCCGCGCACCAGGAATTGAACCTGAGAAGATCGAGGCTCGAAGGGCTTCACGTGCCAAACGACGAACTGAACTCAGCGGTGCGACAAAGGCTGCGGAAGGCTGACCGAAGTGACCACAGAGGCAATTCTGGGCATCGACGCAGGTACCACAGCCGTAAAATCCGTAGTCATCTCGACCGCAGGTGAAGTATTAGGGTCTTCGCGGACTGAAACGGAGATCAGTCGGCCGACGCATACTCAGGCCGAGCAGGACATGTTGGGAGTCTGGGACGCTGTTTGCTTCACAACCAACAAGGCACTTGCGCAAGCCCCGTCGGCAAAGATTCTTGCCGTCTCAGTCACTGGGCAAGGAGACGGAGCATGGCTGATTGACAGCAACGGCAATCCAACCGGACCAGCTGTGCTGTGGTTGGATGGTCGGGCAGGCGATCGTGTCGATGCCTGGCAGTCAGATGGTCGTGCAGACGCTGTCCGTCGTATCACCGGATCCGCCCTATTCTCAGGAGCGCTACCAGTCCTTCTCGAAGAGCTTGAAGCCTCGGATCCCGAGAGACTTGAGGCATCGGCGCATCATCTCAATTGCAAGGATTGGATTCGTTTTCGACTAACTGGAGAGATCGCTACTGACCCCACCGAAGCGAGTCGAACCTACATTGATGTAGATACCGGACAGTACTCTGATGAACTCTTCACAAGATTAGGTCAGGAACGATTTCGACGGCTTCTCGCTCCCATAAAGTCGTCAACTAGCCTCGCTGGATCAATCACTTCTGCGGCCGCGAAAGCAACAGGACTACCTTCTGGGCTTCCTGTGGTCACAGGCATGGTTGATACTCCGGTCGGCGGCATTGGGCTTGGTGCCGCAAAGCCTGGGCAGGCATATGCAATCATGGGAACGACTAGCTTCGTCGGTGCAGTACATAGCCAAAAGACTGCCGCGACCGACCTACCGGTCATCACTTTGTCATTTGATGGTGAGGGACAGGTCCTCGAGTGTTTTGCACCGATGAACGGAACTCCTAACCTCGACTGGGCGCGAGATTCTCTCGGGCTGTCCGAACTCAGCTGGAAAGAGATTGAGTCACTTGCAGACACTTCTGGACCAGGCGCCGGTGGAGTCATCTATCTTCCCTATACCAGCACCAGCGGCGAACGAGCCCCTTTTGTAGATACTGCGGCATCAGCCGGTTGGGCGAATCTCTCTGTAAGTACGAAAACGTCTGACATGGTCCGCGCAGTCTACGAGGGATTGGCACAATCCCTTCGTGAGTGCATGGACACCCTCGGCATCGATTCGACCACCACGATTCGCCTAAGTGGCGGTGGCGCACAGTCGGATATGATCTGCCAGATCATTGCTGACGTATCTGGTCGAACGATTGAGAGATCAGACGACTCTGAACTCGGAGCTCGCGGCTGCGCCGCGCTTGCTCTGGTCGCCACAAGACATGCAGACAGCGTCCACAACGCAATGGATGTGTTGATGACTCCAGTGCGACGCTTCGAACCAACCCCGGATGTTCAGCAAATCTATAAAGTTCAGTCGCAAGCATTCCGGCAAGTTCGCGACGCCATACAACCCACTTGGAAAACCCTGCGTCAGTTACGGGCAGACGCTCACCAGATCAAGGACGCAACCTTGATTCAGGCACCGTAACGGCACTGACAAAACTACTCACTGTTTCAGAAAGGACCCTCATGACCTCAAAACCCAATCTGGTCATCACCGCAGCCTTCGATCCGGCCAAAGCTGAGAAGCTCAGCGAGCATTTCACCGTTCACTCAGTTGAACCTTCTATCGCCGGGGAATCGCTGAGTTCACGAGGAATCGACGAACTACTGTCCACCGCAGAGGTGGTCATCACAGAACTTGATCGTGTCGATGAAGCTTCGCTGGCCAAATCACCACGGCTACGCGCCGTTGTCTCATGCCGAGCTAATCCCGTGAACGTCGACATTCCGTCATGCACTGACCGTGGAATCCCAGTGCTTGCCACTCCAGCAAGAAATGCAGAAGTCACAGCAGATCTTGCCTTCGCTCTTCTGCTCATGACTGTTAGGCACACGAGTCAGGCGGAGCGCTGGTTGCGCGGCGGCAATTGGACACAAGACGATGTCTTCGAACCATATTCACTCTTTCGGGGAATCCAGCTTTCGGGCCGGACGCTAGGCATCCTTGGCGGAGGTGCCGTAGGAAGGGGTGTGCTTCGGCGTGCGCTCGGATTCGGTATGGATGTCATCGTCTACGACCCGTTCCTTCCGGAAGATGCCTTTGGTGGGGATGCCCGCGTGGCGCCACTAGACGAAGTCCTCGCTACCTCGGACATTATTACCCTCCACGTCCCACTCATGGAGTCCACAGTCGGACTTCTCGGTGCTCGAGAACTGTCACTCGTTCAACCGAATGCATACCTGATCAATGCCGCTCGAGCGGCATTGATCGATGAAGAAGCCCTCGTCCAAGCAGTTACTGAACGACGGTTGGCAGGTGTTGGGCTTGATGTCTTTTGGCACGAACCGACGGCTACAGATCACCCACTTTTCTCATCAGATATCGTCACCATGACCCCGCACATTGCAGGCGCTTCAGACGATGTCATCCGCGAGCATTCCAGGATCGCAGTCGACGGACTTCTGGAGTGGACCCGCAACCAAAAACCTAAGACTGTGAAGAATCCCGAAGTCTTTTCAGACTGACCCTGACGCGATTCATTTCTAACAAGAAAGTACACCTATGAACGAACAGCTGTTCGAACTCGTCACCGAACTCAGCCAAGTCGGTCTGAACGCGGTCCAGAAAGGACTCGCACTTGCGAGCGGTGGCAATCTCTCGGTTCGAGTGCCCGGCGCCGACGAATTCGCAGTCACCGGCGCAGGAACCTTCCTCGACAAACTGACTGTCGACTCGTATGCAACCGTTGACTTAGCGGGGAATCCCACTGGCAGAGAGTCCGCGGTGCGACCGTCTTCTGAGTGGAAACTTCACCAAAGAACTTACGAAGCACGGCCAGATGTCAATTGCATAATCCATCTTCACCCACAGTATGCGGTGCTGCTAGATGCTCTTGGGCACAAGGTCCGACTATTCACACTCGACCACGCCTTCTATGTGAAGTCGATAGGTAGAACTGACTTCTATCCGAACGGGTCAGATGAGCTAGCAGACACCGCCGCAGAACAGGCAGGCACCCACAATTGCATCATTATGGGAAATCACGGTTCGTCGGCGATTGGACCCGACATCGAGATGGCGTACCGCAGGGCCGTCAATATGGAGCAGGCTGCGGAGGCGACCTATCGCGCACTACTCCTCGGAGATACCGAAACTGAATTTCCACGAGACCAGTGGGAAATGTTGCACCACGCATGACCTGTGGCCGCACTCAACCATGATTCGAAGCAGACTGAAAACTAAGCCATCGAATACGAACCGGCCCGGCTCAAACTCATGAACCGGGCCGTCGAACTCTAGTCTCTACAGATCATTCCGGCCGGTGCTCGGCCATAACCTCTTCGAACAGTTCGTCACCGAGCTTGTCGTAGTTCGCATCCTCCGGGTACCACTCGTCGAGTGAGGCGAAGTCGCCCTTGTCGTCATAGCCGAGTTCGGACACGGACTTCGCCCATTCGGTTCCAGCGGTGCCCAGCGTCTTCGGCGCATCGGTGACGCCAGCTTTCTCAGCGGTCTTGTCCGACAGATCCTTCGCGTACTTCGCCATCTGCTTCTGTACGTCATCATCAAACGGCTGAACTGAACCGTCGTTGTCCTTCGCCTGCTCGACGGCCTGCGCCTTGGCTCCGATGACGACCTCCATCATCGTGGAGAACGTCGTGGACATCGAGTCGAAGATGACCTGCTGGTAAGCCACCGGCAGCTCCGAATACTTCTTACCTGCCGTGATCGCACCGGCCGAACGAGCAATGCCCGCGTCCGAGGCCACACCGATGTTCGGGGCCACCTCGAAGGTGCCCGCCTCGACGTTCGGCGCGAGCTGTCCGAGATCGCAGTCGACGGTTCCGCGCTGCAGCGCCTCATAGGTCTCAGGGAACGACAGGGACACCGGAGTCGCACCGAGATCCGTCACCTGCTTGCCTGCGGCGGCCGAACCGACGCGAACCTGCTTGCCTTTCCAGTCATCAAGTGAGGTCATCGGCTTCGAGCACATCGTCGAATACCCACCGGCGGCAAGCATCGGAATGAGCGGAACGAGGTTCTTCTTCTCAAACTCTTCGAGCACTTCGGGTGTCTCCCACGCGGCCTGGACTCCGGCCGCGTTCGCCGCCAGATCACTGGCCACCGGCGAGGACGGCAGCGTCGACATGGCCGTGCCGATCGCGTCGAAGGCCGGGTACTCGGCCGGGGTGTACGACGGCAGAGTGAATGCGAGGTCGACGCGGCCATCGGCCAGAGCGTCATCGACGTCTTCGTAGCTGGCGATCGCCTGACCCCAGACGATGTCGACGGAGATCTTTCCGCCCGAGCGTTCCTCGATGGCCTTCTTCACGTCGAGGCCGTTGGGTGCGAGGATCGACTTCTCCGACATCGCCGAAGGCTGGAACTTGATCGTCACTGGGTCTAGGTCGGCGAGAGCCTCATCGATCTCGTCTTGGGAGGCGTCATAGGCGAAGCCCTCCCCCGCGGAGTCTCCGGAACCTGATCCGTCGCCGCCGACGGATCCGGCGCATCCGGCCAGCAGTGCCAGCGATGCGACCGCCGCGATCGCCTGAGCGGGGCGGGCTGCCGTGCGGATGCGCTTCATGGGACTCCTTTGAACGAAGGCTGAGAATTCCCTCCAATCATATGCCTGAATGAGGTCACCCTAACCATGAGTCCGCTCACACCGTGCGGCAGCCATTCGAACGACACAGGGCACGGATGGGCAGGGCCACCTCGGCGAGGATTACCCGGACATTCCCCCGCTGGTGCGGCTGATGAGGTCGGGCAGCCATTCGGTCATTCCGGGCACGGCGACCATGAGGATGAGGAAGATGACGACGACGGGCAGGAACCACAGCAGGGAGATGAAGATGTCGCGCAGCGTGACCGTGGCACCGAGGTTGACCTCGGGGTTCTTCGCGATCGAGTGGACGATGTAGGGGATGATGCCGACCGGCGGGGTGACCATGGCGAACTCGCCGAGGAGGACGACGAAGACTCCGAACCACAGCGGGCTCACGCCCATTGTCTCGAGGGTGGGCAGGAGGATTGGGATGGTCAGCAGCATCATCGACAGGGTGTCGAAGAACATGCCCATGACGATGTAGAGGACGATGAGGACGAGCAGGAATCCGATCGTTGAGAGCCCGAGGTCCGTGATGAGGCCGGTGAGGATGGGGGCGAGTCCGGTGATGGCGAGCAGGCTGGTGAGCATGGTCGCGCCGATCATGATGAAGAAGATCGCCGAGGTGGCCGCCACCGTATCCATGGCCGAATCCGCGACCTTTCGCCACGGTTGTTCGCCCCGTTTTTCCCATAGGCACAGCAGGAGTGAGCAGAGTGCGGCGGCGGCTCCGGCCTCGGTAGGGGTGAAGATGCCGGAGAACATTCCGCCGAAGAGAACGACGAGGATGACGGCGAAGCCCCAGACTGCGGTCAGCGAGGTGAAACGGTCGCGCCAGGTGGTTGTGGGGCGGGTGGCGTCAGTTGTGGTTGCATTATTGGCTGCTGGGGTGTGGGCGTTCTGGCCGCGGCCGACGAGTTTCGGGGCGATGATGCCGATGGCGAAGATGAAGGCGGCGAAGCAGACGGCGAGCAGGATTCCGGGAACGGCTCCGGCCATGAGGGCGGGGCCGACGGGCACGGAAGCGATGCCGGCGTAGACGACCATGAGGATCGAGGGTGGGATGAGGTTGCCGGTCATGCCGGAGACCATGATCGTGCCGACGGCCATGCGGCGGTCGTAGCCGGCTTTGAGCATTTCGGGGATGCCGGCTCGGCCCAGGGCGTAGGTCATGCCGATGGTCGATCCGGTGACGGCGGAGAGTCCTGCCCCGGCGAAGGTGGTGCCGATGCCGATTCCGCCGGGCAGCCAGGAGAACCAGTGGTCGGCGACGCGGTAGACCTTGCCGGAGAGTCCGGATTGGGTGAGCAGCATGCCCATGAAGATGAACATGGGGAGCACGCTCATCGACCAGTCGGAAACGGCGCTGAACGGGGCGGTGGAGAGGATGTTCATCGTAGCCGGGATACCGGACACGGCGTAGACGCCGATGATCGACGGCACGGACAAAGCGATGGCCACCGGGACTGACAAGAAGAGGAGGACGAGCATCATGCCGATGCACCAGGCGCCTCCGGTGGCCGCGGATGGGCTGGTGAAGAGGCCGATGAGGCAGACGGCGACGAGTCCGAAGCCGATGGTCAGGGCGAGTGTGCCGGGCCGTTCGCGGCGGGAGCCATTCGGGAAGAGTGCTGTGGTGGGTTTCTGGGTGGTGGCGCCGGTGATGGTCGCGCTGTTTGAATCTTCTGGCGGCAAGGGTGCGCCGGTAAGGTCGGTGTTCGCGTTCACTGCTCCTCCCCTGCCTGGTTGCGGCGGCAGAGGATGGCGATGGCGTCGAGGATATAGAGCACGGCAAGGAGCACGAACACGATCGGCACGAGGTAATACACGGGCCAGGTGATGACGGCGGAGACGTCGGCAGTCGATCCGATCGCCGTGTTCTCCAGCGCCTTCATCAGCCCGAACCAGGCGAAGGCGACGGACACGAGCGCGCCAAGGACGCATGCGAACATCGTGAACACCGCGGCGGTGGCGGGCTTCGCCCGCTCGATGGCCATTGTCACGGTGATGTGTTCCTTCTGCAGCTGCGCGGCCGGGATTCCGAGGAGGGCGACGATGGGCAGGTACCAGTATTCGACGATCTCGTTGGTGCCGTAGAGCGGGGCGTGGAAGATCGACCGGGCCAGGGCGTGGGTGACGATGTGGAGCATCATCACGATGATCGCCGCGGCCGTGGTGACGGTCAGCCACTTGTCGAGAACTTTGGTGAACGTGCTCATCAGGAGTCACCAACTTGGAGAGCGTCGAGGAGGTCGACGACTTCGGAGGCTTCTGCCAGTCCGTCGGGGATCATCGCTGTGACGCGGCGGGCGCCGGCCTCAGCAAGGGCGATCGGGTCGATGCCGGGGATCTGGGAGTAGCGGCGGGCGCTTCGAGGCAGCAGTGCGACGCCGAGTCCGTTGGAGACGAGTGATTGGATGGCGCCGGGGTTGTCGGTGATGTGGCGGGTGCGGGGTTCGAAGCCAGCGGTGCGGCAGAGACGTTCGGCGGTCGACCGGCAGCGCATGCATCCCATGATCCACGGCAGTTCGGCGACATCGTTGAGGTGTTGGATCTGCCCGGCACGATTCCAGCGTTCGGGCACGAGCAGGTCCAGGTGGTCGGCACCGAGATCGACGGTCATGTGTCCGGCCAGCTCGGGCGGGGCTTCGTCTTCGTGATGGAAGAGGAAGGCGATATCGATGGCCCCGTCGTCGAGCAGGCGAAGCGCTTCGGGCGGTTCAGCTTCGGAGACTTCGTACGAATGGTGAAGAGGTGAGTCAGTCTGTGTGCCCGCGTTTGCCTCTAACCGGCCGAGCGCTGCGGCCAGTGGGCCGATGACGAAACTGGGGAATCCGGCAAGCCGGACATTGCGTCCGCCGAGGCCGAATGCTTTCGCAAGGTCACTGCGCAATCCCGTCACCGAGGCGGCCACTTCGTTGGCGCGGATGCGGGCGAGCTGGCCGGCGGTCGTCAGTCTGATACCGCGTGGGGTGCGGTCGAAGAGGGTGACGCCGAGGTCCTTTTCCAGCGCGGTCATGTGTTGGGACAGTGCTGGTTGGGACCAGCCGAGGACACGTGCGGCGGCACCGATGCTGCCGGATTCGGCGATGGCGCCGAAGATCAGGAGGCGTTTGGGCTCGCCAAGGTCGAGAGCCTGTTCGAAGACAGTAGCCATAAGTCCAGCTTATGTCAGAGTAGAGGGAACTGGGTCTACCGAAGGCAGATGATACGCACCACACTGGAAGTAGTCGCGTTAAAGTCATTGCCGAGTTGAGGAGTTCGAGTATGCGCAGGATCGGTCTGCTGGGTGGAATGAGCTGGCATTCGAGCATCGAGTACTACACGAAGATCAATGATGCCGTGGCGAAACAGCTCGGTGGTCACCATTCGGCGCAGATCCTCCTCGACTCATGCGACTTCGCAGATATCCGGGAGCTACAGGAAGCCAACGATTGGGCGGGCAATGACGCGTCGCTCGTGGCGACGGCACAGCGTTTGGTCGACGGCGGCGCCGAGGCCGTTGCAATTGCCACGAACCTCATGCATAAATGCGCTCCGGCGATCGAGGTCTCAGTCGATGCGCCTCTCATTCACATGGTCGATTCGATCGCGACTATGGCGAAGCGCCAGGGCTATTCGACGCTGGCGGTTCTGGGCACCCGATGGACGATGCTCGAAGACTTCTATACCGGCCGGCTCGAAGCCCAGGGCATCAAGACTCTGGTACCGGATGAGGCAACGTGCCTCGAGGTCGATCAGATCATCTGGGACGAACTCACCCAAGGAGTCTTCACTGACAATTCGCGGGCCCGGTACGTCGAAATCATGAACGACCTCAAAGATCGCGGAGCTGACGCAGTTGCACTGTCGTGCACAGAGATCGGCCTCCTCGTCCCCCCGGAGACCGCTCCCCTACCCGCGATCGACTCCGTCGACGCGCACGTCGCTGCGATCGTGGAGTGGATGATGGCGGAGGAACCCGCACTCGCTCAAGCGTAATTGCTGCCTAGGTCTGGGCTGTCGTCCAAGTCTACCTTCCTGAAAGTCCCCAACTGCTGATTCTCTAGGGGTTACCGCAGGGAGCCTGTCCGAACTACAGTCAGCACATGACAACTCAGGTCTCGCCGAAAGCGGGAATCGATCGGTGGGGCCCACTACTGATCATCTTCGGCGTGTGGTTCGTTGCTTTCGTCATCTTCTTCATCACGTGGCTGCTGGCGTCCGACACTGCGGTCGGCAATCCCTGTCAAGGTGCGGGCTTCGGCTGCTTTGAAACCGAACGACAAGGAATTGAGTTCCTCGGGTTCCTCATCGGCCTGCCGGTGACTTTCGGGTGGCTCGTCCTCGGTCTGGTCGTGACGTCGCTGGTCGGCCTGATCAAAAACTTGCGCTGGTGGTGGAAGGGCTTACTCTCACTTGGCATCTGCCTCGCCCTTGCCACCGCCATCGTCGCCATCACTATTCAGGTTCGCTAGATCCCGCTGATTCCGGCATCCGAGCCTCTTCAATCTTCTTCTGACGGCGTTTGAGATTACTGCGACTTGCGAAATAGGCCAGCAGGACAAGCAACCCAATACGTAAGGTGGTCGTCACCCAGTCCGGGACTCCCAGGGATATGTCCGGGATCCACCCGAACAGCAGATTGAACAGCAACTCGAAAAACTCACCGACCGGAGCCAGCACCGACTGCAACCAGTGAGCGATCGGCTCAAACCACGGCCACAAATGGTTCTTCATCCATCGTGCAATCGGATCTAACAACCAAGCAAGCAAGGCGCCCAGCCCAAGCAACGGGAGAAGCAACCGCACCAGCATCGTCAGCCCCGAGAACAGGGCGTATCTCTCCGGATGCGCCGCACGTCGACGCTCACGCGCCTCTGAACGACTGCCGGCCTCGGGCAGCAAGGGCACAACATCGAGATCTTTCCGGACCTCGACCTCACCGGCACCGCCCATCGCCGCACTCGTCACGAGAATTTCTTCCCGCGGAGGCATCGATCCAATGTCGGTCCGCCGATGAACTTTGAGCCGAGTCTTCAGCCATCCACTCGCTCGGACGGCTACCTCAGGCTCGTCCTCGGTGCCTGCCGAAGATCGCCGACCGATTGGATACTCGACATCGTCGATAGAGACCGCTGTGACCGTCGTCTTCCAGGGAGTATGTTTCGCCGTTACCGAATACTCACGATCGAACGCGCTTCCGGAATAGCTGGTGGTCGCGACAAACCTCGAACCTCCGGTCACAGAACTCCCTCACACAGCAAACAAACTTGTCAGTCGGAAAGACAGACTAGCTTGTCAGTTTTCACATGCCCGGAGCGACCTTAATCGTTTCCAACCATTCACGCCAACGACCGAGTCGGACCGCATCCGCACGGGGCCCGCTTCTACGCTTAGTCCAAGCCTGATTCGGCTCGCCGCCGCGCTGCGCACTGTCGTGAAAGTCACGCCCATCAACGAATTCACGCACTCGCCGAATCCCATGGAGCGCGTTGACGAGCCATACCTCGTGCCCGAAAAGTTCCTCGGGCCGCAACCGCCGAAACTCGACCGGTACCGACCGAGCGCGAGCCTCCTCGAGGATCACCGCCGAGGTGACTCCCGGCAGCGCTCCCAACTCCGGATCCGGTGCGCAGAGGGTCTCTTCGTCCCACCACAGCAGGCTCGTCGTTGCTCCCTCGATGACGTACCCGTCCCCATTGATGAGCAATACCTCGTCACAGCCATACTGCTCACGGGCATCCGTCCGCAGCCCCTCAAGCAATGCGATATCCGGACCTTTGCGGCACGGAGTAGTGCGCGGGTCGGAATGTGACGGGACGAGAACCCGCAACTCACGAGTCCGAGGCGGTGCCGGTCGCAATCGGAATGCCAACTCACGATCGGCGTCAGGCGAAACCTCGAGGACGTCCACACGTGGGAACCACTCCCCCGTCTCCGGGATCTCCTCGACCACTGCCGCCCAGAAATCATCGGTGACCGTCTCACCGATTCCCATCTCGGAAGCCGCACTAGCGAACCGTGCCCGATGGCGTTCGAGCGCTCGTACCCGCCCGTCTTCAACAAACCACGAATCGGCAGCCATCAGCGTCGAGGAACTGATGTCAGCCGGTGGCTCCTCGAAGCGGCGATCCTGTTGATTCCACAGCCACACGTTCATCGCTCAACTCCACCCGAGTGTTCGGCCACAGCGGTATCGGTCGGTCCGGCCTCCTCGGCGGGAATCATGGTGTGGAAGCCAACATCGCCAATCTGCTCAGTCGAATGGTTATGTGTCCTCAGTTCGGACGGATCGTCCGCATGAACGACCACCTCGCCGGGGAACTCCGTTCCACCGAGCAACCTCAGCACCGGAGCCGCCTTTACCACGGACTCCTCGTACTCCTCCTCGGAATCTGAGAGTGCGACGATCGCTCCGCCGACCCCATACCTCAACTTCTCACCCTGGACGACGAGCGTGCGGATGACGACGCTGAGATCGACGGCACCGCCGAGCGAGAAATACCCGACCGCGCCGCTGTACACCCCACGCGGGCCGGCCTCGAGCTCATCGATGATCGCCATCGTCCGCAGCTTCGGCGCCCCGGTCATCGACCCCGGTGGGAACGCCGCCCGCACACACGCCACCGGACTGGCGTCCTCGGCCAGGCGTGAACTCACCGTCGAAACCATCTGATGCACCGTCGCATAGGATTCGATCCCGAACAGCGTGTCCACCTGCACCGACCCCAGTTCGGCCGTGCGCCCGAGGTCGTGCCGGACGAGATCGACGATCATGAGGTTCTCCGACCGATCCTTCACCGAGGCGGCCAGCTCAGCCTTGATCGCCTCGTCCTCGTCCGGGTTCGCTCCCCTGGGCCGAGTGCCCTTGATCGGCTTCGACTCCACCCGACCGCCGGCACCGATGCGCAGGAAACGCTCAGGCGAGGTACTGAGAATCGATGCCTCTCGCGTCCGAATGAACGCCCCGAACGGCGTCGGGTTGTCCGCGCGCAGCCGCAGGTACATCTCCAGCGGAGTCTCGTGCGGGTCGGCGGTGCCTTCGAGCATGTTCGTCAGGCAGACTTCGTAGGTCTCGCCATCGGTGATCTTCTCTTGCACTTGGTCGATGAGGTCGAGGTACTCGTGCCGACTGTGCCGTGCCTCGAGGGTTGGATTGCGCCGTTCCTCTGGGGTTGCGGTGTCGGCCTTCGCCGAGGTGGCCCGGCGTTGGTCAGCATCGCTGACTTCCTCGGCGGGGACCGATGCGATCCGTACGCGTGAGTGGTCAAACCAGTCCTGGTTTGCTGCGTGGCCAGTTGGGTCGTCGGCCCGACACAGTGCCAGAAGGTGAATGCTATTGGTGTCGTGGTCGATGACCAATGCGCGATCAAGGAACATCATGACGGCGTCAGGCAGGTCGGAATCGTGCAGGTTCGGCGAGCCGACCTCGGTCTTGAGCTCGTAGCCGAGGTATCCGACCCACCCGAGTCGGAATTCGAACGGCAGGTCGTGGTTGTCCGCACGTATGTCGGGGGTTTCGGATCCTGCGCTGGGCGGTTCATCCCCTGTGCCTGACACTGAGACAGCCGTGCCAGCGAGCTCGACATCGAGCCAGTCGAAGAATCCGGACGACTGAATGAAGCTCTTTGATTCGCCACCGGCTGAGCGGACTTCGACAGTCCCTTCCGACACAGAGGCAGTCGCTACTTTGCTCAGCGGACCGGACGGCGCACCCATGATTGAAAACCGTGACGAGTCATTGTCAGGTAGGTTGCCGTCGAGCCAGACGGCCTCGGGTTCATCACCGAAGAGCTCGGCGAAGAGACGTTCGTTGGAGACCTTTTGTGGGAGCACATCGGAGTCGAGAATGTAATGGTGTCGAGGGTTAGAAAGACTGGTGGTCCTTTGGGACGGATCGAGTACTCCGCACGTCCCCGCGGGGACGTCGGAACCGGAGGCCAAATCCTTGCCAACCCAATCCTCCGTAGCCGGCAGGTCATTCTCGTGCTGACCGCGGCGGTTCCACGCCTCAGTCAACTCAGCGAAGTTCTTCAGCAGCGTCCGTGCCTGATCGGACGCGATCGATTCTGGGTGGAACTGGACTCCCCATTGTGGCCTGGACCGATGCCGCAGCGCCTGGATGACTCCGTCTTCGGACCACGCTGTTGTCTCCAAACTATCGGGCAAGTCGGTCACTGCGAGGGAGTGGTAACGCACCGCCGAAAACGGCGAGGGGATACCGGCGAACAGCTCGTTGCCGGTGTGACTGATCTGAGAGACCCGACCGTGTCGAGGCTCCGGAGCGTGCACCACGCCTCCCCCGTGCACATGAGCGATCCCCTGATGGCCGAGGCACACGCCGAGCACCGGGATCGGGGAATGTTCGATCACCTCGGCGCAGATGCCGAAGTCGGCCGGCCGTTCCGAAGTTCCCGGTCCCGGGGAGATGACGACATTGTCGAACTCGTCGAGCACGCTCAGCTCGAATTCTTCCCAGTCGTTGGGCACGAGCGTCGGCGCACACTCGTTTACCTCGGCAAGGAGGTGAAAGAGGTTGAGCGTGAACGAATCAGCATTGTCGATGAGCAGAGTGCGGATCACGCCTGCCTCCTCATACGCAGCGGTGTGGCACCTCAACGAATCCAATCGTCCGTGCGTCGTGGAAGTGAGGCAGGAACAATCGTATTCGACAGACAAGCGCAGCTGGTAGCGTCGCTCACGATCACACTCAATGAGACAGGAGGACGTCGGTGTTCACAGCGTTGAAATTGACTGCGTGGATTCTTGTCGGCATCGGGCTGATCGTGAACTTGGCATTCCTTGCGGATTCGAACAGCGGTCCGTACCCGCTGTGGGCACTGCTGCTCATCATCGGCGCACTCGTTCTGATGATTCCGATTCTCCGCAACCGCCAGAGGCGGGACCGACGATGAACGGGCTTTGATGAGCACGCGGCTCAATCGAGATCCTCGCTTGAGTCGCGTGCTCGTCAGCACCTTGCGACGTGGTCAGCCAAGTACGAGCCGGCGGGTCGAATCTTCTAATCCACCGGCCGCCTCGGCGATCAGGGACTCCTCCGAGTCCGCGCCCGCACGGACGTACCGCCCGGTGAACGCATCTAGTGTCCCCGAGGCCAGAGCCAAGGCGAGACCCGTGACCTGTTCGGGCGAGGTCCAGTCATCGCCCTGACGGAAGTCGTGGACAGGCATTGACTTCGTCATCGCGGTCTCGACGACACCGGGTGCCATTTCGAAGATGCGCAGCCCCTTGTCGTGACCAAAGTGAACAACCGAATCGGCGATGCGGAACAGTGCCGCTTTCGACGCCGAATACACGGCGTACGCGGGAGTCCCCTGCGCTCCCGATCCCGAGTTGAGGTCGATGATCCTGCTGGGACGTCCGGTCGCCTCGGCGCCCGCCATCAGAACGGGTGCAAAGACATTAATCATGAGCGCAACCCCGGTGACGTTAGCGTCGACGACGCCCTTGAGGCTCTCCGGATCGGCATCCCACAGTGGCCCTTCGGTCGACTCGATGCGCCCGGCATTATTGATGAGCACCTGCAGACGCTTCCCCGTCGATTTCTCGAGTTCAGCGACAGAGTCACGCAGCTGGTTCACCACAGTGATGTCATCAGTGCGCAGACCGACACCGGTCACCGTTCCCCCGGTCGATTCAGCGATCTCTTCAGCCGCAGCTTCCGCCTTCTCCGCCGAGGTGGCCGTGACGATCACGTCATACCCGGCCTTCGCGAACGCCTCCGACAGGTGACGCCCGATTCCGCGGGCACCGCCGGTGATGAGCGCGATCGTCTCGGACGGAACCGCTGTCGCTTCAGAGGCTCCGCCGTTCGTGGGCATGTTGGTTCCGTAGGGCAGCTTCTCGGACATGATCGGGACTCCTCGGTGTTGGTCGGGTGCGGGTGGTCAGTTGTCCAGGTGCGCGGAACAGGTGCTCACGCCCGCGCGTTCGGTTGCTCGCGTGCTCGCTGCTGCGATGCTCGGAGCGAATACAACAGAACCCGGTCGAACCACTGTAACGGTCGACCGGGCTCTGTTACGCACTGTTCTCAGCTGCGGACTTCAGCGCCGTGACGCTCGGCGGCCAATTTCGTCGCCGCTTCACGCATCGCCGAGGCCTCATCTGCCTTGAGCGTGCGATCCGGAGCGCGGAAGGTCAGGCGGAACGCCAGCGACTTCTTGCCCTCGGGCAGCTGGTCGCCGGTGTAGAGGTCGAAGGTCTCGAGCAGCTCGAGCTCCTCCCCCGCACCTTCGCGCAGCGTCGCGGCCAGAGTCTGTGTCGGCAGCTCGGCATCGACAATCAGGGCGACATCCTGACGCGAGACCGGGTACGTCGACAGCGCACCATCCCAGGCTCGCAGGTCATCCTGAGCCAGCAGCGCATCGAGATCGATCTCGAATCCGACGGTCCGGGCCGGCAGGCCGAGGTTCTCGCACACCTTCGGGTGCAGTTCACCGGCATGGCCGAGAGTCTGCCCATCGGCGAGGATGAACTTCGCAGCCCGTCCCGGATGCCAGGGAGCGATCTGGTCGGCCTCGACAGTGACCTCGAGGCCGTTCGTTTCAGCGATCCGACGGACGGTGTCGATGACGTCGGTGGCCTCAGCCTTGCGGCCCTTGCCCCAGACACCGGGCATCTCCGCGTTGCCAGAGATGATGCCCGCGTAGTGGTAGGGCTGGTGCGGCACCGAGGCGTAGATCTTCTTCAGCTCGTCATCGCTCGGGTGGTATCCGGGCAGGTGACGCGGTCCTGACCCCTCAGGCAGACCCGCCGAGGTGGAAACGAGCCCAGCCTCGAACAGAGCGACGTCCTTCGCCCCGCGGCCCTGGTTGCGAACCACGAGGTCGACGAGTGTCGAGAGCAGGTTGGTGCGCATGAGCGGCAGGTCTTCGGACATCGGGTTGGCCAAGCGAACGTGCTTGCGACGCACATCATCGGCCTCGAGCCGCAGCTGGTCATCGCGCTTGTCGTTCGTGAACGGGTACGACAGCACCTCGGTAAACCCGTCGGCGGCCAACAGGTTTGAGATCCGACGGCGCGTCTTCTGCGCGACTGTCAGACCGCTGCCGGCCCGAGCAGCAGGCTGGACCGAAGGAATCCGGTCATAGCCTCCGGTGCGGGCGACTTCCTCAATGAGGTCGACGTCGTCGGTGATGTCCGTGCGCCAGCTGGGCACGGTCACCGACACCGTCTCATCGTCCTTAGTCGACACGGTTGCGCCGATGCCCTCGAGCAGTGAGGTCACCTCGGCGACTGAGTAATCGATACCGACCAGCGAAGCGACACGGGCGACCTTGAGGTCGAGCACCGTCGGCTCAGGAGCCTGACCGACCTGCGTGGTGGCAGTGCTGAGCGTGCCGCCGCCGAGTTCGACGAGCAGATCCGCGCAGCGACGAGCCGCTACTGGAGCGAGCTTCGGATCGACTCCGCGTTCGAAACGGCGCGAGGCCTCCGAGGACAGCTTGTGGCGACGGGAGGTGCGAGCGATCGAGATCGGGTCGAAGTGAGCGGCCTCGATGACGATGTCGGTCGTCTGGTCGTTGACCTCAACATCGGCGCCGCCCATGACGCCGGCCAGGCCGATGATCTTCCCGCCCTTTCCGCTGGGCCCGTCCCCGCGGTCGGTGATGAGCAGATCCTCGGGATCGAGCTTGCGTTCGACATCGTCGAGAGTCGTGAACTTCTCCCCCGCACTCGCACGGCGCACGACGATCTCGTCGCCGAGCAGCGAAGTGTCGTAGGCGTGCAGAGGCTGGCCGAGTTCGAGCATGACGTAGTTCGTGACATCCACGGTCAGGCTGATCGGACGCATTCCCGCCTGCTGCAGGCGACGCTGCATCCAGAACGGGGTCTTCGCCTGAGGATCAAGCCCGGTGACCTGCAGCGCGGTGAACTGGTCACAGCCGGCCACCTCATTGATGGGGTTCGCATCCTCAACCGACACCGGGAATCCATCGTCGGTGGCAGCGTTGGTGGGAGCCACCTCGGCGGATCCGATATCGGTGAAAGTCTGGCCCTTCATCTGCGCGTATTCGCGTCCGATGCCGCGCATCGACAGCTGGTAGCCGCGGTCGGGGGTGACGTTGACGTCGAGGGTGACCTGGTCGAGGCCGAGCAGCTTGATCGCGTCGTCGCCGGGCTCACCGGTCAGCCCAAGGTCGGAAAGGACGATGATGCCGGAGTGATCCTCGCCGAGGCCGAGCTCCTTGGCCGAGCAGATCATGCCGTCGGACTTGTGACCGTAGGTCTTGCGCGCGGCGATGGCGAAGTCGCCGGGCAGGACGGCTCCGGGCAGGCAGGCGACGATGAGGTCGCCGGGCACGAAGTTGTGCGCACCGCAGATGATGCCGCGGCTGGGCACCTCGGGTCCGGGCTGCGGGTCCTTCGGGTCGTCGAGGTCCTCGTTGTGTTCGGGGCCGACGTCGACGCGGCACCAGTTGACGGTCTTGCCGTTCGAGTGCTCTTCCTTGACGAGTTCGAGCACCCGTCCAACGACGAGGGGGCCGGTGATCTCGGGTCCGAAGAAGTCCTCTTCCTCGAGTCCGACGGCCGCGAATTCGGCGGCGAGGGCATGGGGATCGGTCTCGGCTGGGAGATCGACATAGTCGGCCAGCCAGTTCAGTGGGACGCGCATATCAAGCCTTCATTCCGAAACGGGCCGAGAAGCGCACATCGCCTTCGACCATGTCATGCATATCGTTGATTCCCTCGCGCAGCATCAGGGTGCGCTCGATGCCCATGCCGAAGGCGAAGCCCTGGTAAACGTCGGGGTCGATGCCGGCGGCGCGCAGCACGTTGGGGTGGACCATTCCGCAGCCGCCCCATTCGATCCAGCCGGGGCCGCCGACCTTGTTGGGGAACCAGAAGTCCATCTCGGCGCTCGGTTCGGTGAAGGGGAAGAAGCTCGGGCGCAGGCGGGTCTTCGACTCCGGGCCGAACATTTCGCGGGCGAAGCCGTCGAGGGTGCCCTGCAGGTTGGCCATGGTCAGACCCTTGTCGATGGCGATGCCTTCGATCTGGTGGAACACCGGAGTGTGGGTGGCGTCGAGCTCATCGGTGCGGAAGGTCTTGCCCGGGCACACGACGTAGAGCGGCACGCCGCGCTGCAGCAGGGAGCGTGACTGCACCGGTGAGGTATGGGTGCGCAGGACGAGTCCGGCGTCAGCGGGGTCGACGAAGAACGTGTCCTGCATCTGACGGGCCGGATGGTCAGGGCCGAAGTTGAGCGCATCGAAGTTCAGCCACTCGGATTCGATCTCGGGGCCTTCGGCGACCTCCCAGCCGAGGCCGACGAAGTAGTCCGCGGCCTGTTCCTGGATGAGGGACAGCGGGTGGCGAGCGCCGAGGCGGCGACGATCGGTGGGCAGGGTGACGTCGATTGCCTCTTCGATGAGCACGGCCGCATCGCGTTCGGCTTCGAGCTCGTTAAGGCGTGCGTCGTGGGCCTGCTTGACCTGTCCCCTGGACTTGCCGACGATCTTGCCGGCGGCGGCCTTATCGGCCTTGTCGAGTGAGCCGATGGCTCGGTTGGCGAGCGCCAGCGGGGCTTTGTCACCGGTGTGGTCGATCTTCGCCTGCTTGAGCTCGTCGAGAGTCGTCGCATCCGTGAAAGCCTTGAGCGCCGCGTCGACGGCCTGCTTCACGGCCGACTCGTCCAAGGGGTCGAGTTGGTCTGTCATCAATGTCCTTTGCACAAGGTCCGAAGGGATGTTGAAAGGCGTGGTTTCCAATGAGCCAGTGTATCGGTTCCCTGCTCGCGGGCGCAGATCAGTCCCAGCCGAGGGATTGTCCGCGGGCGAGTCGGTGGGATTGTGCAGATGGTGTGCACGAGAGTGCAGGTGATCGGTCAGGTCGTCATGCGACATGAGAAAGCCTCCTTGAGGAAAACGGTGTGAGGGTTCTTCGTTGTTCCCCCCGGCCGCTCCTGCGGAGACCCGTCTGCTAAAGGCGCACGTCGAGAACCCCGCGGCCATGTCCCGGCCGGGGGTGTTGAAATCGCTGCTGCCTGTGCATGTGTCCAGGCTACACGAGGTGGGAGCCCGTCATAGGGATCAGATCAAGAACTCGGTTCGGGTATTGACAACCGCCGACGCGGTCGATCATGCTTGTTCAATCGTTTGAATCATTCAATCGATTGAACAAAGGAGTCACTATGAGCAATGACGCATCACCTTTCAGCCTCTTGCTGGAGCTCTACCCCGCACCTCAGATGTCCCAGGCGCTGTCCAAGGACCGACTGGTCGAACATTGGACAGCATTCGAGCATGCACTTGCCGGCGCTCAGGCACGACTGGGAATCATCAGCCCAGCCGATGCCGAGCAGATCCGCTCGATCTCGGCAGAATCGATCAACCAGGAGGACCTGTGGGAGACATCGAAGAACGTCGGCTACCCGATCCTCTCCCTCGTCCGGCAGATCGCCGGCCAGCTCCCCGACGGCCCTGACGGCCGCGTCCATTTCGGCACAACTACCCAAGACGTCATGGACACCGCTCAGGCACTGCAGTTGCGGGATGCCCGCGACATTCTCGCCGCACAGGTCAGCAGGATCGGCGATGGGCTGACCCGTCTGGTGGCGAAGCACTCAAAGACAGCCATGCCGGGGCGAACCCATGGCCAGCAGGCTGTGCCGACCACGTTCGGCGCGCATCTGGCGCCCCTGCTGGGAGAACTCAGCCGGACTCGCTCTCGACTGCACGTCTGCCGCGAGGCGGCTGCGACCGTTTCGCTGTACGGAGCCGGCGGCACATCTGCCGCGCTCGGCAGTCAGGTCCGTGAGATCCGCTCCCTCATGGCCGAGGAGCTGGGACTCCACTCCGACGACGTCTCATGGCACACCGCTCGCGACCGCGTGGTGGAGGTCGCTCAGGTCTGCATGATTCTGGCCGGCACCTGTGCTCGCCTTGCCCGCAATGTCATCGACCTGTCACGGTCGGAGATCGCAGAGGTCTTCGAAGCAGCCGGAAACCATCGCGGCGCCTCATCGACAATGCCGCAGAAGGCGAATCCGATTCTCTCCGAAGGCATCATCGGCATGTCCGCTATCATCGGTCCGCTGACAGCATCACTGGGCCGCACCATGGAAATGCCCCAAGAACGATCCGCCGGAGAATGGCAGATCGAATGGCACGTCATCCCCCAGGTGCTTCAGCTCACCTCCAGCACAATGGCGGCCGCCGAAGAGCTGCTCGACGGAATCCGCATCGACGATCAGGCGATGGCGAAGAACCTCACCGTCGACGGCGGCCTGATCATGGCCGAAGCCTCGATGATTGGACTCGCTGACGAGCTCGGCCGCGAACACGCACACGACATCGTCTATGCCGCGGCACAGGCCGTTCGGTCGACGGGCACCGATCTGGCCACGGCTATCGGCGCGCAGCTCGAAGCGAGCGGAAACGCCGGTCGGGTCACGATTCCCGGACCAGAGGACTACCTCGGCGAAGCTGCGCAGATGTGCGAATCCGCCATCGGTGCGTGGGCGGAGACCGGAGGGGCATGACCATGACAATCTCACAGCCATCAACGGCGATTGCTGACTCACCGGAGAGCCGTTTCGACAGAATCAGGACGACCTTCGGATTCATCGCCGCACCAGGTGCGATGATCATTCTCCTGCTGGTTCCGCTTCCGATCACCAACCACCAACAGATGCTGACAGCCCTTATGGCCTTCGTCTTCATCGCGTGGATCACTGAACCGATCTCCATCCCCGTGACCTCGCTGCTGGCACTGGGTCTGGCAGTACTCCTCGGAATCCCCGAGGTGGACGCCTCGGCCGGTGAGAGTGTTGAGAAGTTCGTTTACTCCGCATTTTCGTCATCGACGATCTTCCTCGTCATCGGCGGCTTCATCCTGGCACGAGCGATGACCGTGCATGGGTTGGACAAACGATTCGCGCTCTTCGTCTTGTCCATCCCCGGCGTCGCACGGTCGACTCTGCGCGTCGCTATCGCCTTCGGTCTGATCGCAGCGCTGATCTCCGCGTTCGTCTCGAATTCCGCAGCCGCGGCGATGCTGCTGCCGATCGGCGTCGGCATCGTTCGGGCGCTCGGCCCGGAGCTAAAAGAACTCACTGGGATCGAGAATCCAGGGCGGACACGGTTCGCCACAATGGTCATGCTCATGATCGCCTACGGCGCGAGTGTCGGCGGTCTGCTTACTCCGATCGGCAGTACCGCCAATGTCGTCGGCCTCGGGTTTCTCGAACAGCAGGTCGGAGTCTCCGTCGGGTTCGTTGACTGGTTCCTCATGACTGCTCCGCTGTCAGCCGCACTGTTTGTCCTCATGTGTGCAGTCCTCTACCTCTTCAACCGGCCGGAGACGCGGAAACTCCCCGGCGCTCATGCCTATATCCGTGAGCAGAAGGCTCAGCTTGGCGCCATGAGCAAGGGCGAGGCCAACACCGTCATCGCGTTCGGCCTTGGCGTCGTCCTGTGGATCGGGCCGAGCATCCTGGCTGAGTCGACACTCGGGAAAGGCCCGCTCGCGTGGTTCACATCGATCGACATCGGAACCGCCGCAATCCTCGCTGCGAGCTTGCTGTTCGTGCTCCCTGTATCGTGGCAGAACCGCGAATTCACCCTGTCCTGGCAACAGGCGGTGAAGATCGACTGGGGCACCATCATCCTCGTCGGTACCGGACTTGTCCTCGGCGCGCTCATGGACAACACCGGGCTCGCCGAAGTCGTCGGCGTCGCGGTGGTCGATGGCCTCGGCCTGCAGGGGACGATCTCGGTGACGATTCTGTCGGTCGTCCTTGCCATCGTCATCTCGGAGATGGCGTCGAACACTGCTGCAGTGGGGGTCGTCGCTCCGATCATCATTCCCATTGCTACTGCAGTTGGAATGGACCCGACGCTGCCTGTGCTCGCCGCGATCTTCGGAGCCTCGTGCGGTTTCATGCTGCCCGTGTCGACTCCGCCGAATGCGATCGTCTACGGCTCAGGGATGGTGCCCATCCTCAGAATGTTCCGCACGGGTATCGTCTTCGACATCGTCGCTTCGTTCGTCATCGCGGGCGGCGTCCTCATCACTGTCAATTTCAGTACACTGAGCTGAGGGCAGCGAACACGGAATCAGTTCTCCCCTGGACCACAGCAGAACGATTTCGAGGAGAGAACCCAGTGGGTCGAAAGCGAGTCACGATCGCCGACGTCGCGGCCAAGGCCGGCGTGGATCCGGGACTGGTCTCGAAGGTCCTCAATAACCGTCCGGGGTTCAGCATCCGTGAGACAACTCGCAAACGCGTCCATGATGCCGCTCATGAGCTCGACTATCGACCCAGCATGGCTGCCCGAAGTCTGCGCACATCGAAGACGGGGGCGATTGGCGTTCTCCTCCCTGCTTTCACAAATCCGATCTGGTCGGAGATCCTCGACGCTGCAGAGTCGGAGGCCGATCGGCGGGAGTACACACTCTTGGCCGGTATAGCGGGAACTGATCCCCAGACAGGCGACCGGAGGCCCTCACGATTTCTCGATCTCGCCCGATCGGGATCCGTCGATGGGCTTCTGGTCGCCTCGACTCTGCAGGATTCAGACCTGAAGGCCGGCTTCGAGGGCATTCCCTGGCTGCATATCAACCGACGTCCCGATGTCAGCCGCCGGCACCTGGTCCTCGATGACGCTGCCGGCGTGGCCACTGCAGCCGAGCATCTCATCGATCTCGGTCATACCAAGATCGGATATCTCAGCGGTCCGCTCGACACCGATTCCGGACGGCGGCGACTTAAAGGCTTCGAGCAGGCGATGACGTCAAGAGGCCTTTCACACCATGCCTTCGCCGAATCGACGTATGAATTGAGTTCCGGGGCCCAGGCCATGAACTCGCTCGTCGACCGCTCCCCGGATCTGACCGGAATCGTCTGCGCAAGCTTCGCCACCGCGGCGGGTGCTGTCGCAGCGGCTCAAGTACGCGGCATAAGCATCCCGGAACAACTGTCGATCATCTCAGTCCACGACATCGAGATGGCGGCCGCTTTCGGGCCTCCGCTGACGACCGTTCGCATGCCGTTGGAAGAACTCGGTCGCCGTGGAGTCGAGCTCCTGCTCGACAATGATGCAAATGTCGAGATCGACGAGATGATCACCTCACCCATCGCTGTTGTCGAGCGTCGGTCGACTGCTCCCCCACCTCGGTGACGTGATGGTCCGCTTCTCATAGGAACGGACGTGTCCACCTCGGTGCCGGTGGTGTGGGGCCGGTCATAGGGACTCAACGGAGAAAAGCGTAGGGTCGGGAACATGACGACACAACGTGCATCAGATGTCATGGTCAGAGCCCTGGAGAACGAGGGCGTCGAGCGGATCTTCGGCATTCCCGGTGAGGAGAACCTCGACTTCGTCGACTCCCTGCGGAGCTCATCGATCGAACTCATCCTCACTCGCCACGAGCAGGCGGCCGCGTTCATGGCCGCCACCTACGGCCGGCTGACGGGCAAGCCCGGTGTGGTGCTCACGACCTTGGGTCCGGGCGCACTCAACCTGGCGACCGGGGCTGCGTACGCCCACCTCGGCGGGATGCCGGTCATCATGATCACCGGCCAGAAGGGCATCCGCACGGCCGAGCAGGCGGCGTTCCAGATGGTCAATACGGTGGCGACGATGGATCCGCTGACGAAGGTGAGCAAGCAGATCACCTCGGCGGCGATGATCCCGACGATGGTCCGGGAGGCGTTCCGCGCCGCTCAGGCCGAGCGTCCCGGACCGGTGCACCTCGAGCTGCCCGAGGACATCGCCGGGATGCCGGTCGACGGGTTCGAGCTCATCGAACCACATACGAACACTCGGCCCGTCGCCGGGGATACGGCGATTGCGAACGCCGCGAACGTCATCAAGGAGGCGAAGAACCCGCTGCTCATGCTCGGTGCGGATGCCTCCCGGGCCTCGTGCAGTGAGGCGCTGTCGCGTTTTGTCGCCCAGATGCGCATCCCCTACGTCACCACGCAGATGGGCAAGGGGTCGGTGACGGGCGCGTCGGATCTGTACATGGGCACGGCGGCGCTGACGTCCGGTGACTACGTCCACGACGCGATCGATGCCGCCGATGTCATCGTCACCATCGGTCACGATACGACGGAGAAGCCGCCGTTCACGATGGACGAGACCGGGCCGACCGTCGTGCACATCGGGTACCGTCCCGCCATCGTCGAGCAGGTGTATTTCCCGCAGTTCGAGGTCATCGGTGACCTGGGTCCGTCCTTGGATAAGCTCGCCGAGGCGCTCGGTGGTCCCGTGCCCACCGCCGAGGCGCTCCTGCCGATGCGTGATGAGATCCTCATCAAGATCCACGAGGGAGCCGATGAGGATCGGTTCATCCCACAGCGGATCGTCCAGGAGGTCCGAGACGTCGTGCCGACCGATGGGATCGTGGCCCTCGACAACGGGATGTACAAGATCTGGTTCGCCCGTAACTACCGCACGACCAGGGCGAACACACTGCTGCTCGACAATGCTCTGGCGACGATGGGCGCCGGGCTGCCGTCGGCCATCGGGGCGAAGCTGACCTACCCGGAGCGTCGTGTCATGGCCGTGGTCGGCGACGGCGGGTTCATGATGAACAGCCAGGAGATGGAGACCGCGGTCAGGCTCGGTCTGGACCTCGTCGTGGTCATACTCGAGGACAACGCCTACGGCATGATCCGTTGGAAGCAGGCCGCGGACGGATTCCCCGACTACGGGCTGACCTACGGCAACCCGGACTTCGTGAAGTACGCGGAGTCCTATGGGGCCGCCGGCACCCGCGTCGAGGATGTCGACGGCATCAGCGATGCCCTGGAGAACGCGTTCGAGGTCGGCGGAGTGCACGTCGTGGTCGTGCCCGTCGACTACTCGGAGAATAAGCGCGTGCTCATCGACGAGTTGGGCAAGCGGTGAAGCGCTGTCTTTTGGTGCTTCCGACCTTAATCCGGCAGCTGGCTAATTGATACGGTCACGTATCTTCACGATTCTGCTGGGGGCCTCCGCGCTGTGTGCGTGGGGATCCCTCGGCGAGATCGTCAAGGAATTCCTGCGGGACCGGCCGATCGATTCACTGCTCTGGTTCATGCTTGGGGTGGCGGCAGCCTCGGCGATCGTGGTCTGGTCTGTGTTTCGGGCGAGTCGTGTCAGGCTCGAGGTCAGGAGCTTCATCGGCAGCGTTCCGTTGGGAGTTGTGCTCCTGTGCTCGCTGGTGGGCGGGTTCGTTCTGCCGTCGCTGCTCGTCGGCGGAACAAATGTCATCGACGTGGCAGTCACCGCGATCGTCATCGCCGCGGTCTGCGGTGGTGCGATGCTCTACCTGCGAAAGGCCTACTTCACTCCCCCGGATAGTCCCGAGGGGTTAGCGAACGAAGACTAGTCAGGTCCGTCATTTCGAGGAACCCAGATCCACCCCTCTCGCAGCGCACTCGACTTCAAGTCAGCAGGAGCCGGTTCGCATCTGCCCAAATAGGCTTCCAGTGCGATGATGGCGGCGAGCACTGCGTCCAGCGCATTGTCATCAGCGACGCAGAGGTCTCTGTGCCCGTTCCACTCCAAGTTGGGAAACGTCTTGGACAGTTCGTCGACCAACTGGTGCCGGACTTCAGAATTCTTCTGTCCTTTGTAACCACGATGTTGCAGGCCCCACGCTTTCAACGCTGCCGCAGGATAGACCTCATAGACAACACCTGACCCGTCTCGGGCAGTTGAGACGCCCTCTGCCCTCAGGTGTGCCTCGATACCTGCCCAGCGCATTGCCGCATAGGCAATCCGCTCAGTGGCGACGCTCAATGGCCAGACACCAATTGCGCGTTGGACGTACCGGTCAGTTTCCCGTAGCGCCAGGCCCCGTCGCCATTCGCGGTCGGTGGACTCCGGAGCAGACAATTCTCCACTTGCGTGGTCGGACACGAATTCGACGAACTTCTGTGGCCAGCCAAGAGGCACGTCAACACCTGTCCGACCTGCCTGAGTTATTGCATTCCGAATCGCATGGTCATCAGCGCCGAGGAGAAGTTCGTCAATCGTCATTTGCGCATTGAGTGATTCCCGCTCACCGACGTTGAGGATGGCGAGGCCAGTGCGGTCCGCCTCGGCTGCGAGGTCGACTCCGGCAATTCTCATCCAGACCATCTTTCCGTGTGCATCCGCTAGGCCATCGGCCCACTCCACTGAGGTGCCGAGTTTGGACGCCGTGTACTGTCCAGTGTCCTCAGTATGCCGGTGGGCGTTCAGAGGACTCGAACGGATAGCGTGCCCGGAAGTCATCAGCGATCTCCCCCATGGTCACGATCTTCACACCGTCGTGCCCGCCGATGTAGTCCAGCAGACGTTCGAGCATGAGCAGCACCTGCGGACGGCCGGATACATCCGGGTGGATCGTGATCGGGAAGATCGCATAGTCGAGTTCGCGGTAGACCCAATCGAACTGGTCGCGCCACAAGGTCTCGATATCGCGGGGATTGACGAAGCCGTGGCTGTTCGGGCTGCTCTTCACGAACAGCATCGGCGGCAAGTCATCGACGTACCAGTTCGCAGCGATCTCGACGAGGTCGATCTCCTTGCCGTGTTTGAGCGGCTTCATCCACGTTTCCGGCGTCTGCGAGTAGTCGATCGGCGTCCATTCGTCGCCGGCGATGGAGTAGTACGGTACGAAATCCTTGTGGCTCTGGCTGTGGTCGTATTCGAAACCGAACTTCTTCAGCAGCTCAGGCGTGTATGCGCTCAGCTCCCACCATGGGGCGACGTAGCCGCGTGGCTGGCTGCCTGTGAGGTTCGTGATGAGCTCGACGGACTTCTCCATGACGATGTCTTCCTGACGGTTCGTCATTGCGACGGGATTCTCGTGGCTATAGCCGTGGGCGCCGATCTCATGTCCGTCGTCGTGCACCATCTTGCATTGGTCAGGGAAGGTCTCGAGCGAATGTCCGGGTATGAACCAGCTTGCCTTGAGGTCGCGGCGTTTGAGCATCTTCAGGAGCCGGGGAACTCCAATCTCGCCGGCGAAGATGCCCCGCTGAATGTCTGAGGGAGAGTCCTCCCCACCGTAGGAACCGAGCCAGCCTGACACTGCGTCGATGTCGATACCGAGTGAAACGAAAATCTCTTTGGCCATCTTGCGCATCCTCCGTCCATTCGAAAGTGAGAACGCGGACTCGCTGCGGGCGAATGCCGCGATGCTGTGAGTCTTTCACCGAAGAGTGATCTGCGCAATAGGTTTCTCACCAGGTCAGAGACCGTACTTTTCCGTTAGGAGCTTCCCGTGCTCACTCCACGGTGATGCCGAGTTCCGAGGCGAAGAGCTCCGCAAAGAGCATAAGCTGGGTGTCGTCGATGGTCGCTCCGCGCAGTGAGTGCACGCCGGAGATCTTATGCGGTTCCAGCCCCCGGATGTCGACGTTGCCGAGGGTGGCGCCTTCGCACTGGAAGACTCCGACGCTGCTTCCCGGAAATGCGGCCCGGCTGACCTTCGCCCGGTCGAGGTCGATCTCGTCGATCTTGCAGTCGCGGAACTCGACATCGGTAAGCTTCGACCCGCGCAGGTTGAGGTAGGCGATACGGCAATTGGTGAATCGCACCTTCTCCCACACGCTGTCATAGACAACGCCGGCACCGATCCGTGTTCCAGAGATCGCTGTGTGCAGTAGGTTTCCACGGGACATAGTCCACGTGTCGGCGCGGCAGTCCGTAATCTCCGTGCCGGAGATCCTGGCCCCGGTGAGATCGACCGGCACGTCGACATCGCCGAAATTGACGTTCGACCATCGACAGTCGAGGAACGTCGCTTGGGTGGCGTCCACCTCGGCGAGGTCGAGATCGGTGAATTCCATGCCCTCGAGGAATTCCTCGGGATCGATATCCCCGAGGTAACCCTGGGCAAGCTCTCCAAGGGTGATCTTCGGTGGTCGCGGCGTCTCCGTGGTCATGCGCCCACCCTAATCGCTGTCGGTGACATACCCCGTCGTTGCGAGTTCACCCGAACGAAAACCCAACTTGTTATCGTCGGGAGCATGGATACGCGGCCACGCTCGCCCAATGACCGCAGTGCACCCTACGCGATTGCGTTCGCAGCCGGCGGCGTGCTCGCGGTTGTCTACCTCGTGGTCCGTTACCTGCACGCTCAGTACATCGGCTGCGGTGGAGCCGGCTTCCAGTGTGGCGGGGCCATCAATGACCTGTTCCTCGGGTACGGAAGCTGGTTTCTTGGATTTCTTATCGTCCTTGGCTGGGTGGCCACGGCGGTGATTGCACCGTCGATGCTGAATCAGCTCCGACCGCACACGTCATGGTGGAGACGCGGACTCATCGCCACTGGATTCTGTTTGGCCGTGACCGTTGTGATCATGGTGGTCTACGGCGGAATAGTGACGTATTCGGAATAAGGCTGAGCGATCGACGTCTCCCCCACTAGACTGCAGGCATGAAGCCACTGACAACGATCCTGTCATTGCCCGTCGCCGACCCGCAGGCCACCGCAAACTTCTACGCCGATGGACTCGGCCTCGAAACCGACGGTGTGGAGGACGGCATCGTCGCCTTCGAGCTGCCGAACCTCTCCATCTTCTTCATCACCGCCGACGAATACGGTCAGTACCTCGAGCTCTCTGGCCAGCCCGGTTCGAAGAATCCGGTTCCCGGCGCCAGCATCATCTCGTGTGCATTCGCCACGCGTGCTGAGATCGACGAGGTACTTGACCGTGCTGTCGCCGCCGGTGGATCAGCCGATCCTGGTCAAGATGTCGATGGCTCGTACATGGGCTACTTCGCTGACCTCGACGGCTACATCTGGGAGCTCGTCGCCAATGAGCAGACCGCGAAGGCCGCAACTGCGGCGGAATAGTTTTTACGTACCTGCCGGACGGTCGCGGAGGGCATTCGCGCACGATGAGCGCACAGTCGTCCGCGTCTCAGCGGCCGCGGGAAGCTGAGACTCCTGCCGTCGCCGTTTTCGGGACATCGACGAAACCGAGTCTCTTCACCGCCGAGGTGTAGACGACATACTCTTTGATGAGTGCAACAGGCACCGTCACCGTGAACAGCAGTTGCGGTACCGACGGAGAGGCCCCCGTACCGAAATCGAGTACCCAGAAAATACACGCAACAGCCGAGAAGACGACCACTGTCTCGATCGCTTCCTTGAGATGATGGCTCCGCAGCGTCGCCAGAGACTTCGGCGCATCGGCAATATCAACCACGCTCGTCTCACCGCCCTGACTGCTGCTGTTAATCGACTAGGTTACTTGTCGCCACAGTAGCGCAGATCACCGCAGAATTGAACCACGCCCGCAGATCAGCGAGCCGGTCGTGAGCACCGTCCTCAACCAACCGAGGCCGCCCAGCCCCTCACATCCGTTGGTTGCGAGCACTTTCGTAGATGCACACTCCGGCGGCGGTGCCGAGGTTGAGGCTTTCGGCTGAGCCGTAGATCGGGACGGCGACGGATGAGTCGCACAGCTCCAGATCCTCGGCGCTCATCCCCCAGGCTTCGTTGCCGAAGACCCACGCGGTCCGTGCGGTGAGATCCAGACCCGTCTCCCATGGATGGTGCAGATCGTGGGCTTCGTCGTTCGCGTCGGCGGCGAGCACCTGCAGGCCGCGCGCGCGGGCCAGTTCGGTCACCTCGGACAGTCCGACTCCAATGACGACAGGGATGTGGAAGAGCGAGCCGGCGGTCGACCTCACGGTCTTGTCGTTGTAGACATCCACCGACGACGAGGTCAGCACCACGGCATCGGCGCCCGCGGCATCGGCCAGCCGGATGATCGTGCCGGCATTGCCCGGGTCGCGCACTTGCGACAGGACGACGACGAGCTGCGCTTCCTTGTCGAGCACCGAGGTCAGCTCCACGTCGAGCGCCCTGCACACGGCCACGACGCCTTGTGAGTTCACGGTCGAGGCGAGCTCGGTGAGCACCTCGGGGGTGACGATGCTGCACTGCATACGCCCGTGCTTGGCCGTGGAGACGAACGAGGGATGCTCCTCGGCGGCCTCCTCGGTGATGAAGAGCTCGACGATGGAGCCCATGCGCGCCAGAGCCTCACGGACGGCCTGCGGGCCCTCGACGAGGAACTGCCCCGTGGCCTTGCGATCACGACGCTTGAGCAGCTTCGCGGCGTTCTTGATCCGCTTCGACTGAGGTGAGGAGATGACGTCAGGGAGTTTCATGAAACCGTGTTCTCGATCCGTTGAATGCTGAAGTGGAAGAGGTGCGAGCTGAAGGGGCAGGAGCCGATTGAGGGACCAGGCAGGCCCCAGCAGAAAGACCGACGGCCCCGAACCTGGAGTTCGGGGCCGTCGTCGATCACCGAGGCGATCGGTCAGTCACTGTGTGACCGGAGTTTAGATAAGACGCTGCTCAGGCGGCGTCGGTCTTCGCTGCGTTGACGTCAGCAGGAAGAGCATCCTTGGCGACCTTGACCAGGTGCGCGAAGGTAGCCGAGTCGTTCACGGCGAGCTCGGCGAGCATGCGACGGTCGACCTCGACTCCTGCGGCCTTGAGGCCCTGGATGAAACGGTTGTAGGTCATACCGTTGGCGCGGGCGCCGGCGTTGATGCGCTGGATCCAGAGACGACGGAAGTCGCCCTTGCGCTTGCGACGGTCACGGTAGCTGTAGACCAGCGAGTGGATGACCTGTTCTTTGGCCTTGCGGTACAGGCGCGAGCGCTGTCCGCGGTAGCCGCTTGCCCGGTCGAGGATGACCCGGCGCTTCTTGTGAGCGTTGACCGCTCTCTTCACACGTGCCACGTGTTACTCCTTTAGAAAGTTCGTATCTGCCGGCGATGCCGGACTCTGGTTCAAGCTGTGGGAGCCGCTTTCGACTGCCCGTGGGAGATCCCGGAGACTGTCCGGGAAGGAAAGACCCGAAAGGGGTCTCACCTGCCCTTGAGCTTGCCCAGAAGCTTGCGGGCCATGGCGCGGTCGCCGCCGGTGAGTTCCTGGTCGGTGGACACGCGGCGCTTACGAGCCGAGGACTTGCCCTCGAACTTGTGCTGGTTGTTCACGCCTTCACGCATGATCTTGCCACTGCCAGTCACGCGCATACGCTTCTTGGCGCTGCTGTTCGTCTTCTGCTTCGGCATAGTGCCGTTCTCCTTTGCAATTCGTTGCCCGCGTCAACCGCTGGCAACTACTTCACACGCACAGACCAGGACGGACCTGGAACGCGACGTACTTAATTTCTCACGCGTCCGGGCGAACTGCGTTCTTCTCTGCAGCGACCCGATCGCGACGGGACTTCACCTCAGCGGACTTGCCCTTGGCATCTGCCGATGCCTTCCGGGCCTCCGCCTTGGCGTCAGACTTTGACTTGTGCGGGGCGATGACCATCACCATGTTGCGTCCGTCGACTCGCGGTGAGGATTCGACGGAGCCAAGATCGGACACATCTTCGGCCAAGCGGTTGAGCAGCTTGATGCCCATCTCGGGACGGGACTGCTCACGTCCGCGGAACATGATCATGACCTTGACCTTGTCGCCGCCTTCGAGGAAGCGGGTGACGTGGCCCTTCTTCGTCTCGTAATCGTGTTCGTCGATCTTGAGACGGAAGCGGATCTCCTTCAGCGCAGTGTTCGCCTGGTTCTTCCGGGCTTCTCTGGCTTTCTGGGCAGATTCATATTTGAATTTTCCGTAGTCCATGAGCTTGGCTACGGGTGGCTTCGCCTGTGGGGCTACCTCGACGAGGTCGAGGCCGGCTTCACCGGCGAGATCGAGTGCCTTGCGAATGGCAACGATACCGACCTGTTCACCATTGGGTCCGACCAACCGGACCTCGGGAACCCGAATCCGGTCATTGATGCGCGTCTCGCTGATGTGTTCACTCCTTTTTGCTCAAATGTGGTCGTGACAACGAAAAAGGCTCCCGTTGACACATGCCAAGGGAGCCTGCACACACGAGCAGTACGGTAGACGTACGTTCAGTGAATACACCTCGATCTGGACCCGATCAGACTATGCCTGACGGACAGATCTTTGGACCCGATCGCTCTTCGCGATCAAGGTGGGAGACAGACTCCGCTTCGCACCAGCTACCAGTGTACTACGCTTCATGACTCTTCGCACATCGAGGCCCTGGTGTGATCGCCGCATTGATTTATATGTCAAGCTTATGGCATGAGTTCTGAAGAATCTGTTCCCGCCGAGGCGATCGCCGACGTTACGCGCGACATCGCCGAGGTCCCCGCCGTCGAGGTCATCACCTCCAGCGCCGTCCACCTCATGTCCGCCGCCGCCGTCAAGTGCGGCCTGGCCGAGGACACCGCCGAAGGTCGCGGCGCCGACCTCCAGGACCTCGATGAGGCCCGCAAGCTCATCACCGCACTGGCCGGCTTCGTCACCGGTGCTGCCACCGTGATCGGCGACCACCACGCCCGCCCGCTGCGCGATGGACTGCGCAGCCTGCAGCTGGCCTTCCGCGAGGCTTCGGAATACCCCGACGCCCCCGGCGAAGGTCCCGGAGAGAAGTTCACCGGCCCCGTCCGCTGACACTCCCCCGCTGACCACTCACGCAACGGCCCTCGATCTTCGATCAGGGGCCGTTGTCATATCCTCATCCGCCGAGGCGGTCGTGTCCTTGCCCGCAGACGTTCACCGATTCACGCGCCGAGGCGACCGACCACTCCGGACATGAGATCGTCTTCGACATCGTCGAGTCCCGGCCCGAATTGGCCGAAGCGCAGACCGTTGATCAGCCCGATGACAGCGACCCAGATCGTGATGGTCTCCAGGATCACGGCATCGTCGTAGTCGAGTCCGAGTTCGTCGAGTCCCTGTCGCAGCGGCTCGAGCGTCGCGCTCAGCTCCTGAGCGTCGGCACTCTGGGCCGTGCCAGCTCCGTTGGCCGCCTCGGTGCCGGTCGCTGACTCCGCCACCAAGGACGCCAAGGCCACCATGATGCGTGTTCCCGGAACCACGGTCTCCTCACGGGGAGCCTCATACCCGTCGATCGGAGTGCCGTAGATGAGCGCCCACCGATTCGGATACGTGCGCGACCAGTCAAGCATCGCCAGCGCGAGCACCCGGACGCTCCGCTCCCCGGCCAAAGCCTCATCGACAGCATCGGCGATCTGCGTGAAGGCGTCGCGGATGAGGATCGTCAGCAGTTCATCACGACTCTTCACGTACCGATACACCGCACTGGAGACTACTCCGAGCTCACGGGCGATCGCTCGCAGCGACAGCCCGTCGACGCCTTCGTCATCGATCATGCGATTGCCGATGGCCGTGATCTGCGCTTCCGTTTCGATGCGGGCGCGCTGCCGCGGGGTCTCAGTCATGGCTTCACCTTACGATCCGAGAGCAATGATGACAACAGTGAGCACTGCTCTTGAATTGTCGGCTGCCGAGCCTTACGCTGATTCGAGAGAGCACCGCTCTCGTTTAATCATCGGAGGCATCGGAAGGGATCCGTCATGAAAACAGCACTCGTCATCGGCAATGGTCAGATCGGTTCGGAGATCGCGACTCAGCTCATCGCATCAGGCACAGATGTCCGCATCGCCACCCGCTCCGGCAGAGGTTCGTCCAGCGCCTCGGGCGGAGCGACCAACACCACCGCCCCATCGGAAACGTCGTCAACGTCTGGCACGACGACAGTCAGCGCTCCAACTCACCTCAAGGCCGATGCGAGTGATCGCGCCCAGCTGGCCGAGGCCGCTCAGGGAGTCGATGCGATCTTCGCCTGCGCACACGCTCCCTATGACAGTCGGAAATGGGAGCAGGTCCTCCCCCGCCTCGACGCAGCGATCCTCGACACCGCCGCAGAACTCGGCATCCCCGTCGTCTTCCCAGAGTCCGTCTACGCTTTCGCCGGACTCGACTCCCCAATCACCGAAACCTCACCGTTCGCTCCGGTGGAGGACAAGGGACAAATCCGGCAGCGACTCATCGAAGCCCGTGAGGCTCACTCAGCGACCAGTGCGAGCGTCATCGCAGGGGATCTGCTCGGCAGGACAGCAGAGAAGCGGTCGTCGGTGGTGCGGATGTGCATCACCGAAACGATTTCCGCAGGGCGCAGGGCCATGGTGCCGGCACGGACTGATGTCCCGCACGGAATCACCGTCATCGCCGACCACGCAGCCGCAATGATCCAGGCGGCAGAGGAGCTGAAGGACGTCCCCGCAGGGACGCACCAGCTGCGGATCGCACCGGCATCAAATCCGACACTGGCCGAGATCGCCGACTTCACTGCGGACACTCTTGGGCAGAAGCACAAGCGTCCGCTCTCAGTCCCACGCTGGGCGACCCGTGCCATCGGTGCATTCGAACGCTCCTTCTACGAGCTCAACCAGTTGGCACCGATCTGGTACGAACCCTGCGTCATCGCCTCCAGCGATTTGGCCGAAACAGTCGGAACAACCGACTGGCGCGAGGGCGTACGGCAGATGCTCGGAGGCATAAAGGTCGCGAACGACCTCTGACCGCGGAATTCCGACAGTAATCCGCAGAACTGCATGGTCGTTTCCTGCTTCTGTCACCGATTGGGTTGGGACTCAGCCATGGAAGTCGTCCGGCTCTGCGGGAATGCGCTTCGCCATGAGACAGAACTTGTTGCCGTCCGGATCCGCGAGGACATGCCAGCTTCCGGACGGCACGACATCAGTCTTCGTGGCACCCAAAGCCATAAGTCTTTCGAGTTCGTCCGCCTGGCTGCGGTCAGTCGGACAGAGGTCGAGATGGAGACTGTTGTCCCCAAACGAATCGCTCGAACGCTCGAAGAGAATAGTCGGTGCATTCCACGCCCCGGAGATCGCGACTCCGGTTTCGTCCGTGGCCGTCACTTCGTATCCCAGTGCTTCGCACCAGAATCGGCTCAGCCGAGCCGGGTCCGGGGTTTTGACGATAAGGTCGCTGATTCGACTCACCATGAGCGATCGAACCTCACAGTCGGATCCCGTTGCCCGGGCCCAACGGCAGGTCGAAGAGGAACCAGATGCCCAGCAGCACGGCCCAGGCCAGCCAGAACGGGATGACGAACGGGAACATCCGAGAGATGACCGTGCCCAACCCGGCATTCGGTTCATACCGGCGAACAAGGCCGAGCAGCACGATCATGTACGGGTTGAGCGGAGTGATAACCTGAGTGGCCGAGTCTCCGACGCGGAAACCGGCTTGGATGAATGCCGGTTCGTAGCCGAGCAGGGCGAAGAGTGGGACGAATACGGCGGCCATGAGTGTCCACATCGACGACCCGGACACGATGAACAGGTTGAGCACGCTGGCCAGGAGCATGAAGCCGATGACCGCGGCGAACCCTGTCAGCCCGATCGCCTCGAGCCCAGACGCACCTGCGACGGCGATCCACGAACCGATTCCCGTCCAGTTGAACAGGGCGATGAACTGGCCGAGGATGAACGCGAGAATGAGGAACGACATCATGTCGATGATCGACTGGCTCATCATTCTCACCAGGTCGTTCATCGATCTCACGGTGTGCACGACGATGCCGTAGACGACGCCCATGAGCATGAAGTAGGCGAAGACGATGAACACGATCGACGACAGCAGCGGGGACTCCGGGAGGAATCCGCCGTCCTCGTTCCGCCAGGGTGAACTGGGGAGGAGGAAAGCGAAGAGGAAGACCGCGGTGAGGACGAGACCCGAGATCACCGACCAGATCAGCCCCTTCTTCTCTTCCGGTTCGAGTTCGGCCTTGATCTCTGTGGACGACTCTGCGTCCGAGGATTCAGAGGATCCATCCGAAGTCGCCGAGGCATCTCCGTAGGGGCTGTCGGGTGCCTGGTATTCGCGGGCCAGTCCGCTCGACGAGGCATTCGCGTATTCGCGGGGCACTCCCTTGCGCACCATGTTCGGTTCGATGAGCCGGTCGATGATGAAGCCGGCGATGATCGCGAGCACGATCGACGAGGCGATATTGAAGTAGTAGTTCGATACCGGGTTGACCGCGGTGTAGTCGGTGTTCGGCAGGGTCTCCATCACCGAGGTGGTGATCCCGGCGAACAGAGCGTCGAGGCTCGTGGGGACGATCGAGGTCGAATAGCCGGCACCGGTGGCGGCGAACCCGCCGATGAGACCGGCCATCGGATGCCGTCCTGCCGCTTTGAATACGAGCGCAGCCAGAGGCGGGATGATGACGAACGCCGAGTCGGCCATGATCGACCCGACCACCCCGACGAAGCCGACGGCATAGGGCAGCAGCCACTTGGGACTCTTGCCGAAGGCGATGCGCACGGCCGCGGCGAGCATTCCCGACTTCTCGGCCACTCCGACGGCCAGCAGAATCGGCAGCACCGTGGCCAAGGGCGGGAACCCGATGTAGTTGTCGCCCATCGTCGTGGTCAGCCACGCCAGGCCCTCCCCGGTGAACAGGCCCTTGATTGCGATGGTCTCGTCGCCGCCGGGAATGGCCACGGTGACGTCGGCCATGGCCATCGCCGTGGAGACGAGGCCGGTGATGATGAAGAGCCCGAGGAACAGCGTGAACGGTTCGGGCAGCTTGTTTCCGATGCGTTCGATCCAGTCCAGCGTGCGCTGGCCGAAACCGACTTTCCCATCTGTCGTCGTCGACATGAGCGGTCCTTCTCTTCGATGGCGCGGGTCTGGGTGCGGCGGGACGATCTCAGTCGAAGAAGTGCTCGACGTCGATGGCTCCCCCGTCGCGGGCGAACTCTTCGGTCACCTCGGCGGCGAGGGCATCGTCGACGAGGAAATCCAGGGCGGTGCACGCAAGACCGTAGGCCCCGTCGAGTGCCGCGGATTTGGCGGCAGGGGTCTCGGCGGCTGCGGCGAATTCTCGGGTGTGCAGGGCCACCTCGGCGTCGGCGGTCTTGATGAGCGGATGGATGCCGGGAATCCGGTAGGAGACGTTGCCGAAGTCCGTCGATGCGGCAATCGATTCGTCGAGCACTCCGGCGGGAAGCGGTTGGCGGCCGCGCGTCTGTTCGTGTTCGGCCCAACGGGCGGTCAGCGCCGAATTCGTACGCACGGGCAGCGACGGCGGATGTTCGTCCCAGTCGACGGTGACTCCGGTGCCGGTCATGAGCGCGGCACCCTTCGCCGCGTCCTCGACCCGGTCGGAGAGCTCTTTGAGCGTCTCGGGGAACTTCGAACGGACGTAGCACTGCACGGTGGCCGATTCGGTGATGATCGACGGTCTCGTTCCGCCGTCGGTGATGACCGCGTGCAGACGGGAGATCGGCGGCATCTGCTGCCGCATCAGGCCGAGCCCCTGGTAGAAGAGGTTCGCCGCGTCGAGGGCGTTGCGTCCCATGAAGGGCTGGGCCGAGGCGTGGGCGGCGACCCCTGAGTACGTGACCTTGAGCAGGCGGCGTCCCAGCCACACCTGGTCGGCGCAGTCATAGCCGTATCCGTGGACCATGATGGCCGCGTCGATGCCGTCGAAGGCGCCGGCGCGGGCCATAACCTCTTTGCCCGAATGGCCTTCTTCGGCCGGGGTGCCCAGCAGGACGACGGTGCCCGGCACGGCGTCGGGGTCTTTCTCGTACAAGGCGTGGAGGGCGAGGAAGGCACCGATTCCGGCGGTGGCGATGATGTTGTGTCCGCACGCGTGCCCGATCTCGGGCAGGGCATCGTATTCGGCGAGGATCGCGATCGTGCGACCGTGGCCGGATCCCGTCGTCGCCCGCAATGTGGTCTTCACACCGTAGAGGCCGGTCTCGACGTCGACTCCGTGTTTCTCCAGCACTGAGGCGATCGCGGCGACCGAATCGAACTCTTCGAACGCGGTCTCGGCGAGGTCATGGATGGTGTGGAGCAGACTCGTGAGGTCGCCTTCAGCGGCGTCGAGGCCTGCGGCGATGCCGGACCGGCTCGTCTCGGGGGCACCGGTGAAGTCGGAGACCCACTCGGCGGCCTGCTCGGCCCGGGCCCGGGTCTGTCGAGCCATCTCGTCGAGGTAGTTGTCGTCCGGTGCGGTCGAGTGGCCGAGGTCACGGATTTCGCTCATGGGTCATAAGCATAGGTGCCCTGCCGATCTGACACGCCCGGAATGGTCAGACTTCGACGAGGCGGATGGCCAGGGAGTCGATCTTCGCGACGAGGTCCTCGTCACCGGCGACGGTTTCCTGGAACCGGCGCACTTCTTCCGGCGGCACTTCGGACTCGACGCCGAGTGTGATGCCGAGCTCCGGCCCACCGAGGTGGACGCTGTTGCTGCCGGGGCTCACACCGATCCGAGCCAGCCACGGGAAGGACTCGGCGATGGCACGCAGGCGCTGGGCCACCTCGGCGTCGGCCCAGGACGGAGTCCAGGGCTGGGACTGTACGAACGCGAACATGGCGGGGCGGCGCAGCAGGAATGAGGACTCGGCCCCGGGGTCGAGGACGACGAGCTGGGACTCAGCCTCGATCGCCCCGAGGACGAGCCGTTCGGACTCGATCGGCACGGGACGGGCATCGGAATGCCACGCCGTCAGCGGTGGGATTCCGGAGAATCCGGGGGTGCACTCGCGGCCGTCCTCGGCTTGGAGACGGACCATCGCCATCTCCGAGGAGTTGTCGGCCATGAGACCGTTCTCTCCGACCTCCTGGTCGAGAACCATCGGCACGATCGGGGCATAGAGCCTGGCCCCGGACAGAGCCGTGACGACCTGCTGGTGTGCGGCCGGATCCAAGGGTGCATGAGCGACCTGGGTCAGGGCCTCCAGCAGGGCCGCATCCGCGAGTCCGGTGTCACCGGAGAACGGGTTGGGTTTGAGATCCCGGCCCTCCCACGCCTGCCCGGCGGAATCCGTCGGGGCGTGGGCGTCGCCTGCCTGGGCATCAGACGCGTCGGACCGGGGCTCGCCCGGCCCATGCGGCTGGCCCCGATCGTGTGAGTGCGTGCTCACAGACTCACCGTCCTGCGACGTCGAGGGCTTCTTCCAGAGTGAACTTGCCGGCGTAGAGTGCCTTGCCCACGATCGCCGAGTCGACGCCGAAGGGCACGAGCTCACGGAGGGCTCGCAGGTCGTCGAGGCTCGAGACTCCGCCGGAGGCCACGATCGGAGAGTCGGTCTTCTGCGCGAGATCCTTGAGCAGGTCGACATTGGGTCCCTGCAGGGTGCCGTCCTTGCGCACATCGGTGACGACGTAGCGGGAGCAGCCGGCGGCTTCGAGGGTGGCGAGGACCTCGTAGAGGTCGCCGCCGTCCTTCGTCCAGCCGCGGGCGGCCAGGGTGGTTCCGCGCACGTCGAGGCCGATGGCGACCTGATCGCCGAAACGCGAGATCATCTCGGCCGTCCACTCGGGGTTTTCCAGGGCGGCGGTGCCGATGTTGACGCGCTCGGCTCCCGTGTCGAGTGCGCGTTCGAGGCTTTCGGTGTCACGGATGCCACCGGAGAGTTCGACCTTGATCCCCACGGCCTTGACGACCTGGTTGAGCAGATCCGAGTTCGAACCGCGCCCGAAGGCGGCGTCGAGGTCGACGAGGTGGATCCATTCGGCGCCGCGGCTCTCGAAGTCCTGAGCGGCGTCGATGGGTGAACCGTAGTCGGTTTCGGTTCCGGCTTCGCCCTGGACGAGGCGGACGGCCTTGCCGTCGGCGACGTCGACGGCGGGAAGGAGGACCAGCTTGTTCGAACTGTCTGTCATTGTGACCTTTCTGCCAGGGTGCCACGGGGTTTGAGGCAACCATAGTCGGTGTGCTCGGTCAGGAGCTGAGTGAGTCTGTGGGGTTGGTGCCGGAGCTGCCGGAACCGCTGCCCGGGCTGCTGTCGGCGGCGAACGAGGCGAGCCAGTTGCGCAGGAGCTTAGCGCCCGCCTCGGCGGATTTCTCGGGATGGAACTGTGCTGCCCAGGTGGTTCCGTCTTCGACAGCGGCGATGAAGTCATTGCCGTGGCGGGCGGTCGTAACCGTCGCGTTCGCCGGCGGCTCGGTTGCGGCGTAGGAGTGGACGAAGTAGAAGCGTTCGTCTCCGATTCCGGCGAACATGGCCGAGTCTGCGGGAGCGTTGACCTTCGACCATCCCATATGCGGGATGACCGGTGCCTCGAGGCCGGTGACGGCTCCGGGCCACAGTCCGATGCCCTCGGTCTTGACTCCGTGTTCGACGCCGCGGGCGAAGAACACTTGGAGGCCGACGCAGATGCCGAGCAGCGGTCGACCCTGTTCGTGGCGGGCCCGGATGAGGTCGACTCCCCCGACGTTCTCCAGTCCGGCCATCACGGCCGAAAATGCGCCGACGCCGGGGACCAGCAGTCCGTCGGAGTCGTTGATGACATCGTGATCGGCCGTGAGCGTGACCTCGGCGCCGGCTGCGGCGACCGCACGCACGGCGGAACGGACGTTTCCGGCACCGTAGTCGAGGACGGCCACAGTCGTCATCGCTTCGCCCCCTTGCTCAGCACCGACCAGATCCTCCACAGGGAGAACCCGAGGACGATGGCACCGAGTGCGGCGACGACCCAGGCGATGGTGTTCCCGCCCAGGGCCAGAGCAATGCCGAAGGCCATGACGAGTCCGGCGAGGACGGCGGCGATGATCCACAGCAGTGCCGTGCGTGCCATGGCGGCCCGACCCGGGCTCATCGTGGCCGCACTGGCCTGCAGCTTCGTCATCGACGACGTCGGGATATTGCCTTCGACATCTTCTGCGGCAACGGTTTCGAGCAGCAGACCTTCGAGCACATCGGGCAGGTTCTTCAGCGCCAGCCCGGCCGGCACATCGGACTCCCGGGCGCCGTGGCGGAAATGGCCGGCGTCGATCTGCTCTTCGCTGCGCACGAGGAGGAGGACCTCATGTTTGCCCGCGAGCTTCGAGATCGCTGCGGCCGCCTCGTTGCCGGCTTTGACATCCGTGTCGGCGAGGACGATACCGCTGAACTCGCCGATCGGCACGATGGTGCCGGAGATGTTCGACAGCACGCACGCGGCGGCCAACTGTTGGGCGACCCCGAACGGGGTCACGATGACGGTCGTGCTCACAGGACTCCCTTGGTGCTGGGAACGGAATCGCTGCGCGGATCGGTTTCGACGGCCTCGCGCAGCGCGCGGGCGAAGGCCTTGAACTCGGCTTCGACGATGTGGTGCGGGTCGCGACCGCGCACCAGGTCGAGGTGGACGGTCAGGCCGCCGTTGAAGGCGATCGATTCCAGCGAGTGGGAGGTCATCGAACCGGTGAAGTGACCGCCGATGAGGTGGTACTGCTGGCCCTCGGGCTCGCCTTCGTGGACGAAATAGGGGCGACCGGAGACGTCGACGACGCACTGGGCCAGGGCCTCGTCCAGCGGCACGGCGGCGAAACCGTAGCGGCGGATGCCGACCTTGTCGCCGAGCGCTTCGCGCAGGGTCTGACCGAGCACGATCGAGGTGTCTTCGACGGTGTGGTGGACGTCGATGTGCGTATCGCCGGTGGCGGTGATGTCGAGGTCGATCATCGAGTGCTTCGACAGGGCGGTGAGCATATGGTCGAAGAACGGCACGGAAGTCGAGATGTTCGAGGTGCCGGTGCCGTCGAGGTTGACGGACACGGACACCGTGGACTCGGACGTGGTGCGTGAGTTCTGGGCCTGCCTCATGGAGTGCCTTTCGTCGGGGCGGCTGATGACGTGGTCGGAGACTGCGGACGGTCCGCGAGGACGTCCGGTGATTCGGCGAGGATGTCGTCGATGGCGGTCAGGAACGCTTCGGTCTCTGCCTCGGTGCCGGCGTTGACGCGGGCGTGGCCGGTGATGCCGATATCGCGGATGAGGACTCCCCGGTCGAGCAGCTTCTGCCACAGCTCGGCCGGTGAGGCGATGTTGCCGAAGAGGACGAAGTTCGAATCGCTGTCGTGGACGGTGAAGCCCGCCTCGGCGAGGTGGCTCGACATACGGTTGCGCGAGTCGATGAGACGGTCGACATTGCCCAGCAGCAGTTCGGCATGTTCGAGTGCGGTGCAGGCCAGCACCTGAGTGATCTCGGACAGGTGGTAGGGCAGACGGACGAGGCGGAGGACGTCGATGAGTTCGGGGGCGGCGATGGCGTAGCCCAAGCGCAGTCCGGCACAGGCGAAGGCCTTGCTCATGGTGCGCGAGACGACGAGGCGGGGCCGGCCCTCAAGCAGAGTCATGGCCGAGGACTTGGCGGGGCGGGAGAATTCCGCATATGCCTCGTCGACGATGACTACCCCTGCGCAGTTGTCGTAGGCGGCTTCGATGACGTCGAGGCCGATCGAGGTGCCGGTCGGATTGTTCGGGGTGCACAGGAAGACGATGTCCGGATTCGCACGAGCCACCTCGGCGGCGACCGTCTCGGCATCGAGAGTGAAGTCGTCCTTGCGTTCGACGTGCTGCCATTCGGCACCCGTGCCCGTGGTGATGAGCGGGTGCATCGAATACGAGGGGGTGAAGCCGAGGACCGTGCGGCCCGGGCCACCGAAGGCCTGGACGATATGGCTGAGCACTTCGTTCGAACCATTGGCTGCCCAGATCATGGAGGGGTCGAGGTCGACGGAGTCACCGGCGCGTTCGTTCACACCGTCCAGATAAGTGACGAGGTGTTCGCGCAGTGCGGTGAATTCGCGATCGGGATATCGATTGAGTCCGGCGAAATGATCGTCGACGGCTGCGCGCATGCTGTCGACGACGACGTCCGGAAGCGGATAGGCGTTCTCGTTGACGTTGAGCTGGACCGGCACATTGAGGTGCGGCGCCCCGTACGGCTTGAGGCCGACGAGGTCTGAACGCACTGGCAGAGAGTCGATGTTTCCCACGGCGATCATTCTACCGAGAGGCCCCCGCCGCCCGGGCGGCGGGTCGGGCATCGAGATACGCCGGTCGGCTCACCCGATCGAACGGGTCAGCGCGCTGCCGGTCGGGCCGGCGCCCTGCCGGTCGAGCAGGGTCCGGCCTCAGCGGACGGGGACGTCGAGGGTCTGTCCGGGGTGAACCGTCGGGGTGTCCAGGTGGTTGATCTCGACGATATCGGCAACGACATCGCGGGTGTCGCGGTCGATGCCGAGATTCGAAGCCACGGTCCACAGCGATTCGCCCTCACCGACGACGACTGACTCGGCGTCGATGCCGATGCTCTCCGTCTCCGATTCGGCGACAGCAGCGGCCGAGAACGACTGGGTGGCGAGGAGGACCGCCCCGCCGATGACGACGAGAGCGACGAGCAGGGTCCGGAGAAGGCGCACAGCCTGGCGTCCACGAGGGGTCAGGTGCAGCTCGGTGTTCTGTGCAGACATCGCATTACCTCTTTCATTCGTACGATTCCACCAGTAATCGGTAGAACGTCTGTTCTATTCAACATGCCAATCGAACAAATGTCCAGTCCAACTCGAACATCTATGCGACAATGAGAGGGAACCAGCGTTGTTGATTGATCTGTCAGAACCATCTCAGTCGGCACTGACACGAGAATTTCCGAAGCGGAGATCACGGCGTTCAGCGGCAGGGAATAGAACGAAGGGGAACGAGCAATGGTTCAGAACAAACGAGGCAGAGGCAGGCCTCGCAACGAAGATGTTGCCAGCGAGATCGCTGCCGCTCGCACCGATGACGACGTCGTGCAGATCCCTGAGGGGTCATCCGGTGAGGGAGATTTCCGCCTCACTCCCCGTCAGCGTCTCGTGCTCGAGACCATCGAACGCGCGGTCGTGACCAACGGCTACCCGCCGAGCATGCGCGAGATCGGCAAGGCCGCCGGGCTGGCCTCCCTCTCCAGCGTCGCCCATCAGCTCTCCCAGCTCGAACGCCTCGGCTATGTCCGCCGTGACCCGAAGCGCCCGCGTGCCATCGAAGTGGTCAATCCGTTCGAAGAGGAAGAGGCCGAGCGCGCGAAGTACGAGGAGCTGGCCAACAACACTGTGCAGGTGCCGGTCGTCGGTCGTATCGCCGCCGGTGGCCCGATCCTGGCCGAGCAGGAAGTCGATGATGTCTTCTCCCTGCCGACCCAGGTCGTCGGCTCCGGTGAGATGTTCCTGCTCAAGGTCGTCGGCGATTCGATGATCGAAGCCGCCATCTGCCACGACGACTGGGTGGTCGTGCGCAAGCAGCACACAGCTGACAACGGTCAGATCGTCGCCGCCCTGCTCGACGGCGAGGCCACGGTGAAGACCCTCAAGCGCAAGGCCGGTCAGCAGTGGCTGATGCCGCAGAACGAGAACTACGAACCCATCGACGGAACCTACGCGCAGATCATGGGCCTCGTCGTCGCCGTCATCCGCCGCCTCTGATCTTCCGTCGGCTCTCCGCAGTTTGAACGCAAAGGCCCGCGACCGATTCGGTCGCGGGCCTTTGCGTCATCCTTCGTCGGTTTCGGCCAGCCTCGCCAGGCTCTTGCGAACGAGACCGGAGTTCGTCGTCGGCCACATCCTTGGCATCGAATTGACGAGGAACCCGGCATACCGGGCCGAGCGCAGCCGCGAGTCGAGCACGGCCACCACTCCCCTGTCCTTGGTCGACCGGATGAGGCGTCCGGCGCCCTGAGCCAGACGCAGGGCGGCATGCGTGGCCGACACCGCCATGAATCCGTTGACTCCCCGCTGGTCGGCATCGCGTGCCCGCGCCTGCATGAGCGGGTCGTCCGGACGTGGGAACGGCAGACGATCGATGATGACCAGACGGTTCGTCCGTCCCGGCACATCGACCCCCTGCCACAGTGACATGGTTCCGAACAGGCAGGTCTGGTCGTCGGCCGTGAACTGAGAGACCAGCGCCGGCAAGCCGTCATCGCCTTGGAGCAGGATCGGGAAATCGAACTTCTTCCGCAGGTGTTCGGCCGCCGCGTTTGCGGCCGCCCGGGAGGAGAACAGGCCCAGTGCCCCGCCGTTCGAGGATTCGACGAGTTCCTCGAGTTCGGTCAGCGCTTCCTCGCTCAGTCCGCTGCGTCCGGGCTTGGGCAGGTGGGAGGCGACATAGAGGATTCCCTGTTTGCCGTAGTCGAAGGGTGATCCGACATCGAGGCTGTCCCATTTCGGGGCGTCGGGTCCGAAGAGTCCCAACGAGGCGGCCACCGCGTCGAAGTTCCCACCCAGGGACAGGGTCGCCGAGGTGGCCACGACCGTTGATTCCTCGAAGATGCCGTTGCGCATGGTGCCGGCCACGCTCAAGGGCGCGACGACGAGATTCGTCGTCTCCTTCTCCCGGAAGGTCGAGCGCGAGAGCCAGATGACGTCGTTCTTGCCCGGGTCACAGAAGCGTTCGGCGAGTTCGAAGATCTCCTGGCAGCGTGCCTTGGCCATCTGCCGGCCGGCATCGGCGTCCTCGGTCTTGCCGCCGATGTCGTTGATGATCTGGCGGGCGGAGTCGCGGATCTGTGCCAGGGCCAATCCGAGCGCCTCGCTCATGTGGAGGATGAGTCCCTCGGGCACCGAGGCCTGCGCACGTTCGAGAGCCGCCGCGGCGGAGTCGAGCAGTGACACGACTCCGTCCTGGACGGTGGTGTGTTTGCGTACGGAGCTCGTCGCGGCCGAGAGCATACTCGTGTTGATCTGCCCGGACAGGGCGCTGGTCACCCGGTCCTTGAGTTCGTGGGCCTCGTCGATGATGATGACATCGTGCTCGGGCAGCACGTTCGATTCCCCGAAGGCGTCGATGGCCAGCAGGGCATGGTTCGTCACGACGATATCGGCTTCGGCGGCTTTGTTCCGGGCGATTTCGGCGAAGCATTCGGTGAACAGCGGACAGTTCGAACCGAGGCAGTCGAAGGCGTTGACGGACACCTGTGACCAGGCACGATCGCTGACGCCGGGCAGGAGGTCGTCCCGATCGCCGGTGTCGGTGGTCTTCTCCCAGGTGCGGATCCGCTGGATCTCCTCCCCCAGACCGGAGCGTTCGGTGGGTTTGCGTCCCGCCTCGGCGTCGGCACCGAGGTCGAAGAGCATGCCCTCGCCCTCGTCGGGGTACCCGCCGGCGAGCTTGTGCTTGCACACATAGTTTCGGCGGCCTTTGAGCAGTGCCGCCCGAGGCAGCGGATCGAGGTCCTTCTTCACGGCCTTGAACAGCCGGGGCAGGTCGCGGTGGATGATCTGCGTCTGCAGGGCCAGGGTCGCCGTTGATACGACGACCTTCCCGCCGGTGCGGGTGACGTACTCGGCCGCCGGCACGAGGTAGGCCAGCGATTTGCCGGTGCCGGTTCCCGCCTGCACGAGCAGATGGATTCCCTTGTCCAGCGACGAGGCGACCGCCTGCGCCATCTCCTGCTGACCCTCGCGTGGCGATCCGCCGATGGCGCCGACGGCGGATTCGAGGAGGGTGTCGACAGTCTTCACTCGTCGATGACCAGGTCCGGACGTTGGAATTCGCGCAGTTCGTCGACGAGTTCGGTCGGCACCTTGGCCTGCAGGCTGGTGCCCTCCGTGCCGTGCGATTCGTGTTCGACCGTGCCGAGGGCGTAGATCTTCGACACGAGGTCACCGCGTTCATAGGGAATGAGCACCGTCATGTCGATGTCCGGGACGGGAAGGCGGCCCTCGATGGCCTCGATGAGGTCGTCGATCCCTTCCTTCGAGACGGCGGAGACGAACTGGGCGTCGGGATACTCCGCTCTCAGGCCGGTGATCACGGCCTCCTCGGCGATATCAGCCTTGTTGAACACAAGGAGTTCGGGGATTTCCCCGGTCTCGACATTTTTGAGGACGTCGCGCACGGCCTGGATCTGACCATGCGGATCCGGGTGGGACGCATCGACGACGTGGAGGAGCAGATCCGAACCTGCGGCTTCTTCCAGGGTCGAGCGGAAGGCCTCGACGAGCTGATGGGGCAGGTTGCGGACGAACCCGACGGTGTCCGTGTAGGTGAAGACGAGGCCGTCGGCGGTCTTGGCCTGCCGGACGGTCGGGTCGAGGGTGGCGAACAGGGCGTTCTGCACCATCACCTCGGCGTCGGTGAGCAGGTTGAGCAGGGAGGACTTGCCCGCGTTCGTGTAGCCGACGATCGCGACTGAGGGCACGTGGTGGCGGGCGCGGTTCTTCCGCTTCGTCTCCCGCGAGGGCGCCATGGCGTTGATCTCGCGGCGCAGCTTCGACATGCGCGTACGGATGCGGCGACGATCGAGTTCGATCTTCGTCTCACCGGGTCCGCGGGAGCCGATTCCAGCACCGCCGGCGACACGACCGCCGGCCTGCCGGGACAGCGATTCACCCCAACCGCGCAGTCGCGGCAGCAGGTATTCGAGTTGGGCGAGTTCGACCTGGGCCTTGCCTTCGCGAGATTTCGCGTGCTGGGCGAAGATGTCGAGGATGAGCGCGACGCGGTCGACGACCTTGACCTTGATGACGTCCTCGAGTCCGCGCCTCTGGCTGGGGGCGAGCTCGGAGTCGATGATCACGGTGTCGGCGCCGACGGAGGCGACGACCTCGGCGAGTTCGGCGGCCTTGCCCTTGCCGAGGTAGGTGCCTGGGTCCGGCTTGTCGCGACGCTGGATGAGTGCGTCGAGGACTTCGGATCCGGCGGTTTCGGCGAGTGCGGCGAGTTCGCGGATCGAGTTCTCGGCTTCGGCCTGGGTGGTGTTCCAGATGCCGGCGAGGACGACGCGTTCGAGGCGGACCTGACGGTATTCGACCTCGGTGATGTCTTCGAGCTCGGTGGAGAGTCCGGCGACGCGGGTGAGTGCGGCGCGCTCGGCGAGGTCGAACTGGTCATCGCCCGGGGTGGTGTCGTGATCGTCGAGGGCTTGGGCGCCTCGGGAGAGCACACGGTCGAGCATCGCGTTGCGACGCTCCTTGTCTTCAGACGTCATTCATTCCTTTGTTCTCTGCCGCCCGCACGGGACTTCTCGTGCGGACGTCGTCATGCTTGCCACCGGTCGCGGCGATTCGCACCGACGGTGGTGTCCATCAATTCTCCCACAGCCGTCTAGACTGAAACGGTGTCAGAGCACTATTTCACCGAATCGCCGAGCAGCGAGGCCAAGTCACGGGAACTCAACCTCGATCTGGCCGGCCGCGCCGTCACCGTCGAAACCGTATCCGGCACGTTCTCGCCCACTCGCCTCGACCTCGGCACGGCTGTGCTGCTGCGGCATCTGCCAAAGCCGCCGGCCGGCGATATCCTCGATCTCGGGTGCGGTTGGGGTCCGATCGCCCTGCACACGGCCTTGGATGCCCAGGACGCCGAGGTGGATGTGCGAGTGTGGGCGCTCGATGTCAACTCCCGGTCCCTGGAGACCACCGCGGCGAATGCGCGCAGGCTGGGTCTCGATACGATCAACACCGTCACCGCCGCGGATGTTCCCGCCGACCTGCAGTTCGCAGCGATCCGGTCGAATCCGCCGATCCGCATCGGCAAGGAAGCGCTGCACGAACTCCTGCAGACGTGGCTGCCACGTCTGGCCCCGGGTGGCCGCGCCGATCTCGTCGTGTCGAAGAACCTCGGTGCCGATTCACTGCAGAAGTGGATCGCCGGGATGCTCGGTGACGGTTTCGAGGTCGTGCGCACAGGTTCGTCGAAGGGCTTCCGCGTGCTCACGGTCGAACGCGACTGAGTTCAGCCGATCGTGCCGCTGGCGACGAGGACGGCTGGGCCGGCGAGGCTGACGCGTCCGCTCGTGCCCTCGGCGTCGGGTTCGATCTCGATGCGCAGCTGACCGCCGGGCACGTCGACTCTCCACTGCAGAGGCGACTTCTCGCCGGCCCAGTGGTGGGCTGCGATCGCTGCCGCGCAGGCTCCGGTTCCGCAGGAGCGGGTCTCACCGACGCCGCGTTCGAACACGCGCATGCGCAGGGCGCCTTCTCCCCCGGCCACATCGGATCGGGCCGGTTCCATGACGATGTATTCCACATTGGATCCCTGCGCCGGGACGGGGTCGAGGACGGGTGCATCACGCAGTTCGGCTGCGGCGAGTTCGGCGTTCTCGGCCAGGGCGACGACGGTGTGCGGGTTGCCGGTGGCCACGCGCAGTCCGGGACGGGCGACGTCGATGCCGCCGGTGGTCACGAGTACGCTGCTCGCGGGGTCGAGTGACCATTCGCCCATGTCGATGGTGTACCAGGCGTCGCTGGCGGATCCGGGTCCGGCTGTACCGGTGTCGACGACGTCGTCTCCGGTTTGGACGCCGAGGGCCGGATTGAGGGTGGAGCGCACAGCTTTGATGCCGTCACGGGTGCCGACGAGGATCTCGCGGGCATCGGCAGGGACGCGACCACTGGTCACAAGCGCGTGGGCGAAGACGCGAACTCCGTTGCCGCACATCTCGGAGAGGCTGCCGTCGTTGTTGTAGTAGTCCATGAACCATTCGGCACCGGCGGCGGCCTGTTCGGCAGCTCCCGGGATGCCGCTGGCTGCGGAGCGGACGATGCGGATGATGCCGTCTGCGCCGAGTCCGGCGCGTCGGTCTGCGAGCGTGGCGACGGTCTCGGGATGCATCTCCAGTGTGCTGTCGTCGTCGGAGAGCAAAACGAAGTCGTTCTGGGTGCCGTGCCCCTTGACGAAGCTGACATCGGTCCAGGCGGCGAACGGGGTATCCGAAGTGCTCATGGCTCCATCTTATCGGTGAGCGTCCAGTCGGGTCTTCAGTGCCCGTTCAGGACGTCGAATGCGGCCGCCATGCCGTCAGCGATCGCCCAGCGCATCAAGTGCGGCCGCCAGATTCTGTTCGGCGTCGGCGGCGCTGCCGTCGATCCAGCGAATGCGCGGGTCGCGGCGGAACCAGGTGTCCTGTCGGCGTGCGAACTGCCGGGTGCGAACCGTCGTCTCTTCCTTCGCCTGGGCGGCGGTGAGCTCTCCGGCCAGATGCCGTTGGATCTGTGCGTATCCGATGGCGCGTGATGCCGTCTTGCCGTCGGCCAGCCCTTCGTCGAGCAGCCGCGTCACTTCGTCGACCCATCCCTGGTCCCACATGAGCTCGACTCGGGTGGCGATGCGCTCATGCAGAATCGCTCGGTCCATGCCCAATCCCAGATGGACTGTCGGTTCGATCTCCTGATAGTCCGGCAGTTGGGCGCTGAAGGGACGTCCTGTGAGTTCGATGACTTCGAGCGCTCGTGCAATACGTCGCTGGTCGTTGACGGTGATCTTCTCGGCCGCCTTCGGGTCGAGTTCGCGCAGCTTCTGATGCAGCATCCACCGGTCTGTTGCGACCTCGGCCTCGAGGCGAGCCCGCACCTCGAGGTCGGTGCCGGGAAACTCCATATGATCGACCGCGGCACGAACGTAGAGCCCGGACCCGCCGACGAGGATCGGCCGCAGACCGCGCCCCCGGATGTCGGCAATCGCTGCCCGCGCACGTGCCTGAAAGTCCTGCACGTTCGCCTCTTCGGTGACGTCGAGGATATCGATGAGGTGATGCGGAATCCCCCGACGCTCATCGATCGGCAGCTTCGCCGTGCCGATGTCCATCCCTCGGTAGAACTGCATCGAATCCGTGTTGACGATCTCCCCGCCGAGGCGGTCGGCCAGATCCAGCGCAAGGTCCGATTTCCCGGTGGCGGTGGCTCCGACGACGGTGATGATCGGCGAAGTGTCCTCAGCCATCGGCGATCACTCCCAGAGTCCGGTGCCGCAGAGTGTCCGGACTTCGTGGACACGTTCGTCGATGACCGGTTCCAGAGTCGAGACTCGCGCGCCCTGGTCAACGGCGTGGCGGAAGCCTGCAGCCAGCACACCGAGGTTGGCGGCCATGGCCTCTGCTTGGTCGCAGAGGTCGAGCAGTCTTTCGGTGTCGATCGACGTCCCGGAGGTGAGTGTCTCGCTGACGGCATGATCGAATTCCGCGGCGCCGTCGATCGGGGCCAGGGGTGCGTCCTCTGTTGCGGCTCCGGACAGGTCGATCGGCAGCAGAAGGTTCTCGCTCGATCCGAGCGGTCCGATGTCGACGCCGGCGGCGTGAGCGTGAAGGATCGCGACGATGACGGCGGGGTCGGCCGCCTCGGCGAGTCTGCGTTCATCCGTCGTCAGGGTGTCAACGGTTTCGACCCAGTCGGACCCGGACAGCAGCCGACCGGTGCGAGTATCGACGCCGCGATCGATTCCCCAGCCGCCGAGCCCGGCCACGGGTGGCAGGGTCTCGACGGGCAGGGCCCAATTGGTCCGCGTCTTCACAGTGTCGCGGATGGCGGTCCGCAGTTCGGCCATTCGCGCCGTCTCGCTGCGGTCGATGTTCTCGAGCAGCACGGGAGCTGCCGGGATGATGGCGAAGGCGCCCATCTCAGCCGCGGGGGCGGATGGTCGGCATGCCGAGGTTCGTTGCACCGGCGGCACCCTGTCCGGGGCTCGGTGCGCCACAGCTGTCGGCCTGAGCCCGGTCGTAGGCGTCACCGGCTCGGGACGGGCGTACGGAGAATCCGGAGTCGGCGAGGAGGAAGTAGGGTTTCGCCTCGGTGACGGTGGCGGTGACGAAATCACCAGGCCGCGGCATCTGGGCGCCTTCGGGGATTCCGACGTGGACGAGGCGGTTGTCGGCGGCGCGACCGCTCAGTCGTGGGGAATCGCCATGGGGCAGTTTGGTCACGAGCACCTCGACCTCACGGCCGATTTGGGCTTTGTTCTCGTCCCAGGCGATCTCGTCCTGGAGCGCGGTGAGGCGTTCGAACCGTTCCTGCACGACGTCCTTCGGAACCTGGTTGTCCATCGTGGCCGCCGGTGTGCCGGGGCGGATGGAGTACTGGAAGGTGAAGGCCTGGGAGAAGCGGGCACGGCGGACGATGTCCATCGTGCCTTGGAAGTCCTCTTCCGTCTCTCCGGGGAAGCCGACGATGATGTCGGTGGTGATGGCAGCGTGCGGGATGCGTTCGCGCACGGTGTCGAGGATGTTCATGAACCGTTTGGTGCGGTAGGACCGCCGCATTGATTTGAGAATCGTGTCCGAACCGGACTGCAGCGGCATGTGCAGCTGCGGCATAACTGTCGGGGTCTCTGCCATGGCGTCGATGACGTCGTCGGAGAAGGCGGCCGGGTGCGGGCTGGTGAAGCGGACCCGTTCAATTCCGTCGACGTTGCCGACGGCGCGCAGCAGTTTCGCGAATGCGCCTTTGTCGCGGAACTCGGCGCCGTAGGAGTTGACGTTCTGGCCGAGCAGGGTGACTTCGACGACTCCGTCGGCGACGAGGGCTTCGACCTCGGCGAGGATGTCGCCGGGGCGGCGGTCCTTCTCTTTGCCGCGCAGGCTGGGCACGATGCAGAAGGTGCACGTGTTGTTGCAGCCGACCGAGATCGACACCCACCCGGAGTGCTGGGATTCGCGGCGGCTGGGCAGGGTGGAGGGGAAGACGTCGAGGCTTTCGAGGATCTCGACCTGGGCTTCCTCGTTGTGGCGGGCGCGCTCGAGCAGCGCCGGCAGGGATCCCATGTTGTGGGTGCCGAAGACTACGTCGACCCAGGGGGCCTTCTTCACGATGGTGTCCCGGTCTTTCTGTGCCATGCATCCGCCGACGGCGATCTGGAGGCCGGGGTGGTTCTCTTTGACCTTCGCGAGCTGGCCGAGGTTGCCGTAGAGGCGGTTGTCGGCGTTTTCGCGGACGGCGCAGGTGTTGAAGACGACGACGTCGGCCTGGTCGTCGGTGTTCGCCTGAACGTAGCCGGCATCGTCGAGCAGTCCGGACAGACGCTCGGAGTCATGCACGTTCATCTGACATCCGTAGGTCTTGACCTCGTAGCTGCGAGGGGTGGTTCCGGATGTCGTCGGGGAGTCAATCAGTTCAGTCATGGCGCACCCATTCTAGCCGTTCCCCACGTGCCGTTTCAGTCTTCTGCGAGCACTTCCCGTGTGACCTTGATGCAGATCGCCGAGGGGAAGCCGCGGCGGGCGAGCATGCCGAGGATTCTGCGCTCTCGCACCGCATAGTCGAGGCGCCTGGTGGAGGCGGCTTTCTTCTCGGCGACTTCGCGGGCGAGTTCTTCCTCGCCGTCGATGTCGGCCACTGCGTCGGCGGCCAGTTCGGGGCTGATGCCCTTCTTGCTCAGTTCGCGTTTGAGCACGGACCGGGAGAGTTTCCGGTTCTCGCGCTGTGCCCGTGCGAAGCGGTGGGCGAACTCTTCGTCGTTGAGCAGACGCGAGTTCTGCAGCTTCTCGATGAGGACATCGATCGCTTCGGGCATGAGGTCGCGTTTGAGGAGCTTCTTGCGCAGTTCGTCGCTGGAGTGATCGCGCATGGCGAGCATGTTCATCGCCGTCTTCTTCGCCTGCGCGTAGTCCGCGTCGAAGTCGGGGGCGTCGTCTTCGTCGTCGTCGAAGCCCAGCCCGGGACCGGCAGTGAAGTCGGGTGGACCGTCGCTGTCATCCAGGAAGTCGGGTCCGGCATCGCCATCGCTCGCCAGGAAATCTGGACCATCGTTCTCGGCTGCAAGGAAATCGGGGACGTCGATGAAGTCCGGAGTCGAGTCGGTACCGCCTTCGACCCACCCGTTGTCCGGGGTCTGCTGCTGTCGCTTCCAGTCGCTGGAGTTCTTCTTGCGCTTCGAACCCGAGTTCTTTCGTTTGTCGGTTCGACCATTGCCACCGGTGACATCGTCGTCGTCGAGTCCGGAGGGGCCGGCGAAGAACCCGGCTTCTCCTTCGGCATGACGTTGGTCGATCTCCGAGATCGCACTGCGCAGCTGCGAGAGCGTCTCGGTCTGAGACGAATCGCTCCGACCCGAGTCCCCCGCACCGACCGTGTCGGTCGATGCGGCGGGCTCGCGGTCGGCGAACTCGTCGTCAGTCGACGAGGCGTCAGGAGACTTCGACGTCATCCGTCTGTGCTTCTCCGGCCGCCTCGGCGCCTTCCTCAGGTTCGTCGACCTGGATCAGGCCGAGCTTGTGCTTGATCTTCAGCTCGATCTCTTCGGCCAGGCCCGGGTTGTCGCGGAGGAAGTTGCGGACGTTCTCCTTGCCCTGACCCAGCTGATCGCCGTCGTAGGTGAACCAGGATCCGGACTTGCGCACGATGCCGTTGTCGACGCCCATATCGATGAGGCTGCCTTCGCGGGAGATGCCGTGGCCGTAGAGGATGTCGAACTCGGCCTGCTTGAACGGCGGAGCGACCTTGTTCTTCACGATCTTCGCACGGGTCCGGTTGCCGACCGCGTCCTGACCTTCCTTGAGGGTCTCGATGCGGCGGACGTCGATGCGCACGGAGGCGTAGAACTTCAGTGCCTTACCGCCCGAGGTGGTCTCCGGCGAGCCGAAGAAGACGCCGACCTTCTCACGCAGCTGGTTGATGAAGATCGCGGTGGTCTTCGACTGGGCCAGGGCACCGGTGATCTTACGCAGTGCCTGCGACATCAGGCGAGCTTGCAGGCCGACGTGGCTGTCGCCCATCTCGCCTTCGATTTCGGCCTTGGGCACGAGGGCGGCGACGGAGTCGATGACGATGATGTCGAGGGCACCGGAGCGGATGAGCATATCGGCGATCTCGAGTGCCTGCTCACCGGTGTCCGGCTGGGAGACGAGGAGCTGATCGGTGTCGACGCCGAGCTTCTTCGCATACTCGGGGTCGAGTGCGTGCTCGGCATCGATGAACCCGGCGATTCCGCCGGCCTTCTGTGCGTTTGCGACGGCGTGGAGAGCCACGGTCGTCTTACCGGAGGATTCCGGACCGTAGATCTCGACGACGCGACCGCGCGGCAGACCGCCGATGCCCAGAGCGATATCGAGTGCGACCGAACCGGTCGGGATGGAGGCGATGGGCTCACGCACACCGTCGCCGAGGCGCATGATCGCGCCCTTGCCGTAATTGCGATCGATCTGGCCCATTGCGGCTTCGAGTGCCTTCGACTTGTCTCCGCCGGTGGGAACCTGAAGGTTCTTGGGTGTACGTGCCATGACGTCTCCTCTTCGTTGCTTTTCCGTTGAGACCAAGGCTAGAAGATGGCACTGACATAACGACAGAGGAAGCGATTCCCCCGTGGATAACCAGCCACTCGTGGTCACAGGTCCCGTGATTCCTCACCAGGATAACCCACATGGGAACAGGTGTTCTATATATTCGGGTGTGTCGCGTGTCTCCGCGAGAGTCAGGCCTGGGCCAGACCCAGCTGCCAGGTGAGGCCGAAGCGGTCCCCCACCCACCCGAACGGGCCGAATCCGTAGTCGTCGAGCGGCATGAACACAGTTCCGTCTGCGCTCAGTGCGGTGAAGAGGCGTTCGAGCTCCTCGGCCGATTCGCAGTCGACCATGAGTGACACGCCAGGGGTGATGTCCCACTCGTGTGCGACGAAGCTGTCGCTGAAGCGCAGTCTCTGTCCGGCGATCTCGATCTCGGACATGATGACCGTGCCCTCGGCGCCCGGACCGTCGGGACCGTACCGATTGTCGAGGATCACTCGCCCGTCGGCGAAGAGCTCGACGTAGGTGTCCATGGCCTCGGCAGCGCTCTGGCCACGGCTGGGCTGAAAAGTGATGAACGGGACGGCCTGATTCATGCGGTCAGTCTACACTCGACCGGCACGGCGCCGACAGAGAACGACCGGCGCTGTTCCGAGCAGACAGAGTCACATACGGTGCGAGGCAGCTCCGATCCAGCAGAACGGCGTCGAGCCTCGGTCAGAACGGAGTTGAGCGCGGCTTCTCCTTGCCGAGGCGCCGAGATTCGGGAACACCCATGGAATCGCAGACGGCGGTCCAGATGTCGCGGGGTTCGACTCCGGCTTCGAATGCCTGGGCCGCGGTCCGCGAACCCAAGGAGCTCAGAGTGAGGTCGGTGTGCAGGGAGGCGGCGCGAGCCTCACCGAACTCCTCGTTCATGAGGATCCAGTAGAGCGTGTGCCGCATCAGGGCTTGGCGGCCAGCCGCGGAGCAGAGTATCCCTCGGGGTGACCGAGGACCTTGTCCGAGAGCTCCTGCGGAATGGTGTCGGGGATCTGCACGCCTTCTTCGAGAGCGAAGCGATCGGACACAGACGACAGCAGTGCCGACAGCGGCAGGTCGAGTGCTTCGCAGATCGCCGACAGCAGCTCCGAGGAGGCTTCCTTCTGTCCGCGCTCGATTTCGCTGAGGTAGCCGAGCGAAACGCTGGCCCCGGTCGAGACATCGCGAAGGGTGCGTCCTTGACGACGGCGGGCGGAACGAAGTGCGTCGCCGATTTCGACTCTCAGTAACATAACGCGGCCCTCCCTTTGTCAGCGCGTCCCGTCAACGTAGTTCCAATAACTTTACAACCTGGCCGTGACACAGCACCAACCTGGTGCCCCGAGCGGATGGTATTGCCAGTCCATTCGAAGACTTTGGAGAATTTTCGTCCGATGGTCATCACCCGGTCAACCCCACAGCAGACGAACTTATTCCGTGACGTCCTCGCCAGTATTCGACGCCTGCCCGGCCTCGGGCCCGAAGGCGAGTTCGCCGACGAATTCGTCGAGGTTGACGGCCATCGCCTGCACGGTCTGGCTGCGGATGGAATCGCGGTCGCCGGTGAACTCGTGTTCGAAGACCTTCGCCTTCCCGCCGAAGGCGATCGCCGTGTAGACGAGTCCGACCGGCTTGTCGTCCTGCGGATCGGGACCGGCGACGCCGGTGCAGGAGATCCCGATATCGGCGACGCACTGCACGGCCGTACCAACGGCCATCTGCGCGGCGACGACCGGGTCGATCGGTCCGGTCTCCTCGAGGTGGTCGGCATCGACTCCGGCCAGGCTCGCCTTGAGGTCGGTGGCGTAGGTGACCAGTCCCCCGCGCACCACGGCGGAGGCCCCCGGCACATCGACGAGTGAGGCGACGAAGCGTCCCCCGGTCAGCGACTCTGCCGACGCCAGCGAGATCCCCAATCGAGTACAGGTGGAGATGATGCGACGCGCGGTCGCCATTCGCTCGGACTCAGCCACGCTGCGCGTCCCCGCCGGTCTGCGTGCTCCCACCGCTCTTCGCGTCCTTGTACAGCTTCGCCGCCTGCACGCAGTAGTCGACGCCGGTGACGATGGTGACGACGATGGCCGCGGTCATGATGATCCAGGCGAAGACGAGGAGGATGACGTAGACGACGGAGGGCACCACGTCCGAGAGCGGGAAGACCAGCAGGAAAAGTCCGATCGCAGCGGTCTGCAGCACGGTCTTGATCTTGCCTCCGCGTGAGGCGGGCATGACGGCGATGCGGATCATGAAGAACCGCAGCACGGTGATGCCGAATTCGCGGACGAGGATGATCACGGGCACCCACCACGGCAGTTCGACGATGATCGCCAGACCGATGAGCGCGGCCGCCATGAGCGACTTGTCGGCGATGGGGTCGGCGATCTTGCCGAAGTTCGTGATGAGGTTGTTCCGCCTGGCCAGGTAGCCGTCGACGAAGTCGGTGAACATGGCCAGCAGGAACACGATGAGCGCCCACCAGCGCAGGGTCACATCGTTGCCGCCGTCTGCCAGCAGAAGCACGAGAAACAGGGGCACCATGAGGATGCGCAGCACCGTGAGTGCGTTCGGGACATTCCACGGACTCGGTTCCGCAGAGGGCTGCTGAGAGGCTCCGGCCTCGACTCGATCGTTCACGCATCCAGCCTATCGGAGTGAGCTGAGCAGATCATTCCAACCTGGACCATCTCAACGACAATCGCCGAGGCGGCGCACCGTCGGTACGGTGCGCCGCCTCGGCGAGGGGTGGGGTTCGGATGAGGTCAGCGGCCGGTGAGCTGCCAGGCGTCCTCTCCGCTGGCTTCGACGACCTCGAGTCCGGTCTCCGGATCGACGTCACCGACGGTGAGGTCGCCGGCATGGCCGACGCCGTTCGCGTAGCGGTCGGACGATGCCGAGCTGTACGCCGACGCCGAGCTGTGAGAGGTCTCGCCGTAGTCGTCGTCGAACTCCTCGTCATAGTCCCCGGCTGCCGAGGCGTGCCCGGAACCGGTCTGTCCGGACTGGCCGTGGACTCCGTCGGTCGGGACGTTGGCAGGGGCGCCGCCGGAATCCTCGGGCGGGGTCTCGCCCTTGATGATGGCCAGGGTTCCCGGCAGGTCGTCGGGGCGCACGAGCACGTCGCGGGCCTTCGACCCCTCGGAGGGTCCGACGATTCCGCGGGACTCCATGAGATCCATGAGGCGACCTGCTTTGGCGAAGCCGACGCGCAGCTTGCGCTGCAGCATCGAGGTCGAGCCGAACTGCGTGGTGACGACCTGCTCGATCGCCTGGAGCAGCAGGTCGAGGTCGTCTCCGATGTCCTCGTCGATCTGCTTCTTCGGCGCTTCGACGGCCACGTCTTCGCGGTAGTTCGGGGTGAGCTGGCTCTTGACGTGTTCGACGACCTTCTCGATCTCGGACTCGTTGACCCAGGCGCCCTGGACACGCATCGGCTTGGCCGCACCCATCGGCAGGAACAGGGCGTCACCCTGACCGATGAGCTTCTCCGCACCGGGCTGGTCGAGCACGACTCGCGAGTCGGCCAGCGACGAGGTCGCGAACGCCAGACGGGAGGGAACGTTGGCCTTGATGAGGCCGGTGACGACGTCGACGCTGGGGCGCTGGGTGGCGAGCACCAGGTGGATGCCGGCGGCACGGGCCAGCTGCGTGATCCGCTGGATCGAGGCTTCGACGTCGCGCGGGGCGACCATCATGAGGTCGGCGAGCTCGTCGACGACGACCAGCAGGTACGGGTAGGGCTGGAGGACGCGTTCGGATCCGGCAGGCGGCTGGATGCGGCCCTCGCGGACGGCCTTGTTGAACTCCTTGACGTGCTTGAACCCGTAGTTCGCGAGGTCGTCGTAGCGGGCATCCATTTCGCGCACGACCCATTCGAGCGCCTCGGCGGCCTTCTTCGGGTTCGTGATGATCGGGGTAATGAGGTGCGGGATGCCTTCGTAGATCGTGAGCTCGACGCGCTTGGGGTCGACGAGAATCATGCGCACCTCGTCAGGGGTCGCGCGCATCATGATCGAGGTGATCATGGAGTTCACGAAGCTCGACTTACCGGCACCGGTGGCACCGGCGACGAGGAGGTGGGGCATCTTCGAGAGGTCGGCGACGACGAATCCGCCTTCGACGTCCTTGCCCACGCCCATGACCATGGGGTGATCGGTCTTGCGGGCAGCCTTCGAGCGCAGCACATCGCCGAGCGCCACGTTCTCACGGTCGGTGTTCGGGATCTCGATGCCGATGGCCTTCTTGCCGGGGATCGGCGAGAGGATGCGGACATCAGCGCTGGCCACGGCGTAGGCGATGTTCTTCGACAGGGCCGTGACCTTCTCGACCTTCGTGCCGGCGCCGAGCTCCACCTCGTAGCGGGTGACCGTCGGTCCGCGGGAGAACCCGGTGACCTCGGCGTCGATCTTGAACTGCTCGAGCACATCGCGCAGGGCTTCGACGACACGGTCGTTGGCCTCGGAGCGTTCCTTCGCGGGAGGTCCGGGCTGGAGGTTGTCGGAGGCGGGCAGGGTGTAGGTGACGTCGCCGGCGAGGGTGAGCTGTTCGACGCGTTCGGGCAGCTGCTCCGTGGGCGGAGGTGCGGGTGCGTTCGTCGTCGGCACCGGCGCCGAGGCGGCGGCGGGCTCGGACTTCTTCGCCTGGTTCGCGGCGTCGTCGTCCATCCCGATGGTCTTCTTCAGCTCGGCCATCTCGCGTTCGGCCTTGGTGGGCCGGCGCTGGCCGGGCTTGAGCTTCGGCTCCGGGCTGGTCTCGATACGCGTGGTGTCGGCTTCTTCGTCGCTGACGTCGTCTTCGTGGATGTAGGCCTTGTCGTAGGCCTTCGTGGCGGTGTCGTCGTCGGCGGATTCGGCGTCGAGATCGGGGATCTCGGTCTTCTTCTTCCGGCTGCGGCGCTTGGCGCCCATCACGGGTTTGAGGTCGGAGGTCCGGCCGTTCTCGGCAACGAGGTCGGACTGTTTGGTCTCGGTCGCCTCGGCGTCGGTTTCGGGTCGGGCACCGCCGGTGAGTCGGTAGTACAGGTCGGTGAGGCGACGGGGAATCGCGCGCACCGGTGTCGCGGTGACGACGAGCAGGGAGAACAGCCCGAGGAGGACGAGCAGCGGCACCGCTACGTACACGGTGGTCGCAACGACCAGTGGTGAGGACACGACGAATCCGAGCGCGCCTCCCCCGTTGGCCATGGCTTCTCGGGAGTTCGTGAAGGTCGGGTTGCCGGCGGCGATATGGGCCAGGCCCGAGGCTGCGAGCAGGCCGAAGATCATCCCGATGAGGATGCGGTTGTTGCCGCGGTTGTCGTCGCCGCGCAGGAACAGGCGGATCGCGTAGCAGGTGAAGACCACCGGCAGGGCGAGTGCCACCCGGCCGAAGGTGCCTTCGACGATTCCGCGGACGCCGTCGCTGATCGCGCCGGGGATGTTCCACCATTCGAAGGCGGCGATGATGATCGAGAGTCCGATGAGGAAGAAGGCTGTGCCGTCCCGCTTCGTCGGTGATTGATCGGTCGGTTCGTCGCTGAGAGTCTTTCGCGCACGGTTTCCGGCCATGTGGGCCACTCCCCTCCATGCACCGGTGACAACGTTTGTCCCGGGTTCTTCGGTCCCCGCTTGACCGGACCGACCAGCGTTTTTGCGCGCTGTGCGTTTCCCGGAACCAGAAGCGGGGGAAGTCGTTCTGGTCGCCATGTCTCTCATCTTAGGACGATATTGCGCTCCTGCCCAGCAAATCCGCAGGTTTCGGCGTGCCACCAGGGGCGATGTTCGGCTCCGCGTGTCACTGCGGCTGCGCTAGCCCGGAACATGCGATTTTGCGGCCGTGAGCAAGCTAAGTGTGCTCAGATTGCCCGTTATCCTAGACATTCTGGCATTCTGAGCACACTTAACTTGTCATTCGCGGCAGCGCATCGCGCGTCGACATAACTGTCACCGGCGTTATCAGCGGGATCCCGGCCGCCGTCAGCGGTCATGCGGATCGCTCGGGTGCATGGCGATGAACAAGCCCCACTGCTTTGCACCGTCCTTGTTGCGCCGGCTGCGGAACTCTTCGAACAGCTCATCGATGCGAGCCCGGAACTCCTCGACCTCATCCTCGGTGAGCATCGCCGCCATCCGACCCATCGTCCGCTCCTCATACGGTGCAGCGGTGAACTCGGCTGTGAAGGCCTCGAGCATCTCGGTCGTCATATCGCCGGTGTTGAGGAACCAGCTCTTGCCCGTGGCTAGGTACGGGATTTCCCTGGACCCGCGCTTGCCGCGACGCGCCTCCTGAGGTTCGAGGAATCCGGTGTCGGCAAGCATCCGCACATGATGGAGCGAGGTCGCGGGATTGAGGCCGGTCGCCTCGGCGATCTCTCGATTGCTCAAGGCCTCGTCCAGACACAGCCGCAGGATCCGAATCCGAATGCTCGACGCCAGCGCCTTGGCCTCGGCATCGGTGGCGTCCCTGCGCTCCACGGCTCGGGCGAGGGCGGCCGCGGCAGGTGTGTCATCGTTCATGCCTCAACGCTAACGAGTGATCGGGAGAAGTCAATCAATCGTCCAAAGTGATTGACTTTCCTCAATCGCTCGTGGAGCATTACTGATTGACAACCCTCAATCACTGACCTTCAATCGCTGATCCTCCGCCCGTCGTCTCGAGGAAGAGCCATGGCAGCAGCCGACCAACCACCGTCGAGCGAACCACAGCCGCAGCACGGGTCCGCCTCATCGCAGCGGCCGAAGCACGTCTCGCTGTGGAGACACCGCGATTTCATGAAGTTGTGGGCAGGCGACACGGTCTCTGTGTTCGGATCCGAGCTCGTCCTCTTCGCCCTCCCCCTCATCGCCGTGCAGCTCCTCCACGCCGACGCCTTCGAAATGGGAGTGCTCGCAACGCTGGAATCCGCGGCTTTCCTGCTCATCAGCCTGCCCGCCGGGGCCTGGGTCGACCGTCTGCCGAAGAGACTCGTCATCGTCTCCGGCGACATCATCCGTGCCGCCATTCTCCTGACCATCCCGCTGACCTGGGCGTTCGATGCCCTGAGCATGGTCCAGCTCTATCTCGTCGCGGCCGGGGTCGGAATCGTCAGCGTCTTCTTCGACATCGCCAATCAGTCCTACCTGCCGGAACTCGTCGACGGGGAAGCGATCTCCGACGGCAACGGCAAGCTCCAAGCCAGCCAGCAGACTGCCGGAGTCGCCGGTCCCACTCTGGCCTCCGGGCTGGTCACCGCGATCGGTGCCCCACTGACCATCGGACTGACCAGCATCTGCATGGGACTCTCCAGCATCCTCGTCGGACTCATCAGACACCGCGAAACCCCACGGCCGGCCGCGGGCCGGGCCGGATTCGTCGCCGAGATTCGGGAGGGACTCGGTTTCGTGCTCGGTCACCCGCTGCTGCGCCGGATCACTGCCTGCACAGGTCTGACGAACTTCGCGTCGTCGGGTATCTTCGCGCTCCTCGTGCTGTACGCACTCACCACGCTCGGTCTTCACCAGGTCGAACTCGGAATCATCATGTCCGTCGCCTCGGCCGGTGGCATCCTCGGCGCACTCACGGCGGCATGGGTGCAGAAGATCCTCGGCGAAGGAACGAGCATCGCTGTGTCCGCGCTGATCGGCGGTCTCTGCTTCCTCGGTGTTCCGCTCGCTTCCGTCCTGCCGGCGCTGCCGACCCTGCTGATCAGCTGGTTCCTTGTGACCTGGGCGGTCGTCGTCTACAACATTGCGCAGGTGAGCTTCCGGCAGCGTTTGTGCCCGAAGCCGCTGCTGGGCCGGATGAACGCGTCCATCCGCTTCCTCGTATGGGGACCGATGCCGTTGGGCGCCTTCCTCGCGGGCATCCTCGGCGACCGGCTCGGGGTGACGACGGCGATGTGGATCCTGGCAGCCTGCGCGTTGCTCGGCTCACTGCCGGTGCTCGCCTCCCGCCTGCTGCGGATGAGGGATCTCCCCCGCGAATTCGATCTGCTCGCCGAGGCGACCGACCCGATCTCACCGTCGGCGGAGGTCGAAGACCGCGGTTGAGCTCTCCTGCCAATAGCCAGATAAGTGTGCTCAGATTGCACATTTTCTTCGCCTATTTGGCAATCTGCGCACACTTAACTTGCCGTTCGGCGAAGAATCGGTCGGTTCGGGGAAGAATCAGTCCGTTGGCGGCAGAATCACTGCGGCCAGGCAGCGCCGAAGCCGTCGATCGAAAGAGATCGGGAGTGACCAAGACGAGCCCGCCCTACCTCAGCGGGTGGCGTAGAGGTGCTCGGGGCGGCCGGTGTTGCCGTACTGCAGGGACACTGTGATCGTGCGGGCTTCGGCGAGCTTCGCCAGATGCCGCTGCGCGGTCGCACGGGAGGCGCCGACCGCCTCGGCGACCTCGAGAGCCGTCATCGGACCGCTCGCCTCCTCGAGCGCGGCGAGGATCCGGGTCGTCGTCGACGATCCTGCCGGGCTCGCTCCGGTCCCGCCGACGGCCGCGGCATCGTGGAGGTTGCGCAGCTGCCGCTCGAGGTCGGTCTGCCCGACCTTCTCCCGCTCCCAATAGCGGAGGAACCGCGCATAGCGGCGCAGGAAGTTCTGCAGCACCTCGGCGGCGAAGGGCTTGACGATGTACGTCATCGCCCCCGCGCGCAACGACGAGCGGACCACCTGCGGATCCGTGACCGCCGAGAGCACGATCGCCTCGATATCGGTCTCGCGGATGAGTTCGACCCCGGTGCCCTCGGGCAGGACGTAGTCGACGAGAAGCAGATCGACCTCGTTCTCGGCGATGACCTCGCGGGCCGTCTTCAGGTCGCGGACGGGTTCGAGCGCCGTGAAGCCGGGCACCTCGTCGACGTACCGGGCATGGATCTGCCCGACGAAGAAATCGTCATCGAGCACGAGAACGTTGACCATCATCTCTCCTCATCTTGCTGAAATTCATCGAGGGCATCGGGCAGGCGCATGCCGAAGCTCGCCCCGCCGAGGTCCGGGTCGTGGCCGTCGATGAGCCACACCGCTCCCCCGCCCTTCTCCGCGACGCGGCGGCTGAGCGCAAGTCCAATGCCGAGTCCGTGGCCGTCCCCGGTGCCGGTTCCGGTGGTCAGTCCGATCCCGAAATCCGGCGCCGAGGCGGCCGTCGAGGTCGAGAATCCCTCGTCGAAGATCTTCCCCGCCACCTCGTCGTCGATCCCGTCGCCGGTGTCCGTGACGACCGCGTGGAGCTCCGTCCCGGAGCTGAGCACCTGCACTTCGACTCGGCCTCCGTCCTCGGCGTACCGCCGGCCTGCGACGGCCGCACGGACAGCATTGTCGATGAGGTTGCCGAGGATGAGCGTGACTGCCTCCGGGTCGCGGACCGCACCGACGGCCAGGGAGTCAGGGGTGACGGCCAGGGCCACTCCAGCCTCGGCGGCGGTCGTTCCCTTCGCTTCCAGAACTGCGCGCAGGTACGGGTCGGACACGAGGTCGATGTCCTCGACGGGAGTCGTGATCGGCCCGGTGCCCAGCAGTGAGGACAGGTAGGTGTGGGCCTCATCGGTGGCGCCCGTGTCGACGAGTCCGAGCACGGTGTGCAGCCGGTTGGCGAACTCGTGCCGCTGAGTGCGCAGGGCCCGAGCCATCGCGGTGACGGACTCGAGCTGGCGAGCCATCGTCAGCATCTGGGTCTCGTCGCGGAGGGTCACGACCCCGCCGACCGAGACCCCGTCGCGTTGGACCCGCACGGCCGTGGCCAGCAGGATCCGGTCGCCGATCGTGATCCGCCGCCGCAGCGCCCCGTCCGCCGGGGCGTCGGCCATGAGCGCGGTGATCTCATCGGGCACATTGACGAGTTCGTCGTCGGAGATGGCGGCCAGTTCGCGGTCGGATTCCCCCGCCGAGGCGGCTCCGTCGTTCGCGCCGTCCGTGCCGTTCACACGGTCCGCGCCGCCCGCGCGGTCGACGTGCTTCGCCGAGGCGGCACCGAGCAGCTCCTTCGCGTTCGAATTGCTCAGGGTCAGCTTCCCGTTCGTATCGAATCCGAGCACTCCGTCGTCGAGGCCGTGGAGCACGGCCCCTTGGTCGCGGGCCATCTCGGCGAGCTCTTCGGGTCCGACGCCGAGCGTCTCCCGCCGCAGCCGGCGCCCGAGCATGACGGAGACGACCCCGCCGAGCGCGAGGGCGAGCACCGCCACGGTGCCGAGCAGGATGAGTTCGCGGCGGACATCGGCGTCGAGCACAGAGGCGAAGATGCCGACCGAGACCTCACCGACGACGGTCTTGCCGTCCTCATTCGAATAGATCGGCACCTTCGCGCGCACCGTCTCGCCCAGGGTCCCGGATTCGTGGGAGACGTTCTCGCGTCCGGCCAGTGCCTCCTCCGGCGACGTCGAGACCCTGTGCCCGATCTTCGACCGATCAGGGTGGGTGAGTCGGATGCCGCGATCGTCGGTGATGACGGCGAAGCTGATGCCCGAGCGGTCGCGCAGATCATCGGTGATCGCCAACATCGAGGTCACGAGCTGCTCATCGGGTTTCTCGGCATGCTCGGCCGAAGCCTGGGTGGCGGCGGCGCGGACGTCCGGATCGATCGCCAGCGTGCGGGCAGTGGCCAGCGCCTTCGTCTCGGTCACCTCGGTGACGGTGCGCGCACCCATCCACGCGAACACTCCGGTGACCAGGGCGAGGATCACGATGACGAGCGCGAGCTGAGAGATCAGCACACGTCGGGAGAACGAACGATGGGACCGGGGCACGCGCTCAGCGTAGCCGCGTTTGAGCGCAATGCGCAAAAGGCGCGCAACGATCTAAACGCCATCAGTGCACACAAGCGCGCGCGGCCCGTGATCTGGGCCCTACGGTGTTTCGAGCCTCACATTCGCCTTCGAAGGAGAAGCTCGTGCTTGTCATTCTCGGTTTCGCCATGATCCTCGTCTTCATGACGCTGATCATGACCAAACGACTCTCGCCGATCCTCGCGCTCATCCTCGTGCCCACGATCTTCGGCCTCTTCGCCGGGGCCGGTCTGGGCATCGGGGACATGGTCATGGACGCGATCGCCTCGATGTCGTCGACAGCAGCGCTGCTGCTCTTCGCCATCATCTACTTCGGCATCATGATCGACGTCGGCCTCTTCGACAAGCTCGTCGAGTTCATCCTCAAGGTCGCCGGCAACGACCCCGTCAAGGTCGTCCTCGGCACCGCACTGCTCACCGGCGCCGTGTCCCTCGACGGTGACGGATCGACGACGTTCATCGTCGTCACCGCGGCCATGTTGCCGATCTACCAGCGCCTCGAGATGTCACCCGTGGTGCTCACCTGCGTCGCCGGCCTCATCAACGGCACGCTCAACATCGTCCCGTGGGGCGGCCCGACTGCCCGAGCCTCCTCGGCGCTGCAGATCGACGCGAACGAGATCTTCGTCCCCATGGTTCCTTCCCTGGTGGCCGGCCTGCTCGTGTGCCTCGTCTTCGCCTACGTGCTCGGCATCTCCGAACGTCGCCGCCTGGCCAAGAACGGCGTCACCTGGGTCGAGGACCGCGGTTCGAATCGTCGCATGGACCTCGTCGGCGCCGTGGCCGGAGCCAGCACGACCGCGGGTTCGTCCGCGGGCACCACCGCGGGTGGTCACGGACACGGATCCGGCTCGGCCGCCTCGGCGAATGATGACACCACCCCCGAGGCGGGACCCGCCTCCGCGAACGACACAGGCGATTCCGCCGGTTCCGGCACGGGCCTGTCGAACACCGCGCTCGATCCCAACCGCGCAACGCTGCGTCCGAAGCTGTTCTGGTTCAACCTGGCTCTGACCGTGGCCGTGATGGTCCTGCTCATCATCGACATCCTGCCGCTGCCGTACCTGTTCATGATCGGCACCGTCATCGCGCTCATGGTCAACTTCCCGAAGATGAAGGACCAGCAGGAGGAGCTCGCCTCCCATGCGACCGCGATCATCTCCGTCGTGGCCATGGTGATGGCCGCGGGCGTGCTCACTGGCATCATGTCCGGCACCGGAATGGTCGACGCGATGGCCGAATGGCTCGTCGAGGTCATCCCGAACTCGATGGGCCCCTACATGGCTGTCATCACCGGCCTGCTGTCGATCCCGATGACGTTCTTCATGAGCAACGATGCCTTCTACTTCGGCATCCTGCCCGTGCTCGCCGAGACCGCCTCCCACTTCGGCATCTCCGCTGCAGATATGGCCCGCGCCTCGATCACCGGCCAGCCCGTGCACATGCAGTCGCCGCTGGTGCCCGCGATCCTGCTGCTCGTGTCCCTGTCCGGCGTCGAGCTCGGCGATCACCACAAGAAGGTGCTGTGGCGCGCGCTCATCGTCGCCCTCGTCATACTCGCCGTGGGTGTCGCCGTCGGCGTCATCGGAATCGGCTGAGCGGAGGACTGCGATGACTGACCTCTATTCGACTCCGCAGCGCCGCTTCCCTGCCCCGTCGCTGCAGGTCACTGCCTCACCGAGCATCGATTCGGCTTCAAATACTGTGGTCCTGGCGCTGCGCCCGGATGCCTCGGATGAGGTGCTCGAGCAGGCGATCGCCGCGGCCCGCCGTGAGAACGCTGCGGTGCAGGCGGTCGTGTTCGGCACGGATACGACGACGGCCCCGTCGACGTCGTCCCTGTCCGAATGCACCCGGTTGGGGGCTGCCCTCGCCGAGGCGGGGCTCGAGTATGCCGTCCACCGTTCCGGGCCCGACCCGGCCGAGCAGATCCTCAGTCTCGCCGACGAGCACGATGCCGCACTCATCGTCATGAGCACGAAGCGACGCTCGCCCGTGGTGAAGCTGCTCCTCGGGTCGAGTGCACAGCAGGTCATCCTCGAGGCCGAGTGCCCGGTGCTGTTGGTCAAGTAGAAGTACGGAGCCGGCCGCACGAATTTGGTCGCCCGGCCTCGGTGGCGCGACGCTAGATTCCGGCGATCCCGCGGCCCGGAGCCAGGATTCCTCGAGGGTCGACCAGTTTCTTGATCTCGCGCAGACCCGACCGCCCCGGCTGCGGACCCCAAGCGTCCACCTCGTTCCAGACCGGTGCGGGTGCGTGGATCAGCCGGGCGGCGATGACATGCAGGCCGAAGCTGCGCAGATGCTCGAGGGCCACTCGGGTGGCCACCCCCGGTTCGGATTCCGGTGCGCCGATGCCCAGTTCGAACGTGCCCGTTGCACTGCCGCGCAGCTGCAGCGGATAGCCGATCGTCGTCTCCAGTCGGGCGACGGCATCGATGAGCGTCGGAATGAAACTCGGCACCACGGATACTCCGATAGTCGCGGCCAGTCGCGCCCTGCGCCCCCACCATTCCGGCTCCCCGCACGGGGTCGCACCGGGGTTCCGATCGACGAGGTGGCCCACTTCGGCCTCGACTTCGTCGGTCTCCCCTTCGATGAGGACCACTGTCGCCGCCAGTGAACCGGGTGGGCGTTCGATGACGACCGCGTCCGGGACTCTGCGGGCGATGAGGAGATCGGCAGCCGCCTCGGTGCCGGGAATCCAGACGAATCTCTGCGCTGCGGGGCGCTCTGTCAGACGGATCTCGGCCGCGGCGATGATCGCTCGGGTTCCCCAGGATCCGGTGACGAGTCCGGGCAGATCGCGGCCGCCCAGGTCCCGGTGGAGCCCGTGAGAGGTGCGGGCGATGGTCCCATCGGCACCGACGACGGTCACGGATTCCACGGTCTCGGCCAGGCGGGGACGGCGCAGACTGCGGGGCCCGGTGGCCGCGGTGGCGATCATGCCACCGAGGGTGGCGCCGGCTTCGATGCGGTCGGCGGGAAGGTCGCCGAGGAGCTCCAGATCTGACTGTGCGGCGAACCTGGTCAGGGCGCTGATCCGGGAGCCGGCTCCGGCACGGATGGTGCCGCCTCGAGGATCGGCCGCCTCGGCGATGGATGTCAGGTCGATGAGGAGCACCGGAGTGGAGACCGGCGGATGATCGTCGAAGGCGGTACCGCCGCCAAACACGGTCACGGTGCGGTGCTCGGCATGGGCGCGGGCCATGAGCTCGGAGAGTTCGGCGATGTTTGAGGGGCTGGCCAGTCGGGGCAGTTCGTCTGTGGTCAGGCTCATCCCCACCTCCGTAGGTCCATCCGTCGTCGGCACCTCCCACCTGCGGGTCGAGTTGGAACCCTCACGTGGGTGTGTATGTCGAGCTTAGCGAAGAACGCCCCCGAAATCGGTGCTCAAGGCACAGATTTCGGGGGCGTTCGGCTTCGTCAGCGAGTGCCGATCACGGCATGCGGGCGTAGGCCGGCAGGGTGAGGAAGTCGACGTACTCGGGATCGAGGGCGACCGAGACGAAGGTGTCGGTGGCGTCCTTCCAGCCTGCGTCGTCGCCGGGCAGCTTGGCGACCTCCTCGGCGACGATGCGCTCGACGAGCTCCTTCGTCACCTTCTCACCGGAGTCCAGGGTGATTCCGGCGTCCAGCCACTGCCACACCTGGGACCGTGAGATCTCGGCGGTCGCGGCGTCCTCCATGAGTCCGTTGATGGCGACCGCGCCGTTGCCTTCGAGCCAGGCGCGCAGGTATTGGATGCCGACGGACACGTTGGTGCGCAGGCCCGCCTCGGTCATCGCACCCGGGGTCGACTTCACGTCGAGCAGATCGGCAGCGGTGACGTTGACGTCTTCGCGCTTGTTGTCGATCTGGTTCGGCTTCTCGCCGAGGGTCTCGGTGAAGACCTCCTTGCAGAGGGCGACCATTCCGGGGTGTGCGACCCAGGAGCCGTCGAAACCGTTGGAGGCCTCACGCGACTTGTCCTCGCGCACCTTGTCGAAGGCGGCCTTGTTAGCGGCTTCGTCCTTCGAGGGGACGAACGCGGACATTCCGCCGATGGCATGCGCACCGCGCTTGTGGCAGGTGCGCACGAGCAGTTCGGTGTAGGCGCGCATGAACGGCACCGTCATCGTCACGTCCGAACGGTCCGGCAGCAGGAAGTCGGAGCCGCGGGAGCGGAAGTTCTTGATCACGGAGAAGATGTAGTCCCAGCGACCGGCATTGAGTCCGGCGGAGTGCTCGCGCAGCTCGTAGAGGATCTCCTCCATCTCGAAGGCTGCGGTGTAGGTCTCGATGAGCACGGTGGCGCGGATGGTGCCGCGGGCCAGGCCGAAGGCATCCTCGGCGTGTTCGAAGACCTGGTTCCACAGGCGGGCCTCGAGGTGGGATTCCATCTTCGCGAGGTAGAAGTAGGGGCCGCGGCCCTTCTCGATCTGGATCTGACCGGCGGTCGAGAAGTACAGCGCGAAGTCGACGAGCGAACCGGAGGTCTCCTCACCGTCGATGAGGATGTGCTTCTCCGGCATGTGCCAGCCGCGGGGACGCACGACGATGGTCGGCAGCTCCTCGTCGGGGGCGAGCTTGTATTCCTTGCCCTCGGGCGAGGTGAAGTCGATTTCGCGGTTGAGTGAGTCGAGCAGGTTGATCTGTCCCTGGATGACCGAGTCCCACTGCGGGGTGTTCGCGTCTTCCTGGTCGGCCAGCCACACCTTCGCGCCGGAGTTGAGCGCGTTGATCGTCATCTTCTTGTAGGTGGGGCCGGTGACCTCGACGCGGCGGTCTTCGAGACCGGGTGCCGGGGGTGCGACCTGCCAGGAGGGATCGTTGCGGATCTCCGCGGTCTCGGGGAGGAAGTCGAGGTCCTTGCCCGCGGCGATTTCGGCCTGGCGTTCCTTGCGAGCCTCGAGGCGCTCGAGACGGTCGCCGTTGAACTTCCGGTGCAGATCGACGATGAGCTCAAGCGCCTTGGGCGTGAGGACCTTCTCAGCCCCGTCCGGCAGCTCACCGGTGATCTCCATCCCGGCGGGGATGTCCAGGTTTTCGATATGAGCGGTCATCGATGGTTCTCCTTAGTCAGCACATCGGTGCTGCGTCCTTATCCACATCTGGTGATGCGATATGTTCGCTGGTCAACGGGGTTTTGACTGCGAAACTTTCACATTGTGAAAATGTTTGTTCACACAACGAAAGAATATGAGGTGATGCACGTCTCGTCAAACCATATCCTGCATTCGAGACGGTGTGTTCATTGACTCTGATCAGGCGGCTGGGGAGGATAAGGGGAACATCTCTCATGGACTCGCCGAGGCGGCCCATCGTCACCGACCACCGCTGGTTCTCGGTCGGCTGAGGAAGATCGTCGCTCCAGGTCAGGTCCGTGGAACGATGCGGCAATGACGCCGCGGATCGGACTCATGGTGGACAACCTCGCTGTTGCAGCTCTCCTGGCCCTCTCCCCCATCCTGTTTGCCGGAATCCTTCTCATCGGATTCCGCTGGCCCGCGAAATACGCCATGCCTGTCGGACTGATAGCCGCGGCGCTCGTGGCGAACTTCGCCTGGAAGATCGAGTGGGTGACGATCGGCGCTTCGGTCGTCCAGGGCCTCCTCGTCGCGATCGGCCTGCTGTGGATCGTCTTCGGTGCACTTCTGCTGTTGGCCACGATCACCCGGTCCGGGGCGATCGAGACGATCCGCGCCGGCTTCATCGCGATCTCCCCGGACCGGCGGGTGCAGGTCATCATCGTCGCCTGGCTCTTCGGTTCGTTCATCGAGGGCGCCGCCGGCTTCGGCACTCCGGCCGCCGTGGTCGCCCCGCTCATGCTGGCCCTCGGCTTCCCCGCGATCGCCGCGGTGCTCGCCGGTCTCATCATCCAGTCGACGCCGGTGAGCTTCGGCGCCGTCGGCACTCCGATGGTGCTGGGCATCGGCTCCGGTCTGGCGCAGGAGGACGGGTCGATGTCGGCCGAGGTCGCCGAACGTGCCGGTCAGCTCGGACTCGGCCAGGCCGAATTCGTCGCTCACACCGCCACGCAGGTCGCGCTCATCCACGCCTGCTGCGGCATCCTCATCCCGCTGCTGCTCTCGTGCCTGATGACCGGGTCCTTCGGTGCCAACCGGCGCTTCGCCGACGGCCTGGCCATCGCACCGTTCGCGATCTATGCGGCCCTGGCGATGATCGTGCCCTACCTCATCGTGGCCAATGTGCTCGGACCGGAGTTCCCGTCGCTGCTCGGCGGGCTCATCGGTTTGGCCATCGTCGTGACGACCTCGCGGATGGGCTTCCTCATGCCGAAGAAGACCTGGGACTTCGCACCGCGCGAGAACTGGCCGGCCTTCTGGATGGGCACCGTCGACCCGAACAAGGAGAAGGCGCAGCTGACCAAGAAGATGTCGCTGCCCCGGGCGTGGTCGCCCTATCTCATCGTCGTCGCCCTGCTGCTCATCACCCGCAATGTGCCCGCGATCAAGGAGTTCCTCAACGGTCCGGCCGTGATCAAGATCGACAACATCTTCGGCACCCCGATCAGCCAGAACATGGATCTGCTGTGGTCGCCCGGCGCGATCTTCGTCCTCGCCTGCGGGCTGACGTACTTCATCCACCGGATGACGAAGAAGCAGATCGCAGGGTCCTGGCAGATCGCCGGTTCGCAGATCGCCGGCGCGGCCGTTGCCCTGCTGTGTTCCCTGCCGCTGGTTCGCGTGTTCATCAACTCCGGCGCCGACTACAACGGCGCCGGCTTGGAGTCGATGCCGGTCACCCTCGCCGAGGCGGCTGCCAGTTCCGTGGGCGACGCCTGGCCGTTGTTCGCCCCGTTCGTCGGTGCGCTGGGTGCGTTCGTCGCCGGGTCGAACACCGTCTCGAACGTCATGTTCTCGCAGTTCCAGTTCTCCACCGGCACCGCGATCGGTGCCGCCAGCCCTGAGACCGTGGTCGCGGCTCAGGCGGTCGGCGGCGCCGCTGGAAATATGGTGGCCGTGCACAACGTCGTGGCCGCCTCGGCGACGGTGGGTCTCATCGGTCGGGAGGGTGAGCTCATCCGTCGCACCTCGATCCCGATGCTCGTGTATTCGCTGGCCGCGGGTGCCCTGGCGTTCATCGGACTCAATGGGCTGGGCTTCAACGCGGGCACCGTCGTCCTCACTGCGATTGTCATCGGGCTCGCCGTCGTCGTGGTGATGATCCGCCGCTCGCCGGGCAAGCCGCTGCCGGGCCTTGAAGCGGGCGTCAGCGACCTTCGCACCTCCGACCCCGACGACGAACCGGAGCCCACCGCTCGCGCTTGACGCTCACGCCCGCGCGGATCGTCCCCGCACTTGACGCTTCCGCACGCGCGAATAGTCCCCCGCACCAGGTGTCATCGCCTTTTGAGTCGGGAGTCATCGCCTTTTGATCCACGCATCGGGTTCAAACGCGATGCGCCGATCAAAAGGCGATTCGCCCAGAACGCGACAACGCCCGCAGAGCCTCACGAGGAGGCATCTGCGGGCGTTCGCAGTTTCGTCGGGCAAGAGACCGACGACGGAGCCGCTCGAAAGCGGAGTCTCAGACGATGACGACCATGGGGACGATCATCGGCTTGCGGCGCAGCTTCGACGACACCCAGCGGCCGATGGTGCGGCGCACCACCTGCTGGAGCTGGTACTGATCGGTGGTGCCGTCACGCAGGGCATCCTCGACGGCCTTCTGGACCTTCGGGACGATCGAGTCGAAGACGTCATCGGACTCGGCCACACCGCGGGCGTGGATCTCGGGACCGGCGATGAGCGACTTCGTCTGCGAGTTCACGGCCATGAAGATCGTCACGAAGCCCTCACCGGACAGGACCAAGCGATCCTTGAGGTCCGCCTCGGTGATCTCACCGACCGAGGAACCGTCGACGAAGACGTAGTTGCAGTCGACGGCGCCGACGACCTCGGCGTGACCGTCCTTGAGGTCGACGACCCAGCCGTCATCGGCCAGGACGATGTTGTTCGGGTCGACGCCGGTCGCCTCGGCGTGGCGAGCGTTGGCCAGCAGGTGGCGCCATTCGCCGTGGACGGGCATGACGCCGCGGGGCTTGACGATGTTGTAGCAGTAGAGCAGCTCGCCGCCGGAGGCGTGGCCGGACACGTGGATCTTCGCGTCGGCCTTCGAGATGACACGCGCGCCGAGCTTCATCAGGCCGTTGATGACCTTGAACACGGAGTTCTCGTTGCCGGGGATGAGCGAGGAGGCGAGGATGACGGTGTCGCCGTCGCCGACGTCGACGCGGTGGTTGCGGTTGGCCATCCGGGACAGGGCGGCCATCGGCTCACCCTGGGAGCCGGTGCACATGAGGACGATCTGATCCTCGGGGAAGTCATCGACCTTCTTGATGTCGATGAGCGTTCCGGCCGGCACGTTGAGGTAGCCGAGGTCTTCGGCGATCTTCATATTGCGCACCATGGAGCGGCCGACGAGGGCCACCTTGCGACCATGGGCGGTGGCGGCGTTGAGCACCTGCTGCACGCGGTGGACGTGCGAGGAGAACGAGGCGACGATGATGCGACGTTCGGCGGTGCCGAAGAGGTTCTCGAGCACGGGCCCGATGTCCTTCTCCAGCGCGGTGAAGCCGGGGACCTCGGCGTTCGTCGAGTCCGTCATGAACAGGTCCACACCCTCTTCGCCGAGGCGGGCGAAGGCGCGGAGGTCGGTGATGCGGCCGTCGAGCGGCAGCTGGTCCATCTTGAAGTCACCGGTGTGCAGGATGTTTCCGGCGCCGGTGCGGATGAACACGGCCAGTGCGTCGGGGATTGAGTGGTTGACGGCGACGAACTCGAGGTCGAAGGGACCAAGCTGGTCGACGTCGTCTTCCTTCACCACACGGGTGATGGGCTTGATGCGGTGCTCTTTGAGCTTCGCTTCGATGAGCGCGATCGTCAGCTGCGAACCGAGGATCGGGATGTCGCCCTTGCGACGCAGCAGGTAGGGAACGGCGCCGATGTGGTCTTCGTGGCCGTGGGTGAGCACGAGGCCGATGATGTCGTCGAGGCGGTCATCCAGGTAGGAGAAGTCGGGGAGGATGAGGTCGACGCCGGGCTGGTCCTCTTCTGGGAAGAGCACACCGCAGTCGACGATGAGGAGTTTGCCGTGGTATTCGAAGACGGTCATATTGCGGCCGACTTCGCCGAGTCCGCCGAGCGCGACGATGCGGACGGCTTCTTTGTCCATCTTCGGCGGGAGGGACAGTTCTTGGGTCAATGCATTATTCACTGAGGTAACCACTCCTGGTCAATTGGGCGGCGACGAACGCCATCTGCTCCTCATCAGCTGGGAGCAGCGGCATACGCACGTCGCGGTTGTCGAGTATTCCTTGGGCCTGCAGAGCGGCCTTCGCCGAGATCACTCCCGGCATGTGGTTCATGAGCGCATCCACCACGTCCGCGGTGTCGCGGGAAAGGGTGCGTGCGGTGTTGAGGTCGTTGTTCGCCACTGCGGAGACCATGGCGGCGAACCGGTCCGAGCAGACGTGCCCGGCCACGGACACGAGTCCGAGCGCGCCGAGGGACAGCAGCGGCAGGTTGAGGGCGTCCTCGCCGGAGTAGTACACGAGCGAGGAGTTGTTCATGACGAACGAGGAGGCGAAGAGGTCGCCCTTGGCGTCCTTGACCGCGAGGATGTTCGGGTGGTCCGAGAGTCGCAGCAGGGTATCCGTGATGATCGGGGCACCGGCACGGCCGGGAATGTCATAGAGCATGACCGGCAGGTCGGTGGAGTCGGCGGCCGCGCGCATATGGGCTTCGATCGCCGGTTGGGTCGGCTTCGAATAGTACGGGGTGACGAGCAGGATCCCGTCGGCTCCGGCATCGGCCGAGCGGCGGGAGAGGTCGATGGTGTGTGCGGTGACGTTGTTGCCGGTGCCGGCGACGATCTTCGCCCGCTTGCCGATGACACCGCGGACGACGCGGATGAGTTCGACCTTCTCGTCGTCGGTCGTCGTCGGAGATTCGCCGGTGGTGCCGGAGACGACGAGCATGTCGTTGCCGAGCTCGACGAGGTGGTTCGCCACCTTCTCCACGGACGCATAGTCGATGCTGCCGTCGCGCTTGAATGGTGTCACCATTGCAGTGCCGACGGAACCGAACGCGTCAATGGCAGTCGCTGCTGCCTGGTCACCGAGAATCGCCATAGAACCAGGATAGCGCCCACGTCCTCTCATGAGTGCAGTGGTCCACCCGCGTTGCGGGTGTCGTTCGCCTCGCCTGCGGTGCCCGTGCGGTCACGTTGAGAGACGGATCACACCTGCAGCCGCTCGATCGTCTACTCTTGAGCCCTGCCCGCCACCGAAACAAAGGAGTTTTCGATGACCCGCACCCGCATCCGCGATTTCCATGATGATGACCTCGACGGAATCATCCGTCTCTTCGAAGCCGCCGTCCCGGAATCCGAGGCCGCTCCCCCGCTCTATCCGCTCTCCGAGGTGTTGGCCGCCTGCCAGCGCAATCAGGCCGTCGTGGCCGTCCGCGATGAGGAGATCGTCGGTGCCGCCGTCGGCCGCGCCGCACACGGTCAGGGAGTTCTCGTGTTCTTCCATGTCCTGGAGGCGGTGCGTGCCGATCCTGAGCAGGGCACCCGCGCCGAGGCGGGGCTGCTCGATGCGCTCGAACGCCGTCTCATGCCGCTGGGCTTGGGGAAGCTGTCGATGCTCATTCCCGCGGGGACGTCGGCCTGCGACGGTCTGGTGGCCAACGGTTTCGAGACCCGGTCCGGGCTGAAGTACGTCGAACGGCACTTGCCCGTCCAACGTCGTGAGCTCGACCGACTCAAAACGGTCGGGGGACGGATTCTGCCCCGCCACCTCTGGGATGGGGTGAGCGGGATGCAGGAGGAGAAGGACATGCTCGAGGATCGCCTCGTCGTGCCTTTGGCCGAACCGGATCTCGCCGATCATTTCGGGGTCGTGCCGCCTCGGGCGGTGATGCTCTTCGGTCCGCCGGGGACGGGGAAGACGACGTTCGCGAAGGCGGTGGCATCGCGGTTGGACTGGCCGTTCGTCGAGGTGTTCCCGTCGCGTCTGTCTGGTGAGCCCGGCGGTGTGGCGGCGGGTCTGCGCACAACGTTCGAGCAGATCAATGAGCTCGAGCATGCAGTGGTGTTCATCGATGAGGTCGAGGAGATCGCGTCGAAGCGCGGAGGTGAGCCGCCGTCGCCGACGCAGGGGGTGACGAATGAGCTGCTCAAGCAGGTTGCGGAGTTCCGGGATCGGGAGGGCCGGCTGCTCATCTGTGCGACGAACTTCGTCCGTGCCCTCGATGCGGCGTTCCTGCGGCATGGGCGCTTCGACTATGTCATTCCCATCGGTTTGCCGGATGCCACCGCCAGGGAGGCGATCTGGTCGCGCTACATTCCCGAGCATACGATCGCCGGTGTCGATCTCGATGTGCTCGTCGATGCCAGTGACGGTCTGACCCCGGCCGATATCGAATATGCGGCCCGGCGTGCATCGCAGGAAGCTCTGGCGTCGTCGCTGCGACAGCAGCACGTCGATATCGCTTCGCGGTCTGATGTGCTTTCGACCGATGACTATCTCGAAGCGCTGCGGGCGACGCGGGCGACGGTGTCCGAGGAGACGGCCCGGGAGTTCGGTGAGGACGTGGAGACGATCGCCAGGCTGTGAGGCGGGTCGGGCTATGACCGGACCGGATTGTGCGGATCCGAATGCGTCGCAGCGGCGCCCGGACTCCCACCGCTCAACAGGCCGTCCGCAGTCGCGCCGAGGATGCGCGCCATCGTCGTCGGCTCGGGTCCCTGTCCGGCAACGGCGGCGAGGTCGAAGCCGTCGATGATGGCGATGAACGTATCGACCACCTCGGTGACGGTGAGCCCGTAAAGGGTGAAATCTCCGGTCCTGATGCCGTCGTCGATGATGCGTGAGAACAGGCTGCGCCACCCTTCGAAGACGGAGTCGACGCAATCCTGCAGGCTCGCGTGGGTGCGTGCCGCGGTGACGAGTTCGATCCAGACCCGCGACCTCTGACCGTGATTGCCGACCTCGTGGACGGCGGTGAAGGCCGCGTGCAGGCGGGACCGAGGCGAACCGGTTTCTGTCCCTTCGCCTGTGTTCTTGCCATTATGGTTCGCCATGTCGGCGATGTCCTTGAGCACCGCATCGCTGTGGGCCGAGAAAGCTGCGGCGAGCAGGGCATCGCGTGACCCGAAGTAGTACTGCACTGTCCCGACCGACATGCCGACGGCCTTCGCTACATCGGACATGCGGACAGCCGTGGGGCCTCGGTCGACGATCTGGTCGAGGGTGGCCGCGATGATCGCCGCCTTCTTCGCCTCGATTTCGGCGGCAGGTTGGGCCGGTCGTGGGCTCACGCCGTGACCGGTGTTCGTCGTTCGGCCAGAGCGGTGGCCGCGGTCAGCCCTTCGTACACGGCCTCTTCGACCGTACGCGGGGCCAGGGCGTCACCGATCACCGTCACCGAGGCGGCCCCGAAGTCGAGGTCGACCGGAACAGAACGTGGTGCTCCGGAGACGATCGTCGCGGCGACACCGTCGACCTCGTGAACGACCTCGCAGAGGGTGGACTGCAGGTACCCGGTATCGACATCGACCCCGACGAGGCGCACGTCATTGACGAATTGCACCCGACCGGTCCGCAGCGCTTGGGACACGAGCAGGGTGCGCGTGTACTGCTGGATCGCGGCACCGGCGAAGTTCGCCGCCGTCGCCAAGCTCACGTGCCGCCCGGCCTCGGCCAGCCGCAGGGCGATGCCGAGTCCGATCCAATCGCCCTTCCAATCCGTGACGAGCACGCGGCCGGCCCGCAGGTCCGGGGACTCCCGCAGATAGTCGCGGACACCGATGACGAGCGCATCGTCGGCGATCTCGAGGGCGGGCATGCGCTGTTCGGCTCCCGTGGCAATGATGACGTGGTCAGGGGCCACCTCGGTGATGAGGTCCTGGGTGGCCGGTACGGAGGTGCGGATGTCGACGCCGGCGCGGGCTGCCTCGGCGGAAAGGTTCGTCGCCGCTCCCCCGAATTCGGATCGATGCGGCAGTTCCTGAGCCAGCAGCACCGCCCCGCCGAGGTGGGGCTCCTTCTCGCACAGGACGACGTCATCGCCCTGTTCGGCGGCGACCGCGGCGGCCTTGAGTCCGGCCGGTCCCCCACCGATGACGAGGACTCGGCCGCGGGAGCGCACCGTCGGTCGGGGAAGGAAGGTGAGTTCCCGGCCGGATTCGGGGTATTGGATGCACGAGATCGGTACGCCCTGTTGGAAGTGGCCGATGCAGGCTTGGTTGCAGCCGATGCAGGCGCGGATTTCGTCGACCTTGTCGGATTCGGACTTGTTCGCGATTTCGGGGTCGCAGATCATCGCGCGGGTCATGATCGCCATATCGGTGCGGCCCACGGCGATCGCGACTTCGGCTTCGTGGGGTTGGTTGATGCGGCCGGCGACCATGACGGTCTTGTCGGTGATCTTCTTGACCTGCTCGGACAGGTTCGCGGCGTAGCCGGGGTCGATCTGCATCGAGGGCACGATGTGGACGGCGCCCTGCAGGGTTGAGGAATCGCCGGCGGTAATCGAGAAGTAGTCGAGGCAGTCGACGCCGTCGGTGGTCAGGGAGTCGAGGTGTTCGATGAGGTCGAGGATCTCGGTGGCGACGAGGCCGTCCTCGGTCTTCTCCTCACCGGAGATCCGCACGCCCACCACGACGTCAGGGCCGACTGACTGACGGACGGTCTGGGCCACCTCGGTGAGGAAACGGCGACGGTTCTCCGGGCTGCCGCCGTAGTCGTCGGTGCGGGTGTTGACGGAGGGGTTGAAGAATTGGATGGGCAGGTAGCCGTGGCTGGCGACGATCTCGACGCCGTCGATTCCGGAGTCGGCGATGCGTTTCGCTGCATGTCCGTAGCCGGCGATGATGTCTCTGACCTCAGCGGTGGTCAGAGACTCGGGGACGACCTTGAACCTCTCCTGCGGTTCGTCGCTCGGGGCCTTGGCCCGTGGTGCCATGCCGCGCTCGCCGTCCATGACTTCGCGGCCGGGGTGGAAGAGCTGGGCGAAGATCGTTGCTCCGTGGCGGTGGACCGCCTCGGCGACGTTTTGGTAACCGGGGACGGAGGATTCGTCGGTGGCCATGAGGACGTGGCTGGTGTAGCGGGCGGTTTCGTGGACGCCGGAGACCTGGAGGACGATGAGTCCGGCTCCGCCTTTCGCGCGGGCCTCATGGTAGGCGACGAGGTCGTCGCCGATGTGGCCGTGATCGTCGAGGACGGTGTCATGTCCGGAGGAGACGATGCGGTTGCGGATCGTTGTGGAGCCGATGGTGATGGGTTCGAAGAGGTGCGGGAACAACTGAGACATGATCGTCCTTGATCAGATCGTCGGGTGGGACTGGGTGGCTGCCCCTCGATCGGGCTGCCTCAGTTATTCATATCACCGTATGACGAACGGCGGCAAGGGTTGGCTCCCGAGGTGTCGATCGCCGGTGGGGGGGGTGCGATTGCTGTTGGGCGGAACCGTCAGTCAGAGCTCGTTGCCCGACACTGCGAAGGTGTCGCAGCTGCTCAGGCCCTCGTTGTATCCGGTGGTGAACCATTTCTGCCGCTGCTTGCTCGAGCCGTGGGTGAAGGATTCCGGGTTGACGAAACCGGACTGCTCCTGGATGTGATCGTCGCCGACTACGAAGGCCGCATTGAGGGCATCGTCGAGCTGTTCTTTCGAGGGCTCTTCGAGATACGGAGTGCCGTTGTCGTCGGTGAGAGTGGTGACCTTGCCCAGCCAGGCACCTGCGTAGCAGTCGGCTTGGAGTTCGGTGCGCACGCCGTTGCTCTCCGGACCCGTGCCGTTGTTGGGGTGCTCGCTCATCACGCCCGTGATGTTCTGGATGTGGTGGCCCCATTCGTGGCCGACGATATAGAGCTGGGCGAGCTCATCGGCCGAGGCACCGTACTGCTGACGCAGAATGTCGAAGAAGCTCGGATCGATGTAGACGCCCTGATCGGCCGGGCAGTAGAAGGGTCCGACCTGGTTCGATGCGGTCCCGCAGCCGGTCGACGTCTGACCGTCGACCAGTGTCATCGCCGGCGGTTCGTAGCCGTCGACCATCTGCGCCCAGTAGTCGTCGAGAACGACCTGTGCTCCAGCCATTCGGCAGTCGATGTTCGTGTTCGCATCCTCACCCGTATCGCACTGGGACATGCTCGTCCCGCTCGACTGGTTCTGGCCGCCGTCGTCCGGGGTGATGCCGCCCATCAGTCCGGTGACATCAACGCCGAGCAGCGGTCCGATGAGGAAGACGAGCAGGCCGACGATGCCCACGCCGCCGCCCCCGACGATCGCGGTGTTGCGACCGCGTTTGCTCGTCCTGTTGCCGCTGATATCGGCGTTCGGGTTGAAGGTCATGGCATAAAGATACCCCGGGAGCGTACGCGGGAGGGCGCGCAGAAGTGAAGTCGTGTGAGAATCGTTCCATGAGCTCTCACCCGGCGGAACCTCACCGAGCGCACGACGCGGACTCCACGGCCACCTCGGCGAGGGTTGCCCGTCGGCTCAGCCCCGATGGGCGGCTCATCGGACTCGATGTCGCCCGCGGGATCGCGCTCTTGGCGATGATGGTCACGCACATCTTCGCCCTCGGCGACGAGACGGGGATGCCGACCTGGGCGGCGGTCTTCGCCGGGCGCGCCTCGGCGCTGTTCGCGGTCCTCGCCGGCTGTTCTCTGGTGCTCTCGACCCGATCGCGGATGGCGGTGTCGGGGCGGTTGCGCGATGCGGCACCGAGCGTACTCATCCGGGCGGCGGCCATCGTCCTCATCGGGCTCTGCCTCGGGTCGATCTCCGGACTGCTCGCGGTCATCCTCGTCAACTACGGGATCATGTTCGCCCTCGCCCTGCTCTTCCTGCGTCTGCGCGCGGGGACGCTGTTCGCGATCGCCGGGGTCTGGATGGTCCTCTCCCCCGTCGTGTCGATGTGGGTGCGTTCGACGTTCCTCCTCGAACCGAGCTACCTGCCGATGGGCTTCTTCGACTTCGCGACGCCGGGGGCGATGCTCACCGACCTCTTCCTCACCGGCTATTACCCGGTGCTGCAATGGCTGTCGTACATTCTGCTCGGCATGGCCGTGGCGAAGCTCGACATCGGGCGCCACCTGCTCGCACTATTCACGGCCGGACTCGGGCTCTTCGTCGTCGGACGCGGTGCCTCATGGATTCTGCTCAATGTCTTCGGCGGTGATGCCGCGCTCGTGGAGGTTGCGCAGATGTGGGGCACGGATCTCACGGCGGCCCTGTTCACCGGCAGCTACGGCGTGACTCCGGCGACGTCGTGGTGGTGGCTGGCGATCGCGGGACCGCATTCGGGGACACCGTTCGACCTGCTCTCGACCGGCGGGACCGCGGTGATGACGATCGTCGCCTGCCAGGCCGCTGCAGCGCTGTTGGGTCGGCGGTCATGGGTGCTCGCCCCGCTGTCGGCTCCGGGATCGATGCCGTTGAGCGTGTATTCGGCGCACGTCGTGCTGTTGGAGATCACGAGATCTCAGATCGTCGGCAATCCAATGGAGGAATCCGCAACGACGGGCGAGCAGACTCTCGAGTTCGTCATCCACGCACTCACATTCGTGCTGCTGCCGCTGCTGTGGAAAGCATTTGTCAGCGCCCGCGGCCCGTTGGAAGGCGGAATCGCGGGCATCATCAGGGTGGCGTCGCCGGGACCTAAGCGCCCTGCTTCTGACCTTCCCGGAAAAGGCTGATCGATTTGCGCATCGTGGCCCGCGCCCGTTTCCGGTCGCCGCTGGCATCGTAGGCGCACGAGAGCCGGAACCAGGACCGCCAATCCTCGGGTGCGGCCTCGGCTTCGGCCTGGTACTTCACGAATTCCCTGTCGGCGGCCTCGCGGATGATCTTCCCGCCCGGCGTCCTGGGCAGGTCATCGACGGGCAGTCCGCCTTCCTCACCGAGGATGCGCGCGAGCTTCTCCGTACGGGCACCGAAGACGAGTTCGACGATGAGCGTCCACGCACCGATGACGGGCAGGACGAACAGGGCGATACCCATGATCTTGGGGATCATCGCGGGTTCGCGGACGAGGATCCACGCCCGCTGTCCCATGAGGACGAAGTAGAAGACGAGGACGACGGAGACGATGATCGCTCCGATCTTGGCCTTCGACATCAGAGGTCGAGCATGTTCTCGAGGCCGTGGATGAGCCCCGTGTAATCAGCGATGGACCGCACGGCGGTGACGATGCCGGGCATGAACGCCGAGGTGGAGTGCGAGTCCGTGCGGATGGTCAGGGCTTCGCCGTCGGAGCCGAAGAGGATTTCCTCGTGGGCGTTCATGCCCTGCTGACGGATGGCGTGGACGTGGATTCCGTCGATGACGGCGCCGCGCGCGCCCTGCGGATCGGATTCGGTGGAGTCGGGAACGGCAGGCAGTCCGGCGGCCTTGCGTGCCGCGGCGATGCGCTGGGCCGTGTGGTTCGCCGTGCCGGACGGGGCGTCGAGTTTGCGGGTGTGGTGGATCTCGACGACTTCGGCCGAGTCGAAGTAGGGGGCCGCGAGTTCCGCGAAGCGCATGGCCAGGACGGCACCGATCGAGAAGTTCGGGGCGATGAGCACCGCAGTCTCCGGGTGGTCCTTGAGTGTGGCTTCGAGTCGGGCCAGACGGTCGTTGTCCCAGCCGGTGGTGCCGACGACGGTGTCGATGCCGTTCTCGACGAGGAAGGTGACATTGTCCTCGGTGGATTTAGGAACGGTCAGTTCGACGGCGACGTCGATGTTCTGATCGAGCAGGGTCTCCAGCGAATCGCTGCTGCCGAGTGCGGCGACGAGTTCGAGTCCTTCGGCATCGTTGATCGCATCGACGGCGTGGGATCCCATCCGACCCTTGGCTCCGATGACGGCTACGCGAATGCTCATATGCTGTGACTCCTTGTGCGATGATCCCTGCGAGGTGTGCCGGTCGGGCCGAGGCGAAACGACCGGAACGATCTCCGCCAGTCAGTCTAGCGACCCTCGGCAGTTCTCTTCACATCCAGTGACCATCCGAACACTCCCAATTACTACCTGACGGCGGCGCAGCAACCTGGCGCGAGGTTGCTGGGCCGCCGTCAGGTAGTTCTGGAGGGGACGATGCGGGGTCAACGAGGTGGGGCGAACGGTATGCGCGGTCCACGGTGCCGCAGGTCTCCACTCAGCCGAGCGCAGACCTCGGTGTCGTATCTGATGCCGTCGTAAAGGAGTTTCTCTCGTTCGCGGCCTTCGACGATGAAACCCGCGTTCCTCGCGACTGCCGCCGAAGCCGGGTTGTTCACCCGGTAGCCGAGTTCGAGCCGGTAGATCCCGAGTTCGTCGTGGAGGAGGTCGACGAGGCTGCGCAGCGCTGCCGACACCAGGCCCTGGCCGCGTGCTTCGGCCACGGACCAATAGGAGATCCACGCGCTCGAGTGCCGGCGTTCGATCCCGGAGGCCATGACGTTTCCAAGGATTCGCCGCCCTGAACGGTCACCGTCATCAACGATCGCCCGAGCGCAGAGGTCACCGGCTGCCTCGGCGTCGGTGATGGTCTCCAGCCATGTCCGGGCACCACCGATCGTGCGGTCGTCGGGGATGTTGCTGAGCAGCGCGTCATCGGCCCGCTCATACACCTCAGCCAACGCCTCGGCATCACCCGAAGCGCCTGACTGCCAGGGTCGGAGAATTGCGCTCATCCGGCCACCTTATCCGCAGTCGCCGGTCCGCCAGCGCCCGCTCCGAGGTCTCAAACAACCTGACGGCGGCCCAGCAACCTCGCGCGAGGTAGCTGGGCCGCCGTCAGGTAGCAATTGGGGTCTCAGCCGAGGAGGAGGCCCTTGGTCTGAGCGACTGCGCGGTCGAAGCGTGCGCCGGCGTCTGCCCAGTTGACGATGTTCCACCAAGCCTTGACGTAGTCGGGCTTGACGTTCTGGTAGTCGAGGTAGAAGGCGTGCTCCCACATGTCGAGCTGCAGAACCGGGGTGCCGCCGAGCTGGATGTCGGACTGCTGGTCCTTGAGCTGCTCGATGAAGAGGTTTCCGCCGAGCTGGTCGTAGACGAGGACGGCCCAGCCGGAGCCCTGGATCGTGGTGGCCGCGGTGGTGAAGTGCTCGCGGAACTTGTCGAACGAACCGAACTGGTCATCGATGGCTGCGGCGAGTTCACCGACCGGCTTGTCTCCACCGTCCGGGGACATGTTGTTCCAGAAGATCGAGTGGTTGACGTGACCGCCCAGGTTGAACGCGAGGTCGCGGGTCAGCTTCGGCACATTGGCGAGGTTGCCGGATTCGCGGGCTTCGGCCAGCTGCTCAACGGCGGTGTTGGCGCCCTTGACGTAGGTGGCGTGGTGCTTGTCGTGGTGCAGCTCCATGATGCGAGCCGAGATGTGCGGCTCAAGAGCGGAGTAGTCGTAGGGCAGTTCCGGAAGTGTGTACTGCTCAGCCATGAGATTCCTCCTGATCAGATTTGATGACCACCACATCGGTGGCTTCATTTCGACCCTATCCCAGGGTCTCATCTCGGACAACAAGGGGATCCGTCATCCTATTCCATATGACGCGCGGTGACGGGATCACTTCCCCGCCCGCGATTGCTTAAGACACCTCCGCCCGAGATCGCTCAAGACACCTTCACCCGAGGTTGCGTGAGATGAGCAGCCGCATGATGTCCGAGGTGCCCTCCTCGATCTCCTCGAGCTTGGCATCGCGCATCCACTGCTCGACGGGATGCTCTCGCGAATACCCCCATCCGCCGAGGGTCTGCACGGCCGCCCAGGTGCAGAACATGGCCGTCTCCGAGGCGTTCAGCTTCGCCATCGCCGCCGCGGCCGTCATCCGCTGTCGATCAACGGCATCGCCGGCGTCGAGCATCCGCGCCGCATTGAGCACCTGCAGCCACGCCGCATCGATCCGCGAGGACATGTCCGCCAGCCGGAACGCGACGGCCTGATGATCGATGATCTTCGTCCCGAACTGCGTGCGCTCCCTCGCATAGTCACGCGCATATTCGAAGGCCGCCCGAGCCGTGCCGAGCGCCGCAGCACCGAGCACCACCCGTGAGATGTCGAAGGTGCGCATGAGTCCGTAGAAGCCCTGCCCCTCCTCGCCGAGGCGGCCCGACGTGGGCACGAATGCGTCGGAGAAGAAGATCTCACGACACACGATGGCTCGCTGTCCCATCTTCTTCATCGGCGCACCGAACTCCATCCCCTCGGTCTCCCTGGGCAGCAGGAATGCGCTGATTCCGCGAGAGCGCCGGCTCGAGTCGGTCTTGGCGAAGACGACGTAGAAGTTCGCGAGTCCCGCGTTCGAGATCCAGGCTTTCTGCCCGTTGAGCACGTATCCACCGTCGACGGCATCCGCCCGGGTGATGATCGAAGCCGAGTCCGATCCGGATCCGGGTTCGGTCGTTGCCAGCGCCGTGATCTTCGGGTCTGCTCCAGTCAGCGGGCGCAGCCACTCCTCCTTCTGCTCGGGCGTGCCCAATGCGAGAATCGGGTCGGCGAAGAAGCCGTTCGAACACACGAAGTTCCCGATGCCCGGATCCCCGAAGCACAGCTGTTCCTGGACAAGGCACTGAGTGAAGACATCGGTGAATCCGCCGCCGCCGTATTCCTCGGGAATCATGAAGTCGGTGACCCCGAGCCGGGCTGCCGCCGCAAAGATGTCGACCGGCGATTCGGTGTCGGCCTCGTCGACGCGGCGACCGGCCGGACGGATCGTGTCGTGGGCGAATCCGCGCACGAGGTCGAGGATGTCATGCTGTTCATCGCTCAGCGGCCAAGGTGTGTAGCTCATCAGTTCTCCTTCGAAGTGTCAGTGGAGGTCGGGCGCCTCACTGCGCCCGGCCGACGTCCCTCGTCCCCGGTCAGTCGAGCATGTCCGCTCCGGCCCGGGAATCCTCGGTGATGTGGATGAGCGTCGGGCCGACCGCTGCCTCCGCCTCGCTGAGCGCGGCCAGCAGCGCGTCCGCGCCGTCGACGTGGATTCCGCGTGCCCCCATCGCCTGCGCGAGTGCCGGGAAATCCGGCCCGGTGAGCTTCACCCCTGACGGAGTGTCCCCGCGGTCCTCCATCTCATTGCGGATCTCCCCGTACCCGCCGTTATCGACGACGATGAGGCACATCCGCACGCCCGCCTGCACGGCCGCGGCGAGTTCGGCGATCGTGAACATCGATCCCCCATCGCCTTCCACCGCGACCACTCTGGCCTGCGGAGCAGCGAGTTTCGCACCGATGCCGGCGGGCAGCCCGTAACCGAGCGTGCCCGCCCCGGCCGGGTAGAGGAACCGGTCACCGGAGCGAGCTTTCCACCCGGTCTGCACCCCGTAATAGCAGGCCATCGTCGAATCCGCTGCGACGAAGAGCGGTGAGGTGTCCGATTCCGCGAACGCTGTGAGTGCGGCCGACAGATCGGCCCAAGGTCGGCCGTCGGATTCCATCGCCGAGGCGGCCCTTGACTTCCAGCCGGCCCTCCAGTCCCGTGCGGCGGCAGTCGCGAATTCCGCGCGCATCGTGGTCACGCGCTCGTTCAGTGCCGCGGTCGCCGCCTTCGCGGCGGCGAGGATCGGATGGGTGACGGCCGCGTTCGTGAGCATCTGCACTTCGTCGATGTCGATGCGCACCACGGTGTCGGGCAGCGGCAGGGGTTCCGGCCAGAAGTCACTGGGTGCCAGTTCCGTACCGATCGCGATGACCGCATCGGCATCGCTTGTGAGTTCTGGAAGCAGCTCGAGGACCCCGACGGCGCCGATGGTGGTCTCGGCGCGGTCATCGACGAGTCCCTTCGCGTTCGAGGACAGGACGATTCCCGCTCCGAGCGTCTCAGCCAGAGCTGCGACCTCCGCTCCTGCTCCGTGTGCTCCGGCCCCGGCGATGATGAGCGGTCGATTCGAGCCGGCGATCGCCTCGGCGGCAGCATCGATCTCCGAGGACACGGGAGCCGGCAGCGCCCGGGTCACGGACGGATGGAGCTGTCCCGGGCCGGCGTCTTCGATGAGGTCGAGGGGGATCTCGATGGCGGCCGGGCGGGGCCGGCCTGAGCGCATCGCCGACAGCGTCTGCCCGACGGCCAGCGACACCTCGCCGGGGCTCGTGACCCGCATGACCTCGGTGAGGACTGCCGACAGCGCCGCGGACTGGTTGCGCACTTCGTGGAGGAGTCCGGTCCCGCGGCCGGGGTGGGTCAACGGCATGCCGGGGGTGATGAGGAGGACGGGCACGGAATCGGTGAAGGACTGCAGCAGGGCGGTGAGTGCGTTGAGCGCGGCCGGTCCGGTGGTCGTGACGATGACCTGCACGTCGCCGGTGACGCGGGCAGCTCCATCGGCCATGTAGCCCGCGCCCTGTTCGTGGCGAGGTGAGACGATGTCGATGCCTGCGGCGCTCAGCTGCGCGAAGATCTCGAGGTTGTGGGTGCCGGGGATTCCGAAGACGCGGGTGATCCCTTCGGCCTGGAGCGCACGAGCCAGGTGTGCTCCGCCGGTGATGGTCGTCTGGTCCATTCTCATTCCTCGCTGTTCGGTTTCTCTGCTGGCACGTTCTCTGCTGTCGGGTTCTCCGTCGTCACGACGAGGGCGTCGACGGCCAAGGCGCCGTCCTGGGCGACTCGCACCGGGTTGATCTCGATCTCGGCGATGGCATTGTTCCCGGCCACCAGTCTGGACACCGCGACGATGATCTCGGCGAGGGCGTCGATATCCGCGGCGGGTCTGCCCCGCCACCCGGTGAGCAGCCGCGAGCAGCTCAGCCGCGAGATCATGTCCAAGGCTTCGGTGTGGGTGACGGGGGCGAGTTCGAGCCACGTATCGGCGAAGAGTTCGGTCTCCGTCCCGCCGGCGGCCACGATGACGAGCGGACCGAAGTTCTCGTCCTGCCGACCCCCGACGAGGATCTCGACGACGTGATCGCGCGTGTCCATCTCCTCGAGGATGTACTCCCCTTCGCCGAGGCGACCCGCCATGTCCGCGTATGCCGTTTCGACTGCGGTGAGGTCGTTCAGACCCAGAACAATGCCGCCGACCTCCGTCTTGTGGGCGGGCCATCCGGCCTTGAGCGCGAACGGCGGTCTGAGATCGGATGACGCGGCCGCCTCGGCGGGTGCACGGGACTCCCCGGGGCCCACGCTGCCCACAGTCACAGCGGCAGGGACGGGAATCCCAGCGCCCTCGATCACCGCTCGGGCGGCCGCGTATCCGGTGCCCCACGGGGTGACGGGGCCGGTGAGTTCGAGGGATTCGGTGAGCCGACCCGAATGGGCGGCGTAGAAGCCGGCGCGGGCGAGCACGCGCATGGCCGCTTCGATGGAGGTGTAGGCGGGTATGCCGAGCTCCCAGAGGCGGGTGACGGCGGGCGACGATGCGCTCATCGAGTGGACGATGACGGGCTTCTTCGCCTCGGCGACGAGCTCGCCCAGACGATCGACGACAGCCAGTTCTCGGTCGCGCAGGTCGGGGACGTCCTCGCCGTAGCAGCCGAAGTATCCGGAGACGACGACAGCGTCGATGTCCGTATCGGTCAGCAGCACCTCGGCGAGGTCAGCATAGACATCAAGGTTCTTCTCTCCTGCGCCGTCGAGGTCGATGGGATTAACGATGTGGTCGGCCTCGGGCAGCAGTTCGCTCACGCGTCCGGCAGCGCCGGCGCTGAGTTCGTGCACGTCGAGTCCCCAGCTCTCGGCGGTGTCGGCGGCGATCGCTCCCTGCCCGCCCGAGTCGGAGAGCACACCGATGCGCCGGTCGTTCGGCAGCCAGGCGGAGGCGAAGAAGCCGGCGAGTTCGACGAGTTGTCCGGGGGTGGCCAGGCGGATGGCGCCGGCGGCCCGGCAGGCGGCGTCGACGGTGTCCATGGCCGAGGTCATCGATCCGGTGTGGGATCGTGCGAGACGCGCTCCTGCGCTGGAGGCTCCTGTGGTCAGGATCATCGTCGGCTTCCCGGCGGCGCGCAGGGCTTTGAGGGCTGAGACGAGGGCGGCTCCGCCGGTGAAGGATTCGAGGTAGAGCGCGACCTGAGCGGTGGCGGGGTCGTCGACGAGGGTGGCAAGCACCTCGGCGGCGCGGACGTCGGATTGTCCGCCGATCGATGCGAATCGGGAGACGCCGAGTCCGCTGCGGGCCGCGAGTGTCGCGATCTCCGTGCCGAGCTGGCCGCTCTGGGTGACCACGGCGAGACTTCCGGGTATGAAGTTGCCCCAGGCCAGGAGCAGATCGGCGTGTGAGTCGACGATCCCGAGCGAGTTCGGGCCGATGAGGCGGCCGCCGGTCTCACGGATAGTGGCAGCCAGTTGGTCGGCGTCGGGGACGCGGGCGGAGATGATGAGGAAGGCGCGCACTCCGTTCTCGAGTGCTTCGGCGACGACTCCCGCCACGGTGGGGCCGGGCACGGAGATGACGAGCAGCTCGGGCGTCTCCGGCAGGTCTCTCAGGCGAGCGTACGTCGGCTGGCCCTGGATCGAGGCGGCTGTGGCGTTGATGAGGTAGACGCGGCGGCGCTCGGCCCCGCGCAGAGCTCCGGCGGCGAGCCAGAAACCCCATTTGCTGGAATCATTCGATGCTCCAAGAACGGCGACGCTGCCGGGATCGAAGAACGCGTCCATATCGCTAGCTTTCCGGCGCCGAAGCGGCAGCGGCAGTGCGATCGCCCAAGGCTGCGAGATTCGCATCGACCTTCGCCTGAGCGGCCGCCCGGGGACTGATGCCCTGGTCGCGGGCTGCGGTGAGGACTTCGGCGGTGAGGTCGCGCAGGGTCGTCGTGACGATGGTGCGGCTGTCCTCCCAGCTGCCGTCGACGTCGCCGAAGGTCACCCACCACCACCAGGCGTTCGTCGCCGAGTTCGCGAGGAAGTCCGGGACGAGGGTGACGCCGCGAGCCAGCAGCGTCTCTTCGGCTGCGGGCAGGACAGGCATGTTCGCGGCCTCGACGATGAGTGAAGCGGTGACGCGGTCGCAGTTGTCCGGCGTGATCGAGTAGCTCACGGCCGCGGGGACGAGGACGTCGGCGTCGGCAGCGAGCCAGTCGTCGCGATCGCCGACGTGGTCCTCCGGGCGCAGCGCTTCGCGGTCGATTCCGCCGAACTGGTCCCGGGTGACCAGCAGCGCTTCGACGTCGAGCCCAGCAGGGTTGGACACGAACCCGTCGGCGTCGGCGATGCCGACGATGCGCAGTCCTGCCTCGGCGAGATAGCGGGCGGTGGCACCGCCCATGGAGCCGAATCCTTGGATGACGGCGGTGGATTCGCTGGGGTCACGGCCGGCGTCGTGCAGGGCCGCGATTACCGAGGTGGCCACACCGAGGCCGCCGACGAGTTCGTCTTGGGCGACGCCGTCGACGATGGCGGAGAAGGCCTTCTCGGCGCGGGCCTCGACGGCGACCGGATCGTCGACGAGCTTGTTGACGGCGGAGAGCCCCGAGCCGAGTTCGCGGCGGGCGAGGATCTCGTCGATGTCGTCCTGGCGGACGCCGAGGTCTTCGCCGAGGGCCCAATAGGCGTGCATGATCGGGTTGATGTCGACGAGGAAGCGTTCGAGGACGTCCTTGGCTCCGGGTGCGCGGGGGTCGAAGTCGATTCCGCCCTTGGCTCCGCCGACGGGCACATAGTGTCGGCCCTCGCGCAGATGGATCGCTTCCTTGCGGGTCATCCCCTGGGCGAGTCCGCGCACCTCCTCGAGGGTGCAGCCTTTGCGCATGCGCAGACCGCCCGAAGCGGTGCCGCGCACAAGGGTGTCGATGACGACATACCCGAGTGCACCGGTGTCCGGATCCTGCCAAGTGATGTCCATGAACATGGGGCTCCCAAAAGATCGGCGTCTCAAGACTCTTACTGAACCGCTATTCAGTAAGACATGTGACTCCAGTCTGTCCGGGTGAGGGCCACCACGTCAAGGCCGCTAGGATCGAAGTATGCCGACAGCACTCATCACCGGAGCCGGACGAGAGAACAGCATCGCCGCGGGAGTGGCCGCACGACTGTCGTCCGACGGCTGGACAGTGTGCACGAGCGATCTCGATCGCGGAGACTACCCATGCGACTTGTCATCCGCTCACGAAGCGCAGGAGCTGGTCGGTCGGGTGAGCAGGGATCACGGCACCATCGACGGATTGGTGCTCAGCCACGCTCACGGCGAAGAGTCCGGAATCTTGGACACCACCGTCGACAGCTTCGACCGCCACATGGTTGTCAACGCTCGTGCGTCGTTGCTCCTCATCGCGGCGTTCGCGAAGCAGATCGGCGAGTCGGGAGGCGCGATCGTCGCCTTCACCAGCGATCACGCCACAGGAAATCTGCCCTACGGAGCATCGAAAGGCGCGCTCGATCGAATCGTCATCTCCGCTGCGCGAGAACTCGGACCGAAGGGGATCTCTGCGAACGTCGTCAATCCTGGGCCGATCGATACGGGCTGGATGGACGACGAGACGAGGACCGGGCTGATCCCCTATCAGCCACTCGGCCGAATGGGCACTCCTCGCGACATTGCCGGAGTCACTGCATTTCTGCTCTCTGATGCGGGCCGGTGGATCAGCGGCCAGCTGCTGTCTGCCGACGGAGGGTTCTCCGCTCGCTACTGAAGTAAGTGCACGGCAGTCGGCTTCAGCACCGTCCGAAGCCGACTGTTGGGTCGATCCACGGTGTTCTGGACGTCCAGAACACCGTGGATCGACCCAACAATCACCCCCAGCCGAGTTCGCGGGTGAGGAAGTCGTCGACCCAGGTGCTCAGCGCCTCTGTGTCAACGGTCTCAGAATTGACCATCACCTGGATAGCCAGGCCGTCGAGGAAGGCGAGAACCCGGGTCGCGCCCGACGCGGTGCCGCCTTCAGGTTCCGTGCACTCCCCCGCCGCGATGGCCTCGTCCATGAGGTGCACGAGAATCGACTTCCACTCCCGGTCGAGAGCGGCGAATGTTGCTCTCAGACCAGCATCGAAGAGTCCGGCCGACCACGCGTCGATCCAGATCTTCCAACTGCGCGAGGAGCCGCTTGGCAGGTACCAGCCGACGACGTCCCGCAGTCGCTGGAGAGCCGAGACCTGCCCGGCAGCCAGCTCCCGGGCCCGGTCGATGTCCTGCCGCCCGGCGAAGTCGAAGGCCTCGGCGACGAGGGCTTCCTTCGTCTCGAAGTGGTAGATGACGAGACTGGCGCTCAGGCCCAGACGGGCGGCGACGTCGGAGACGCGCAGCGCGCGCAGACCCGTCGCCTCGATCTCCTCGACCGTGGCCGCGAGGATCTCCTCCCGGCGGACCGCTGCGCTCTTCCTCGCCATTTCGCCTGTCTCCCTTCACGTTCCAGCCTGACGGCATCCCGCGTCCGGAGGCCGAAGCCCCGGATGCGGCGACGCACTCAGGGCAGTTCGACCTCGGCGGCCGGTCCGACCAGCGCCAGAGCCTTGGGCCGCGACAGCAGCCGCCCGGCCATCTCGCTGACGTCCTCGGCCGTGACCGAGCGGACGCGTTCGATGAGGTCCATCGGCGATTCGAGCGGCAGCCCGAAGATCTCTGACCGGGCGAGACGATTCATCCGCGCCGCAGACGACTCGAGTCCGAGCACCATCGACCCCGACAGCTGGGACACGATCTCGTCGAGCTCGAACTGGCTCGGTGTCACCTGTGCCAACCGATCCCATTCGCTCACCGCCAGATCGACGACGGCCTGAGCGTTCTCGGCCGTGCATCCGGCATAGATGCCGAAGGTGCCGGTATCCGTGAACTGGCTGGCCACGCAGTTCACGGCATAGGCCAGTCCGCGCTCCTCGCGCACGCTCTGGAACAGTCGCGACGACATTCCGCCGCCGAGCATCGTGAGCATCACCGAGTAGATGAACCGGTCGTCGTCGCCTTCGGGCAGGCCTTCGCAGCCGAGCATGATGCCCAGCTGCTCGATGTCTTTGACGGTGTGCGACTTCCCGGAATGGAACTCCGGACGCACCCGTGCGGCCCCACCGAGGTGCGAGCCTTTCGCCACCGAGGCGGCGTCCCCGTTCCCCGCGCCCGACCAGACGTCGGCACGGGACCCGAGCCCCGCCTCCGCGAGGGCATCCTCAACCATCGCGAGGACCTCTTCGTGGGTCGCCCCGCCCGCGGCGGCGATGACCAGACGAGGCGGGATATACGTCGACTGATAGTGGTCGATGACCGTGTGGTGACCGAGCACGCGGATCTGATCTTTCGTCGCACCCACGGGCCGGGCCAGCGAATGCGGCCCGAAGACAAGGGAATCGAAGTCGTCGAAGAGGACGTCTCCGGGATCGTCGGCGGACATTGCGAGCTCTTCGATGATGACACCGCGCTCGCGTTCGAACTCCTCGACGTCGAGCTGGGAGTTCGAGACCATATCGACGAGCAGCCCGGTGATGTTCGGCAGATCCGTCACCAGGCACCGGGAGTAGTAGCAGGTGAGCTCCTTGGCGGTGATCGCATTCGAATCCCCGCCGGTGCGGTCGAAGGCCGCGGCGATGGTCTTCGCATCGCGGCTGCCGGTGCCCTTGAACAGCATGTGCTCGAGGAAATGCGTCGAGCCGGCGGTCTCTGCGGATTCGTCACGGGACCCGGCTGCAACCCAGATCCCGATCGTCTCCGAGGCCAGACCCGGCATGTGTTCGGTGGTCAGCGTCAAACCACCGGGGAGGACAGACCGATCGATTCGGCTGCCCTCCCCGGTGTGCGAACTGCTCAGTATCAGTTGTCTGATCCCTCTTCGTCCGATTTCTCGTCTTCGTCGGTGACCGGAGCCAGCGAGAGCTTGCCGCGGTCATCGATCTTCGTGATCTCAACCTGGACCTTCTGGCCCACACCGACGACGTCTTCGACGTCCTCGACGCGCTTGCCGTCGTTGAGCTTACGCAGCTCGGAGATGTGCAGCAGGCCGTCCTTGCCCGGGGTCAGGGACACGAATGCGCCGAAGCTCATTGTCTTGACCACGGTGCCCAGGTAGCGTTCGCCGACCTCGGGAACCTGCGGGTTCGCGATCGCGTTGATCATCGAACGGGCGGCCTCGGCGGCCGGTCCGTCCGTGGCACCGATGAGGACGGTTCCGTCGTCTTCGATGCTGATGTCCGCGCCGGTGTCCTCCTGGATCTGGTTGATCATCTTGCCCTTGGGCCCGATGACCTCACCGATCTTGTCGACGGGGATGTTCACGGAGATGATCCGCGGTGCCGTCGGGGCCATCTCGGCCGGGGCGTCGATGGCCTCTGCGATGACGTCGAGGATGACCATGCGTGCTTCGCGGGCCTGCTTGAGGGCGGCACCGAGCACCGAGGCGGGAAGGCCGTCGAGCTTGGTGTCGAGCTGGATCGCGGTGATGAAGTCACGCGTACCGGCGACCTTGAAGTCCATATCGCCGAAGGCATCTTCGGCACCGAGGATGTCGGTCAGAGCCGCGTAGGCGGTCTGCTCACCCTGGTCGGTGGAGATGACGTCGGAGACGAGACCCATGGCGATGCCGGCGACAGGCGCCTGCAGCGGCACACCGGCCGAGAGCATGGCCAGCGTCGAGGCGCAGACCGAGCCCATCGAGGTCGAACCGTTCGAACCGAGGGCCTCGGAGACCTCACGGATCGCGTACGGGAAGTCCTCACGCTTGGGCAGAACAGGCACGAGGGCGCGTTCGGCCAATGCGCCGTGGCCGATCTCGCGGCGCTTCGGGCTGCCCACGCGGCCGGTCTCACCGACCGAATAGGGCGGGAAGTTGTAGTGGTGCATGTAGCGCTTCGACGTCTCGGGTGAGAGCGAGTCGATGGTCTGCTCGAGCTTGAGCATATTCAGGGTGGTGACACCCAAGATCTGGGTCTCGCCGCGTTCGAAGATCGCCGAACCGTGCACGCGCGGGATGACGTTCGTCTCGGCGGTGAGCGGACGGATGTCCTTGAGCCCACGGCCGTCGATGCGGACCTGCTCGGTGAGGATGCGCTTGCGCACGACCTGCTTGGTCAGGGCGTTGAGAGCGTTCGCGATCTCCTTCTCACGGCCTTCGAAGCGCTCGCCGAGCTTCTCGAAGAGCTCGTCGAGGAGGGCGGCACCGGCGGCTTCGCGCTCCTGCTTGTCGGCGATCGTGAAGTTCTCGGTCTGCTTCGCCTCGGCGAGTTCCTTCACCGCTTCGAAGACGTCGTCCTCGTAGTCGCGGAAGACGGGGAATTCGACGGTCGGCTTCGCGGCGCGATCGGCGAGCTCGGACTGCGCGCGGCAGAGCTCGGCGATGAACGGCTTCGCAGCTTCGAGACCTTCGGACACGACCTCCTCGGTGGGGGCCGCAGCACCGGTCTTGATCTTGTCGATGGCGTTGTCGGTGGCTTCGGCTTCGACCATCATGATGGCGACGTCGTCACCGACGACACGACCAGCGACGACCATGTTGAACACGGCGTCCTCGAGCTGCGAGTGGTTCGGGAAGGCGACCCACTGGCCGTCGATGAGCGCGATGCGCACACCGCCGATGGGGCCGGAGAACGGCAGACCCGAGAGCTGAGTCGACATCGACGCGGCGTTGATGGCCAGAGCGTCGTAGATGTGGTCGGGATTGACCGACATCACGGTGACGACGACCTGAACCTCGTTGCGCAGGCCCTTGACGAACGAGGGGCGCAGCGGACGGTCGATGAGGCGGCAGGTCAGGATCGCATCTGTCGAGGGGCGTCCCTCACGGCGGAAGAACGAGCCGGGGATGCGGCCGGCGGCGTACATGCGCTCTTCGACGTCGACTGTCAGCGGGAAGAAGTCGAAGCCCTCACGGGGATTCTTTCCGGCCGAGGTGGCCGAGAACAGCATGGTGTCGTCGTCGAGGTAGGCGACGGCGGATCCGGCGGCCTGCTGGGCAAGTCGACCGGTTTCGAAGCGAATGGTGTGTTTGCCGAAGCTGCCGTTGTCGATATGGGCAACGGCGGATTCAGGGTTGAGTCCCACGTAGTCTCCTATGTTGTGCCGGCACGCGGTGGTCTGCGGTGCGCAGGTGATAGTTCTCAACGCATGAGTGGACGCGCTGCCTTCGGCGATGTGCCCTCGGCAGTGCGCGACCCCGCGTCGTTCCGGCGGGATATTGGCTCGGACATCCCATGGATCCAAGCCGGTCATCGATCGGGGCCCACGGAACCGGCGCTCAAGCGCTCATTCCTCCGGAGGCCACTACCGAAGACCGAAACGTCCATGGCGTGGTTGTCCGGTACGAAGTCTACCGCAGAAGCACAGAAGCGCCCCACCCGAAGGTGGGACGCTTCCATTTCAGCTGCGCTGAGTCGAATCAGCGGCGCAGGCCGAGGCGCTTGATGAGCGAGCGGTAACGCTCGATGTCGACCTTCGCGAGGTACTTGAGCATGCGGCGACGCTGGCCGACGAGGAGCAGCAGGCCACGACGCGAGTGGTGGTCGTGCTTGTGATCCTTGAAGTGCTCGGTCAGGTCGGTGATCCGGCGGGTCAGCAGTGCAACCTGGACCTCGGGAGAACCGGTGTCGCCCTCATGAGTTGCATATTCCTTGATGATCTCTTGCTTCACAGCGGTATCGAGAGCCATGGAGTTCTCCTTCGTGTCGTTGCGCGGCGCAGGGACCTGAAGTCTCTGCCCTATGGGACCGCGGCCGGTGAAAACGGCAGAGATCAGCTTATCAGGTGTGCAGGACCTCGCGCACATCGGCGATGTCCTCATGCATCTGCACGATGAGGTCATCCATCCCGGTGAACGCGACCTGCCCACGGATGCGGGAGACGAATTCGAGAGTCATCTCACGGTCGTAGACGTCGAATTCGCCGAATTCCTTGTCGAGCACGTACGCCTCGACCCGTCGGACCTGCCCCTGGAAGGTCGGGTTCGTGCCCACGGAGATCGCGGCCGGGTACGCCTGATCCTCACCGGAGAACGTCGCCCAGCCGGCGTAGACGCCGTCGGCGGGGACGAGTCCATCGGGATTCTCCGAGAGGTTCGCCGTCGGGAATCCCAAGTCGCGGCCGCGGGCATCGCCGTGGACGACGGTGCCGTGGAGGGCGTGGTAGCGCCCGAGCTGGTCGGCCGCCTCGGCGACATCACCGCCGGTGAGCTGCTCCCGGATCCGGGAGGACGAATACCGTCCCCCGCGCCCGACTTCGTCGATCGTTTCGACCCGGAACCCGAATTTCTCGCCGAGGCGGCGCAGAGTCTCGATCGTGCCTTCGTTGTCCTTGCCGAACCGGACATCGTCGCCGACGACGACGATCTTCGCGCGCAGGGCTTCGACGAAGTACCGGCGCACGAATTCCTCGGCCGACTGGGCGGCGAAGTCGAGGTCGTAGGGCTGGATGAGGAGGCCGTCGATTCCGGTGGCGGCGATGAGGTCGGCGCGCTGCCGGGTCGAGTTGATCATCACGGTCGGCTCGTCGGGGCGGTGGACCGTGCGCGGGTGCGGGTCGAAGGTCATTGCGATCGAGCGCAGGCCTTCTTGCCTGGCCAGGGCGGCGACGGTGGTCAGGACCGTTTCGTGTCCGCGGTGCACGCCGTCGAAGTTGCCGAGGGTGACGACGGTGCCGACAGCGTCGACCTCGACCTCATCGAGTCCGTGATACAGCTCCACCAGACATTCGCTCCTTCCGTGCACCGATTCAGATTATCGCAGAGATCTTCCGCCTCCTAACCCGGACCTCGCCGAGGCGGGAGGACGGTTCAGGCGATGATCGCCCACCCGATGACGCCGAGGAGGGAAGCCAGGGCAATGGAGACGAAGGTGCCGATGATGAACCGCTCCCCTGCGGCCGCCGAGGATTTGATCTCCGCGAAGCGTCCGAGCCCTTTGACCGCGATGACCACGGCCATGAGCTCGGGTCGGCCGAGCACGATCGCTCCGGCGATGAGCGCGCGTTCGACGATGCCGATCCACAGTCCACCGCGCAGGACTTCGACGTCCTCGGCCCCTGTGCGTTCGGGTTTGGAGCCCGGGCCCGCATGGGTCAGGCGGAGGAGAAGCGGGACGAGTGGCCAGCCGATGAGGGCCGCGATGATGGCGGCGGCGATGGCGACGAGCACGTCAGTCCACATGTGCGTCTCCTTCCGACAGGGCTCGCTGGAGCCGGTCGAGGTGATGTCGGGCCAGGTGCTCGGCTCCGGCGATGATCTCGGCGGGACCGGCCGCCAGCACCCGGGAGACCGCCTGTTGGGAGACGTCGAATTCCGCGGCGATCTCGGCCTGAGTGGCATCAGGGTGGTCCAGTCGGTATCCGACGTAGCCGCGGGAGTGACCGCGCAGCTCTGTCAGCGTGCTGATGAGGAGCCGCAGAGCTGCCTCCGCCAGCCCACGATGGTCACTGTCCGCATCGGCGCTGACGACGTCCGGGTCTGCGCTCACGACGAGGTGGACGGGTGCGGATTTGGCTGCTTCGACCGCCTGGCGAGCGGAGTAGAAGGCTTCTCCCCTACCCTCGGTGGTCGTCTCGGGCAGCGGCCGTTCGACCTCGCCGATTCCGAGGCCGATATGCCAACCGGAGTCGATGCCGATACGGCGGACCGCCTCGGCGACGGCGTCGGGACCGTCGAGGACCCCTTGGACCTCGTCACCGATGGTGCGGGCGAAGGGAACGACCGTGTCGATCGGAGAGAGAGCATCGAGGATGCGGGGCACCGCGTCGGCGTTCGACCGCGAATCCTGCTGGTCGATGGTCAAGACGAACATAGGACAAGTAGACCAGATGATTGCCTCAGATACAATAGTTTCGGTTGTATCCGATGGTTACAAACTATTTAGTTGTTTCGAGAGTGAAGGCTGGGCCCCTCAGGCGAGGTCGATGGCGAAGGCGGTCAGCGACTTCAGACCGCCATTCCGACGCACTTCGGCCACGGAGACGAGGGCGTCATCGCAGATGACGGCGACCTCTCGGTTCCCCGCGTCGCCGGCGTCGGAGCCTATATGCCAGTCACCAGCCTCAACGATCTTGCCCTGCATGAGGGCGCGGGCCCGCTCGGCATCGACGGTGACGACGGGCAGGAGGGTGCGGGCCGCCTCGGCGAGGGAGATGAGGCTGGGCGCGGGGAGGTCGAGGTCCTCGGGCAGGGTCACGGCCTGGTCGATGTGGAAATCGCCGACGCGCGTCCGCCTGAGCGCGGTGAGATGGCCGAAGACGCCGAGGTCGGTGCCGATATCGCGGGCCAGGGCGCGCACATAGGTGCCCGACGAGCAGTCGACTTCGACATCGACGTCGATATGCCCGTCCTCGGCGGCGAAGCGGATGTCGATGACTTCGAAGGCCGATACCTCGACACGACGGGCCTTGAGTTCGACCTTCTCACCGGCACGGACACGGGCATAGGAACGCTTGCCGTCGACCTTGATCGCCGAGACGGCACTGGGCACCTGATCGATGGGGCCGCGCAGCTTGGCCACGGCGGCTTCGATGGCCGCAGCGTCGACACGAGCGAGATCGGACGGGTCGGCAAAGCGATCGGGCTCGGAATCGGCGTCATCGGTCGGGGTCGACGACCCCAGGCGGACGGTGGCGAAATAGGTCTTCGAGACCCCGGTGATGTAGGTGAGCAGCTTGGTGCCGCGGCCGAGGCCGAGCACGAGGACGCCCGTGGCCATCGGGTCGAGAGTGCCGGCATGGCCGACCTTCTTCGTCCCGAACCAGCGGCGGATGCGGGAGACTACGCCGTGGGAACTCAGTCCCTGCGGTTTGTCACAGACGAGGACGCCCTGTGGGGAAGTATCGCTCACTGGGTGTGCGATCAGTTGAAGGACGCGTGCACGTGGTCGAAGTGGTTGGCGGTCGCGTCTCCGCGGTCCTCCATGCCCTTCCAGCCCTGTCCGGGCATCCAGATGCGCTGCTTCCAGATGACGTACTTGACGTTGAGGGCGCTCTGGTTCTGGATGAGGTATTCGGCGATGCGGTCGCCGGTGGATCCGGTGATCATGATGTCGACGGCTTCACCGGTGTTGTGATCCGAACCGGTGCCGGGGCGACGTCCGCCGAAGGTCTTGACCTCGGGGAACTTCGCGCAGACAGCACGGTAGCCGTTGACGGCGTTCGGCAGCAGGCCGGACTCGATCGAGGAGGACACGCTGCACGGCGGTGCCGAGGTGTCCGAGGAGGTGCCTTCGCCGGAGGACTTCTCATCGGAAGACTTCTCATCGGAGGACGAACCGTCGCTCTTCTCCTCAGCGGCCGAGGATTCGGCGGTCGGCTTGGGCTTCGGCGGAGCCTTGACCTCGAGATCGGTCTTCGAGGTCTTGTTCTTGTACTTCGGGTCGTCCTTGACCTTCTCCAGGTACTCTTCGCCGGCCTTCTTGCGTTCGGCGTCGAGTTCTTTCTGGCTCGGGGTCGAGGCAGTGGTCGACTCCTCGGGGGTCGTCGATGCGGCCTCGGTGGTGACGTTGCCGGACTCGGGCGGACCCATGACGACGGTCGAACCGACGACGGCGGCGGTCGCGGCTGCAGGAACGGCGATCGCGGCGACGACGGGACGCTGCTTGACGGTCGCCAGCACGGAAGTCGCCGAGGACGGCGCATTCGCTGCGCGTCGGCCTGCGGGGCGCTTGCCGGGAGTCAGGTCCCGGATCAGCTGCTTCGCGAACGACGGCTTCGGTGAGGAGTGCTTACCCAATGCAGAATTCCCTTAACAGAGTCGTAATCATTTCGTTACCGCAAAAAGTCTACGACATCTCGGAAACATAACAAAACTGTTACGAGAACTTTTTTCGTGACGTGACGAAGCTCAAATCGGGCAGATAGCCGTCATTCTGCCGCTCTCCCCAGATGACCAGGCGCGATGCACTCTGGTCGCTGGAATGCGACGATCACTCCTCGTCGGCGTCGTCGGCCTTCTTGTACGGGTCGGATTCACCTGCATGCTGCGCGTTCTTGGCCAACCCGGCCACTCGAGCATCGTCGGCGGCAGCCTGAGCGAGCAGTCCGTCGAGACGGGCGGCCGCCTCGGGGACGGCATCGGCGATGAATTCGAGGCTCGGGGTCAGACGGATCGTCAGCCCCTTGCCGACCTCTGAGCGGATGAAGCCCTTGGCCGATTCGAGGGCATGGCCGGTGCCGACGAGATCCTGGTCGTCGCCGTAGACGGTGTAGAAGATGGTGGCGTGCTGCAGATCGCCGGTCACGCGAACATCGGTGACGGTGACGAAGCCGAGGCGGGGATCCTTGAGCTTGCGCTCGATGGTGCTGGCGACGATGACCTTGATCTGGTCGGCGATCTTGCGGGCCCGTGTCGAGTCTGCCATGGTGTGTGTCCTTCTGTTCGGGGCCGGAACAACTCTTCCGGCCCAATATTAGCTGTGCAATCGAACCGGCTCCGGCCGGTCCCCCATTCAGGGGGCCGACCGGAGCCGTCGAGTCACGGTGCGAGTCCCATCCTCCTCGGCTGCGCTGCTGCGCTGTCGAATCAGCGGGTGGAAGTCACTGTGCGACCGATCAGTCGCGCGGCTTCTCCTGCATCTCGAAGGTCTCGATGATGTCGCCGACGCGCAGGTCGTTGAACTTGCCGAGTCCGATACCGCACTCGTAGCCCTCGCGGACCTCGGTCGCATCGTCCTTGAACCGGCGCAGCGATTCGATGTGGACGTTGTCGCCGATGACGATTCCGTCGCGGGTGACGCGAGCGGTCGAGTTCCGCTTGATGAGGCCGTCGCGGACGATCGAACCGGCGATGTTGCCGAACTTCGAGGAACGGAAGACCTCGCGGATCTCCGCGGTACCGGTCTGGACCTCTTCGTACTCGGGCTTGAGCATGCCCTTGAGCGAGGACTCGATGTCGTCGATCGCCTGGTAGATGACCGAGTAGTAGCGGACGTCGACGCCTTCGCGGTCTGCCAGGTCGCGAGCCTTCGCTTCCGGACGGACGTTGAAGCCGAGGACGATCGCGTTGTCGACCGTGGCCAGGTTGATGTCGTTCTCCGTGATCGCACCGACGCCGCGGTGGATGATCCGCAGGTCGACGTCGTCGCCCACATCGATCTTGAGCAGCGAATCCTCGAGCGCTTCGACAGCACCGGAGACGTCACCCTTGAGGATGAGGTTGAGCATGTCGACCTTGCCCTCAGCCAGAGCCTTCGTGAAGTCCTCGAGACTGATGCGCTTGCGACCGCGGGCCTGAGCGGCGTTGCGCTCGATGGCGTCACGCTTCTCAGCGATCTGACGGGCCGTGCGGTCGTCATCGGTGGAGATGAACGAGTCACCGGCACGCGGGACGGACGACAGACCGAGCACCTGCACGGGGCGGGAGGGTCCGGCCTCCTCGACGACGTTTCCGTTCTCGTCGAACATCGCACGCACACGTCCGTAGGCGGTGCCGCAGACGATGGCGTCGCCCTGACGCAGGGTGCCGGACTCGACGAGGACGGTGGCAACCGCACCGCGGCCCTTGTCGAGCTTGGCTTCGATCGCGATGCCGCGAGCGGACTTGTCGGGGTTCGCCCGCAGGTCCAGAGCCGCATCGGTGGTCAGCAGGACGGATTCGAGCAGCTGGTCGATGCCCTCGCGCTTGAGCGCGGAGATCGGCACGAACATGGTCTCGCCGCCGTATTCTTCGGCCACGAGGTTGTATTCGGTCAGCTGCTGCATGACCTTGGCGGGGTTGGCGCCTTCCTTGTCGATCTTGTTCACGGCCACGACGATCGGCACATCGGCCGCCTGAGCGTGGTTGAGAGCTTCGATCGTCTGCGGCATGACGCCGTCGTCGGCGGCGACCACGAGGATCGCGAGGTCCGTCGACTTCGCACCACGGGCACGCATGGCGGTGAACGCCTCGTGACCGGGGGTGTCGAGGAAGGTGATCTTGCGGTCTTCTCCCTCGTGCTCGACCTCGGCCTGGTAGGCACCGATGTGCTGGGTGATTCCGCCGGCTTCGCGGGAAGCGACATTGGCCGAGCGGATCGCGTCGAGCAGCTTGGTCTTACCGTGGTCGACGTGACCCATGACGGTGACGACCGGCGGACGTGCCTGCAGGTCCTCGTCGTCCTCTTCTGCGGCTTCGGCATCGAGGTCGATGTCGAAGGTCTCCAGCAGCTCACGATCTTCGTCTTCGGGCGAGACGATCTCGATCTTGTAGCCGAGCTCTTCGCCGAGGACCTCGAAGGTCGCCTCGTCGAGGGACTGGGTGATCGTGGCCATCTCACCGAGGTGGAAGAGCACGGTCACGAGGTTCGTCGGATCGGTGTTGATCTTCTCGGCGAAGTCGGCCAGCGAGGAGCCGCGACGCAGACGCAGCGGCGTGTTGCCGTCTCCGCGCGGAACGGTGACGCCACCGACCGAGGGAGCCTGCATCTGCTCGAGCTCTGCGCGCTTCGCCCGCTTCGACTTGCGTCCCTTCTGACGGGGACCGCCGCCGCGACCGAATGCACCCTGCGTGCTTCCGCGGCCGCGACCTGAACCGCGACCACCGGGACCGCCGCCGGGTCCACGACGAGGACCGCCGGGAGCGCCGCCCGGGGCACCGGGTGCGCCGCCGCCTGGAGCGTTTCCGCGTCCGCCGCCGCGACCGCGGCCGGGAGCGGGCTTGTTCAGTGCCGAGTTCTTCAGCATCGACGGGTTCGGGCGTGGTGCGCCCGGGCGAGGTGCCGGACGGGGACCGCCCGAGGATTCCTCACCGGATCCGCGCTGCTTCTGGCCGGGCTTCGGCATTCCCTGCGAAGGTGCGAAGGGGTTGTTGCCGGGGCGTCCGCCCTGGCCACCCTGACCGCCTTGACCGCCCTGGCCACCGGAACGACCGCCGGGCTTGGGCCCACGACCGGGCTTCGGCATTCCCTGCGAGGACGCGAAGGGGTTGTTTCCGGGACGCGCGGCACCGCGACCGCCGGGCTTCCCGGCAGCACCCGGCTTGGGAGCACCGGGCTTCGGGGCTCCGGGCTTGGGCGCGGCAGCCGGCTTCGGGGCTCCGGGCTTCGGCGCCGAGGAGGCAGCCGGCTTGGCTGCGGGAGCCTCGGTCGATTCGGCTGCCTTCGGGGCAGCCGGTGTCGCCGGCTCAGCGGCAGGCTTCGGTGCGGACTTCGCAGCGGGGGCGGCATTCTCGGCGGGGGCCGATTTCGCCGCACCGGCGGACTTCGCAGCACCCGGCTTGGCAGCCGACTTCGCGGCGGGCTTGGGTGCGGGCTTCGCACCGGGTTTCGGGGCTCCGGGCTTCGCGGCCTTCTTCGCGCCGGTGGTCTTCTCACCATCGGCGGAAGAGGAATCGGCGAATGCCTCCTTCACGCGGCGCACGACGGGCGCTTCGAGCGTCGAAGAGGCGGAGCGAACGAATTCGCCCATGTCCTGGAGCTTTTCGAGGACGTTCTTACTTGTTGTGCCGAGCTCTTTCGCGAGCTCATGGACACGGGGCTTTGCCACAGTTCTCCTGTCCGGGTTCTTTCCCGGTCAGGAAAGAACCTCATCAATGAAGAGCAGTACTCATTTCACTGCTCTCTCGAATTCCGTTTGGGTGTCATCGTGCGACACTCACAACTTGTCATCCATTCGGCTACCCGTTCTCTTTGGGTTCGGTGTCCGGCCTCGGGAGGTCCGAGGCGGTGATCTTCGTTCGAAAGGATCGAGCGAAGGCGGCAGTGGTCAGGGCCCTGTCCAGGCACTTCGCATCAGGATGCACCCACGCACCACGTCCCGGCAGTGTCGCTGACACATCGCGGACGACGGCGGGGTGCTGATCGGGGCGGAACACGAAGCGTGTCAGCTCGTCCCGACCGGCCTTCTGCCTACAGGCGATGCACGTCCTTACGGGTCCATCACCAACATTCACAATGAATGATTCTACAGCACCGGCACCCCCGCTCGCGCCAAGGGGGCCAGTGGTGCGAATCACTGCACGAGGCTATTCGCCTGCGACGATGTCGATCTTCCAGCCGGTGAGCTTCGCTGCCAGGCGGGCGTTCTGCCCTTCCTTGCCGATGGCCAGGGACAGCTGGTCGTTGGGGACGACTGCGCGGGATTCCTGAGCGGCGGCGTCGAGGATCTCGACGCTCTTGGCCTTGGCCGGAGACAGGGCGTGGGCGATGAACTTCGCCGGGTCATCGGAGTAGTCGACGATGTCGATCTTCTCCTGGCCGAGTTCGTTCATCACAGCACGCACACGGGAGCCGAGTTCGCCGATGCACGATCCCTTCGCATTGACTCCCGGCTTCGTGGCGCGCACGGCGAGCTTCGTGCGGTGGCCGGCCTCGCGGGCCAGAGACACGATCTCGACGGTGCCGTCGGCGATCTCCGGAGCCTCATGGGCGAAGAGTCGGCGCACGAGGTTCGGGTGGGTGCGAGAGACGGTGACCGAGGTGCCCTTCGTGCCCTTGTGCACGTCGGCGATATAGACGCGCAGTCGGGTGCCGTGGGCGTAGGTCTCGCCGGGAACCTGTTCGTGCGGGGGCAGCACGGCTTCGACGTCTCCGATGTCGACCTGGACCATCTGCGGGTCGCGGCCCTGCTGGATGATGCCAGAGACGATCTCGCCTTCACGGCCCTTGAAAGTGCCGAGCAGTGTCTCGTCCTCGACATCGCGCAGCCGCTGGTGGATGACCTGCCGAGCAGTCTGGGCGGCGATCCGGCCGAAGCCGGTGGGAGTGTCGTCGAACTCGCCGATCGGATTGTCGTCGTTGTCGAATTCCACGGCGAGGATGCGCACCTCGCCGGTGGACTTGTCGAGTTCGGCACGGGCGTCGGGCCAGGCCCCTTCGGTCTTCTGGTAGGCGAGGAAGAGCGCCTGTTCGATGAGTTCGATGAGGGTTTCCAGCGGAATCTCACGCTCTCGTTCGATGACGCGCAGAACATTGAGGTCGATGTCCATGTCTAAGTCCTCTCTCGCTCAACCGAGCATTGAATTGTCTGTGTTCACTTATGCAGGCGTAACAGTCTATCCCAGTCCGCGCCCGCACTCTGTCTGCGAAGGGGCCGCCTCACCTCCGACGGAACGTGAGGTTCGCCTCAGCGGAACTTCAATTCCACCTGGGCCTTGCGGATCTCGCCGAGATCGACCGTCTTCGACTCCTTGCGCTGGGGGTCCGTGCCCGTGATCGAACTCTCCCCCACCTCGGCGAGGTCGAGCTTGAAGGTGTCCTTCTTCGTCGTGATCTCCAGGCGACGGCCGATGACGCGTCGGAAGTGGCGGGGGGTCTCGAGCTTTCGGGTGGCACCGGGGCTCGTGACCTCGAGCTGGTACGGCTTGTCCCGGAAGATCTCGACCTCGTCGAGGGCGTCGCCGACGATCTTCGTCGATTCGGCGATCTTCTCCATCGACATCGGATCGGTGCTCGATTCGTCGAGGTCGACGACGACGGTGAGCGTGCGCCGCGGACCAGCCGCCACCGCTTTGACGGTCTCGAGGTGGAATCCCGCATCCTGCAGGGGCGGGGCGAGCAGTCCCTTGATCCGCTCGACGTCTTCGTCCATTTCTCCTCCATATCCTTGTGCGTCCCCTGCGCCGAGGCGGGGCAAGGGGGCCGGCGCACCGTGCACGTGTGCGACCGCCGTGTTCTCACCCACCCTAAGCGACAGCCGCCGTCGAGGTTAAGCCTTCGTCGCGGTTCTGCCGGGTGCGCGTCTCATTCTGCGGTCGGGCGGGGGACGGGCGGGAGCCGGTCGGTGTCCCTCGGCGCTGTCGGGCGTCCCTCGGCGATGGCGGGCATCCCTGGGCGCTGTCGGGCGTCCCTCGGCGATGGCGGGGCATCCGATAGGATTGCCATATGCATTTTCCCGTCAGTCGCCGCGGCCTGTTGACTGCCGGCGTAGGCGGGTTGAGTCTGAGCCTGCTCACCGCCTGCGGCCTGCGACTCGATCAGGATCCCGAGGTCCCCACTCTTGATGCGACTCAGCAGCTGCGCAATCGTCTGGCCAGCATCTTGGACTCCGCTTCTCCCGGCGCCGGTGATCCCGAAACCGCGGGTGAGGACCTTACTGACTTCGCTGCGGCGATCGGTCCCGAATGGAACCCGCCGACCGAATTCGCCACCGAGGCGCCTCCGACAGAGAAGAACCGCACCTTCGTCCAAGTAGCCGAGGTGGCTTCCCGTGCCGTGTTCGAAGCCTCAGCGTCCTTGGGTTCGGACCTTATTCCCGTCCTGGCCGATGTGGCCACGGGTCTGGCCCTGGTCGCCGGAACGAAGAACCCGGAGATCATCACCACCGCCGACGAACTCATCCGCGACGGCCGTGAGGAACTCGACCAGAACAGGGACGGCGGCGATGATGCGACAGCGTCCCCCAGTGCCACTGGTGGGGCCGACGCGGATGCCGGGACGAACGACCCCGGAAGCCAGGATCCGAAGGGTCGGGCGGAGATGTTCAACGCGATCCTCAATCAGTCGCGGGCGGCCGCGTACGGCTTTGAACGGCTGGCCGTGAACTTCGATTCGAAGTCGAGTGAACGCAAGGCTGCGCTGGCCAGGCTCGAATCCTTGGGTGCCCTGTCCGGGGAGATGCTCGAACGACTCGGTGAGGACGCAGCCGATCCGGCCGCCTCGGCGTGGAAGCTCGATCCCACCCCGACGGATGCGGACTCCGCGAAAGAGTTGGCGCTGTCGTTGGAAGACGGCATCGCTTCCGCGCTTCTGCCCTGGTTGGAGGCGGATGCCTCGGCGATTCTCCGGCTCTGGGAATCGGCCCGGACCCGGATGGACTTCGCCGCTCCGCAGCCGCTGCGTTTCTCCTATGACGAACCCGGGCAGGCGGAGGTGCAGGAGTGAAGGTCCCACCGGTTCTCTACCGCGCGACGCGCGAGATCATCGGCGAATATCGCACCGATTCGTGGGTTGCCGCGCTCGACTATATGGCCAATGAACTACTCGATCGGTGGAAGCTGCGCTTCGACGATGTGCCGGGAGCGCCGTGGGCCGGATGCGAGTCCCTGGTGATTCCGGTGCTCACGCAGGAGAACTATCAGGGGGTGCTGCGGTTCGCGGCTCCCACCTCGGCGCATACGGCCGCGCATGCGCAGGTGCTGCGGGCACTGAAGATGTGGAACGGGCACGGAGCGGTGCGGGTCATCCGGGATGATCGCAGCTTCCGGGTCACTCTGCAGGAGCGGCTGCGCACGAAGGACAACCTGTCCGTGCTGCCATTGGCCGATGTGCCTCCGGTGTGGGGTGCGCTGCAGCGGTCCTTGGAGATTCCGGCGACTTCGGAGTTCCTGCGGGTCCAGGATGTCGTGGCCGGGTGGCTGAATTCGTTCGATGCCGATGCCGCGCTGTTGACTGGGTGGTCGGAGGCGGGTCCGCACGATTCCCTGCTGCTGTCGTTCGCCCGCAATTGGATGCAGACTCTGGCGTCCTCGGATGAGAACTGGCTCATCCATGCCGACCTGCACTACTACAACATCCTCGCCGGCAACCCCGATCCGACGGGCATCTCGACGTGGAAGGCCATTGATCCGCAGCCCTTGGCCGGTCCGACCGCATACACTTTGGCCCCGGTGCTGTGGAACCGTCTGGCCGAGATCCCCTCGGATCATCCGCAGGCGCAGGCGGCGTGGCTGCGCGGCTTCGCCACGGACCTGGCGCTGTGCGCCGGGGTCGATCCGCAGTACGGGATGGGGGCGACCGTCGCTCGCGAGATCACGAACATGTTCTGGTATCTGCGCGCGGCCTCCGGCGGATCGAATTCGAGCCTGGCCGATGCTGCCCGCTCCCTGTGGGTGGCCCGCGCGCTGTCCGGCGCCGATGTCGCCGGAGTCAACGCCCACGCCCTCAAACCCATCGGCTAACCCT
>NZ_JABBYK010000006.1:0-409299 GCF_013168765.1 Brevibacterium sp. CT2-23B | reverse complement strand
TAGGAGGTGAGGGTGGCGGCGAGCTCGTGGAAGTCGCGGCTCGGGTTGCCGAAGCGGTGCAGGGTCATCGACACCGCCTGCTCCTGCACGTAGTACCGCAGCTCCACCCGCCCCGAGGTGGTCACCGGCTCATCGATGATCGCGACCTCCGGGCGAGGCGCGGCCGCAGCCAGCAGTTCGTCCTCGAACCGACCGAGGACGCGGATGCGGGCACCCACCGTGTCGTCGTAGCGACCCTGTCCGACCATCTCGGCGAACAGATCCGCCGACTCCGTGCGGGCGGGGACACCGGCGTTCGTCACGGCGATCTTCACCTCGGCGGGCACATCCTCGGCGACGGACAGCTGCACCGTCGACCCCACCGTGGTGGCGGCGTGGAGGGAGCGTTCGAGATCGAACAGGCTCGCCTGGGCAGTGACGCGCAAGGTGACCGGCCGAGGACGGTAGCGGAAGATGTTCGCCTCCGCGCGCAGTCCCGTATGGTCCTTCGCCGCACCGAATTCGGCCTCGAACCAGCGCTTGTCATCGGCCTTGGCCGCCTCGAGATTCTGGCTGCCGGCATCGGCGAAGTGGCCGAAGAGCATGAGATAGTTCGGCCCGCCGGCCTTCGAACCCAGGCCGACCGAGGACTGCTTCCAGCCGCCGAACGACTGCCGACGCACGATCGCACCGGTGATTCCGCGGTTGACGTAGGCATTGCCGACCTCGACGCGGTCGAGCCAGGTGGTGACCTCCTCGGGGTCGAGGGAATGGATGCCGCCGGTGAGGCCGAAGTCCACGGCGTTCTGGAACTCGATGGCCTCATCGAGGTCCTTGGCATGCATGAGACCGAGCACCGGACCGAAGACCTCGGTGAGGTGGAAGAAGGAACCGGGCTTGACCCCGTCCTTGATACCCGGGCTCCACAGACGCCCCGAATCGTCGAGCTGCTTGGGCTCGAGCAGCCAGGATTCTCCAGGTTCGAGCGACGTCAGCGCCCGACGCAGCTTGTCCGAGGGATCCTCGGTCAGCGGACCCATGGTCGATGCGAGATTCGACGGCCAGTCGACGACCATCGACGAGGCGGCATCGATGAGCTGGCGACGGTAGCGCTCGGAATCGTAGGTCGAACCGACCATGATGCCCAACGAGGCGGCCGAGCACTTCTGTCCGGCATGTCCGAAGGCCGAATACACGAGGTCGGCCATGGCGAGGTCTCGGTCCGCCGCCGGGGTGATGACCAGGGCGTTCTTGCCCGAGGTCTCTGCATTGACGTGGAGTTCGGGTCGGAAGGACTTGAACATCGCTGCGGTCTCCGAGGCACCCGTGAGGATGACCCGGTCGACGTCGGGATGCGAGACGAGGTGCTGGCCGAGGTCCCGCTCGACCGGAGCGCACAGCTGCAGCACGTCCTTGGGCACGCCGGCCTGCCACAGGCAGTCGATGATGAGCGCCGAACAGTGCGGGGTCGGCTTCGACGGCTTGTGGATGACAGCAGATCCCGCCGCCAGCGCCGCCACGGTTCCGCCGGTGGGAATGGCCACCGGGAAGTTCCACGGGGGAGTGACGACGACCATCTCATCGGGAGTGAAGGTCGCGCCCTCAATGTTCTCGAGCTCGAGCGAATTCAGCGCGTAGTAGCGGATGAAGTCGATGGCCTCGGACACCTCGGGATCGGACTGCGACGGCATCTTGCCGACCTCCGCGGCCTCGACGGCGATGAACTCGCCGCGACGGGCAGCGAAGATGTCCGCGGCGCGGTGGAGGATCTCGGCGCGACCGGCGGCGCCGAGGGCCCGCCAGTCGGCAGCCGCGGCGCGACCGCGGGTGATCATCTCATCGAGCTCGTCCGTGGATTCGACCTTGGGCGCGTTCGGACGATCGTCGAGGTAGCCGGGGGCGGTCGCCTCGGCGATGATGCTGCGCACCCACTCCTGGTTGGCCGGAAGGGACGGGTCGGTGTCGGGCTCATTGAAGAACTGAGTCGGCACCACGGTCTCGCCGAGAGTTTCGGTCGACCGGTTCTGGTGACGGTTCGGGGCCGGTGCGGTCTCGCCCTCGGTGCCGAGGATCGACTCGAGCTGATTGACCGAGGCGGTGAACCGGTCGGCTTCGCGCTTGAACACGTCGTTGCCGTTGGCGAGGTCGAAGATGCCGGACATGAAGTTCTCGGACGCAGAGTTCTCTTCAAGCCTGCGCACGAGGTAGGAGATCGCGACGTCGAACTCCTTCGGATGAACGGCCGGAACGTAGAGGAGGAGGTCTCCGACGTCCTCGGTCACGGCGGCGGCCTGCTCGCTGGCCATGCCCTGGAGCATCTCGAACTCGACGCGGTCGGTCACGAAGCGTTCGACGGAGAGGTGGTGGGCGAAGGCGATGTCGAAGAGGTTGTGCCCGGCCACGCCGATGCGCAGCCCCTTCATCCGCTCCGGGGTGAACAGCCAATGCAGGACCCGCTTGTAGTTCGCATCAGTGGACTGTTTCGAATCGCACGTCGTTGCAGGCCAGCCGGCGATTTCGGCGTGCACGGTCTCCATCGCCAGGTTCGCGCCCTTGACGAGGCGGACCTTGATCCCGACCCCGCCGTTCTCGACACGGCGGGAGGCGAATTCGCTCAGCCGCTGCACCGCACCGAGCGCATCGGGCTGGTAGGCCTGGATGACGATTCCGGCCTCGAGATCCTTGAACTCCGGTTCGGAAAGCAGCCGCGTGAACACTGCGATCGTCAGCTCGAGGTCCTGGTACTCCTCCATGTCGAGGTTGACGAACTTCGCGCCGGTCGGGGCTTTCGCGGCCTGCTGGTAGAGCGGACGGAGGCGGTCGACGACATAGTCGACGGTCTCGTCGAAGGCCCACATCGAGATCTGCGAGGCCACGGAGGAGACCTTCACCGACACGTAGTCGACATCGTCGCGGGCGAGCAGCCGGTGGGTCTGCTCCAGGTGGTTGTCGGCTTCGCCGTCACCGAGCACGGCCTCGCCGAGGAGGTTGATGTTGAGCCGGTGACCGTCGGCGGTGAGGGCGGCGACGGTCTTGCCGAACTGCTTGTCCCGGGCGTCGACGACCATGTGGCCGACCATCTGACGCAGGCGAGTGCGGGCGGCGGGCACGACGACCTGCGGGGCGATCTTGGCCAGTGCTGCACCGGCCTTGATCTGTGCACGGTCGAGGTACGACATCGTCTCAGGGGCTAGCTTGCCGACCTCGGTCAAGGCGTCGGCGGCGGCGTGGACATCATCGGTGCGCACGACCCGATCGACGAACCCGACGGTGAAGTCGAGGCCGTTGTCGTCGGAGAGGACGGCGGAGAGGCGTTCGGCCGCGGGGTTCTTCGCCGTGGTCATCGACGTCGACACTCGCAGCCACCGGCGGACGGTGTCGATCGACTGGGCAGTGAGCGTGGCAAGGTCGGTTTCGGTGTGCAGCAACTGTGCTCCTTCGGTGCTCGGATTCGGTGCTCTCACGCGTCGGCGCTGACCGTGGAACCTGGGTGTGAGATCAGTATGCGCCGCCGAAATCCGGGGGTGAAGAGATGGAGTCGACCGCCGTGAATGTTTGAGTCAGAAGTCCTAAGATAGAGTGATGTATTCCGCTGAGTTCCGTCGTGACGCCGTGGCGCTGCTGACGACGTCGACGCTCGCCGAGGCGGCTGCGCGCACGGGAGCATCACCGTCGACCCTGCGTCGTTGGGCGAGCCGATCCGACCTCGCTGATCGTCCCCGCAGCGGCCGCCCGCCGATCCAGGAGACCGCTGACCGGGTTGTCGAAGCACTCGTCGCCACCGCGGGGGCCAGGATCTCCGGACGGGACTATTCGACTCGTGCCCTGGCCGAGGCGACGGGGTTGAGTCAGAGCATCGTCTCCCGGTCGGTGCGGGTGCTGACGGTCCCCGTCGCCGAGGTGGCCGGTGCCTCGGAGCTCATCCTCGCGGCCAGCGGGTTTCCCCTCGTCATCGTCGGCGTTCGCAGGAACGATGCAGGTGGGGGCGGCCCTCGCGGAGAGTCCGCGACCATCGTGCCGCCTCGGCGAATTCAGCGGCGCATCGCGGGAATCATCGCGGCCCTGCGCACCGCAGGCGTCGGGCGGTGGGCGCAGCGTTTCGACAGCGAGCATCGGCAGGTGCCCACCGCCGAACTGCTCGCCCTGCTCGACGGTGATGGTGACTTCCTCGTGTTCGACCCCCTCGGCGAGGTTCCTGACGATCTCTCCGGCGGGGCGGGAGTCCGGGTGAGGGCGTGCGCGGATTTCGACGATTTCGTCACCGCCCTCAAGACCCGCCTCGGCGAGTGTCAGGACATTCCCGGGGCCCTGCTCGATCTGCTTGCCGACCGCGTCCGGAACGGACTCGAAGGTGTGCTGTGGTGGGAATCGGCTCCGTATGAGCCTCAGAGAAGTTCTATTACTTCTGACTCAATGGAGATATCGTCGTGGCTGCCGAAGGAGACCCGATCGATCACCGAGCATCTGGCGATCGCGCTGCGCGAGGAGATCATCGACTCCGGATATGAGCCGGGGGACCGGATCAATCCGCGCCTGCTCTCCCGCCGAATGCAGGTGCCCAGGGCCTCGGTCGATGCGGCGCTGCGAAGGATGGTCGACGACAAACTGCTCGACGGATCCCGCGGCGGCGCGCGGATTCCTCTGATCACGACCGTCGACGTGCTCGACCTCTACGCCGCGCGCATGGCCATCGGGGAGGTTGTGCTCAGGTCCCTGGCCCTGCGTCCGCAGCGCTACCTCGTGCCCGTGCAGCTGGCCCTGCGACAGGTCGAAGCCTCGGCGCCGACGCGCAGCGGAATCGATGTCGAGGACGCCGACCTCCATTTCCAGCAGGAACTGGCCCGTGCTTCGGGTCTGCGGGAATCGGCGCGTGCCTTCGAAGCCCTGACTCTGCGGCTGCGTCTGTTCATCTCCATCTTGCAGCTCGACTATTCTCCGGCCAGCGACCGTATCGTCAGCGATGATCGGGCCATGTTCCGTGCGCTCAGCCGAGCGGATGCGAAGACGGCGATCGAGGTCTGGCGCGGCAAGGTCGACAATGCGGTGAGACATATGGCCGGTCTGCTGGGCAGGCGGCGCTTCGACCAGGAGCTGTGGACCCAGCTGACCCGCAGCCTCGGGTGAGTACGGAAGCCGGGACCCGCCTCGGCGGGGGTCGTGGTCTATATTTGTGCCGTGGAGACTTTGGTTGTGGGCGTGGCCGGCGGAACCGGCAGCGGAAAGACGACGCTGACTCAGGCGCTGTTGGACAAGTGCGAAGGACCGCCGTCCGTGCTCTTCCACGACAACTACTACAAGCGGCGCGACGAGCTCACCTACGAGGAGCGCGAGAAGGTCAACTACGACGATCTCGATGCCTTCGACAATGACCTCTTCGTCGACCATCTCACCGCATTGCGGAACTCCGAGGCGGTCGACAGCCCCGTCTACGACTTCTCGATCCACAACCGCAGCGACGAGACGACGCGCGTCGAACCCGCGCCGGTCATCATCGTCGAAGGCATCCTCATCTTCGCCGAACCGCGCATCTGCCGGCTGCTCGACATCAAGCTCTTCGTCGACACCGACGCCGATGTGCGTCTGCTGCGCCGGATCAAACGCGATGTCGTCGATCGTGGGCGGACGCTGCAGTCGGTGGAGGACCAGTACTTGGGCACGGTCAAGCCGATGCACGAACTCTACGTCGAGCCGTCGAAGCGCAATGCCGACCTCATTATCCCCGACGGCGGCCACAACATCGTCGCTATGGACATGATTCTCAACCGCATCCAGCGCGGAGTCGGCTGAGGCTGAGCTAGGGTCTGACCTGGCCGTATTGGGTCATTCGGGGCCGTTCGCGAAGTCGTGTCAGTGCCGACGGGTACCGTTTCTATATGGACGTCGACCCCGCACGGGAACCAGCGCCGGTTCCGGATCCGCTGACCGAGATCACTCGGTTCGGTGAGCTCCTGCGCGGTCTTGACCCGGGTGGCACCGAGGCTGAGACACTCGAGCGGATCACTGCGCTCGAGGAGCTCAAGTCTGCCGTCGTCGCCGCACAGTCGCGGGAGGCAGTGGCGTTCGAAGCGCTGCGCATCGAGCGGGACCGGCACAACAGGGTGCCCGCGATCGACTGCGGAAAACGTGCCGGAGACGAGGTCGGGCTGGCGAAGAAGGTCTCGCCCGGATCGGGGCGGAGGTTCCTCAGCACCGCCCGCTCGATCGTCATCGGGATGCCCAATACCTTCAAAGCCCTGTCCAAGGGGGAGATCTCCGAGGACAAGGCGCGCATCATGGTCGATGAGACCGCGGTCCTTGCCGCCGCCGATCGGCGCAAGGTGGACACGCGGATGAAGCGCAGTCTGGAACCGTCCGGGTTGCGCAGCCTGCGCGCCGAAGTGCGTGCGCTCAGTGCGGAGATGGACGCCGAGGCGGCTGCGAAGCGGGCAGCGAAAGCTGAGTCCAATCGTCGTGTGAATCTGACCGTGATCGATGACGGGATGGCCAGGATCTCTGCGATCCTGCCGTTGACTCAGGCCGTCGCCGCCTATGAGAGTCTCCGTGCCGGCGCCGAGTCGATCACTGCCGCCGGTGACGCGGGCGGGCGGAGTCGCCAGCAGGTGCTCGCCGACACCTTCGTCGAACGATTGAGCGGCCAAACGAGTGCGACGGCGGTGCCCGCGGAGATCCATGTGCTCGTCGAGGCCGAATCTCTGCTCTCGGACGGGCTCGTACCCGCCTGGCTGCCCGGGTTCGGACCGCTGCCGGCGCAGACGGCACGGAAGTTCATCGTCGCGAACGAAGCGAAGATGTTCATCAGCCGGATCTTCACTCGTCCCGACGACGGGCAGCTGGTGGGGATGGATGCGAAGAGTCGAGAGTTCACCGGCCGACTGCGGCAGATGATCACCTTCCGCGACGATGTGTGCCGGACACCGTGGTGCGACGCCCCGATCCGGCATGCAGATCATGCCCTTCCCGTTGCCGCTGGCGGAGCTACCACCTGGGAGAACGGTTCAGGTCTGTGTGTATCCTGCAATTACGCGAAGGAACATCCCGGGTGGAAGCATGAGGCCACAGCGGACGGGCTGCGCGTCACCACGCCGAGCGGACGATCGTACGAGGTGACCACGCCCGCGGTGGTCCGCCGCATGCGGTTCCCGCGTCCCGAAGCGGTGTCCGAACCGGGTGGTTCGCCGCCGGGGCCGGATTGGCGGCAGACCTTCTCCCGTTTCCTCGAACCCGATAGGGATGAGGCCAGGAGAGTGGTCGGGAAAGACCAACCGCAAGAGGCGGCTCAGCCGGACCAGCCGGTCGAATACCAGACGATCGAACCGAAGTGCGTGCTGCCCGAGCAGCTGCCACCGCGCTATTGCACCCATGCCGAGAAGATCGCCGGTTGGCGCAGCCGCAATGCGCACCGACGACCGAGTACACAGGACTGCAACGGCAGCCCGGTCGAAAGCCAATTGGTTCGGATGGTGTTCGGGCCCGACTGAGCCGCGTGTCGGATCTGGAACATCGCGGGAACACCTGTCACACGGACACTGCAGAGAATCGTAGTTATGGACAGGGCGGGTAAGAGTGGCAGCACACGACTGACGACTGCGCGGGGGCGAAGTCTCAACCTCGTGGCGCGTGTGCTCCCATTAGGGGCGGTGGCCTGCTGGGTGATCACGATCTTCGTGCCGGTCCTCGACAGCGGCGGGCCCGGATCGATGCAGATCCGCGTGACGTCTCTCGGTTTCTCGCCGATCGACATGAACGACCTCGACGAGGTCTACCTCGTGCTCTGGATCGTCATCCTCACCGGTGCGTTCACCGCTTGGCTGCTGTCCGCGTCGAAGTGGTGGTCGATCGCGGCCATTGTTCTGGGCACGGTGCTGGGACTGCGACTCCTGCAGATGGTCGCCGATCCGCCGATCATGATGTGGGATGGGCAGACGGCCGACGGCATGCCCACAGGAGGCATGGAGGTCGCCTACCCGGCGGCAGGGTTCGGCCTCTGGGTGCTCGGCAGCCTGCTGTTCTTCGCCGCCGGTATCTGTGGTCTGGTCGCAGCCGCCCAACAGGACCATCACCGTCGTGAACGGATCAAACGCTGCATGTCGAAGCGCCATGGTCCCGCCGCGTGAGGCTCGACCCGGCCGACTGCTTCTGCGATTCGCCCAAGCGCTGTCTCTGTCAGCTCTCTGCCTGTGGATCGTCATGCTGTGGGTTCCGGTGGTTGCCAGCCCTGAGGACACGTCGGAAGCGCCGCAGCCGCCGCGCATCATCGTCACCGCTCTCGGCGGACCGCCGATCGACCTCGAGGAGGCTCGGGGCTCGATGGTCTTGGTCACCGTCGGCGTTCTTGTATGTGCGGCTGCTTCGCTCCTGCTCACCGTCAGGTCTCGGCCCGATTCGCACCCGTGGCCGGACGTCGTCCGGCGCCTATGGTCGGTGGGAACTCTCTTTCTGAGCGTCTGCGTCTTCCTCGTGTTGGCCGACATGTTGGCCAATATGCCGACGATCATGTGGGACGCCGTTGATGATCGCGGACGCTCGGTCTTCGGGATGGTCGTCGCCGAACCGGCGCTGGGCGCAGTCCTTTGGGCCATCGGGGGGTCTCAGTCTGCTGGCCGCGGGAGTCTGCGGCCTCCTCGGCGACGCCAGGCGGAGGAAGACAGCACCCGCTCACTTCGCAAACGCCAGAATCACCCCGTGGCCCCACGGGAACCGAACACATCGCCTCGCACAGCGGCTGCCGTGGGTCGCGCTCGCCTGCTGGGTGCTGATGATCTGGGTGCCGATCTTCGACAGCGGCGACCATGGTGATGATCGACTGACGGTGACATCGTTCGGACGGGTACCCTTCGATCTCGCCGACCTCACCCCGGGAGTCATCCTGCCCTGGGTGGTCGTTCTCGCCTGTGCAGCGACCGCGAAACGGTTCGACACCATCGCCCGCTGGCCTCTTCTGTCGGTGTCAGTCGGAGTCGGCCTGTTCATCCAGCAGGCGACTATGGTCATCGATCTTCCGCGAGAGCGCGTCGAAAGCACCGACGCCGCCGGTGAAACGCTCAGTGCCACTATCGTCGGGTATCCGTCAGCAGGTCATTATCTCTGGACGATCGGCTGCTGGGCACTCATCGCCGCAGGCATCTGCGGACTCCTCAGCGATCGACGGCGGATCGACCGGCAGATGCAGAGGCAGGCACAGCATCCGACGAAAAAGATCAACCGCAGACGCCAACGCAAGCTGCAGCAGTGGGCCCGGCTGCTTCCGTTCACCGCGGTCGGAGTGTGGACCGTGACTGTCTTCGTCCCCGTCGTCGACAGCTTCAACGACGACGGTCCGCGCATTCGAGTGACTTCACTGGGAGAATGGACGATTGATGACGGCGGTGACGTCGATCTGTTCTTCCTGATCATCTGGGCACTCGTGGTCGCCATCGCCGCGCTCGGGGCCGCCTTCGCCCCTGCCCGCTGGTGGGACGTGACAGCTGTGATCATCGCAGCACTCATCGTCCTGGTCCTCTTCAGCTACCTCGCCAGTCCTCCGGTGCTGATGTGGGACGGGCAGCTGCCTGACGGAACACCGACCGGAGGGATGGAAGTCGGTCGCCCGTCGTTCGGCTTCGGGCTGTGGCTCATCGGCGCCGCAGCCCTCGTCGCAGCTGGGATCTGCGGACTCCTCACGCAGACCAAATGCGTCCGGCCAGCAGTCCAGGGACCACCGGCCGGAGGCGTTTGAGAACAGAATCGTTCCGAAATCACTTCACGGGTTCGAAGACTCCCGCGAAATAGTCGCCGATCTCGGTATGTGCGTCCAAGGGGAAGACGCCCGAGACATACTGGTCGGGTCGGACCACGACGACGGCACCATCGCGGCTGATCTCACGGGCTTCGAAGATGTCCTCGTCGGGCAGGGTCGCGTAGATCTTCTCCACGTATTCGAGGTCAAAGGCACCGATATTCGGACGGAAGACCTTCGGCACATCGGGGAACGCGAACTCCTTGTGCTCCTGCTGGTAGATGACGCTGAGCTCGACGAGCGCATCGAGGTCCTCACCCTCCCTGCGGTAAGCGACCAGGGGAGAGGCCTGATCCGATTCGAGCCACGCAGCCAGAGCTGCCACCTTCGACTCACCGCCCGCACTGCCGTCGACGACCGGAGCGGCCCGATCGGCGAAGACATAGACCCTCCAACGACCGTCGGCGCGGGCCTCGTGTCCGAGATGGATGAAGTTCGCATCGCAGCTGCGCTTGACCCGAGCCGACTTGAACCGCTTGCCGATCGGGAATCCGGCCGCGAGCTCCTGATGAGTCGTCGGCGTCGTGATCATCGACTCCGTGTACTCGGTCATGAACCCTGCCGGGAACTCCGCGGTCTTGACGTAGAAGTCCTCGAGGTAGGTCTTGTCCGGCAGCTCCTCCTGCGGAGTCGCCATGAGCGTCGACCATTCCTTGTCGAACTCGATGAGGTTCTTCGCCGCCACCTGACGTTCGGCCGAGTAGGTGCGCAGCAGTTCCGTCGACGACCGTCCGGAGATGACCTGGCCGAGCTTCCACGCGATGTTGAAGCCGTCCTGCATCGACACGTTCATTCCCTGACCGGCTTTCGCCGAGTGAGTGTGGCAGGCATCGCCGGTGATGAACACGCGCGGACACTGAGAATCGGGCGCGGTCTCGTCGGTGTCGTCGAAGGCATCGGTGAGCCGGTGCCCGACCTCGTAGACCGAATGCCAGGCCACGTTCTTCACATCGATGCTGTAGGGCGAGATGATCGCATTCGCCCGGCGGATGATCTCGTCGATGCTCGTCGACCGCACCTTGCGCGCATCATCCTCGGGCACCTCGCCGAGATCGACGTACATCCGGAACAGATGCCCGCCCTCGCGGGGGATGTGGAGGATGTTTCCGTGCTTCGACGAGATCGCGCACTTGGTGCGGATATCGGGGAAATCGGAATTCGCGAGCACATCCATCACGCCCCAGGCGTGATTGGCCTGGTCACCGGACATCGTCCGTCCGATCGACGATCGGACCTTCGACCGGGCACCGTCGCAGCCGACGACGTAGCCGGCGCGGATGGTGCGTTCCTCCCCGGCGCGCTCGCCGGCCGTGTAGCGGACGGTGACCGATACCGGATGGTCCTTCGCCGAGGCGGCCGCGGCGTCCTGGTCGACCGCGAGGTCGACGAATTCGATCCCATAGTCGGGTGTGATCTTGCCGGGGGACTGGGCTGCGAACTGGGCGAAGTAGTCGAGCACGCGTGCCTGGTTGACGATGAGGTGGGGGAATTCGCTGATGCCGTGCTCGTCATCCTTGGGCCGACCGGTGCGGATGATGTTCTCGGGGTCCTCCGGATCCGGATTCCAGAACGCCATCTCGGTGATGTGATAGCCCTCGCGCATGATCTCCTCGGCGAAGCCGAACGCCTGGAAGGTCTCGACAGAACGGGCCTGGATGCCGTCGGCCTGACCGATGACCAGCCGCGAATCGCGCTTCTCGATCATCCGAGTGTTCACGTGCGGGTACTGCGACAGCTGTGCCGCCGCGATCATCCCCGCAGGGCCGCTGCCGACGATGAGGACATCGACTTCATCGGGCAGATCATCTGCGCGCTCGATCCCGTAGCCAGCGGCTTCCTCGATCCGCGGGTCCGCGGACACGTAGCCGTTCTGATGGAAATGCATGTCAACCTCCGGTTCGTGACACGTCGTCGTGATGTTTGAATGCTATCAGTTCATATACGATCCGGTGTCGGCGGGGAGGTGCCGATCACCGTCATCGCTGGTCAGCTGCGGCGACCCGATTCCGATGATCGGGCTCACTGACTGCTCGTCCTCGTGGTCTGGACCGAGCGGAATGCCGGTGCGATCACGCAGCAGCAGAGTCGCGGCGAGGGCGAGCACGGCGACGACGCCCAGGTACACCGCCACCGAGGCGGTCGTTCCCGTCGATGACACGAGCCCCTTCGCGATCGTCGGAGCAAAGGCGCCGCCGAGGATCGACCCGATCGCATAGGAGACCGAGACTCCTGAGAAGCGGACGCTGGAGGGGAACAGCTCGGCGTACATCGCCGGCTGCTGACCGTAGGTGAAGCCCAGGCCGATCGTGAGGACGACGAGACCGAGCAGGAGCATGCCCACCGAACCGGTGTTGACCAGCGGGAACAGGGAGAAGATGCCCGCGAGCAGGAGGATCCAGCCGAGGATGTAGGTGTTCCGGCGTCCGATCTTGTCCGAGACGGCTCCCGCGATGATCGTGAAGACCAGCCAGGACACCGCCGAGGCGGCGACGGCCCAGAGCACGGGACCGCGTTCGAGGCCGATGGGTCCGGTCGGATCTGTGGCGTAGTTCTGGATGTATCCGCCGGTGGTCATGTACCCGGCGGCGTTGTTGCCCATGAACACGAGGGAGGCGAGGATGACGAGCAGCCAATGGCTCTTGATGAGCTTGCCCAGCGGGTTCGTGACCTGTTCCTTGCGCTCGGCGATCTCGTGGAAGACCGGGGATTCCTCGACTCCGCGGCGGATCCAGTAGCCGACGAAGACGAGCACGATGGAGAGGAAGAACGGCACCCGCCAGCCCCATTCGAGGAAGGCATCGCCCGGGGCGATCGAGGTCATCAGGGCGAGCACGCCCGAGGACAGCAGAAGGCCGATGGACACCCCGATCTGCGGGAAGGAACCGCGCAGTCCGCGTGACTTCTCATCAGCGTGTTCGACGGCGAGCAGAACGGCTCCGCCCCATTCTCCGCCGGCCGAGATTCCCTGGACGATGCGCAGTGCGATGAGCAGGATCGGAGCCAGGACGCCCGCGGTTTCGAAGGTCGGCAGGAAGCCGATGAGCGCGGTCGCGGCACCCATGGCGATGAGGGTGATGATGAGGACCACCCGGCGGCCGAGCTTGTCACCGAAATGTCCGGCGAGGAATGCGCCCAAAGGGCGGAAGAGGAAGCTGATCCCGACCGTCGCGAAGGCGACCATGGTCGAGAGCGTCGATCCGAGCGGGCCGAAGAAGAGCTCGTTGAAGATCAGCCCCGAGGCCGCCGCGTAGAGGAAATAGTCGTACCACTCGATGCTCGTGCCGACGATCGTCGCGAATGCCACCCGGGTCTGAGTGTGCTTCTGTGCTGCCATGACTCCTGTGTCCTGTCGTGCGTCCCAACCACGTTCTCTGTGGCCTGGATTACTTGTTCCCGGGAACCGTATCATATACGATCTGTGGTGAAGCCAATCGAAATGAGGTGTGAGATCGATGTCGACTCCAGCAGGTGTTCCGACCCGTCCGGGCAAGATCATTGCCGTTCATGTGGCCTACGAGTCCCGTGCGGCACAACGAGGAAAGCGCCCCGCCCAGCCGTCGTACTTCCTCAAGGCGGCCAGCTCCGTCGCCGCCACCGGCCAGACCATCGAACGCCCCGCCGGCACCTCGCTGCTCGCCTTCGAAGGTGAGGTCGCCATCGTCATCGGCGCCCCCGCCCGCAACGTCACCGAGGCCGAGGCCTGGTCGTATGTGGCCGGCGTGACCGCGTCGAACGACTTCGGCCTCTACGACATGAAGACCCCGGACAAGGGATCGAACGTGCGCTCGAAGAGCCGCGACGGATACACCCCGCTGGGCCCCGAACTCATCCCCGCCGCCGAGGCGGCCCCCGACTCCCTGCGCCTGCGCACCTGGGTCAACGGCGAGGTCGTCCAGGACGACGGCACGCGAGCCGATCAGCTCATCTTCACCCTCCCGCGCATCGTCGCGGACCTCAGCCAGCACCTCACCCTCGAACCCGGTGACGTCATCCTCACCGGCACCCCTGCCGGATCCTCCGTCGTCGCCCCCGGTGACACGGTCGAGGTCGAGGTCACGGCCGCCTCGGCGAACGGCGAAGAACTGAGCTCCGGACGACTGACCACCACAGTCGTCGACGGCCCCGGGGACTTCGACGAGCAACTCGGCAGTCTGCCCGCAGTGAACGAAGCACTCACCGTCGACGCCTGGGGCTCACGCGAAGCCGCCGGACTCGCCCCGGAGGGTGATGCCGATGAAACTGCCGCGACGGCACTCGGCGATGACCTCGTCGCCAAACTCACCGAGGCTCCGACCGCGGGCCTGTCGGCTCAGCTGCGGTCGCGCGGACTCAACAATGTCGTCATCGAAGGCGTGGCCCCGCTGAAGCCGGGCGCGAAGATCGTCGGCACCGCGAAGACGCTGCGCTTCGTGCCCAACCGCGAAGATCTGTTCAAATCCCACGGCGGCGGTTTCAACGCCCAGAAGCAGGCCTTCGACTCGATCCGCCCCGGCGAGGTCGTCGTCATCGAGGCCCGCGGCGAATCCGGCTCGGGCACCCTCGGTGACATCCTCGCCCTGCGTGCGAAGTCGCTCGGCGCCGCCGGCGTCGTCACCGACGGGGGAGTCCGTGACTCCGCCGAGGTGGCCGAGATCCTGCCCGTGTTCTCCACCGCGAAGCATCCCGCCGTGCTCGGCCGCAAGCACGTGCCGTGGGAATCGGACGTGGCTGTGGCCTGCGGAAATGCCACCGTCCTGCCCGGCGATGTCATCGTCGCCGATGACGACGGAGCTATCGTCATCCCTCGTGACCTCGTCGAGGAAGTCGTCGACGCGGCACTGGCGAAGGAGATCGAGGACGGCTGGGTGGCCGAACAGGTCGCCGCCGGCAATCCGATCGAAGAGCTCTTCCCGCCCAAGGGCGAATGGAAGGCGAAATTCGACGAGTGGAAGGCCTCACGGTGACTGCGACTGCGTCCCTGAGCAAGGCCGAGACCGCCTATCGGTGGATCCGCGAACGCGTCGCCGACCAGACCTATCAGCCCGGGCACAAGCTCGTGCTTGCGCAGATCGCACTCGAACTCGACACCTCAGTGGTGCCGGTGCGCGAGGCCATCCGCCGCCTGGAAGCCGACGGGCTCGTGACCTTCGAGCGCAATGTCGGGGCTCGTGTGGCCATGGTCGACCAAGGGTCCTACACCCAGTCGATGGAAACGGTCGCGATCCTCGAGGCAGCGGCCGTCGCCCAAGCGCAGGGCCACCTCGGTGCCGATGATCTCGATGCCGCGGAGCAGATCAACGATCGGATGCGGGCTCTGCTCGATGATTTCGAGCCGGCCGAGTTCACCCGGCTCAACCACGAGTTCCACGAAATGCTCTACCGGCGCTGCCCGAACGAGCGGCTGTGCACCCTCGTCGAACTCGAATGGGACCGGCTCAACCACCTGCGGGATTCGACGTTCTCCTTCGTCCCCGAACGGGCACTCGAGTCGGTGGAGGAACACTCCCGCATCGTCGCCCTCATTCGAGCTCGCGCCTCGGCGCAGGAGGTCGAACGGGCCGTGCGCGAGCACCGCTCGGCCACTCTGCACAGCTTCCAGAACTCCCAGACGACCACAGCCCCAACCCCGGATTTGCAGACAGATTCACGAAAGGACAAGTCATGACACAGTCCACCACCCCGCCGGCAGATATGCCGGAGAAGATCCGCCACTACATCGGCGGAGAATTCGTCGACTCCATCGACGGAGACGAATTCGATGTCCTCAACCCGGTGACGAACGAGCCCTACATCAAGGCCGCCTCGGGCAAGAAGGCCGATATCGAAGCCGCCGTCGCAGCGGCGAAGACGGCCTTCGATGAGGGCCCATGGCCGCGGATGCTCCCGCGTGAGCGTGCCCGCATCCTCAACAAGATCGCCGATATCGTCGAATCCCGCAAGGACGAACTCGCCGCCATGGAGTCCTTCGACTCCGGACTGCCGATCACCCAGGCCAAGGGCCAGGCGGCGCGCGCGGCGGAGAACTTCCGTTTCTTCGCCGACCTCATCGTCGCCCAGGTCGACGACGCCTTCAAGGTCCCCGGCCGCCAGGCGAACTACGTCAACCGCAAGCCCATCGGCGTGGCCGGACTCATCACCCCGTGGAACACCCCGTTCATGCTCGAGTCCTGGAAGCTGGGACCGGCGATCGCGACCGGCAACACCGTCGTGCTCAAGCCCGCAGAGTTCACCCCGCTCTCGGCCTCCCTGTGGCCGGGCATCTTCGAAGAGGCCGGCCTGCCCACCGGTGTGTTCAACATGGTCAACGGCTTCGGCGAGGAGGGCTTCGCCGGCGACTCGCTCGTCAAGCACCCCGACGTGCCGCTCATCTCCTTCACCGGTGAGTCGAAGACCGGCCAGACGATCTTCGCCAATGCCGCCCCCTGGCTCAAGGGCCTGTCGATGGAGCTCGGCGGAAAGTCCCCGGCTGTGGTCTTCGCCGATGCGGACATCGAGGCTGCCGTCAACGCCACGGTCTTCGGTGTCTTCTCCCTCAACGGGGAGCGCTGCACCGCCGGCTCGCGCATCCTCGTCGAGCAGTCGATCTACGACGAATTCGTCGAGCGCTACGCCGCCCAGGCCAAGCGCGTGAATGTCGGTCTGCCCTCGGATCCCGCCACCGAGGTGGCTGCTCTCGTCCACCCCGAGCACTATGAGAAGGTCATGTCCTACGTCGAGATCGGCAAGTCCGAGGCCCGCCTCGTCGCCGGCGGCGGACGCCCCGAAGGATTCGAGACCGGAAACTTCGTCCAGCCGACCGTGTTCTCCGATGTGAAGCCCGACGCGCGGATCTTCCAGGAGGAGATCTTCGGCCCCGTCGTTGCGATCACCCCGTTCTCCTCCGACGAGGAGGCCCTGGAGTTGGCGAACAATACGAAGTACGGTCTGGCCGCCTATATCTGGACCTCGGACCTCAAGCGCGCCCACAACTTCTCCCAGGCCGTGGAGTCGGGAATGGTGTGGCTGAACTCGAACAACGTCCGCGACCTGCGCACCCCCTTCGGCGGCGTCAAGGCCTCGGGACTCGGCCACGAGGGCGGCTACCGGTCGATCGACTTCTACACGGAACAGCAGTCCGTGCACATCAACCTCGGCGAGGTCCACAACCCCGTCTTCGGAAAGCAGTGAGCCAGCCATGACCAATCGCAAAGATATGACCCGGACCTCTGCCGGCTATTTCGTCAGCCAGGAGGCGCCGATCGTCACGGACAACCCCATCGCCACTCCGCAGGCGAGTCCGCCCGACATCCTCCGCTGCGCCTATATGGAACTCGTCGTCACCGACCTCGCCGCCTCCCGGGAGTTCTACGTCGACGTGCTCGGACTCTATGTCACCGAAGAGGACGAGAACACGCTCTACCTGCGCTCGACGGAGGAGTTCATCCACCACAACCTCGTCCTGCGCAAGGGCGAGGTCGCTGCCGTGGCGGCGTTCTCCTACCGGGTGCGCAGCCCGGAAGAGCTCGACAAAGCTGTGGCTTTCTACACGGAACTCGGCTGCGATGTCCGTCGCAACCCCGACGGGTTCGTCAAGGGCGTGGGCGACTCCGTGCGCGTGGTCGACCCGCTCGGCTTCCCATACGAGTTCTTCTACCAGTCCGATCACGTCGAACGCATGTCGTGGCGCTACGACCTGCACATTCCCGGCGAACTCGTCCGCCTCGACCACTTCAACCAGGTCACCCCGGATGTGCCGCGGGCGGTGAAGTACATGCAGGACCTCGGCTTCCGTGTTACGGAGGACATCCAGGACGAGGAGGGCACGGTCTATGCCGCGTGGATGCGCCGCAAGGCCACCGTCCACGACACAGCGATGACCGGCGGAGACGGGCCGCGCATGCACCATGTCTGCTTCGCCACGCACGAGAAGCACAACATCCTCTCCATCTGCGACAAGCTCGGTGCCCTGCGCCGATCCGACTCGATCGAACGCGGGCCCGGCCGCCACGGTGTCTCGAACGCGTTCTACCTCTACCTGCGCGATCCCGATGGCCACCGCGTCGAGGTGTACACGCAGGACTACTACACCGGCGACCCGGACAACCCGGTCATCACGTGGGACGTCCACGACAATCAGCGCCGCGACTGGTGGGGCAACCCTGTCGTGCCGTCCTGGTACACGGACGCCTCCCTCGTCCTCGATCTCGACGGCACCCCGCAGCCCGTGCATGCCCGCACGGACGATTCGGAGATGGCCGTGACGATCGGTGCCGACGGGTTCTCCTACACCCGCGCAGATGAGAACGAGGGCAAGCTGGGCAACCAGCTCTGAAAGGAATCCACATGCTCGATGAGGCAACGATCGCGGTCATCGCCGACGATCTCGCTCAGGCGGAGCAGACTCGGTCGAAGATCGGTCTGCTCACCGCGAAGTATCCGGACATGACGGTCGAGGACTCGTATGCGGTGCAGAACGAATGGCGCCGTCGCGGTGAAGCCGCCGGTCGTCGACTCTATGGTCACAAGATCGGACTGACCTCGAAGCCGATGCAGCAGGCCACCGGCATCACCGAACCCGACTACGGAGCGATCTTCGCCGATCAGGTCTATGACACCGGGTCCGTGATCGACCATGCGCAGTATTCGGGCGTGCGCATCGAGGTCGAACTCGCCTTCGTGCTGCGCGACGAACTGCGCGGACCCGACGTCAGTCTCTTCGACGTCCTCCGGGCCACCGAATACGTCGTCCCCGCACTCGAGGTGCTGTCCTCGCGCATCGAGATGGAGGGCCGCACGATCGTCGACACCATCTCGGACAATGCGGCACTGGGGGCGATGGTCCTCGGCGGCCGTCCCGTTGCCGTCGATGCCGTCGACCTGCGTCGCGTGAACGCCCTGCTCTACCGCAATGAGACGATCGAGGACTCCGGAGTCGCCGCCGCCGTCCTCGACCATCCGGCCCGCGGAATCGTGTGGTTGGCAAACAAACTCGCCGAGCACGGAGATGTTCTGCAGGCCGGAGAGACCGTGCTCGCCGGGTCGTTCACCCGCCCCATGTGGGTGCATCCCGGCGACACCGTGCACGCCGACTACGGAGAGCTGGGAGTCATCACATGCCGTTTCGGGTAGAGCTTCCGCAGACCTTCGCCGACCGGGTGGCCGGCCTCGGCGACGGGGAGTACCTGGCCGGGATGTGGGTGTGCTCGGGTTCGCCCGTGGCCGCCGAGATCGCCGCCGCCTCGGGAATGCAGTGGGTGCTCATCGACGCCGAGCATTCCCCGATCGGACTCGAGACGACGACGAGTCTGCTGCGCGCGATGAACGGCTACCCGGCGACCCCCGTCGTGCGGGTGCCGGTCAACGACACGGTGCTCATCAAGCAGCACCTCGACCTCGGCGCGCAGAATCTGCTCGTGCCGATGGTCGATACGAAATCCGACGCCGAGGCGGCTGTGGCGGCCGTCCATTATCCGCCGAAGGGTGTGCGCGGGGTCGGTTCGGCCCTGGCCAGGGCCTCCCGGTGGAACGCCGTGGACGGGTACCTGGGGCGCGCCGATGAGTTCGTGTCCCTGACGGTGCAGATCGAATCGGCGACCGCGGTGGACAACGCCGCTGAGATCGCCGCGGTCGACGGAATCGACCAGATCTTCGTCGGGCCCTCCGACCTGGCTGCGTCGATGGGGCTGCTCGGTCAGCAGACCCATCCGGACGTCACCGATGCGGTGGCTCGGACCTTCGAAGCAGTGAAGGCCGCCGGCAAACCCGTCGGTGTCAACGCCTTCGACCCCGAGCAGGCACGGAAGTACCTGGAAGCCGGAGCGTCCTTCGTCCTCGTCGGCGCCGACGTCGGTCTGATGATGAACGGCGCCCGCGCCTGGGCCGACACTTGGGTTCAGGACTGAGCTCGCTCCCAGCGGTGCCGGGCATCATCGTGGGCGGCGATAAGGAGTTCGTCGACCTGCTTCTCAGTGCGTGAGCCTGGATTCACGACCGCTACCCACCCCTGCCTGCGATACAGCGGGTGGGGGTGGATTGCGTCTGTGACGGACTGCTGACCCGGGGTGTCCGCGTTCGCGTCGACGTCGGGGCCGGGCTCGCCGAAGAGTGCGGAGAACCGGGCACGCCCGATGTGGAGATTGAGCCTCCAGCGATCGGGAGCCGAGAGCTCGGAGGCCGTGTCGTCGGGGTAGTCCTTGGTGATGATGGTGGCGAACGGCTGAGTGTTCGCAAGCACTTCTCCGTCGGGAGCGAAATAGAAGAAGTGGTCTCCCCAGGTCAGCTCGGGGTACGGGCCGCCGGCCTCGGGAGCGATGTGGAGCAGTCCGTCGAGAGTGTGGAAACGGTCGATGATCTCGTGCATACTCATGGTTCAAGTGTGCACTTGAAGTGCCTATGTCGGGTTTTTGTCGGGAGGTGATCACTCTGCGCACTGCGGACGTGGCTTCGCTCAGCGGGTATTCGGTGCAGCAGATCCGTCAGCTCGAATCCCGCGGTGTCATTCCCGCAGCCGCTCGGGAGGACAATGGCTACCGGCGGTATTCAGACGTGCATGTCAGTGCATTGTCCGCATACCGTGATCTTGCTTTCGCCGTCGGTCCTGTTGCGGCCCGATCGGTGATGACCGAACTTCCGCGGCTCGATCCCCGTGAGGCGATCGCCCTTCTCACCGGCAAAGTGACTGAAGTGGACGAGCATCGACGTCAGGTCGTTGCAGCACGCTCGATGCTGCTCTCGATCCAGTCAGAAGCTGAAACTGCCGGCGAGCATGGGCGCGAGACGACCGACGAATCGATGACGATCACCGAACTTGCTGAGGCGGTGGGCGTGCGTGCATCCACGTTGCGATACTGGGAATCGGAGGGACTGACTACCCCGCACCGGGTGGGCTCCGGAGCTCGAACCGCGCGTCTCTATCGGTTCGGAGCGATCAGAGATGCAAGGATCACTGCCGCGCTGCGGTCCGGAGGGTACGGCATTCACGAGATCCGCGAAGCTTTGGCAGTGGTGCGAGGGCTCGGTGATACGAGCTCGATGCTCGCCGCACTCGACGACAGACTGGACGATCTGGCGTTGCGTGGGGCGGCGGTCTTGCGAGCCGGGGGTGTTCTCGCCGGCACGATCGGCGGAGAACACCCCTGAGCTCACTTCTCAGTCCGTCTCGCGGCGGCTGCCGGAAATCAACAGGATCGTCGAGCCGAGTCCGACGAGGACGATGCCCAGGCCGATGAGCATCCCGTTGCCTGTCGTGCCGGTGCGGGGCAGCTCACCGGATGGTGCCGGGGCCGCCGGAGATGCGGGGGTCTCGGGAGTTTCCGCGACCGGTTCGACCGGAGGAGTGTCTGGCTCCTCAGGCCGTTCGGGCACTTCAGGGTTTTCGGGCTGTTCCGGGGGAGCCGGAGGGGTGCTTGGCTCCTCCGGCGGCGTGCTGGGTTCTTCCGGGGGAGTCGACGGCTTCTCCTCGGGTGGGCGGTGCACGGTCTCGGCGGGAACGCCCCAGTCGCTCGTCCACGCCTTGTTGACGTCGCTGCCCTCGATCGCCGTCACATAGGTGACCCAGCCGACGGGCATGTCGATCGGCTCCGTGTCGATCTCGACGCGGCCGTTCTCGTCGGCGTTGACGGTGAAGTCCTGCACGGACAGCTCGGTGCCGTCGGGCTTCTTCGACTGCGCGGGCTCGGTCTCCACGTGGTAGGCGGTGATGGTGAGGACGGCTTCGGAACCCGGCCGCAGTCCGGTCACGGCCACCTCGTCGTGGGTAGATGTCCCCTCGAGCACTGCCTCGGTGTCGGCGGTCGGAGTCCACGGGGCGAACCCCGTCTCACGGGGTTGGCCGTGGATTCCCTTCCATTCCTTCGTTGCCTTGTCCCCGGCGATCGTCTCGGTGAAGTACAGCCAGCCGCGGAAGTCCTCGGGCACGGTGATCTCGTCGGATGTGTGGGTGCCGTTGCCGACATTCTTCGAGGTCACGGATCCGATTTCGCGAGCGTCATCGTTCTTGATGCCCTGCCTCGGTGCCGTCGCGGTCTGCCACAGGGTGTGTTCGACGGTGACGGTGTGGTCGCCGATGAGGCCGGAGACGGTGAATTCGTCGGTGACCGTCTCACCCGGTGTCGGTGTCTGGTCAGAGATCTCGGTGGTCACCTTCGGCTGGGAACTCAGCTCCAGTGACGCCTTGTCCGTGACGGAATCGGGGGTGTCCGGGGTGATGACTCGCTGTACCCGAGTGCCGGACGTCGGTTCGAAGACGCGCACGGTCTGCGGGGCGACCTTCGCCGAGGCGGTCACGGACAGAGTGCCGGGGGCGCTCGCCTGCAGTGTCGTGGTCACGGGTTCTTTCCCCGTGGTCACAGTCGTCGGGGCTTTCGCAGTGCCGGTGGTCTTGAGCGTGACAGGAACGTCGGGGACCTGTGCACCTGAGGCGCTGAGCAGGGAGACCGTCAGCGTCGCCTCATCGGTGGGAGTGCCGAGGACCTTCGGCTTGTCAGTTTTGTCGGAGGCCCAGGAGTCAGGAGAAGTGGTGGATTCCGGGGCGGCATAGGGTTCGAGCACGGGCATGCGCATGACCGGCTCGAGGCTGATGTCGAGGGTGTAGGGACCGGCCAACTTCTTGGCCTCGGCGAGGATCGTCGAGTGCTTCTTCGCGGCCGCCGCGAACTTCTTGCCCAGATCGGCCGGCTTCTGCGGCGGCACCTTGTGATCGTGGGGGAGCGCCTTGTCGAGTCGGGCCATCGCGCTCAACGCGGCCTGCACATCTTTCGACGTCGAGCCGGCATATTCGTGCAGTGCCCACGCTGTGCGAGCCGAGGTGACCGTGTCGGCCTTCGCATTCTTGAAGTACTTCGGCAGCGGAGACTTCTTGCCCGCATCGATGCAGTAGGCGGAGGTGTCAGGGAAGGTCCGGTAGGAGCCGTACCAGGTCTTGCCCTGTTTCGCATGGTGCCAGATGCCCGGACCGTAGGCGTTGGGTGCGGTGTGCACCGGAACCTCGCCGAGGCCGACCGGCGGTCCCGCGGCCATGGCCGGTCCCAGCCCGATGAGCGAAGCGATTGTGAGGACGGTGAGGAGCAGCGCGGTGCGCAGCGATGCGATTCTGAGAGTAGTCATGGACCGATTCGACATTGGGCGCTGGCTGGTCATCTAGGGCTGATTGAGGGGCTGTGGATACCGCTTTGAGCGTCCACAGGTTCTGACGTGTGAGTGGGGGAGGTGCTGGTCGCTGCAGGGAGGGGAGTGGCCCCGGGGAGGAACGGCCGCGTCGGGTGCGTGTGGTGGGCGATGCCGACCGTCGGGCGACGGTCGTGGGTGCAGGGGCGGTCTGACGGCCGTCTGGTTCCCCCGCCGACACAGAGTCGACGAAACTGCGTCCATCCACAGTCGAAAATGGTTGAGTGGGGCGGGGGACGTCGTTTGAAGAACGTGGCAGTCGGCTGAAGTGTTGCTGGACGGATACACGGCGGGGCCGTTCACGGCGGGCTGGGACTCTAGACTGAGGTGAGCGGAAATTCCCCCATCGCAGAAGGACAGACTATGTCGGCACAGAACGGTCCCGGTTCGCAGAGACCGCAGCCGCCCCAGGTGCAGGGCCCACCGAACCCGAACGTGCCCCCGGCACAGGGACAGATGCCGCCTCAGGGCCAGGTCCCTCCGCCGCAGCCACACAATCCGCAGCAGGGTCAGCCGCAGAACCATGATCGGTTCCGGCCGCGACCACAGGGGTCGCAGCAGCCGAACCAGCAGCAACCCGGCGGGTCGCGGCCGCAGCAGCCGCCCATGCAGGGACAGAATCGGCCCCCAGCGCCGGGTCGACCCATGCCGCCGCAGAACCAACCGCCTATGCAGGGACAGCCGATGCAGGCACCCGGCCGACCCATGCAGCCTCAGATGCAGCCGGTTCCCGGCCAACCCATGCCTGGTCAACCGGTGATGTACGCGCCCCCGCCTGCGCAGGCCCGCGTCTATGCTCAGCCGCGGTTTGCTCCGACGGTGACGCAGGAGATGCGTATCCGTGCAGGCATGCAGGCACCCCAGCAGGTCGTCACCGACACTCCCTGGACCGGCGCCGTGCGGAAAACACAACCGGAGACCGAACCCGACTCGACCGGAAACATCGTCCGGCTCGTCGCTGCAATCCTCGTTCTCGTCGGGCTTGTCATCGGATTGGCATTACTTGCCCTGCTCGGCGGACTGAGCTTCGGCGTCCGCCTCTTCGGTCTCATCGGACTCGCGGCGATCCCTCTTCTCGGCATTATCGCCTACGTCCTCTGGCTCGACCGCTGGAGACCGCAGCCGAAGCTCCTCCTGGGCATCTGTCTCCTCTGGGGTGCTGTCGCCTCGGTTATCCTCACCCTCGGCTTCTCACTCGTCGGTGAGGTCGCGCTCTATATGATCGGCATCAATGGTGTGCCCGACGTCATCGGTGCGGTGATTCAAGCTCCGATCCTCGAGGAATCGACGAAGACCGTCCTCCTCCTCGTCATCGTCCTTGCCGCTCGCCGCTATTTCGAAGGGCCCCTCGACGGGCTCGTCTACGGTTCGCTCATCGGTGCGGGCTTCGCCTTCACAGAGAACATCCTCTACCTCGGCCAGTCGTGGAACGACGGCGAGTTTCTGGGCCTCGCCATGACGTTCGCCATGCGCTGCCTCGGATCGCCGCTGCTCCACACGGCGTTCTCAACCTGCGCTGGTGTGTCGATCGGACTCGCCGCCCGCAAATGGCCGTGGTGGTCACTCATCCTCATGTGGCTGCCCGGACTTGCACTCGGCATGATCCTGCACGGTTTCTGGAACGCCTCGATGACGTTCCTCGGTGTCCTCGGCCAAGCGACCAGTGACGTGATGGGCGGAATGCTTCCGCAGATCATCGGCCTCGTCGTCCTCAGCGTCATCCTCTCCGCCGCCTGGGTGACGCTCGGTCTCATCCTGCGCCGCAGCGAACGCATGCACACTCAGAACATGCTCGGTGACTATGCGAACTCCGGTTGGCTCACCCATGCCGAGGTCGACATGCTCGGCACCTGGAAGGGCCGGAAGAACGGACGCGACTGGGCGAAATCGTTCCCGGGCGGCAAGGAGGAGATGAAGACCATGATCCGCACCTCCGGCAAGCTGTCGACGACGCGGATGCGCGTGCTCGCCGGAATCGGCGGAGAACAGGAACGCAAGATCGAACGGGCCGAACTCCAGCAGTTCGCCGACGCCCGTGAACGTCTGCTCGCGGCCTCCAAACAGACCGCCTCCCAACAGACTGTGCGGTAAGTTCCAGCGGTGACGATCTTCGACATTCTCCTCATCGTCCTCGGCATCGGGGCGCTCTTCGCCGGGTTCCGCCAGGGCATCATCACCGCCCTCGGAACGGCGGCGGGCTTCATCGTCGGCTGGATCCTCGGCCGATTGCTCTCCCCGCTCGTCGAATCGCTGAGCGCCGGCACCGACGTCATGGACAACCAGGGCGTGCTCATGCTGCTGGCCTCGATGCCGTTGGTCCTCAGCGTCCTCTTCGCCTTCGCCGGCAGCGGCATCGGGGCGTGGATCAAGAACAATATGGACTCCGACCTCGGCCAGGGCATCGACGCCGTCGGCGGCACCGTCACCGCCGGAATCGTCTATGTCCTCGTCATCTGGCTCGCCGCCGGATTCATCCGCACCACCCCGCTCGTCGAACCCAACCGCTGGGTCGCCGACTCCTCCGTCATCGCCGCGATCGACCGCACCATTCCCTACTCCTCCCAGAACGCCCTGGGCGGACTGGCGAAAGGACTGAGCGCCTCCGGGTTCCCTCAGGTGTTCTCCGGGCAGCCCGAACAGATCCGCGGAGTCGGAGAACCCGACGAAGGCATGGTCGACGTCGGACGCAGCGTCGAGGACTCGGTCGTCAAGATCACGACGACGGCCACCAGCTGCGCCACTGGTTCGGAAGGCTCCGGCTTCGTCTATGAAGACGGACTCGTCGCCACCAACGCCCACGTCGTGGCCGGATCCACTGAGTTGGCCGTACAGGTCGGGGGCAAGGGCAGGCCCTACCGCGCCGAGGTGGTCGAATTCGACGCCGAAGCCGATGTGGCCGTGCTCCGGGTCCAGGGTCTCGATGCTCCCGCTCTCGACTTCGGCAACGGGCTCGGACCGGGAGACGACTCCGTCGTCGTCGGATTCCCCGCGAACGGTCCCTATACGATCTCACCGACCCGAGTGCGGGAGAAGATCAACGCCCGCGGACTCGACATCTACGATTCGGAGTCGGTAGTCCGCGAAGTCTATGCACTGCGCGGAATCGTGAGGGAAGGCAATTCGGGCGGACCGCTCATCGACGCCGACGGAAACGTCGTCGGCATGGTCTTCGCCCGCTCCGCCACCGATGACGAAACCGGCTATGCCCTCACCCGAGCCGAGATCGCCGACGAACTCGACGCAGGTGCCGCCGAACGCGCACCGCAGCCGACGGGGCAGTGCACGAACTAACCCCGACTACTTGAGGTCGAGTCCGGCGAGGACGGCGCGGTGGTCGCTCGATCCGCGTTCGAGCACCTCGTCGGAGGTGGCGTCGAAACCACGGTAGAGGACATGGTCGAGCCGGGTGACGGGGAACTGGGAGGGCCAAGTGAAGCCGAAGCCGCCTCGGGCCTCTTCCCGGGTATCCTGCAGCGGCGGCACCAAGGTCTCCATATTGTTGTCCGTCGTCGCCGTGTTGAAGTCGCCGGCGACGACGACATGTTCGGCACCATCGGTCTCCACCGTCGTGGCAAGGCGGCGCAGAGCGGCATTGCGCATCGATTCGTGGCCCGGTCGCACCGAAGGCATATGCACGGCATAGAAGCGGATGTCACCGTGATCGGTCGAGATCGTGGTCGCGAACGCGCGCGGCCACTGCAGGCCGAGGTCGACCTCCTTGGGCTCCGACATCGGCCACTTCGACCATACGCCGATGGTGTCGACGACCTGCGAATGCTCGAACGAGGAGTCGAGCTCCTTGTGGATGATCTTGCCGGACAGGGATTCGAGTTCCTGGATCGTGACGATGTCCGGATCACGGTCGACGATGTTCTGCGCGGCAGCCGTGGGCTGCGGCATCCTCGCCCCCACATTGTGAGTGGCCACCGTCAGGTCCGGATCACCGGAATCCTCGTTCGGCAGCAAGGCGGGGCCGAACATCCCCGTCCACACCAGAGCGGGCACGAGGAATCCGATGGCTGAGAGCCACGAGAAGCGGATGAGGAACATGAGCAGCACGAGCGCGAGGACGATTCCCGTCCACGGCAGCACCGATTCGAGGATGAGCGCGATGCCCATCCGCGTCGGCAGCAGATCGTGGAGAAGCAGGAATGCCGCATAGAGGATCCCGAAGATCAATGCGGTGATGCCCTTCGCGGGGCTGTGCCTTCTGCGCGGTGAGGAATATGCCTGGTTCATCGATCAACGATCTTAACCGGGAAGTCTGGCCCCACGCTGGAAGCGACTTGCGACGCGGCTCACAGCCGCACGACGTCAGCGACGCGCAGTCGCGCTCCACACAGTCACATCGGGGTGGGTGTCGTAGCGATAACCCGAACCCCTCATCGTGCGCACCACGGAGGCATATTCGCCGAGGCGGCGCCGCAGTCGGCGGATGTGGACGTCCACGGTGCGTTCGTCGGGAACCTCACCGCCGGACCATACCGCGGTGATGAGGTCCTCACGGGGCAGGGTCTCATCGGCATGGGAGACGAGGGTGGCGAGCAGGTCGAATTCCTTCGTCGTGACATCGACGAGGTCGCCGTCGATGCGGACCTCGCGGCGGGGGATGTCGATGCGCAGACGTTCGCCGGTGGCCTGGGTGTAGGCGTCGCCGGCCCGTCCGCCGAAACCGCGGGGTGCGGGAGCCGCCGGAGCAGCCTCCTCGCGCAGGGCCGGCGGGTGGATGCGGTTGGGAATGCGCGAACGCACGGGGCCGTGTGTCGCCGCCGGTGCACCGGTCGCGGCGGGGGAGCCGTTGGCCACGGCTCGCACGGCGTCGATATCGCTGCCGCGGCCCTCCGGTGCCAAGGCGATGACGGCCTGGGTCTCGGCCTGGCTGGCGAGTTCCTTGGCGTAGGCCTGCAGCTCAGCGGCGATCGCGGAGAGGTTCGTGCCGTCGGCTGCGGCCTTGGTCTCATCGAGTCCGATGTAGACGATGATTCCGCGGGCGGCCTTCGGCGAGGGGACGACTCCGGCGGGCCCGTAGGTGTGCGGTGGGTTCTGCGGGTCGACTGCGCTCAACCTGGCTCCTGCACGTCGAGTGGCCACTGCACTGCGGGGGTGGACGTAGGCGGGTTCTGGATTCGGCATAGCTGTCCTTTGCTCCGACCATGAGGTCGATATGACTGGAAGAGTCCGCTGCTTGAGTGAACTCGTTCGAGGCCGGACAGCGGGAGTACGATCACCGACCACGAACGCAGGGCATACACACATGTGCGCCCGGCATTCGCATCTGATGGATCGTCGAAGTCATGACTTCATTATTTGTCACAAAACTTCGGCCGCGCAAAGGAAAACCCGAAAATGAGACGACTGTGACGAAATATGACGTCACAGTCGCCGGGGTCGACGACCGAAATCGTCATCCGCAGGTGCCGTCAGTCGACGATTCCGTACATCCGGTCCCCGGCATCGCCGAGTCCGGGCACGATGTAGCCCTTCTCGTTGAGCTTCTCATCGAGTGCCGCGGTGTACACCTTCACCTCGGCGGAATCGCTGTAGTCGCGCTCGATGCGCTGGACGCCTTCAGGGGCGGAGACGAGGCACACGGCGGTGACGTCGCGGGCTCCGCGAGCGAGCAGGAAGTCGATGGCCATGGCCAGGGTGCCGCCGGTGGCGAGCATCGGATCGACGACGAAGATCTGCCTGCCGGTGAGGTCATCGGGCAGGCGATCGGCATAGGCGCTGGGTTCGAAAGTGGTCTCGTCGCGGACCATTCCGAGGAAGCCCACCTCGGCAGTGGGCAGGATGCGCAGCATTCCGTCGAGCATGCCGAGCCCGGCGCGCAGGATCGGGACCACGACGGGGCGGGGCTCGGCGATGCGGGTGCCGATGGTCGTCATTACCGGAGTCGAGATCTCCTTGTCCTCGACGGCCACCGAGCGGGTCGCCTCATAGGCCAGCAGCATGACGAGCTCTTCGGTGAGCTGTCGGAAACGAGCGGAATCCGTATTCACATCGCGCAGAGCGGTGAGTTTGTGGGCGATGAGCGGGTGGTCGGCTACGTGAAGATGCATACCCCAAATGGTACGGGAGAACTTCGGGCTCAAGGCAGTGGTCAACGCGGGACGAAGCGTTCACAATGGAGGCATGTCGTACTTCACTGAGATCCTGGCCGATTCCGGCGATGGCTTCCGCGCCCTCGATGTCGACGTCCGTGACGCGAACGACCTCGACGACCTCGTCGATATGATGCGTTCGGCAGCCGGCGATGACGGAGAGGCCGTGGCCGTCATCGAACACGAAGACGAATGGTTCGGGCTCGTGCGCCTGTGCCGGAACAATGAGGTCAAGGTCTTCCTGTCCGACCTCGCCGCGGCCGAGGCGAGCCCGTTCGCGGAGATCTTCGCCGACTTCCTCGACTCCCGCCCCGACGCCTATGACGCCGAACCCGAAGAGGACTTCGGGGCCGAGGAGGATGAGGCCGCCGTCGACGAGGAGGACGACGAAGACGAGGTCGAAATGCTCGAGTTCGACGCCGATGCCGAATGGGGCGGAGACGCCGATATCTACTCCGACCGCGGAGTCCCCGCCGCCACCCTGATCGACCAGGTCGAAAGCTATCGGTCCGACCCGGCCCGCGTCGTCGCCCATGTCGGTGAGACCGTCGGCTTCGCCGATCAGCTCGAGGCCGCACGCTGACCGCTGCGTCCGTGACCCGGCTCGATGAATGGATGGGTCATGCCCTCGCCGAGGCGGCCCTGGCGCCCGCTCATGACGACGTTCCCGTCGGGGCCGTGGTCATCGACGGTGCCGGTGAGATCATCGGGCGCGGTCACAATCGACGCGAGATCGATGCCGACCCGCTCGGCCACGCCGAACTCATGGCGATCTCAGCCGCCGCCTCGGCGAGGGGCGAATGGCGCTTGGACGGCTGCATCCTCGTCGTCACGCTGGAACCGTGCGTGATGTGCGCCGGAGCCCTCGTCGGCTCCCGCATCGACAGGGTCGTCTTCGGGGCCTATGACGACAAGGCCGGGGCGGTCGGCTCGGTCTGGGATCTGCTGCGCGACCGCGCCGCACTCCACCATCCGGAGGTCACCTCGGGCGTCCGGGCGGAGGAGAGTCGGGCCCTGCTGAGGGAGTTCTTCGCGGCCAAACGCTGACGTGTCCCAGCTCACGGCGAACCGATTTGGACGCAGAAAGTCCACAGCTGTACAGTTGTCGGCGGTGGCGTGTCCGAGCGGCCGAAGGTGCAACACTCGAAATGTTGTGTAGGGCAACCCCCTACCGTGGGTTCAAATCCCACCGCCACCGCCAAGGGAAACCCCTGATCAGACGCTTCTGGTCAGGGGTTTCGTCTGTCTCGTCGAAGGATGGCATCGGCGCGGTCAGAGGTGTGATGATTGACACACCAGGGTCGAGCGGCGAGACTTGCTCGGTGAAACAGAAAGAGTTTTCCGGGATATGGAATTACTTTTCGGTATCCCGGTCCGGTATCCGGGGCTGAAGACTCGACTGTCTCATTGCGCATGTTCAAGGCGCAGGGCCGACGACGATGATGTCGCCGGCTGACCAAATCGAACAACCTGAGGTGGTCCATGAAAATGGCTGACAACGACCAAGCGGTGCAGACCGCATCTTCGAGACCGGGGCTTCTCGACAAATTCTTCGAAATCACCCATCGAGGCTCGACGATCAGACAGGAGATCCGCGGAGGCATCGTCGCCTTCGTCGCGATGGCCTATATCGTCGTCCTCAATCCGCTCATCCTCGGCGGTTCCCAGGACATCGCCGGAGACAGCCTCGACTTCGCCCAGCTGACCGCGGTCACCGGGCTCGTCGCCGGCGTCATCACGATTCTCTTCGGCGTCGTCGCCCGACTGCCCTTCGGTCTGGCCGCAGGCCTGGGCATGAACAGCTTCCTCGCCGTGTCCGTCGTCCAGGAGGTCACCTGGGCCGATGCGATGGGACTGGTGGTCATCAACGGCGTCATCATCGTCGTCCTCGGTGCCACGGGCATCCGCACCGCGATCTTCAACGCCGTCCCACACGCACTGAAGATCGCCATCACTGTGGGCATCGGACTCTTCATCGCCTTCATCGGCTTCGTCAACGCCGGGTTCGTCACCCGCACCCCGGCCGGCCCACCCGTCCAGTTGGGTCAGGACGGATCGATCGGCTCCCTGCCGACGCTGGTCTTCGTCTTCGCGCTCGTCCTCATCGGCATCCTCGTGGCGCGGAGGATTCCCGGCGGCATCCTCATCGGCATCATCGTGGCCACGATCGCCGCGATCATCATCCAGGCGTTCGCGAAGCTCGGCACCGTCGGCGACCCGGTCAATCCGGACCCGCTGGGCTGGAACCTCTCAGCTCCGGAATTCCCGAAACAGGTCATCGCCCTTCCCGACTTCGGTCTCATCGGCGCCTTCGACCTCGTCGGCGGCTTCCAGCACATCGGAGTCCTCGCGGCCACGATGCTCGTGTTCACCCTCGTGTTCACGAACTTCTTCGACGCCATGGGGTCGATGACCGGACTGGCCCGCAGCGCCGGACTGCAGACCGAGGACGGAATGTTCCCGCGCATCCGCGGAGCCTTCATCGTCGAAGGTCTCGGCGCGGTCTTCGGCGGCGGTGCCTCTGCCTCGTCGAACACGGTCTTCGTCGACTCCGCAGCCGGAATCGCCGAAGGCGCACGCACGGGTCTGGCCGCCTGCATCACCGGTGTGCTGTTCCTGCTGTCGATGTTCTTCTCACCGCTCATCGCCGTCATCCCGATGGAAGCCGGAGCCGCTGCGCTCGTCGTCGTCGGCGCCATGATGGTCACGCAGATCCGTGAGATCGACATGACCGACTTCCGCACCTCGCTGCCGGTCTTCCTCACCATGGTGACGATGCCGCTGACCTATTCGATCGCCAACGGAATCGGCGTCGGATTCATCTCCTGGGCGCTCATCCACGCCATGAGCAACCGTGCCCGTCAGGTCCACTGGCTGCTGTGGGTCGTCTCGGCCGGATTCGTCCTGTACTTCGTTCGCGGCCCGATTTCGGCTATCTTGGGGGCATGAGAACAATGGTTGGACACTCAGCTTGGGGAAAGGGTCAGATCGCCCACGGGGCTTGACCTGCGGGGACGTCCAGTCCCCTCTTCCGCGTTCTTCTGCGCTGTTCGCATGGATAACCAGAGGCTCGAAGAACGAAGCAAATTGTTCCAACCATGCACTGTGCGCCTCAGTGGAGAGGCGCGGGAGGTGTGAAGTGCGATGTCCGCAGCGACAACGGACCAGTCAACTGCCGAAGTGACAATCAACGGGACCGTTCGTGAGTTCGACGGCCCACCCCATACGAATGCGCTGGACTTCCTGCGCGGTCAGGGTCTGACCGGAGCGAAGGAAGGCTGCGCCGAAGGCGAATGCGGGGCCTGCGCGATCATGGTCGCCCGCCCCGATGAATCCGGCGGAACCCGCTGGACCTCGGTGAACTCCTGCCTGCTGCCGGCAGCAGCCCTCGACGGGGGAGAGGTCGTGACCTCCGAAGGTCTGGCCGACGGAGACACCGTCCACCCCGTCCAGGAAGAGATGGCCGTGCGCGGCGGATCCCAATGCGGATACTGCACCCCCGGCTTCATCTCCTCGATGGCCGCCGAATACTACCGGCCCGACCGCTGCGAGGACGGCTTCGACCTCCACTCCCTGTCGGGCAATCTGTGCCGCTGCACCGGCTACCGTCCCATCCGCGACGCCGCGAATGCGCTGGGAGAGCCCGCCGCCGACGATGCTCTGGCCGCCCGCCGTGACCGCCCGGCCCCGTCGGCTCGAGCCACCGATTATCAGCGCGCCGACACCGCCACGGGAAAGATCGGGCGCTACCGTCGTCCCGCCACCCTCGCCGAGGCGACCTCCATCCTCAGCCAGGATCCCGAGGCCACCGTCGTGGCCGGGGCCACCGACTGGGGCGTCGAGGTCAACATCAAGGGAGCACGCGGTAAGAACATCCTCGCCGTCGACCGGCTCGAGGAGATGCGCGGAATCCGCCGGACCGAGTCGTTCGTCGAACTCGGTGCCTCCCACACCCTGTCCGAACTCGAACGTGAGCTCGCCGGAGACATTCCGCTGCTGGGCAAGCTGTTCCCACAGTTCGCCTCCCGCCTCATCCGCAACGGGGCGACCATCGGCGGCAACCTCGGCACCGGTTCGCCCATCGGCGACACACCGCCGGCTCTGTTGGCGCTGGAGGCCGAGCTCGTGCTCACCTCGGTGCGCGGATCCCGGACCGTGGCGCTGGCCGACTACTTCACCGGATACCGGCAGACGGTGCGGGAGTCCGATGAACTCATCACCGCCATCCGCATCCCGCTGCCGCTGTCCCCGCTGACGTCGTTCCAGAAGATCGCCAAGCGCCGTTTCGACGATATCTCCTCGGTGGCGATCGGCTACGCCGTCGACATCCAGGACGGATTGATCGCCAAGGCCCGGATCGGCCTCGGTGGAGTCGCCGCCACCCCGCTGCGCGCCACCGCCACCGAAGCCCTCCTCGAAGGCCGGCCATGGACATTGGAGACCGTGCACCAGGCGGCCGAGACCCTCGCCGCCGAAGGCACCCCGATGGACGACCACCGGGCGAGTGCGAAATACCGGACCGCGATGCTGCGGTCCTCCCTCGAACGCTTCTACGCCGAGCAGCTCGGCCACCCGGCCGTGACCAGCAAGGAGGTCAAGTGATGAGCCAGCTCTCCCAGCGCCCCGCCGACCCGGTCGTCGGCGAACGGCACCACCACGAAAGCGCCTTCGGTCACGTCACCGGTACCGCGCTCTACACCGATGACCTCGTCGGACGCCTCACCGGGGTCCTCCACGCCTTCCCCGTGCAGTCGACGACCGCGCACGGCCGCCTCGGCGCCATCGATATCGAACCCGCCTATGCGGTGCCCGGAGTCGTCAAGGTCATCACCGCCGCCGATATCCCCGGCGTCAACGATCAGGGCGTCAAGCACGATGAGCCGATGCTGCCGGTCGACGAGATCATGTTCTTCGGCCAGCCCCTGGCCTGGGTGCTCGCCGAGGATCTCGAAGCCGCGAAGGAAGGCGCGGCCGCCGTCATCGCCGAGGTCGAGGAGCTGCCGTCACTGGTGACCGTGCGGGATGCGATCGCCGCCGACAGCTACCACGGAAAGCCCCTGTCGATCGACAAGGGCGAGGTCGACTCCGCGTTCGCCGATGCCGCTCATGTCTTCGAAGGCGAATTCGAGTTCGCCGGCCAGGAGCACTTCTACCTCGAGACGCAGGCCTGCCTGGCACACGTGGACGAGAACGAACAGGTCTTCATCCAGTCCTCGACCCAGCATCCCACCGAGACTCAGGACATCGTCTCCCACGTCCTCGGAGTTCCCGCCCACGAGGTGACCGTGCAGTGCCTGCGCATGGGCGGCGGCTTCGGCGGCAAGGAGATGCAGCCCCACGGCTACGCGGCCCTGGCCGCGCTCGGTGCGAAGCTCACGGGCAGGCCGGTGCGGCTGCGTCTCGACCGCACCCGCGATATCACCATGACCGGCAAACGGCACGGCTTCCACTCGTCCTGGAAGATCGGATTCACCGAGGAGGGGAAGATCCTCGCCCTCGATGCGACGCTGACCGCGGACGGCGGGTGGAGCCTCGACCTCTCCGAACCGGTGCTCACCCGCGCCATGTGCCATATCGACAACGCCTACTGGGTGCCCAACATCCGGGTCACCGGCCGCATCGCCAAATGCAACAAGACCTCGCAGACGGCGTTCCGCGGATTCGGCGGCCCACAGGGCATGCTCGTCATGGAAGACATCATCGGACGCGTCGCCCCGCAGCTGGGACTCAGCGCCCGCGAGCTGCGCCGCCGGAACTTCTACGCACAAGGTCAGGACACCCCCTACTATCAGCCGGTGCGTCATCCCGAGCGGATCGGGGCGTGCTGGGACCAGCTCATCTCCCAATCCGATCTGGAAGCCCGCGAGGCTGAGATCGAGGCATTCAACTCGGGCAGCGAGCATATCAAACGCGGTCTGGCGATCACCCCGGTGAAGTTCGGGATCTCGTTCAACCTCACCGCATTCAACCAGGGCGGGGCGCTCGTGCTCGTGTACAAGGACGGTTCCGTCCTCGTCACCCACGGCGGCACCGAAATGGGGCAGGGGCTGCATCAGAAGATGCTGCAGGTCGCGGCCACCACCCTCGGCGTGCCGCTGTCGACGGTGCGTCTGGCACCGACGCGCACGGACAAGGTGCCCAACACCTCGGCGACGGCGGCGAGCTCCGGATCCGACCTCAACGGCGGAGCGGTGAAGAACGCCTGCGACCAGATCCTCGATCGGCTGCGGCAGGTGGCCGCGGGCATCCTCGGAGCACCCGCCCATGAGGTGGAGATCTCGCGGGGAATCGTCTCCGCGCTGTCCTCACCGAAGACGGTGACCTGGGAAGAGCTCATCAACACCGCGTACTTCCAGCGCATCCAGCTCTCGGCCTCAGGTTTCTACCGCACCGAGGGACTGCACTGGAACCTCTCGCAGATGCGCGGCGAACCGTTCAAGTACTTCGCCTACGGGGCCGCAGTGTCCGAAGTCGAAGTCAACCGCTTCGACGGCTCCTACACCCTGCGCCGCGTCGACATCGTCCACGACGTGGGTGACTCCCTGTCACCGCTGCTCGACCTCGGACAGATCGAGGGCGGCTTCATCCAGGGCGCCGGCTGGCTGACCCTGGAGGACCTGCGCTGGGACGAATCGGACAAGCCGAGCCGCGGCCGACTGGCCACTCAGGCAGCGAGCACATACAAGATTCCGAGCTTCTCCGAAGTCCCCGAGATCTTCAACGTCACCTTCCTCGACAAAGCACATGAAGAAGGAGCCGTGTACGGGTCGAAGGCCGTGGGCGAACCCCCGCTCATGCTCGCCTTCTCCGTCCGCGAAGCCCTGCGCGAGGCCGTCGGTGCCTTCGCGCGACCCGGCCACAGCGTCGACCTCGCGTCCCCGGCCACACCGGAAGCGGTGTTCTGGGCGATCGAAGAAGCCCGCGGGCAGGACTCGGGGGCGGCCGCCTCGGCGAGGGAAGGACAACGAGTTCCGTCATGACCTGGATGGACACCGCAGCCGAGCTTCGCGCAGCTCGGGTGCCGGCTGTCCTCGTCACTCTCGCTGCGGTGCGCGGGCATGCCCCGCGCGAGGCGGGAGCGAAGATGATCGCCACCGCCGATGACCTGTTCGGGACCATCGGCGGGGGCAATCTCGAGATGACGGCCCTCACCCGTGCCCGGGAGCTGCTCTCCGAGGGGCAGACGGCTCCGGAGATGCTCACCCTGCGGCTCAACGACAAGGCTCCGGCCAAATACGGTCGCCAATGCTGCGGCGGAGAGGTCACCATGCTCTTCGAACCCCTGCCCGTGCCCGCATCGGTGGCGATCTTCGGGATCGGCAACATCGGACTCGAGCTCACCCGGATCCTCGCCCGCCACGATCTCGACCTGACTGTGTCCGATTCACGGCCGGAACAGCTCGAGGCTCTCGATGAGTTGGAGGAGCCGGTGGCGCGGATCCGCCGCGAATTCGCTGTCGTCGGGGAAGAGGTGATCACGGAGCTGCCGGCCGGAGCGCACGTGGTCATCATGACCCATGACCATGCCGAGGACCTGCACTTGTGCTCTGCGGCGCTGACCCGCGGCGACCTCGGATCGGTCGGGCTCATCGGCTCGAACGCGAAATGGCAGCGCTTCCGCAAGAACCTCGCCTCCGAAGGCTTCGCGCCCGAGGCCATCGACACCATCCGGTGCCCCATCGGACTGCCCGACCTGCCCGGCAAAGCACCCGCGACGATCGCCGTGAGCGTCGCCGCGGACCTGCTCGGCCGCATGGCCTGACTCTTCACCACCACTGACTTTCACCACCACTGACTCAAGGAGAACCACTGTGGTCATCTACCGTGCCCGCGTCTTCGATACGCCGGACAACCCATTCACCGGCGGCCGGCTGCGTTCGGCGGCCGATGTCGCCCTCGTCGTCGACGACGGACTCATCACCTCCCGCACCGACTTCGACTCCGCCCGGGCAGCGCACCCCGAGGCGCAAGTCGTCGACCTCCGCGACGGTGTGCTCATCCCCGGACTCATCGACACCCACGTCCATCTGCCGCAGGTCAGGGCCATCGGCCATCTCGGGCGGCCGCTGCTCGACTGGCTCGACCAGTGCGCCCTGCCCGAAGAGGCGAAGCTCGGGGACCCCGCCTACGCGAAGGCGGTGGCCGGTGAATTCCTTACGGGACTGATCTCGGCGGGGACCACCTCGGCGATGGTCTTCGGTTCGCACTTCGCGGGCGCCATGGACACCTTCTTCGCCGCCGCTTCAGCATCGGGGCTGCGGATCACCTCCGGGCTGGTGACGAGCGACCGGAACCTGCCCGATGCGCTGCTCACCGACGTGGAGCGTTCGACCGAGGAGAGCCAAGCGCTCATCGACCGGTGGCACGGCAAGGGACGACTGCGCTACGCGGTGACCCCGCGATTCTCGTTCTCTGCGGGACCGGAGCTGCTGGCTGCCGGCGGCCGCCTCGTGGAGGAGAACCCGGGCGTCTGGGTGACCTCGCACCTGAACGAGAACGTCGATGAGATCTCCGGGGTCGCGCAGATCCACCCGGATGCCCGTGATTATCTCGATACGTACGACCGGGCGGGACTCGTCGGTCGGCGCACAGTGCTCGCGCACAACGTCCACCCGCAGGATCGGGAATTGGCACGGATGGCCGAGGCCGGGTCCGTGGCCGCGCACTGCCCGACCTCGAACTCGGCTCTGGCCAGCGGCTTCTTCCCGCTGCGTCGGCATGTCGAGGCCGGCGTCCGGGTGGCACTGGGTTCGGACGTCGGAGCGGGCACCGGGTTCAACCTGCTCAAGGAGGGCGTGCAGTCATACTTCATGCAGCAGCTCGACCCGGCCGGGGGAGTGGCGCTGACCTCTGCGCATCTGCTGCACCTGGCGACCTCTGCCGGCGCCGAGGCGCTCGAGCTCGATGAGGTCGGGGTGCTCGGCGAGGGCAAGCGCTTCGACGCCGTGCTCATCCGCCCGGCCGAGGGCCAGCCCTTGGACGTCGGCATCCGCCACGCCGCCGACGACGGCGACGCCTTGGCGAAGATCTTCGCCATGGGCACCCCGGGCGACATCGCGGACGTCTGGGTCGACGGCGTCTCCCTCCACCCCTAATTGCTACCTGACGGCGGCCCAGCAACCTCGCGCGAGGTTGCTGGGCCGCCGTCAGGTAGTTCTGGGGGACAGGTCTTGACGGGAGCTCCAAGGGCGACTTATGCTGATTTCACGGAATGGAAACACACTTCCACAATACGGAAAACAGCGGCAACTCAAAGGAGAGCTCCATGTCCCAGAACTTCACCTCACCTGGCAGCTACGTCCTCAACTGCTCGACCCTGCTCACCGAACTGCCCGTTCTCGAGCGCGCGCAGGCCGCGAAGGACGCCGGTTTCGACGACGTCGAATTCTGGTGGCCCTTCGACGGGAACCCGAGCCCATCCTCGGCGGAGGTCGACGAGTTCATCGCCACCCTCGAATCCGCAGGCGTCGCCCTCAAAGGCCTGAACTTCTGGGCCGGGAACATGGCAGCCGGCGATCGCGGAATGGTCTCGATCATCGATGCCGAAGAGGACTTCGCGAAGAACGTCGACATCGTCGTCGACATCGGCCGTCGCACCGGCTGCCGCGCCTTCAACGCCCTCTACGGGCTGCGCACCGATGGCCAGGACCCGGCCGCTCAGGACGCCACCGCCGCCGCCAACCTCGCGTTGGCCGCCGGAAAGGTCGCCGAAATCGGCGGAACCGTCCTCGTCGAACCCGTCTCCGGAGCGGAGGCCTACCCGCTCAAGCGCTACGCCGACGCCGCCGAGGTGGTCGCCCAGGTCCGCGCCGACGGACCCGAGAACATCGCCGTGCTCGCCGACTTCTACCACATGCACGTCAACGGCGACGACGTCGCGGCCGTCATCGAGGCCGAAGCCGCGAACTTCGGCCACATCCAGATCGCCGACGCCGACGGCCGCGGGGCACCGGGAACCGGGTCGCTGCCGCTGCGCCAGTGGATCGACCGCGCCTACGAGCTCGGCTACACCGGAGCCGTGGCACTCGAATACAAACAGGACCGTGCGACCGCCTTCGACTGGCTCGACCGCGCCGCCCAGACCGCCTGAACATCACCACCGACGACTCGAAGGAACCCCCCCACCATGTCCAAGACCATCGCTTTCATCGGACTCGGCATCATGGGCCTGCCCATGGCCAAGAACCTCGTCAACGCCGGATTCAACGTCCGCGGCTTCAACCGCACCCCGGCCAAGGCCGACGCCCTCGCCGAGGCGGGAGGCAGTGCCGCCGCCACCATCGCCGAGGCGGTGGACGGGGTCGACGTCATCATCACCATGGTTCCCGACTCACCCGACGTCGAAGCCGTGCTCACCGGCGACGACGGAATCCTCGCCCACGCGTCCGCCGGGGCCACCTGGATCGACTTCTCCACCATCCGCCCCGATGTCGCGAAGGACCTGGCCGAACAGGCCAAGGCCGCCGGCCTCAAACCGCTCGATGCCCCTGTCTCCGGAGGGGAGCCCGGAGCCATCGACGGTGTCCTCTCCGTCATGGTCGGCGGCGACCAGGCCGACTTCGACGCGGTGTCCGATGTCTTCGAAGCCGTCGGCAAGACCATCGTCCTCGTCGGCCCCTCGGGGGCCGGCCAGACGGTCAAGGCCGCGAACCAGCTCATGGTCGCCGGCAATATCGGACTTCTCGCCGAGGCCGTCGTCTTCCTCGAGGCTTATGGAGTCGAAACAGGTGCGGCGCTGCAGGTCCTCGGCGGCGGTCTGGCCGGGTCCAAGGTGCTCGACCAGAAGGGGCAGAAGATGCTCGACCGCTCCTTCGACCCCGGATTCCGGCTCGAACTCCACCACAAGGACATGGGCATCGTCACCGCCGCCGCCCGCGAGGCCGGAGTCGCGATCCCGCTCGGCGCCACGGTCGCCCAGCTCGTCGCCGCAACCGTGCAGCAGGGCAACGGAGGACTCGATCACTCGGGCCTCTTCACCGTCATCGAAGCCCTCTCCGGCAAGAACGAGAACTGAACGACCGCCTCGGCGAGGCCACACCAGCCGGGCGGGGTCGTCGGCCCAACGACACCAACGGTCCCGCCCAACCATGAACCGAGCCGGCGACAGCGTCGTCGCCGGCTCACGAACAAAGGACGAACAATGACACGCATGCGCGCAGTCGACGCCGTTGTGCTCATCCTCGAGAAGGAAGGTGCCACCGAGACCTTCGGGCTGCCGGGGGCGGCGATCAACCCGCTCTACTCGGCGATGAAGGCCCACGGCGGAATCCGCCACACCCTCGCCCGGCACGTCGAGGGAGCCTCCCACATGGCCGACGGATACACCCGTTCGGCACCGGGCAACATCGGAGTCTGCCTGGGCACCTCGGGCCCGGCAGGCACCGACATGATCACCGGCCTCTACGCCGCGGCCGCAGACTCCCAGCCGATCCTGTGCATCACCGGCCAGGCACCCGTCGCCGTGCTCGACAAGGAGGACTTCCAGGCCGTCGACATCGCCTCGATCGCGAAGCCCGTGACGAAGATGGCCAAGACGGTGCTCGAAGCCGGGCAGGTGCCCGGTGTCTTCCAGACCGCGTTCCAGCTCATGCGCTCTGCCCGTCCCGGACCCGTGCTCATCGACCTGCCCATCGACGTGCAGCAGACCGAGATCGAATTCGACATCGACACCTACGAACCGCTGGCCCCGGCGAAGCCCGCGGCCACCGCGACGCAGGCGGAGAAGATCCTCGACCTCATCGCCGAGGCGGAGCACCCGATCATCATCGCCGGCGGTGGAATCATCAACGCCGACGCCGCCGCCAGGCTCGTCGAATTCGCCGAACTCACCTCCATCCCGGTCTCGCCGACCCTCATGGGCTGGGGTGCGATCCCCGATGACCACCCGTTGGCCGCGGGCATGGTCGGAATCCAGACGCATGTGCGCTACGGCAATGCGTCCTTCCTCGAATCCGATCTCGTCATCGGCATCGGCAACCGCTGGGCCAATCGCCACACCGGGAATCTGGACGTGTACCGCAAGGGTCGGAAGTTCGTCCACATCGACATCGAACCCACCCAGATCGGACGCGTCTTCGCCCCCGACTACGGGGTCGCTTCCGACGCCGGAGCCGCCCTCGACGCACTGCTGGCTGCCGCACGCTCTCGGTCGGGCGGGCTGCCGGACTTCACCGGTTGGGCCGGCGAATGCACGGCACGGAAGTCGACCGAGCACCGGAAGACGAACTTCACCGAGGTGCCGATCAAACCCCAGCGTGTCTACCAGGAGATGAACCAGGCCTTCGGCCGCGACGTCACCTACGTCTCGACGATCGGGCTCAGCCAGATCGCCGGCGCCCAGATGCTGCACGTCTACCGACCTCGGCACTGGATCAACGCGGGACAGGCCGGACCCCTGGGCTGGACCGGACCGGCCGCGCTCGGTGTGGCCAAGGGCAAGCCCGGCGAGACCGTCGTGGCGCTGTCGGGCGACTACGACTTCCAGTTCATGATCGAAGAGCTCGCCGTCGGTGCGCAGCACCAGATCCCCTATGTCCACGTCGTCGTCAACAACTCCTACCTCGGTCTCATCCGCCAGTCCCAGCGCGGATTCGAGATGGACTATGAGGTGTCGCTGGCATTCGAGAACATCAACACCGCCGGTTCCGCATCGTCCGGTTACGGAGTCGACCATGTGGCCGTCGCCCAGGGGCTCGGGTGCAAGGCGCTGCGGGTCGAGGACCCCGAACTCATCGGCGAAGGCCTGCGCGTGGCCAAGGAGCTCATGGACGAACACCAGGTGCCCGTGGTCGTCGAGGTCATCCTCGAGCGCGTCACGAACATCTCGATGGGAACCGCCCTCGATCAGATCAACGAGTTCGAGACGCTCGCCCAGACCCCGGCCGACGCTCCGACGGCGCTGAGCCCGATGGGCGAACTGGCCGCAGCGAAATAGGCAAGGCCGAACCCGCCGGAGGGCTGGGCCGAACCGCCCGAGCCGAGTAGGCTAGAACGGTATACCGAAACTGAATCCACCGGCCCCCAGGGGCGGGCGACCGAGGAGGAACATGAGCAACGACGCCGACTTCGACCTGATCATCCATGCCGAGAAGGCTCTGCTGCCGGAGGGCATCGAACCGGTGACGATCGGGATCAGGGACGGGAGGATCGCCGAGATCGCCCGCGGTGGACAGGATCTGGGCACGGCCGCCTCGGCGGAGGTGAAAGTCATCGAGATCGCGGATGATCAGGTGCTGCTGCCCGGTCTCGTCGACTCCCACGTCCACGTCAACGATCCCGGTCGCGCCGAATGGGAGGGCTTCGCCAGCGCCACCCGCGCGGCCGCGGCCGGGGGAGTGACGACGATCGTCGACATGCCGCTGAACTCGCTGCCACCGACGGTCGACGTCGCAGCTCTGGAGACGAAACGGGCGGTCGCCGAGCCCAAGGCCTTCGTCGACGTCGGCTTCTGGGGCGGGGCGATCCCCGGCAACACCGCGGATCTGCGCCCCCTGCATGAGGCCGGCGTCTACGGGTTCAAATGCTTCCTCGAGGACTCCGGCGTCGAGGAGTTCCCGCCGCTGGAACCGGCGGAGATGACGGCGGACATGGCCGAGATCGCCTCCTTCGACGGAATGCTCATCGTCCATGCCGAGGATCACGAGGTGATGACCTCGGCGCCGAAGAACTCGGGTCCGAAGTTCGCTGACTTCCTCGCCACGCGCCCCCGCGAGGCCGAGAACGTCGCGATCGCTCGCGTCATCGACGCTGCTCGGGAGACCGGTGCCCGGGCTCACATCCTGCACCTGGCGTCGGCGGATGCGCTTGATCAGATCGCTGCGGCCAAGGCTGAAGGGGTCAAGCTCACCGTCGAGACCTGCCCGCACTACCTCGTCTTCACTGCCGAGGAGATCCCGGACGGGGCGACCACGCACAAGTGCTGCCCGCCGATCCGCGAGGAATCGAACCGGGAGGCGCTGTGGCAGGGACTCGTCGACGGCACGATCGACTGCATCGTCTCCGACCATTCGCCCTCGACGGCCGAGCTGAAGCTGCTCGACACGGGCGACTTCGGTGCGGCGTGGGGTGGGATCTCGTCGCTGCAGCTGGGTCTCTCGCTCGTGTGGACCGAAGCCGCGAAGCGCGGAATCGAGCTCGCCGAGGTGGTCCGCTGGATGTCCGCGGCACCGGCGGCCGTGGCTCGGGTCGAAGGCAAGGGGTCGATCGCCGAAGGCAATGACGCGGACTTCGCCGTCTTCGCCCCCGACGACGAGTGGACCGTGCGGGCGACGGAGCTCTGGCATCGCAACCAGATCAGCGCGTACGACACCCGCACCGTCCGCGGTCGGGTCACGCAGACGGTGCTGCGCGGAGCCCCGGTCGACTTCGAGACCCCGGCGGGCCGCCTCCTCAAAGCCCGCTAACCAATTACTACCTGACGGCGGCCCAGCAACCTCGCGCGAGGTAGCTGGGCCGCCGTCAGGTAGTTCTGGGGAGAAGTTATCCACAGATTGCTCTCGGTTATTGTCTTTTGAAGGTCAAGAGTGCAGTTTGGTGTCATGTACTTAAGTATGACGACGCAGAAGCTCTATCGGCTCGGGTTCACCAAAGACGAGATTCGGCGCGGGGAGAAGTGCTGCCTCGAACGCGTAGCGCGAGGACGATATGTGGCCACCGGCTCCTGCACGGACGCGCGACATGAGCCGATCTGGTCGGCACTGAGTGAAGAGGACTTCGAGGAGTTCGGCCACCACGGCGACATGCGTGATGAGATCGAGCGTCTTTGCGTACTCATCCGGACTCGTGCTGAGAAGATCCACACCGCTTCTGGACGGTGGCGAGTAACGAAGGGGCGTGAGGTCTTCTCACATCTGTCGGCGGCGCTCATCCACGGCCTCCCGATCGCCTATCCGGCCGAGTCCAGGGTGGAGGTGCTGCGTCCCAACATCAGCCGCAAGTACAAGCACCTCTATGTCCGGGACAGAGAGGTTCCGTCACCACATCGCCAGATGGTCGGCATCTATGCGGTGACGACGATGGAACGGACGCTCATCGACGTCGCCCGCGACTACGGACCCGATATGTCGGTGCCGATGCTCGACGAGGTGATCCGCCGACGCCGCACCGCGCGATTCCGCATCGAGGCGGTGCTGGCCGAATGCCCCGAACTACGCGGGGACGCGGCGGTGCTGCGCGCCCTCGACCTCACTGATGGCAGGCGCGAAGCCCCGTCGGAGTCGATCGCAGCAGTGCGCTTCTTCGAACACGGAATCATCGGCTTCGAACCACAAGTCGAATTCTTCGACCACTCCGGAGGCGTTGTCGCCCGAGTCGACTTCTGCAATCACGATGCCCGTCTGATCATCGAGATCGACGGCATGGAGAAGTACACGATGAATGGACGTTCGCCGGAAGAGAGCATCGCCGCGGAGAAGGCGCGTCAGGCCGCACTCGAAGCCAGGGGGTACACGATCATCCGGCTCACATACGGCGATCTCTTCCGCGCGGCTCCGTTCGAGCGGATCCTCGGAGAGCTCGCCACCCGTCTGCGCACGAACTGAGTGCCCGGAAACGCTCCCAGACGCAGGTGGCGGCGGCGGTGCCACCTCGCGCGAGGTGGCACCGCCGCCGCCAGGTAGTAATTAGGGGGGTCAGGCGTTGAGCTCTTCGCGGAGACGGGCCACGTGGCCGCGGGCGTCGACGTTGTACTCGGCGTGGGTGAGCGTGCCGTCGGCGCCGATGACGAAGGTCGAGCGCTGGGTGCCCTGGAACGTGTGCTCGCCGACCGTCTTCTGTCCATAGCTGCCGTAGGCCTTCGCCACTGCAGCGCCAGGGTCGGAGAGCAGCGAGAAGGTCAGCCCCTCCTCGGCGGCGAACTCCTTGAGCGATTCGGTGTCATCGGGGGAGACCCCGAGGACCTCGAAGCCGGCGGCCGCCAGCGCCGAGAGGTTGTCCCGGAAGTCGCAGGCCTCCGTCGTGCACCCCGGCGATGCGGCCTTCGGGTAGAAGTAGAGGATGACGCTGCGGCCGGCATAGTCGGCCTTCGACACAGTCCGCCCCTCGGCGTCGGTGAGCGTGAAGTCGGGAGCGATGTCTCCGACGGTGAGCTGAGTCTGAGTGGTCGTGGTCATGGTGCGTCCTTTCGTCGTTGAAATGGTGCGTCCGGCGGTGCGCTGAGTGCGCACGCCTGTGCGGCCGTGTCCTCGATGAGCGCTTCGGCGCGCTCGGACAGGGTGGTGAGGTCCGCCGGTCCCGGTGCGATCGACAGCGCCGCCGTGATCCCGGCTTCCCGGCATTCCGCGGCGGTCAGGCCGACCCGACCGGCGATGACGATCACCCTCGCCGAGGCGGGGGCATGGTCCCGCACGGCCGCGACGACCTTCCCACCCAGGGATTGGGAATCGAAGGATCCCTCTCCGGTGAGTACGAAATCGGCGTCGGCCAGGGCCTCGGACAGTCCCACGGCCTCGGCGACCATCGTCGATCCGGGAACCACCTCGGCGCCGAGCATCGTCGTCAGCGCCAGCGGAATCCCGCCGGCAGCCCCGAATCCCGGAGTCGCCGCCAGGTCTTTCGCCTCGGCAGAGGTGCCGGTGAGCACCTCCGCCAGGTGAGCGAGTCCGGAATCGAGCACGGCCACCGAGTCCGCGTCCGCCCCTTTCTGCGGACCGAAGACCGCAGCGGCCCCGCGGGGCCCGGTGAGCGGATTGTCGACGTCGACGGCGATGCGCCACCGCACGGCCGTCGCCCTCTGGTCCAGCCCCGAGGTGTCGACCGCAGCGATCGCGGCCAGGCCGCCTCCGCCCGGGGCGACCGGCTGACCTGCGACATCGGTGAAGCGGGCGCCGAGGGCGGCCAGTATTCCGGTCCCGCCGTCCGTGCTCGCCGAGCCGCCGATGCACAGCAGGATCTCCTCGACGCCGAGGTCGAGCGCCGCGGTCGCGATGAGCCCGACACCATAGGTGTCGGCGCGTTCGGGCCGCAGCTCCACGTCCGAGACCTGCGGCAGGCCATTGGCTTGGGCCGCCTCGATGACCGCGGTCTTTCCGTCGGGGGAGAGGCCGAAGTCCGCCGAGGCGGTCCTGCCCAGGGCATCGACCGTGTCGACGGTGCGCGGCCGGGTTCCCCAGACGGCGAGCAGGGCGTCGAGCGTGCCCTCCCCGCCGTCGGCGAAGGGCAGTTCGGTGACTCGTGCGCTGGGGAAGACTGCTCGAGCTCCGCGGGCCATGGCGGCTGCGGCGGCCGGAGCGGAGGCCGAACCCTTGAATGAGTCAGGGGCGCAGACGATTGACGGGGTCTGATCTGTCGTTGTCAGGCTCATGCACTCATTCAACCTCATCGTCGATGGCCGGGTGTGCGGCGGTTGCCACACGAACAGTATCCACTATACGGAAGAAAGTTTCCACAAAAATGTGTGAGCAATTTGACATTGCCGATGACGCCCAGCAGACTCGGAGCAGTTGTTCGGAAATGGTATTCCGAACGGTGAAAGTCATTCAGCGCCTGCCAAGGAGGTCACCGTGGACCTGGCCGAGTTCAACCGACTCCCAGCCGATGATGCCCGCGGAATTCTGCGTCCCTGCCTCGACGTCGACCGGTGGATCGACGCGATCGTCGACGCCCGCCCCCTGGCCGACCTCGACTCCGCCGAGGCGGCGTCCCGCGCCGCCGCACCGCTGACCACCGCCGAGATCGACGCGGCGATGTCCCATCATCCGCGCATCGGTGAGAAGGCGAAGGGCGACAGCGCCGAGGCGGCCCATTCGAGCCGTGAGCAGGCCGGACTCGGCACCTTGGAAGCAGACGTGCAGTCCCAGCTGGCCGCGGGCAACGCCGCCTACGAAGACCGCTTCGACCGCGTCTTCCTCATCCGCGCCGCCGGTCGCACCCCTGAGGAGATCCTCTCCGAACTGCAGCGCCGCATGGACAACACCGACGAGGATGAGACCGCCGAGGTCGGGCAGCAGCTCATCCAGATCGCCGAACTGAGACTCGAAGGGATCCTCTCATGAGCTTCATCACCGCCCACGCGCTCGACTCCATGGTCGGCACCCCCGCCGCCGACCTCGAGGTCACTCTCTACTCCGGGGCCGAGACCATCGTTTCGGCCCGCACCGACGACAACGGGCGAGTCTCCGACTTCGGGCCCGACCACCTCGAGCCGGGGGACTACCGAATCGTCTTCGGCACCGGCGACTACTTCGCTGCCCGCGAGATCGATCACTTCCACCCCGTGGTCACCATCGACTTCACCGTCCAGGCCGGGCAGGAGCACTATCACATTCCGCTGCTGCTCAGCCCCTTCGCCTACAGCACCTACCGCGGCAGCTGAGCCGCGCCCACAATCGCTCACAGGGGAAGCAGGCCCCCTGCAGGATCTCCATCCTCAACAAACCGCCGAAGCCGTCCGGGAACTGCCGGCAGGCCTCGCCAATCGAATGGTCACGGCGTGTGCAGGGGTGCACGCCGACGAACTGGAGGAAGAAAATGAGCAAGGTCCGACTGACATCGAACCAGTACGGCAAGGCGGAGAACCGACTCATGCGGGTCTACCGCGACACCGACCGCCACGAGATCCGCGATCTCAATGTCACCTCACAGCTGTGGGGCGACTTCGAGACCGCTCACACCGAAGGCAACAACGAGCACGTCGTCGCCACCGACACCCAGAAGAACACGGTCTTCGCGAAGGCCAAGGAGCTGGGCGTGAGCTCGCCCGAACAGTTCCTCATGGGCCTGGCCGACCATTTCACCTCAAGCTTCGACTGGGTCACCGGCGGACGCTGGGAAGCCGAAGAATACGGCTGGGACCGGATCAACGACCACAAGCACTCGTTCTACAAGTCCGCTCCCGAGGTCCGCACCGTCGTCTTCACCCGAGACGGCGACAAGGACACGCTGATCTCCGGCTTCAACGGACTCACCGTGCTCAAGACCACGGAGTCGGGCTTCGTCGGCTACCCGAAGGACAAGTACACGACCCTGCCCGAGACCCAGGACCGCATCCTCGCGACCGATATCGCCACCCGGTGGATCTACAACACCACCGACCTCGACTTCGAAGCCGTGTACACCAAGGTCAAGGAGATCATCCTCGACTCCTTCACCGATCACTTCTCCCACGCCCTGCAGCACACGCTGTACCAGATGGGCGAGAAGGTCATCGAGGCTGTGCCGGAGATCGACGAGATCCGCTTCTCCTGCCCGAACAAGCACCACTTCCTCTATGACATCGAACGTTTCGGGCTCGAGAACCCGAACGAGGTCTTCATCGTTGCCGACCGCCCCTACGGCCTCATCGAAGCCACCTTCACCCGTGAAGGCGTCGACGAGAACAAGGACGCATGGGCACAGGTCGCCGGCTTCTGCTGAGATCTGAACATCACCTGCTGAGACAGGACTTTCCATCTCCGGGCTCCCGGGGTACTGTTCCGGGAGCCCGGACCCCGTGAGAAGGAAACCCCGATATGACACAGGACACAACCTCGGCGAGTCCGAGGGGACACGTCGACGAAGAGGTCGATGAATGGATCGAGTCCTGGGAAGGGCTCGTCGGCGCGCGCGGAACCCAGCGCGCGGGCGAGATCATGGAGGCGCTGCGTGCACGCGCGGCCACGAACTCCGTCGCCCAGCCCAAGGTCACCACCACTGACTACGTCAACACCATCCCCGTTGACCAGGAACCGTTCTATCCCGGCGAGGAGAAGGTCGAGCGCCGCTTCCGCAGATGGCTGCGGTGGAACGCCGCCATGCTCGTCCATCGGGCGCAGCGGCCCGAGATCTCCGTGGGCGGGCACATCTCCACCTACGCCGGCGCCGCCACGCTCTACGAAATCGGATTCAACAACTTCTTCCGCGGTCAGGACCACCCCGGCGGCGGCGATCAGGTCTTCTTCCAGGGCCATGCCTCACCGGGAATGTACGCCAGGGCGTTCCTCGAGGGCCGCCTGACCGAGGCCGACCTCGACGGGTTCCGGCAGGAGGTCTCACGTGCCCCGCACGGACTGAGCTCGTATCCGCACCCGCGGCTGATGCCGGAGTTCTGGCAGTTCCCGACCGTGTCGATGGGTCTGGGCCCGATCAACGCGATCTACCAGGCGCAGATGAACCGCTACCTCCACAACCGCGGCATCTCCGACACCTCGGATCAGCGGGTGTGGGCGTTCCTCGGCGACGGCGAGATGGACGAACCCGAATCGCGCGGCGCTCTGCAGCTGGCCGCGAACGAAGGGCTGGACAACCTCACCTTCGTCATCAACTGCAACCTCCAGCGCCTCGACGGCCCCGTGCGCGGAAACGGCAAGATCGTCCAGGAGCTCGAGGCGACCTTCACCGGCGCCGGCTGGGATGTCATCAAGGTGCTGTGGGGCCGCGAATGGGACGACCTGCTGGCCAAGGACCGCACCGGCGACCTCGTGAAGATCATGAACGAGACCCTCGACGGTGACTACCAGACCTTCAAGGCCGAATCCGGCGGATTCATCCGCGACAACTTCTTCGGCCGGACACCTGCGACGAAGGGGCTCGTCGACCACCTGTCCGACGACGACATCTGGAACCTCAAACGCGGCGGCCACGACTATCACAAGGTCTTCGCCGCCTACCAGAAGGCCGTGAACACTAAGGGCAAGCCGACCGTCATCCTCGTGCAGACCGTCAAGGGCTACGGCTTGGGCACGACGTTCGAGTCCCGCAATGCCACGCACCAGATGAAGAAGTTCACCGCCGACGACGTCAAGGCCTTCCGCGATCGGATGGACATCCCGATCAGCGACAAGGTCATCGACGAGGACCCGTACGCGGTGCCCTACTACCACCCGGGCAAGGATTCCGAAGAGATCCAGTACATGCTCGACCGTCGGCGTCAGCTCGGCGGTTTCCTGCCGGCACGCAAACCCGAGCACAACAAGATCACCCTGCCCGCGCCCAGCGACAAGGCGTTCGCACAGACGAAGAAGGGCTCGGGGCAGCAGATGGCCGCCTCGACTATGGCCTTCGTCCGGCTGCTCAAGGACCTCATGCGAGAGAAGGGGCTGGGCGAGCGGATCGTGCCCATCATCCCCGATGAGGCCCGCACCTTCGGCATCGACGCGTTCTTCCCGACCGCGAAGATCTACAACCCGAACGGGCAGAACTACCTCGCCGTCGACCGCGAGATGTTCCTCTCGTACAAGGAGGCCACGAGCGGCCAGCTCCTCCACGTGGGCATCAACGAGGCCGGTGCCGCGGCCGGATTCACTGCCGCGGGAACCGCGTACTCCACTCACGGCGAACCGATGATCCCGATCTACGTGTTCTACTCGATGTTCGGGTTCCAGCGCACCGGTGACGCCTTCTGGGCTGCCGGCGACCAGATGACCCGCGGGTTCATCATCGGCGCCACCGCCGGACGGACGACCCTGACCGGTGAGGGCCTGCAGCACGCCGACGGACATTCCCCGGTGCTCGCGGCCACGAACCCGGCCGTGCGCGTCTTTGATCCGGCCTTCGGCTACGAGATCGGGCATATCGTCCGCGACGGTCTGCATCGCATGTACGGAGAGCACGACCTCGGCGAGGACGAGCGCAATGTCATGTACTACCTCACCGTGTACAACGAGCCGATGCTCCAGCCGGCCGAACCGGAGGACGTCGACGTCGAGGGCATCCTCAAGGGCATCCACCGCGTCGCCGAGGCGGCCCCCGGCGACCGTCCGCAAGCGCAGCTGCTCGCCTCCGGTGTGGCCGTGCCCTGGGCTCTCGAGGCCCGGGACCTGCTCGCCGCCGACTGGGGCGTCGATGCCGCCGTGTGGTCAGTGACCTCATGGGCGCAGCTGCGCCGCGACGGCCTCGAATGCGAAGCTGCGGAACTCAGCGCCGCCGACGGCACCGAGGCGGCCGACCGCGTGCCGTACGTGCGTCAGAAGCTGGAGGGGCAGCCTGGCCCGATCGTGGCCACGAGCGACTTCGACTCCACCCAGCCGGATCTCATCCGGCCGTACCTGGACCACGATTTCGCGACGCTCGGCGCCGACGGGTTCGGTTTCTCCGACACCCGCGCCGCCGCGCGCAGGCACTTCAAGATCGACGCGCACTCGATGGTCGTGCGCACCCTGCAGCTGCTTGCCAAGCGCGGTGAGATCGACGGATCCATTCCCGCCGAGGCGGCTCGACGTTATCGTCTGAACGACGTCAACGCCGGCACCTCGGGAACGGCCGGCGGAGACTCCTGACCCGGTCCGGGAGCTGAAGCCAGAGTCAGCGGCCGCTCTGCATCTCTGCGGAGATGCGGGCGGCCGCGTCTTTGAGCAGGGGCACGGCGCGATCGGCGAACGACTGGTCGACGCGGCTGATCGGACCCGACACGGAGATCGCCAAAGGCGCGGGGGAGTCCGGGATGGCCATGGCGAAGCAGCGCACGCCGAGCTCCTGCTCCTGCTCGTCGATGGCATAGCCGCGCTCACGGATGCGGCTCAGCTCGGCTTCGAGATCCTCGATCGTCCCGATGCTGTATTCCGTGGGGGTGGGCATTCCGGCGGTGGCTGCGATATGCCGGACCTGCTCGGACTCGAGCCCCGCGAGAATGGCCTTGCCGACCCCGGTGGCGTGCATATGGGCACGGCGTCCCACCTCGGTGAACATCCTCATCTGGCGTTCGGAGGCGACCTGATCGACGTAGACGACCATGTCTCCGTCCATCGTTGCCACGTTTGCCGACTCCCCGAGCTCGGCGACGAGTTCGCGCAGATAAGGGCGGGCGACGGCGCCGAGCTGGGAGCCGGCGATATCGCCGAGTCGCACCAGCCCGGGCCCGAGCGCATAGCCGCGGTCGGGAAGCTGTCGGACCACGCCGAGGTTGACCAGGGTGTTGAGCAGACGATGGATCGTCGGCAGGGGCAGATTGACGTCCGCGGCGATATGGCTCAGCGTCGCCGATCCTGCGGAGTTCGCGATGCACTCAAGCAGTCCGAACGCGCGTTCGACGGACTGCACGCCGCCCTTGGACTGGCGGATCGCCGGGGTGTCCTTGCTGCTCATCGATGTTCCTTAATCTGTGGTGAGTCTCGGCAGTGAAACTCCGTTCAGTCTAGTCCCGAAATGGAAGAAACTTTCCGAATCCACTGACACCGTCTAGTATTTCCACTAGGCAGAAGTTATTATCCATAATACGGAAACTCGATATCAAGGAGGATATTGCCCATGGTCGCCACCAGCCCCGGATACTCCATCACTCTGCGCGTCGGCACCCAGGTCGGTCGGGCCTCGACCTCCGACCTCGTCGCCGCGGCCGCCGCCACCGGCGCGTCAGTCACCGCCCTCGACGTCGTCGAGTCCACTCCGCACTCGGTCATCATCGACGTCAGCGCCGATACCCGCGACGTCGCCCATGCCGACGAAGTCTCCGATGCGCTGGGTGCCCTGCCCGGAGTCGACGTCCACAAGGTGTCGGACCGGACCTTCCTGCTCCACCTCGGCGGCAAGCTCGAATCCACCCCGAAGGTGCCCCTGCGCAACCGCGACGACCTCTCCCGTGCCTACACCCCGGGTGTGGCCCGTGTGTGCAAGGCGATCGCTGAGAACAAAGAGGATGCACGTCGGCTGACGATCAAACGCAACACCGTCGCCGTGGTCACCGACGGGACCGCGGTGCTCGGCCTCGGCGATATCGGCCCCGAAGCGGCCATGCCGGTGATGGAGGGCAAGGCCGTGCTGTTCAAGCAGTTCGCCGATGTCGATGCCTGGCCGGTGGCCCTCGACACGAAGGACACCGAGGAGATCATCTCCATCTGCAAGGCCATCGCACCGGCCTACGGCGGAATCAACCTCGAAGACATCGCTGCCCCGCGCTGCTTCGAGATCGAGGCCCGGCTGCGCGAGGAACTCGACATCCCCGTCTTCCACGATGACCAGCACGGCACCGGTGTCGTCACCCTCGCCGCGCTGAAGAACGCGCTCAAGGTCGTCGACAAGAAGATCGAGGACCTGCGCATCGTCGTCTCCGGAGTCGGCGCGGCCGGCAACGCCATCATCCGCCTCCTCCAGGTCGCCGGTGCCGCGAACATCATCGCCTGCGGCCGCGACGGGGCGATCGGCCCGGACTCGACGGTCGACACCGACCACAAGAAGTGGCTGCAGGCGAATACGAACCCCGAGGGCTTCTCCGGCACCCTCAAGGAAGCCGTCGTCGGCGCCGACGCGTTCATCGGCGTCTCCGCCCCGAATGTGCTCGACGGTGACGATATCGCGGCGATGAACAAGGACGCGCTGGTCTTCGCCATGGCCAATCCCGACCCCGAGGTGGACCCCGCCGAGGCGGCGAAACACGCAGCCGTCGTGGCCACCGGCCGCAGCGATTTCCCGAACCAGATCAACAATGTGCTCGCGTTCCCGGGAATCTTCCGCGGACTCCTCGACGCCGAAGCCCGCGACGTGGATGAGAACATCATGGTCGCCGCCGCCGATGCCATCGCCTCGTGCATCCCCGAGGACGAACTCCACCCCGGCTACGTGATCCCCTCCGTGTTCGATCCCGAAGTCGCGAAGAAGGTCGCCGAGGCGGTCGCCCGGGTCTCGTCCTGAAACCCCAGAGAGCCTTGCGTGCCTGGGGACGGAGAATGAGAGACAATGAGGCCAGGTCAGGCGCCGCCGCCTCGCCGTCGAACCCCGTGCAGAGAAAGAGAATGTGAAAGTGGAACGATCAACACTCGCCGATATCGACTCACTGCTGGGAGACACGGACGAGCTTCTGGCGACCGCGTACCCCGGTGATCGCGACGTCCGCCAGCCAGTGCACACCGTGTACGTGCCCGGACACCGCACGAGTGCCGACCTGCCGTACCAGTGGGGGCAGCAGGCGCTCGAATGCGTCGAGGCCCACGGCGGAATGCTGCAGCTGGCCGAACGCGTCATCACCGCAGCCCGGAAGGAATCCGGTCCCGCGATCCCTGGCCAGGTGCCCAGCATCCACCAGGTGGCGCGGGAGGCCGAACTCCTCGCCGAGGCGGTCACCGCGAAGCTCGAACGTGAGCCGATCGAGGACCTGCGTCTGGACTTCGAAGACGGATTCGGCGACCAGGGGGATGAGACCGAGGATCGGTGGGTCGTCCAGGCCGCCCGCGATGCGGTGGCCGGCCGCGCGGAGAAGGCAGCCCCCGGCTTCGTCGGAATCCGGTTCAAATGCATGGAGTCAGCGACCCGGGAACGCGGTCTGCGCACTCTCGACCTGTTCCTCTCCGAACTCATCAAGGCAGGCGGCAGACTGCCGGAGAATCTCGTGCTCACCCTCCCGAAGGTCAGCACCGTCGATCAGGTCCGGGCGATGGTGGTCGCCGCGCGAGCGCTGGAAGCCGAGCACAGCCTCGGTGAAGGGACTATCACCTTCGAGATCCAGGTCGAGACCCCGCAGCTCGTCCTCGCCGCCGATGGCACCGTGCCGCTGGCGACGGCGCTGCAGGCCGGGGCCGGGCGCGTGACCTCGCTGCACTATGGAACCTATGACTATTCGGCGTCGATGGGAGTGGCCGCGGCCTACCAGGCGATGGACCATCCGGTCGCGGACTTCGCGAAGAACCAGATGATGCTCGCCGTCGCGGGCACCGGAGTCCACCTCTCCGACGGGTCGACGAACATCCTCCCGCTCGGCGAGCCGGCGGAGGTCCACCACGCGTGGGCTCTGCACGCCGGCCTCGTCCGCCGCCATCTCAAACGAGGGATCTACCAGGGCTGGGATCTGCACCCGCACCAGCTGCCGACCAGGTTCCTGGCGACCTTCGCCTTCTACCGCGAAGGCGGGCCACGGGCGGCGCAGCGCCTGCACGACTACGTGTTCAAGGCGGATTCGACGGTCCTCGACGAACCCGCGACCGCGAAGGCGCTCGCCCGCTACCTCGACAGGGGACTCGTCTGCGGAGCCCACACCGAGGAGTTCGTGACCTCGCGGACGAATCTCAGCCTCACCCAGCTCGGGCAGCTCGCCCGCACCGGCTCGCTCGACTGAGCCCACCGACCACCGACCGAAGGAGACCCTGCCCATGACGACGACCGACCCGTACACCTACTGGGCCCCGACCGGCGGCCACCCGCCGCAGTCCGATCTGCTCACCGACCGTGCACTCGTCACCGAGGCCTATACGGTCATCCCGCGCGGAGTGATGCGCGATATCGTCACTTCGAATCTGCCCGAGTGGACCGGGACCCGGTCGTGGGTGCTGAGCAAGCCCGTGGCCGGGGGAGCGGTGACGTTCTCGCAGACGATCCTCGAAGTCGCGCCCGGCGGCGGCTCGCAGGCGCCGGAACCGCAGCCCGAGGTCGAAGGGTTCCTCTTCGTCATGGCCGGAACGCTCGAGGTCACCCATGAGGGCACCGCGCACACGCTGACTCCGGGTGGGTTCGCGTTCCTGCCCGCCGGATCGACGTGGTCGGCGACGTCCACCGGCACCGAGGCGGCCCGCTTCCACTGGGTGCGCAAACGCTACCAGCCCGTGGCGGGACTGACCCCTGAGGCGAAGTTCGGCAACGAAGCCGATGTCGAACCGTCGCCGATGCCCGGAACCGACGGACGCTGGCGCACGACCCGCCCGCTCGACCCGGACGACCTCGCCTACGACATGCACGTCAACATCGTCACCTTCGAAGCCGGAGCGGTCATCCCGTTCGCGGAGACGCATGAGATGGAGCACGGCCTCTACGTGCTCGAGGGCAAGGCTGTCTACCGTCTCAACGGCGACTGGGTCGAGGTGCAGGAGGGCGACTTCATCTCCATGCGCGCCTTCTGCCCGCAGGCCTGCTATGCCGGAGGGCCCGGACGCTTCCGCTACCTGCTGTACAAGGACGTCAACCGCCAGGTCGAGCTCTGAGCTTCTCGACGCTCCGAACTCCTGAGGGAACGCAAGAAGCGGCTGGCCGGAAAGGATTCCGGCCAGCCGCTTCTCCTGTATGTCAGTCGGCTGAGTGCGTCAGTCCACTCAGATGAGCTGTAGGGTCCGCGAGGTGTACTCGGAGACCTCCTTGAGCAGCGTCTCGTCATCGACGAGGTCGCGGCCGAGCGACGGGATCATGTCCTTGAAGCTCTTCTCCCAGCCCGCGAACTCGCGCGGGAAGCAGGTCTTGAGCAGTTCGATCATGATCGGCACCGCGGTCGAGGCACCCGGTGAAGCACCGAGCAGGGTCGCCAGCGAACCGTCGGCGGACGAGATGAGTTCGGTGCCGAACTGGAGGACGCCGCCCTTCTTCGGATCCTTCTTCATCACCTGCACGCGCTGACCGGCCTGGATGAGTTCCCAGTCGGCGGGGTCGACGGAGGGGATGAAGGTCTGCAGGGCCTCGAAGCGTGCCTTCTTCGTTGCGGCGAGCTCACCGAGGAGGTACGTGACAAGATCCGTGTTGTCCTTGGCGACATTGAGCATCGTGCCGATGTTGTTTCCGCGCACTGACAGCGGCAGATCGGTGAAGCGGCCCTTCTTGAGGAACTTCGGCGAGAAGCCGGCGTAGGGGCCGAACATCAGATAGTCCTGGCCGTCGACGACACGGGTGTCGAGGTGCGGCACCGACATCGGGGGAGCATCCTGAGCGGCCTGGCCGTACACCTTCGCCTGGTGGCGGGCGACGAGATCCTGGTTCGCGGTGCGCAGGAAGTAGCCGGAGACCGGGAAGCCGCCGTAGCCGCGTCCCTCCGGGATGCCGGACTTCTGCAGCAGCGGCAGTGCACCGCCGCCGGCGCCGACGAAGACGAACTTCGCGCCCACCTGGTGAGTCTCGTGCGAGAGCAGATCCTTCACGGTGAGAGTCCAGCCGTCCGAGGAACGGTCGAGGTCGGTGACCTGGTGGCTGGTGCGCACGGTCGCGCCCTTGGCGGCGACGTAGCTGAGCAGCTGAGACGACAGAGAGCCGAAGTCGACGTCGGTGCCCTGCTTGATGCGCGAGATGCCGTTGACCTGACCGGGACCACGGCCGGAGAACATCAGCGGCAGCCATTCGGCCTGAGTGTCCGCGTCCTCGGTGTATTCCATGTCCGCGAACAGCGGATTGCGCACCATCGTCTCGTAGCGGTTCTTGATGTAGTCACGTCCCTTGTCGCCGCGTCCGTAGCTGACGTGGGCGATGGGATTGATGAAGGTCGTCGGATCGGTGATGACACCGGTGTCGACGAGGTGCGACCAGTACTGGCGCGAGTGGTGGAACTGCTGGTTGATGTTCGAGGCCTTCTCCAGGTCGATCTGACCGTTGGAGTCCTCGGGGGTGTAGTTGAGTTCGCAGAGTGCGGCGTGGCCGGTCCCGGCGTTGTTCCAGGGGTCGGAGCTCTCCGTTGCCACATAGTCGAGCTTCTCGTAGACACGGATGTCCCAATCGGGCTGAAGTTCGGTCAGCATGGCGCCCAGAGTGGCGCTCATGATGCCGCCGCCGATCAAGACGACGTCGACTTTTTCCTGCGGTGAGGGCATTTGGACTCTCATTCCTCGTCTCTGACTACATGTATTCGTCTCTCAGGGTACTCTCCGGCATCGGCCCACCTGTAACCCGGGAGGAGGGAACGAAGCGTCGCGAGAGCATTCTCACAGCGGATGGACGTCCGCCCTGCTCGCCTTTATCCGACCATTCGGACGCTTTGGCAAGACAGTCTGTGTTGCCCGCCACAAGATATGCAACTATGGGCACATGTCCAAACGTTTCCAGCTCCGTGACGCGCTCGCCGAATTCCCTCCCTACGTTCCCGGCAAGCCTCCCGTCGCATCCCCCGGCCTGACTCCGTACAAACTGTCGTCGAACGAGAACCACCTGCCGCCGCTTCCGGGTGTCGTCGAATCGGTGGCATCCGCCTCGGCGATTCCGGGGAACTACCCCGATCCCACCGCAGCCGCGCTCGTGGCCGATATCGCCTCCCACCTCGATGTCGAACCCGCCGAGGTGGTCCCCGGCGCCGGGGCCTCCGAGGTCCTCACGGCGCTGACGAACATCACCCTCGAAGCGGGCACGTCCGTGGTCTATCCGTGGCCGTCGTTCGAGATGTACCCGATCCTCGCCTCGGCGCGGGGCGCGGAGAAGCGCCCCGTCGACCTCCTGGAAGACGGTCGGCACGACTTCGCCGGGCTGGCCGCGGCGATCGATGACACGACCCGCCTCGTGCTGCTGTGCTCGCCGAACAATCCGACCGGTCCGACGATCACCGATGCCGAACTCGAGGGATTCCTCGCCGAGGTGCCCGAGTCCGTCATCGTCGTCCTCGACGAGGCGTACCTCGAATTCGCCACCGAGGCGGCCGACTCCCTCGCCGCTCGCGCCAAGCACCCGAATCTCGTGCTCGCCCGCACCTTCTCGAAGGCGCACGGCCTGGCAGGTCTGCGCGTGGGCTACGGCATCGCCGACGCCGAGATCGCCTCGGCGATGCGCCAGGTCATCGCCCCGTTCTCCGTCACCGCCGGTGCCCAGGCCGCCGCCCGGGAATCCCTGGCTCGCGTCGACGAGGTGGCCGTGCGCGCCAAGGAAGTCGCCGCGGTGCGCGACCGGTTCGCTCACGATCTGCGGGAGCTGGGTCTGTCCGTGCCCGATGCTCAGGGCAACTATGTGTGGATCGCGCTCGACCCCGAGGCGGCCGTCGCCTTCGAAGGTGAGTGCGCGAAGCAGGCCGTGGCCGTGCGTCGTCTGCAGGGCGGTGTGCGTGTGAGCATCGGACCCGATGAGGCTCTCGAGCGCGTGCTCAAGGTCGCCGCGTCGCTGTGACGATGAGTGCGGAGACGACGGTGGACACGGACCTGGACGGACTTGCGGCCGAGCTGAGCGCGGGCGCCCTGGTCACCGATCGGGATGTCATCGAGTCCTATTCGTCGGATAAGGCCCTGTTCTGTCCGGTGGGGACCGCCTCGGCGCTCGTACGAGCTGCCGACGTCGATGATGTGGTCGCGGTGATGCGCTTCGCCACCGCGCATCGGATCCCGGTGGTCACTCAGGGTGCCAGGACGGGTTTGTCGGGGGCGGCGAACGCCACCGACGGGGCGCTCCTGCTCAACGTCGCGAAGCTGAACGCGATCGTCGACATCGACGAGGTGAACCAGACCTGCCGTGTCCAGCCCGGTGTCATCAACCAAGACCTCAAATCGGCTCTGGCCGAGCACGGTCTGTCGTATCCGCCGGATCCGGGGTCGGTGGCGATCTCCACGATCGGCGGGAACGTCGCGACGAACGCCGGCGGCATGTGCTGTGTGAAATACGGGGTGACGCGAGACTACGTGCGCGGTCTGACCGTGGTCCTCGCCGATGGGACAGTGACCCGGTTGGGTCGGCAGACGGCGAAGGGTGTGGCCGGTCTCGATCTGGCGGGTCTGTTCGTCGGGTCCGAGGGGACTCTGGGAGTCATCGTCGAGATCACCCTCGGGCTCAGACCTCTGTTGACTCCGCCGGTGACCGGTGTCGGGATCTTCCCGGACTTGGAATCGGCCGGGCATACGGTCTCTGAGTTCATGGCCTCCGGGGCGGCCCCGTCGATGCTCGAGCTCATGGACGGAGGCACCGTGGGCATGATCAATGCCTATGGTGATTTCGGGCTGCCCGACGGGGCCGGTGCGCTGTTGTTGGTGCAGTCGGATGCTCCGGGGCAGGCCGGTGTGACCGAGCTGCAATCGTTCGAGGCGATCGCCAGAGCGCAGGGTGCCGATGAGGTGTTCTTCTCCGATGATCCGGCGGATTCGGAGATGCTGGTCGCGGCTCGTCGGGCTGTGTCTCCGGCGATGGAGAAGTACGTGTCGGGGCTCGGTGGGGGAGAGCTCATCGATGATGTGTGCGTTCCTCGGTCCCGCCTCGGCGAGTTCTTCGCCAGGTTGGACGAGATCGCGGCCCGGCATTCGGTGGAGGTGTCCACGGCCGGGCATGCCGGGGATGGGAATATGCATCCGAGTGTGCTCTTCGATGCCCAGGATGAGGCGAGTGTGGCCGAGGCGAAGGAGACGTTCGCTGAGATCATGCAGCTGGGTCTCGATCTGGGTGGGACGATCACGGGTGAGCATGGGGTCGGGTATCTGAAGAAGGACTGGCTGGTGCGCGAACTCGATGCGGGTGCGCGGGCGCTGCAGACCTCGATCAAGGCGGCGGTGGATCCGTTGGGGATCCTCAACCCGGGCAAGATGCTCGGCTGATTCTCCTCTTCATGTCTCGGAATGTGACGGTTCGCGACCGACTGTGACCGGTCGCGGCCGGCCCCGTCAGGGCGCGGCCTAAGGTGCTGGGAAAAGAGAGGAATCCCCATGACGCTCACCCAGCTGCCCGTTCTCGACCTCAGCCTCGCCGATGACCCCGCGACCGCCGAACAGTTCCGCGAGGACCTGCGTCGCGTCACTCACGAGATCGGCTTCTTCTACCTCACCGGCCACGGCATCCCCGACGCCGAATTCAGCCGCATCATCGATGTCGCCCAGAACTTCTTCGCACTGCCCGAGGACGAGAAGCTCGCGATCGAGAACACGAACTCCCCGCACTTCCGCGGCTACACCCGCACCGGCGGCGAACGCACCCAGGGCCGCGTGGATTGGCGCGAGCAGATCGACATCGGCCCCGAACGCACACCCGTGGCCGAACCGGTCAACGACTTCGACCATCTCACTGGCCCCAACCAGTACCCGGAATCGCTGCCCGAGCTGCGGGAGGCCACGGACTCCTGGCATGCGCAGCTGAGCGAGGTCGGCGCACGCCTTCTCGAACAGTGGGCGCTCAGCCTCGGCCAGCCCGGCGATCATTTCGCCGACGCGTTCGCCGAGGATGCCGAATCCTTCATCAAGATCGTTCGCTATCCCGAAGCCGAGTCCGAATCCGTGACCCAGGGGGTGGGCGAGCACCGCGACGGCGGCACCCTGACCCTGCTCTACCCGCAGCCGGGCACCACCGGTCTGCAGGTGCTCACTGACGACGGTTGGATCGATGCGGATCCGATCGAGAACACCTTCGTCGTCAACATCGGCAAACTCCTCGAAGTCGCCACGAACGGCTACCTCAAGGCCACCGTCCACCGGGTCCTGCCGACCGGTCCCGGCCAGGACCGCATCTCCATCCCGTTCTTCTATAACCCGGCGCTCAGCGCCCGCCTGCCCGAGGTCGCACTGCCCGACGAACTCGCCGCCGAGGCCCGCGGGGTCACCGACGACGAACGCGATGCCCTCTACGCCGTCTATGGGGAGAACGCGTTCGCCTCCCGGCTGCGCTCCCACCCGAACGTCGCCGAGAAGTACTATCCGGAGCTCGTGGGGGCCCAGGGCTGAGGAATCGCGTCAGCGGCGAATCTGTTCTGCGAGCACCGCGATGTCGTCGGGACGGACCCGGCAGCAGCCGCCGATGATCCGTGCGCCGAGGCGGGTCCACTCCGCCACCGGCCACGACCCGACGCCGGGCTCCGCGCCGTCGTGCCACGTCAGAGTGTCCGCGTCGTAGGTTTCGCCCGAGTTCGGGTAGGCGATGAGCGGCAGGTCTGTGTGCTTGGACAGTTCGCTCAGCGCCGGGGTCACGAGGGACGGGCGAACGCAGTTGACCCCGATCGCATACACGCTCGCCGAGGCGGCCACCACCTCGGCGAGGTCCGCCAGGGTGCTGCCGTCGGGCATGGTCGGGGCGGTCGTGTCCGTGGTGCCCTGTAGAGTCACGGTCACCCAAGCTGGAAGGCCGATGTCCTCGGTCAGAGCGATGAGGGCGCGGATCTCATCGAGGCGCGGTTGGGTTTCGATGGCGAGCAGGTCCGCACCCGCCTCGGCGAGGGCTTCGATGCGCGGACGATGGAAGGCGGTGTAATCCTCAGGACTCCGGTGATAGCTTCCCGTATACTCGGCGCCGTCGCCGAGCGCCGCACCATACGGGCCGACAGACCCGGCGACGAGGATACTTGTGCTTGGTGCGGCACAGCGATCTGCCGCAGCGCGCGCGATGCGCACGCTGTCGCCGGTGATCCGGCTGCCCTCCTCGGCGCTGATTCCCGCCGCGGCGAACCCGAGCGGCGTCGCCTGGTAGCTCGCGGTCGTGAGTATCCGGGCTCCGGAGTTCGCGAAGGCGGTGTGCACAGCGCGCAGGGTGTCGGGGACACGGCGGATGAGCTCGGCCGACCACAGTGCATGGTCGAGGTCGATGCCGCGATCCTCGGCGGCACTGCCCAGCCCGCCGTCGATGACGATGGGGGCGGCCGCCTCGGCGAGGGTGAGCATCTGGGTGAACGTCATGGACTTAGTTAAGCTTGTCTGGTGACTACAGACGAAACTCCGGCAGCATCCGAGACCGCCCCCATCAACGACCGATCGCAGTTCGGCTTCGAGGTGGGCACCCGCATGGACACGGGCGGACGCACCGGAGTCATCCGCACCCCGCACGGCGACATCCAGACCCCCGCATTCATTCCCGTCGGCACGAAGGCCACGGTCAAGGCCGTGCGCCCCGACGAGGTCGCCGAACTCGGCGGTCAGGCGGTGCTCTCGAACGCCTACCACCTCTACCTGCAGCCGGGATCGGACCTCATCGACGAGGCCGGCGGGCTGGGGAAATTCATGAACTGGCCCGGACCCACCTTCACCGACTCCGGCGGATTCCAGGTGATGAGTCTCGGCTCGGGGTTCAAGAAGGTCATTTCGATGGAGTCGACGGGGGAGCAGAACGACGAGCTCGTCGCCGTCGGCAAGGAACGGCTGTCGAACGTCGACGATGACGGGGTCACGTTCAAGTCCCACCTCGACGGATCGATGCACCGGTTCACGCCGGAGATCTCGATGCGGGTGCAGCACGAACTCGGCGCCGACATCATGTTCGCCTTCGATGAGCTGACCACGCTGGTGAACACCCGCGGCTACCAGGAGGAGTCGCTCGAGCGGACCCGGCTGTGGGCGATCCGCTGCATCGAAGAGCACTTCCGCCTCACCGAGGAGCGGTCGCACCGGCCCTACCAGGCACTGTTCGGGGTGCTGCAGGGCGCGCAGTACGAGGATCTGCGGCGTAAGGCCGCCCGCGACCTGGGCGCGATGGACTTCGACGGCTATGGCATCGGCGGGGCACTGGAGAAGGAGAACCTCGGCATCATCATCCGCTGGGTGTGCGAGGAACTGCCGGAGAACAAGCCGCGGCACCTGCTCGGCATCTCCGAACCCGACGACCTGTTCGAAGCGATCAAGACCGGCGCGGACACCTTCGACTGCGTCTCGCCCTCCCGCGTGGCCCGCAACGCCGCGATCTACACCCGCGACGGCCGGTACAACCTCACCGGCGCGAAGTACCGCCGCGACTTCGGCCCGCTCGATCCCGACTGCACGTGCTACACGTGCCAGAACTACTCACGGGCGTACCTGCGGCACCTGTACAAGGCGAAGGAGATGCTCTTCTCCACCCTGTGCACCATCCACAACGAGCACTTCGTCGTCTCGCTCGTCGCCGAGATCCGCCAGGCGATGATCGACGGCCGCTTCGACGAGCTCGAAACCGAGGTCCTCGGCCGCTACTACGCGAAGAAGTAGCCGCGCTTCCGGCGGTCGCTGCGGTCGCCCGCCGGCCCGTACCGGTCAGTCATCGACTTCTGATCAGCACATCGAGTTCTATCCCGATGACCTGATCAGAAGTCGATGTCGGCCAGTGACAAAACTCGATGGCACTCGCCGACAACCGCTTTCCGTTCGGGCTGACCACTGGGCGTCCGGTGCATCAGTTCGCGAACGCGCGCCGGTCGGCTAAGGCGTCATTGAAATCTACGCTTCAGCCGCGTCGAGTTCGTAGCTGGGTTCGTGGCGTTTGACGAGCTTGATGACCCGGTAGGTCACGGGCAGGAAGATGATCTCGACGGCGACCTTGTAGACGAAGCCGACGATGATGTAGTTGAGGAAGTCGAGCCCCGGGATGACACCGGCGAAGGCGATGATGCAGAACAGCAGCGTGTCGACGAACTCGCCGACACCGGTCGACGTGAGCAGCCGCACCCACAGCTTCGACTCGCCCATGCGCTTCTTCACCGCCACGAGCACCCACGAGTTGAGCAGCTGGCCGACGAAGTAGCCGACGAGGGACGCCGCGACGATGCGCGGGTAGAAGCCGAGCACGGCGGCGAACGCGTCCTGGTTCTCGTACCCGGGCCCCGGAGGAGAGATGAGCACGAGCCAGAAGACGAAGGTGGCCAGGATCTGCAGGGCGAATCCGGTGATCACGGCTTTGCGAGCGGCTTTGAAGCCGTACACCTCGCTGATCACATCACCGAGGATGTAGGCGATCGGGAAGAGGAACGCGCCGCCGTCGGTGACGATCGGACCGAAGCCGATGACCTTCGTGGCCGAGATGTTCGAGATGATGAGCACCGCGCAGAACACGGCGAGGAAGACCGCATAATAGCGGCCCCGGGAGGAAGCGAAAGCTGCGAATCGTGCAGCCGAGGTGGTGGTGTGCGCCGGATCGGTGGTGCGATCCGGCTGCCCAGACTCGGACTCGGAACGCCCAGACTCAGGACTCTTCTGCGACAACGGTGATTTCCTTTCCTCCGGTGACCGTGAGCAGCTGCTCGTACGTCAGAGGCACCATCGAATTCGGTGTCCCCGCGCCGGCCCAGAGAACAGGATAGTCCTTCAGCGACACATCGACATAGGTCGGAATCGGCCCCGGATGACCGCAGGGAGCGACCCCGCCGATGACCTGCCCCGTGGCCTCGCGGACGAGTTCCTTCGACGCCCGGTCGAGGGAGTCGACGCCGATGAGTTCGGCGACATGTGCGGTGTCGACCCGGTGGGCGCCCGAGGCCATGATGAGCACGGGTTCGCCGCCGGAGGAGAAGATGAGGCTGTTCGCGATCGCTCCGACCTCGATGCCCAGCGCTTCGGCCGCTGCGGCCGCCGTCGGCGTCGAGCCGTCGAAGATCTCGATGCGCGGATCGATGCCCGCAGCCGCGAGATCGGCGGCGACCGCCTCGTGGTTGGGGTGATCCCACATCGCCGAGGCGGCTCCGGACTCGGTCTCGGTCGTTTCCTCCCCGTCGACCTCGGTCACGGGTTCCGCGAGGCCGCGACGGCGCAGCAGCGGGGCGACATCCGGGCGGGTGCCGAAGAAGCGTTCGATCGCCGCCATCGGGTCGACCGAATAGCCGGGGGCGAGGATCGCCTCGCGGAAGGCATCTCCGGCTTCTCGGTTGAGTCCGCCCTGGGACTCGAACCATTCGCTCACCCAGGCGGCGATGACTTCGGAGTAGAGGTAGGAGTAGTAGCCGGCCGCATACCCGGAGGCGAAGATGTGCCCGAAGTACGTCGACCGGTAGCGCGGCGGAACGAGCGGCGAGAAGCCGGCCGCGGCGAGCACCTCCGATTCGAAGGACAGGACTTCGGTGATGTGCTCTCCGGCCTCGAGCGAATGCCAGGACAGGTCGAGCATGGCAGCGGCGAGATATTCGATCGTGTCGAATCCCTGCCCGAACTTCTCCGAGGCGATGAGCGCGTCGACGAGTTCGGCCGGCATCGGCTCGCCCGTGTCGACGTGCTTGGCGAAGTGGGGGAGGACCTGCGGGTGGAAGCGCCACATCTCGTTGAGCTGGGATGGGAATTCGACGTAGTCGCGGGGGACGGCGGTGCCGGCCGTCGACGGGTAGGTGGAGTTCGCGAAGAGCCCGTGGAGGACGTGGCCGAATTCGTGGAAGAACGTCGTCAGCTCGGTCGGATTGAGTAGCGTGGGCCGGCCCGGACCGGGCTTGGCGAGGTTGAGCGAGAGGGTGACGACCGGCAGCAGCCCGGTCAGCCGGGAGGCCGGAACCAGCTGGTCCATCCAGGCCCCGCCGCGCTTCGTATCCCTGGAATACGGGTCGATGAGGACGAGCCCCAGGTGACGTTCGTTGACATCGGTGACCTCATAGACGCGGACGTCCTCATGCCAGGCGGTGACACCCTCGTACGGGGCGAACGTGATTCCGTACAGTCCGGTGGCGGCCCGGAAGACGCCTTCGGTGAGGACTGTGTCGAATTCGAAGTACTTGGCCACCTCGTCAGGGTCGATGCCGAATTCGTCGGCGCGGAACTTCGCAAGGTAGTACTTGACGTCTTCGGACGCGACCGTCTCGAGGCCGTAGCGCTCCTTGACCTGCGCAAGTTCCTCATCGAGTTGGGCATTCGCGGGATTGATGAGAGAGGAGACGATATCGGCAGCGGCATCGGGGTTGCCGGCCGTCTGATTGTCGATGGCGAAGGACGAGTAGGAAGGGTATCCGAGCAGATGCGCCTTCAGTGCACGCAGCGCCGTGGTGTCGGCGACCTGGGTGCGGGTGTCGCCGTCGCCGCCGCGGGATCCACGGGCCATCGAGTTGTTCAGCACGTGCCGACGAGTCTGGGCTGTGCTCAGGGATTCGAGCACGCCCTGTTGGGTGAAGTTGTTCAGCGGCAGCAGGTAGCCGTCGACGCCGCGTTCGGCGGCACGATTCGCCGCTGCCGCGATCTGATCGTCGTTCATCCCGGCCAGGGAATCGGCCTCACTGAGGTGGACGGCCAACTCGCGCGTATCGAGCTGCAGCGCGCGGGAGAAGGAGTTCTCCAAAGTGGTCAGTTCGGCCGCGATCGTGGCCATCTGCTCGCGTTCGTCCTCGCCGAGGCGGGCGCCCGCACGCACGAACTGATCGATGGTCAGTTCCTGCTGACGCTTGTCCTCGGGGTTGAGGTCGGAGACCGAAACCTGCTCGATGCGGTGGAAGAGGTCGACGTTCAGCAGGATCTCGGTCTCGGTGGCCGACAGGAGCTCCCAGGTCTCGGAGATGGCGTCGGTGAGTTCGGGACGCAGATGATTCGACTCGATGGCTGCCGCCACGGAGGCGATGCGGGTCATCGGCACGGACGCGGATTCGAATCTCACCGTGGTGGAGAAGAACGTGGACTCGGCGTCGTCGGCGATGATGGCAGCCACCTCGGCGCGGGCGAAATCGGTCGCCGTGCGAACCGCGGTCAGCAGCGTCTCCGGGGTGACTGCGGCGAAGTCGGGCAGCGAATAGTCGGACTGCGGGTCGAGGAACGCTTCCCAGACATCGATGCTGTTCGGATCTGCGCTCATTTTCTCGACGATTCACTTTCTGAAGCGGTTGGGGGTTCGCTCCGATCCTAACGTGAGTCGACCGACCAGTGCATGATCGCTGGTTACACTGGGTTCCATGGGCACTGGGCAGGGCAAGTCCCTCACACTCAACAGCGCGTTCCGGCTCGGTTTCACCGGCGCCCTGGGCGTCGGGTTGGCGATCGTGGTGATGACGGCGCTGCAGTCCGTGGCGACCGTGATCATCTATATCGGTCTGGCACTGTTCCTCGCTCTCGGTCTCGAACCGATCGTGCAGTGGCTCGTCGACCGCAAGGTTCCGCGGTCGCTGTCGGTGCTCATCGTTGTCGTGGCCTTCATCCTCATCGTCGTCGGCGTCGCACTGCTCATCGCGCCGGCCGTGATCAGTCAGATCCAGACGTTCGTCGCGGATCTGCCCGGAATCGTGGCGAACCTTGCCACGACCGGGTGGGTGACGGAGCTCGAAGAGCAATTCACCGGCGCGATCGACATCGATGCGGTGTTCGCCAACATCGCGGACTGGGCCTCGGATCCGAAGAATGTGCTCTCCCTCGGCGGCGGCGTCGTGTCGATCGGGGCGGGAATCCTCAGCTTCCTCACCGGCGTGATCATCGTCGTCATCCTCACCATCTACTTCGCCGTGTCCATGCCGACGATCAAATCCGCGATGTTCTCCCTGGTCGCAGCCTCATCGCGGCCGACGGTCGAGTCCGTCACCGAGGAGGTCACCCGATCCATCGGACGCTACGTCCTCGGTCAGGTGTCCTTGGGCGTCATCAACGGCGTGTGCTCGGCGATCTTCCTCACCATCATCGGTGCCCCGCTGCCGGCGCTGTTGGCGTTCGTGGCGTTTCTCGCCTCGCTCATACCCCTGGTCGGCCCGATCACCGGGGCGATCATCATCACCGCCTCGTGCCTCATGGTCTCGCCCGGGCTGGGCATCACAGCCGGAATCTACTACCTCGTGTACATGCAGGTCGAGGCGTATCTGCTCAGCCCGCGGATCATGAACAAGGCCGTCGACGTGCCTGGCGCCCTCGTCATCATCGCCGCGATCGCCGGCGGAACCCTCGGCGGTGTGCTCGGTGCGGTGGTCGCGGTGCCGGTGGCCGCCTCGGCGCTCATCATCATCCGCAAGGTCGTCGTCCCGGCGCAGGCGAAGAAGTAGGAACGGCTGGCCGACTGTCAGTCGTGGTCGTCGTGGTGGTCTGAACCGATGCGGGTGACGAGGGCGTGGATGATGAGCTTGACGATGAAATATGTGCCGAAATAGCCGACCGCTGCGACGACGAGCGTGACGAGCAGGTTGGACTCCCCGGTGCCGACCACTGACAGTGTGGCGAACACCGTGACGGTGATCGCCGCGAGATACGGGATCAGTCGGAGGACGGGTGATTCGGGCTCGCTCATGGGGCTGAGTCTAGCAACGGGGTACCGGAGCCTCGACGCGGAGTCTAGGGTGGAGCCCATGACTGAAGCCGACTGGAGAGCTCAGCGCGACGATGCCGTCCCCGAAGACGTGGAACGGCTGCTTGCAACCGTGCCGGAATGGTTCGGCAGACCCGAATCCAACGCCGAATACATCGACGACGCGCGCCGCATGGAGACGTGGACGGTCCGCGACGAACATGGCCGAGTCGTCGGAGTCACGTTGGTGACGCATCATTTCCCGCAGACCAGTGAAATCCATTTCACCGTCGTCGACCGCTCCGTCCATGGCGAGGGCGTTGGGAATGCGATGATCGAGGCCATCACCGAGGATGTGCGGGCCCGAGGGGCGCAGCTGCTCGAAGTGAAGACCCTCGGTCCGTCGAAGGACGACCCGAACTATGCACGGACCCGACACTTCTACGAAAAGATGGGCTTCCTGCCTCTGGAAGAGACCGACCTGTGGGGAGCGGACACGCCCTGCCTGATCATGGTGAAGCCGGTGGGCCACCATGCTCAGGGAGGTCAGGGGGGCGATTGGCGGCTGATGCCCACGCCTCATCGGCTGCCTCCGTGGCCCTCGACTGATCCGGAATTCGGCGCGATCCGACTGCGGCGCGTGGAACTTCGTGATGCTGTTATGGCCCGCGACCTGTCCACCGATCCGTACGTGCCGCTGACGGGGACTCTGCCCGGGCACGCCAGCCGTGAGGAGGCTGAGTCCTGGGTTCGGAGACAACAGGGGCGTCACGCAGAAGGGCGGGGTTTCTCGTTCACGATCGCGCGGCGCTCCGACGATGAGGCAGTCGGCCATTGCGGTCTGTGGCTCAAAGACCTTGCAGACGGCCGAGCCAGTGCAGGCTACGCGATCGCGCCCTCGTCGCGACACCGCGGATACGCTGCTGAGGCGCTCGTTGCACTGACGAACTTCGCCTGGACGATTCCCGGGCTGAGTCGAGTCGAACTCTTCATCGAACCGGGGAATTCCGGATCACTGCGGACCGCTGACAGAGCAGGATATGTTCGCGAACGAGTGCTTGTGGAACACCAGGAGATCGGCGGCACTCGGCGAGACATGGTGCTGTACGCCGCAAGTCGCCCACCTTCGGAGTCGGTTGAATGAGATCGAATAAAGCTAGGGACTTGACCGAAAAACTCAACGGCATTCGCGCCATCGTCTTTGACGTCGGCGAGACTCTGGTCAATGAGACCCGAAGTTGGTCGGAGCTGGCGAACGAAGCGGGAATCTCGGAGTTCACTTTCTTCTCTGTGTTCGGGTCACTGATCGAAAGGAGAGTTGATCATCGAAGCATATGGAACGAACTGGGAGTGCGACCGCCCACAGCGAAAACTACAGTCACACTTGCAGACCTCTACGCAGACGCAGCTGCGTGCATCGAGGCAGTCAAGACATCTGGAAGAATCGTGGGTATCGCGGGCAATCAGCCAAATGGAGTTGAGCGACAGCTAAGGGCTAACGGTCTGTCCCCTCACTTTCTGGCTTCATCGGCAACATGGCGTGTGAGCAAGCCGGAGCCCGAATTCTTTGATCGCATAGTCGATGCCGCAGGTGTTGAGGCTGGTCAGATTCTCTATGTCGGAGACAGAATCGACAATGACATCGTCCCTGCGAAGCAAGCAGGAATGATGACAGCATTCCTCCAGCGGGGGCCTTGGGCTGTCATCCAACGGAAGTGGTCGGAAACGAGAGCCGCCGACATCTGGCTGGAATCGCTCGAAGCACTAACAGAAGGCCTGTGTGGAACGGACTCTCAGAACTCGATCACGAAGCAATGACGGCTATTGTCCGCACCCGGGTTCCGACCTAAGGTGAGAGGACACGGACACATCCGCTCCGCGCCTCCGACCGCCATCGGACGAGGCACGTGTTGTGGGGTGGATGGACTCACACGAAGGAGTGTCATGGCAGTCTACTCAGCACCCGGTACCGACGGCGCGCTCGTCACGTTCAAGCCCCGTTATGAGAACTACATCGGAGGAGAGTGGGTGCCGCCGAAGGACGGCAACTACTTCGAGAACATCACCCCCGTCACCGGGCAGGCCTTCACCGAGATCCCCAGCTCCACCGCAGATGATGTCGAGACCGCACTCGATGCAGCCTGGGCAGCGGCACCGGCCTGGGGCAAGACCTCGGTCGCCGAACGGTCGAACATTCTGCTCAAGATCGCCGACCGCATCGAATCCAACCTCGAGATGCTCGCCGTCGCCGAAACCTGGGACAACGGAAAGGGAATCCGTGAACCCCTGGCAGCAGACCTCCCGCTGGCCGTCGATCACTTCCGCTACTTCGCCTCAGCCATCCGGGCGCAGGAAGGCGGCATCTCACAGATCGACGACGACACCGTCGCCTACCACTTCCACGAGCCCCTCGGTGTGGTCGGACAGATCATTCCCTGGAACTTCCCCCTGCTCATGGCCACATGGAAGCTCGCACCGGCGCTCGCCGCCGGCAACTGCGTCGTCCTCAAACCTGCCGAGCAGACTCCGGCATCGATCCTCGTCCTCGCCGAACTCATCGGCGACCTGCTGCCTCCCGGCGTCCTCAACATCATCAACGGATTCGGCGTCGAAGCCGGCAAACCGCTGGCGTCGAACAAACGCATCCGCAAGATCGCCTTCACCGGAGAGACGACGACCGGCCGCTTGATCATGCAGTACGCCTCGCAGAATATCATCCCGGTCACCCTGGAGCTCGGCGGCAAGTCACCGAACATCTTCTTCGACGACGTCATGGCCGCCGACGACAGCTTCAGAGACAAGGCGCTCGAAGGCTTCGCGATGTTCGCTCTCAACCAGGGCGAGGTCTGCACCTGCCCGTCTCGTGCACTCGTCCAGGACTCGATCTTCGACGACTTCGTCGCCGCCGGCGTCGAACGCGTCCGCTCCATCAAACAGGGCAACCCGCTCGACACCGACACCCAGGTCGGCGCACAGGCCTCGAACGACCAGTTCGAGAAGATCATGTCCTATCTGAAGATCGGCAAGGATGAAGGCGCCGAGGTGCTCATCGGCGGCGACAAAGCCGAACTCGACGGCGACCTCGCCGGCGGCTTCTACATCCAGCCGACGATCTTCAAGGGCACGAACAAGATGCGAATCTTCCAGGAGGAGATCTTCGGACCCGTCGTGGCCCTGACCTCGTTCTCCGACTACGACGACGCGATCGCCACCGCCAATGACACCCTCTACGGCCTCGGCGCCGGCGTCTGGGCCCGCACCGGCAACACCGCCTACCGAGCCGGACGCGACATCCAAGCCGGTCGCGTCTGGGTGAACAACTACCACGCCTACCCGGCCCACGCCGCGTTCGGCGGATACAAGTCCTCGGGCATCGGACGTGAGAACCACAAGATGATGCTCGACCACTACCAGCAGACGAAGAACCTGCTGGTCAGCTACTCCGAAAATGCACAAGGATTCTTCTGATGAGTGAAACAGCCGAAACAGCCGCTCTCGAATCGACACCGACGATCGAGGGCGAAGAGAAATCGCGAGTGGCGATGACTCAGGCCGCCATCGACCTGCTCGCCGACCTCGTCGACAAACACGGACAGCTCATGTTCCACCAGTCCGGTGGCTGCTGTGACGGCTCGTCGCCCATGTGCTTCCCCGAAGGCGACTTCCTCACCTCGGAAGCCGATGTGCTGCTCGGCCACTTCGACCTGCCCATCGACGATGCCGAGAAGGCCGGACTGGACTTCTGGATGTCGACGGAGCAGTTCGAGTACTGGAAGCACACACATCTGACGATCGATGTGGTGCCGGGACGGGGGAGCGGCTTCAGCGTCGAATCACCGACGGGAAACCGCTTCATCATCCGCTCGACGCTCATGGACGTCGGCTGAGACGAGGCGTGGCCGGGTAGCCGGCGCAGCTGATGCCCGATTGTGTGGTCGATCCACGGCGTTCTGATCGCAGAAAACGCCGTGGATCGACCACACCATCGACGCCGTAGGACGCATGCAGCCACCGCGCCTGCGAGAAGAGGTCACTTCCCGGCGTTCAGCACCTCGGGTTCGCCGAGGGAGAGCATCAGTCGGTTCGCCCAGTTGAAGAAGGCGGCACAGCTGAGTGCGTCGATGATGTCGCCGTCGTCGAGACCCGCCGCACGCAGCTGCTCGACGTGTGCGACGCCGAAGGACTGCGGGGTCAGGGTCAGCGCCACCGAGGCATCGACGACGGCATCCCACACCTGATCACCGAGGTGGCTCTTCGTGCCGATTCCCTCGTCGAGGAGGCACTGGACGACGTCACGACGCCCGGATTCCTCGGTGGCCCGATCGGCGTGGACCGACGCACAGAACAGGCACCCGTTGAGCCGCGAGGCCGCTGTCGCGGCGAGTTCGCGTTCGGCCCGGCCGAGCCCGTCGGTGGTGTTGAAGAAGATGTCGAAGTCGGTCAGGGTCCGTGCCTTGAGTGCGGCAGGATCCCTCGCCAGCAGCCGGAAGTACGGGTTCTTCGCCCGTCCGGCCTCGATGAGGGCATCCCGTTGGTCATCGCCGAGGTCCAACTCGGCGACGGGAGCGATCCACGGCACCCACCCGAGCCCACCTTGCTGGAACAGCTTCGGGCGGTGGAGATTCGGATACGTCTTCACCCTGTCGCCGACGGCCTGCAGAGCTTCGTCCACTCTCGCCGAGGCGGGGCCGTCGTCGGCATCGTCCGTCTCGTTCGCGGATTCGCCTTCCGACCGGTCCGCCTGGTGCGGTTGAGTATCCGCGGTCGCTGAGGCCGCATCGGTGAGCGCGGCGAGTCCGGTGCTGATGCGGATCTGGAAGTTGAGGAACGACACGAGCTGAGCGAGAGTGACGATGCCGTCCTCGTCCCATCCCGCCTCGAGCAGAAGCGCGAGGTGACCCGGGCGGCTGTCGCGCGGATGGAGAACGAGAAGATGAGCGAATTCGAGTCCTGCCGTCAGCTTCTCACCGAGTCTCTCCGCCGTCGCCTCGGCGGCAGTCAGCCACGGCCCGGGAACGTTCTCTTCGGCCAACGCCGTGGATTCGAAGATTCCGTAGGGACCAGCTGTGCCGGCAGGCGAGGTTGCCTCGTCGAGGAGTTCGGCGACCGCCCAGGACACGGACTCGTCTTCGTCACGCAGGAGATCACGGTAGAACTCCTCGGCCCGAGTCGAACCGAGCAGACCCGCGGTGAACGCGGCGACCGCATAACGGTCGCGGAAGCTCACGCTCTTCGGATCAGCGGGTTCGAGCAGAGCCTCGAAACTCAGCTGCGCGTTCTCCTTCGCCTGCGCCCGGTGGCCGCGCAGCTCATCGAGAGGATCGTTCGCCGCGATTCCGGCGAGGAGGTTGATGATATCTGCCATCTCAGTGCACCTTCTCCTTGGTCACGGAGAACCCGAGGGCGGGTGCCACCTCGGTGGCCAGCAGTTCGATGGACCGCAGAGCGGTCTCGTTCGTCGCCGGAACCGAGTGCACCTGGAAGCTGACGTCGGTGGCACGATCGAGGACGCGGTCATGCTGCAGACGTTCGCTCACCTGCTCGGGCGTGCCGAGGTAGGTGTCGGTGGCGACGAGGAGCTCATCGAGGCTCAGTCCGGAGGTGTCATAGCCGACGAGGCGGTCGGCCTCGGCCCGCAGCGCTGGCTCGGTGATCTCGCGCAGCCGGGACAGATCCTCGGCATCGGCGACCACGGCGGTACGAGAGGCGAGGATACACGGTTCGGCCCCCTCGGGCAGCTGGGAGAGATAGGTATCGATGACCGGCAGCTGCACCTCGTCGAGGAGTGCCGCCGGATTGTCCTGGGGACGCGGCTGAGTCCGCGAGAGCATGAGACCGTCACCGGCAGCGCCTGCCGCACCGGCTCCGCCGGCGGAGAACGTCGCCTGCCACAGTCGTCGCTCGAGGCTCGGACGCTGCCCATCGGGAGCGGGGTAGAGACCATGGTCGGTGGGCAGCCGGTCGCCTGAGAACAGTGTGCGCAGGGTCGCGAGATTGTCGGCGAAGACCTCACGACGCTCATCGGAGCTCGTGCCGAAGGCGGGGAACGACTTCGGGTTCCCGCCCGAGCCCAGACCGATCTCGAGGCGACCGCCGGAGAGCTCGTCGAGGACGGCGGCGTCTTCGGCCACGCGCACGGCATTCTCCATCGGCAGGGTGATGATCGCGGTGCCCAGAGAGATTCGGGTGGTACGGGCGGCGGCGTGGGAGAGGAAGACGAGCGGGGACGGCAGCCCGCCCTCGGCCGCGGAGAAGTGATGCTGGGCGACCCAGGCCGAATGGAAGCCGAAGTCCTCGGCCGCCTCGATCTGTTCGAGGGCGAAGCGATAGCGGTCTGCGGCGGGGGCGTCTTCGAGCAGGCGGGTGAAGAATCCGAGCTTCGGTCCGCCTACCTGAGTGTCGGTCGCCTGAGTGTCGGTGGGTTGCGGGGTCATGGTTCTCAGCTTTCTGCTGCTGCTGCGGTGAGCAGGGTCGGGGTCGCCGGTCGATTGTTCGCAGGCGCTGCGGCGACCGACAGCGTCGCGGGACGGGGGATCGCCTCGAGCAGAGTGCGGGTATAGGCGGAGCGCGGGTGAGTGAAGATCTCTTCGGTCGCGCCGTCGTCGACGAGGTGTCCGTGCGACATCACGGACACCGTATCAGCGATCTGGCGGACGACGGCGAGATCATGGGTGATGAAGACGTAGGTCAGACCGAGCTCCCTCTGCAGCTCGTCGAGCAGTGTGAGGATCTGCGCCTGCACGGTCACGTCGAGGGCCGAGACAGCCTCGTCGAAGACGACGAGTTCGGGTTCGACGATGAGGGCGCGGGCGATCGCCACTCGCTGCAGCTGACCGCCGGAGAGTTCGGCGGGACGCCGATCGAGGAAGTCGGCAGGCAGCGCCACCCGGTCCATCGCTTCGGTCACGAGCCGCGGTCGGGAGGCGCGATCGCCGAGGCGGAAGTTGCGCAGAGGCTCCGTCAGCGTCGACCGGATCGAATGCTTGGGATCGAGAGCGGAGAACGGGTTCTGATGGACGAGCTGCACGGTGCGCCGGAACTCTCGCAGCCGCTGCCGTGAGGGACGACCGCGTCCGAGCTCCGCAGCATCGAAGTCACCGATGCGCACATGCCCGGACTGCGGGGTGAGGAACCCGGTCAGCGCTTTGCCCGTGGTGGTCTTGCCCGAGCCGGACTCGCCGACGAGACCGTGCGTGGTCCCGCGCGCCACGGTGAAGTCCACACCCTCGATGCCGGTGATCCGATCATCCGTACGGTCGAAGACATGGGTGAGCGATTCGACGGAGACGAACGGGTCTGTGGACTCCCTGGTCGCCTCGGCGCGGGCAGTTCGTGCCTTTGTCTGCAGTGCGGGAGCATCGGCGATGAGACGGGTGGTGTAATCGGTGGCCGGGTCGGAGAATACCCGTCCGGCCGGCCCCGATTCGACGATGCGTCCGCCCTGCATGACCACGACCTCGTCGGCGCGTTCGCCGGCGACGGCGAGATCGTGGGTGATGAAGAGGATGCCCATCGCGGTCTCGGCGCGCAGTTCGTCGAGAAGGTCGAGGACCTGCTTCTGGACGGTGACGTCGAGGGCGGAGGTGGGTTCGTCGGCGATGAGCAGGCGCGGGCGCAGCGCGATGGCAGCGGCGATGAGCACACGCTGCCGCATCCCACCGGAGAGCTCATGCGGGAACTGGTCGGCCCGCTTCTCCGGCTGGTCGATGCCGACCCGGTCCAGGAGCTCGACGACCTGGGCGCGAGCCTCGGCGCGGCCCGCGCGACGGTGGATGCGCAGCGCCTCGGCGACGGACTTGCCGACCGTCTGCAGCGGATTGAGCGAGGACCCCGGATCCTGTGGGACGTAGCCGATCTGAGATCCGCGCACACCGCGCCAACCGGAGGTGCCCAGGCTGAGCAGATCAACCTCGCCGAGGCGGATCCGCCCGGCCGCGACCCTGGCCGAGGAGGGAAGGAGACCGATGACGGCGTTCGCCGTCGTCGACTTCCCCGAACCGGATTCCCCGACCACGGCGGTCATCGCACCGGGACGGACCGCGAGATCGAGCTCGCTCACGGCCGGTGCCGCGGAGCCGCCTCGGTGGGAGTATTCGACGGACAGGCCGTCGATGCGCAGCAGTGAGGAGTCGGTCATGATGTCACCTTTCGCAGGGTGTTGCCGATCTGGTGGGTGGCGAGCACGATGGCCATGACCACGAGGCCGGGCAGCACTGTCAGCCACCAGGCGGTGGCGACGAAATTGCGGCCTTCAGCGATGATGAGTCCCCATTCCGGGGTGGGCGGCGGGGTGCCGTAGCCGAGGAACCCGAGCGTGGAGATCTGGAGGATCGCCGAACCGACCTGGAGGACCGCCAGCGAGAGCACGGGAGAGATCGAATTCGGGAGGATATGGCGAGTGAGGACGGAGAAGAAGGTGCCGCCGGAACCGTAGGCCGCGGCAACGAAGTCGCTCGTATTGATCTGCACCGCCTGTGACCTGGCGAGACGCGCGAACTGCGCGATGGCGGTGACGCCGACGGCGATGGCCGCGTTGATCGTGCCGAAGCCGAGGACCACGACGATCGAAAGGCTGAGCAGGATCGCGGGGATGGACAGCAGCACATCGATCAGGCGCATGAGCACGTCGTCGATGAGTCCGCGCCGGGTGCCGGCGATGAGCCCGATCGTGGTGCCGACGATCAGCCCGACCCCGACGGCCACGAGCGCGGCCAACAGGGACTGGGAGGCGCCGTAGACGACTCGGGTGAAGGCATCCCTGCCGGTCTGGTCGGTGCCGAACCAATGCTCGAGACTCGGTGCCAGCAGGGCAGGGGTGTCTCCGCCGTCGTTGGGGTCGAAGTGGGTGAAGAGCCCGGGAGCCAGCGCCCAGGCGACGGCGATGAGCAGAACCAGAGCGGAGACGATGGTCGCCGGGGAGAGCGCGGCGCGTGCCCGGCCGCCGCGTGCGCGCCGGGTCTCGGTGCCCTGGCCGCGGGTGAATACGATGCTCACGAGTTCTTCTCCTTCGTCTCGTCATCCCATTCGAGGTCGACGCCGACGCTGGCAGCGGATGCCGTGAGAGCGCGACGTGTCGGTTCGTCGTGGCTGCGCAGGGCCCTGCCCGCCGAGGCGGAGCTGCGTTTCGTGCGCAGCCGGACGTCGATGACGGGGTAGAGGAGGTCGACTGCGAGGTTGATGATGACGTAGCCGAAGGTGGCGATGACCACGACGGCCAGGAGGATCGGATTGTCTCGGTGGGTGACCGCTTGGGCGGTGATGAGTCCGATGCCGTTGCGGCCGAACACGGTCTCGGTGACCACGGCGCCGGCGACGAGTTCGCCGAAGACGAGGCCGATGATCGTCAGCCCCGGCAGCACCGCATTGCGGGCGACGGTGTGGACGAGGATCCACAGTTCGGAGGCGCCCTTCGCGGTGGTGACCTTGACGAAGCCGGAGGCCTGCACCTCGGTGATGGAGCGGATGAGCACCTGGGCGATCGGGGCCGAGAGCGGAACCGCCACGGTCAGGGTCGGCAGTACGAGCGCCTCGGCGGGGCCGGGATCGACGACTGAGACGACGCCGAGTTGGAAGGAGAAGACCTGGATGAGCAGGATTCCGAGCCAGAACACCGGGATCGAGATGAAGAGGCTGGGCACCGAGTCGAGGACCCGGCACACCCGAGCCGTCGGCCCGGTGGACGGTCCGAAGGTGGCGAAGACGGCGATGATCACGGCGAGGACGAGGGCGGTGACGAACCCGGAGGCCGCGAGGACTGCGGTCGACGGCAGAGCCGCAGCGATGATCGTCGACACGGCCGCACCGGTCTGGACCGAATAGCCGAAGTCGCCGGTGAGGAACCCGGTGAGGCTGAGGACGTAACGCGACCACCAGGAGTCGTCGGCACCGGTGGCCTCACGGATCTCAGCGATCTGGTCATTGGACAGACCCAGCGCCGGATCGGCGAAGCGGGCAGTGACGCCGTCGCCGGGGATGAGGCTGAGCAGGATGAACGCCGCTGTGAACGCGAGCAGCAGCACGAGGATCGCTTGGCCCAGGCGCAGGAAGAGGTAACGGGTGTCGAGGATCATTTCTCTCCTGCCAGCCAGGTGCTGTAGAAGTCGGGCCGTCCCACGGGTTCGGTGGCGAAGCCGTGGACGCGGCGGCGGAAGGCGAAGACCTGCGGCTCTTCGAAGAACGGCAGCACATAGGCCTGGTCGACGAGGTAGTTCTGGACCGCCTCGGCGGCCTGCTGGCGCTTCTCCTGGTTCGGTTCGGACGCCAGCGTTTCGAGGAGTTCGTCGACCTTCGCATCGACCGAATCCGCGTCGGCGTCGGGGCGGTCGGCTCCGTTGAGGAAGACATCGCGGTTGACAGACGAGTAGTTCGAGCGCAGGTTGTCGAAGTCGGCGCGGGCGACCATGGAGTGGTAGATCTGCACGGTGTCGAGTTCGAGGGCGTCGAGGGTCTGTTTCGATTGGTCGCCGGGATTGATCGACAGGCGTACGCCCACACGGCGCAGCTGCTGTTGGATGAGGGTCTGGACCTCGTTCGACCGCGGCTGCGGCAGAGCGATATTCACCGTCAGCGCCAACGGCTGCCCGTCTTTGACACGGTAGCCCTGCTCGTTGCGCTCACTCCACCCGGCCTCATCGAGGAGGCGATTCGCCTTGTCCGGGTCGAAGTCCCACGACCCCGACTGGTCGACATACCCCATGGCGCCCTTGGCCAGCAGACCGGTGGCCAGCGGGTAGTTCGGGGTGAAGAGCTTGTCGACGATCTCCTGGCGATCGATGGCGGCGATGATCGCTCGCCGGACGTCGATATCGGCAAGCAGGTCGTGGCGGAACCGGAAGTTGATGCTGTTGTTGATTCCGTTCGTCGCCTTCGCATAGAGGCGCAGCCCCTGCTCGGTCACACGGGACTCATCAGGTGCTTGGACGTCGCGGACGCCGTCTGCCTGTCCGGAGAGCACTGCTCCGATGCGCACGGAGTATTCGTTGTTGGTCAGATAGTCGATGCCGTCGAGGTGGGCTCGGCCCTGGTGCTTCAGATGCGGGGGAGCCCAGTCGTAGTCTTCGCGGGCACGGACGGAGAGCTTCGTGCCGATGGTCTCGGCCGTGATGTGGAAGGGCCCGCAGGTGTGGATCTGCGTGGCTCCGCCCGGGCCGAAGCCTTCGGCGTCGAGGTAGAGAGTGGAATCGGCGAGCAGTCCTGCGTTCATCGTCGACGTCGCCTGCGCGAAACCGGGGGAGGGGGCGGAGAAGTGGAACCGAACCCGATGCTCGTCGAGGACTTCGCTGCGCTCGTAGTTCGAGATCTGCTCGGACACCGGCAGCGTGCGTGCTTCGTCGCCGAGACCGAACAGGTCGAAGTTCTTCGCCACATTCTCAGGTGTCAGCGGTGAACCGTCCGAATAGGTCACGCCTTCACGGATGGTGAATGTGTAAGTCGTGGCATCGGCGTTCGTCTCCGGCAGTTCGGTCGCCAACCACGGATAGAGCTTGAGTGTCTTCGGATCCTGCCACAGCAGGCGTGCGGAGATGTTGTTCATGATCCCGCCGTTGGGGTAGAAGCCGACCGACGGCGGGTAGAGCAGAGTCCAGGTCTGGGGTTCGAAGTAGGTGAGCACTCCACCGCGGACGGGTTCGCCCTCGGCCAGCGAACCGGAATCGTGGGGTGTGCAGGCGCTGAGGGTGAGCAGAGTGCCGAAACCGAGACCGAGGCTGAGGACCGAACGGCGGTCGAGGCGGCGCTGAGTCAGACGCGCGGAGGCGGAGAGACGGTCCGGCATGGAAGAGGTCCTTCGGGCAAGTGGGATGGAACAGAGGGAGCTGAGTGTGATAGTTCAACAATATGCGGACATCGCAGGTGCCGTTGACGGCAGACAGGGGCGGTGTCCGGCACGGAGCCCGAAGTGGATGTGCATGCCACGAGTAAAGCGCATCCGTGCAATCGCCGTCAATCCGGGGCTTAATATTGAGACATGTTGAACAGTGCGGAATTCGATCATCTCGTTATTGCCGTCCCAGATCTGCAGAAATATGTTGAGCAATGTGAGGGTCGTCTGGGGGTGAGTGCGGTCGACGGTGGTGCGCATCCGGGCTTGGGCACGGCCAACGCGCTGCTCGGACTCGAGCTCAGCGATGAACTCTCCGATTCGCTGGGACTCACACGTCAGAGCGGTCCGAAACCGCTGACGTACCTCGAGATCCTCGGTCCCGACCCCGAGCAGGACCCGGTGCTGGCGGCCGCGCGGTTGGCCGGGGTCACGGCGCCGACCGTGCAGAGGTGGGCGATCCGTCCGGACGATTTCGACGGCTTCGTCACGGCCGCTGCGCGGTCACGGGAACCGCGCGTCCGCCTCGGCGAGGTCCATGACATGACCCGCCGAAGACCGGACGGAGCCGTTCTCGACTGGCGCCTGACCAGGCACACCCCGCTGCCGTGGTCGGGGATCCAGCCGTTCCTCATCGACTGGAAGGACTCCGAGCATCCCGCGATGCAGGAGATGCCGTCGGTCCGACTCGAGCGCCTGTGGGGCGCGAGCGAGGACCCGGATGCGGTAGGTTCGGTCCTCGACTTCTTCGGCATCGGACTCGACATCATTGCCCTCGATGTCGAAGAAGGGGAGACTGAGGGCCTACACGCTCATCTGAAAGGTCCGGGTGGATCATGGACTCTCTGAACACCATTCCCGCGCAGCTCGACCACCTCATCATCACGGTGCCCGACCTCGACGCCGGGGTCGCCGCCGTGGAAGAGGCCACCGGGCTGCGCGCGGTTCCCGGCGGTTCGCACCCGGGGCGAGGGACCGCGAACTATCTGCTCGGACTCACCCCGAATGGTTGGCCGGAGGGAGCCCACACCTACCTCGAGATCCTCGGCCCCGACCCGCAGCAGGAGCCGCTCGCCGACGGCACCCTGCCGCTCGACGCTCATCTGGCCGCCGAGCCGACCTTGCAGACCTGGGCCATCCATCCGCCGGCGTTCCTCGCGAAGATCGCGGCCGCGAACACCGCGGGCATCGACTTCGGCGAGGTCCAGGACATGGCTCGGGACACGGCCGAGGGCGACCGCCTCGAATGGCGACTGACCACCCGATCTCCATTGCCGCATGATGGTGCGCAGCCGTTCCTCATCGACTGGGGCGAATCCGTCCATCCCGCCGAGGCGGCCCTGCCGACCCTCGAACTGCTCGATTTCCGTGTGGAATCGCCGGAACCCGAGGCGGCGCGGCAGGTGCTCGAGGTACTCGGGGCCGGTGACACCGCGGTGGTCGAGGGGCCGGTCTGTCGTCTGCGTGCCAGGTTGCGCGGGCCCGGCGGCGTGCTCGAGTTCTGACTTCGCCGAAAAACGGGCTGAGTGTCGAGACACGGGTGTGTGCGCACGTTTCTCGACACGCAACCCGTTTCTCGATGAATCGGCAGGAGATAGACTCACAGGCGTGCTCAGTCGAACCCGTCTCGCCTCCCGTCCACGCCTCCGCACCCTGACCTCGCTTGTCGCTGTCTCACTGGTCGTCGGACTGAGCGCCTGCGCGCCCGCCGCCGACGAAGAGACGCGGCCGACTCCGAAGGCGGCCGAAACGCAGGCCGCTTCACCGGACCCGAGCGACTCAGCCGAGGCCAAGCCGAGTGAGTCGCCCACGCCCACCGAGACCGCGAACGTCGAGGATGCAGGAGCGGCCGGAGTCAGCGAAGACGATATCGACGATCATGGCAGCGGAAAATGGGACCGGCCGAAAGAGGAGACCGGACCCAACCGCGACGAGGGCAAGACGTTCAAGGTCGCCCTGCGCGTCGAAGACAACCTGCCCATCGACGTCGATGAGGCCGGCGATTTCATCATCAAGACCCTCCAGGACGAGCGCGGCTGGCAGGACATGGACGACGTCTCCATCGAGCTCGTCGATGAAGGCCAGGACACGATGATCTCCATCGCCAGCCCCGATACCGTCGACGAGATGTGCCTGCCGCTGCGGACCCTGGGCAAGCTCTCATGCCGCAACGGACCCAACGTCATCCTCAACGCCAAGCGCTGGGTCTCCGCCACGGAGGAGTTCGACGATATCGTCCAGTACCGGCAGTACCTCATCAACCACGAGGTCGGTCACGCTCTCGGCCACGGCCACGAATCCTGCCCCGGACCGGGCAAGACCGCACCGCTCATGCAGCAGCAGACGAAGGGCCTGCAGGGGTGTGAGCCGAACGGATGGCCCTCGAAAGGCTAGTTCCGCGGCAGTCGCGGACAGACTCCGGCCGCGATACAGCGCAGGCCCCGCAATTGCGGGGCCTGCGCTGTATCGCGTAGACGTGCGTATCAGTGCTTGGGCGAGCGGGGCCGCAGAGAGTAGTCTTCGGCACCTCGCGTTGCCGTCTCGTACTCGATCTCATCGCTGACGGAGCTCGTGCCCGAGGGGGCCAGCGAACCAGGCTGTTCGACGACAGCGATGCTGTCGGTCGCGACGACCTCACGCTGATGGTCCGTCGGGGCGCCCGCATCGATCTTCGTGGCCAGAGCCTTCTCACGAACGAACATGAGGATGACTGCCGCGATGATTCCCAGCGGGCAGACCCACAGGAAGATCGGCACCAGCGCATCGCTGTACGCATTGACGATGATCGAGTGGATCGGATCGGGCAGCGACTTGACCACTTCGGGGGTCAGTGAGTTCGACCCCGTGCCCTTCATCGCCTGGGCGCCCTGGGGTCCCAGGGACTTGATGCCGTCCTCGAGGTTGGATGCCAGCCGCGAGGTGAAGAGCGAACCGATCAGCGACATGCCCAGCGTGCCGCCGATCTGCCGGAAGAAGTTGTTCGACGCCGTCGCCGTGCCGACCATCGCCACCGGGAACGAGTTCTGGACGATGAGCACGAGCATCTGCATCGACAGTCCCAGGCCGAGGCCCAGCACACACAGGCAGCCGATGACGACGAGAACGTTCTGATCGGCCGTGACGAAGGTCCCCATGAGGAAGAGGGCGACGCCGACGATCGCGCTGCCGAGCACCGGGTACCACTTGTACCGTCCCGTCTTCGAGACGACGAAGCCGATGATGACCGAGCTCGGCAGCATCACGGCCATCATGGGCACCATGAGGAGCCCGGCCTTGGTCGCTTCGATCCCGTGGGCCATCTGCAGGAATGTGGGCATGTACGAAAGTACGCCGAACATGCCGATGGCGATGCACATGCCGGCGATCGTGCAGAGGACGAAGTTCGTGTCCTTGAACACGAACATCGGGATGACGGGTTCGGGCACAGCCTGTTCGACGAAGACGAAGACGACGGCGCTGATGACGGCGATGGCGATGAGTCCGATGATGATCGGATCGTCCCAGTCGTACTGATGCCCGCCCCACGAAGTCGTGAGGATGAGTGCCGAGGTGAATTCGGCGATGAGGATCATTCCCGCGACATCGACATGGCGTTTGACCGACCGATCCGACTTGGGGACCTTGAGGAAGAGGATGGCGGCGATGAGCGCGAGCACGCCGAACGGAAGATTGAGAGCGAATGTCCAGCGCCAGCCCGGACCCTCGGTGATCCAGCCTCCGATCAGCGGTCCCGCCACCGAGGTGACCGCGAAGTTCGCCCCCATGATGCCCATATACGGGCCGCGTTTGCGCGCCGGCACAACCGCGGCGATGAGAGCCTGCGAGAGGATGATGAGACCGCCGCCGCCGAGGCCCTGAATGACGCGTGCGGTGATGAGGACGGCCATGTTGTGGGCCAGGAAGCCGACGATCGAACCGAGGATGAACATGCAGATGGCGAAGATGAAGATCTTCTTCCGGTTGAACGAATCGCCCAACTTGCCGTAGATCGGCATCATGATCGTCGACGCCAACATGAACGCCGTCGAGACCCAAAGCATCTGGTCGACGCCGTTGAGGTCACCGACGATGGTCGGCAGGGCCGTGGCCAGCATGGTCTGGTTGAGCGAGAACATGAACATTGCCAGCATCAGGCCGGTGAATAGCAGGATGACCGACGAGGTCTCGATCTCCGGCTCCTCCTCGGCGCCGTGCTGCTTCTCGGCAGCGGGCTCGGTGGCGGTAGTGGTCATTTCAGCCTTTCTAAGAGGGTCAGGAACAGTTCGATCGAGGAGGTGAACGCCTGGTCCACCCGTTCGTCGTCCAATTCGTGTTCGGTGTCGAATCGCGCGGAGGCGAAAGCGTGCTCGAGCGGGATGCTGCACAGTTGCGCGAGCATCCGCGTGGCCCGTGCGGCGGTGTCGTCATCGGCAAAGGTGATTCCGCGACGTTCGATCCGCCGGCGGATGCCGGTGATGATCTGCTCGGAGTAGTGCCGTTTCGTCTCCATGCTGAGCATGCCGAGGTGCGGATGCCGAGCCTGGATCGCGCGCAGCTTCTGCTTGTTCGCCGACCGCGGCAGCAGGAATTCGAACGCGGCGCGGATGGTGAAGGAGAGATCCTCCACCAGACGCTCGCGCCGAGGCTCGAAGTCCTCGATGAATCGCTGCAGAGCGGCGGCGATATCGTCGGAGGTCGTCAGTCCGACGATCGCCATCTCCTTGGTAGGGAAATAGTTGAAGAACGTGCGCGTCGAGATCTCCGCAGCTTCCGCGATCCGAGCCACAGTCACCTCGTCGAGTCCACGATCGAAGACGAGATCGACGGCCGCGGCGTGGATGGACGCACGGCGCTCACGGGTCTGGCGCTCGCGCAGGGATTCGGTCGGTTCGGAACTCACCAGAAAATTATGCACCTCTTGCAAATTTGCACCAAATGCAGAAATGCATTCAATGCATTTCTCGACGGTGATGTTGTTCACACCCCGTCGTCGGGCGGTCGACAGGTGGGAATATATGCCCGCATGCACCTGTTGATTGAGTCGTATACGCTCAACTTTGAAAGAGGAGGTCAGCTTTGGCCACATTCTTCGGACCCGCAGGCTCGGGCGGAGACTCGTTCGACGAGTTCCTCGCTCGTTTCCTCCAGGGGCAGACCGGAGCCCGCCGAGGCCGTTCCGTCGACATCAACCGACTGCTGAGCAAGCGCAGCCACGAGGTCATCGAAGCGGCCGCGGAGTTCGCAGGACGACACGGTCAGTCCGAGGTCGACGCGCTCCACATCCTGCGCACCATGGTCGATTCCGAACCCGGAATCTCCGCCGTGCGCCAGGCCGGTGCCGATCCCGAGGCCATCGCCCATGCGATCGAAGAGCGCCTTCCGGCCAGCACCGACACCGAGGCGGATTCCACGCCCACGCTGACCGGTTCGGCCCAGCGCGCCCTGCTCGACGCCTACCAGGTGGCGCGAGCCTTCGGGTCGACCTACATCGATCCCGAACACATGTTCTTCGCCTTCGTGCTCAACCAGGAGATGCCCGCCGGTCGGATCCTCGCCCAGGCAGGCGTCACCCAGGCTGCACTGCAGGCCGGTGCCGAGGCGGCCGAAGCCGCAGGTATGCACCCCGGCCAGGAGGCCGAGGGTGAGGACGGTCAGGAATCCGTGCTGGAGAAGTTCGGCACGGACCTCACCGAGCTCGCAGCCGAAGGCAAACTCGATCCCGTCATCGGCCGCTCGGAGGAGATCGAGCAGACGATCGAGATCCTCGCCCGCCGGACGAAGAACAACCCGGTTCTCCTCGGCGAGGCCGGTGTCGGCAAGACCGCGGTCGCCGAAGGCCTCGCTCAGGCCATCCACTCGGGCGAAGTTCCCAAGCAGCTGCAGGGCAAGCGCATCATCGCGCTCGATATGCCCGGAATGCTCGCCGGCACGCGCTACCGCGGTGACTTCGAAGAGCGCCTGACCGGAGCGCTCAACGAGATCGCCGACGACGGGGACATGATCGTCTTCGTCGATGAACTCCACACCCTCGTCGGCGCCGGCGGCAACGGCGAGGCGAACTCGATGGACGCCGGCAACATCCTCAAACCGCGCCTGGCCCGCGGCGATCTGCACATGATCGGCGCGACCACGCTCAAGGAGTACCGCACCATCGAGAAGGATTCGGCTCTCGAGCGTCGCTTCCAGCCGGTGACCGTGGGTGAGCCGAGCGTCGAGGATGCGGTGACGATCATCGACGGGCTGAAGGATCGCTACGCGGAGTTCCACGAGGTCACCTACACTGCCGAGGCGGTCCGTGCGGCCGTGGAGCTGTCGAACCGCTACATCACGGACCGCTTCCTGCCGGACAAGGCCATCGACCTCATCGACCAGGCCGGCGCCCGGATGTCGCTCAGGCGCGGACCCGCGGTCGATATCGACGCGCTCAAGCTCAATCTCTCCGAACTCGAAGCGGAGAAGAAGTCCGCTATCGAGGTGGAGGACTACGAGCGTGCCGGCCGTGTCCGCGATGAGATCAACGAGGTGACCGCTCGGATCGAATCCGCCGAGAACCCGGACGCGGAGGCCGTGAAGACCGCTGCCGCCGAGGCGATCATCGGTGAGCAGGAGATCGCGCATGTGGTCTCCCGGGCCACCGGAATCCCGGCAGCGCGGATGACGCAGAGCCAGAAGGCACGACTGGCGAACATGGAAGAGGTCCTCCACGACCGCGTGGTCGGACAGGACGAAGCCGTGACCGCCGTGTCGCGCGCCATCCGCCGCAGCCAGACCGGTATGGCCGATCCCAACCGTCCCATCGGCAGCTTCCTCTTCCTCGGCCCCACCGGTGTCGGCAAGACTGAGCTGGCGAAGGCTCTGGCGCAGACCCTGTTCGACGACGAGTCGGCCATGATCCGCTTCGATATGAGCGAGTTCGGCGAACGCCACACGGTGTCCCGCCTCGTCGGTGCTCCTCCCGGCTACGTCGGCTACGACGAGGCAGGGCAGCTGACGGAGAAGGTCCGCCGTCGCCCGTATTCGGTCATCCTCCTCGACGAGGTCGAGAAGGCCCATCCGGATGCGTTCAACCTGCTGCTGCAGGTCCTCGACGACGGACGGCTCACCGACGGTCAGGGCCGCACGGTCGACTTCCGCAACACCGTGGTCATCATGACCTCGAACCTCGGTTCCGAGTTCATGTCCGGCACTCCGCTGGGCTTCGCCTCCGGGGCTGCGGGAGACGCGGAGAAGGATCTCAAGGCCAAGGTCATGGGTCGCCTCAAGGAGTTCATGCGGCCGGAGTTCATCAACCGCATCGATGACACCGTGATGTTCTCGCGGCTCGATCGCGAGCAGCTTCGGTCCATCGTCGATCACCAGCTGGCCGCGTCGAAGCAGCGCCTCGAGGCTCAGGGCATCGCCCTCGACGTCTCGGCAGAGGCTCTCGACTGGCTGGCCGATGAAGGCTACGAACCCGAGTTCGGCGCCCGTCCGCTGCGTCGCACGATCCAGCGCGAGCTCGACGACCGCATCGCCGATCTCCTCGTCACCGAGGCGGTCGATGAGGGCGGCACCGTGCGTGCCACGGTCGTTGACGGCGCACTCAAGGTCGTGGCCGGCACCCGCCCGGAGCCGATCATCGCCTGATCACCGAGGCGGCCCTGCACCGACCGTCGCTTCTCAGCGACGCGTCCGAACCGGAATGAGCCCGGGACGAAAGATTCCGTTCTTTCGTCCCGGGCTCTGTCGTTGCTGCGGGCAGCGTCGAGTCCCGGTTCAGCCGCGGGTGGCAGAGGACTGCTCGGGCTGGGGATCGTTCGCGCCGAGGAGGCGGTTGAGGACGAGCCGTTCGCCGAGCGTCCACGTGGTCGTCGTCGCCAGGTAGAGAGCGGCGGCCAAGGGGACGAAGAGCGCGAAGATCGCGGTGAGGAAAGGCATGAAGCTCAGGGTCTTCATCACTCCGGACAGATCCGGCATCGCCGGAGCATCTGCCCCGGTCTTCGTCGGGGGAGCGGTCGGGGTCTCGGGCGTGGCCGGGGTGAGCAGGCGTCGGGAGAACCCCGCGACGACAGCGATGAGGACGACGAGGATGAGGTAGACCGTGATCGCGGTGCCGGTCAGATCGCCGGCGCCGAGCAGTTTGACGAAGCTCGTGTTGAGAGGCAGGCCGAAGAGCGTATGACCGAGCAGCTCATTGGCGTGCCCGCCGATCGTCGCATTGATGAAGAGGCCATAGACGGCCATGAGCACTGGGGTCTGTGCCAGCACCGGCAGGCATCCGGCGAAGGGGGAGGCATTCTCCTCTTTGTACAGCTCCATGAGCTTCTGCTGCATGAGTTCGGGCTGCTTCTTGTACTTCGTCTGCAGCTCTTTGATCTTCGGGGCCAGTCGTTTCCGAGTGATGCCTGCCCTGACCTGGGACACCCCGACGGGGATGAGCACGGCGCGGACCAGGACGGTGAGCACGATGACGGCCAGGGCGGCACTGAAGCCGCCGGCGAGCGGTTCGAGAATGTCGCTGATCCCCGTGACCACCGTGTAGGCGGCCTCGACGAGCAGGCGGATGGGCAGGAATTCGTAGATGTTCACAGGTGAGTGTCCTTCGGACAGGGCGCGCTGAGGCGCGGTTGAATGGGCCGTTGAAGGCCATCACCGTGACGATCGATGACAATTGCCCGCGCCGAGGCGGGGAGACGTTCCGTACGGAACAGGTCGTTCAGGCGATGGCGTGAACGACGGAAGAAGGGGCTCTGGGCAGGGCCGTACCTGGAGTTCCGGGCTCCTCCGGCATGCGGAATTCGCGGATGCTTCGGCGCGTGCCCGGCAGAGACGGCGGGCGCGCCGACAGCGAGAGCACACGCAGCAGAGCCATGCTCGCCCATGCGGCGATCGGCGTCAGCAGGGCCGCACCGAGGAGAGCCAGGACGATGAGATGAGTGGGGGACTGGGGTACGACCGAGTCGAGGTCGGAAGAGAGCACGACGACGAGCAGCTGCAGAGTCAGCCACATATTCGCCATCATCTCGCCCCCTAACCAGTGCGTCGATGCTAGCACGCGGGCCTGTGCGGGCGGTTCAGTGAAACGGAGTCCGTCCGCTCACAGCGGCAGACGTCTGCGCCGAGCGGATCAGGGTTCCCCACTCCCACCGGCACTGCCAGTGTGGACGCATGTTCACTCTCAACTCTTCGCCCCACAGCCGACCACCTCTGTTCTCCGACTCCGACGAGGCCGACGCGGCCACCGCGATCCCCGAATCCCAGCGCATGCTCTACGCCTACCGGTCCGTCGTCTTCAACGGCGAGCTGCGCGACGAGAACGGAATGGAGATCGTCTCCCGACTCGTCCTCCTCTCCGCCGAGGACCCGCGCTCCGATATCCACCTGTGGATCAACTCTCCCGGAGGCTCCGTGCCGATGATGCACGCGATCGCCGACACCATCGCCGCTCTGCCCAACGACGTGGTCACGATCGCCTTCGGGTGGGCCGCCTCGGCGGGACAATTCGTTCTCAGCATGGGAACGCCCGGACGACGTCTCGCCCTGCCCCACGCTCGCATCCTCCTCCACCAGGGATCGAGCGGGATCGGCGGAGCCGCCGCCGACATCGAACTCCAGGGCGACGACCTCCGATCGGTCAGAGACACCGTCCTGCACCGGATCGCCGAGGCGACCGGAAAGACCTACGACCGCATCTTCGAAGACTCCCTGCGCGACCGGTGGTTCACCGCCGAGGAAGCGATCGAGTACGGACTCATCGATCGCGTCATCGACTCCCCGTCCGACCTGCGAGCTCAGATCGGAGGAAGCCGATGAGCCAGTACACGACCCCCAACGTCGTCGACCGAACCGGTGGCAGTGAGAAGATCGTCGACGTCTACTCGCATCTGCTCGGCAATCGCATCGTCTACCTCGGCGTGCCCATCGACGACGGCGTGGCGAACACGATCATCGCGCAGCTGCTCCACCTCGATTCGAGCAGCCGGGACCTGCCGATCAGCATGTACATCAATTCCCCGGGCGGCTCCCTGACCGCGATGACGGCGATCTTCGACGCAATGCACCACATCGGCGCACCCGTGGCCACAACCTGCGTCGGGCAGGCCGTCGCCGATGCGGCCGTGCTCCTGGCCGCCGGAGAACCCGGCCAGCGGGCCATGCTCGCCCACGCCCGCGCCGTGCTGCGACAGCCGCATGCCGAAGGGGCGCGGGGCACGATCCCCGACCTCATCGTCGCCGCAGACGAGATCGTCCGGCAGCGGCGGGACGTCGAAGAGATGCTCGCCGACAGCACCGGTCGGACCCCGGAGCAGATCCACCGTGACTTCGATCGCGACCTCGTCCTCGACGCGAAGGCGGCGCGGGACTTCGGACTCGTCGACGTCATCCTCTGACCGCGTACTCTCACCGAGGTGGGTCGAGATACTCCCCGAGGATGACGACGGCCCCGGGCGCGGGTCGCTACGATCGGAGAATGAGACCGGACCGTCCAGACCGCCGCGCGCGCCGACGAGTCGTCCTGTTCACCGTCGCCGCAGCGGTGCTGCAGCTGCCGTTCGCCATCGTCCTCGCCGCGGCGACCGAGACGTCTGCGGCCGCGATGATCATCCGCATCGGCACCGCGGTCCTCTCACCGGCGATCTTCCTCTTCGCAGTGCGGTGGCCCGGACCGCGCGTGGCCGTACTGGCAGGGCTCGTCCTCCTCGACGTCCTCGTGTGGGCGGCGGTGACGCCCGATCCGGGCCCTGGCGGATTCGGCATGGGACCGGGTGCGTGGAGCGACCGCGGTCCCTGGTCGCCCGCAGAGGCCGGGCCCGGGACGACGCCGTTCTATGCCGCCTTCCTCTTCGCCGTCGTCGCCGCGATCGTCCGTGGAAATGCATTCTGGGCGATCGCCTCGGCGGCGGGAGTATGGGCGGGCTGCCTGCTGCTGGGTCCCCTGCTGGGAATCGACTGGTCGGTAGGGCGGGTGGTCTCGGCGACGATGGGACTCGCCATCGCCGTGGGCATCGGCGCATTCGTCCGCCGGCGCAGCGAGCTCCGTCGCCAGGAGGCAGCCCGACAGAGCGCACGCCACGCCGAGGTCGTCCAGGCCGAACGACTGCGCATCGCCCGGGACCTCCACGACGTCCTCGGCCATGCTCTGTCCCAGATCAACGTCCAAGCCGGAGTCGGCGAACACCTCATCGACCGCGATCCCGAACAGGCACGGTCCGCACTCGCGGCCATCAGAGAACTCAGCCGCACAGGGCTCAACGAAGTCCGCACCGTGCTGCATACGATGCGCTCCGACACCGGTGCTGCGGAAGCCTCAGAACCGGCGCCCTTGGCTCCGGTCCTCGGACTCGACGCCGTTCCGGCGCTGGTCTCCCGCCTCGTCGGCTCCACTGACTTCAGGGTGGACGACCGGCGGGATACGGACGCCGAGGGTGTGAGAGAGGCGCCCGGCCAGTCAACGGACGCAGCCGCCTATCGGATCATCCAGGAAGCACTGACGAACGTGCTCAGACATGCCGGCGCCGGCAGCGCACGGGTCGTCATCGCACGGAACTCGGATCGGCTGCAGGTGAGCATCAGCGATGATGGGACAGGACTCCCAGACGGAGTCGAAGGGACGGGAATCATGGGCATGCGCGAGCGGGCGAAGCTGCTGAAAGGGTCACTCACCCTGACCTCGAAGGGTCGGCAGGGCACCGTCGTCGACGTCGACCTCCCCTGGAACGCCGACCATGCAGAGCTGCCAGACGAGGAGCCGCATCGATGACACCGATCCGAGTCGCCATCGCCGATGACCATCAGCTCGTGCGCGCCGGCTTCGCCTCACTGCTCGATTCCGAAGACGATATCGAGGTCACGATCCAAGCCTCCGGCGGGAACGCCCTGCTCGAAGCACTGCGCACAGCACCCGCCGACGTCGTCCTCATGGACATCCGCATGCCCGACGGAGACGGACTGTGGGCGACGGAGGAGATCGCCGCCGATCCGCGGTTCGATGCCGTCCGCGTGGTGCTCGTGACGACCTTCGGACTCGACGAATACATCGTCCGCGCCGTGCGCGCCGGGGCGAGCGGCTTCCTGTTGAAGGACACCGACCCGACCGACCTCATCCGCGCCGTGCGCGTCGTGGCCGCCGGTGAGGCCCTGCTCTCGCCCGAAGTCACGAAATACCTGCTCTCCCGCATGTCCTTGGGGCTGAAGGCAGAACCCGACTCCGGGCTCGACGTTCTCACCGACCGCGAACGCGAAGTTCTCGCGCTCGTCGGCCGCGGTCAGTCGAACGACGAGATCGCCGAATCGCTCGTGCTCTCCCCGCTGACCGCGAAGACCCATGTCTCGCGCATCATGACGAAGGTCGGGGCCAGAGACCGCGTCCACCTCGTCGTCCTCGCCTACGAATCGGGGCTGGTCTCTCCCGGCTGGCTGAACGAGCACTGAGTTCTGCTCCGTGCGGAGCAGCACAGGTGACTCCCGTCGGCGGATTCGCAGCGACCGGCTTGCGGTGTGTCATTGATGTCAGGTCCACGAACGGCGTGGACACCCGCCAAGGAGGCATCATGCACATGGAACACGGACCGCTGGCCTGGCCGTTCTTCTTCCTCATTCCGATCTTCTGGGTCCTCGTCATCGGACTCATCGTCACCCTCATCGTGACCCTCAACCGTCGCCGGTGGCGGCAGGCCGGGGGACCGCCGTGGGCGGCTGCGGCACGAGAGGGAACAAGGAGCGCCGAGGCGACTCTGGCCCAGCGCTTCGCCCAGGGGGATATCGAGGAGGCCGAATATCGTGCCCGACTCGAGGTGCTGCGGGCGAACCGGCTCGAGGCCGGGAACGGCTGAGCCGTTCAGGCCGCGAGGGCGAGCCGTACCTGACCCGCTGCCGGCGGAGCAGGTGCGGCTCGCGTCATATCGGTCGCCGACAGCAGCGCGGTCGCAGGGACCCCGGAAGTCAGGCCGAAGGCAGCGAGCACGAGGACCTGCGGCAGCTGGAGCTCGAGCACCTCGGCCACTGCCTCGATGACCTCCGAGGACGGGTCCTTGAGCCCGCGTTCGATCTCGGAGAGGAACTGGGTCGAGACCCCGGACCGGTGGGAGACCTGAGCCAGGGTGAGACCCATATCGGTGCGGCGCAGTCGGAGAGCGCGGCCGAGCGCCTCACGCCACAGCGGCGGCGGGGTCGGGCTGTGCGGGAGCATGTCGGTCATGGGGTGAGCCTACGGTCGGCAGGGCCGCCTCGGCGAGGGTTTCTGCTGTCAGCAGATGAGGATGACTGACGTGAAGTGGCTCACAGGTGTTGCGGAAACGGCAGTAGGTTAAGTTAGGCTGGCCTACGTTAATGTCGAGGGGTCGTATCAGGCTCCGACCACTGTCGAAAGGACAGGAATGTCAGTTCCTCACAGCCGCCGGGCCGTCATCGCCGGAGCGCTCGTCGCGCTCTCGCTCACCGCCACCGCCTGCGGGCAGGGATCGCAGGCCGCGGAGGAATCCGGGTCCGCGAATTTCGAGACCGTGACGATCAAGCACGCACTCGGTGAAGCGGTCATCGAATCCGAGCCCGAACGAGTCGTCACCCTCGGCCAGGGATCGACGGAAACTGCGATCGCTTTGGGCAAGACGCCGGTCGGCATGGAGGAATATGCCTGGGGATCCGATGACACCGGCTACATGCCGTGGATCTACGAGGCCGTGAAGGACAAGGGTGAGAAGCTGCCCGAACAGTTCCAGGGGGATACGGAACTCGACGTCGAAGCCATCGCCGAACTCGAACCGGATGTCATCCTCGCCCCCTGGTCGGGAATCACGGCCGAGCAGTACAAGCAGCTCGATGCCATCGCCCCGACCGTGGCTTACCCGAAGCAGCCGTGGACGATCAAGTGGGATGAGCAGATCACCACGATCGGCAAGGCGCTCGGTCAGGAAGAGGAATCAGAAGGCCTCGTCGACGGCATCAAGACGCAGCTGAAAGAGGCGAAGCGAGAGGAATACAAGGACCTCACGTTCTCCTTCATCTACAACTCGGGTCCCGGCACCCTCGGCGTCTTCTACCCCAACGAGCAGCGGGTGGCGATGGTCTCGGCGCTCGGACTGACCCCGGATCCGATCATCGACGAGCTGAAGAAGGACTACGACGAGCCGGGAACGGATTCAGCGCTCATCGGTCTGGAGAACGCGGACAAGCTCAACGATTCGGACCTCATCTTCACCTTCTACTCCGATGAGAAGAACAGGAAAGAGATCGAATCGCAGGGACTGTATGCGAATATTCCGGCGATCAAAGCCGGGGCCGTCGTGGCTCCGGATGATCAGCCCTTCGTCACCGGATCCTCGATCATCAACCCGCTCACCGTCCCCTGGACGCTCGAACGCTATGTGCCGATGATCGACAAAGCGGTGAAAAAGCTCGACAAGTAAGTCGTCGGCGAGGAGCCTGCCGCATCAGTCAGGCAAGCAAGCTGGGCGCTCTCAATCGAGGGCGCTCAGCTTCTTCCATTCATCCCACGAGTACACCCAGTCCGAGATGTCGCTGTCATTGGTCGACAGGCTCACTTGGGAACCGGTGACCTCGACGGGATCGCCGAAGATCGCGGAGTCGTAGTACTCCTTGGCCCGTTCGGTGGTGAGATTGATGCAGCCGTGGGAGACGTTCTGCGAGCCTTGGACACCTGCCGACCACGGGGCGGCGTGGATGAATTCGCCGTTGTTGTGGATGCGCACCGCCCACTGCACATCGGTCTCGTAGTCCCATTGTTCGGAGGTCATCGTATAGTCGGCGGCCTTCGACATGACCACATGCGTGCCGTTGTAGGACGGGGACTTCGGTGCGCCGAGCGAGGCCGGGAAGTCCATGACGGTCTTGCCGTCACGAGTGACGGTCATGCGATGGGACTGCGCATCGGCCTTGACGACCTGCTTGCGTCCGATCTCGAAGTCGAGGGTGAGGTCGTTCTGACCGACGCTGTTCTCTCCCGTCGGCACATCCTTGAGCGGAACGTCGACGGAGACCTTCGAATGAGCGGGCCAGAATTCCTTCGGGCGGAAATGCAGTCGGGACTGCGGATCGTCGTAGAGCCAACCCCAGGAGCCCTCGACCTCCCGCTCCTTGCCGTCCTCATCGGTGACCTTGACCGAGAGGCGGCGTTCGACATCGTCGCGGAAGTCCTTGGAGACGGTGGAACCGAAGTTGAGCATGATGGGGGCGGCGACGCCGACCGTCTGATCGTCGGCGAGCGTTGTGCGCACCGACATCGGGGCGCCGTCGCTGGCGCCGACGGTGATCGTTGCGTCGAGGTCGACCTCGTCTCCGTCGGCAGTGGTGGCGGTGACTTTCACGGTGTATTCGCTGTCGGCGACGAGGCCATACGTCGAGATCCAGGCGGCGGATTCGTCCGGGGCGGCGACCGCCTCGGCGGTGTCCTTGTCGTCTGTTTCGGCGTCCTTCGAACCATCGTCGGCCGTCCCGGACTCGGTGGAGCTCGGCGTCGACGAACCGGCTTGGGCGTCGTCATCTGTCTCGAGCGCGGTGCCCGAAGCGTCGAAGAACGTGCCGGGATCGTGCGCGATCCGGGGGTGGGCCTCCTCGGTGACGGAGATGTCACTGAGGTCGGCGTTCTCGACGGAGATGCCGATCCGCTGGCCGGCCTCGAGGTCGATGTCGTCACCGGATTCGGTCACCTCGCCGAAGTCCCCGGCGCCGGGCATCGCGGTTGCCGCATCGGCGGACTCACTCGGTGCAGCTGAGGAGGTCGCATCGCTGGGGTGTGAAGACGGCGTCGATTCGGACGCGGATTCTGCGGCCTCGGAGGTGATGGCTCCGACGCGGAACACGGGATCCGCGGCCGCCTCGGCGGTCTTGTTCGCGCCATTGCGGGTCGCGTCGGGATCGTCGCTCGACGGCGTGCACGCCGTGAGCAGGGCCAGCGCCGAAAGGGCGGCAATGGCCCCTTGGATCTTCGTGGACAACAGGGAAACCTCGTTTGAACACAGGGATGAGAACTGCGAATAATGGTAATGAAGCAAAATCACGAAAGTATTAACGCTTTCGCTTCTTCGCCCCGATTCCGGCGCTCGGAGGGCCGTGTAGGCAGAGCTGACCTGGGCAGATGGGGGAGAGGGGGAGTTGTGGAATTGTGATGTTGGGGAATAGAGGACTCCCCGTGCACCCGACAGAGCTCGCTTACCCTTGCTGCCTTCCGGCCCTGGGGGAGTTCACAAGATGACGCCGCACGGGGAGCCGTGAATCAGTCTAGTCGAGAGCAGCCTCGGTGGACAAAACGAGTGGGCGGGGCCACAAGATTGCGACAAGGACACTGTTATCCACTCGTGACAGAAACATCATCTGAGCGGGACATTCACTGGATAGTGTGGACGCATCCTCGTTTCCCATCCCTAAGGAATCATGCACATTTTCCGCAGAGTGGTTCTGCCGCTGGCCTTCCTCCTCGTCCTCATCCTCATCGCTGTTTTCCTCGGCTGGATCGCCTTCAAACCGGCTGCCGAACACGAATTCGACGATGTCGGTGCCAGTGGGGAGCCGGCGGAATCCACCATCACCGCCGAACGCGGCGACATCTCCAACACAATCGAGGTCAAGGGACGCATCAACGTCGACTCCCCGACTGCGGTCAAAGCCGACCACGACGGCGTGGTCAACCATCTCTTCGTCAAGCCCGGTGATGAGGTATTCAAAGGCGCGGAGCTGTTCCAGGTCAGAAGCGAGGGTGAGCAGGAGGCGCCCGAAGAGCCGGACGGCGGCAGCGACGATGCCGAGACAGCAGACTCGGATGGCGGGGATGAGGCATCGGGAGGTGACCCGTCGACCCCGGCCAAGCCGAAGTATCATTCGGTGATCGCCTCGGAAGACGGCACGGTGGGTGATTTCTCCGTCGAGCAGGGTGACACCGTCTCTGCCGACACCCAGGTGACCGAGCTGCTGAAGAAGACCTTCACCGCCAAGGCGCCGATCAAAGCGACCGACCTCTACCGAGTGCAGGAGCTTCCGGATACCGCGAACATTGCGATCGACGAAGGCCCGAAGCCCTTCGACTGCACGGGTCTCAGACTTGACCAGGGACCGGGTACAGCCTCGGCATCGTCGTCGACGAGTGAGGATGAGTCCGAGGACCCAGGGGCTGAAAGCGCAGGTGACGACGGTTCTGCCGCCGAAGGCTCGGAAGGAGGTTCCGGAGACGGCCCGCAGCTGATCTGTGCCATCCCCGACGATGTCACCGTCTACAACAGCCTCGATCTCACTATGACCATCGATGCGGGAGAGGCGAAGGACGTCATCGTCGTTCCGGTGACCGCGGTGCGCGGACTCACCGAGAAGGGATCAGTCTGGGTGACCGGAGACGGCGGCAAGTCCGAGGAGCGCGAGGTCGAGATCGGCCTCAACGACGGGTCCATGGTCGAAGTGAAGTCGGGCCTGGACGAAGGTGAGGAGATCGATGAATTCGTTCCCGGCACCGAACCTGAAGATGAGAGTTCCGAGGGCGGCATGGATGACGAGTTCCGCGAGGGAGAGGACTGGTGAGCCGCCCGGAGCCGACGGCGGCAGAGACTCTGCTCTCGCTGCGGCATGTGTCGCGTTCGGTGCCGATCGCTGACGATCAGCTGCTCACGATCCTTGCCGATATCGATCTCGAGGTGGGGGTGGGGGAGCACATCGGCATCGTCGGGCGCTCCGGCACCGGCAAATCGACGCTGCTCAACATCCTCGGACTCCTCGACGCGCCGACGACCGGGGACATGGAGTTCGCAGGTGAACCCGTGCAGAAGATCTCCCGGAACAGGGCCGCAGCGATCAGAGGACGGGACATCGGATTCGTCTTCCAGCAGTTCAACCTCCTGCCCGGACGCACCGCGGTCGAGAACGTCGAAGCCCCGCTGATGTACGCCACTGGGCGCGAGTTCCGCAATCGGCGGAGATCGGCCGAAGCCATGCTCGAGCGCCTCGGCCTCGGCGACCGGATCGAGGCGAAGCCGAACCGTCTCTCCGGAGGTGAGCAGCAGAGAGTCGCGATCGCACGCGCGCTGGTGCGTGAGCCGAAGCTCGTGCTCGCCGACGAGCCGACGGGCGCCCTGGACGTTGAGACGGGGCGTCAGGTCATGGAGATCCTCGACGGCATCACCAAGGACTCGGGGGCTGCGCTCATCACGATCACCCATGATCTCGGGGTGGCGAACATGGCCACCCGACAGTTCTCGCTCAGTCAGGGGTGTCTCCATCCTGTCCTCGACGGGGCCACCGCCGAGGCGCTGGCGGGTGAGAGCCGATGATCACAGGATTCGCCGCATCGATCGTCGAAGCCTGGCAGGAACTGAGGGTGCACAAGGTGCGCGTGCTGATGTCCCTGATCGGCGTCGGCGTGGCTGTGTGTGCACTGACCCTCGTCGTCGGGTTCGGGAACATGATGCAGAAGGGGCTCGCCGACTCGTACGAGCAGCAGGGTGGTCGCGCCGCGACCTACACCCTGAGCCTCAATCCGACCGAGTCCGAGATGGGTGAGTCCGAGGTCGAGAAGGTCCGGTCAGCACTCGACGAGACCGCCGACCGTTTCGGAATCAGCCACATCTCCGCCTACGGTCAGGCCGAAACCACGGTGCCGGGACCGGCTGGCACCGTCAGCGCCTCGATGTACATCGTCGACCCGGATTTCGACGTCATGCGCCGACTCTCCGTCGATCACGGCAGGTGGTTCACCGCCGGTGACGCCGCGAACCTGTCGCCGGCCGTCGTCGCCGATGAGACTTTCCTCAGCGAATACGGCATCGACCCGACTTCCCTGCCGGCCACGATCGAGCTGTCCGGTTCCCCGAAGAAGACGGCCACGGTCATCGGTTCGGTGCCCTCCTCCGAATTCCAGGAGTACGGGGAGATCTACGTCCTCAACGGGCAGGAAAAGCAGTTCGCCGCAGACGCCTACGCCGTCACCGAATTCGAGATGTGGGTGCCGCCCGAGGTCGGTGAGGAGCTGAGCAAACAGGTGACGAGTGATCTCAGACGGCAGCTGCCCGGCTTCGACGTCAGTGCGGACAGAACCGATTTCGCCTCGGACATCGATGAAACACTGGGTCCGGTGAAGAACGTACTGTTGGTCATCAGCATCCTCATTCTCTTCATGGGTATGCTCGGCCTGCTCAACATCTCTCTTGTGACGATCCAACAGCGGATCAGGGAGATCGGCATCCGCAGATCCTTCGGGGCGACGAGTCGGCGCATCTTCTTCTCCGTGATGATGGAGAGCGTCGTCGCGACGACCATCGCAGGCGCTGTCGGCGTTCTCATCGCCGTGCTCGTGCTCAAGGCGCCGCTCGTCTCTGAGTTCATGTTCGACGGTGCGAGTACTCCGCAGGTCCCGATCTCTGCCGCGATCGTGGGCATGCTCGTCTCGGTCGGAGCCGGAGCGCTGGCAGGATCGGTGCCTGCTGTCGTCGCCACTCGGGTGCGGATCATCGACGCGATCCGAGCCTGAGGAGTGCCAGAGCGCCCGTTCCGAAGGCCAGGCACAGCCCGACCTGAACGAGGCATGCCACGGCGAAGGCATTGTCATAGCCGAGGCTGAGCGTGAAGACATGGAAGAGCGCTCCGAGCAGTGCCACGCCCACGGCGATGCCTGCCTGCTGCATCGTTGCGATGAGACCGCCGCTCAGCCCGGCCACTCGGTCGGGGACCGCTCCGACCACGGTGCCGACAAGAGGACCGAACTGGAGAGCCTGAGCTGCGCCGAGGACGACTCCCGGAAGCTGGAACCACAGATTCCATTCTGTGGCTGGGGCCGTCGCCGACGCCCAAGCCACCCCGAGAAGGCTGATCGCCTGCAGGGTCGTGCCGAGGACCATCGTGCCGGGCCCGCCGAGTCGACCGACGGCCCGGGGGACGAGGAGAGAGGTGATGAGGAAAGCTGCGGCGAAGAGGCCGAGCGTGAGTCCGGAGACGGCGGCGGGGTCACCATGGCCGGTCTGCGATGTGAGCGCGAAGTTGTAGAGGAACGTGCCGAAGCCGGCGAAGAACACGAAGGCCATGAGCATCCCGATCCATGCGGCAGGGATGCGAACCACCTGCGGCGGAATGAGGGGGTCACGTCCGGCCGCCTCGGCGCGGTTCTGCCAGAGTGCGAACGCGGTGAGAGCTGCAGCGCAGGCTGCCAAGAGGGTTGCGGGCAGCGGAAGCCAGCCGGTGACCGGTCCCAGCGCCAGTCCGATGACGAGGCACATCATGCTCACGCCGAGGAGGATCGCGCCGAGGGCGTCGAGGGGTGCCGGGTCGGTGCTGCGTGATTCGGTCAGACGCAGGGAACCGAGATAGGCGGCTGCGGCGGCGATCGCGCAGCTGAGGAACGCCGCCCGCCACCCCCAGGTCTGGCCGAAGAGGGAGATGAGTCCGCCGCCGAGGACCTGACCACCGACGGTGCCGACTCCGGAGAATGCGCCGAAGAGGCTGATCGCCTTCAACCGTGCGGCCCCGGACAGCGAATGCTGGAAGCTCGCGAGGATCTGCGGCATCATCACCGCCGCTGCCGAACCCTGGGTTGCGCGAGCCACGAGCAGGAAGAGCGGATCGGGTGCCAGTCCGACGGCGATTGAGGTGATGACGAGCGCGCCCGTGCCGATCATGAACAGGCGGCGACGCCCGAAGCGGTCCCCGATGCGACCGCAGAGGATGAGGCCGGAGGCGAAGGCGGCGGAGAACAGACCGACGATGAGTGCCGAGGTCGCATCACTCGCACCGATGTCGGCCTGCACCGCGGGGATCGCGACGTTCGAGACGGAGAACATGAACGTCGCGAGGAACGCACCGAGGTGGAGCGGCCAGAGGACGGGGGCAGGATGGCCTGCGGTGGGGGCGGGGTCGACGTCGGGTGCGTGACCGGGAGCAGCCTCGGCGAGGGCCGAGGTCGGAACCGCCTCGGCGGAGGTCGATGATGTCTGCGTGTGGGAATCTCTCATGGATCCAGTCTGCGATGGGCCGCGGGGGAGTGGGAGGGCGTGCTGATGGTGTTGGTCGCACCACCAGGCTGAGAGCGGTGACAGGGTGGAACGGGGTGAGCGTCGGACGGACAATGGAGGCATGGCACAAGTGAGAACCGAGGAGCTAGGACGATTCCTGCGTTCGCGACGCAACCGAGTGCGGCCCTGCGAGGTCGGTCTTGCGGCCGGCACCCGGCGGAGGGTGCCGGGACTGCGGCGCGAAGAGGTCGCTGTGCTCGCGAACATCGGCACCAGTTGGTACACCTGGCTTGAGCAGGGGCGCGAGGTCCACCCCTCGGAGTCGGTGCTCGAATCCATCGCCGAGGCGCTCCTGCTCGACCGTGAGGAGCGTGCCCATCTCTTCCTGCTGGGCGGATATCCGGATCGAGTCGCGAACCCGGGGGACTCGGCGGTGGGAGAGCAGATGCGCACCTTGCTCGACGAACTGCTGCCGCTGCCGGCGATGGTCACTGATCCGCGGTATACGATCCTCGCCTTCAACTCCGTCGAACGGTATCTCGCCTCCGACCTCGAAGCACTCGCTCCGGCCGACCGCAACTGCGCGATCCAGACCTTCGAGAGCCCGGAATGGGCGCGGACCTTCCACTCCGACGACGGGCATCGGGCGCAGGTCGTGGCGAAGCTGCGTGCCTCGTACGCGGAGTCGATCGACGATCCCGAGTGGTCGCCGCTGCTGTCGCGGCTGCGCAGGAATCCGGAATTCTGCCGCCTGTGGGATTCGGGAACGGTCGGTCGATCTGTCGGGCGGGTAAAGACCATTGAGAACCCGTATGTGGGCACGCTCAAGCTGACGATGACGACGCTCATCGCGCAGGAGAACCAGAGGCTGACGCTCTCGGTCTATCAGCCGGTGGACACGGTGACGCGGTCCCGATTGGAGACGCTGCACGGCTGGATCAATGACGGCAGCATCGAACGCCGACGGGAGGACGGGGCGCAGCCGTCGGCAGAACGGCATCTCCGCGCCGTCGCGGACTGAACCGTGTGCCGTCGGGATCGATGCTGCCTGTTCACCTGCGGGAAGTGGGATGCTTCACACTCGGCCACCGCGATTTCGCATTGTCGTCATGACTCGGATAAGCTGATTCGCGGAGGATTCGCCTAGTGGCCTATGGCGCTCGCCTGGAACGCGGGTTGGGTTAACGCCCTCAGGGGTTCGAATCCCCTATCCTCCGCCACGGAAGTCCCGGTCTCGCAGTTGCTGCGGGCCGGGACTTCGTCGATTCACCGGCGGCGGACCTCCATGCCGGTCGCGGGAGGCTCGTATTCGGACATCCCACACCGATTGTGACAGTTCGCACCATTCGTGCCACCTGCTACCGGTGCTTTCGCATCCCTCGTCGGTCCTGGTCCAACGCACCGGTGCAACGAGGTGGTGTGCCGCCAAGGGTGAGGGGTGCGGAGCTGGGTGCAGCGGAGCGCAGCTGCCGGAAGGCAAATCGCATGACGGTTCGTGGCGGAATGCGTCATTGTGACGGCATGCGTCGGCCTGCGAAGTCTGCCCGCCGAGTGTGGTCTGCGTCTCAGTAGTCTGGCACGGCACACCCGCACACACGATATTGCACACCTGCACACATCACGAGCGACTGAAGGGAACTGGCCCGATGACGTCGCAGCAACCGGTCCGGCGCGGAAGATCGCGCAGCGCACGCCCCGCGGACACGGTGCTCATGCCAGTTTCGATGGGAAGGGACACACAATGACGAATCTCCACGCCAACCCGATCTATACCGGTGAACCCGAAGACCTGAAGTTCGCCTACTGGGTGCCCAACGTCTCCGGCGGCCTGGTCGTGTCGAACATCGAACAGCGCACCGACTGGGGCTACGACTACAACGTCAAGCTCGCACAGACCGCCGAGGCAGTCGGCTACGAATACGCACTCAGCCAGGTCCGCTACCTCTCCAGCTACGGCGCGGCCCAGCAGCACGAATCGACCTCCACGTCACTCGCGCTCGCCCTTGCCACTGAGAAGCTCAAGGTCATCGCCGCCATTCATCCGGGCATCTGGGAACCGGCCGTGCTCGCGAAGTTCATCCTCACCGCCGACCAGTTCACGAAGGGCCGGGCCGCCATCAACGTCGTCTCCGGCTGGTTCAAGGACGAATACACCCGCCTCGGCCTGCCGTGGCTCGAACACGGCGAACGGTACCGCCGGTCCGCCGAGTTCATGGACGTCGTCCGCAAGCTCTTCACCGAGGAGAACGTCGAGTACCGCGGCAATTTCTACACCGTCGACGACTTCACCCTCCGCCCCGGCCCCTACCCAGTCGAGGGCCGCCCCCACCCGGAGATCTTCCAAGGCGGAAACTCCTCGGCCGCTCGCATCAACGGCGGCAAGCACGCCGACTGGTACTTCTCCAACGGCAAGGACTTCGACGGCTTCCGCGAACAGTACGACGACGTCACCGAGGTGGCCCGAGCGCACAATCGGAAGGTCCGTTTCGGGCTCAACGGGTTCGCCATCGTCCGCGACACCGAGGCCGAAGCCCGCGAACAGCTGCGTGAGATCATCGCCAAAGCCGATGAAGGCGCCGTCGAAGGATTCCGCAAGTCCGTCCAGCAGGCCGGAGCCTCGACTCACGATAAGAAGGGCATGTGGGCGGATTCGAGCTTCGAAGACCTCGTCCAGTACAACGACGGCTTCCGCACCCAGCTCATCGGCACTCCCGAACAGGTCGCCGACCGCATCATCGAGTACAAGAAGATCGGCGTCGACCTCATCCTCACCGGCTTCCTGCACTTCCAGGAGGAACTCGAAGCGTTCGGCAAAACCGTCATCCCGATCGTTCGCGAGAAGGAAGCCGAACTCGTCAACAGGGGACTGCTCACCCCTGCCGGAGTCTGACCCTGGAGGCGAGTTTCCCTCAGGCCACGCTGAATGACGCGGACTTGAGCTTCAGCTTGGTCCGCAGCTGATCGCCGGTGAGGCTCGCGGTCTTCCCCTTCACCGAGGTGGCTTTCACCGTCTTCACCAGACCTGAGCCGGTCTTCGCCACCGTCACAGACCGGACGTCTGCCAGCCCGAACGCCCGTGCCATGTCGGCCTGCTTGGCCGTCACCGACCACGAGGCGTTCGGGTTCTGCGCAGAGGCATACTTCGACGGAGAGTCATCGACCGAGACCAGGTACGGCACGGCCGACCCCCACACCTCGGCAGCCGAATGCGTCTTCGAGCCTGCCGACGACGAGTAGACAGCATCGATGAGCCCGCCCTTGTAGGTGATGAGGCGCGCCGACTTCACCGTCGACCCGCTCGTGCTCTGTGTCGCGGCCACGGCCTTGCGCCATGGACCGGAATCGCCTGCATTCTCATGAGTCCACCCGAGGAAACGCTGCGAGGCCACCTCGTCATAGACGTTGCACCCGCAGGCAGGCTTCACCGCACCGAGATTGCGGTAGGCATAGGTGCGCGAAGCGATGGCCTGAGAGCGCAGGGCTTCGGACTGCCACGATGCCGGCATCTCGGCGATGCCCGGCAGATATTCCTTGTTGAGACCCACCACGTTGATGACGTTGAGCGAGCTCTTCAGCTGACCGATCTCGAGCCGTCCGTGCCGGTAGGTGCCGGTCGCCCCGTTCTGGGCACCGCTGACCGACACCGTCGTCGCCGACGAACTCTTCCAATATCGGGTGCCCTGCCATTCGAGGGTGAGCTTCGATCCCGAATAGCTCTTCGACCCGATGATCGCCTTGACCGAACCGGACGAGGTCCGTTCGATCGTGACCTTCGAGGCCGATTCGATGGTCTTCGACCCGACCTTGACCCGCAGACGGCCGGACCGCGGAGAGACCGTCACGGACTTCTTCCCGGTCAGCAGCTGCACCCTGAGACTGGCGTCGGCGTCCTTCGACATCGTCGTGACCTTGGCCCCGGTGTAGTAGTGCTGCAAGATCTGCGTCGACGACTTTCCGGCTGCCGCCATTCCGCGCGCTCCGTACTGGCTCATCCCGACTCCATGGCCGAACCCCGACCCCTTGATCGTGAACGACGACGGCGCCTTCGTCAGCGTCACTTTCGCCCCGGACTTCGCCGTCCACACGATCATGCCTTTCTGGAACTTCTGCCGGGTCTCGGACCCGGACCGGTACTCGTTGCTCGTCGGATAGCCGAGCGGACCGCGTTCCCACCCGGACTTCCTCCACGCCGTGCGGATCGCACCCAGAGTCGCATGGGCACCGGTGGCCTTCGTCCAATGGATGCTGCCGTGCTTGAACGACTGATAGCAGCCCTTCTGGATCAGCGTGCACCGCTGCGGGCCGACCGCTGGGCCGAGCTTGCCGGAATTCCCGCCGAGCGATCTGTGCATCGTCCCGATCGCGCCCGAGGTCGAATAGGCGGCATGTGCCGGAGGCGGTGTGGAGCAGAGAAGGAGAAGGAACCCGATGAGCAGTGACACGAGGGCAGGAGTCGTCGCCTTGACGAACCGGGAAGCTGGCATGAGTAGATCATAAGCGCGGCTGTCAAGACCCCGGGTGACGAACAGACGAACTCCCCGAAACGATCGTTCCGGGGAGTTCGTTGCCGAGGCGGTCCGACCTCGGCGAAAGAGGCATCGTTCCTGCTCAGCTCAGCTTGTCAGCGATCGCCTGGTTGAAGGCGTCGAGGTCGCCGGGGTTGCGGGAGGTGATGAGGTTGCCGTCGACGACCACCTCGGTGTCGGTCCAGTCGGCGCCGGCGTTGATGAGGTCGGTCTTCGTCGCGATGAAGGACGTCAGCTTCCGTCCCTTGGCCACTCCCGCCTCGGCGAGGATCCACGGGGCATGGCAGATGGCCGCGACAGGTTTGTCGGCGGCGAAGAACGCCTTGACGAGGTTGACGGCGTCCTCGTCCAGACGCAGAGCGTCGGCGTTGAGGGTGCCGCCGGGCAGGACGAGGGCGTCGAAGTCATCGACCGAGGCTTCGGCGACGGGAACGTCGACGTCGAAGGTCTCGGCGTGCTCCCAATCGCCTTCCATCGCCTGCAGTGTTCCCTCGGACGGGGAGACGATGACGGTCGTCGCCCCGGCCTCGTCGAGTGCCGCGCGGGGACTGGTGAGTTCGATCTGCTCGACGCCGCGGGTGAGGAGGAATGCGACCTTCTTATCGGTGATGGCCATGATGGTGCTCCTTTTCTTTGTGTTCTGGAAATGCTGTCTGTCGTGAAATCTGTCTGTCGTGGGAATTGAGCCGCCGCGGAACTTGGGCCGGCGCCTCAGGTCAGATGGGCTCGCTGCTCGTCGGTCAGCGGCTTCGCGGGGAAGCGCAGCAGCACCTTGCCTGCCGGGTGGGCGGTGAGCAGATGCCGGTAGGCGTCGTGGACCTCTTCGGCGTCGAAGACCCGGGCGATCGGGATGTGGATATGGCCGTAGGCGATGGCCTGGCCCAGCCAGACCATGTCATCACGGCGGGCCCTGGCTTCGCCGTCGATGCTCACCCCGTACTTCTCCGCGACCGTGGGGCCCGCACCGATCGAGACGATGCGGTCGGCTGGGACGCCGAGGTCGATCATGCCCGTGATCTCGTCCTCACCCTGCGTCGAGTACGCGGCCTGGACCCCGTCCGGGGCGAGCTCACTGACTCGGTCCCACAGTCCCTCACCATAGGTGACGGGTTCGATCCCGAGGCTTTCCAAGAGAGCATGATTGCCCTGGCTGGCGCTGCCGATGACCCTCGCCCCGAGGTTGCGGGCGAGCTGGGCGACGATGATGCCGACGCCGCCGGAGGCCCCGGAGACGAAGAGAGTGTCGCCTTCGCTGAGGCGCAGGGCGCGGATTCCGGCGACGGCGGTGCGCCCTGCGACGTAGAGGCCTCCGGCGGTGTCGACGCCGAGTCCGCGCGGGATCCTGTCGAGCCTGTCGGCAGGATCGGTGACGAGAAGCTGTTCGGTCTGCGCCTGCTTCGGCAACCCGCCGTAGACGAGGTCTCCGGGCGCGAAGTCCGTAACCCCCTCGCCGACCGAGGCGACGACGCCGGAGAAGTCCACGCCGTTGCCGGAGGCAGTTTCGACGGAACCGAAGCGACCGCCCTGGAGCATCTTCCAATCCAGGGGATTGAGCCCGGCATAGAGGACGGTGACGAGGACCTGGCCCTCGCCGACCTCGGGGACGGCCACCTCGGCGAGGTGAAGCTGATCGATGTCTCCGTTGGAGGTGTACTGAACGCGTCTGGTCATGCTCTGCTCCTCATCGGTGGGCGAATCAGTCCGACTGACGAATCGGTTGGGGCCCGACCTGTTCCGTGGCCCACATCAGCGACAACACCACAGGAAGCCGACTTGTTCCACGACACGAATGACCGCACTCCCCGGGCCGCAGCGGGCCAGGGGAGTGCAGTTGGGGATGCGCGGAATTCGTCAGGCGAATCGCGGCTGCTCGAGGGGAGCGGATCGGGGTGGCCGCGTCGATGAGGCGACCGGGCATTGTCGGCTCAGATGTTCGGGAACTCGAGGCTGTAGCCGATGCCGGACTGCGACGCCGAGGTGATCTTCACAGTGCCGTAGTGATTCTTGCCGGCAGCGGTGACGGTGCAGTTCTGTGAGCCGCTGTGGGAGAAGATCCGCAGGTCGGAGTAGCAGTCGACGTTGTCGACCGTGGTGCCCTGCTTGGCGTAGGCGTTCTTGATGTCCGCCTCGAGAACGTCGGCGGGGATCTTGCCGTTGCCGTCGGCGTCGAGTTCGACTCCGTCTTCGCCGATCCGCGGACCCTGGTAGCCGTTGTCGGTCGTGCCGCTCGACGACGATGATCCGCTCGAGGTGGAGTCGCTCGAGGACGACGATCCGGTGGACGACGAGCCGTTCGAGGTGGAGGAGCCACTCGCCGAGGAGGCGCTGGACGAATCCGTGGATCCGCCGCTGCCGGTGGTGCCGTTGTCCGTCGTGCCGTTATCGGTCGTTCCGGTCGAACCCGAACCGGTGGAGTCCGAGGCGGAGCCCGAATCCGATGTCGGTTCTTCGGCGGTCGTCTCGGTGCTCTCGGTCTGCTGGTCCTGCTGACCGTCCTGCTCCTGGCCCTGGCTTTCTGGGCCGAAGGTGATGTTCATATCGCAGGCCGAGAGTGTCAGGGTCGCGGCGAGAGCTCCGGCAACGGTGATGGTCTTGAGAAGTGTCTGTGCCTTCATGGTCTGCTCCTGGTCTCGTGTGCAAAAAGCTGTCGGTGTTTCGTACAAGACAAGCCTCTCAGCGCGGAGCCGTGACCTGGGCCGATTCGTGTTCGGATCCGGTGACGCATGTTCCAGGACGGACACATCGGCCTATTCTGGGACTGTGTTCGATGATCGGAGCCGAAGAGATTCGAGAAAACTTCGCCGGCGATGTCGAGAACACTCGTCCGGCTGCGTCCCAGACATGTCAGCGAGCACAACCCGTGCGAGCGACACGAGACAAGGAGACCATCATGGCCAAGTACCTCATGCTCAAGCACTATCGGATGTCGGAGCAGTATATGGATTACACCCCGATGGACCAGTGGCGTCCCGACGAAGTCGACGCGCATGTGGCGTACATGAACGCCTTCGCCGACAGACTCAAGGACTCCGGTGAATTCGTCGACTCCCAGGCACTCTCGCCCGAGGGCACCTTCGTCCGATCCGGCGGACCGGGCAAGCCTCCGGTCACCGACGGTCCCTTCCCCGAGACGAAGGACCTCATCGCCGGGTGGATGGTCATCGACGTCGAGAACTACGACCGAGCTCTCGAACTCGCCGGTGAGTTGTCCGCCGCACCGGGCAAGGGCGGAGAGCCGATCAACGAATGGCTCGAACTGCGTCCCTTCCTCGACCACGCACCCAGCGTGGACGAATGATCAGGGACGCGAACGGAGTCCGCGATGATCGATCCGGATCCCCTCGCCGAGGCGGAGCTGCGTGAGCTCGTCCCCGCCGTGATCGGCATCCTCGTCAGTCGTGGAGCAGACTTCGCGACTGCCGAGGATGCCGTTCAGGACGCGCTCATCGAAGCCCTGCGATCGTGGCCGGCCGACCTGCCCCGTGACCGGCGGGGCTGGCTCGTGACGGTGGCGTGGCGGAAGTTCCTCGACATCGTGCGATCTGAAGGATCGCGGATGAAACGCGAGGAACGGGTCATGGCCGCCACGCTCGCCGAGCCCGGAACCTCGGCCGAACCCGGGACGGACGGCGTCCCGAACGTCGATGACACCCTCGACCTCTACTTCCTCTGCGCGCATCCCGACCTCAGCCCCGCCTCGGCGGTGGCCCTGACTCTGAGGGCGGTCGGCGGACTGACGACGAAGCAGATCGCCGCAGCCTATATGGTGCCCGAGCCGACGATGGCTCAACGCATCAGCCGCGCCAAATCCACGATCGCAGGCTCCCGACTCAACCGACCCGGCGACCTGTCCTCGGTGCTCACCACCCTCTACCTCGTGTTCAACGAAGGGCACTCGGGCGAGGTCGACCTCGTCGCCGAGGCGATCCGACTGACCCGCACGCTTACGTCGATGATCGACTCCGCCGAGGTGGACGGACTGCTCGCCCTCATGCTCCTCCACCACGCCCGCCGCGATGCCCGCTTCGGCGTCGACGGTCGCCTCGTCGCGCTGGCCGATCAGGACCGCACCCTGTGGGATCGACGACTCATCGTCGAGGGCATCGAAATCCTGCAGGCAGCCCTTGGTCGGGATGAACTCGGCCAATATCAGGCACAGGCTGCCATCGCGGCACTCCACGCCGACGCGCAGAACGTCGAGGACACCGACTGGGTGCAGATCGTTCAGTGGTACGACGAACTGCTGGCCCTGCGAGATACCCCGATCGTGCGACTCAACCGTGCCGTGGCCGTCGGGGAAGCCGACGGCCCCGCGACGGGCTTGGCGGAATTGCAGGGACTGGACGAGAGCCTGCCGCGTTACTTCGCCGTCGAAGCGCACCTGCGCGAACGGGCGGGGGAGTCACAGCGGGCCGCCGAGCTCTACGCACGGGCCGCCGAACGGGCCGGCAACCTCGCCGAACGCGATCATCTCAACCGGCAGGCGGCACGCGTTCGGTCGGGGCAGGGCCACCGGCCGTGACCGAGACGACGGTGATCACGGTCTCGCTCGGCCGCCTCGGCGAGCGAGGTTGATCACTCCTGTCGGCAGAAGACATTCGTCCGCACCGATGGCGGACTACGATCGAAGGGAGCGCTCAGCTCACCACCCCATGTCAGCGATCCCGTCACCGGGGTCCGTTCCCGATGTCGAAAGAGGCCGAACCCGTTTGAGCCACCTGCAGGAGTTCTTCCGCATCCCACCGGGCGAACGCGACCACATTCCCGCGTTCCGCATCGCCCTGGGAGTCGCTATCCCACTCCTCGTGCTGCTCGGAATCGACCGCCTCGACCTTGCCGTCTATGCCGCCTTCGGCGCCTTCACCGGCATCTACGCACGCTTCGAATCCCCACGATCGCGGACCAGACGACAGTCGATCGCAGCCGCCGTCCTCGTCGTCTGCGTGGGCATCGGCGCCCTGCTCAGCAGCCTCGGAGCTTCGGTCTGGGTGCTCGTCGTCATCACCTCGCTCGTGTCCGGTGCGGGTGCGGCCATCGCCCTGCGCTTCCGGCTCAAACCCGGCGGGTCGATCTTCTTCATCTTCGCCACGGGAGCCGTCGGATCCATTCCGGGCGGCGCATCGGTGCCGGTGGCAATGGGTGTGGCGGCCGCCTCGGCGCTGGTGTGCATCGGTCTCGGAGCGCTCGCCCACTATGCCGGCGAACGCATGCCTCCGGAGAAGGAGACCTATGTGCGGGTCGGGCTGTCGCCGGTGGGCAAGGCTGATCTGGCAGCCCACGCCGCCCGATTCACGATCGCCCCGTTCATCGCCGGAGTTCTCGGCACCCTGCTCATCGATGTGCTCCCGCTGCTGTCCCACAGCTATTGGGCGATGGTCGCAGCGGTCGCACCGATCACTCCACCCGGTCGTTCGGCCCGTCTCAAGCGCGGCGTCCACCGGGTGGTCGGAACCCTGCTGGGCGTGATCGTCACAGCGTTCCTGCTGTCGTTCCCCACCGAGGCGTGGCAGCTGGTGGTGTGGGTGATCCTGCTGCAGTTCCTCGCCGAGATCTTCGTGCTGCGCAACTATTCGGTGGCTCTGCTCTTCATCACCCCGTTGGCACTGCTCATGACCCAGATCGGCAGCCCGCACCCGGTTCCGGAGCTGCTGGCCTCCCGCGCCATCGAAACCGTCATCGGCGCCGTCGTCGGCATGCTCGTCGTCATCGTCGGGTTCAGCAGTGTGAAGAGGACGCGCGCCGAAATCGATGCCTCACCGCACGCCGATGACGATGACTGACCTCGGCGGCCGCCAGAACTTCTGCCACGCCGCCTGTGCGTCGGATATCATCGGCTCACCCCAACTCATCCGCACTGCCCTGACGCTCAACCGAACCGGGAGCACATGATGACCACCAGCACCGAGGTGCTCGCCACCCTGGCCTCGCTCGAGGACGAGAAGATCCGCGCCGTCAACGCCCGCCACGGCGACGACCACGCGGTCAACCTGACGAAGCTGCGCGCCGTGGCGAAGGACCTGAAGAAGAACGATGAACTCGCCGCCGAACTGTGGGACTCCGGTGACACTGCGGCCCGCCTCGTCGCGATCCTCATCATGCGTCCGAAGGCGTGGAGCGAAGCACAGCTCGATGAGATGCTGCGTGACTCCCGTGTCCCGAAGGTCCACGGTTGGCTGGTCAGCTATATCGTCAAGAAATCACCCCACGCCGAGGCGCTGCGCCGGTCGTGGATGGACGATCCGGATCCCGTGGTCGCCTCCGCCGGGTGGGCGCTGACGAGCGAACGGGTGAACCGGAAACCCGAAGGTCTCGACCTGACCGGTCTGCTCGATGTGATCGAGGCCGAGATGTCCGATGCCCCCGAACGTCTGCAGTGGGCGATGAACGAGACGTTGTCCTATATCGGCATCGAGAACCCGGACCTGCGGAAACGTGCCATCGACATCGGTGAGCGCCTCGGCGTTCTCCGCGACTACCCGACCTCGCCCGGCTGCACCTCGCCCTTCGCCCCGACCTGGATCACGGAGATGGTGGCTCGGAAGTCAGCGGATTGATTCGGCAGGCACCTGCCCCGCGAGACCGGACGCCGCTGATTCTTCGTCCGGAGAGCTGATCGTCAGCCAATTCGCGCTCAGGGCGGTGAGGAAGTCGGCGGCGTCGAAGGCCCCGCCCGGCGCCAGAGCCCCTGTGCCGGTGAACCGACCGTCGATGAGGCGGATGGCGGCTTCGACCACGAGTGGGGCGGTGACCTGGTAGATGTCGCGGCCGGACGCTCGCAGTTCGCGTCGGTGACCGGCTCGGTCGAGCCGGACATCGACGGTGAAGTTCTGGGCGGAACGACCGAAGTCATCCACCGCCTGTGGGGCACCGGTCTCCGAATCGGAGATATCGGCCAGCGCGGTCTCTGAGAGGAGATTGTCGATCCGGCGGGCCCGCAGATGCCGGTTCATGGTGATCATCTCGCTGAATGGCTGCTCGCGAACAGTCTGCTCACCGATCGGTGCCGGGAAGGCCCACTGGTGGCGACTGGGCTGTGGGGAGACGGGAACGAGCATCGATTCGGACACCTTCAGTCGAGTGGCTGTGTTGCGTCGGCCTGTGATCCGAGTCCCCGGGGTCGGCCACCACCGGTCGAGGCCGATGGCGACTGTCACCGAGTCGATCTCCTCCCATTCCCTGGCAGCGGCGGTGACGAGGAGGTCCGCCAGTCCGCCGTAGAAGGACATGGCCGGCACCACTGCCGTGCTCATCGGTGTCCGATTCGATCCGAATGTCTCGAAGAGTGCCTGCACGGACCCCTGTTCGGCGGAGACATCGAGGTAGTGGGCTCCGGCGCGGGCGGCTGCTGCGGCCAATGGCTCTGCGGTGTCGAGGAATGGGCCGGCGGCGTTGATGACTGCGGCGGTTCCGGCGACTGCGGCATCGAGATCTGTTGTGACGGCGACGTCCGCGACGCGGATCTCCGTTCCCGGAAGATTCTGGGCCATGGCGGTGAGGGCGGCTTCTCTACGACCGGAGAGGATCGGTCGCAGTCCGCGCCGAAGCGCCTCGGCGACGATGAAACGACCGGTATGTCCGTAGGCTCCGTAGACGAGCACTGCTGAGTTCTTCTGCATGGTTCAAGCTCATCACCGCGCGGCTGCGGGCACCAGGAGACGATGGGACACTCTGCGTACAATTTCAGACATGCATACCGTCGGGCTGGCCCTGCACCGAGATTCCATGCTCTATGAGACTGCGATCGCCGCCGAGGTCTTCGGCACCGATCGCTCTGATTTCACGCCGCAGGGTGATTGGTACGACCTCATCGTGTGCACCCCCACCGGCGATAGCGCAAACTGGCTTCCGCAGGGTCGCAGAGGCGATTTTGCCGATCTGCTCGAAGTGGATTCGATCGTCGTGCCCTCGACCACCGTCCTCGACGGAGAACCGGATCCGCAGCTTCTCGAGGTGCTGCGGACCGCCGCCGCCGACGGCATCAGGATCTCCAGCCTGTGCACCGGATCCTTCGTCCTCGCTGCGGCGGGGCTGCTCGATGGGCGTCCGGCGACCACGCATTGGATGCACGCGGCCGAACTCTCCCGACTGCATCCGAGAGTCGATGTCCGCGACAATGTCCTCTACGTCGATGACGGGACGATTCTCACCTCCGCGGGAAAGACCGCCGCTCTCGACCTGTGTCTGCATCTGGTTCGCCTCGACTTCGGAGTCGCGGCAGCCAATGCGCTCGCCCGCACGCTCGTGGTGGCCTCGCATCGACCAGGTGGTCAGAAGCAGTTCGTCATCGCCCCGGCCGATCCTGCGCTCGATGACTGTCTCGGTGCCGCACTCGATTGGGCCAAGGCGCACCTCGACGAGCCGCTCACTGTCGACGACCTTGCCAGTCGGGCCGCCGTAAGCAGCCGACAGCTCGCGCGCCGAATGCTTTCTTCGGTGGGGGTGACCCCGCTCAGATGGCTTCACAACCAGCGGATCCTCCGTGCGCAGGATCTGCTCGAGCGCACCGATGCTGCCGTCGAGATCATCGCCGCCCGCTGCGGGATGGGCAGCGCAGCCACCCTGCGACGTCACTTCCGGAACGAACTGGGCATCAGCCCCACTGCCTACCGGAATGCATTCCACAGCCCCGAGGAGAGACCGCTCGGGGCCTGAGGTGCCCCTGCGGTCGGTGGGCTCAGAGCCCGGCCGGGTGGCTGGTGTGGAAGTCTGTGACCTGCTGGAAGGCATGACCGGCGGCCAGCACCAAGGGTTCGGTGAAGTCACCGCCGACGAACTGTGCTGCCAGGGGAGTGCCCCGGTCGGTGAACCCTGCGGGCAGAGTGATCGACGGCATTCCGCAGTTGTCGATCGGTGCCGTCGGTACGGTCACCGCAGCGAACAGCTTCTGGTCGGAACCCAGGTTCGCCATCTGCGCGATCGTCGGTGAGCCGACGCCGATTCCCGGCAGCAGGAGCAGATCGATATCGGCCATGAGAGTGCGCATACGGCCGGTGAAGTCTCTCCGCGATTCGAGCAGCCGGTGGTAGTCGACGGCGGAGAGTCCGCGCCCGATCTCGATGAGACCGGACAGGTCGCGACCGTATTCGTCCGCCCGGGCCGGATACGTCTCCGAATGGACACCGGCGGTCTCGACCCCGCACAGAGCCGTCCATTCCTTGGCCGCGGCCTCAAAACCGGGAGCCTCGACCGCGAGCACCCGCCAGCCCAGGTCGGTCACCGTCTCGATGGTGTCCTCGAGCATCTCATTCGTCGCAGCGTCGAAGTGCTCTTCGGCCAGCTTGCGGTCGAAACCGACGACCGGGGCTCCGTCGACGCGCAACCTCTGCAAGTAGTCCGGTACCGGTTCGAGCGACGAGGTGGGATCGGCCGGATCGTGGCCGGCGATGGCCCGCAGCACGATCGCGGCATCACGGGAGCTGCGGGTCATCGGCCCGATGTGATCGAGGCTGGGAGCGAGTGCGAAGATGCCGTGGCGGGAGACTCGGCCCCAGGTCGGTTTGAGTCCCGTCACGCCATTGGCCGAGGACGGAAGGCGGATCGATCCGCCGGTGTCCGAGCCGAGCGAGGCGAAGCAGAGCCCGGCCGCAGTGGCCACACCGGACCCTGAGGAGGAGACTCCCGACCAGGTGCCGGCATCCCACGGGTTGACCGGGGTCGGCAGGTCGGGATGGTGACCGGTGAACGCCCCCTCGGTCAGACGCAGTTTGCCGAGGATGACGGCTCCGGCGGTTCGCAGTCGGGCGACGACGGTGGCATCGAAATCTGGGCGGAAGTCCGCATGGATCGTGGTGCCCGCACCGGTCGGTGCGTCGTGGGTGTTCGCAAGATCCTTCACCGCCACGGGGACTCCGTGCAGATCGCCGAGCCAGTTTCCGCGGTCCAGGAGGGAATCGGCGCGGTCGGCCTCAGCGAGGGCCGATTCGGCCATGACTGTGGCGAAGGCCTGCAGTCGGGGCTCGAGGCTGTCGATGCGTTCGAGCATCGCTTCGGTGACCTCACGCGAGGACAGCTGCCTGGTTCGGATGAGTGTCGAGACTTCGTGGAGCTCGAGGAACGGGATCTCGGTGCTCGTCGGTGTGGTCATCATGCCTCCCTGCATCGGTTTCCATCACCCTAGTCGATCTTCTCACCAGGGTGAACAGTCATCTACGGGGCTATGCTCCGGCCAGTTCCCGCAGTGCTTGGATGTGTGCCTCGAGACGTCTGCTCCCGTCTTTGCTGATCGAGACCCAGGTGCGCGGGCGTTTGCCCACGTACCCCTTCTTCACCTCGATCATTCCGGCCTTCTCGAGTGCGGTGATGTGCCGGGAGAGCACGGAATCGGAGACACCGAGGCTGTCGCGCAGCAGTTTGAACTCGGCCTTGTCCCGGTTCTTCAGGCTCGAGACGATGCCGAGCCTCGTGGGGTTATTCAGCTCCGGTTCGAGCCGGGTCAGCGAGTCGCCGAGGTGGGGGATCGTCTCGTCTTCGGTGTGCGCGTCCTCTGGTTCGGTCGCGGACTTCTGTTTCGCAGTCATTGTCGGTCCCTCCTCAGCGGCGCAGGGCCAGCAGGGAGAAGACCGGGGCGGCGACCCACAGCAGTCCTGCGGCGATGAACGGGATCGGACCGCCGGCGGCGAACGAATCGGCCATGACGCCGGCGACGAAGGCGACGATGATGACGCCCAGCCATGACAGCAGCAGAGCCGTGGAGCGGCGGCTCCAGGACAGGGCCTTGACGAGGTAGACGATCAGTGCCGGGACGAGCCAGCTCAGTCCGGCTCCGGCGACGACGAGCTGGGTGGTGTTGTCGTCGATGATGCCGATGGCCATGAGACCGACGGAGAGTCCTGTGGAAAGGACGAAGAGCAGAGTGACCAGCGGCCACGCATCTCCACCGCGGGCCCGGGACTGGTTCGCTTCGACCTGGCTGAGAAGATCTGCCGCCTGCTGCGGGGTGGGGTTCGTGTTCATGTCGGTTCCTCTGATTGGGGTTGCTCTGTGGAAGTAATTCCACAGTACCAATTACTTTCCATAGTGGAAAGTACTTTCACCAAAATTACTACCTGACGGCGGCCCAGCTACCTCGCGCGAGGTAGCTGGGCCGCCGTCAGGTAGCAATTAAGGGGTGGAGACTGCGACTGTGGCGGCCAGCTCCGTGGCTCGCGCCAAATGCTCCTCGGTGACTTCGCCGGTGAAGATGAGGGGGTCGAAGGCGAGCTTCCAACCCAGGCCGGTCGTGATCTGCTTCATCGCGGTTTCGGCACCGGTCGTGTCGTAGCCGCCGTGGATCCAGTAGGAGAACGGCCTGCCGGCGGTCGGCTCGCGCACCGCGTCATAGGTGGTGTCGAAGAAGTGCTTGAGGGCACCGGAGATATAGCCGAAGTTCGCGGTCGTGCCGAGCACATAGGCATCCGCGGCGAGCACATCAGCAACACTTGCCTCCAGCGCCGGGCGGATGGTGACGTCGATGTCGCCGAGCTCGGGCATACGCAGTCCGGACTCGGCCGCCTCGGCGATCCGTACCGTCGCAGCGGACGGGGAATGATGAACGAGCAGAACGTTGACCATGGCCCCACCCTAGCCCCGGCCGGTGCCCTCCGTCAGCTGCCATGTCTACAGTGGAGCCATGGCAGTCATCTTCGACCCCCTGCGCGGACGCGTGCGTCCGGAAGCCAGCCACCCCGATGCCGCGATCATCGACGTGCTCACGAGGACCTATTCCGGCGCGGACTGGGCGGTGCTCACCGGGGCGGGAATGAGCACGGATTCAGGCGTGCCCGACTACCGTGGACCGGATTCCCCGCCGCGGAAGCCGATGACGATCCAGACCTTCCTCTCCCACCCCGATCAGCGAGCCAGGTACTGGGCACGGTCATGGATGGGCTGGCCGCGGATGCGCGGCACCCAACCGAACCAAGCTCACCTCGCCCTGGCCGAGCTGTCCGTGGCCGGGATCATCACCCAGAACGTCGATGGTCTCCATCAGGCCGCCGCCGAGGCGGTCGCCGCCGACCGCGGGAACGACGCCGGAGCCCCGGCGCCGAGTCCCGTCATCGACCTCCACGGCAGCCTCGACCGAGTGATCTGCCTGAGCAACGGACACCTGTTCGACCGCGACTGGGTACAGCGGAGACTGAGCGAACTCAACCCGGACTTCGCCGAGGAGGTCGGCATCGACCCCATCGACGTCGAAACCGCACCCGACGGCGACGTCGAACGCGAGGACACCGCCGGATTCGCAGTCCTCGACTGCCCCGAATGCGGTGGACTGCTCAAGCCCGATGTCGTCTATTTCGGCGATTCCGTCCCGGCCGCCAGGGTCCAGGCAGCCAATCGGATCGCCGACGAGGCTGCCGGACTCGTGGTGCTCGGGTCCTCGCTGGCAGTGCTGTCGGGACTGCGGTTCGTCCGGACCGCAGCGAAGGAAGGCAAACCCGTCGTCATCGTCACCGACGGGCCGACCCGCGGAGACGAATTCGCCGACTTCCGGTCGATCTCCCGCGTCGCCGACTTCGTCACCGCGTGGGCAAGCCGGTGAGGAGATCAGGCTGCGATTCGGCCAGGCATCCAGGGGAGTCCAAGCCGGGAATGGAAGACTGAGAGTCATGAGAGACAATCTGGCTCGCGCCGAACGACTGCGCCTTGTCGACACAGCCCGCCGTGCCGGGGACGACGCACCCACCCTGTGTGAAGGGTGGACGGTCAGGGACCTTGCCACCCACCTCGTCATCCGCGAACGTCATCCCCGCGCTGCCGCGGGCATCTTCATGCCGAAGTTCTCCGACCGCCTGCAGGCGAAGGAAGACGAGTACGCCGAGATGCCGTTCAGCCGGCTGCTCGGACTCGTCGCCGCACCGCCGAAGTGGACCCCGGGCGCCCTGCCGGGAGTGGAGACGGTGATGAACACGACCGAGTTCCTCGTCCACCACGAAGACATCCGCCGCGCCGCGATCGAATGGATTCCGCGTCGGCTGTCGAAGGCGGAGACCGCGACCGTGTGGGCACAGACGAAGGTGGCCCTCCTGCCCTACGCGGCGAAGGCGAAGGGGCCCGTGACGATCGAAGCCCCGGGCTTCGGTACCCGCACAGCAGGGAAGAAGGGCAGCGGTGAGGCCGCGACGATCACCGGGGCACCTCTCGAGCTGCTTCTCTATCTCATGGGACGGGTTGACCACGCACTCGTCGACGTGCGCTGAACTTCGGGAAAACCCTATCCAGGTCGGGGGATTGGTCCCTGTCGGCGTCCGGTGACGTCTTCCTAGGCTGGTATCAACAGCCGATACCAAGGAGACCAGCACCATGAACGCAACACCCACCCCGACTCCCGATCAGTTCGACCAGACCTCCGCGGGACAGTACCCACACCCGTCCGCCGGGCAGTACGAAGCACCGCAGAGCTACCCGACGCAGTACCGCAATGGCCAGCGTGCCGAGGAGGATCCGGGCAAGGTGCTCGGCATCGTCTCGCTCGTGGCGACCCTGTCGACCTTCCTCGGATTCAACTTCATCGGACCCGTCGTCGGCATCATCACCGGTCACATGGCGCGCAAGCGCTCACAGGAAGCAGGTTTCGGAGACAACGAGATGGGCAAATGGGGCTTCATCTTGGGCCTCGTCTTCCTCGGTCTCCTTGTCCTCGGATGGGCACTCGGAATCTCCTTCGGCATCGTCGGCGGCCTGGCCAGCCTCATGGCCGGCTGACCGCGACAAGAAGGCAACACCGACAGAGAAACCGCAGAGGGCCGACCCGTATGGGTCGGCCCTCTGCCGATTGGAGAAGCCCGTGTCAGACGAATTCAGTATCCGACCCAGGCCCCGCGTTCCTGGTCGAGGACCCGCGGGTGCAGCAGCGTCGAGGCTTCGACCTTGCCCACAGCCGCGCGATCACGGTCCGGTGGGAACGTCGTCGAGGCGGCGAGCACCTCGGCGGTGGCGAATTTCAATCCGTCCGGAGCATCATCGGCCACGGTCACCTCGGGGCCCTCCCCGTCGAGATCGGCGAGGAAATATCCCCAATCACCGAAGCTGGGGACATCGACGTGATACGGAGTCGTCGACAGTCCCGCCTCGGCGACGGCCTCTCCGATGCCCCAATAGGCTTCAGGGGCGAAATAGGGGGAGCCGGCCTGGACGACGAGGCGCGCCTCCGGGGACATCACCTGGCGGATGAGCCCGTAGAACTCGATGCTGTAGAGCTTCGAAGTCGCCACATCATCGGGGTCGGGAAGATCGGCGATGACCGCGTCATAGGCCGAATGCTTCGCCTCGCGCAGCCACGTGAAGGCATCGGCGGCGATCGTTGTCACCCGCGGATCGTCGAGCGAGTCGCCGTTGAACGCGGTGAAGTGCTCCGAGGTCTTCGCCAGTTCGAGGACCGCGGGGTCGAGGTCGACGAGCGTGACTGACTCGACGTCGGGATACTTGAGGATCTCGCGCACGGCCAATCCATCGCCGCCGCCGAGGACGAGGACGTTGCGCCGCGGACCGTTCAGCAGCGGATGGACGAGGCTTTCGTGATAGCGGTACTCATCGGCCGAGGCGAACTGCAGATCCCCGTTGAGGAACAGCCGCGTATCACCGGTCCTCTTCGCCTCGGTGAGCACGATCTCCTGGTAGTCCGACCGCTGCGAATACACGATCGGATCCCGGTAGAGACGCTGCCGGGTGGTGACTTCGATGTCGTCGGTATACACCCACACCACGGTGAGCCCGCCGAGGATGAGCACAAGCAGCGCTGCCAACATGAGTTGGGCGGCGCGGCTGAGTTCGGAGCGGAAGAGCCAGAGGACGATGAGGATGCCCACCAGCGCGTTCGTCATCCCCACGGCCAGCGCACCGCGCGGCAGACCGAGCAGCGGCAGCAGGAGGAACGGGAAGGCGAGCCCGCCGATGAGTCCGCCCACATAGTCGGCGGCGAAGAGGTCGGCCACTGCGCTCGAGGCCTTCTGCGCGCGGATGCGTTGGACGAGCTCCATGAGCAGCGGGATCTCCGCGCCGATGAGCGCGCCGATGACGAACGCGAGGGCCACCATGGCCACCGTGTAGACGTCGGCGAACGCGAAGGCGAGGTAGAGCAGGATGACGGAGAGCCCGCCGATGATGCCCAGGGCCGCCTCGATGAGGGCGAAGGAGACCGCGGCGAACCCGGTCAGCCGCTTGGTCGCCAGCGAGCCCACACCCATGGCGAAGACCATGACGGCCAGGACGATGGAGGCCTGGACGATGGTGTCGCCGAGCAGATAGGACCCCAAGGCCACGAGCGCGAGCTCGTAGACCATTCCGCAGCTCGCGCAGATGAACACGGCGAGCAGGACGAAGAATCGGGCCGGCCCCGGACGCATCGGGAGGGTGATCGGTCGGGCCGCCTCGGTGGTGGTGCCGGAGCCGTCGTCAGCGGTGTTCAAAGGAGGGCTGCGGCCATGATGCCCGCGATGCCCAGGTGGGCGGTGGCGTTGACCCAGACCTCGGGGTGCATCTGTGGGGAGTTGATGATGTCGCCTGTCTTGCCCGGGGTGAGCAGGCCGATGAGCACGAAACTCACTCCCATGAGGATGATGCCGAGGATGCCGAAGACGAGAGTGGACAGGATGCCCGCGGCCAGGTCATCTGAGCTGGCGCGGATGGCTGCGATGACGATGATCGCGACTCCGGCCAGGTCGGAGGCGACGAGGACCGCGGCATTGCGCGACTTCTGCTCCCACAGGATGACGTGGAGCTTGCCCGGGGTGAGCAGGTCGACGACGAAGTAGCCGATGACCATGAGGAGGAGTCCGCAGCCCGCATAGGAGAGGACGACTCCGGTCTCGTAGATGAGGTAATTCAGGAGCATGTCTGCCTTTCGCTGTGCCTGATCGTGCCTATTTTCCGGTGCCCGGTCCGCCGCCGCGGAAGCCGGAGCCGTCGCCGTAGTTCGATCCGCCGCCGGAGAAGAACGGGAGGAAGAAGAAGCCGCCGCCTCCGGAGCGGGACGAGTCGCAGCCGACGTAGTCATAGCTGCTGTCGTTCTTCTCGTAATCGCCCTCGCCGGGGTTCGAGACGTATTGGCCGTTGCTGAGGTCGTAGTCACCGCAGTTCGCCGACGACCCGGACGAACCGCAGCCTCGGAACATGTTGCCGATGACGATGAGGATGACGACGAAGAAGATGATCGTTCCGCAGCCGATGCGGCGCGGCTTCCGCCCCGATCCGCCGCCGGGCCGCTGCGGTCCGGAGGGACGCTGTGGGCCGGAAGGGCCGGAGTTTTCGCGGTCGAAATCGAAAGAGCCTCCGCCCATCGAGACGTTCGGTCCCTGGCTCATGTCGACCTCCTCAGCTCGCTGCTGCTGTGCACGATCTCTCCATGCTGCGGGTAGCAGTGCCACGACTGCCAAGCGATCCGCTCGGGACCTGCTGCGGTCAGCGACAGCGCCGTCAGTGCGCCGGGCTGTCCGGGGAACGCGACCGAGAGGTGGTCGTCTGCGGTGAGGGCACGGTCGGCACCGACGGCGAGTACCTCGGCGGCGGCCGTCGGGAAGTCCCCGGACACGTGGGTGCGGGTCGCGGTGAACCGGTGTTCGGTGAATCCGGCCCACCTGCCGTGGCGGATGTCCTCGCGGTCCCACCGCGGTCGTGTCTGCGACGAATCGTCCCCATCCTCGCCGAGGCAGGCGAAGGTCTCGATGAACACATCGGTGGGCCCGGTGCTCAGGACCGTCTGGTGGGAGGAACCGATGACGGTCAGTGTCAGGGTGAGGTGCGGTGCCTCCTCGGCGGGGGTGGACTCTGTGTCAGTGGGTGCGGCGGCTGTGGGCACATCGATGCGGTGGGCAGCCAACGGGGCGATCCGGTCGTGGTCGAGGCTCAGCCGCAGCGCCTCGGCACTGGTGTCGGTGAAGGGGACGTCGAGCGGGCGGGGAAGGGTGAGCATCAGCTGCCGGAGTAGATGGTGAAGGAACCGGTCGGGATGGTCTCTCCCGTGCTCACTTCCCAGCGTCCGTGGTCGAAGCGTTCGAAGGCGAGCAGGCGGCCGTCGCCGGATTCGTAGTCGACATAGTCGACCCCGCCCTTCTCATTCAGTCCCGTGGTGCCTTCGGACCGGTAGGATGCGGTGCCGTGCTCGACGAGGTCGTAGTCGGTGCCGTCGATGGTGATGGTCCGGGCCTTCGGTTCGATGTCGAGGTCGGGGCGGTCGCGCCAGCGGGCGATCTGCACGTCGGGGTCGCGTTCGACGCTCAGCCACATGCGGGTCGCCGAGGCGTCGGCCTGGAAGAAGTGCTCGGCCCAGTCGTAGCCGCCTTCGGAGATGCGCAGGGTGCCGCGGACGAAGAACTTCTCGTTGCCGAATTCGAGGAGGTCCCCGGCCTTGATGGTCTCGGGATCACCGCCGGTGTTCTGGTCGGCGGCGAAGGGATCGCGCGGGGCGGGCGGCTGTTGTGTCTGCTCCTGCTTGCGGGCCTTGTTGGCACGTGTTCGGATGACGAGCACGGTCACGAGAACGACGATGATGAAGACGAGGACGGCGATGAGGAGTTCTGTGGGCACGGCGGTCTGCTTCGGTTCGATGGCCGGACGGGTCACCGCCCACTCTAGTCGACCGGAATGTCACGCGCGGCTGTGATCGGACTTCTTCTCCAGAGCGGTCATCGTGTCGGCGATGAAGAACCCGAGGTCGCGGTTGAGTGCGAGCATCGGTTCGTTGTCCGTCGCCGTGTACGTCTGCACCCATTTCGCCAAGGCGGTCGCCGCGACCGCGGGCAGCTGACGCAGGTTCGCGACCTTGAGGGCCCGACCGATCCCGCGGCCTCGATAGGCTCGGTCGACGAGCGTGTCCTCCTGGATGACGATCTGCGGATCGTGGGACGAGACCATGATCTCCGTGTAGCCGACGGCGAGTTCGCCCACGTGCGCCATCGAGCTGACCAAGATCCAGCCCTGCTCTTCCATCCGCTCCTCATGGCTGCGGATCGCCGCGGTGCTGGCATGGGTGGCGGAGCGGGTGAGCTTGCCGACGGGCACGTCCTCATCCATCTGCACACGCAGTTGGGTCCAGGATTCCAACACCTCCTCGGGGCAGGCTCCGATCCATGAGGTGACCGAGAAGTCCGGGTCCTCCCTGATCACCGGCACAACCGTCGACGCGCCCGAATCCTTGTACCGATTCGCATCGGCGTCCAGGTAGGCGGGCAGGTCGAGCAGCAGTCGGTGCTCTTCGTTGCCGATGCTCATCCCGTGCGCCTGCGCGAAGGCGACCCCGGCCGGGCAGTAGGTTTCGGTCTGCACAATCTCCGAGGAATCGTCACCATCATCGAGGAACTGTGCGGCCGCCTCGGCGAGGGCAGTGCCGAAACCCTGCCGACGGTGAGCCGAGAGGACACCGAGTTCGATATCGGTCGGAGTTTCCGGGGAGAGACTGATCTCGACGCCGCCGATGATCTCCTCGCCGAGGCAGCCCACCAGGGCGATGTCCTGCCCTCCCGGACGCGGGTGGGCGAATTGGGTCAATGTCGTCTCGGCGCTGCGCCACCAGGCGGCGGTGCGGCCCTCGGTGTAAGCGATGCGCATGACGTCGTTCCACGTCAGCAGCGCAGATTCATCGTCGGCGGCGATGCGCGTGATCTGAATCTCAGACATAGTGAAAGTCGATCACGGCAGGTGCCGGTTTTCAAGGACGCCGCGGTTCGGGGTCCTCGGGACGGTCAGGGTCGTCGGTGCTGTTCGTCCCCTCGGGGTCGAACTGGTCCGCAGCGGATCCGCGGTCGGACGTGTCGGTGGGGGCCGCCTCGGCGTGGGGATCATGTTTGGGCAGGCGGGAGCCGATATGAGAACCGGGAGTGTTCATCACCCGGTACACGAGGAAGGCGCCGATGCTGAAGACGACGATGATGCACAGGGTGAGGAAGATGACCGCGCCGAGCCCGGGCTCCATTATTTCGCCATTCGCCGACGGTCGAAGTAGTTCGCGAAGCGGGCCTTGAACGAGCCCATGCCGATCGATCCGCCCACGCGCACGAGGGGTCGGCGGCCGGTCGGAACCGCATCGACGACGGATTTCACGCTGCCCCAGGTCTTCGAGAGCTGGTCGACGTTGACGGCCCAATCGGCGGGGACGACGACGGTGACGGCGCCCATTCCGGCGACGATCTCGACCTCGATGACTTCGAGATCCGTCTCGACCTCGAGGAAGTTCAGTTCGATGTTCGACATCGAGGGTTCGCAGCGGATATACGGCGGGACCGCCCACCTGGCACGGCGGACCTCGGATTCCCAACCGGCCTTGATGACGAGCGGATCGAAGCGGTCGTGGCCAGTGACCGCCATCGCGCGGCCGGCGGCGGGAGTGATCGCCGAGGTGGGGCGGAAGCGATCGGAGGGCAGCTCGGTGGTGAGGTCGGCGAGCACCTCGTCGAGGTCGATGGGGAACTTTGCGGATTGGACCTTCTCCATCCGTTCGTCGAGCTCGTCGACCGTGATTCGACCGTCTCCGGCGGCTTCGCGCAGGATCTCGATCGCCTCGTCGCGCTCTTTGTGGCCGATGCGGAAGGTCTTAGCGGGGTCGTTCTCGTCGGGGGAGGGGGTGGCTGAGCTCATGGTCTCTATCGTGCCTGATCGGGAAGTCAGCGACAACGGCAGGGAGTCGGGGGCCGTGTCTCGTGTCAGTCGTTGGCATTAGGCTAGGGGACGTGTCCACCGCACTGTACAGAAGATACCGCCCAGAGACCTTCGACGAGGTCATCGGTCAAGAGCATGTGACCGATCCGCTGAAGGCCGCCATCGAACGTGGCCGCATCAACCATGCCTACCTGTTCTCCGGGCCGCGCGGGTGCGGTAAGACCACCTCGGCGCGGATCCTGGCCCGGTGCCTCAACTGCGAGCAGGGACCTACCCCGGTGCCGTGTGGGGAATGCCCGAGCTGTCGGGATCTGGCCAACGGCGGACCCGGCTCGCTCGATGTCGTCGAGATCGACGCGGCCAGCCACAACGGCGTCGATGATGCCCGTGACCTGCGTGAACGTGCCGTCTATGCGCCCGCGCGCGATCGGTACAAAGTGTTCATCCTCGATGAGGCGCACATGGTCACCTCGCAGGGCTTCAACGCTCTGCTCAAGATCGTCGAAGAGCCGCCGCCGCATATCAAGTTCATCTTCGCCACGACCGAACCCGAGAAGGTCATCGGCACGATCCGGTCGCGGACCCACCACTATCCGTTCCGACTGGTGCCGCCGGAGGCCCTGGGCAACTACCTCGAGGAGCTGTGCGCTCGTGAGGGTGTGCAGGTGGCCAAGGGCGTGCTGCCGCTGGTCGTGCGGGCCGGAGGGGGATCGGTGCGTGACACGCTGTCGGTCCTCGACCAGCTCATCGCTGGGGCTGGGCCCGATGGAGTCGACTACGGTCGAGCCGTCGCGCTGCTCGGATATACTCCTGATTCGCTGTTGTCCGACATCGTCGATGCGTTCTCCGCCGGCGACGGTGCCGGGGTGTACCGCGCGGTGGAGCGGGTCATCGAATCCGGTCAGGATCCGAGGCGCTTCGTCGAAGATCTGCTCGAGCGCTTCCGGGATCTCATCGTCATCAACGCCGCCCCCGAGGCGGCCCATGCCTTCCTGCCCGAAGTGCCGCCGGACCGCCTGGAGAGGCTGACCCTGCAGGCCAATGGTTTCGGACAAGGCGAACTCTCCCGCGCCGCAGACCTGCTCAACGTGGGACTGACGGAGATGTCGGGTGCCACCTCGCCGAGGCTGCAGCTCGAACTCATCTGTGCCCGCATTCTGCTGCCCGGTTCCGGCCGCAGCCGGGATGCTGTGCTCAGTCGTATGGAGCGGATGGAACGTCGCATCGGCATGTCGGCCACCGGTGTGGCAGCGAACGTGCCGCCGCCGCAGGCAGTCCCGGATCAGGGTGCGGCGCAAGCCCCTGTGCAGGGGCAGGCACCTGCTGTCGATCAGGGACAGTCGGGCGGTCGACCGCCGGCAGGTGATGCGTCGCCTGGTGCGCCGGGCCGCGGGGCCGGAGCACCGGATGCGGATGCGACCGCCGGTCAGCTCCAGAGCGCAGCTCACGACGACTTCGACGACATCGCGGCCATGGCCGCGGCCGCCGAGTCGATGCTCAACGAACCGGTAGCGCAGCCAGCGCAGCAGCGTGAGCAGGGGCAGCAGCGTCAATCTGATCGGCAGGGGGCGCAAGGGCAGGCCGAGCAACAAGAACAGTCGGATCAGCAGGCTCAGTCGTCTCAGCACGATGGCCAGACCGAGCCGGAGCAGGCATCGCCGTCCGGACCTCAATCTCAGACCGCGCTCGCGGGTCCGCAGCAGCAGTCTGCTGAGGATCCCCGGAGCGCAGCTGACGGCCAGCCGGCGCAGGAACAGCAGCCATCTCCCGATTCGCCGCCCGAGCCTGCGGCCGAAGCGTCGGGCGCGCCGCAGAATGAGTCGCAATCTGTCCAGGACAACCAGCACAGCCAGGACTCTGCCGGTGCCTCTGTGCCCAGTTCCGCAGCGGACTCCGCGTCGGCGAACCAGCCTCAGCGTCAGTCCGCTCCTGCGCCTGCGGCACCAGCCGGACCTGACGATGGCTCACGACAGTCCGAGCAGGCTGCGGCGCCGGAAGCGACATCGGTGGCGGGATCCGGCGACATCGGCGGTGAGATCGAAGCGATCCGCCGCGCATGGCCGAGCATCCTCGCCTCGGTGGAGAAGCGCAGCCGACTGACACGAGCGATCATCGCGGCCAATGCGATCCCGCAGTCGTTCTCCGACGGGGTCGTCTACCTCGGCTTCAACAACGCGGGATCCGTGCAGGGATTCCAGCAGCGTGACCATGCGGCCAAACTCGCGGCGGCGATCAACGACGTTCTCGGCATCCAGGCTCGTATCGACGTCGGTGATGTCGGTCGGATCGGCGGAGGAACTGCCGGCGGAGGCAGCCAGGGCAAAGGATCCTCGGCTCCGCCCATGAATGACTCCGGCGGCAATCACGGACCGGCGCCTAGCCAGCGACGCCCGAGTCCGCAGGAAGTCGCCGCAGTCGTCGGTACTCGTGAAGTCGACAAACCACAGGTTGACCACGAGAAGTTCTGGGAACCCAGCGGCCCGACGCAGGGGCCATGGTCCTCCGACGACGAGGAGGGGGAACAGCCGGGCCCTCCGACTGAACCCACACCTCAGGACAACCCCGGTGAACCGGCCGAAACCACCGAAGAAGGATCGGCCGAGTCTGAGCCGGAATCCTCGGTCGCTCAGGTTCCCGCTGCGGACTCGGCCGAGTCTGAAGGATCAGACTGGACTGCTCCTGAGCCGAGAGATCCTGACCACGATTCTTCCGAACCAGCGGTCCCGGATGTTGTTGTGCCCGACCTGTCCGACGACGACTTCTTCGGTGCGCCGACAGACACCGGAACCGAGTCGACCGACTCCGGTAACGCACCGACCGACGACTTCGGACGGTCTGACCACTCGCGCGAGCAGGAACCAGCTCCAGCAAGGTCGTCCGGCTTCGCCGACGATTCGCCGATGGAATATGTCGAACCGCGGTGGGAGGAACCGAATTGGAACGACGGTCCCTCCCCGATCGACCCCTCACCGGTCGATGCGGCATCGACAGGCACAGCCTCGAACGACGTCGACGAGACGAGCGCCGGCAGTGGAGCTGTCGACGTCGGCGCCGTCGTCGTTCCGCCGCCCGACGACGATCTCGACTATCCCGATCTCGGCGACACCTCGAGCGACTTCGGAGGAGGTGTCTTCGACCAGTCGGCACCTGCCGTGCAGTCGCCGCCACCGACCCATGGGGGAGAGGCGAAACCGTTCAAATCGCGCTTCGCCGCACTTGCCGAAAAGCACGGTGCCACCACCACTCCGCCTGCCGGACCCGGCTACGGATCTGCTCCGCAGGCCAACCCGGCAGGAGGGGCAGCACCGGGGGCTGCCTCGGCGCCGGGATCGAACCCCTACCCGCAAGGGTCGGGATCGGACGAGGACGAGTATGATCCGGAAACGGACCTCGACGTCTCCGAAGCGCCGCAGATGGGCGTCGATGTGATCGCACGGGTCCTCGGCGGCGAAATCATTGACGAAAGAGAAGTATGAGCGCTGTATACGAAGGTGCCCTTCAGGACTTGGTCGAAGAGTTCGGCAAGCTTCCGGGCATCGGGCCGAAATCGGCCCAGCGTCTGGCGTTCCACATCCTGCAGACGGACTCGCAGGACGTCAATGCGCTGGCCCAGGCGCTCACCGACGTGAAGAAGCGAGTGCGGTTCTGCGAGATCTGCGGAAACGTCTCCGAGGAGGCCGAATGCACGGTCTGCCAGGACCCGCGCCGCGATCGGTCGATGATCTGCGTGGTCGAAGAGCCCAAGGACGTCGTCGCAATCGAACGGACCCGAGAATACCGGGGCCTCTACCACGTCCTCGGCGGAGCCATCGACCCGATGGCCGGGGTCGGGCCCGACAACCTGCGGATCAAAGAGCTCATGACGCGTCTGCAGGACGGTGAGGTCAAGGAGACCGTCATCGCCACCGACCCGAACCTCGAAGGCGAAGCCACCGCCACCTACCTCGTCCGCCTGCTCGGATCACTCGGCGTGACCGTCACCCGCCTGGCCTCGGGGCTGCCCGTCGGCGGCGACCTCGAATACGCCGACGAAGTCACCCTCGGTCGGGCATTCTCCGGTCGTCGCGAAATCGACTGACCGCCTCGGTTTCGCCCTCTTGACACCATATCGATAATCGTGAAACATATTGTTTATCGATATATCGACAAACGATAAATCATCGGATGCGGCGAAGGTCGGCGAAAAGCTCGTCTGCTGCTCGCCGGGACGGGAAGGCGTTGTCATGTCACCGACAGAGGAACAGAGGCCGGACGGCGAACCTCAGAAGCGCAAGGCGTTCGGAACAGGTTACGAACTATGGATCGGTTTGGCGGTCGGCTTCTACGTCATCTATGCCGTCACTGATCTCGTCACGCGAATGATCCGCTCCGAAGTGGCGGTGACGGTGGACTTCTCCGACGGCTCCGCCTCCTCGCTCGATGCCGGGAACGGAGCGGTATCCCTGTCCGGACTCACCGAGATCGTCGTTCCGACGGCCGACGTCTCGGCCGGGGCGGTCGTGCTGGTGACCATTGCCGAAGTCACTCTTATCCTCACCGTGTTGGCGGCCGCGATCTCCCTGGTGCCTGTCATCCGTGACATCGCGGCGGGAACACCCTTCACGCTCCGGGCGTCCCGCGCCTTTGCGGCGTTCGAGTGGATCGTGGCGATCGGGTGGATTCTCCACTTCATCACCAAGGTTCCCGGCGGCAACTGGATCTCCGCCGATATCGGCATCGCTGATGAAGTGGGGCCGGGAATCACCGTCGTCCACGCGTTCTTCGTTCTCGGGGTCGTCGGCGGCGCCGAACTGCTGCGGCGGTGCTTCAGATCAGGACGCGAAGCTCAAGAAGAGCTCGAAGGGCTCGTGTGATGGTCGAGGAATTCGACTCCTCCCGGGTCATCTGCCACCTCGACAGTCTGCTGACCCGGCGTGACATGAGCCTGACCGAATTGTCCAAACGCGTCGGGGTTTCGCTCGCGAACCTCTCCGTGCTCAAGAACAACAGAGCGAAGGCCGTGCGCTACTCCACTCTCATCGCTCTGTGCGAGGTCCTCGACTGTCAGCCTGGTGACCTCTTCACCGTGGAGCGACGATCGGACTGACCGTCAAGAGCAGCGCCCGTCGGCACGAAGCCGGCGGGCCGCCTCGGCGAGTGAATCCGGCGTTCCACGATGCCTCGTTTATAACGATTTCTGAGCAGGGGCTGAACGCCCGGTGACCAACCGCCGCCTCGCCTATGTGCACAGTCAACGCTCGGGTCCGCAGGGGCGGACATTCGGCCCGGTCAGGCGGTGTCTGAATGACGGGCGAAGGTGAAGCGGAATGACGCACCTCATACAATGGTTCAGGTGCCGGGAGCCCGACACGGCTGAAATCCTGATCGATGCAGCACGAGACCTCCATGTTTGGAACCATGGAATCGATCGCCTGGCACGGAACTTATCAGCGATAAGGAAGATACTGCAGTGAGCATAGTCGTCCAGAAGTTCGGTGGGTCCTCGGTAGCCGATGCGGAATCGGTCAAGCGGGTGGCCAAACGAATTGTCGAGTACCGTCAAGCCGGTCACGAAGTAGTTGTCGTGGTCTCGGCCATGGGTGACAGTACCGATGATCTCATCGACTTGGCCCAACAGGTTTCCCCCATGCCCCCCGCCCGCGAACTCGATATGCTGCTGACCGCCGGTGAGCGCATCTCGATGGCGGTGCTGGCCATGGCGATCGCCAACCTCGGCTTCGAAGCCCAGTCCTTCACCGGCTCCCAGGCCGGAGTCATCACCGATGAGCAGTTCGGCAAGGCCCGAATCATCGACGTCACTCCCGGCCGCATCCGGTCCTCCCTCGACGAGGGATACGTTGCCATCGTCGCAGGATTCCAGGGCGTCAGCCAGACTGCGAAGAACATCACCACACTCGGCCGCGGCGGCTCCGACACCACCGCTGTGGCACTGGCCGCGTCGCTCGACGCCGATGTGTGTGAGATCTACACCGACGTCGACGGCGTCTTCACCGCGGATCCGCGGATCGTGCCCACGGCGCGCAAGATCGATGAGATCGGCTACGAAGAGATGATGGAGATGGCCGCCTCGGGCGCCAAGGTCCTCATGCTCCGCTGCGTCGAATACGCCCGCCGTTACAACGTGCCGGTGCACGTGCGGTCCTCATTCTCTCGCAACCAAGGAACCTGGGTGACCGATTCACCCATCCCCGAAGCCTTCCGCCAGGGCCGGGGATCATCGACCCCGGCAGCGGAACCAGAAACGGAGTCCACCATGGAACAGGCAATCATCTCCGGCGTCGCCCACGACCGCTCGGAAGCCAAGGTCACGATCGTCGGTGTTCCCGATGTCCCCGGCAAGGCCGCTGAGATCTTCAAGACTCTGGCCAAGCAGGAAGCCAACATCGACATGATCGTCCAGAACATCTCCACCCGCGAGCCGGGGAAGACGGACATCTCATTCACCCTGCCCATGGACGACGGAGCCAAGGCGCTCGAGGCCCTCGACGGTGTGAAGGCAGAGATCGGCTTCGACCAGGTCCGCTACGACGACCAGATCGGCAAGCTCTCCGTCGTCGGCGCCGGAATGCGCTCCCACCCGGGCGTGACCGCGACCCTGTTCGAAGCGCTCAGCGAAGCCCAGGTCAATATCGACATGATCTCCACCTCGGAGATCCGCATCAGCGTCGTCACCCGAGCAGACCTGCTCGACGACGCGGTCCGTGCCGCTCATGCCGCCTACGGACTCGACAGTGAAGACAACGAAGCAGTGGTGTACGGAGGTACCGGACGATGAGCGTCAATATCGGAGTAGTCGGTGCGACCGGCCAGGTCGGCGGAGTCATGCTCGACCTGCTGGCCGACGATCCCGGGTTCGAGATCGGGTCCCTGAGGCTCTTCGCCTCGGCCCGTTCGGCCGGGAAGACGATCGACTTCAAGGGCCAGCCGATCACCGTCGAAGACGCCGCCGAGGCGGATCCGAGCGGACTCGATATCGCCCTGTTCTCCGCCGGTGGGGCGACGTCGAAGGCACAGGCCGAGCGTTTCGCCGCGGCCGGTGCCATCGTCGTCGACAACTCCTCGGCGTGGCGTTCGGACCCGGAGGTTCCGCTCGTCGTCAGCGAGGTCAACCCCAATGCCCTTGATGAGCCGCCCAAGGGCATCATCGCGAACCCGAACTGCACGACCATGGCCGCCATGCCCGTGCTCAAGGCCCTCCATGACAAGGCCGGACTGAGCCGTCTCATCGTGGCTACCTACCAGGCAGTGTCCGGTTCGGGTCTGTCCGGGGTCGAGGAGCTCGCCGGTCAGCTCGAAGCCGGTCTGCCCGATGCCCGCAAGCTCACCACCGACGGAAACGCGGTGAGCCTGCCGGAGCCTGACAACTACGTCGAACCGATTGCGTTCAACGTCCTGCCGATGGCCGGATCGGTCGTCGACGACGGGCAGAACGAAACCGATGAAGAGAAGAAGCTGCGCAACGAGAGCCGGAAGATCCTCGGCCTGCCCGACCTGCTGGTCGCCGGCACCTGCGTGCGCGTGCCAGTCTTCACCGGACACAGCTTGAGCATCCACGCCGAATTCGACTCCGACATCAGCCCCGAGCAGGCCACCGAAATCCTGTCGCAGGCACCCGGAGTCTCCCTCGACGAGGTCCCGACCCCGCTCAAGGCCGCAGGTCGGAACGACAGCTACGTCGGCCGCATCCGCGCCGACCAGTCGGCACCAGCAGGCAAGGGACTCGTCCTCTTCGTCTCCAACGACAACCTGCGCAAGGGCGCGGCACTGAACACCGTGCAGATCGCCGCTCTGCTGGCCAAGAAGCTCGAGGCGAAGGCCGCCTGAGCCGGCAAGGCAACGACAGTCAGGTGATGAACCGCCCGGAAGCACACGCTTTCGGGCGGTTCGTTGTTTCCCGCAGTCGCACTCGACTGCCCGTCAGCGGCAGTCTCGTTCAAGGCCACGCTCGTTTATCCAGAGTTCCCGCACGCCGGTCGAACTTGTTCAAGCGCAACCGCAGATTGCACGCGGTACACGGAGCGAAAAGTGCGCTCCGCCTTGAACGAGCGGACCTTGGGTGACGGTATGGGTGCCAAGTGTCGAAAGCGGCCAGAACATATAAAAGCGTTGCTATATATAAATATTTATATTAGTGGCGGGCCTCTGATCTGAGTATCGTCGACGATGTTGCTTCATCCTCGATGCCTTAGAAAGGCTCCTCATGACCTCCTCGCGCATTCTTCTCACTTCCGCTGCCATCGCCTCCTCGGCGACGCTGGTCCTCAGCGGCTGCGGGGGACAGGCCTCCGAAGCCGACACCGGGGCACTGCGCGTGGTGACCTCGACCAACGTCTACGCCGACATCGTCTCCCAAGTCGCCGGCGATTTCGCCGAGGTGAGCCCGATCATCGATGATCCGAACCAGGATCCTCACTCCTACGAGGCGACCACGCAGGATCGACTCAAACTGTCGAAGGCCGACCTCGTGGTACAGAACGGCGGCGGCTACGACGCATTCATGACCGGAATGCTCGATGCCTCCGGTACTGACGTCGACATCATCGATACCGTTTCGATCTCGGGCCTGCCCGGCTCGGAAGGCCTCGGCAACGAGCCCCACGACCATGAACACGGTGAGGGCCATGACGACGAGGAAGCCCACGGCGGCGGGCACGCTCACGAGGGTGAGGAGGCACATGACCATGAACATGCCGAAGAGGGCCACGATGATGCGGGCCACGAAGGCCACGATCACGGATCATTCAACGAACACCTGTGGTACTCGGTCCCGACGATGACGAAGCTCGTCGACGAGGCGGCGACCCACCTCGGCGAGGCCCTGCCGGAACATCAGGGAGAGTTCGAGGAGAACGCGAAAGAGTACAAGGCGCAGCTGACCGCCCTGCAGGACGATATCGATGCGGTGAAGAAGGAACACGGCGGCGAGAAGGTCGCTGCGACCGAACCGATTCCGCTGTGGTTGTTCGACGATATGGGACTCGAGAACGTCACCTCGATGGAGTTCCTCGCCGCGGTCGAAGAGGGCAATGATGTGCCGCCGCTGGTGCTCAAGGCCGCGGAGAAGCAGATCTCCGATGGAGATGCCGTGCTGCTTGGATACAATACTCAAGCGGCAGGTCCGCAGGCAGAGGCCTTGAAGTCCACCGCTGAGGACTCCGACGTCCCGGTCGTCGACCTCGCCGAGACCATGCCTTCGGGAACGCACTACGCCGACTGGATGGGTGGCTACATCACCGAAATCTCAACCGCACTCGAAGGGCACAAGCACTGAACATGGCCAAGGAATCCGACGCTTCCGCACCGGCAACGCGACGGGAGCCGGTGATTCGACTGCGCGGTGCCGAACTGCGGTTCGGCCCGCGTGTGCTCTGGCACGATCTCGACCTCGACGTCGCGCCCGGGGAGTTCCTCGCCGTGCTCGGCCCCAACGGCACCGGCAAGACCTCCCTGCTCAAGGTGCTGCTGGGACAGAATGCACTGTCGGCCGGCACCGCTGAGGTCGGCGGTCGGGAAGTGCACAAGGGCAATCCCGCCATCGGCTACATTCCGCAGCAGCGCGGAATCGATCCGCACACTCCGATGCGCGGCCGCGATCTGGTGCGCATGGGCATCGACGGTCACCGGTGGGGGATGGGCCTGCTGTCCCGGGGGCGAAAGAAGAAGGTCGAAGACCTCTTGGCCTCCGTCGGCGCCACCGACTATGCCGACGCCCCCGCCGGCACGGTCTCCGGCGGTGAGCTGCAGCGACTGCGTGTGGCACAGTCCCTGGCCAACGATCCCACGGTGCTGCTCTGCGACGAACCGCTGCTGTCCCTCGACCTGCACCACCAGCAGGTGGTGGCCGCGCTGCTGCACGAACAGCGGGTCAAACGCGATGCCGCCGTCGTCTTCGTCACCCACGAGATCAACCCGATCCTGCCGTATGTCGACCGGGTGCTCTATATCGTCGGCGGGCATTTCCTCATCGGCACCCCCGCCGAGGTGATGACCACCGAATCGCTGTCCCGCCTCTACGGTGCTCCGGTCGAAGTGGTCCGCGTCGGCGGCCGCCTCGTCGTCGTCGGCGGTGAAGAGGAATGCGTCGACCACCACAACCTGCCCGATGACTCCTTCGACCTCGACGGGACGGTGGTGAACCGATGAGCATTCCTGAGATCTTTGCCAACCTCTTCACCTTCGAGGATTACGGCGAGCTCGTGGCGCTGCTGGCCAATTCTCTCATCGCCGCGGCGCTGCTCGGCGTTGTCGGAGGCCTCATCAGTGTCTTCGTCATGGCTCGGGACATCCCCTTCGCAGTCCACGGGGTCTCCGAGCTCTCCTTCGCCGGTGCTGCCTTCGCCCTACTCGTCGGCTTCGACGTCGTGACCGGGTCGATCGTCGGGTCCGTCGTCGCGGCTCTCATCATCGGCATCGGCGGGGCCAAGGATTCGGAGAAGAACGCGATCATCGGCGTCCTCATGCCCTTCGGCCTGGGACTGGCGATCCTCTTCCTCGCCCTCTACGACGGGCGAGCGGCGAGCAAGTTCGGGCTGCTCACCGGCCAGATCGTCGCGATCACACCCGGCCAGATCCTCACCCTCATCATCTGTGCGCTGGCCGTACTCGTGGTGTTGGCGATCGTCTGGCGTCCGCTCATGTTCTCCAGCCTCGACCCCGAGGTGGCACGGGCCAAAGGTGTGCCGGTCAGTGTGCTCACCATCGTCTTCATGCTCACCCTCGGACTCGCGGTGGCGCTGAGCGTGCAGGTCGTCGGTGTCCTCCTCGTCCTCGCTCTTCTCATCACCCCGGCCGCCGCAGCAACCCAGCTCTCGGCCTCGCCGGTGTGGGTTCCGGTGCTCAGCGTGATCTTCGCCGTGACCGCCTCGGTCGGTGGAATCCTCATTGCGCTCGGTTCACCGGTGGTCCCGATCAGCCCGTTCGTCACGACGATCTCGTTCCTCATCTACGTCGTCTGCCGTCTCGTCGGAGGTCGCCGGATGAAATCCCTGCACCGACGCCGCGCCCACCGCGCTGCAAGAGAACACAACACCCCCATCCCTACCCCCTAGTTGCTACCTGACGGCGGCCCAGCAACCTCGCGCGAGGTTGCTGGGCCGCCGTCAGGTAGTTCTGGGAGCGGATAGAGTTGGGGGAATGAAGAAGCGCGCTCTCCTCGCCGGTGCTCTTGCCGCCCCCACGGCCGCCGGAATCTGGGGTGCGGTCATCGAACCGCACCTCTTCGCCATCCGCCACCACACCCTGCCGATCCTGCCTGCCGGAGCCGAATCCATCCGGATCCTCCACGTCGCCGACCTGCACCTGGCGCCCTGGCAGAAGCACCGTGCCTCCTGGGTCAAAGCGCTCACCCGGCTCGAACCGGACGTCGTCGTCAACACCGGTGACAACCTCTCGGCCGATATCGTGCCCGACGTCCTCGACGTCTTCTCCGGTCTGCTCGACACACCCGGAGTCTTCGTCCTGGGGTCAAATGACTTCTTCTCGCCGCAGGCGAAGAATCCCGCGAAGTATCTGCGATCGCCGTCCCAGGTCAAACACCGAGTGAACCCCGATCTCGACGTTGGGGCCCTCGTCCGCGGATTCGAAGAACCGACATCCCCGTCGGACTCGTCGGCCGGTAGTCAGGGATGGCATTTCCTCGACAACACCGAGGCGACCCTGACGATCAAGGGCACCCGGATCCACTTCACCGGGCTCGGCGACGCCCATATCGACCGCGACCGGATCCGTTGGAGTGGGGGAGCACCCGGCAAGGGCGTGCTTGAGCATCCGCGGTTCGATTCCGAGGCCGGGCTCAAGGTGGGCGTGACACACGCCCCGTATTCGCGGACCTTGGAGGCGTTCGCCTCGGCGGGGGCGGACCTCATCATGGCCGGACACACTCACGGGGGACAGATCCGCGTGCCCTTCTGGGGTGCGCCGGTGACGAACTGCGACCTCGATCGGACACGCGCACGCGGAGTCTTTCCGTACCGGAAGAGCCTCGTCGCCATCTCCGCCGGTCTCGGATTCTCACCGTACTCACCAGTGCGTTTCGCCTGCCGACCTGAAGTCAGCGTCTTGGAACTCGTCGCAATGGCCTAACCTGTTCAGCGGTTTCTGAAGATTTGCACAAGGCAAATTCGTTAAACTGGCTACCATGGTGTCTCCTGAGTCAAACGCCCCACCCACAAAAATGGGCGCGTTCATGCAGTTCGTGGCCGTCAGCGCAGTGGCGGGAATCGTCGCTGCCGGTCTGGCCATTCCCGGAGTCGGTGTCGCAACAGCCAGTGCGAACAGCGCTGTCGAGATCTTCGATTCACTCCCCGCGACCTTGGAGATCAAGGACCTCGGTGAGAAGTCGACGATGCTTGCCTCCGACGGGTCCGAGCTTGCGGAGTTCTACTGGCAGAACCGCCAGGAGGTCCCGCTGGATAAGATCTCGAAGGATATGCAGAATGCGACGATCGCCGTCGAGGACTACCGGTACTTCGAACACGGCGGCGTCGACATCGAGGGCATTGCTCGTGCAGCGGTGCACAATATGGTGTCCTCGACGACTCAGGGCGGATCGACGCTGACCCAGCAGTACGTGAAGAACGTGCTGGCAGAGAACGCGCATGCCGAGGAAGACTCCGAAGGTGTGGCTGCGGCGAAGGAGTCCGAAGGCACCGCCGGCTATGCGCGTAAGCTCCGCGAAGCCAAACTCGCTGTCGCGGTTGAGAAGAAGTACGACAAGAAGGAAATCCTCAATCGCTACATGAACATCAACAACTATTCGGGTTCCCCGAACGTCTACGGTGTCGAAGCCGCCGCCTACCGGTACTGGGGCATCCACGCGAAAGATCTCAACATCCAGCAGTCGGCGATGCTCGCCGGAATCGTGCAGAACCCCTCGGCGTTCAACCCGCAGCGGTTCCCCGACCAGGTGCTCAAGCGTCGCAACACCGTGCTCGGGCAGATGCTCAAGTACGACCACATCACGCAGAAGGAGTACGACAAGGCGGTCAAGACCGACCTCGACCTCGACCTGCATGAGACTCCGAACGGCTGTTCGGCAGCCAAGAGCAAGGCAGAATTCTTCTGCAACTATGTTCAGAACGTCATTATGAATGATGACACCTTCGGCGACACGGCTGACGAACGCCTGGCCTTCCTCCAACGTGGCGGTCTGAAGATCAAGACCAGCCTCAATCCCGATATCCAGAAGATCGCGGACAAAGAGATCAAGAAGCGCGTCCCCGTCGGCGACCCCTCCGGCGCCGGTCACGCCCTGGTGACGATCGAACCTGGAACCGGTGAAGTCATCGCCATGGCCGAGAACCGCGAATACACCGCGGGAGAGGTCAAGAAGAAGGACAAGAACAAGAAGACCTCGATCAACTACACCGTCGACAAGAAGCACAACGGAGGCGGCGGCTTCCAGGTCGGTTCGACGTGGAAGCCTTTCGTCCTGACGGCATGGCTGAAGGAAGGAAAGAGCCTCAACACCACCGTCAATGCGACGAAGCGCAATTTCCCGGCCAGCTCCTGGAAGTACGAGGGCTGTCCGAATATGGGCGGAGACTGGGACCCGAACAACGCCGGCGACGGTGAAGGCAAGGGTTCGATGACCGCGCTGGAGGCCACGAAGAAGTCCGTCAACACGGGCTATGCGGCGATGGGCAACCAGCTGAACATGTGTGATGTCATGGACACCGCTATGGACCTCGGCATCCGCTATGGCAGCGGAGAGGCGCTCGACTTCAAGGACAAGTCCGGCTTCATCCAAGCCCTGTCACCGTCGTCGATTCTCGGTACGACGGAGACCACGCCGATCGCCATGGCCGCGGCGTTCGCCACCTTCGCGAACGAAGGCGAATTCTGCGGACCGAAGCCGATCATTGAGATCAAGGACCGCAAGGGCGAGAAGCTCGACCTGCCTGGCGAAGGCTGCAAGCGAGTGCTCGACAAGGAAGTGGCCAAGGGCGTCGCCTACGCGCTGACTCAGACGTTCAACGGCGGTACGACGAGCTCGCTGAAGATCGGAGTTCCGGCAGGCGCTAAGACCGGTACGACGAACTTCGAGGTCGGTCACACCTGGCTGCTCGGGTTCACCAAGACGCTGTCGACTGCGGTCTGGACCGGCGATCCGGGGGGCACTCGGGACTGGCGCACCAACGGCGCCGGCGCCGTCAGAGGCCACATCTACGGTGCGACCATCTCCGGTAAGACCTGGCAGGCATACATGAGCCAGGCGGTGAAGGAGACCAAGGGCAATACCGGGTTCCCGAAGCCCAGCAGCAAGTACTTCTCCGGCGGCGGCTCCGGCGGTGGTGGCGGTTCGTCCAGCGGCGGCCGCGGTGGAGGCGGCGGCACCGGCACTGGTGGCGGTGGCGGAAGCCACGGCAACGGCGGTGGCGGCACCGGTGGCGGCGGCAACGGCGGCGGTGGAGGCGGCAACTCCGGAAACAACGGAGGCGGCGGCGGAAACGGCGGCGGCAACAACGGCGGCAGTGACGGCGGCAGTGACGGCGGTGACGGCGGCGGCGAGGCTCCCGGCCTCGGCGGCAACTGAGCCGATGAGATGCCGGTCGTGACCGGCCGATAGAACCCGGCGGAGAACGTCCCGGTGAAGGCGGGGAGGACCAGGGCCTCCCCGCCTTCGCTGTCTGACTTTCACGGGTGTCGCCGCAGCGAAACAGCTGTGACCGCCGCCCACGGAACACGGGTGCCCAGCGTGCCCAGTCTGGGCTAGTGTGGGGAACGGACCTGCGTCGTCGACCGCACCAGGAAAGCCTGGTCATACCGGATCACTCGGACCGCCTCGGCGCCGCACCAACAACTGAGGAGAACCATGACCAAGTGGGAATACGTCACCGTGCCGCTCATCGTCCACGCGACCAAGCAGATCCTCGACCAATGGGGCGAGGACGGATACGAACTCGTGCAGGTCGTCCCGGGTCCCGACAACAACGGACTCGTGGCTTACCTCAAACGCCCCAAAGAATGAGCTGAACCGGCCGGACCGTTGACACCCCACCCTCACCGAAAGAAGAACAATGTCGAAGACCCTTGAGCGCATGAACGAACTCGGCCTCGAACTGCCCGAGATCGCCACACCAGCCGGCGCCTACGTCCCCGCACTGCGCACCGGGAACTACGTCTATACCTCGGGCCAGCTGCCCGTCGTCGACGGCAAACTGCCTGCGACCGGTCACCTCGGCACGGACGTCGACCTCGACACCGGCTACCAACTTGCACGCACCGCCGGGCTCAACGCTCTGGCCGCCATCGCCGGAGTCATCGGCGATCTCGACAAGATCGTGCGCGTCGTCAAGGTCACCGGCTTCGTCAACTCCGCCGACGATTTCACCCAGCAGCCGGCCGTCATCAACGGCGTGTCCGAGCTCTATGGCGAGATCTTCGGAGACCGTGGGCAGCACGCCCGCAGCGCGGTCGGCGTGAACACTCTGCCTCTGGGCACCCCCGTCGAGGTCGAAGTCATCGTCGAGGTCTCAGGCGATGCCGCTTAGCGGACGCACTCTTCCCGTCTCGTCGGAGCTGCGGTGGCTGCTTGACCACTGGCAGTCCGACGGACGGTGGCCCGTCCCGGAGGCCCCGCGACCCACCTCGGCGATCGTGCTGATCCGGGATTCCGCGGACGGGCTGGAACTCTTCATCACCCGGCAACTCGACGCCCGCGGCGTCGAAGACCGCAACCGGTGGGCATTTCCCACCAGCAGCCTGCGCCCGGGTGATGTGCGGAAGCTGCCTCTGGCCGGATGGAATTCGGCCCGGTGCGCCCGTGCGCTGAGCATCGAAAACAAATCCCGCGCCCTCCACCACTTCTCCGCGGCCGCCCGCATCACCTTCGCTGCCACCGGAATCCTGCTCGCCGAGGATGTCGACCGGGAGATCGTGGCCGCACCGCAGACGGACTGGAACACCACCCGATCGAGGCTGTTCTCGAACGAAGTGTCCTGGTCACAGGTCTTACGCGACCGAGACCTGCGGTTGCGTCCCGATCTGTGCAAACCGTGGCTGCGCTGGATCAACACCCCCACCCAGCTGCACCGCTTCGACACCACCTACTTCATCGCCACCGTGCCCTTCGGCCAGGACGTCGACTTCCTGTCACCGAACGAGACCTCTGCCGGATGGAAACGCCCCGACCAGATCATCGCCGAGGTGGGAGGAGACCCCGACCGCATCGGCGCGGCCGCCCGCATCATCGTCGAAAGCCTCGCCGAGGTCCCGACCGTGGGCGCGGCCATGGCGCAGATCCGCAACCTCCACCCGCTGCGTCCGGAGATCGTCGATGACGACGGCGACTGGAAGGTCGTCATCCACACGGGCAAGGACCCCCACAGCAAGGGAAGCCTGCGCGACCGGGCCGTGGCCGTCGGCGAGACCGACACCGACCAGAACCCCGGCTTCCTGACATTCAGCGGTGACGATGACGAAACGACAGACGAGGAGAACGACGACTCATGAGAATCCGTGCGAACAACCCCGGCCCGATGACCCTGACCGGTACGAACACCTACGTTCTCACCAGCCAGGATGACACGTCCGCAGTTGTCATCGATCCCGGACCGGAGATGGCCGATCATCGTGAAGCCTTCCTCGCGGAAGTGGCCGACCGTGACCTGGCGGCGGTCGTTCTCACCCACCAGCACGCCGACCATTCTGAGATGCTCGGAAGCATCGACCAGTGGGCCCCCGACGTGCCCGTCTATGCCGTGCTCGAGCGTTTCGCTCGGCACACGGACCCGGTCAGCGACGGCGACGAGATCGCCTTCGGTGACACTCCGGCCGACGTTCTGCGCGTCGTCGCCACCCCCGGACACACGAGCGACAGCATCAGCCTCATCCACTCCGGAGCCCTCTACAGCGGCGATACGATCCTGGGGGAGGGGACGACGATCGTCACCCACCCGGAAGGCTCCCTGGGCGACTATCTCAACTCCCTCGACCGATTGAAGGAGCTGCTCGACGACGGGGAGTTCGCCATCATCGAGCCGGCCCACGGTGAGCGCATCGACGCCCCCGCCGAGGTGATCGACTACTACCGTTCCCACCGACTCGAACGCATCGAGCAGGTCAAAGCGGCATTGGAGCAGGGGGCGAAGACGGCCTCAGAGGTATGCGACATCGTCTACCACGACGTCGACTCCAGCGTACGGTCGGCGGCCGAGCAGATCGTCAAGGCTCAGCTGGCCTACCTCGACGCCCTGCCCGCCGCCGACGACGCCTGAGTCCCGCTGCGGTGCCTGGCGCGCGACGTCTTCGGTCTAGCTGGATGCCACACCACTCACAACTCGGGTTCTGATCCAGTCATCGAGTTTGAACTCGATGACTGGATCAGAACGCGATCACGAAACTTCCCACACCTCACGCGACAGCCCCTGAGACGGCGAGCGCCGGGCACGACGCACACCTGTCCCGACCAGAACGAACGCCCCAGCCGAATCGGCTGGGGCGTCCATTTGTCGCGGCGTCCACGCGGCCATAGCGGCCGGAGGTCGCTGGGAGGATCAGCGGGCGCGGTTGCGCATGCGGTCCATGTCGAGGATGACGACGGAGCGGGCCTCGAGACGGATGAAGCCGCGGGCGGCGAAGTCGGCCAGTGCCTTGTTCACGGTCTCACGCGAGGCACCGACGAGCTGAGCCAGCTCTTCCTGAGTGAGGTCGTGAGCGACGAGCACACCGTCGGGAGCCGGCTTCGAGAAGCGAGCGGCGAGATCGAGCAGAGCCTTGGCGACACGGCCGGGCACATCGGAGAAGACAAGGTCGCCGACGGTCTCATTGGTGCGACGCAGACGCTGGGCGAGGGCCTTGAGCAGGTTCATCGCGGCCTGCGGACGCTCGTTGAGCCAAGTGGTGAGGTCTTCGTGCTTGAGGCTGAGCAGCTCCGACTGGGAGACGGCAGTGACAGAGGTCGAACGCGGGCCCGGATCGAAGAGGCTGAGCTCACCGATGATCTCGCCGGGGCCGACCACGGACAGCAGGTTCTCACGGCCGTCGGAGGACTCACGGCCGATCTTGAGCTTGCCCGAGGAGACGATGTAGAGCTCGTCACCGGCATCGCCCTCATGGAAGAGCACGGTTCCCCGACGGAGACTCCGCGGGTTCATGAACTTCATCAATGCACTGGTGGCTTCATCGTCCAGACCTGCGAAGAGCGTCGCGCCCCGCACCACTTCAATATCCACTGGTTCCTCCTTGTCGTGATAATCACACACAAATCTACCTGGTCATCTGCATCGATACCAGCAAAGACGCGGGAGTGTGGCCCATCAGTATGAAAACCTCTCCCGCACCGCCCAACACGACTCCCGTCCACACCATTCCCGCAGCCGGCCAGAACAAGGTGCGCAGATACGAGCGCGAACATGATTCACGGGTGTGACCGGCATGACTGCGGAATGACAGGGCACGGATTAGGATGGTGAGTCGTGTTGACTGTGGCAGAGAAGAGCGCGCGGAAGTTCGCGAAGGAGACCCCGCTGGGCCGGACCCGCCGGGCGCGGAAGATCCATCGCATCCTCGCCGAGGTGTATCCGAACGCGAAGTGCGAGCTCGACTTCGAGTCTCCGTTCCAGCTGCTCATCGCTACCGTCCTCTCCGCCCAGACCACCGATATCCGCGTCAACTCGGTCACCCCGAGCCTCTTCGCCGTCTTCCCCGACGCCCACGCCCTGGCCGTGGCCAATCTCATCGAGGTCGAGGAGCACATCCGCTCCACAGGGTTCTACCGGGCCAAGGCCCGCAACATCGTCAAGCTCGCGAACGAACTCGTCGATGAATACGACGGCGTGGTGCCGAACAAGCTGGACAAGCTCGTCAAGCTCGCCGGAGTCGGACGAAAGACCGCGAACGTCGTCCTCGGAAACGCTTTCGACACCCCTGGGCTGACCGTCGATACACATATGGGCCGGCTGGCCCGCCGCTTCGGTTGGACCGAGGAGACCGATCCGGTCAAGGCCGAGCACGAGATCGCGGCCCTGTTCCCGAAGAAGGACCTCACCATGCTTTCGCATCGGGTGATCTTCCACGGCCGCCGCATCTGCCATTCCCGCAAGCCCGCCTGTGGAGCCTGCCCCCTGACGGCGCTGTGCCCATCGTTCGGGATCGGGGAACTCGACCCGGACAAGGCACGTGCCATGCTTCGGTTCGAAATGGCGCCTTTGGCCACTCCCGCCGAGGAGGCTGTCCCCGAGGAGGGACGATGAGCGCCCGAATCCCCGACCTTCCACCCGAATCGGCGACGATCGCCGATGGGGCCCTGCGCGGGCAGCTCGAAGATCTCGCTGCCTCGCACGGGTCCCCGCTGTGGCTGCGCCGACAGAAGGACGCCGCAGAGCAGTCCGCCCGTGACGCCGCCGTTCTCATGCTCTTCGGGCGCGGGGGAGAGCCTCGCACCGAGGCAGGAGGAGCAGAAGCATCGCGCCTGGCCGAACTCGGCGTCGCCGATGTCGACATCGTTCTTCTCCAGCGTGCCGCGACCCTGCGCCATCATCCCGGGCAGGTCGCCTTCCCCGGAGGCGGTCGTGATCCCGAAGACGATTCCATGGCGGCCGCCGCGCTGCGTGAAGCGGAGGAAGAAGCCGGAATCTCCCCGGACACCGTCGAAGTTCTCGGAGAGATGGACCCGCTCTATATCCCCGTCTCGAAGTTCGAGGTCACTCCGGTCATCGGCTATTGGCGTCAGCCGGGCCAAGTCCAGGTGATGGATCAGCGGGAGTCCTACTCCGTCTATCGGGTGGCCATCGCCGACCTCGTCGCCCCCGCCAACCGCGGAACCTTCGCCCGTCCCGATCTGAAGATCTCGACCCCGGCCTTCGACGTCGGAGTCCTCAAGGTATGGGGCTTCACTGCCGGCATCCTCGACTTCGCCCTCGACCATCTCGGCTGGGCCGGTGATTGGGACAAGAAGGTTCCCATCGCCATCGACTTCTGAATTCGGCCACTGCGGATTCCGGCGACGGTCAGCGCTGCCCGGCCTTCGCTCTGAACAGCACCGCCGCCCACACCGCCGCCACAGCGAGGATGAGCAGACACCAGCCGACAGCGAGATAGCCGGAAGCGCCCATCTCGGTGCCAATGAGCAGTGCGCGCAGAGCGTCGATGATCGGGGTGATCGGCTGATTGTCGGCGAACACCTCCAGCCACTTCGGCATGGTCTCGACCGGCACGAACGCGCTGGAGACGTACGGGAGGAAGAGCAGGATGAAACCGTATCCATTGGCGGATTCGGGAGACTTCGCGGCGAGGCCGATAGCGGCGAAGAGATACGTGATCGCCAGAATGTAGAGGGCGACGAGTCCGACGGTCGCCAGCCATTCGCCCACTCCGGCGGAGGGGCGGAATCCGATGGCGACGGCGACGAGGAGGACGATGGAAGTGGCGAACAGATTCCTTGCGAGGCTCGCCGCCACGTGCCCGGTGATGACGGCAGACGCTCGCACCGGCATCGTCCGCAGTCGGTCGACGAACCCGGAGGTCATGTCCGAAGCCACCGACAGCGAGGTCGAGGCGGCACCGAATCCGGCGCAGGTGAGGATGATTCCGGGGACGACGTAGTCGACGTAGCCGCCGTCGGGATCGAGAGCGCCGCCGAAGACGAAGGTGAACATGAGCATGAGCATCACTGGCAGAGCGACGGCCATGAGCAGCGATTCGACGTCGCGAACAGCGTGACGCAGGCTCCTGCCGATGAAGGCGGCCTCGGTGGAGAACCCGCGAGGGCGTGTACGGGAGACCCCTCGGGGGAGGGGAGAGGCGGTGGTCGCTGCTGTCGTCGGGGTATCGGTGATCGGGTGACTGTGTGACATTGGTCTGTCCTCTCTGGACGGTGTGGAGATCGGAGACGTGGGATCGGATATCGAGCGCTCAGTGAGGTGAGCCGGCCGAGGTGAAAGCGAGGAAGACATCGTCGAGGCTGGGACTGTGCAGGGAAACCGAGGCCCGAGGCGATCGGGAAGTCCACGGCTCGAGAGCCGCGGCGAGGCCGGCGACAGTGCCGTCGGTCGCGATCTCATCCAGTTGAGTTCCGTCTGTTCCGCGGATCGACACGGTGTCCTCGCCGATGCGTGCCTTGAGTTCTGCCGGTGTGCCCAGACCCGCCATTCGGCCGCTGTCGAGCAGGCCGATCCGGTCGGCCAGTGCATCGGCCTCGTCGAGGTACTGGGTGGTGAGGAACACCGTCGCGCCGCCTCGGGAGAGCTCGCTGACTTCAGTCCACAGCTCCTGCCGGGAGCGGGTGTCCAGCCCGGTGGTGGGTTCGTCGAGAATGAGCACCTCGACGGGGACGACGAGGCTGAGAGCCAGGTCGAGGCGGCGACGCATACCGCCGGAGAGTGCGGCGACCCGGGTGGACATGAAGGCTGTGAGGCTGAGCCTCTCGGCGAGGTCGCGGCTTCTCGCTTTCGCGGCACTCCGGCTCAGTCCGGAGAGCCGACCGAGGAGGACGAGGTTCTCTTCGGTCGAGAGGTGGGCATCGACGGCAGCTGACTGGCCGGTGACGGCGAATCGCCGCTTCGCCTCGGCGGGTGACTCACGCACATCGACGTCCATGACTCGAACTGATCCGGCATCAGGGCGGACGAGTGTGGTGAGGATATTGATGCATGTGGTCTTCCCGGCGCCGTTGGAGCCGAGAAGTGCGAAGACCTCGCCTCTGTGCACGTGGAAGTCGAGTCCGTCGAGGACGGTCTTCGTTCCGAAGCGCTTGCCCACCTGTGTGAAGGAGATAGCGGGAGAACGGAGGTCACCCGTGTCGTTGTGCCCTGTCGGTTTCGGTGACGGTGCCGTTGAGTCCTGTGCGGTGCTGGTTGAACTGTCCGTGGTCATGATGGGAGTCCTCTCACGAGTCGTGGTTCCCGGAGCAAGTTTCTGTATATGACAGAAACTGTGTATGACAATAACACGCAATATATGCCATACACAATATAGACTGGCGGCATGAGCACGGATGATCTGATCGAGCAGCTTCCCAGTGGAATCGCACTGGCCTGGGGTGTCGCGGCGACTCCCCAGCGGGGGCCGAAGAGGGAGATGAGCGTCGAGAAGATCGTCGACGCTGCGATTGAGATCGCCGACAGCGACGGCATTCAGGCGGTGTCGATGTCGGCGGTCGCGAAACGACTCGGGTACACGCCGATGTCGCTCTACCGCTATGTCAGCTCGAAGGACGATCTGCTGCTGCTCATGCAGGAGGAGGCGACCGGCCTGCCTCCGGAGCCAGGCGCGGAGGATCTCGGCTGGCGGGCACGACTCGGTGAACTCTATGAGGCGCAGTCACAGATCTATTCGCGTCAGTCCTGGCTGCTGTCGATGCCGATCACCGGCAGTCCGATCACCCCGAACAGTTCGGCCTGGCTGGAAGCCGATCTCGAGGCGCTCCGCGATACCGGTCTGACCGAAGAGGAGGGGATCGCTGTCTCTCTTCTCGTCACCGGTGCGGCTCGTTGGAAAGGGCTGATTGCGGCAGGCTACGAGGAGCAGAGCAGAGCGACCGGTTTGGACGCCGCCGAGGTGGCGGCGCGGGAGCAGCGTCTCTTCGACGCCGTCATCACCGAGGATGGATATCCCTTCCTCAGGAAGGCGATCGATGCGGGGGTCTTCGCCTCGGAATTCGATCCCTTCGACTTCGGGCTCGAACGGGGTTTGGACGGGGTGGAGGCCTTCATCGAGGCGATCGTGAACGCGCGGGCAGGTGCCGTGTCCGACGTGGCGAACGACGGCTCGAGCGCAGCGACCTCAGTCGCCGCGTCCGATGATGCGACGGAGGCAGCGGCTGCAGGGCATGCCGCGATCGCCGATGATGACCCTGCGGTAGCGGCCGATAAGAAGCTGAGAGAGGCGCAGAAAGCGGTCCGGCAGGCGCAGAAGGTGCTGGCCGAGGCACGGAAACGGGAACGTCAGGTTCTGCGGGAAGCCAAGGAGCGAGTCGCGAAGCGACGCTGAGCGTGAATGCGAGAAGCGGCGCCGGACGGAATGTCCGGCGCCGCTTCTCGCATCTGCCGCGGTTCTCAGATTGGGAGAGGTGTCAGTACCTGGGTCCCGAGGGATTCTTCACTGCGCGCTTGACAGAGGCCACCAGCGACTTGGCCGAACCGATCGCGGTGCCGGGAACCGGGTTGCCCTTTTTGAACAGCGGGAGGGCCACAAGGACGAGGATGATCGCAATGACGGCGAGGATGCCGAAGACGATGAGGAAGCTGCCCCACCATGGCCAGCCCAGACCCTCATGGAATGCGGCCGCACCGGCGAAGATCACCATGAACGAGGACAGGAAGAGCAGGAAGAGAGCGACGATGGCCAGTCCGGCCCCGATGCCCAGGTTCTTCGCACCGGCAGTGGCCTCGGCCTTGGCGAGGGCAATCTCTTCTTCGGCGATCGCTTTGGAATCGTCGCTGATGCCTTTGATCAGTTCGCTGATGGACCGTTCGGCCATGAGAGCTCCTAAATCGAGAACGAGGACAATCTAACTTAAGAGTAGTCTGAACGGGCTCTGCGGCCAAAGGCGAATCGGCGGGGAACCGGGAAAACCCGTCGGATCCGGACGACCGCCGTTATGCGGCAGGGTCGTCTGTCACCGACGGGTCATCCGATTTCGGCCTCAGAGCGAGGGGCTCAGGCTCCTGTGACGGACTTTTCGATCTGATCCATCACCGAGGCATCGGCGAGGGTCGACGTGTTGCCGACCTCGCGGTTCTCGGCAACGTCCTTGAGCAGGCGACGCATGATCTTGCCCGAGCGGGTCTTGGGCAGGTCCGTGACGATGTGCACCTTCTTCGGCTTCGCGATGGGGCCGATGTCCTTGCCCACATGCTGACGCAGCTCCTCAGAGGTCTCGGGGGAGTCCTCGACGCCGTTGGAGACGATGACGAACGCGACGACGGCCTGACCGGACGTGTCGTCGGCGGCGCCGACCACAGCCGCCTCGGCGACCTTGGGATGCGCGACGAGCGAGGACTCGATCTCCGCGGTGGACAGGCGGTGACCGGACACATTCATCACGTCGTCGACACGCCCGAGGAACAAGATATCCCCGTCCTCATCACGGCGGGCGCCGTCGCCGGCGAAGTACGTGTCTTCGAACCGCGACCAGTAGGTCTCCTTGAAGCGCTCCGGGTCTTTCCAGATTCCGCGCAGCATCGACGGCCATGGGCGGCGGATGACGAGCAGTCCGCCTTCGGGGCCGGCCGGGTTCTCACCCGAATCATCGACGACATCGACGGAGATGCCGGGAATCGGACGCTGTGAGGAGCCGGGCTTGGTTGAGAGCACGCCGGGCAGAGGCGCGATCATGTGGGCCCCGGTCTCGGTCTGCCACCATGTGTCCACGATCGGGCAGCGCTCACTGCCGATGACGCGGTGGTACCAGCGCCAGGCCTCGGGGTTGATCGGTTCGCCGACGCTGCCGAGCAGGCGCAGACTGGACAGATCGTACTTCGCGGGGATCTCCTCGCCCCACTTCATGCAGGTGCGGATCGCCGTCGGTGCGGCGTAGAGGATCGTGGCTCTGTACTTCTCGACGATCTCCCACCAACGACCCTGATGCGGGGTGTCCGGAGTGCCTTCGTAGATGATCTGAGTGGTGCCGGCGGCCAGTGGGCCGTAGGTGACATAGGAGTGACCGGTGATCCAGCCGACGTCGGCGGTGCACCAGAAGACATCGGATTCGGGCTTGATGTCGAAGACGGCCTTCATCGAGTAGAGCACCTGAGTGAGGTAGCCGCCGGTGGTGTGGAGGATGCCCTTGGGCTTTCCTGTCGTACCGGAGGTGTAGAGGATGAACAGCGGGTGCTCCGAGTCGAAGAATTCGCACTCGTGTGTGTCGCCGGCCTGGCCGACGGAGTCCTCCCACCACTGGTCACGGCCTTCGACCCAGTCGACGTCCTGACCGGTGCGCTTGACGACGAGGACGTGCTCGACGGGAGTGTCGCCCTGGGCGATCGCTTCGTCGACGGCCGGCTTGAGGCTCGTGGGTTTGGCGCGCCGGTAGCTGCCGTCGGCGGTGATGACGACGCGGGCCTCGGCGTCGATGATGCGCGAGCGCAGAGCATCGGCGGAGAATCCGCCGAAGACGACGGAATGCGCCGCACCGAGGCGGGCACAGGCGAGCATCGAGATCACCGCTTCGGGGATCATCGGCAGATAGATGGCCACCCGGTCGCCGGTCTTCACGCCGAGGTCGATCAGCGTGTTCGCCGCCTTCGACACCTCGGCGAGGAGTTCGGCATAGGTGAAGGTGCGGGAGTCGCCCGGTTCGCCTTCGAAGTTGATGGCCACTCGGTCGCCGTTGCCGGCGAGGACGTGACGGTCGAGGCAGTTATAAGCGACGTTGAGCTTTCCGCCGACGAACCACTTCGCGAACGGCGGGTTCGTCCAGTCGAGGATCTCGTCGAAGTCTTCGTGCCAGTCGACGAGCTCACGGGACTGTTCGGCCCAGAAACCCAGGTAGTCCGCCTCGGCGCGTTCGTATTCATCGGCCTTGACGTTGGCGGCGGCCGCGAACTGCTCAGGTGGGGCAAATGTCTCGGTCTGCTCGGCAGCGGTTTCGGTCATGCTTTCCCTCCGACTTCCTTGGTGGATCGAAAATTCTAGTTGCACTGTATACCTGTGGTCGGGGGGTGGGGAGAGCAGTTTCACTCGATGAACAGGCAAATCGGGGGTAGCCACCGTGCTTCTATCGTGGTATAGCTCACGCGATTTCGACGGCTACGCGGCGACGGAAGGGCCGCCTCGGCGGGGGACTGAGGAGTCTTCGACGTGCCTGAGAATGCGCATATGAGTGCACAGGTGGCCTGTGTTCTGCAAGGATGGGGTCAGAGTCTGTCGGGATCCGTCCCGCGCGGACACGGAAACACTGTTAGCTTTTCCCCGAGATCGACTGGAGTCAGCGATGAGTTCGCCGCAGCATCCAACCGGGTCCGGGCCACAGCCGTGGCAGGATCAGCCCCCGCAGTACCCGGGCCAGAACGCGCAGCAGCCTGGTGGTCAGCCGCCGGCCTACGGTTCGGGGCCAGGGCAGTTCGGTTCTGCTCCCGGGCCGGGCTATGGTTCCGCACCGGGACCCTACGGTTCGGCACCGGGACAGCCCGCCGCACAAGGACCCTATGGTTCGGCTCCGGCTCAGTACGGTTCGGGACCTGGCCCGTACGGTTCTGCTCCCGGTCAGTACGGATCGGCGCCGGGACCCTATGGTTCGGCTCCGGGACAGGGCCAGTTCGGTCAGGCGCCTGCGCCGAAGCAGAAGACCGGCCCGGGAATCCTCGGCCCGCTGACTCTGCGCGATCTCTTCCTCCTGTTCGCCGGACTGCTCGCCTTCATCGCATTGTTCGTGCCTTACCGGGGTTACGACTACGGCCTCGGCAGTGAGACGACCACTCTGTGGCACTGGAATGTCGCCGATATGGGCGCGCTCGTGTTCGGAGTGCTCACAATTCTGCTCATCGTGGCGGCCGTGCTCGTCAACAAGCTCGGCAACAGCCGACTGCGAGTCGGATCGCTCAGCCTCGACCAGTTCATCTCCGTGCTCTCGGCGATCGCCTTCACCTATGTGTTCGTCGATCTGCTCACTTCGGCGGTCTACTGGCATGTGGGTTCGTACCTGACGTTCTTCGCCGGCCTCATCGCGTTCTTCGCCGGAGTATTCACGATGCTGCCGTTCTTCGCCAAGGAATTCGCCGGCCGCGAGGACATCGAAACCCATCCGAAGGCTCGCCCTGTCACCAAGCACACCCAGCATCCGGCACCAGTGGCCAATGTGCCCGGTGCTGCCGGCCCGGGCGCTGGTGCACCCGGATTCGCGCCTTACGGAGCGGCTCCGGCCGGTGTGGGACAGGCGGCGCCCGGTCAGCCGGATCAGTTCGGTCAGCCGAGCGGCCCGGGACAGTCCGCCCAGCCGACTCAGTTCGGTGCGCCCGGACAGCAGGACCAGTTCGGCGGACCAGGACAGTCGGGTCAGCCTGCACAGCAGGGGCAGCAGGACCAGTTCGGTCAATCAGGACAGTTCGGCGGTCCGGAACAGCAGAACCAGTTCGCCGCTCCGGAACAGCGGGCCCAGCCTTCCGACCAGCAGAACCAGCCCAGCCCCTACGCTCCGCCGCAGGAGCAGGACTCCGAGCGTTCGGCTAGCTCCTTCGCCGCACCCGCCGCTTCCGGCACCTCGGGCGCGGGCGCTGCGCCCGAATCCGCGGACGTAGCATCCGACCAGGCCTCGGACGACGGACCGGTGCACAGCACCGGTGACGGACAGACCTACCTGGGTCGTCACGATTCGGGCGCCCCACAGCATTCGCAGAGCGAACCGACTCAGGCATTCGGTGTCGGAGCCGGACAGCCGCAGACCGATGCGACCGGAGACCAGACCGCCGCTGCGGGAAGCCGGGCTGCTGAGTCGGGCAGCCAGCCTGCAGCGTCTGACGCCCAGTCCAGGCAGTCCGATGACAAGTCACACTCGGGCGCCGCGGCCGCTGCCGCAGGCGCCGGAGTGATCGGTGCCGGTGCTGCCGGCGTCGCTGCCGCGCATTCGGATTCCGAACGTCGCCGTGGCCGCCACGCCGCTCCCGAAACGGAGTCCGACGCGGAAATGACGTCCGGTGCGGAATCGACCCTCGGTGCGGAATCGACCGACACCGGGTCGGCTGCTCGGAAGGATGAAGCGAACGACGACACGTCCGCGGACCGGTCCACGGCAGCCTCGTCGGAGTCAGACGAGACCCCCACGGTGGTGTCACCGTCCGAGAGCAGCGACCTGGTCTCCAAGGTCAACGCCAAATCGTCCGACACGAACGCCGCCGAAGGTGCGAACGTCGCCGGCGCGAATTCGGCTGCGCAGTCCTCGACCGATGTCGGTCAGGCCTCGACAGGAAATGCATCGGAAGATGCGGCCTCGGCAGATGCGGCGTCGAACGATTCGCCATCGGATTCCCCGGCATCGACCGACGGGACCACGGTGCAGGACCCGGACGACGACGCCAACATCCGCTCAACCGATGCCACCGTCGTCAGCACCCCGGCCGACGACAAGGTCGTGTCAGATGATGAACCCACCTCAGTTGGCAAGACGGGCGCGGACGACGACGAACAGGCGACCGCTGTGATGGAGCCGGCAGTCAACTCGGAGCGGACCACCGCTCCCGAAAGCGAAGAGCCGACTCAATACGTTCCCGTGGCCGACTACGCCAACCGGCCGGAGACCGACGGGGGCGCGGAGAGGTCGAACGACGAGACCATGGCACAGACGGCCGTCGACAACCAGCCGGTGCCCGCCGATGCGGGGCAGAACCGGTCCGGTGATGCGCCGAACGACGGACGGAACGCCGATCAGGACAATGGTCAGGCCGAGAACCAGGACGCTGGACGCCCCATCATCCAGGCCTTCTGGTTCGCCGTTCCCGAACCGCGCGAAGCCGTGGACGAGACCACCGGAATGCCGGTGTTCACGATCTACCCCGGCGACTGGTACCTCAGCCTCGAAGACAACGGATCCTGGTTCAAGGTCCGCGACTCCGACGGCAGCACCACTGGCATCCTGCGCAATATCGAAGGAATCCAGCGCGGCTGAGCCGACTGGAATCCACTCACGCGTCAACGCTGTGGACAGACCTCGGTCGAATCGGTGCCCACCGGCACCACATGATGTGACCGGCCGGTCGGCCCACCGCGGCTGACGTGGACGGAGGCCGCCGACTGCCGCTGGGGGCGCCTCCTGTGACTCAACCTCACAGGAGGCGCCCCTTCGTCGTTCCATCCACAGGGCGGCACTCCGGCCTGGCCGGTGACAGCCGGGCGGATCCAGGCTCGGTGCATGCAGGTAGCCCTCATCACCGACCTCGGTGCGATCACGGAAGAATGCGCCCGAGTGGCCGAAAGCATCGGCATCTCGCTGACCGTCCTGCCTCCCGACTCCGGAGGCTGGCAGTCCGCGTCGCTCATCCTCCTCGGAGAAGACGTCCGCGAAGCCCCCGCCACCGACCGGGCAGACACGATCCTCGTCGTCCTCGACGATGACGAACCCTCCTCGACCTGGGCGAGGGCCGCGCACCTCGGCGTCGACCAGCTCGCCGTGCTGCCTGCTGCTGCGGAATGGCTGAGCGGGCGGATGATCGCCGCTGTCGAACCGCCGACGGCACCCGGGACCACGGTCGGCGTCGTCGCCGGATGCGGGGGAGCCGGAGCCTCCGTGCTCGCCTGCGCACTCGCCCGGCGGGCCGGAGCCGATCACAGCACCGTCCTCGTCGACGCCGACCCGCTCGGCGGGGGACTCGACCTCGTCCTCGGTGCCGAACAGGCCCCCGGTCCGCGATGGACCGACCTCAGTGCCTCCCGCGGACAGCTGCGCCCCTCCACCCTGGCCGAAGCGCTGCCCCGCCACGACGGGCTCGCCCTTCTGTCCTGGGGGCGAGACGACACCGTCGACCTCGACCCGGACGTCTTCGACGACTTCCTCGCCGCGGCCGGCCAGGCCTTCGACCTCGTCATCGTCGATCTGCCCCGCCACGCCCCACCCCGGTGGACCCGGCGCTGCCATCATGTCCTCCTCGTCTCCCCGGCCCGGGTCAGATCCGCCGTCGCCTCCTCCCAAGTGGCCAAGCGGCTCTCCCAAGCCCACCCGGATGTGCGCCTCGTCGTCCGTGAAACCGGGGCCGGCGGGCTCGACGCCGACCTCCTCGCCGATTCCATCGGGCTGAGCCTGGCTGGAAGCATCCGCGACGATCGGGGCCTGTCCGCTGCCGTCGACCGCGGCGAGGGAATCCCAGGTGGGGCGCACCTCGGCCGCCTCGTCGACCGATTGCTGGGGGAGTGGGTGGAATGAGCGAATGGCTCGACGCCTCGCTCGTCGCCGATGTCCGCAAAACGCTGCTCGACAATCCGGGACCGGTGACCACGGCCGCCGTCGCCGAGGCGGTCCAGCGCACCGGACGCGTGCTCGGTTCCTCCGCCCTGCTCGAACTCGTCACCCGGCTGTCCGCGCAGCTGTCCGGGGCCGGACCCCTGCAGTCCGTGCTCGAGGTGCCCGGCACCACGGACGTGTTCGTCAACGGGCCGCGGGAGGTCTTCGCCGACACCGGTGACGGTCCCCAGCTGCTCGACCTGACGCTGGGATCCGAAGAGGACGTGCGGTCCTTGGCGGTGCGTTTGGCCGCCCTCGGCGGGCGCCGCCTCGACGATTCTTCCCCCTATGTCGACGTTCGTCTGCCCGACGGGGTGCGGATGAACGCGATCGTCCCACCGATCTCCGGGGAGACGACGACGATCAGCTTCCGCGTACCCAAACGGGCCGGATTCCCCTATTCCCAGCTCTGCGCCGAAGGGTTCGTCCCCGCTGAGATCAGCCCCCTCGTCGCCGAGGCGGTCACCTCGCGGGCGAACATCCTCGTCTCCGGCGGAACGGGCACGGGAAAGACCGTCCTCCTCGGCGCTCTGCTGTCGCTGGTCGAACCGATCCAACGCATCGTCATCGTCGAGGACTCCCGCGAGCTCATCGTCACCCACCCGCACACCGTGCAGCTCGCTGCGCGTCAGGCCAACGTCGAAGGCGGCGGCGAAGTGACCCTGACCGACCTCGTGCGCAATGCCCTGCGGATGCGGCCCGATCGCCTCGTCGTCGGGGAATGCCGCGGTGCCGAGGTCCGGGACATGCTCACGGCCCTCAATACCGGGCACGAGGGTGGGTGTGCGACGATCCACGCGAACACCGCCGAGGCCGTGCCCAGCCGGGTGGCTGCGCTCGGTGCGCTGGCGCAGATGAGTCCGGACGCCGTGTATTCGCAGTTCTCCACCGCCATCGACCTCGTCATCCATCTGCGTCGCACGGGTTCCGAGCGGGGAGTCACGGAATTGGCGATCCCGACGAGGACCGGATCCGAGGGAGTGGTGATGGAACCGGTGTGGGGTCGCCCCTCGCCGTCGACGGCCGGCACTGTCAATCGGCGTGCCCTGGCCCGGTTCGAAGCCGTGCTCGAACAGAAGTCCGCGCAATGATCGTCGTCACCGCCGTCCTCATCGCGGCCGGGATCATCCTCGCCGCGCCTCCGGACCCGGGCTCCAGGCTGCGCGAGCTCTTGCCCCGTGGCGAGGGCGGAGAATCTGTGCGGAAAGGGGTGCGTGCCTTCTTTCGCCCAGGCGGTCACACCGCCGACGATCAGGCCGAGCGTCTGTGGGCGATCGCCGCCGTGGAGAACTGCGCCCACCTGCTCAAGGTGGGGATGACCCCGCAGGCGGTGATGAGCACGCTGAGTCGCCGCAACGACGTCCTGACCCCGATCTCACGAGCCATCTCCCTGGGTGAGGAACCCGGACGTGCCATCGCCATCCGCAGCTCCGGACTGTCGGAAACCGCCGCTCACGTGCTGTCGGGAATGGCCGCTGTGTGGACGGTGTCCGAACGCTCCGGAGCACCGGCAGCGGAGATGATCCTCAGGTATGCGGCAGCCCAGAGAGACGCCCTCGACGCCGAACGCGAACGCCGCATCGCCATGGCCGGACCGAGGTCGACGGTGCGGGTGCTCAGCTGGCTGCCGCTCATCGGCGTCGGTCTCGGTCTGCTCATCGGCGTCCGCCCTCTGGAACTCATCACCGGACTGCCGGGACAGCTGAGCATCGGTGCCGGTCTCCTCCTGTACGGGGCCGGCCGGTGGTGGATGCGGACGATGATGCTCAGGGCACAGAGATGACCATGCTGATTGTGCTCATCGGTGTCTGCGTCGGACTCGGCGTGCTCCTGTGGTCCGGACCGACCCGCGGGAGACTGCAGAGCCTCCTCGGCGAGGGCCGATCCGTTCCCACCGACACCGAGGCGGCTGCCGGGGAGGCGGGAACGCCGGAGTCGGGGACGGCAGGAGCAGTGGCCGATGATCAGCTGGCGTTCGACCTCGACCTTGTGGCGATCTGCCTGACCTCCGGTCTGCCGATTCCCGTGGCGCTGACCCTGACCGCCGAGGCGACCGACGACCGGTCGGGTCTGCAGAGGATCGCCCGTGCAATGACGATCGGAAGGCGCAGGCTCGCCGACGACGATCGCCTGCTGCCGGTGCTCGAGGTCTTCGAGTTCTCCGAACACACCGGCGTCGGCCCGGCACCTCTCATCGAGTCAGTGGCCGAGGAGCTGCGGGCTTCGTCCCGTCGGCGTCGGCAGGAGGCGGCCGCCTCTTTGGGTGTGCAGCTGGTGCTGCCTTTGGGCGTGTGCATTCTGCCGGCGTTCCTGCTGCTGTCTGTCGTTCCGGTCGTCATCTCACTGCTGACCGACCTCACGACCGTGTTCTTCTGAAGTGGTGACCGGGTTTTCAGACTCGACCGATAGGCTCGGGACATGGCACCGGTCACACCTTTCAATCAGCTGTCCAATGTCGAACAAGCCGAGGACTACGCCGAGAATCTCTTCGTCGGTCGATCTGTGCGTCTCCGGCCGCTGAGGGAGGATGATCTGCCGTACCTCGAACAGTGGTGGTTCGATCCCTCGATCGTCGTCCTGCAGAATCACACGGTTCTGCCGCGGCCCGAAGGGGGTGTGTCCGAGCAGTTCTCGCAGTGGAGTGCGAACACCTCGAGCGAGGCAGTCGGCTTCAGCATCGAGCTGACCGAAACCGAGGAGTTCGTCGGCCATGTCACCCTCTACGGACGCAATCCCATCAACCAGTCCGCTACTCTGGCGATCGTCCTCGGCCCTGAATTCCACGGTCGCGGATACGGCTCGGATGCCGTGCGACTGGCCGTGAAATACGGGTTCCTCCAATTGGGACTCAATCGCATCGAGCTGCAGACCTGGGCGTTCAACACCCGTGGAATCGCCTCCTATACGAAAGCCGGATTCGTCGAAGAAGGCCGTCGACGCGAAGCCGTGTTCTTCAACGGCCGGCGCCACGACGAAGTCATCATGGCCATCCTCAGAGACGACTGGGCCGGCAACAGCTGAGGCGCCCCGCCACTGACTCGCACGCCGTTTCCTGTGGACGGCGCCTCCACTCACACACGGTGAGCCTGTGGATGCAGAACACGTTTCCACAGGTGCGAATCCGGCCCTGGACACGGCAGCATGCCGACTCCCAGGCTGAAGGTCCGCTCGCAGAGTGTGAACGGGGTTTCAGCCAAGGAGGAGAGCATGGCCACCACATCACCGTCCCCGCAGATCGAGGACCCACCGACCGGGCACGCGGAACCGGTCGAGGACCACAGCGAGATCGAACAGTTCTGGGAACCCGACGCCGGAGCGACCACAGCCGAATATGCGATCACCACTCTGGCCGCGTGCGGATTCGCCGCACTTCTCGTCGTGGTCCTCAAATCCGAACCGATCAAGGAACTCATCACGGGGGTCATCTCCTCGGCGCTCGGTCTGGGTAGCTGAACCGTCATGGCACGCGGACGCTCCCGTCAGCGGCAGCGAGGATGGGATCGCGATGCGGGAACGGCGACGGCGGAATTCGCCGTCGTCATGCCGGCTGTCGTTCTTCTCATCGTGCTGCTCGCGGGAGCCGCCGCTGTCGGGTTCTCCCAGCTGCGAGCCTTCGACGCGGCACGGTCCGCGGCCCGTGAGATCGCCCGCGGCGAACCACAGGCCGCCGTCGTGTCCGAAGCGAAGAAGCTCGCCGGTGACTCATCCTCGGTCCGTGTCCGAGCCGACGGCGGATACTCGGTCGTCACGGTCACGATCGAGCTGCCGGCCGCGATCTTCTTCCTCGACACCGTCGACGCGGATGCCACCGCACGGTTCGAAGGGGACAGAGGAGGACCGTCATGACGAACATCGTCGTGGGTCTCTGCTCGATCGTGCTCGTCCTCGTCACCGCCATCGGCAGCCTCGGCCAGGCGTTCGTCGCCCACAGTCGGGCACAGAGTGCCGCGGATCTGGCGGCGCTCGCCGCCGCGGACGCCGTGCGCGGACTGGCCACCGGGGAACCGTGTGAGACGGCGAAGGAGGTCGCGATTCGCAACGGCGGACACCTCAAGGACTGCCGTGCCTCATTGAGTGAGCAATCCGCCTATGTCGTCATCGAAGTCGACATCCCGGGACCTCTGCCGAAGGTCAGAGAGGAGGCCGTCGCCGGGAAATGAGGGGGATCGCTACCTGAGCACGGTGCGCAGCAGCCGCAGCGCAGCGTCCTTCTCCAACGGTTCGTTGCCGTTGCCGCACTTCGGCGACTGCACACACGACGGGCAGCCGTCGATGCACTCACATGCGGCGATGGCATCCCTTGTCGCACCCAACCATTCTTCGATGACCTCGCTGCCGCGTTCGGCGAAACCGGCACCACCGGCCAGACCGTCATAGACGAACACTGTCGCCAGTCCGGTGTCGGCATGCAGAGCTGTCGACACCCCGCCGATATCCCAGCGGTCACAGCCGGCGAAGAGCGGCAGCAGACCGATCGAGGCATGCTCGGCGGCATGGACGGCTCCGGGCAGGTCTCCGGAGACGACTTCGGCCTCGTCGAGGACGCTCTGCGGAATGGTCCACCACACGGCCTTCGTCCGCAGCGTGCGCTCCGGCAGGTCGAGCTCGTGTTCGGCGATGATCGCTCCACCTCGCTTGGCCCGCATCCGGTAGGCGACGACCTGATCCTTGACGTCGACGGTGCCGCTGCACACAGCCACCCCGGAGGGCAGAACCCGCTGCGCATCGGTGTCGACGATCGAGATCTCCGTCTGCGAGCGCGGCTGAGTCGTGTAGTCGACCTCGGCACGTTCGACGGCGACGATCCGGTCCTCGAGGTCGAGATCGAGGACGGTGAAGTCGATGCCCTGATGCGTGTACACCGCGCCCGGATGGGCTCCCGTATGTGCACCCGATTCGTCGACCGTGCCCAGCAGAGTGCCGGTGCTCGCTTCGACCAGGCTGAATTGTCCGCCGCCGGAACCGCGGATATCGGACAGGTCGGTCGCCGGTTGGTCTTTTGCCCAGAACCATCCGGTTGGCCGTGCTCGCAGCATCTTCCGCTCCACGAGATCGTCGATGACCTCGGACGAATCGTCCGGGAAGTGCACGAGATCGGCCGCCTTCAGAGGCACCTCGGCGGCGGCCGCACACAGGTGACCGGAAAGCACGTGCGGATTGCCAGGATGGATGACGCCGGCGTCGACGGGGGAGTCGAAGATGACTTCGGGGTGGTGGACGACGAAGGTATCGAGCGGATCATCGCGGGCGATGAACACAGTCATCCACCGTTGCCCGGCTCGGCCCGCGCGTCCCGCCTGCTGCCATAGGGACGCCAAGGTCCCCGGCCAGCCGGAGATGATGACCAGGTCGAGTCCGGAGATGTCGATGCCCAGCTCCAGAGCATTCGTCGACGCCACGGCCAGCAGCTGACCCGAACGCAGAGCCGTCTCGAGCATCCTGCGCTCTTCGGCCAGATACCCGCCCCGGTATGCCGCGACCTTGCCGGTCAGGGTCTCGTCCACCTCACCCACCTGGTCACGGACCGTCTGCGCCAGGGCTTCGGTGCCTCGGCGGGAGGCGATGAACGTGATCGATCGATATCCGGCGCACATGGAATCGGTGATGACATCGGCGGCCTCGACGAGGCCGCTGCGCCGGTCCCCGCCCGGTGACACAGGAGGCTCCCACAGTGCGAAGCTGCCTGCTGCCCGGGGTGAAGAATCCTCGGTCACCGCGTTTGCGGGCCGCCCGGTCAGCTTCGCAAAGGCTGCGTCCGGGTCCGCCATCGTCGCCGAGGCTCCGATGACGACCGGTGAGGCCCCGTAGTGGGCGGCGATGCGCAGTAGGCGGCGGAGGATGAGTGCGACGTGGGACCCGAACACTCCACGGTAGCGGTGGGCTTCATCGATGACGATGAAGCGCAGGTTTTTGAACATCCGGGCGAAGCGTTCGTGCTGGGGCAGAATGCTGCGGTGGAGCATGTCCGGGTTGGTGAAGATGATGTTCGCATGCCGTCTCGCCCAGTCCTTCGAGACCTGTGAGGTGTCCCCGTCGTAGCTGGCGGGACGCATGCCCTGGATGACGAATCGTTCGAGTTTGGCCAGCTGATCGGCGGCCAGAGCCTTTGTCGGAGCGATGTAGATCGCCGAGGCGGTGCGCAGCTTCCCGCGAGTCGATTGGATCGCTTCGAGCACCGGCAGCCAGAATCCCAACGACTTGCCCGACGCGGTGGGGGTGGCGATGACGACGTCGGAACCGTCCCTGGCCGTCTGCGCCGCCTTGAGCTGGTGCTGCCACAGAGCGTCGACGCCGATGGAATGACATGCGTGCTTGAGTTCCTCGTCGATCCAGTCCGGCCACTCGGCATCCCGTTCGAAACGCTGCGGGATATCGCGGACATGGACGATCCGCTCATCCCGGGCACCGAAACCGGTGACGATGTCGAGAAGAGCAGAGGAGGCCATGAGTCAATTATGGCGCAGTCGCTAGGATTCTTCTGTGACTGATCTGCCGTTGGCCCACCTGGGCGAGACCCTCTACCGTTCCGGATACACCGAACCACGGCTGCGCCAGTTCTGGGGTGGTCCGACCTCGGAGGCGCTGCTGCGCAACAACGCCGCACCCGCCATCCACCACTGCGCCCGGACGCTGGCGGACCAGTCGTCGACGGCCGCCGACCGTGCCATGGCCAGCGCGGCGCTGATCTTCCACTTCCACCGCACAGTCCCGGTCGCCCAGGTCCGCGCCCTGCTGGGGGAGTCCTTCGACACCGCCGCCGAGGCGGGGCTGATCACCGTGGACGACGACGAGGTGACCGCCCCCTTCGCCCTGACCCCCTATGAACTTCCCGTGGGTGTTCCCCGCGGCTTCCGTCCCGGGGACGAGAACCTCTACCTCGTGGCCGACCACGGGACCCTGACCACACCGGATGTCCTCGACGGCGAGTTCGTACTTGGACTCGGCGGAGCCGGCCGGACACTGGTGTCGATCACCCCGCGCGACCACGTCGGGGTGGCCGCCGACATCGGCACCGGCTGCGGAATCCAAGCTCTGCTGCTGACCCGCCACAGCGACCGAGTCATCGCCACCGACATCTCCCACCGGGCCCTGCGTCTGGCCGAACTCTCGGCCGGACTCAACGGTGTGACGACGATCGAATTCCGGCACGGCTCGCTTCTCGAACCATTGCAGGAACCCGTGGATCTGCTCGTGTCGAATCCGCCGTTCGTGATCACCCCGCGCAGCACGGACACCACCTTCGAATACCGGGACGGCGGAATGACTGGGGACCGACTCGTTCGGGAGCTCTTCACCCGGATCCCTGAGAACCTCGCCCCGGGCGGACGCAGCGTCTGCCTCGGAAACTGGGAAGCCGCCTCGGGGAAGGACGAAGGACCGGAGTCCTGGGTCAGCGATGACGACACGTCAGTGTTCGTCATCGAACGCGAAGCCCTGGACCCCATCGCCTACGCCGAGACCTGGATCCGCGACAGCGGGATCCCTCGCGCCAGCACTGCCTGGAACGACGCAGTCGCCGCATGGCTCGACGACTTCGCCACCAGAGCTGTGGACGAAGTCGTCTTCGGGTACGTGCTGATCGCGAAGTCCGATAACGATGTGCCAACGATTGGTACCGAAGATCCCGCGATCGGCGACGTCACCTCGGACGTCGACCGCGGACCGTTGGAGACGGCCGAGGGAGTGTTCAAGACCCGGGTCAGAGTCACCTCGGCGCCGGCGAACAATCCGCACGGACTCGCAGAGTTCCTCACCACGATCATCGCGATCCGGTCGTGGCTGGCAGCGGCCGGACCGGAGGAGATCGCCGCGACTGCTTTCACACGCTCTCCGGACCTCGTCGAACATCGCCATTTCCTTCCCGGGGCGCCGGAACCCAACTCGATCACCTTGGAACAGGGGATCGGCTTCGGGCAGGTCTTCGACCTCGACACGGCACTGGCCGGATTCGTGTCCGTCGCGGATGGGACGCTGACCCTGCGACAGACGGCCGGGGCCTTGGCCCAGCTTCTCGAGGTCGATCCCACGGCTCTGGAAGATCAGCTCGTGGCGCAGGTCAGAGCCCTGTGCGCGGCGGGTGCACTGCTGCCCGACGGCGGTTCGATCGGGACCTCGACGACTGGGACGTCGGCGGAATAGGGATAGGATCGGAAACCGTTGACCCCGTGTCCGAGCCGAGATCGGACGAGGTCCGGGCAGCATCCGGGCCGCAAGTGCCGATGAGGAACGTGTCCGTTCAACAGTGTTACATTGGGCCGGATCGTCCGTTGCAGCGGGCAGCTGATGCCGTGAGAGGAATGTGAAAGCGTGACCACAACCGAGAAGAAGCCCCGTCGCCTCGTCATCGTCGAGTCTCCGACGAAGGCGCGAACGATTGTGGGATACCTCGGCGACGGTTATGACGTCGAGGCCTCCGTCGGTCATATCCGCGACCTGCCCACCCCTTCGGAGCTGCCCGCCGATATGAAGAAGGGGCCGTACGGAAAGTTCGCTGTCGACGTCGACAACAACTTCGATCCCTATTATCGGATCGATCCGGGCAAGAAGAAGAAAGTCACCGAACTCAAGCGTCTGCTCAAGGACGCCGACGAACTCTATCTGGCAACGGATGAGGACCGCGAGGGAGAGGCCATCGCCTGGCATCTGCTCGAAGTCCTCAAACCGAAGATTCCGGTCAAGCGCATGGTCTTCCACGAGATCACGCCTGAGGCGATCGAACGGGCCCTGGAGAACACCCGCGATATCGATTCCGCGCTCGTCGACGCGCAGGAGACCCGCCGCATCCTCGACCGTCTCTACGGCTACGAGGTCTCACCCGTGCTGTGGCGCAAGATCCGTGCCGGGCTCTCGGCCGGACGTGTGCAGTCCGTGGCCACCCGCCTCGTCGTCGAACGCGAACGCGAACGCATGGCCTTCGTGCCCGCAGACTACTGGGACCTCGATATCGATCTCGGTCTGCCGGACGGGACGAACCCGTTCGCTGCGAATCTCACCACACTCGACGGATCGCGGGTGGCCAGCGGCCGTGACTTCAACGACAAGGGCGAGCTGAAGAACACCTCGGCGACGATCGTCGACCAGGCGCGAGCGGAGTCGTTGGCCACGGAGCTGAACGGCAGCGCCAAGGATGCGCTGACGGTGACCGCGGTGGAGTCGAAGCCGTACTCCCGGCGCCCGGCCGCACCCTTCACGACCTCGACCCTGCAGCAGGAAGCCGGACGCAAACTGCGCATGAGCGCTCGTCAGGCCATGCGCACCGCTCAGTCGCTGTACGAGCACGGCTACATCACCTATATGCGTACCGACTCCTCGGCGCTGTCGGGTCAGGCCATCGCTGCCGCCCGCAAGCAGGTGACCGAACTCTACGGTCCCGAATTCGTTCCGCAGTCGCCGCGCCAGTACGCGAGCAAGCAGAAATCGGCGCAGGAGGCCCACGAGGCGATCCGTCCCGCCGGTGACTCCTTCCGCACCCCGGCACAGGTGTCCAAGCAGCTCAACGGCGACGAGTTCCGTCTCTACGACCTCATCTGGAAGCGCACCGTCGCCAGCCAGATGGCCGACGCGAAGGGCAAGACCGCGACGATCAAGGTCAGCGCTGCTCTCGCCGACGGCCACGAAGCCGGTTTCAGCGCCAGCGGCACCGTCATCACCTTCCGCGGGTTCCTTGCCGCCTATGAAGAGGGCCAGGACGCGTCCCGCTACGACACGAAGTCCGGAGAATCGCGGCTGCCGCAGGTCGAAGAGGGCCAATCGCTGTCGGTCGTCAAGGCCGAAGCCGACGGCCACACCACCGCTCCGCCGCCGCGCTTCACCGAAGCCAGCCTGGTCAAGCAGCTCGAAGAGCTCGGCATCGGCCGACCCTCGACCTATGCTGCGACGATCTCCGTCATCCAGGACCGCGGCTATGTGACGACTCGCGGCAACGCATTGGTGCCCAGCTGGTTGGCGTTCTCCGTCGTCCGCCTGCTCGAAGAGCACTTCACCGGTCTGGTCGACTACGCGTTCACCGCTGACCTCGAATCCGAACTCGACCGGATCGCGATGGGCGAGGAGGATCGCAACGACTGGTTGGCCGGATTCTATTTCGGTGACAAGACCCAGGACCGTGAAGGACTCAAAGCCATCGTCGACGACCTCGGCGATATCGATGCCCGCGAGGTCAACACCGTCGCCATCAGCGAGGGCGTGAACCTGCGCGTGGGCCGCTACGGTCCCTACCTCGAGGTGGCTTCGGAGAAAGACGGAGAGGACCCGAAGCGGGTCTCCGTCCCCGACGATCTGGCACCCGATGAGCTGACAGCGGCGAAGGCCGCCGAACTCATCGAATCCCAAGGCGACGGCGACCGCGAGCTCGGCGTCGACCCGGAGACCGGACACACCATCGTGGCGAAGAACGGTCGTTTCGGACCCTATGTCTCCGAGGTGCTGCCCGAACCCGAGGAGAAGCCGAAGCGCGGCGCGAAGAAGCCGAAGCCGCGCACAGGTTCCCTGTTCAAGTCGATGGATCTGAACTCGATCGACCTCGAGACCGCGCTCAAGCTGCTCAGCCTGCCGCGCGTGGTCGGACAGGACGAAGAGGGCACGGACATCACCGCGCAGAACGGCCGATACGGACCGTACCTGAAGAAGGGAACCGACTCCCGCTCCCTGACCGATGAGGAGCAGATCTTCAACATCACCCTCGAAGAGGCGCTGAAGATCTACTCCGAGCCGAAGCAGCGCGGCGGTCGTCGGGCCGCGGCACCGCTGAAGGAACTCGGCGAGGACCCGGAGACGAAGAAGCCCGTCGTCGTCAAGGACGGTCGCTTCGGACCGTATGTCACCGACGGTGAGACGAATGCGACCCTGCGCAAGGACGACTCCGTCGAAGCCGTGACGCTCGAACGCGCCGCGACTCTGCTCGCCGAGAAGCGCGCGAAGGGACCGGCGAAGAAGAAAGCTCCGGCAAAGAAGGCCCCCGCCAAGAAGTCGACTGCGAAGAAGACGACGGCCGCCAAGACGACTACGTCGAAGACCACCGCGTCGAAGACCACCGCCGCGAAGAAGACGACGGCTTCCAAGTCGACTGCGTCGAAGTCCACGGCGGCGAGAACTCCGGCTGCGAAGAAGACGAGCACGGCCAAGCCGAAGACTCCCTGAGTCGACGTCCGCCGAGCCCGCGGCGTTCACCTGTCACTGCTTTCGCCACCTGCCTGATGGTCCGGCAGGTGGCGAAAGTCGTTTCTTCTCCCGTCGCCTGTGACACCCCGTGGCCCGTGATTGTTGGGTCGATCCACGGTGATCTCGACGTCGAAAACACCGTGGATCGACCCAACAATCGCCGTTTGCCGGCGCCGGCCACGTACTCCAGTGCCTCAGGGACGAGGACAGCAGTGCCTCAGGGATGAGGTCAGTCGCGCGACGAATCTGCGAAATCCGTGAGCGCCTGGCCGTCGAGTCGGTAGGTCTCCCACTCGTCCTGCGGCTTCGCACCCAGCGATTCGTAGAACCCGATGGACGGGGTGTTCCATTTGAGCACGCACCATTCGAGCCGCGTCAGTCCGCGCTCCTGGCAGATCTGCGCCAGCCGGCCGAGCAGCGCCTTTCCGGCTCCCGAGCCGCGATGTTCGGGCAAGACGAAGAGGTCCTCGAGCCAGATGCCGTTCCTGCCCGTCCAGGTCGAGAACGAATGGAACCAGATCGCGATGCCGATGACCTCGCCGCCCGACTCGGCCACGAGACCGAACGTGTTCGCATGACCACCGTCGGGGAACATCACTGCCGCGAAATCCGCCTCGGTGGCCTCGACCGCATCCGGTTCCTTCTCGTAGACGGCCAGCGCGCGGACGAGCCGCAGGATCTCGGGCAGATCAGAGCGTTCTGCTTCACGAATGGTGACGGTCATGGTGTGTGCTCCCAAAGTCGTTCGGTCAAAGGAATTCAGTCTCCGCGGTTCGCGCGCTGTCCCGGCCTGTGCCGACCACAGCTTTCGCCGACCTCACAGCCGGTGCTTGTCCGCGTGGGCGGCTACTTCGGCCAGCTCCTCGGCAGTGGGGGACAGGGGCGAATCCGGATTCGCGTCGGCATAGTAGGCGGCGAACGCCTCGGCGACGGAATCGATCGTCACCTCCGGATGGACCTCGCTGATCGATCCGCCCGTGGACGGATCCCAGTCGATTCCGAGGGCGGCTTCGACATCGGTGAGTACCGCGCGGATCGGATCCGGGTCCTCGACGACGACGGACGACGAGAACAGCCAGGCACCGGAGACCACGCGCTGGGCGGTGCCGATCGCCTTGATCCGCCCGGCCACGTTGACGCTGTGTTCACCGGGACAGTATTCGCCGGGAATCTCGCCGAGGCGGGCATCGATGCCCAGCCCGCGCAGCACCTCGACATAGTCCTGGCCGAAACCGGTGAACCGTGCGTTGGTGTTCGTGATGAATGAATCACTCGGTTCGATGTGATCGATGACCAGCGAACCCGGATGGTATGCGGCCGCGCGCCCGCCGAGGCTGCGCAGGGCAGGCGTGAAACCGTGATCCCGGGCCGCTTCGATGGCGGCGGCGAAGCCGGGCAGGAAACGATCCCTGGCACCGAACGCCAAGGTCGGGGCCGGTCGGTACATCCGCAGAGTCGCTCCGCGGCGTCCGGCCTTGACCGAATCGAGGAGGACGCGGGCGAATGCGAGTTCCTCCACGGGGCCCAAGCCTTCCGCCGCCACCGTTGTCATCGCCAGTGAGTCTGTGTGCACGAGTTCAAGGGTAGAGGATCGGCAGGCCCCGGTCGGGTTCGGGTTGTCGCAGATCGCACTCGTTTCCAAGAGATATGTCAGTTCGGCCAGATAGTGTAGGGCTGTGAGCATGTTGACGACTACAGGACACCGACTGCCCGGAGCCCCCGGCCGCCTGGTCACCGAGACCGCCGCCTGGGGTGCCCTGATCGTTCTTGTCGCGATCAGCTATGTCGTGGCAGGAACCAGCGGACTCGTCGCGACGGTGGGCGGACGCGCCTACACCGCCATGGGGGAGTCTCTCAGCGCCGGAGGTTTCGACAATCAGTTGGGCAGTCTGTCGCTGCTCATCGTCTTCGCCCTCTCCTGCGCAGGTCTCTTCATTCCCGCAAAGGTCTTCGCCTCCCGACCGCCGGCGGTGCGCAAGACAGCTCTGAGCATCTCAGCGATCGTCGAAGCCGCACTTCTCGTCGTCCTCAGCCTGGCTCCCAGCGCCTGGTTGACCTGGGTCGCGGCCCTGTTCCTCGGCGCCGTGGTCGGTCTGCTCATGAGCATCAACCCCTTCAGGCACGAGAAGCCGTGGCGCCGTGTCGGCATTCCCGCGGCCGTCCTCGTCTTCGTCTCCTGTGCCTTCCAGATCCTCGGCGGCTCTGCAGCGGGAACTCAAGCGCTCGGCTGGGTGTCCCTGCTGGTGGGCATCGGCATGGCCGCCGGTTCCGTCATCATCTTCCTCACCCCCGAACGTGCCCTGCACGCAGAGTCTGCGACGACCGGGCAGTTCCCCGAACTCAAGGCCCGGGTCGCCCGCCCCGCCGAGGCGATCGCGAATCCGTGGGTGTGCATCGGCCTCTTCGCCGTCCTCGGCGCGACCTTCATGCTTGCCCAGCCGACGGCGATCGGCCACGGCTATGGTCAGGCCGGTTTCGCGCTCATCATCGCCTGCTGCCTCGTCGGGTGGGCCGTCGGATTCGAGATGGGGCCGACCTTCGCCCCCGGAATGTCCCGTCCGCGTGTGTCCACTTTCGCTCTGCTCGTCTCCGGTGTGCTGCTGCTCGCCACCGGCGCCATCAACGAACTCTCCGGCAAGGTCGTGCTCTCGGCCGCGATCGCGTTCCTCGTCGGCATCGGCGTGCGCGCTCAGCCCTATGACTTCTCCCGCCGCTACGGTGCCGTCGCGGGCGCCGGTCTGGCCTTGGTGATCAACGCCCTCGATCTCGGCGGCACGGTCGAAGTCGGTTCAAGTCCTGACTGGATCCTGGCTCCCAGCGACGTCGCGTTCCTCATCTTCGGCATCGCCGCCCTGGTCGCCGGAGTCATCGGACTCTTCACCTTCGACCCGCACAGACTGCAGGGGCTGTCCGTCGACATCGTCCACGGATTCCGCCCGCCCAGCCAGCCGGAGACTGCGGCCGGCGGACTCGGGAACTCGGCCGAACGCCTCGGCGCCGGATTCTTCATCGCCATCGAAGGCGGAGATGGTTCCGGCAAGACCACACAGATCAAACGCATCTCCGCGGCTCTGGCCGATGACGGCTATCACGTGGAGGCCACTCGCGAACCCGGCGGCACCGAACTGGGCACGAAGATCCGTTCTGTTCTCTTCGACTCCGACCCGCCGAGCTCGCGCACCGAAGCCCTGCTCTTCGCCGCTGACCGTGCCCACCATGTGGCATCCCTGGTCGACCCCAGCCTCGACGCCGGAAACATCGTCATCACCGACCGGTACATCGATTCGACGATCGCCTACCAGGCAGCCGGTCGCAGCTTCGACGAGAAGACGATCCTCGCGCTGAGTCGGTGGGCCACCCAGGGGCTCGTACCGAACCTGACGATCGTCCTCGACATCGAACCCGAGGTCGCGGCCGAGCGGATGGGCAAGCGCGGCGACAGCAACTACCTCGACGACGAGAACCAGCAGTTCCACCAGCGCGTGCGCCAGACCTACCTGTCCCGCGCACACAAGGAACTCGACCGGTATGTCGTCCTCGACGCCTCGGTCGACGCCGATGAACTCACCGAGCAGATCCTCGCGGCCATCCGCGCTCGGCTTCCGCAGACCCTGGTCAAGCGCGACACCGGCACCGAGGCGCCCCCCGCCTCAACATCGAATGCTGAGCCCGACAGCGGCCCGGAACGCAGCTCCGTGCCGATCGCTGCCGTGGCCGCCGGAACCGTGCCTGACGACGATAAAGACGAAACATCCTCTCCCGACTCCTCCGCAGAAGTGGACGGTGCACCTGAGACTGCAGACGACTCTGTCGACGGCCGGGATACGGCAGATGGCTCCGCCGAGGATGACACCGATGCGAACGACACCGACGAACGCGATACGCGCGGCGAAGACGAGATGCACGAACGTGGACCGCGTTTCGTCCCCGCCTCCGGCGATCGCTTCGTTCCCTCTGCGGTCACCGACGCCGAGGCCGAGATCTCGGGTGCTGTTCCCACCAAACGCGTCGACCTCGGAGCGGATCTGCGAGAGGATCCGACCGCCTCGGCGAGTGAGGAACCATCCGGTGCTACCAGTGCTCCGGGGGTCGCCGGTGAGGCCGCGGACCGGGACTCGGAGAATGACGAGGAGGAGCTCCCGTCGTTACTCGAGCAGAAGGGTGCGCGCCGATCCGACGAGGATGATGCCACCACGGTGCTGCCGACCCACGGAACCGACGCGATCATCGATGACAGCGACGATGCCGATGGTGTGCCGACGGACCGAATCGTCACGGATGAAGACGCGGAAACCCGCATCGTCAACCGTGTCGATCCCGAAGACGCCGAAACCCGCGTGGTTCACCGGGCCGATTCGAGTGCCGAGGCAGGTGCGGGTGGCGCATTCGAGGACTCGGCCGATGCCGGGGATGCGGAAACCACGGTGCTGCCGGTCCGCAGTGCACGGGAGATGAGTCGTGAACGGCTGCAGGCGCAAGCCGAGATCGAACGGCAGGCTCGGGAACGTCTGCGCAGGCAGCGGGAACGCAGCAACCGCCGCTTCACCAACCCGGAGGATTCCTGAAGTGAGCGTCTTCGACGAACTCGTCGGCCAGGATGACGTCGTCACCCAGCTCGGCTATGCCCTGGACAACCCGGCGGCGATGACCCATGCCTGGCTGTTCACCGGTCCTCCCGGCTCAGGGCGATCCAATGCGGCTCGGGCCTTCGCCGCGGCCCTGATCTCCGGTGGCACCGAATCGAACGACGTGACCGCCAGGGTGCTGTCGGGACATCACGAGTCGCTGACGATCATGTCGACGCAGAAGTCGGTCATCTCGATCGAAGAGGTCCGCGAACTCGTATCCAAGGCTCAGTCGTCGCCGGTGAACTCGAAATGGCGTGTCGTCATCATCGAAGATGCCGATCGGATGATGGAGCGGACGGCGAACGTGCTGCTCAAAGCCATCGAAGAACCTCCTCCGGGAACTGTGTGGCTGCTGTGTGCACCGAGCCCGATCGATGTGCTGACCACCATCCGATCGCGGTGTCGCCCGGTACGCCTGCGTATTCCTTCTCGGGAGGCCGTGGCACAGCTGTTGATGCAGCGAGACAGTGTCTCGGAGGATCGTGCCCATTGGGCTGCGGCCGTGGCTCAGAACCACATCGGGCGCGCGAAATACCTGGCGCTCAACGAGTCGGCCGACGCCGAACGCAAACAGATCCTCGCCATCCCGGGCAAACTCACCTCGGTGGGGGCGACGATACGTTTGGCCGGTCGGATCGTCGACGCAGCGGCAGAGACCGCGAAGTCACGAGTCGAAGAGCGCAATGCCGCCGAGCGGACTCAGCTTCTGACCACATTGGGGGTCGAAGGGGAGAAGACGATTCCGCCCTCGGCCAGAGCGCAGATCAGAAAGCTCGAGGAAGAGCAGAAGCGCCGTTCGGTGCGGGCCCGCAACGATGAGCTCGACCGGATCTTCCTCGAGCTCATGAGCCTCTACCGTGACATCCTCATGTACCAGCTGGGGATCCGAGACGGGTGGATCAACGCCGGCGAAGTCGATCTCATCGCCGAACAGGCGAACCGGGACGGCCCCGACACCACTCTGCTGCGCATCGATGCGATCACCGAGGCCCGGCAGCGCCTGCAGACGAACATGTCGCCCGTGCTCATCGTCGAAGCAGCCTTCGTGCTGCTGTCGAACCCCTGGCTGCAAGAGGACCGCACGGGCGCACTCTGATCGCCGACGGTTGGGCGCGCCGGGGGAATGGCCGAAGACGCTCAGTCGTCGCCGAGGAGTTCTGCTATGAGTGCTGCGGTGAGTTCGATGCGGCGGGGAATCCAGATCTGCAGAGCATGTTCGGTCCGGGCGTGGGAACCTCCGCCGACGGTGCCGAGGCCGTCGAGGGTCGGCGTCCCGACTCCGGCGGTGAAGTTGCCGTCCGACCCGCCGCCGACTGCGACTGACCGCAGCGGGGGATGCCCGAGTCGTCCTGCCAGTCGTTGGGCACGGGCATACAGGCCCATCGCCATGTCCTCTTCGAGCGGGGCGCGGTTGATTCCGCCTTTGAGTTCGATCTTCGCACCGGCCACGCTGGGCGTCAGGGCGCGCAGAGCCTCATCAATGCGCACCTGTTCATCCGCCGAGGCTGCCCTGGAGTCGATGCCGACGACGGCTTTGGCCGGTACGGTGTTCGTGGTCGATCCGCTGGTCATCACGGTCGGGACTACAGAGGTCCCGACAGAGGGTTTGTGCAGTGCAGCGATCTCGATGACCTGGTTGGCCACTTCGATGGTGGCGTTGATGCCCTTCTCCGGTTCTACTCCGGCATGCGATGCCAGACCGGTGACTTCGAGCTGGTAGATCGCCACGCCTTTGCGAGCGATCTTGACGGCACCGTCGGCGGCACCGCTTTCGAACACGAGGGCGGCCTTCGATCCGCGCGCTTCGTCTTCGATGATCTGCCGGGAGCCAGGGGAACCGAGTTCTTCATCGGCAGTGATGAGGAGGCTGACGCCATCGAGATGGCCGAGTTCGGCGCGGACCTTCGCCAACGCGTAGATTGCGATGAGCAGTCCGCCCTTCATGTCATCGGCGCCGGGTCCGCGAACAACTCCGTCCTTGACCGAATACGGAAAATCAGCGAGCGTTCCCGTCGGCCAGACGGTGTCGTGGTGGCCGATGAGCACGACTTTGCGCGGTCCGGTGCCGAAGCGCCACAGCACATGCGGGTGGCCGTCGGTCTCGACGATCTGAGGTGCGGCACCGAGCATTCCGGTGCCGATTCGCGAGACGAGCCGTGCACTGCGGGCCAGGGAAGAGAGGTCGTTGGAGAACGACTCGCATTCGATGAGCGCCTGGAAATCACTCATGAAATCGTCGGAGTCGAACTCTGCCATGGATGTCTCACCTTCTCGCTTGTCAGCCAACTGTTCTTTCAAGGTTAACTGGTGCCCGGTCGCGGCCCGGCGGCACCCGCTCAGGGGCGGGCCAGGTGGTCGGTTGTCGCCGTCCGGCGAGGGGGTGACGAAGCTCTCTGCCGGAACCGCCCTGGAGGGTGGTCGTCGTTTTGACCGCTGGCAGAGAAGTTGGCTAAAGTTGGTTCGGTTGCCGCCTTAGCTCAGTCGGCAGAGCGATTCACTCGTAATGAATAGGTCGCGGGTTCGATTCCCGCAGGCGGCTCGGCAACAGCCCCTCCCACCAGGACAGACTCTGGTGCGGGAGGGGCTTTCTCGTGGCCGAAGTGCCTGTTAGGCGAGACCCTCTCAGCCGGGAGGCGGAGCGAAGACGGTCTCACTTGCTTGGCAACCCGTCTGCAGGCTGCGGCTGAGATCGTCGGTGGTGCTCACTCGGCTGACCATCAGACACAGCGCTTCGCCATCGACGGACGTCGTCGTGTGAAAGCTGCCTGGAGACATGACGATTCCCTGCCCCGGGCGGACAAGAAACCGATTGACCGTTCCGTCGTCGACATCGTCTCGGAACAAGTGCTGGACGATCGTACCGGTGATCGGAATGAGCGCCTGCTCCGTGAGCAGATGCGCTTCGAAATCCTCCGGTGGCTCTGCGCGGTCGTAAGAAACCCACAGCAGATCGGTCGTTCCGTCGGCGCCTGGTTCGAAAAGGGAAGCACGGAAGAACGAGGTCGCTGCTGACAGGAATGCTGACGAACCGGGCACCTGCTGGGCGTGGAAATCCATCACCCTGCCGAACGGCGCGAAGGCTTCCGGCGTCAGCTCGAGCATTCCGTCCCCCGCGAGGTCGGAGTTCTCGCGCCGACCCAAGGTCACGTGAGAGCGGGAAGGAGACTTCACGGTTCACTTCACCCGACCGGCTCAGGCATCTTTTCCACGGTGTAGGACATTTCGATGCTGTCCTCGGTGCGCGGGTCGAACAGGCGCACTCGCCAGAGTGAGGCGAACTGGTCAACACCTTCAGCCATGGGGATGGTGCCAGAGATGAGGACGGTGCCCGGCTGCGCGACCTCCTTGGCCTTGAGTTCGTCAAGCCAATAGCTCGGAGGCAGCAGATCGGCAAAGCTTCCATCCTGAAGCTGTGATTCGACGCCACCCGCATCAGTGACGAAGGACTCGATGCGGATCTCGTCGATGTGATCGGCAATTTCCTCATAGACCCATGCACGCTTGGCCAGAATGTTCGGTGCAGCATTCTTGCTCCATGCCACTCCATACACTTCGAGGTCGCGATCGGTCTGATCGCTGGCTGCGGTGATGAGTACGCCGCGGTCCGATACGACCAGCGCCCATTCCGCCTCTCCAGAAGATTTTCCGTGCTGGACCGTCACGGTCTCAGCCTGCTGAGCAAGGTAAGGAGACACGGGGTATAGGGCGGGCACCTGGCTGGGGCCAGGTACTCCGAGAGCGGCCAACTCGTCAATGTGATGCTGAACCGCTTCTTGGTTTCGACCGGCATAGCCCGCGTTGAGAAGCCTGTCGACGTGTACGTCAACGGTGGTCTTGTCCGGGAGTTCGAAGGTAAGCATCGTGTGTTCTTCCTTGTCGTCGATGAGGTTTCACGTGATGTTGTCTCATTGTATACAGCCTGTATACTGTTAGCGCAATCACAGTTCTTGCCGCAGAGTCGCAGGCGAGCATTGTCCAGACAGATGAAAAGGATTGCTATGCAGAGTGCATCAACAACCCGTCCGCCGGTGGCGCGGAAGGATCTCATCAAGGCATTCGCCGCCAGCCTGAGCGGCACCACGCTCGAGTGGTACGACTTCGCCATCTATTCGGCAGCGGCGGCCATCGTCTTCCCCGTGCTCTTCTTCCCTTCGGGCGACCCGATGGTCGGCGTGCTGTTGGCCTTCTCGACCTATGCAGTCGGCTACGTCTCTCGGCCGTTGGGCGGAATCGTCTTCGGCCGCCTCGGCGACAAAGTCGGTCGAAAGAAAGTCCTGGTCTGGACTCTTGTGCTCATCGGAGTCTCGACATGTCTCATCGGCATCCTTCCGACCTACCAGAGCATCTCCCTGTGGGCTCCGCTCTTACTGGTGCTCCTGCGTTTCGCTCAGGGCATCGGTGTCGGCGGTGAATGGGGCGGCGCTGTCCTCCTGTCTAGCGAATACGGAGATCCGCGCTATCGCGGCTTCTGGTCGTCAGCTGCTCAGATCGGACCTCCGGCCGGCAACCTCATGGCCAATGGTGCCTTTGCGGGTCTGACTCTCGCCCTCAGCGAAGAGCAGTTCTTCGCTTGGGGCTGGCGTGTGGCGTTCCTCGTGTCGGCGGTGCTCGTGCTCTTCGGTCTGTGGATCCGTCTCAAGCTCGAAGACACCCCGGTATTCAAGGCAGTCGAACAGTCGGGTGAGCGTCCCGAGAAGCCGATCACAGAACTTCTGCAGACCGAGTCGCGCCCGCTGTTCTCGGCGATCCTCGCCCGCATCGGGCCCGATGTCACCTACGCACTCTTCACAGTCTTCACCCTCGCCTACGGCACGATTGTGCTCGACCTCGACCGGACCACGGTGTTGGGCGCGGTCATGCTCGGCTCAGCTTTCCAGGTCATCTGCATCCCGCTGGCCGGCTACCTCTCAGACATCATCAACCGGCGTCTTGTCTATGGTGTCGCTGCGGTGGGCGCAGTGGCGTGGACCTTCGTTTTCTTCACCAAGCTCGAAGCAGGAGACGCCACCTGGATGTACGTCGGCATCCCCGTCGGACTGTTCTTCCACTCGCTCATGTACGGGCCGCAGGCGGCGTTCGTCGTCGAGCAGTTCACACCTCGACTGAGGTACACAGGTTCGTCACTGGCATACACCATCGCCGGTGTGCTCGGCGGGGCGATCGCTCCGATGATGTTCACGCTGCTGCTCGACAACACCGGAACCTGGGTCTGGGTGGCCGTGTATTTGGCCGGAGCCGTGACTCTCACGTTGATCGGTCTGATCATGGGACGCAACAGCAACGTGCAGGAGGACGTCGACCATCTTGAGAAGCTCGCCGCTGCGCAGCGTTCGGCTGAAGTCATCGATGAGGTGGCGCCGAGTCATTGAGTTCGGTCAGTCATGTGCTCCGACTGCGACTAACAGTCGGGGCACATGACTGGCCTTCTCGCGGCGAATGTGGCACTCAGCGGGACAGCAGCAGATTCTGCGTCTGAGTGATGTGCTCGCAGATAGCGTTGGTAGTCGCCTCGGCATCACCGGAGCGCAGCGACTCAAGGATCTGGGAATGTTCTTCGAGCACCTGTGCCGGACGGTCGGCGCTCGTCCAGGTTGCAGAGATGCCGAAGCGGACGTGTTTGACTCGCAATCGGGTGTAGATGTCGCTGAGCACCCTATTGCCTGCGGCATCGACCATTGCGGCATGGAAACGCTGGTCGAGACTGATGAAATCCGGAATCGTGTCGTCGGCGACCGGCAGCTCCACCTGCTGCTGGTAGAGGTCATCCATGGCTGCGATCGGCGCTTCTCCGGATGCCAAGATCTGCCGAGCGGTCTCGAGCTCGATCATCTGCCGGACCTCCATCGTCTCGCGGATCTCTCGATCGTCACTGGGCCGTATGTATGCCCCGCGGTGCGGAATGAGGTCAACGAGGCCGTCAGAGGCGAGCATGATAAGCGCTTCACGAATTGGGGTGCGGGACAGGCCGAACCTCTTGACCAGATCCCCTTCGGTCAGGAAGGTGCCTTGTATAGCCGGGTCCGTCAGTACGAGGTCGCGCAGGCGCTCATAGGCAGTCCGGCGTGCAGCGGGACCTGACGATGTTTGCATACAACCCACCTTAGTCGTTTGCCGGATAACCAGCATCGGCCACGACAAGAGAAAAAGAGGAGAGATACATGAAGATCGCAATGGTGCAGATGAACTCGACTGGGGACCAGCAGGAGAATCTCGACCGAGTCGCCGAGCACACTGCCTCGGCAGTTCGGAAGGGAGCTCGCCTCGTCGTCTTCCCTGAAGCTGCCCAGATCGCTTTCGGGAACGACCTGGCGCGTGCGACCGCTGAGGATGACGGTCAGTGGTCTGAGTCGATTGCGCAGATTGCTGCAGAGAACAACACTGTAATTGCTGTCGGTGCCTTCCGCGCGGGTGAAAATGGGACGGTGGTCAACACTCTCATCGTGCGCGGAGTCGACGAAGGCCGCGAGATCAGTGTCGACTACGACAAGATCCATCTCTACGATGCATTCGGACATCGCGAATCGGACACAGTGACTGCAGGGGAGTCGGTGCGCACATTCCGCCTGGGCGGACTCACTTTCGGCCTGGCCATCTGCTATGACGTACGTTTCCCGGCACTGTTCACAGCTCAAGCTCGAGCAGGAGCAGATGCGATCATCGTCGCGACCTCATGGGGCGCGGGCCCTGGAAAAGCCGAGCAGTGGAAGCTGTTGGGTCCAGCCCGCGCCCTGGATTCGACCGCTTACGTGCTCGCCTGCGACCAAGCCGACCCCGCGGTCACAGGAATTCCGGTGAAGGACGGCAGTCCGACGGGGATCGGACACTCCTATGTGGCGTCACCGAACGGCACGCTGATCGCCGAGGCAGGGCGAGGTGAGGAGATCATCTTCGCTGACATCGACCACAGTCGAGTGGCGGAAATCCGTGGGACCCTGCCTGTCCTTCAGAACTCGCGTCTTGAAGGTGCCCTTTTCGTCGAGGGCGTCTGAACCGACTCGCCTCGGCCAGCAGACGAAGAGACGGATGACTTCGGCCGCCGGTCGATGAATGGACAAGCAAGGCGGCCGGTGCTGCTCACTCGTCCTCGGAGCGGGCCTTGTTCTCCTGGTCCAGAGCCCGCATCAGCTCGAACCGGGACTTCACACCGACTTTGCGGTAGATATTCGTCAGTCTCAGCTCCACCGTCCGCACCGAGACGAAGAGCTCATGGGCTATGACATGGTTTTTGTAGCCCTGAGTGAGCAGTTCGACGACCGGAAGTTCTTTGTCGTTGAGGGAATCCGTGATCGACCCGGACGACTCGGCGTGCGTTTCTCCCACGACTCGAGCGTCCCCGAAGCCGATGTCGGCGAGGACGGACCGACCGATCGCCTTCATCTCTTCGCTGTCAGCGTCATAGCCGAGTTCCTTGAGCTTATGGGCATAGGCCAAGAACGTCCGGCCGCGCACATATTCGAGTTCCGGACTCGTCCACGAATCGAGGAGGCGGGAGAACTCCCTCCAAGCCTCATCGCCAGACATCAGCAGCGCTCTGCTGCGCGCGGCCGCCGCTGCAGTCCAGGTCATCGGCACATCCCGCTGTGCCTGTTCGAGCTCGGCGAGGATCCGCTTGGCTTTGGAGATATCGCCGACATAGACGAGGGACTCGATGAAGTCGTCGAGATAGCGCAGAAGGTGAGGGCTGGGCAGTCGCGTCGACAGGCGGTGGCAACGCGCGAAATGCCTGTTCGCGGAGGCGAAATCGCCCTCCTGCATCGCTGTTCGTGCTTCGATCGCCGCGAGCCTGCATCTCAGCAGCCAACTCGACCCCTGCGCCGTGAGTCGGCGGGCGTCGTGCACTGCGTTGCGGGCGAGATCCGAATGGCCGTCGAGGACCGCCATCATCGCGGTTCGAATGTGATCGTTGACGGACACACTCTCGTGATGGTCATTGCCGGCGGTGAGCAGTTCGTCCAATTCGCGAACGCGATGGTAGTTTCCGGCACGGCACTCGTTGTCGAACGCCACGACCCTGGACAACCTCGCCCACAGGGGTGTGAGATGAGATGACTGGTCGAAGAAGTTGCTCAACGCTGCACGAGCCTCGTCGAACCGGTCTGCCAAGGACAGAATCTGGGCGATGACGATCCATGAGAATTCGACGGCGAAGGTCCGGCGAATACGGTAGCCGATGACAACGAGTTCCTCGGTGGAGGGAAGGCATCGTCCATTGAGGGCTGCGTCGAAGAGATCGACGACTGATTCGACGACCTGAGCCACCTCTGCATCTGGGCCGAGCAGAGTTGATATCCGTTCAGCTGCTGCTCGTGCATTCTCTGCGTCCCATTGCTGGAGATAACAGAATCCCGTACTGGCCAACAGGGAGGCACAGGCTTGCGGTGATTTCTCCGCATTGCTGTCGACGACTCTCATCACATGCTGATCGTTGATCACGCTCAATTCGGCATAGTCGATGAGGATTCGCAGCCTCAGCACCGAGGGACTGACCTCATCGGTACCTTTCCGCCCCTGCAGAAACCGCAGATATCTGCGCGCAAGGGTGTACTGGCACTGTGCCATGAGTTCTGCGGTCAGCTCCTCGACCGCCGACTCAGGCGCAGGGCCGTCAGAGAGGAGAAGAGCTCGTTCTGCCAATTCCAGTCCGTGAAGTATCCGACCGCCTCGGACACATTCGGTTGCACACATCAACAGGCCGACGACTCTTTCGGCATCGATGGCAGCGAAACTGGTGTGCCACATGTGCAGCACAGCCTCATCGTCCGCGAGCTCATCGGCGATCGCCGCATGAAGACGATGACGTTCGGTGTCGGTTATCGAATAGTAGACAACCGATCGGATGCGTGGATCGCAGACCTCGACGCCGTTCCGCATCTGTCGGACCAATCCCTGTGCGACGAGGTCCTCGATGCTTCCCTCACCGACCTGCGCGACCTGCTCGGCGATGTGGGTGGGAATGTACGCACCGCATGAGATGACTCTGAGCGCATCCAGCATCTGTATGGAGCAGTTCTCGAACGAGCGCCCCGCTGTCTCCTGAAGCTCGGGACCGGGCCTGAGGGGAAGCGAGAGAGCTTCGTTCTCGTAGAGCGCTCCAGGGCGAATCGCCGAGAGGAGCGATTCGAATGACCCGGGATTGCCTGCACTGCACCTGGCGACGATTTCGAGCACGCTCTTCCACGCCAGAGGCGACGTCGAGGACAATCCCAACTCGATGAGCGATTCGACCTTGAGCGGGCTCAGGACGACCCGTGGAAAGCTGCTCAGGGGTCCGGATCTGTCGATCGACCGGACCGAGAGGATCGCGCGCAGATTCTTGACGCTGCGACGTCGCAGCAGATAGCCGATCACCTCTAGACTGGCCGGATCCATCAGATCGGCATCATCGACGATGACCGCGAAAGCGTTGAAAGCTCTCTGCCGCAGAGAAGCGTCGAGGTTCTCTGCGACGGCAAAGGTCGATCGTTCATCGGTGGACGACGTGATCAGCGACCGCAGGCTCGTCCCGACGGCATCGTCGACAGCCGCGAGGAACGCAGAAAGTCCTGAGAGTCGCCACTCCCTTTCGACCGGGTTGGCACGCACGATGCTCACCGAAAGGGTGGTTGCATCAGCCACAGAAGTGAGGAGAGTGGTACGCCCCGAACCGGCAGGGCCGGTGACGACGACCGTGTCGGACCCGGCTCCTCTGGTTACGCTCAGCAGTTCGCTGAGCTCGTTTTCGCGTAGGTTCTGGATCATCGAAGGTGCTCGCTTCTCGGTATCGCCTGCTCCACAGACCGCGGTGCGAAACGAGGAACGCACCAGGCTCAGAAGAAGCCTGTGAAAGGTGGGGAGCGGGAAACCCTGGCGCAATGGGTGGGTCGCGCATCTGGGGGAGTGGTCTGCGGATAGGGGATCAACGTGTTCCCGGGGTGGAAACTGCAGATGATGCTACCGAACATCAGGCGATTTCCGCGGAGAAAATGTTTCAGTCATTGAATAGTTTCGCGAAACTGTGGAATTTGCGGGATCTGAGCCACGGAAGACATCGGGCCCGTCTCGACATGATCTGCCATGTCGAGACGGGCCCGAGAATTGCGAAGGGGCATCCCCGCCGCCGGAAAGAGAATCGGCACGAGGTCCGAGCGCAGTGTGACTCAGCCGTCAGCGCTTCTTCACCGGTTTGAACGACGTCGAGCACTTCCACGTCGTCTTGCCCTTCTTTGCCGTCACGGTCACCTTGACAGCCTTACCTGGGGTAGCGCCGGAGATGTAGTACTTCAGAGAGGCCTTGCCCTTCTTTGACGCAGTGGCCTTCTTCTTCGTCTTCGTCGTCTTGTAGTGGGCAAGGGTCTCGACCTTGGCCTTCGAGCCGACCTTCGAGACATTGACCCAGGTGTTCGAGTACTGGCGGGGCTTCGAATTCGACATCTTCACTGCGCATTTCTTCGTCGCAGCTTCGGCGGGTGCCGCGTCGACGGCGATGGGGCCGGCGAGCAGGCCGACAGCAAGGGTCAGTGCCATGAGCTTCGAGCCCGTCTTCGTGCGGGCAAGGGTGGTCAAGGACATGATTCTCCAATGGGTTCCGAGTTGATGCGTCGACTTATCATAATCACGTCTGTCGTCGAAAGGAAACGCGGAATATTCGACAACTGAAGAAGTTGCGGAAGTGCGAGTGTGCAACCGAATTCACTCTGCTTGCGCCGGCGCTCGTGCGTGTGTTGCCCGTCACTCGAAACTGGGACACAATAGGGGTGCGAATATTACTGAACGATCGATCAGATCTTATGGTCGGTCTTCCATCCAGACTGTGAGGAACACATGAGCGAAGCGTTCATCTATGACGCAGTGCGCACCCCACGCGGCAAGAACCGCGGCGGAGCGCTGCACAGCGTCAAACCCATCGATCTCGTGACCGGACTCATCGACGCCATTCGCGAGCGCAACCCCGATCTCGACGACAAAGCCATCGACGACATCGTCCTCGGCGTTGTGTCCCCGGTCGGCGAGCAGGGGTCGGATATCGCCCGCGTCGCCGCCATCGTTGCTGGCCTCGACGAGTCCGTCGCCGGCGTTCAGGTCAACCGCTTCTGCGCCTCCGGGCTCGAAGCCGTCAACATCGCCGCCCAGAAGGTCGGCTCCGGCTTCGAGAACCTCGTCCTCGCCGGAGGCGTCGAATCCATGTCCCGTGTGCCGCTGGGATCCGACGGCGGAGCCTGGGCACAGGATCCGTCGACGAACTATGACACGTACTTCGTGCCGCAGGGCATCGGTGCCGACCTCATCGCCACCACAGAGGGCTTCAGCCGGGCAGACGTGGATGCCTTCGCCGCCGAATCGCAGAAGCGTGCCGCTGCTGCCTGGGAGAACAACCTCTTCGAAAACTCGATCATCCCGGTCAAGGACATCAACGGCATCACCGTGCTCGACCGCGATGAGCACATGCGTCCCGGCTCGACCGTCGAATCGCTGTCGCAGCTGCCACCGGCATTCTCCAAGCTCGCCGCACAGACCGGATTCGACGAGGTGGCTCTGCAGAAGTACCACTGGATCGAAGCCATCGACCACGTCCACACCGCCGCGAACTCCTCGGGAATCGTCGACGGCGCCTCGCTGGTCATCCTCGGCGACGAGGAAGTCGGCCAGAAGATGGGGATGAAACCCCGTGCCCGCATCGTCTCCACCGCGGTCACCGGCTCGGAACCCACGATTATGCTCACCGGTCCGACTCCGGCGACGAAGAAGGCCCTCGACAAAGCCGGCATGACCGTCGATGACATCGATCTGTTCGAACTCAACGAGGCATTCGCCGCCGTCGTGCTCAAGTGGATGAAGGACCTCAACGTCCCCCACGAGAAGGTCAACGTCAACGGCGGAGCTATCGCCATGGGCCACCCGCTGGGAGCCACCGGCGCCATGATTCTGGGCACTGTCCTCGACGAACTCGAGCGCCGCGACCTCAAGCGTGGACTCGTCACCCTGTGCATCGGCGCAGGCATGGGCATCGCGACGATCATCGAAAGGGTCTGACATGACGAACACTCAAACCACAGCTGCCGACTACCAGCGCAACACCGATGCCGAAGGCATCGTCACCGTCGTCATCGACGAACCCGGTGCCAAGGTCAACACCATGAACGACTACTTCGCAGCTGCCCTGGAGGCGACCGTGGAGTGGCTCGAAGCCAATGTCGATGACATCACCGGCGTCGTGCTGACCTCTCCGAAGAAGACCTTCTTCGCCGGCGGAAACCTCAACAAGCTGCGTGCGGCCGATCCGGCCAATGCTGAAGAGGAGTTCGCGACCGTCGAACACCTCAAGAAGGTGCTGCGTCGCCTCGAGACCTTCGGCAAGCCGGTCGTCGCCGCCCTCGGCGGTGCGGCACTGGGCGGCGGACTCGAACTCGCCCTGGCTGCTCACCACCGGATCGCCGCCGATGACAACCCGAGCGCCCGCTTCGGCTTCCCCGAGGTCTCACTCGGCCTGCTGCCCGGCGGCGGCGGAGTCGCCCGGTCGGTGCGCATGCTCGGCATCCAGACCGCACTGCAGAAGGCCATCCTGCCGTCGACGAAGTTCAAGGCCGCCGACGCCCAGGCGCTCGGCCTCATCGACGAACTCGCCCCCGCGGCCGAACTCGAATCCAAGGCCAAGGCCTGGATCAAGGCCAACCCCGAGGCTGTGCAGCCGTGGGACGTCAAGGGCTTCAAGATCCCCGGCGGCTCCCCGTCCTCGCCGAAGATCGGCGCGATGCTTCCCGCGCTGCCGTCCTTGCTGCGCAAGCAGGGCAAGGGTGCGCCGATGCCGGCTCCGCGAGCTGTGGTCGCCGCTGCGGTCGAAGGCGCACTGGTCGACATCGACACCGCGCTGACGGTCGAGTCCCGCTACTTCGTCAACGTCACCCATACTCCGGTGGCGAAGAACATGATCAAGGCGTTCTTCTTCGACCTCGGCCACATCAACTCCGGCGGCTCGCGCCCTGACGGTGTCACACCTCGTCAGGTGAAGAAGCTCGGCGTGATCGGTGCCGGAATGATGGGGGCGGCGATCGCCTACAGCGCAGCGAAGTCCGGTATCGAGGTCGTCCTCAAGGACGTCGAGCTCGCCAATGCGGAGAAGGGCAAGGCCTACGCCGCCAAGCGTGAGGAATCGGCCTTGGCCAAGGGCAAGACCACCGAGGCGAAGTCGCAAGCTGTCCTCGACCGGATCACCCCGAGTGCCTCGGCCGAGGATTTCGCCGGTGTCGACTTCGTCATCGAGGCGGTCTTCGAGTCCGTCGATCTCAAGCAGAAGGTGTTCCAGGAGATCCAGGACATCGTCGAGCCTGATGCGGTCCTCGGTTCGAACACCTCGACCCTGCCGATCACCGACCTGGCCAAGGGCGTCACCCGGGACAAGGACTTCATCGGTGTCCACTTCTTCTCACCGGCCGACAAGATGCCGCTGGTCGAGATCATCTGCGGTGAGAACACCTCCGACGAGGTCCTCGCCCGCACCTTCGACCTCGTGCAGCAGATCCGGAAGACTCCGATCGTCGTCAACGACTCGCGCGGATTCTTCACCTCCCGCGTCATCGGCACGTTCATCGCCGAGGCGGTCGCCGCCGTCGGCGAAGGCGTGGAGCCGGCCAGCGTGGAACAGGCGGCACTGCAGGCCGGGTACCCCACCGGTGCCCTGCAGCTGCTCGACGAACTGACGCTGACCCTGTCGCAGAAGATCAACAAGGAGACCCGCGACGCGGTCGAGGCCGCTGGCGGCACCTGGATAGCCCACCCCTCCGAAGCCGTCTTCGACTGGATGGTCGAGCAGGGACGGACTGGACGCAAGGACGGCGCCGGCTTCTACGACTACGACGAGAACGGCAAACGCACCACGCTGTGGCAGGGTGTGCGCGACAAGTACGAATCGGGATCGAATGATCAGCCCTTCGCCGATCTGCAGGAGCGGATGCTCTTCGCCGAGGCGATCGAGACGATCAAGTGCCTCGACGAGGGTGTGCTCACCTCGGTGCCGGACGCGAACATCGGTTCGATCTTCGGCATCGGATTCCCCGCGTGGACCGGCGGCGTGCTCCAGTACGTCAACCAGTACGAAGGCGGTCTGGCCGGCTTCGTCGACCGGGCGAATGATCTGGCTGCGAAGTACGGCGAGCACTTCACACCGCCGGCCTCGCTGGTCGAACGCGCGAAGACCGGGGAAACCTACGAGTAAGAGGAGACCCCTGGAATAGCCTGATGGCCTTCCGGTGTTGTCCAGTCACACTGAGACTTCAGTGTCACTGACATCTACCGGAAGGCCATTGCCATGCGCGCCGCCGTCTATGACGCCTACACCGAGAACTTCGACGACATCACCGTCCGCGAGCTGCCCGATCCGAAGCTGCCGCCCGCCTCGGTGCTCATCGAAGTCAAGGCTGCCGGAGTCAACCCGGTCGACTGGAAGCTCGTCGGCGGGCACCTCGACCCGGTCATGCCCACGCAGTTCCCCGTCATCCCGGGCTGGGACGTCGCCGGTGTCGTCGTCGGACTCGGCTTCGACACCCCGGAATTCTCCATCGGCGATGAAGTCGTCGCCTATGCACGCAAGGACGTGCTCGGCGGTGGGACCTTCGCCGAGAAGGTCGCCGTCCCCGTGCGTGCGGTCGCCCCGAAGCCGAAGAGTCTGAGCTGGGAACAGGCAGGCGGACTGCCGTTGGCCGGCGGCACCGCTCTGCGGACCCTCGAGTCCCTCGGCGACCTGGCGGGCAAGACCGTGCTCATCCACGGAGCCTCCGGGGGAGTGGGCGGCTTCGCCGTGCAGATCGCCCGAGCCGCCGGAGCACGCGTCATCGGCACCGCGTCCGAAGCCAATCATGAATACCTGCGCGGACTCGGCGCCGAGCCCGTGACCTACGGCGACGGCCTGGTCGAGCGCGTTCTCGAGGCTGCCGGCGGCGAGGTCGACGGGGTCGCGGACTTCGTCGGGGGAGTCCTCGACGACACCCTGGCCGTGCTCGCCGAGGGCGGAACGCACGCCTCGGTGGCCGATCCCAGTGTCGCCGAGCACGGCGGACGCTACATCTGGGTGCGTCCCGACGGCTCCGAGACTGCTCGCCTCGGTCTCCTCGTCGACGAAGGAAAACTCACCGTCGACATCGCAGGCACCTACGGCCTCGACGATGTTCCCCGGGCCTTCAAGGACAGCGCCACCGGTCACATCCGCGGCAAGCTCGTCATCGTGCCCTGAATATCGGCTATACCGTCCTCGGTGATCGAAATATCGCCGAGGCGGGACTCGGCTGATCCGGTGATCAGCTGAGTCCCAGCGCCGCGGCCGCTGCGGCGCGCAATTCGACCCCGACCACCTCGGCGCTGGAGCGACGAGCCTGGTGCGGGGTCGAATTCATCATCCCGAACGCCGCATGCACGCGCACAGTGGCCGATTCCAGAGTCCACGCCGGATGGGCGGCCTCGACGACCTCCGCCCACCGACTGACATAGGCACGCTGGAGACGGCGCACGGTCCGTCGCGATTCGTCCGGCAGCGCCTCGAGGTCACGGTCCTGGATGCGGATGAGCTCGGGCTCGCTCATGGCGAAGTCGACATGGAAGTCGATGAGACGCCGCAGGGTCGGGACCGCCTCGGTGGGGGAGATCCCCGACGCGGTGTCCCATGCCGCGGAGACGATCTCCTCGCCTCCGGACTGGAGATACGCAGAGATGCCGACGAGGAGCTCCTCGAGCACGGCCTCCTTCGACGAGAAATGCCGGTAGACCGCCGGCGCCGAGATCCCCGCACCTTTGCCCAGGTCGTCGAGGCGCACCCCATGGAAGCCGTGCCGGGCATAGAGCGTCTTCGCGACCTCGAGCAGCTGCTCGCGCCTGGCTGCCTTCGCCGCTGCCCGCGCCGTCGGCTTGGCCTCGTCCGAGATCGACATCCGGCCTCCTTCCCTGAGCCTGATGCCCACCGCCTGGGACGACGTCGGTGCGGGCTGGCTCGTGCGTTGTCAGTTCTGCCTGTGAGCAGTATCATAGCAGTCAGTTAAGAATCATTAACTGAAATGAGGATGGAATGAGAGCAGTGGGAACTGCGGTCAGTCCGGCGACGGGGCAGGTCAACTCCGAGGCCCACGCCGAACTCATCGCTGAACTCCGGGAGCGCATTGCGGCCACAGCCCGCGGCGGTTCCGAGAAGTCCAGACAGCGCCATATCGATCGCGGAAAGCTGCTGCCGCGTGAGCGCGTCGAGCATCTCCTCGACCCCGGCACTCCCTTCCTCGAACTCTCTCCGCTGGCCGCCAACGGCATGTATGACGATGCCAGCCCGGGCGCCGGAATCATCACCGGAATCGGGCGGGTCGCCGGCCGCGAATGCGTGATCGTGGCCAATGACGCCACCGTCAAGGGCGGAACCTACTACCCGGTGACCGTGAAGAAGCACCTCCGGGCCCAGGAAGTCGCCAAAGAGAACAGCCTTCCGTGCATCTACCTCGTCGACTCCGGTGGCGCGAACCTGCCGAATCAGGACGACGTCTTCCCCGACCGAGAGCACTTCGGTCGCATCTTCTTCAACCAGGCCACACTCTCCGCTGCCGGAATCCCGCAGCTGGCCGCCGTCATGGGCTCCTGCACCGCCGGCGGCGCCTACGTCCCCGCGATGGCCGACGAATCGATCATCGTCTCCGAGCAGGGCACGATCTTCCTCGGAGGCCCACCGCTGGTCAAGGCCGCCACCGGCGAGGAAGTCACCGCCGAGGAGCTCGGCGGCGGAGCCCTGCACTCCCGCGTCTCCGGCGTCACCGACCACCTCGCGGCCAATGACCCCCATGCACTGGAGATCATGCGCGACATCGTCTCGACTCTCGGGCCGAAGAGCACTCCGAACTGGGACGTCATCGAATCCCGCATGCCGGCACACTCGCCGGAGGAGCTGACCTCGGTGGTGCCGGTGGACTCGCGAACACCGTATGACGTCCGCGAGGTCATCGCCCGCCTCGTAGACGGATCCGAGTTCCACGAGTTCAAAGCCGAATACGGCACGAGCCTCGTCACCGGATTCGCTCACCTCGACGGACACCCCGTCGGCATCGTCGCCAACAACGGAATCCTCTTCGGCGAATCCGCGCAGAAGGGCGCCCACTTCATCGAGCTCTGCGACCAGCGCAGCGTGCCCTTGGTGTTCCTGCAGAACATCTCGGGATTCATGGTCGGCCGCGACTACGAAGCCGGCGGCATCGCCAAACACGGTGCGAAGATGGTCAACGCCGTCGCCACCGCCCGCGTCCCGAAGTTCACCGTCGTCATCGGCGGCTCCTTCGGCGCCGGCAACTACTCGATGTGCGGCCGCGCGTACTCCCCGCGTTTCCTGTGGATGTGGCCCAATGCCCGCATCTCCGTGATGGGCGGCGAACAGGCCGCCAGCGTGCTCTCGACCGTCAGGCGCGACCAGCTCGAGGCCCGCGGCGAGGAGTGGAGCGCCGAGGCCGAAGACACGTTCAAACAGCCCATCCGCGACCAGTACGAAGCCCAGGGAAACCCGTACTACTCGACGGCTCGCCTGTGGGATGACGGGATCATCGAACCCGGTGACACCCGCCAGGTACTGGCACTGGCCCTCGAACTCGCCCGCTTCGGACCGATGGAACGCCCGCTGAATGCCAGCGGCTACGGCGTCTTCAGAATGTGAGCCCCACCATGACGAAAATGTTCACAACAGTCCTCATCGCCAACCGCGGCGAGATCGCCCTGCGCGTCATCCGCACCTGCCGCCGACTCGGCATCCGCACCGTCGCCGTCTACTCCGACGCCGACGCCCGTGCGGCCCACGTCAAGGCCGCCGACACCGCGGTCCACCTGGGGCCGGCCGCCGCCTCCGAGTCCTATCTGCGCATCGACAAGGTCATCGCCGCAGCACAGGCCACGGGAGCCGAAGCCATCCACCCCGGCTACGGATTCCTGTCGGAGAACGCCGAATTCTCCGCTGCCTGCGCCGACGCCGGAATCGTCTTCCTCGGCCCCGGAGCCGACGCGATCCGGACGATGGGCGACAAGATCACCGCGAAGCAGGCTGTCTCCTCCCGCGGGGTGCCGCTCGTGCCCGGCACGAAGGACGCCGCGATGAGCGACGAGGCCCTCATTGCGGCTTCGACGGACATCGGCTTCCCCGTGCTCATCAAGCCCTCCGCCGGCGGCGGCGGCAAAGGAATGCACGCGGTGTTCGAAGCCGACAAACTCGCCGAGGCGCTGCGGACCGCCCGCCGCGAAGCCGCGAGCTCCTTCGGCGACGACACGCTGTTCCTCGAACGCCTCGTCGCCACCCCGCGCCATATCGAAGTCCAGATCATGGCCGACGCGCACGGCAACGTCATCCACCTCGGCGAACGCGAATGCTCCCTGCAGCGCCGTCACCAGAAGGTCATCGAGGAAGCACCCTCTGCGCTGCTGGACGAAGAGACCCGCGCCCGAATCGGCCAGGCCGCCTGCGAGACCGCGAAGTCCGTCGGCTACGTCGGCGCCGGCACTGTCGAGTTCATCGTCGGGGCCGACCGTCCCGATGAGTTCTTCTTCATGGAGATGAACACCCGACTGCAGGTCGAACACCCCGTCACCGAGGAGGTCACCGGAGTGGACCTCGTCGAACTCCAACTGCGCGTCGGCGCGGGCGAAGAGCTGCCGCTGACGCAGGATGACATCACACTGACCGGGCATTCGATCGAAGCGAGAATCTACGCCGAGGATCCCTCGCGCGGATTCCTGCCCACCGGTGGGCGTGCCCTCGACGTCGTCTTCCCAACCGGTGAGGGCATCCGCGTCGATGCCGGCCTCGACGCTGGCCAGACCATCGCCTCGGACTACGACCCGATGATCGCGAAACTCATCGTCCGTGCCGACGATCGGGCAGCGGCGCTCAAGCGGCTCGATGCCGCGCTCGCCGCCTCGGCGGTGCCGGGAATCGTGACGAACATCGACTTCCTGCGCACCCTTCTCGCACTGCCCGAGGTGATCTCCGGGGGCCTCGACACCTCACTCATCGACAACCTCGGCGAGGATCAGCTGGCGCACAGCGCCGGTGAGACCCACGCGCAGCTGGCGGCCGCCGCTGTCACGGTCACCGGGGGAGCGGCAGGCACGACCCTGACCGGACCGGTCACGGACGCCGAACTGACCGCGAATCGGTCGGCCGCCTCGGCGTGGGCAGGACCCAGCGCCTGGCGCACCTCACGTCCGGACTTCCACCCCACGGTCACCCTGGCCACGGGCGGGGAGACGGTCGACGTCGAGACTCGAGCGGGAGCCGTCGAGGTCGACGCCGACGGACTGTGGCATGTCACCCTCGACGGGATTCAGCACACCGCCCGGATCTTCTCCGATGCCCGTGACCGCAGCATCTGGGTGAGCACCGACACCGGAATCCACGTCTTCACCCGGCCCTTGGCCGATGCGTCGCTGACACCTGGGTTGGAAGGCGCAGAGGTGCTCGCACCGATGCCCGGCTCCGTCGTCGATATCAAGGTCGAGACCGGGGATGCAGTCGAACAGGGAGCACCGATCGTCGTCGTCGAGGCGATGAAGATGGAGCACGTGCTCACCGCACCGGCTGCCGGAATCGTCACCGTCACCGCTGTCGAAGGCGCCCAAGTCGCTCTCGACGAAGTGCTCGCCACGGTCGTCGACGAAGCCGCCGCCGAGGCCGTCGCAGACGCCGCCGAATAGTCACCAGCCACTCACACCACAACCACGCCACAAGCGGGGAGGAAACAATGGAAACCTTTGTTCCGGGAATGCTGCCCGAAGAATACGAAGACCTGCGCCAAGGTGTCGCGAAATTCGCCGACGAAGAGGTAGCACCCGTCTCAGCCGAACTCGACGCCAAGCACGAGTTTCCCTACGACCTCGTTGCGAAGATGGGCGAGATGGGGCTCTTCGGTCTGCCCTTCGACGAAGAGTACGGCGGAATGGGCGGCGACTACTTCGCCCTGTGCCTGGCCATCGAAGAACTCGGCCGGGTCAACCAGTCCCTGGCCATCACGCTCGAGGCCGGGGTCTCGCTCGGGGCGATGCCGATCTACCGCTTCGGCACCGAAGAGCAGAAGAAGGAATGGCTGCCGAAGCTCACCGACGCCTCGGGCCTGGCCGCCTTCGGCCTGACCGAACCCGAGGCCGGATCCGATGCCGGCGGCACCCGGACCAAGGCCACTCTGGAGGGCGGGACCTGGACGATCAACGGCAGCAAGTGCTTCATCACGAACTCCGGCACCGACATCACCCGCCTGGTCACCGCCACCGCCGTGACCGGAACCCGAACCTCGAAGTCGGGCCGCGAAGTGCCTGAGATCTCGACGATCATGATTCCGACCGGCACCCCCGGCTTCACCGCCGAACCGGCCTATGACAAGGTCGGCTGGAACTCCTCGGACACGCACCCGCTCACCTTCGACAATGTGCAGGTGCCCGAAGAGAACCTGCTCGGCGAACGCGGACGCGGCTACGCGAACTTCCTGCGCATCCTCGACGAGGGCCGCATCGCCGTGGGCGCCCTGTCCGTCGGCGCCGCCCAGGGCTGCGTCGATGAATCAGTGAAGTACGCGAAGGAACGCCAGGCCTTCGGCAAGCCGATCGCCGACTTCCAGGGCATCTCCTTCAAGATCGCCCGCATGGAAGCACGCGTCGTCGCAGCCCGGTCGGCGTACTACCTCGCGGCTTCGCGGATGCTCGCCGGACTCCCGTTCAAGAAGGAAGCTGCTATTGCAAAGATGATCGCCGGCGAAGCAGCCATGGACAATGCGCGCGACGCCACCCAGATCCACGGCGGCTACGGCTTCATGAACGAATACCTCGTGGCTCGCCACTACCGCGACTCGAAGATCCTCGAAGTCGGTGAAGGCACCACCGAGGTCCAGCTCATGCTCATCGCCCGCGAACTCGGACTCTGAGCTCCCGCTCCTGATCTGAGAGCAGGTGCCGACCTTCCGTCGGCCACCCATGCCAAATCGCCCGCCGAGGCGGCGCCGCACATCCGTACGGACGTGCAGGTCCGCCTCGGCGGGCGATATTCTTATCCGATAACACCGTGAGGTGAGACGGCGACCGAAAGGGAAGTGGGAGCACATGGATCTCAGCATGGTGGCATCGGTGGCGACGACGACGTGGATCGTCATCGAATACATCGTGAAGATCATCGCGGTCGGTGTGGTGCCGGAGAACCGTCGCCCGTCATCGTCATCGGCATGGCTGCTGCTCATCCTGTTCGTGCCGATCGTCGGAATTCCCGCATTCCTGCTGCTCGGCAGCCCTTATATCAACCAGCGCCGGGCGCGGATCCAGGCCGAAGCGAACGAACTCATGCACGAAGGCGCCGACGACCTGCCCGATGTGCCGCCGTCTCTGGTCGCCGAGCCCGAATTCGTCTCCGTCGCCCAGCTGGGGCGGGCACTGACCGCGCTGCCGATGGTCACCGGCGACAGCCATGGGGTGATCTCCGATTACGCAGCGTCGATAGCGCGGATGGCCGAACTCGTCGACGAAGCACACGAATACGTCCACGTCGAGATCTACATCATGGCGTGGGATTCGACGACCGACGTCTTCTTCCAGGCGCTCGAGCGAGCATCTGCGCGCGGGGTCGAAGTCCGTGTCCTCTTCGACCACATCGGATCCCGGAAGTATCCGGGATTCCACCGGCTCGGCAAACGACTGAACGCGGCCGGCATCGAATGGCACCTGATGCTGCCGTTCATTCCATGGCGAGGCAAGGCTAGGCGCATCGACCTGCGCAACCACCGCAAGCTGCTCGTCATCGACGGCAAGCGGGCGATGATGGGTTCGCAGAACATGATCGATTCGAGCTACCTCAACAGGAAGAACTCACAGATCGGCCGGAACTGGCACGACATCATGGTCGAGCTTTCCGGGCCCATCGTCGCCGGAATCGAGGCGGTGTTCTCCACCGACTGGTATTCCGAATCGGGACAGGCTCTGGGTATCCGCCCGTACGAGCGCGACGGCAATGAGCCCGAAGTCGGCGGGGCGACGAGCGCGATGCAGCTGGTTCCTTCGGGGCCCGGGTTCACGACCGCTCCGAACCTCAAGGTCTTCACCTCGATGATGTACCTGGCGCAGAAGCGTCTGGCCATCGTCAGCCCCTACTTCGTGCCCGACGAATCGCTGCTGGCCGCCGTGGAGACCGCGGCCAGGCGTGGGGTCGACGTCGAACTCTACGTCAGCGAGCAGGCGGACCAGTACATGGTCGACCGGGCACAGTCGTCCTACTACCGGTCGCTGCTCGAAGCTGGGGTGCGGATCTTCCTGTACCCGAAACCCGCCGTGCTGCACACGAAGTGCTTCATCGTCGACGACCTCTATGCTGTGATGGGCTCATCCAACATGGACATGCGCTCGTTCGGCCTCAACTACGAGATCAGCCTGCTGACCACCGGCGGCGACCTGGTCGACGACATCATCGATGTCGTCGCCGACTACCAGGGCGTCAGCGACGAACTCACCCTGGAGGAATGGGAGAAGCGGCCATGGCCCCGCCGCTATATGGAGTCCGTCATGCGCCTGACGTCGTCGCTGCAGTAGGCGGGCTAGGGGCAGGCTGCTTCGCCGAGAAACGGGCTGAGGCACGGCTGCTTCGCCGAGAAACGGGCTGAGTGTCGAGAAACGGGTGCGTACACCCGTGTTTCGACACTCAGCCCGTTTTTCGCTGATCAGTCGTCTCGATGGCCCGCTTGATCGCAGCGAAGATGCGAGGTCTGAAGAGGTCGCCGAAGCTCAGGTTGAAGACCTTGAAGCCGGCGTTGAGAAGATCCATATTGCGCTGATGACTCAATTTGGCCGCCTCATCAGGGCCGTGAGGGTTGAGATAGAACTTGCCGAGACCGTGGACTTCCACTGCGACAGCAGCGGACTTGTGCCGAAAGTCAATGCGTCCGATGAACTTGCCCGACTCTGTGAACGTGTCGACCTGCGGGACCATTCCGGTTACTCCGAAGCGATGGAACTTCACTGCGCAGACCGCCTCGGCTGGAGATTCATACTCGGCGCTCGAGAGATCAACGGCCAAGAGGGCTCTTCGGCGTCCGCGTTGCCCTTTCGCCAACAGATCGGTGATATCTGCCCGGTCCACCTCTCCCGAACGGAGTGCTTGAGAGATGAGCGGTACAGAAACTTCGAGCGAACGGTCAAGAGCAACGTCAGCCAGAGTCCTGGGCAGAGTGGTGACCGGATAGGCGAACTCGGATGAGACCTGTTCCGGTGGAAGTCTGCGCGAGTAGATGAACACGCCGTCGTAGTTGCGGGTAGGGGAGTTCCTGGAGATCTCGACTTTCGACGATTCGAGCACAGCGGGGTCAAGACAGTGGATGAGCGCGGCCGAAACATGAGAGAACACATCTCCCGGCAGAAGCTCACCGAGGCGGCATGCGATCTGGACCCGCAGCTCCTCGGCTTCGTCCCGCAGATCTCCGAAGGTTTTTGGAAACGAAGTGTCGTGATCCGTGGAAAGACCGCGGATGGGTCCGTGATGGCTATCATCACACGACTTGCGGATCACGTAGTGACCCTTCCTGACTAGGCGCAGGCAGCATCGTTTGGCTTCGGCCAACTGTCTGCGGGACATGCCGAGTCCACGGAGCTGTTGCGCTGTCAGCACTTGGAACATCTATCAAGGATGATCTTAAAATATGCCAAATGCAAGCAAATACTATTAAACGTGGTTTATTTGTGTGGTCAAATGGTGCAGCTTCGGCGACGGCGAAGGTGAAGGGATTGATGCAGCACGGGCCTGTGCTGGGTTGCAAGGTCGCCGGCTCCATCGAAAAACGGGCTGAGTGTCGAGAAACGGGTGCGTACACCCGTGTTTCGACACTCAGCCCGTTTCTCGGCGGCCCGGGGTGCATGCCCCCTGTCTCTCGGCGAAGGAGTGCGTGCCTCAGGCGGAACCCGTGGGGTCGGGGCCGAGGTCGCCGCGGCTCTCCAGCGGCACGTCCAGCAGATTGTGGACGCCGTCGACGATCTCGTTGGGTCGGAACGGAAAGCGGCGGACATCCTCGGCGGTGGAGATTCCCGACAGCACGAGGACCGTGTGCATGCCCGCTTCCATGCCCGCGATGATGTCGGTGTCCATGCGGTCGCCGATCATTGCGGTGCTCATTGAATGGGCGCCGATCCTGTTCAGGGCCGAGCGGAACATCATCGGGTTGGGCTTGCCCACGACGTAGGGTTCGCGGTTCGTCGCCTTCGTGATGAGAGCGGCGATGGCGCCGGTGGCAGGCAGGACGCCCTCGGGGGAGGGGCCGGTGGCGTCGGGGTTCGTGACGATGAAGCGGGAGCCGGCGTCGATGAGGCGGATCGCCTTCGTGATCGCCTCGAACGAATATGAATGGGTCTCGCCGACGACGACGAAGTCCGGGTCGTGCTCGGTCATGACGAACCCGGCCTCGTGGATCGCCGTGGTCAGCCCCGCCTCGCCGACGACATAGGCCGTGCCGTGCTCGACCTGATTGGACAGGAAATCCGCGGTGGCCATCGCAGAGGTCCAGATGTTCGACTCGGGGACGTCGAGCCCGTTCGAGCGCAGCCGGGCGGAGAGATCACGAGCGGTGTAGATGGAGTTGTTCGTCAGCACCAGGTAGGGGATATCGGCCTGACGCCACTGGGCGAGCAGCTCTGCGGCTCCCGGCAGAGGATTGTTCTCCTTGACCAGGACACCGTCCATATCGGTCAGCCAGCAGTCGATCGAATCGCGATCCATGTCTCTCCTCGAGCTCGGGGTGGGCCGAAGCGGCTGCTTCCAGCCTAGTCGGGTTGGGCGCAAGTGTGCTGAGAAGTCCGATCCGGGGTGCCGTACCCCCTTTGCGGATCGTCCCCGAGCCCCCTTGACGGAGCGGTCGAAGAGTGTATTGTAGAAATCACTTAATTAAGGGGATGCTTAAATGAGTATGGATCACGTCTTCGCGGCGCTTGCCGATCCGACGCGTCGGGCGATCATCGATCGTCTGCGCGGGGGAGACAAGACCGCCGGTGAGCTCGCGGAACCGCTGCCGATCAGTCGTTCCGCGGTCTCCCAACACCTCAAGGTGCTCGAGACGGCGGGGCTGATCACCCGATTGAAATCCGCGCAGCAGCGCATCGTCGCACTCAACGCCGATGCCCTCACCGAGGCCGCCGGCTGGCTGCAGGCGGCCCACGACGAATGGCAGCAGCGCTTCGACAGCCTCGACCGCATCCTCGCCGAGGAGGTGCCCACCGATACATCGACGACCGACCCGTCGACCACAGATCGAACTGCGGACTGACTATCGACATCAACGACGTGCCGAATGACGCAGACATCACGTATGACGCAGACATCATGCACGACTCAAGGAGGAGAACAGCGATGAACGCCGAGAACACAGCCAACACAGACACCACAGCCAACACAGAGACCGATCCGAACAGCGCACAGGCGGGAGAACCCGGATTCACCATCGTCCGCGAATTCGCCGCCCCGCGCGCCCGCGTCTGGGAAGCATGGACGAACCCGGACGTCATGGCCCGCTGGTTCCACCCCGAAACGCTGGTCACTCCACGCGAATCCGTATCCGTCGACCTGCGGGTCGGCGGCGAATACACCTATACGATGCGCATACTCGATACGGGGCAGGAGTTCCCGACCGCCGGGAAGTACCTTCACATCGACGAGCCCGTCCGCCTCGACTTCACTTGGGGAAGTCCCGGCGAGGTCGACGATGCCCCGCGCGTCAGCGTCGCACTTGAGGAGATCGGCGCCGACCGCACTCGCATGACGTTCACGCTGACCGGCCTGCCCAATGACTCGGGTGAAGACGCCAGTGCCTACGACGGATGGTCATCGGCCTTCAACGAACTCGGTACAGAGCTCGGGTCCTGACCGGTGCCGACTGATCACGGCGGTGGACCGCCTCAGGCATCGCCGAGGTGGTCCACCGCAGCGAGCGACCGCAGGGTCCGATTGCCGAACCGATCGTCCTCGGTCAGTTCGGTGATGCACCCGGAATGCGCGGCGAACGTCGCCCGCCCCATCGCCTCGAGAGGCAGTTCGAGCCACCGACCGATGACGAACGTGTGGGCGAAGCCGTGGGTGACGACCACCTGGTGCGAGGCTCGCTGCGTGAGGATCTCGCCGACCGCGGCGTAGATCCGAGCACCGGCCTCGCGTCGCGTCTCCGCGCCGTCGATGCCTTCGGCATGATCGAGGCGCATCGTGTGGTCGAAGGCGTCGTCGGGCACGGGTGGGAAGATGAAGCGTGCGTCCAGCCAGGACTGCTCCCGTCCCTCCGCGACTCCGTACGACTTCTCGCGCAGACCCGGGTGGTCGATTGCGCGCGTGCCGAGTCGATCGGCGATCACTTCGGCGGTCCTGCGCGTCCGTTTGAGATCAGAGGTGAATACCGGCGCGGAGGCGGCCGTCGGGATCCGCGACCGCAGTTCGGCGGCGATGCGATCGGCTTGGAGTTCGCCGCGGACGGTGAGCTCGGAATCGTGCCACCCGCCGACCCGGGCCTCGAGATGGTGTCGGGCCTCCGGGTGGGTGACGACGAAGAGGGATCGTGTGATGGCCATGGTGTGCTCGATCCTACCGACCCCCGGGTCGCAGGGGTCCGGTGAATGGCGATAAACTCAAATCACGACGAGTGAGGAGCGTTACATGAGTGACAAGGTCATTGCACAACGAGGTCTGTGGCTGGACGAGATGGAAGTCGGCGCCACCTATAAGCACGCACCGGGCCGCACAGTCACCGAAGCGGACAACACCCTGTTCACGGCCGTGACGATGAATACCCAGGCCCTGCACCTCGACGCGGCATGGTCGGCTACCGAACCCTTCGGCGAGCGCCTCGTCAACTCGATGTTCACTCTGGCCACCCTCATCGGTCTGTCCGTGTCCCAGCTGACGCAGGGAACGACAGTCGGAAACCTCGGCTTCTCCGAGGTCAGCTTCCCGGCACCGATGTTCCACGGCGACACTCTCTACGCAGAGACGACGATCCTCGACAAACGCGATTCGAAGTCCCGTCCGGGTCAGGGCATCGTCACCTTCGAACACCGCGGCTACAACCAGGACGGCAAACTCGTCGCGAAGGCCGTGCGTCAGGCGATGATGTTCGACTCCAGCCACGAGTCCACGGCGGCGAAGTCCGCCGCCGACACCGCCGATCAGACCGACACCGGAAAGTGAGCCCCCAGATGTCCCTCGAGTTCAAACCCGCCTGGCTCTTCGTCCCCGGCGATCGTCCCGATCGGTACACGAAAGCAGCCGAACGCTCGGATATCGTCATCCTCGACCTCGAAGACGCCGTCAACGAGGCCGACAAAGCTGCCGCACGGGAGTCCATCGTCGACTTCCCGCTCGACCCGACCCGCACCGTCGTGCGGGTGAACTCCCACGATTCGGGCCACCTCGGCGAAGATCTGAAGATGCTCGCGCGCACCGAGTACACGGCCGTGATGCTGCCGAAGGCGGAGCTAGCATCTGATGTGTCGATCCTGTCCGGGTTCCAGGTCATCGCGCTCATCGAAACCGCGCTCGGAGCCGTCAACGTCGCCGAGATCGCCGCTGCGCCCAATGTCTATGCGCTGATGTGGGGTTCGGAGGATCTCATCGCCGACCTCGGCGGAGGCTCCTCCCGCAGGGCCGATGGTGGCTACCGGGAGGTGGCCAAGCATGTGCGCAGTCAGACCCTCCTCGCCGCTCGGGCCCATCGCAAGTTCGCGCTCGACTCGATCTGGGCGGACATCCCGAACCTCGAAGGACTGGCAGCCGAGGCCGAAGACGCCGTACAGTCGGGGTTCTCCGGCAAGGTCTCCATCCACCCCAACCACGTGCCCGTCGTCCGCGACGCCTTCCGCCCCAGCGACGAACAGCTGACCTGGGCGCGGTCCGTGCTCGACCTGGCGAAGACGGAGAAGGGCGCATTCTCCTTCGAGGGCAAGATGATCGACGCCCCGCTGCTCAAGCACGCCGAACTCATCGTCGCCCGCGCGAACTGAGGGACACCACCTCGTGAACGTCTCCGATGCGCTCATCGCCGACCAGATCCGTGCCGTCCTCACCGCCGCCGAGACGGGGGACGGGACCGCGCCCATCGTCGAGGCAGGGAACCCGGTCCTCCGGTCCCAGACCCGCCCTTTCGACGGGCAGGTCGACGACGCCGAGCTCGAGCAGCTCGCCGAGGTGATGCGAGCGACCATGCTCGCCGCCCCGGGAGTCGGCCTTGCCGCCCCGCAGGTGGGCATCGGCCTGTCGATGTTCGTCGCCGAAGATCCTGGTGCCCGTGATCCCGAGGTCGCGAAGGTCCGGCAACGGGAGCCGATGCCGCTGAGGGTGGTCCTCAACGCGGGCTGCGAACGCGCCGGAGGTGAGGACGTCGCCTTCTATGAAGGATGTCTGTCGATCCCCGGCTACCAAGCCGTCGTGGCCCGCCCCCGCAACATCGCATTGACGGGCATCGACCTGCAGGGCGACCCCATCGCCGAGGAGGTCTCCGGCTGGTCGGCGCGCATCGTCGCCCACGAGACCGACCACCTATCCGGGATCCTCTTCCTCGACAAAGCCGAGATGCGATCCCTGGCGACGAACGAATCCGTGGCGAAGTTCTGGCACCAGCCCTCGACACAGAAGGCCGCCGCAGAACTCGGCTTCTCCTTGCCTTCGGGCATGGTGATGTGAACCTCCGCCGCGGTCGCCGGTCCGGATACCGCCGAGACTGTTGACCGCTCTCATCTGCGTCACAGGCGGGCATGTTTCGATAAGGACATGCGACTTCCCGACATCCCCCTTCGTCATCACCGAACCGTCCGTACCGCTGCCGCACTCGGCACCGGCGCCCTCGCGCTGGTGCGCCGCCGCGACGTCTCCGCCGAACGCCAGACCGGCCTGAGAGCGGGAACCGCCCTGGCCAATGCGGGCCTGACCTGGCTCACCGGGTCCCGGGCCTTCCTCGGCAAGGTGGGCGGATCGAGCGGCATCGACGAATTCCTCGGAGCCTTCTCCACCAGAGGGAGCGGTCCCGTCCGATATGCTTCCTCTCCTGCGCACATCTCTGACGTCGGAGTACTCGACGGCGATGCCGCCGCGGATACTTGGTGGGACGAACAGGCGAGCGTGACTTCCCCGGCGTTCCTCAATGCGGTCACCGCGGCAGCAGCGGGAGCGGCCTCATGGGCGCTCTGGCCGCTGACGGAGCGGCTGGCGGAGGCTATCGATGCGAAACTGCCGACGGGCGTCGGCCGAGGTCTCAATGCCGTCGTCAACGGCGGGCTCGTCGCGGTGACAGCGGTCCTCATCGACAAGGTCGAGAAATGGGCCGACGACGTCGAGGACTTCGACTACGCGCCGGTCGAGATCGAACTGCCCACCCGCATCCGGGAGTCGGTGAACCTCCTGTTGTCACAGCCGCATCCCGTCGCACAAGCCACCGCCGAGGCAGTGTCCGAGCAGCTCGACAACGCGCGCTTCTTCGTCTGGGTCACCTACCCGAGAGCTGAGTATCCGGGAAACGAGCCGATCATTCTGGACCCCGACCGGCTGGCCGAGATCATCAGGAACGAAGACATCGAGAGCATCCACGTCTACCCCGCAGCATCATCCCCGCGGGTGGTCCCGGCAACGCAGACATACCCGGTCGTTGGGATCAGGCACAGCGCGGACCAAGATGGGGGAGAGACGGCTGAGAGGGAACTGAGTCTGAGCATCGTCAACGGCTATCTCGACGCCATCTCGTTCAGCTCGCCTGATTCAGATTTCAGGGTCTCCGAGGATCTTCCCGAGGACTCTGTGCCGGGAACGCTGCATCCCGAGGGCCTCGAACAGGAGTCAGACTATGCGGGCTACTCGAGCAGTTTCGAGATCCTCGACGAGGACGAACATATGACCGTGCTGGCGACGTGGCCTGCCCCCGATCAGCTGACCTTCCGCGCCGATGGCAGCTGATCGTACCGCTGGGGCCGGGAATAACCTGCTCGCGTCATCGTTATACGTTGCATGAGCGATCTTCGTACCCTCACCCTCGGCGCCGGCTGCTTCTGGTGCCTCGACGCCATCTACCAGCGGACCACCGGCGTGAGAGAAGTGATCTCCGGCTACACCGGCGGACACACCGACAACCCCGGATACCGTGAGGTCTGCTCCGGGATGACCGGCCATGCCGAAGCCCTGCAGGTGACCTTCGACGCCGACATCGTTCCCGAAGACGTCATCCTCGGCCTGTTCTTCACCGGCCACGACCCCACGAGCCTGAACCGCCAGGGCTACGACGTCGGCACCCAGTACCGGTCGGCCATGTTCTATCGCGACGAGACCGAGAAGCAGCACTTCGCCGAGGCCATCGAATCCGCGCAGAACCTGTTCGACGATCCGATCGTCACCACCCTCGAACCTCTCGGTACCTTCTATCCCGCCGAGGCGGTCCACCAGGACTTCTACACCGCGAACCCGGACAACGGCTACTGCCGTGTCATCATCGACCCGAAACTGCACAAGGCCCGCACCGCCTTCGCCGAATGGGTGAGCTGATGGGCAGTCACAAAAAGGACAGATGCAAGAAGTCCAAACACAAGGACCGCAAACGGTCCAAGGACTCGGGCAAGGCCTGCGATGTGACGAAAGACCGCGTCCGTGCCCACTTCCTCGACGGCAACACCGGGCCATGGGCGAAGAGCCTGGCCGCGCAGGAAGCCCAGAACATCCAGGGCGCACAGTTCGATGTGTCCCCGCGGGACGGGGCTCACCCCACCGAGGCGGCCGCCGCCTCGGCGAGTGACCGCACCTCAGCCGTGACGCCCACTCGCCGCGGTCCCGACTACTCAGCGCCGTCGTCGATCGACATCGTCGCCGATCCCGTCCTCCACGCCCTGAGCACCCGACGGTCGATCTCAAAGGTCGACCCGGTGACCCCGAACGACTCCGACCTGCTCGAGATCATCCGATCGATCTCCTCGGTCGCCGACCACAAGTCACTGCGCCCCTGGCGCTTCCTCATCATCCGCGGAGACGACCGGCACCGCCTCGGCGACGCCCTCGACGAAGCCGCCGGCGTCGTCCGCAAACCCGGCGAGACCAATACGAAGCCGCTGCGGGCCGAACTTCTGCTCGCCCTCGTCTCCTCACCGGTCGAACATGACAAGGTTCCCGAATGGGAGCAGCACGCGACCACCGCTGGTGCCGGCCACCTGCTCGAACTCGCCCTGTGGCAAGCCGGCTGGGGAGTCATGTGGCGCTCGGGAACCCTGACGAACACCGAACCGGTCCGCCGCCTCCACCGCCTGAACGATCATGAACTGCTCATGGGCTGGTTCTACATCGGAGCCGTCCCCGAACGCTACCGACAGCGCCTGACCACGAGCACTCGCCCCCTGCCGAAGCCCGAACAGTTCCTCGATACCCTGTGAGCACTCCCGGCACCGACACTCCGGAAACGCGCCGCCTGCCCAAGGAGATCTATGTCCTCGTGGCAGCGGCCTTCATCGTTGCCCTGGGCTACGGAATCATCGCACCCGTCCTGCCGCAGTTCGCGGCGAGCTTCGACTTCGGGGTCACCGCCGCAACCATCGTCGTCTCCTCGTTCGCATTCTTCCGGTTCGTGTTCTCACCCTCATCCGGGCGCCTCGTCGATGCCTTCGGCGAACGCCGCATCTACATCACCGGTCTCCTCATCGTCGCAGCCTCCACCGCGGCCGTCGCCTTCGCTCAGAACTACTGGCAGCTGCTGATCTTCCGCGGACTCGGCGGCATCGGCTCGACGATGTTCAGCGTCTCCGCGATGGCGCTCATCGTCCGCCTCGCCCCGATCGACGCCCGCGCGAAGGCATCGTCGACGTATGCGACCGCATTCCTCGTCGGCAATATCGCCGGACCCGTCCTCGGCGGTGCCATGGCCGGATGGGGGATGCGCATTCCGTTCATCATCTATGCCGTCGGTCTGCTCATCGCCGCCATCGTCGTCCGCGTCTTCCTCGCCTCCACCGCATCCTTCGGCTCCTCGACGAAATCCGGGCGTGCCCGGCTGGAAGCGGAGAAGGACAAGCAGCAGCAGGAAGTCATGTCCTTCCGGGAAGCCTGGAAGGATTCGGCCTACCGGTCGGCGCTCATCTCCGCCTTTGTCCAAGGCTGGTCGGCGATGGGCATCCGCGTGGCCATCTACCCGCTCTTCGCCATCCAGGCCCTTAAGGCCGATACCGCAGTGGCCGGACTGGCGCTGACCATGTTCGCCATCGGCAATGCCTCGGCCGTGACGGTGGTCGGACGCTTTGCCGACACCGTCGGGCGCAAACCCTTCATCCAATGGGGCCTGTTCGTCCTCGGCGTGACCACCGCGGCGCTGGCCTTCATCGATTCGATCTGGCTGTTCTTCGTCTTCTCCATCATCGCCGGGATCGGCTCCGGCCTGGCCAACCCCGCTCAGCAGGCCACCGTCGCCGACGTCATCGGCCGCGACCGCAAGGGCGGCCGAGTGCTCGCCCGCTACCAGATGGCCCTCGACGGCGGAGCCATCCTCGGCCCGATCATCGCCGGAGCCGTCGTCGATCACTTCGACTACTCGTGGGCGTTCCTGCTCACCGGTGTCCTCGGCATCATTGCCGCAGGCCTGTGGTTCTTCGGCCGTGAGACCCGTCCCCGCCGACCGGCCGGCGTTCAATAGCCTGCCGACAGCTCGGCGCACCGGCAACAGCTCGGTGCACGGACCGAGCTGTTGCCGGTTCACCGAGCTGTCGCACGAAACGCGACGCGTCGGGATTCTGATTCCGAAAAGTCAGGTTTTCCTCATGTGCGGTTCAGGGGACACTCACTAGGATGGTTGGTTGAGTCGGCGTTCTGCGTCGTCGCCCTGTCTACGACAAAGAAAGTCCCCCTCGTGAGTTTCCTGACCCGGCTGAGTCTGAAGAACCGGGCGCTCATCGCGCTCATCTCCGTCGTCGCCATCATCTTCGGCGTCATCGGTGCCGGTGCTCTCAAGCAAGAGCTCTTCCCGTCCCTCGACAACCCACAGGCCACGGTCACCGCCTCCTATGAGGGAGCCACCCCCGAGGCCGTCGAATCCGAAGTCACCGACCCACTCGAAGGGGCGCTGACCGCACTGCCCGAGGTCGAGGACATGACCTCGACCTCCTCAGCGGGCAGTTCGCAGATCACCGTGAGCACGAAGTACGGCGACGACTCCGATGACGTCGTCCGTGCCCTGCAGCGCGCCGTCTCCCAGGTGCAGCCGACCCTGCCCGACGGGGTCGAACCGAACGTCATGATGATGGGCACCGATGATATTCCGGTGCTCGCCCTGTCCGTGACCTCGGATGCCGATGAAGACCAGCTGGCGGCGAATCTCGAAGACATCGTCGAACCGGAGCTGAAGAAGGTCGACGGCGTCTCCCAGGTCCAGATCGCCGGAGCGAAGACCAAACAGGTCGAGATCAGCATCCGCCGCGACGACCTCGAGGACGAAGGAGCCAACCTCGACGAGGTGGCCGGAATCCTCCAGTCCAACGGTGTGCCCACCTCGGCCGGTGAGCTCAAGGGCGACGACGGCGCGGCCCCGGTCGAGGTCGGCACCCGCATCCGCTCGATCGATGCGATCAAAGACCTCGTCATCTCCGGCAAGGACGGACCGATCCAGATCTCCGACGTCGCCGACGTCAAACTCGTCGACGAGCCGATCGAGTCGATCTCGCGCACCAACGGCGAACCCTCGCTGTCCGTGTCGGTGATGAAGGAATCCGACGCGAACACCGTCGACGTCTCTCACGCGGTGGCCGACAAGCTGCCCGAACTCGAGAAGATGATGGGTGACAACACGGAGTTCGTCTCCGCGTTCGACCAGGCCCCGTTCATCGAACAGTCCATACACGACCTGCTCAACGAGGGTGGGCTGGGCCTGATCTTCGCGGTCCTCGTCATCCTCGTCTTCCTGCTCTCGGTGCGGGCGACGATCATCACCGCCATCTCCATCCCGCTCTCCCTCCTCATCGCCATGATCGGGCTGTGGATGGGCGGGGAGACCCTCAACATGCTCACCCTCGGTGCGCTGACGATCTCCGTCGGCCGCGTCGTCGACGACTCCATCGTCGTCATCGAGGCGATCCGCAGACGCCACGCCTCCGGCGGCGACAAGTTCTCGAACATCCTCGCCGCCGTCTCCGAAGTGGCCGGTGCCATCACCGCATCGACGCTGACCACGGTGGCCGTGTTCCTGCCGCTGGCATTCGTGACCGGGCAGACCGGAGAGATGTTCCGGCCCTTCGCCCTGACCGCGACCATCGCCCTGCTCTCGTCCCTGTTCGTGGCACTGACGATCGTGCCCGTCCTCGCGTACTGGTTCCTGCGTCAGCGTGAAGCGAAGGTCAAGCTCACCCGTGCGGAGAAGGCGGAGATCCGTCGCAGCCGCAAGTCGATGCTGTCGCAGTGGCGGGCAGAGAAGAAGGAAGCGAAGAAGGCCGACAAGAAGCGCGACCTCGTCGCTGCCGGTGCCGAAGCCGAGGACACCGGTCCTCGAGACAGTGTTGAATCGTTCCCGCGCGCTGATGCCTCCGCACAGGCCGGTGCCACGACTCGAACCGATGCGACCGGAGTGGCAGCGGGCGGACCGCGCTACGGCGAATCCGAAGACGGAACGGAAGCGGTCGACGAGCTCGCCGGAATGCATTCGCCGGTGACGCGACTGCAGAAGACCTATATGCCGGCCATCGGGTTCTCGACGAAGCACCCGATCATCATGATCCTCATCGCCGTGCTCGTGCTCGCAGGCACCGGAGCGATGATCCCACAGCTGAAGACAGAGCTCTTCGGCGACACCGGGCAGGACTCACTGCAGATCTCGCAGACCTTCGACCCGGGCACCGACCTCGATGAGGCCTCGGAACAGGCGAAGAAGGTCGAGGACATCCTCGCCGACGAATCCGATGTCGACAACTACCAGTTGTCGCTCGGCGGCACGTCGTTCGGCTTCACCGACGATTCGTCGCTGACGGGCACCTATATCGTCAACACGAAGTCCGGAGTCTCGGCGCAGTCGATCTCCGCAGATCTGCAGAAGCAGTTCGACGGCCTCAAGGGCGCCGGCGACGTCGAGGTGGCAAGCCAGAGCTCGACCCCGGGTGCGCAGACCATCGACGTCACACTCACGGCCACCGATCCCGAAGAACTCGAGGACGCGACGAACAAGGTCAGCGACAAGCTCGAGGGCGTATCGTCGGCGCAGTCGGTGACGAGCGATACCGCCGCGGTCCAGCCCGTGATCGAAGTCAAGGTCGATCATGAGAAGGCCGCAGAGGAGAACCTCACCGAGGCGGCCATCGGCCAGTATGTGCAGCGTGCCATGCATGGCCAGCAGATCGGTGAGGTCGTCATCGACGATGTCTCCCATTCGGTGCTGCTCTTCGATCGCAATGCCGACACCGTGGAGAAGCTGCGCGAACTCAAGATCCCGGGCAAGCCGGAAGAGACGGCTCCCGCTGGAGGAGCCGGCGCAGGTGCGGCAGGCGGCGCCGGTGGTGCGGCCGGAGGTGCCGGTGGCTCAGGTGACGCCGGCGCGGCCGGAGGTGCCGGAGGAGCTGGCGGAGGCGCCGGAGGTTCGGGCGACGCTGGTGGCGCAGGTGGTGCCGGTGGTGCCGGCGGCGCAGGCGGTGCTGGTGGTGCGGCCGGTGGTGCCGGTGCGACAGGCGGCGATCCGAACGCGGGCGCTCCCGTGACATCGGAGCCGCGATTCATCGAACTCGATGAGGTCGCCGACGTCAAGGAGGTCAAGACCGCACCGACGATCCGCCACACGGATTCGCAGCGTTCGACCACCGTGTCCGTGACTCCGGAAGGCGATGACCTCGGAGCCGTGTCTACCGAGGTCCAGTCCGCCCTCGACGACGTGGACCTGCCCGATACGGTGTCCGTCGACACCGGCGGTGCCACCCAGGAGCAGAACGAAGCGTTCTCGCAGCTGGGACTGGCGATGCTCGCGGCGATCCTCATCGTGTTCGTCATCATGGTCGCCACGTTCAAGTCGCTGCTGCAGCCGCTGATCCTGCTGGTCTCGATCCCGTTCGCGGCCACCGGTTCGGTTGCGCTCTCGCTCATCACCGACACTCCGCTGGGGCTGACGTCGATGATCGGACTGCTCATGCTCATCGGCATCGTGGTGACGAATGCGATCGTACTCATCGACCTCATCAACCACTTCCGAATCCGCGGGGTCGATCTGCGTACGGCCATCGTCCACGGCGCCCGGCTGCGTTACCGTCCGATCCTCATGACTGCGGCCGCCACGATCTTCGCTCTGCTGCCGATGGCCCTCGGGCTCACCGGCGGGGGAGTATTCATCTCGAAGCCGCTGGCCATCGTCGTCATCGGCGGACTGGTCAGCTCGACGCTGCTCACGCTCATCCTCGTGCCCGTGCTCTACCTGCTGCTCGAAGGGGTCAAGGAACGCCGAGCCGAGAAGAAGTACGTGAAGAACATGGCTCGCGGGGAGGTCCTCGACGCAGCCGAGGCACGGGCACATGAGCGGGAGACTGCCGCTGTGCCAGCCGGTGCTGGGGCCGCTGCCGCCGGTTCCGACGACACTCGGGCACGGGCAGAAGGAGAGGCCCCCACCGAGGCGACCGCACCGACCGCGGACTCGACGTCCGCGGATTCGGGCAGGGCCGCCTCGGCGTCGGACGAATCGACGGACGCCGACCGCCTCGGTGACCGCCGCGACGACGAACCGACCGGCAGCGACGGACGTGACGACGACGGGATCCGGGGCGATGGGCCGGGAACGGACTTCACCCTGCGCAGCCAGCAGCCGCGTCGTGATGACGGGGACGGCGAACCCAAACACTGACCCGTCCCGGCTAGAGTTGAGTCCATGACGACCGAGCTCGAACCACAGGAGAGAAAGCGCCTGTGGTTCGAGCTCGGTCTCATTGCGGCCCTGTCCCTGGGGCAGGCATCCGTCTATGCGATCGTCCGTCTGGCAGACATCGCCACGCGCGGACCGATCAGCGACGCCCAGGCCAAGCTCAACACCTCGATCTCGCCCCGGCCGGCCTTCGACCTGATCTACCAGCTTCTCGACATCGGCTTCACCCTCGTGCCCGTCGCCCTCGCGATCTACCTGCTCAGTCGAGACCGACCGGCCCAGCCGCTGCCGATCAGGCTCGGAGTCGACGGGCACCGACTGCGCGACCTCGGTCACGGTGTACTCATCTTCCTCGTAATCGGCATCGGCACCCTCGGGGTGTACGCGGGCGGCAGGGCACTGGGGATCACTGCCGAGATCCAGCCGTCCAACCTCGGCGATCATTGGTGGACGATTCCCGTGCTGCTGCTCTCGGCCGCGAAGAACGGAATCCTCGAAGAGGTGCTCATCTTCGGCTTCGGGGCGCTGCGACTGCGGCAGCTGGGCTTCGGACCCTGGCCGATCATCATCTCCCTGGCGATGTTCCGCGCCAGCTACCACCTCTACCAGGGCATCGGCCCGTTCATCGGCAACGTCGCCATGGGCATCATCTTCGGCTGGTACTTCCTGCGCAAGGGCAGACTCATGCCGCTGGTGTGGGCGCATGTCATCATCGACGCCGTCGGATTCCTCGCCCCGGGAGTGCTCGCCCTCGTCGACTTCGGCTGAGTGCTGCAGGCGAGGTCGGGACAAGCGAACGGGACACTCATTCCTCCCTCCGGGTTCACCTCTGATTCACCGACGGGTAGTTCCAGGGCCGCTTGCCGGTGACAGTCTCGATCGGGTGAGTCCTTCCGGCTCCGCCCTCTGTACCGGGCGGGCCCCGGACTGGGAAGATACCCGATACAAGGAGAGAATCGATGCGAACCTTTCTGCCGATGGCCGACCATGTGCGTGGCAAGCGCAGCCCCGTTACGTGCGCACTGAAGTGCGACAACGCCTGCCTCAAGGCCACCTGCAACACATCGGCAAATGGGTATTTCCGCGATATCGTCAATGCGAAGCTCAGCCGTCGCGCGGTTCTCGGTGCCTCGGCTGCAGGTGCCTTGGCCATCGCAGTGACCACCGCACCGAGTCCGACCGCACGCTCTGCCGCCGCAGCCACCGCAGGCAGTCTGGCCTTCACCGCCATCGACCCGGTCCAGCATGAGGTCGACGAATTCGTCGTCCCCGAAGGCTACTCCTGGCATCCGATCGTCCGCTGGGGAGACCCCCTGTTCCCCGACTCCCCGAAATTCGACCCGGAGAATCAGAGCCCAGAGGCGCAGCGCCGCCAGTTCGGCTACAACAACGACTTCCTGTCCATCCAGATCGACCCCGACGACTCCAACCGGGCCGTGCTCTTCGCCAACCAGGAATACACGAACGACGCCATCATGTACCCCGAGGACATGGACGGAGCCGATCAGCGGGCGATCAGCCGCGAAGCCCACGGACTGACCGTTGCCGAACTCATCCGCACGGACGAGAAGTCGACGTGGACGATCGATGTCAACGGAAAGAAGAACCGCCGGTTCCTCATCGACACCGAGTACGAGTTCACCGGTCCCGCCGCCGGTTCCGATCTGCTGCGGACGAAGGACTACCCGAACGGTGACAAGGCGCAGGGCACTCTCGGCAACTGCTCGGGCGGGCTCACGCCCTGGGGCACTCTGGTGTCCGGTGAGGAGAACTTCAACTCGTACTTCAAGGCGCAGGGCACCTCGGCGGCCGATAAGCGCTACGGTCTCGACAGCGAAGACTCGGCCAACGGCTGGGAAGCCGATGTCGACCGATTCGATACGAACAACCCGGGCTACGCGAACGAAGCGAATCGCTTCGGCTGGATCGTCGAAGTCGACCCCTGGGACCCGAACTCCACCCCTCATAAGCACACGAACATGGGCCGCTTCAAACACGAAGGGGCGAACATCACGATCTCCGATTCGGGCCACGCCGTGGCCTATATGGGAGACGATGAGAAGTTCGACTACCTCTACAAGTTCGTCTCGAAGGACACCTACGTCGAGGGCGACCGCGAACAAAACAAGACGCTGCTGACCGACGGCGACCTCTACGTCGCGAAGTTCACCGGCAACTCACCGAAGTCCGAGATCGACGGCAGCGGTGAGGTGCCCGCCGACGGCGAGTTCGACGGCAGCGGACAGTGGCTTCCGCTGGTCAAGGACGGCAAGTCGCAGGTGTCCGGATTCTCCGTCGAAGAGGTCCTCGTCAACACCCGACTGGCCGCCGACAAGGTCGGGCCGACGAAGATGGACCGCTGCGAAGACGTCGAACCGAACCCGGTCAACGGCCGCATCTACGTCGCCTGCACGAACAACTCCGACCGCGGCACCGACGGGAAGGCCGCCGCAGATGAGGCCAATCCGCGCACGGAGAACCGCGACGGGCACATCGTCGAGATCACCGAGCGCTCCGGCGATCATACGGGCACCGAATTCGACTGGACGCTGCTGTTGGTCTGCGGAGACCCGAAGCAGGGCGACGCCACCTACTTCTCCGGCTTCCCCGCCGATCAGGTCTCACCGATCTCCTGCCCGGACAATGTCGCCTTCGACACCGCCGGAAACCTGTGGATCTCCACCGACGGTGCTCCCGACGGCATCGGCTACTGCGACGGGCTGTTCAAGGTCACGATCGACGGCGACCAGCGCGGTCGGGTCGAACAGTTCTTGTCCGTGCCTCGCGAAGCCGAGGTCTGCGGACCACTCGTCCACGATGAGTATGAGTCAGCTTTCGTTGCGGTCCAGCACCCAGGTGAGGACGGCTCCTATGCAGATCAGCACTCGCAGTTCCCCGATTATGTCGACGCGACCGATGTCGACAAGGGAGTGGCTGCGATGCCGCGGCCCACTGTCGTGCAGGTCATCAAGGGCGACGGCGGATCGGCACCGGACCCGACTGAACCGCCGAAGGACCAGGACTCCGACGCCGACGGCACAGATGAAGGGGCGAAGGACTCGGACGAGAACGGCAGCTCAGATGGTGCCGGAACGGGTGAGGACACCGATGCCAAGGGCGACAGGACCGGAACGGACGCCGACAGCTCCGGATCGACTGCCGGGTCGCAGGACGGCGCGAAGGATGCCGCGGCAGCTGGTGCGGCCGCGAGCGCCGGAAGCGACGGCGGCTCCGGTTCGGGCGGCTCCGGCGGATCCGATTCGGGCGGCGGTTCTTCGAACGGCGGCTCGGGTTCAGGCGGGTCCGGTTCAGGCGGGTCCGGGTCGGACGGCGGTGAACTGCCGTGGACCGGTACTGACAGCACTCTGCCGCTGCTCGGCGGCGGAGCAGGTCTCCTCGCCGTCGGCGGTGCGATGGCCACGGCCGCTCATCTGCGTCGGAAGAACGCAGACGGGACGGAAGGCGAGCAGGACTCGCCGACGGAGTTCCAGGGCGACTGATGACTCCAGGACCATAAGCTGAAGAAGGCCAGAGGCGACACTGCCTCTGGCCTTCTTCGACTCCGCAGAGTATGCGGACGCTGATGTGCTCAGATGGTGACGGGGCCGTTCTCCGTGTTGAAGCTCACCGACATGATGCCCGGCGTCCCGTGGGGTGCGGACCAGTCGATGTTGATCTCAGAGATCGGCTTGGCATCCTGAGTGCCCAGCCAATCGCGCAGACGATCGCGGTCCCCGGCGATCTGCAGGGTGTCGATGTCGACGCCCTCATTCGTCTTGTACGTCGACGGGTGCTGCGAGGAGTCGGCGGACCACTTGATGAAGAACGGCAGCTGGGGATCGGCGATGAGCCCCTTGACACCGATCTGCAGCCACCGAAGTTCCAAACCGGACTCCGGCGTGCGGTTTCCATCGACAGCCTTGCGCTCGAGGCGAGTTTCGACTGCGGTGAGATCGTCGACCGAGACGCACCAGCCCATCCAGCCGCCGCCGAGCTCGGAACGAGCCCGGACCGCCTGACCGAAGGGCGTCGAGAGAGCGGCCGGATGCTCCAAGGCTTCCACGACTTCGAGGTAATGGCCGTTCGCTAGGGGGAAGATGAGGTTTCTGGTGCCGAATCGAGGATGCACACCGCCGTCGTAGGGAGCCACTCCGAGCTTCTCCGCGATCCGCTCGGCGGTCGCACGATAGCCGTCAGGTTCACTGGCGTATGACACATGATCGAGTTTCATGACTCGACAATCGCATAACCTGGCTCACACTGCCCCTTAGGCTTACCTAAGAAATCGTGATGGTCATCACGCTGGGGCCCCGGTCGGGGGCCAAACGAAACCGCCCGGATGTCATCATCCGGGCGGTCGCAGATCAGCGCTGAGTTCTCAGCACAGTGAGAGGGGTAGGGCTCAGTGGCCCTCGGCCTTGAAACGCTCGATCGAGGCGTTGATCTCGGCCTCGGCGGCTTCGCGGCCGGCCCAGCTCGAACCCTTGACGTACTTGCCGGGCTCGAGGTCCTTGTACCGGGAGAAGAAGTGTTCGATCGAGTCGAGCATGAACTTGTCCACGTCCGAGATGTCGGTGTAGGAGTCCCAGCGAGGATCTCCGGCGGGCACGGCGAGGACCTTGTCGTCGCCTCCGGCCTCGTCTTCCATCTGGAACATGCCGATGGGACGGATGTCGATGAGCACACCGGGGAACAGCGGCTCGGGCAGCAGCACGAGCACATCGAGAGGGTCGCCGTCGTTTCCGAGCGTGTCCTCGATATAGCCGTAATCGGCGGGGTACTGCATCGAAGTGTAGAGGTAGCGATCGAGCTTGACCCGACCGGTCTCATGATCGACTTCGTACTTGTTGCGGGACCCCTGGGGGATCTCGATTGTGGCCAGCAGTTCCATAGTGCTCCTTCACGTTAGGGGTGCATCACTAGAATAGATGGTACAAGTCCCCGTCACCGCCCACCGACGGCGACCGCCTCACGGTCGTCGAGGAATGAGAGCCTGCGTTTGAACGACACCGATGCGCCGCAGAACCCGTCGGACTCCGGCTCCCCGCGCCGCGACCGCAGAGAGGCGACTTCGCGGCGGAAGAAGGGCGGTGCGATCACCGCAGGGATCATCGTCCTCGCCCTCGGTGCCTATGCCGCCGTCGACGCCTACGACCTCGTGCCCGGCCTGCCCGGCGTGCTGACCACCGAACCCCAGGTCGAGGTCCAGACCGTGCCCACTCCGCAGGCCCACGCCCAGCAGGTGCCCGCCCCCGCCTCGGCGGTCGACGATTCCGCTCCTGTGCCCACACAGATCCCGAAGACGATCGACGCCGTGCTCAAGGATTCGAAGGTCAAGGGCTTCGGCCTCGAGGTCCGTGACGGGATCAGCGACGACGTCCTCTACGCGAAGGACGAGACGAAGCCGCGCACTCCCGCCTCCGTGACGAAGGTGCTCACAGCGGCCGCCTCACTGTCCGCGATCGGCGGGGAGACGCGCCTGGCGACGACGACGGACTTCGACGCGGACACGAACACCCTGACGCTGACCGGCGGCGGCGATGTGCTCCTGTCGGCCGGAGACTCCGATCCCGGTTCGGTCAACGGGCACGCGGGACTGCGGACCCTGGCCGAAGACACCGCGGCCGCCCTCAAGGACCAGAACATCACCGAGGTGGCCCTCAACCTGGACACGAGCCGCTACGTCGGCGAGGACTTCGACTCCGGCTGGTCCCGGTCCGATATCGCCAAGGGCGTGATCACCCCGATCCAGCCGATCATGGTCGACACCGCCTACGTCGGGTCGAAGAACGCAGACTGGCGGGGCCGCAGCGAACACCCGGCGAAGGACGCGTTCTCGATCTTCGAAAAAGAGCTGAAGAAGACCGGGATCACCGTCACCGAGGCGACCGACCGGTCCGAATCCGAGGCGCCGTCCGAGTCCGAGAACCCGAAGGAACTTGCCCGGGTGGAATCGGCGACGATCTCCGAGATCGTCGAATACGCGCTCGTGCACAGCGACAACGTCGTCGCCGAGATGCTCGGCAACGAGGTCGCCATCGCTCAGGGGCAGGACGGCAGCCTCGAGAACGGTCCCAAGGCGGTCCTGGAGGCCCTCGGCGAATCCGTCGATCTCGGGCGCACTCACCTCGTCGACACCTCGGGGCTGTCCTATGACAACCGGATCGCCCCGCACGATCTCACGACCGTGCTGCAGGCCTCGGTCGTCGCCGATGACTCGCTGGCCGGGCTCGTCAGCTACTTCCCCGTCGGCGGACTGACCGGCACCCTGCACGACCGATTCCTCGACGAGAGGAACGCCTCAGGGGTGGTGCATGCGAAGACCGGAACGCTGTCGACCGTGACCTCCCTGGCCGGGGGAGTGCTCGACGCGGAAGGCCGCTACCTCGTATTCTCCATCCAGATCGACGACGTGGATAAGGACAAGATCTTGGAAGCCAGAAAGACCGTGGACGATATCGTCACAGCCCTCGCGAACTGCGGCTGCCGATGATCATCGACGAGAACTTCGCCGCCCGCACCGCCCGTGAGCTCGTCTCCGCGGCGAAGGTCCCCGAACCGGGTGTGCTCGACGGACTCGTCGAGGGGATGAAGGACAATGCGCTGACCGCCCAGGACCTCGTGCTCGACTCGTTTCTGCTGCCGCCGGAGCACGCCGATGATGTGCGCGGACGGCTCGCCGCCGGTTCCGTGCTCGTCCTCGACCAGGTCAGCTGGGTCAAAGCCAACGCGCAGTCCGTCAATGGAATGCTCGACGAGGCGGCCCTGCCCGCCCCGGTCAGCCCCGCCACCGCGAAGGCCGGCGCCGTCGAGGTCGCCGGGGTGCTCTCACTCCTGTCGACTCGCGTGCTCGGCCAGTTCGACCCCTTCGCCGTGGAGACGGGACGGCTGATGTTCGTTGCCCCCGCCGTGCTCATCGCCGAGAGGGCCATGGACGTCGATCCGCGTGACTTCCGCATGTGGGTGGCCCTCCACGAAGCCACCCACCAAGTGCAGTTCGCGACCGCGCCCTGGCTGCGCGAACATATGCGCACCCTGCTCTCCGGAGCCGTGTCGACCCGACTGACGATGCCGGGGGTCGGCGGGATCGTCGACCTCTTCGCGACCCTCGGCCGCATCGTCAAGGGCGAGGCCAGCATCATCGACCTCATCCGTGACGAGAACATGCGCACCGCACTCGACGAGGCCACGGCGATCCTGTCGCTGCTCGAAGGCCACGCCGATGTCGTCATGGACGAAGTCGGAGCCGGTGTCATCCCGAGCGTGCGCCGGCTGCGCCGCAAGTTCGAGGCCCGCCGCGATGCCGCCCAAGGCGGGTTCCTGACGAATCTGCTCGGAATGGACCTCAAACTCGCCCAGTATCGCGACGGAGCGAAGTTCGTCCGTGCCGTCCGCCGCGAGGTCGGACAGAAGGGCTTCTCCCGCATCTATGCCGAACCCGCGAACCTGCCGCGCACGGCCGAAATCCACGAACCGCAGCTCTGGCTCGACCGTGTCCACGGCTGAGGGGCCGCGCAGCGCATCGTCGCCGAGGCGGCCGACCCTCGACCCGGCCAGCGCAGCCATCCGCAATGCCGTGCGCGCAGCGCTCGCCGTCGCAGGAGCGTCTGTTCCGGGCCTCATCGTCGCAGTGTCCGGGGGAGCGGATTCGATGGCGCTGCTCCATGCGACCGCATTTCTCCATCGACGCGGTGAGATCCGGGCCCGTGCCGTCACCGTCGACCACGGCCTGCAGACCGTCACCGCCGAAGTGGCCGACCGGGTTGCTGTCACTGCCGAATCCTGGGGTGTGCCCGCCGAGGTGATGAGGGTGAGGATCGATGCCGGTGAGGAAGGCCTCGAGGCCGCGGCACGCACCGCCCGCTATGCCGCCCTCGAAACCGCTCGGGCCGCAGCCGGAGCCGACTGGATTCTCACCGCCCATACCCGCAGCGACCAGGCAGAGACCGTTCTGCTCGGCCTCATGCGCGGATCGGGCACCCGGTCCCTGGCCGGGATGAGCCCGCTGGCCGGTCGCCTCATGCGTCCCCTGCTCGGCCTCGACCGAGACCAGACCGAAGCGTCCTGTCAGGCACAGGGCATCGAGATCTGGGACGACCCGATGAACGCCGACACCGCGTTCACCCGCGTCCGGGCCCGGCAGCTGTTGGCCGGACTCGAAGCCGAACTCGACCAACCGATCACAGCGAACCTCGCCCGCACCGCCGACCTCTGCCGAGCCGACGCCGATTTCATCGATGCCCACGCCGAGGCGGCAGGGCAGACGATCCGCGGAGCCGCCTCGGTGCCGGTGGAGGTCTTCACTGCGCTCGACGATGCCGTGCTCAGCCGCGTCGTGCGCGACTGGGTGATCTCACTCGGAGTTCCCGGACAGAACCTCGGAGCGGTGCGGGTCGCCGAACTCTGTGCCCTCATCTGTGACCGCAGGCGCGGTCGACTGTCCCTGCCCGGGGACACGGAAGTCGTCGTCTCCGACGGGCGGGCCGTGTTCCAGCCGGCTGCGAAGGCCCGCTGAGACTCAGCTCAGCCGCGGCCCGCCCGCCAGTTCGCCGCCGGAGGCGATGAGTCGACCGCCCTTGAACACATCCCTGTCCCTCGGGCAGTCCATGATCGCCGAGGTGACCGTGTCGGCGTCGACGAGCACGAAGTCCGCGGGAGCGCCCACCGCCAGACCGAACCGGGAATCGTCGACCAGAGCCGAACCGTCGGAACGAGCACCGGCCATGACCTGCGCTCCTCCGCGTGAGGCGATGTCGAGACAGCCTTCGATATCTGCGTCTGCACGGAATCCGTTCGTGAACGCCAGCTGCCAGGTCCGGCGCAGCAGATCGCCGTCACCATAGGGACTCCAGTAGTCCCGCTGACCGTCCTCGCCGAGTCCCAGAGCCATTCGGCGCTCACGGATGAGTCTCTGCGGCAGCGCACCCTTGGCCGGGGCAACCGTCGTCAGGGTCACTCCCGCCTCGGCGAGGACATCGAGGATCCGAGCGACCGCGGGTTCCGGGTTCGTGTTGAGCGCGACGGCATGGGAGACCGTGACTTGCCCGGCCATACCCGCGGCTCGAGTACGCGCAGCGATTTCCTCGAGCGTGAAGAGTCCCGCGGTGCCCGCCTCATGGAGGTGGATGTCGATGCCCTTGCCGTGCTTCTCAGCCAGGCCGAAGACGACATCGAGGTGGGAGACCGGATCCCGGTCGTAGAGCAGCGGATCGAGTCCGCCGACGAGGTCCGCGCCCTCGCTCAGAGCCGCATCGAGCAGCTCTTCGACGCCCTGCTCGTGCACGATTCCGGCCTGCGGGAAGGCAACGATCTGGAAGTCGAGGACATCGACATGAGCCTCGAGCGCGGCCCTGACCCCGTGGAAGCGCTCGAGACCGCAGTCGGCATCGACCTGTGCGTGTGAGCGGATGCGCGTGCCTCCGGACGCGATGATCTTCGCAATTGCGTACGCGGCCTGATCGGCGACGCTGCGCTCGCCCTGCCGCCAGTTCTCGCGATCGTTCATGATGTACCCGTGCAGAGTGCCGTCGGCGGTGTGCGGACGGAACGTCTGGCCCATCCGATTCGAATCCAGATGAGCGTGGACATCGCCGAGGCTAGGCAGCAGGATCCGCCCCGCCCCGTCGATGACCTCGGTCCTGGTCGATGTCGTCCCGGTCGCCGGTGGCGCGGAATCGGGGGCGGCATCCTCGGCGGGGGAGAGGCGAGAGAACCGTCCTTCGGTGATCTCGACGTCGACGGCGGGAGCATCGGGGGTGCGTGGGAACAGGCGCACATTCTTCACAACGATCATGTGCTCAGCCTACGACCGTCAAACGGTATACCATCGGAAGCTGTGCCTGTCTGCGTGCCTCTATGGGGCCGCGGCCCGCGCGCACGACGACTACAGCGGTCTGAAAGGATGAGGCCATGACGACTTCGCCCGTGCAGGGATTCCGACGCAACCGCGGCCTCGACGTTCTGGCCCTGGCCTGCCTCGTCCTCATCGCCGCCTCGCTGCGCCCAGCCGCCTCCTCCCTGGGTCCCGTTCTCTCCGAAGTCAGCGACGGATTCTCCCTGGCCGAATGGCAGACCGGTCTGCTCACGGCTCTGCCGGGACTCGTGTTCGCCATCTGCGGCATCATCGCCGTACCCCTGCTCAAGCGCCTCGGTCTGTTCTCCGCTCTAGCCCTGAGCTCCGCCCTCATCGTGGCAGGCATCGGTCTGCGCGCCATCGTCACCGAATGGGTGGCCTTCGCTCTGCTCACGGTCCTCGCCCTGGCCGGAATGTCGATCGGCAACGTCATCCTGCCGGTCTACGTCAAGTCCCGCTTCCCGCACCGGCCCACCCTGGGCGCGACGACATTCACGGTCTCGCTCGGCCTCGGTTCGATGCTGCCCTCGCTGCTGACTGCGCCCCTGGCCGAACAGTTCGGCGGGTGGCGCTTCGGTCTCGGCTTCTGGCTGGTCCTGCCCTTGTCCGCGCTCATCACCTGGACGGTGCTGCGGACACTGAAATCCGTGCCCGTCCTCTCCGGACAGGCCGCGGAGCCCGGTGGGCAGCAGGAGGAGGCGCCGCCTCGGCGAGCGGTCTTCACCTCGCCCAAGGCGCGGTATATGGCCATGTTCTTCGGCCTCCAATCGGCCAATGCCTATCTCCAGTTCGGATGGCTGCCGCAGATCTACCGCGACGCCGGACTCGACCCCTTCCTCGCAGGGATCATGCTCACGATCGTCACCTTCGGCGGTCTGCCCGGTGGATTCCTCGCCCCGCAGATCATCGTCCGGGGCATCGCCCCGCGCGCCTTCCTCGTCTCCTTCGGGGCCAGCGCCGTCGCCGGCTATACCGGACTGCTGCTCAGCCCGGTCAGCCTCCCCTGGCTGTGGGCGGCTCTGCTCGGATACGGCGGATTCGCGTTCCCCGCCGCGCTGGCGCTCATCACCTCCCGCACTCGCGAGGTCTCCGTCACCGCCTCGACTTCGGCGTTCGTCCAGTCCTCGGGCTATGTGCTCGCCGCACTGTGCCCCCTGGCCGTGGGCGGACTGCTCGGGGTCAGCGGCGGCTGGCAGGTGCCGCTGTGGTTCATGGTCATCATCTCCGCACTCATGGCGATCACCGGTTGGCTGTCGGCCGGTCCGGGGACCGTCGACGACGAACTGGCGCCGACATCCGGGCCCACTGGCACCGGTGAGGCAAAGTGACCCATAATGGAATCTCCAGGACCCGCATCTGAGGAGAATCGACACTCGTGGACATCAACGATCTCGGCAATGACATCGAAAAAGTACTCGTCTCGGAAGAGCAGATAGCCGCACGACTCGTTGAACTGGCCGCCGCCATCGATGCAGACTACAAAGACAAGAACATCCTCCTCGTCGGCGTCCTCAAAGGCGCCGTCATGGTCATGGCCGACCTTGCCCGCGCCCTGCACTCTCCTGTGACGATGGACTGGATGGCCGTGTCCTCCTACGGTTCGGGCACCAAGTCCTCCGGCGTCGTGCGGATCCTCAAGGACCTCGACACCGACCTCACCGATCGGCACGTCCTCATCGTCGAAGACATCATCGACTCCGGCCTCACTCTGTCCTGGCTGGTCCAGAACCTGCGCACCCGCGGAGCTGCCACCGTCGAGATCTGCACTATGCTGCGCAAACCCGAAGCCGTCAAGGTCGACATCGACGTCAAGTACGTCGGCTTCGACGTGCCCAATGAATTCGTCATCGGCTACGGCCTCGACTATGCGGAGAAGTACCGCAATGTGCCGTTCGTGGCGACCCTGGCCCAGCACGTCTACAGCTGAGTCCGCTGGCACCGCTTTTTACGCCCGCGGCGAACCCGGGCCGAGTCCGGGGTCTGTGACGGAATAGATTCGGCACGCATTCGGGCTATAGGGGTGCGAAGTACTAGGCTGTGGGGGATGTTCCCAGGCAGCCTCGGTAGCCTGAAACGGTTGCCCACATCTTTTTCCTGAGAGGACTTATGGCCGAGTCGAACAAACGTCGCCCCCTGCTGAACAAGGCGACGAAGGGCCCATTGGTCTGGATCGTCCTGGCGCTGCTCGTCGTATCGATCGGTGCTCTGCTGTTCAGTCAGTCCGGGTTCAGCCAGATCGACACCGAACAGGGTCTGCAGTTACTCAAGGACGACAAGGTCGAACAGGCCAAGATCGTCGACAAGGACCAGCGCGTCGACCTCACTCTCAAGGACGACTACAAGGTCGACGGCAAGGACTTCGGCAAGAAGGTCCAGTTCTTCTACGTCGAACAGCGCGGAGAGCAGGTCGTCAAGGCCGTCGACTCCGCCGGCCCGGACAAGGGCTTCACCGACGAGGTGCCCAAGCAGAGCTGGCTGATGTCGCTGCTGGGCACGCTCATCCCGTTCGTCATCATCTTCGTCGTCTTCTGGTTCCTCATCTCGCAGATGTCGGGCGGGAAGATGATGAACTTCGGCAAGTCGAAGGCGAAGCTCGTCAACAAGGAGAACCCGGACGTCACCTTCAAGGACGTCGCCGGAGTCGACGAGGCGCTTGAAGAGCTCGAAGAGATCAAGGAGTTCCTCGCCGAGCCGGAGAAGTTCAAGGCCGTGGGAGCGAAGATCCCCAAGGGCGTGCTCCTCTACGGACAGCCCGGCACAGGCAAGACCCTGCTGGCCAAAGCCGTCGCCGGTGAGGCCGGAGTCCCGTTCTACTCGATCTCCGGTTCCGACTTCGTCGAGATGTACGTCGGCGTCGGTGCCTCCCGAGTTCGTGACCTGTTCGAACAGGCGAAGTCGAACGCCCCCTGCATCATCTTCATCGACGAGATCGACGCCGTCGGCCGCCAGCGCGGCGCCGGAATGGGCGGCGGACACGACGAGCGCGAACAGACTCTCAACCAGCTGCTCGTTGAGATGGACGGATTCGACGTCAAGACGAACGTCATCCTCATCGCCGCGACCAACCGTCCCGACGTCCTCGATCCGGCGCTGCTGCGTCCCGGTCGCTTCGACCGGCAGATCCCCGTCGAAGCCCCTGATATGAAGGGCCGCAAGCACATCCTCGAGGTCCACGCCGCCGACAAGCCGCTGGCCGACGAGGTCGACCTCGGGCAGGTGGCGAAGCGGACCCCCGGATTCTCCGGTGCGGACCTGGCCAATGTCCTCAACGAGGCGGCCCTGCTCACCGCACGTGAGAACGCGAAGGTCATCGACAACCGGATCCTGGATGAGGCCATCGACCGTGTCATCGCCGGCCCGCAGAAGCGGACGCGACTGATGAACGACAAGGAACGCCTCGTCACCGCCTACCACGAGGGCGGGCACGCACTGGTCGCCGCGGCCATGAACCAGACCGACCCGGTGACGAAGGTGACGATCCTCCCGCGCGGACGCGCACTCGGCTACACGATGGTGCTGCCCAGCGAGGACAAATACTCGACGACCCGCAACGAGCTGCTCGACCAGCTCGCCTACGCCATGGGCGGGCGTGTGGCCGAGGAGATCGTCTTCCACGACCCGACCACAGGTGCCAGCAATGACATCGAGAAGGCGACGAACATCGCCCGGAAGATGGTCACCCAGTACGGAATGAGCGAGAAACTGGGCATGGTCAAGATCGGCGACGACCAGTCCGAACCCTTCGCCGGCCGCGGTTACGGCGGCGGCGACGAATACGGGGATTCGACCCTGTCCTCGATCGATCGCGAGGTCCGCGGTCTCATCGACTCCGCGCACGCCGACGCCTACTGGGCGCTGACGCACAACCGCGATGTGCTCGACAACCTCGCCTACCAGCTGCTCGAACGCGAAACGCTGGACCAGGCCGCCCTCGAGGAGATCTTCGCCCCCGTCGTCAAACGCGCCACCCGCGAAGTGTGGCTGGCCCACGACGATCGCCCCGTGTCCGAACGCGGCCCCATCGTTCCGCCCGCACCGCAGAGCGAACGCAGCGACGGTGAAGGATCGACCGGCGCCGAGGTGGACACCACCGACATCCCCGGAGCCGGACCCACGGGCGTCAGCGGACCTCACGTCCCGCACAACCCGCCCGGACCCGAGAACCCGAACGGCCCGACCGGCCCGACGGGCGGCCCCACCGGGGGACCGACCGGAGGACCAGGCACAAGCGGTCCGGGAACCGGGGGACCGGCGACGAATGACACGAACGAAGACAGAGGGAACAACGACTGATGGCCGATATCGAAGAGGTCTCCGCCGGTCTCGGCCCCGCCCCCGCAGGGCAGGACAACAAGGTCGACCAGGAGCGCATCGCCGCTGCCGTGCGTGAGATCCTCATCGCCGTCGGCGAAGACCCCGACCGGGAAGGTCTCGTCGAGACTCCCGGCCGAGTGGCTCGAGCCTATGAGGAGATCTTCGCGGGACTCCACCGCGACCCGGCCGAAGTCCTCGGCGTCACCTTCGACATCAGCCACGAGGAACTCGTCCTCGTCCGCGATATCGACCTCTACTCGACCTGCGAACACCACCTCGTGCCCTTCCACGGAGTCGCCCACATCGGCTACATTCCGAGCAAGAACGGCAAGGTCACGGGACTGTCGAAACTGGCCCGCCTCGTGGAGATCTATGCGCGGCGCCCCCAGGTGCAGGAACGCCTGACCTCACAGATCGCCGACGCGCTCGTCGATCATCTCGAACCGCAGGGCGTCATCGTCGTCGTCGAAGCCGAACACCTGTGCATGACCATGCGCGGAGTGCGCAAGCCCGGAGCCTCGACCATCACCTCGGCCGTGCGCGGGCAGCTGCGCGAAAGCGCCTCCCGAGCAGAAGCGATGAGTCTCATCCTCGGTCGCTGAGGCAGAACACGGATCACACAGCGATGGACGAAACAGCCGCTAAGACGACGCAGATCATGGGCGTCCTCAATGTCACCCCCGACTCCTTCTCCGATGGCGGGCTGTGGTTCGACCATGACCGAGCCGTCGCCCACGGACTCGAACTCATGGCAGCCGGTGCCGACATCATCGACGTCGGTGGCGAATCGACGCGTCCGGGATCGGCCCGCGTCGATGAAGCCGAAGAGCTGCGCCGAGTCGTCCCGGTCGTCCGTGAGCTCGCCGCAGCCGGAGCTGTCATCAGCGTCGACACGATGCGCGCCCGCGTCGCCGCAGAATCCCTGGCAGCCGGGGCTCATATCATCAACGACGTCTCTGCCGGACAGTCGGACCCCACCATGCTCAGCGTCGCTGCCGAGTCCGGAGCTCCCATCGTGCTCATGCACTGGCGCGGCTACCTCGATCAGGCTTCCGCAACGTTCCACTACGACGATGTCGTCGCCGAGGTGATCTCCGAGCTGCGCACCCGCATCGACGAAGCCATCGCCGTCGGCGTCGAACCTGCGAATATCATCGTCGACCCCGGCCTCGGGTTCTCGAAGAACGCCGAACACAACTGGCAGCTGCTCTCCGCGCTCGACGAATTCGCCGCCCTCGACCACCGACTCCTCGTCGCCGCCAGCCGGAAGCGCTTCATCGCCTCCCTGCTCAACCCCGACGACCCGAAACAGGCCGAACAGGCGGCGAAGGATCAGGCCACGGCCACGATCTCCGCGATCTCCGCGCAGGCCGGTGCCTGGGCGGTCCGCGTCCACGATCCGGCCACCTCGGCGGTCGCCTGCAAGGTCATCGCCGCGGTCAGGGAACACTCCGCAGCAGCGGCACACCCGGCAGCGGACTCCGGGACTGAGGGATCCGGGCGATGACCGGCGCAGAGGCGGCCCCCGACCGCATCGAACTGCGCGGACTGACGGTGCGCGGAAACCACGGCGTCTTCGACTTCGAGAAACGAGACGGCCAGGACTTCGTCATCGACGTCACCCTCTACACCTCCGTCGCACGTGCCGCGGCCACCGACGACCTCGCCGAGACTATCCACTACGGCGAACTCGCCGAAGACGTTGCCGGAATCGTCGAGAACAACACCTTCGACCTCATCGAAACGCTGGCTGAACGCATCGCCGACCACTGCCTGAGCCTGTGCGAGCACGTCGAGGTCGTCGTCCACAAACCCTCGGCACCGATCCAACGGACCTTCGACGATGTGCGCATCCGAGTCGAACGCAGACGCGTCGACTCTGCCGCCGCCTCGGTGAGGGAGCATGCAAGGGCCGCGGACGCGCCGCGCGGTTCGGGCGACACGGCCGAGGGCGAGACCGAAGCGTATCTCAATCTCGGGGCGAACCTCGGCGATGCCGCGGACACCCTCGACCAGGCGGTGGCTGCCCTCGACCGGCATCCGGACATCACCGTCACTCGCCGGTCCTCACTCTTCCGCACCGCCCCCTGGGGCGGAGTCGACCAAGCCGACTTCCTCAACCTCGGAGTGCTCGTGACGACCACATTGTCGGCTCTCGAACTGCTCTCCGTGGCACAGGGCATCGAAGTCGCCTGCGGGCGGACGCGCGAACTCAGGTGGGGACCCCGCACCCTCGACATCGACCTCATCCGCTTCGGAGACGAGGACGCCGAGCTGCGCAGTCAGTCAGCGCGATTGACGCTGCCGCACCCGCGCGCCCACGAACGCGCCTTCGTCCTCGCGCCATGGGCGGAACTCGTCGGAGACACACTCATCGACACCCCACAGGGGCGCCGCCCCATCAGCGCGGTCCTGGCCGAACTCGACGACCAGGACATCGCCCGGATCACCTCTGGATAACCGCCCGCGATCTGAGAGACTGGGAACCATGCAGAGAACCTCCTCGTCCACCCTCGCCGTCTGGGCCGTGATCGGCACGGTTCTCGCGATCGTGGTCGACGTGGTGCTCGAAAGCCAGGGGTTCTCACTGCCGGGACTGCCGTGGTTCGCCGTCATCGGCATGCTCGTCCTCGCAGCCATCCTGTTCCTGCTCGGCTGGCCCATCAAAAAATGGAACGACGGTGACCGGACGAAGGAGATCGACCCGATCCAAGCGGCGAGAGTGGCGATCATGGCCAAGGCCAGTGCCCTGACCGGAGCCGGACTGGCCGGCTGGTACCTGGGCAACGCCGGCTACTACTTCCTGTCAGCCCCCGGGATCCGCAATGATCTGGCCGCAGGTATGCTTGTCGCGATGATCTCGGCCGCAGTGCTCATGATCGTCGGTATGATCGTCGAGGGATTCTGCGAGATCCCACCCCAAGACCCGCCGGGAGCTGAAACAGCATGAACCGCGACCTCTCCTTCTCCATCGGAGCCGATGTGCCTTTCAATCGGGTGAGTCCGAAGTACGGGCTGAAAGAGGTTCTGGCCTCACTGACGCTGCTCGTCCCGCTGCTCATCGCCGGGCTGGTCTTCGCGATCATCTTCAACTCCGAGGTGCCCTGGCTGCACCTGACCTGGATCGCCGTCCTCGTCTACGGCATCATTTCGACGATCATCATCCTCCGTCAGGCTCGCGCCATCGGCTATGCCGAACGGGAGGACGACCTGCTCGTCCGCCGCGGCATCATGTTCCACCGCGCCACCGTCGTGCCCTACGGCCGACTCCAATTCGTCGACGTCGACGCCGGCCCCATCGACCGCATGTTCGGCCTGGCCACCGTCAAACTGCACACCGCGTCGGCCGCCACCGACGCGACGATCCCCGGACTGCCCCGCGCCGAAGCCGATCGCCTGCGCGACAGCCTCGCCGGACTCGGCCAGGCCAATCTCGCCGGGCTGTGACCATGAGCGACGCGTCTTCGCCCGAAACCCCGAACTCCGCCACCGAGGCGGCCGCACCGGAGGTCTGGCACCGCGTCCATCCGCTGACGCCGATCCTCGAGAGCCTCGGCGTCCTCGTCGGTATCTTCATCGCCGCGGCCTACGGTCTGCAGAACTTCTTCCAGAGCGCCGTCGAAGACCTCGCCTCCGGCCGGTCCGTCAACCTGACCTTCGCCGAATGGCTGGGCGCCCACCCGCTGGTGATCCTCGCCGTCGTCGGCGGAATCATTCTGATCCTGGTCCTCACCGCCTTCTTCAGCTGGCTGGCGTGGCGAGTCATGGGGTATCGGGTCGACGCCGAGGCGATCTACTACCGTCGGGGGCTGCTGTCGAAGAAGCTGCGCAAGGCCCGTCTGGACCGCGTCCAGTCGATCGACCTGCAGCAGAAGCTGCTGCCGCGCATGCTCGGCATGGCCGAACTCGTCTTCGATGTCGCCGGCGGCACCGACTCGAACATCTCCCTGAAGTACCTGTCGAAGAAACGTGCCGAAGAGCTGCGCGACGAACTTCTCGCCGCGGTGAAAGCGAAGAAGAATGCATCCGCGACGTCTGCGACGTCCGTCACTGCAGAGCCCGGAGCCGCAGCCGACCACGGTGGGGCCGAGCCCGATACAGGGGCCGGCAGCGGCGCAGGAGCCGGTGCAGCACGCTTCGGGGCCGGAGACCACGGCAACCCGGGCCCAGGTCCGGATGGAGAACAGCCGGGCATCGACCGCTCAGTGCCCGAACGCAGCGCCGACAGCATCGGAGTGCGACTGAGCAAACGCCTGGGCGTCCTGGCCGACGATGTCTCCCAGGAAGCGGAACGAAGCCTCAATGACCTGCTGGCTCCGTACAACCTCTCGGCCGATGTCGGCGAAGAGGGAGAGATCATCCGAGTGCCCGCCCATCGGGTCATCGTGTCCTCCCTGCTCAGCACGGGAACGCTGATCTCCGTCGGAGTGATCGTCGCCCTCGTCGTCATTGCCTTCGTGTTCCTACTCGTCGGGATCGAGGAAGCCTTCCTCCCGATCCTCATCGGTGGACTGCCCGGCATCTTCGCCGCGTTCGCCGGGTTCAAGAAGAACCTCGACAATGCCAACTTCGTCGTCCGCATCAGCGAAGACGGGCTGGCCGTCAGCCATGGACTCTTCTCCACGTCCCGCAAAGTCATCCCGCTCGACCGGCTCCAGGCCGTCTGCCTCCACCAGCCGCTGCTATGGCGCTGGGCCGGCTGGTGGAGGGCCGAATACAACATCGCCAGCGACGGCGGAAAGAGCGACGAGAACCTGCTCCTGCCGGTCGGCGATATCGACCAGGCACTGCTCATGGTGGGTCTCGCTCTGCCCGATCCGCAGCTGCCCGAAGGCATCTCGGCCGACGGTCTCGTCCGGTCGGCCATGTATGACAGGAAGTCCTCACACCCCGACGCAGCGGCGGCCGAGGAGCTGTTCCACGCGCAGCCGCGCTCCTCACGGATCCTCGACCCCCTCGTCTGGAGACGACGGGCCTATGCCCTCACCGATTCCCTGCTCGTGCTGCGCCTGGGAGTCCTCGATCGCCGGGTCGACTTCGTGCCCCATGTCAGGGTCCAGTCCCTGCGCTACTACCAAGGGCCGCTGATGAGAGCGCTGAAGCTGGGCAGCGTGGCCGTGCACTCGACCGCCGGACCCATCACCCCGCTCGTGAAGCATCAGGACGCCGAAGCTGCCAAACGCTTCTTCACCGAACATGCCGAACGTACTCGGATCGCCCGCCAACGCTTCGACGCCGCCGCGAAGTCGGCGCACACCGGCCCCATCGAGACCCGCGAGGAAGACAACGGATGAGCCAGGACGACGCACCACGGCTGGGCATCGGAATCATCGGCTGCGGCCGAGTCGGAGCCAGCATCGGTGCCGCCTGGAGGCAGGCCGGTCACGCGATCATCGGAGTCAGCGCCACCTCGACGGCCAGCCTCGAACGTGCCGAGGACATGCTGCCCGGAGTGCCGGTCCTCGACCCCGACGCGATCACCGAACGCGCCGAACTCGTGCTCATCGCCGTCCCCGACGACGAAATCGCACCACTGGTGACCGGGCTGGCGAACCTCGGCCGCATCCATGCCGGGCAGATCCTCGTGCACTGCTCCGGCCGATACGGAACGGACGTCCTCGAGGCCGGGACCCGCCTCGGCGCTCTGCCCATCGCGCTGCACCCATCCCTGACATTCACCGGCACCGAGGTCGATCTCAGCCGTCTGCGACAGGCGACGATCGCGGTCACCGCGCCCGCCCCGATCCGTCCGGTGGGCGAGGCCCTCGTCGTCGAACTCGGTGCCGAACCGATCGACATCGCCGAGGCGGACCGTCCTCTCTACCACGCGGCCATCACCCATGCGTCGAACCATTCGATCACGATCCTCGCCGAGGCCATGGAGCTGCTCGCGGAGGCGGGCGTCGCCGATCCGTCGGCCGTCCTCCACGCCCTCGTCGACGCCAGCGTCGCCAATACCATGCAGAACGGACCGAAGGCGCTGACCGGACCGATCAGCCGTGGTGACGTCGGAACCATCGAAGCGCACCTGGCGGCACTGAGCGAGTTCAGCCTCAGCCGATCGAACCCGGCCGTGCGCAACAGCTACATAGCACTCGCCCGATCGACGGCCGCGAAAGCACTGGCGATGGGACGGATCACAGAAGCTCAGGCACAGCAGATCCTGAGCGCTCTGGACTGACCGCCGAATTCCCCCGTGCGGCCCGTCCACGGTAGCCTTGAAGCATGGCGAATACCGACTCGAAGACACCTGAGAACGCAGACCTTTCACCCGAACACCTCGATCCGGAACAGATCCGGATTCGAAAGGACAAGCGCCAGCGTCTCCTCGACGACGGAACCGATGCCTACCCGGTGACGGTGCCCCGCACCCACAGCCTCGCCGAGGTCCACGCCGCCCACGACGGTCTCGAAGCGGGGGAGGAGACCGAGGCTGTCGTCGGCGTCATCGGCCGAGTCGTCTTCGTCCGCACCACCGGCAAACTCTGCTTCGTCACACTGCAGTCCGGTGACGGCACCCGCCTGCAGGGCATGCTCTCGCTGCGTGAAGTCGGCCAGGAGCGCCTGGACGACTTCAAGACCGACGTCGACCTCGGCGACTTCCTGTTCCTGCACGGAAAGGTCATCAAGTCCAAGCGCGGTGAGCTCTCCGTCCTCGCGGACTCCTGGACCATGGCGTCGAAGGCCCTCCGCCCGCTGCCCGGATTGCACACCGAACTCGCCGAGGACACCCGCGTCCGCCAGCGCTACCTCGACCTCATCACCCGCGAGCAGGCTCGGGAGACGATGCTCACCCGTGCCAAGGTGATGTCGTCGCTCCGGAAGACCTTCGCGGACCAGGACTTCGTCGAGATCGAGACGCCGATGCTGCAGACCATGCACGGCGGTGCCTCGGCACGCCCGTTCAAGACGCATATGAACGCCTATGACATCGACATGTACCTGCGCATCGCCCCGGAGCTGTTCCTCAAGCGGGCGGTCGTCGGCGGAATCGAGAACGTCTTCGAGATCAACCGCAACTTCCGCAACGAGGGTGCTGACTCCACTCACTCCCCGGAATTCGCGATGCTCGAGGCCTACCAGTCCTTCGGCGATTACCATTCGATCGCCGATCTCACGAAGACCCTCATCCAGAATGCCGCCCAGGAAGCCACCGGATCGCTCGTCGTCACTCTCGACGACGGCACGGACTACGACTTCGGCGGAGACTGGCCGGTCGTGAGCATGTACGACTCCCTGTCCGAGCTGTCCGGCGTCGAGGTGACCCCGGAGACCGGGCTGGACGTCCTCGACAAGATCGCCGCCGACAACGGCGTCGACATGGGCGGAGTCTTCCGCTCACACGGAAAGTACGTCGAAGAGCTGTGGGAGCACTTCTACCAGGACAAGCTCTGGGCTCCGACCTTCGTCACCGACTTCCCGGTCGACACCTCACCTCTGGTGCGTGAGCACCGGACGAAGAAGGGCGTCGTGGAGAAGTGGGATCTGTATGTGCGCGGCTTCGAGCTGGCAACCGGCTATTCGGAGCTCGTCGACCCGATCATCCAGCGTCAGCGTTTCGAGGCTCAGGCCGCGGACGCCGCTCGCGGTGACGATGAGGCGATGGGCCTCGATGAGGACTTCCTCATGGCGATGGAGCACGGAATGCCGCCGACCGGCGGAATGGGCATGGGACTCGACCGTCTGCTCATGGCGCTGACCGGTTTGGGAATTCGTGAAACCATTCTGTTCCCATTCACCAAGCCTTTGGCTTCTTCGCAGGAGGACTCGGCTCAGGAGGGCTGATCTGATTATGTTGGATATCCTCAAAGCGCTGCTCCCGTCGATCTGTGTGGGATTGCTGTTCTGGTATGTGTTCCGGAATATCGTCCGCGCAGATCGCAATGAACGCGAACAGGTAGATAAATACTATTCAGAGATTGAAGTTAGCGAAGTCGACGATAATCCCCGAACGGATGTTAAGATGACAGCGACAAAAACCTCTGATTACGAAAAGAGTGAACATGGCAAGGGAAATGCGCCTCGTTCTCACGGATGATTTCGACGGAAGCGAAGCGGCGGAAACCGTTCGTTTCAGCCTCGACCAGGCGACGTACGAACTCGAGCTCTCAACCGAGAATGCCGACAAACTCCGTGAGACGTTCGCCCCATTCATCGCCAAAGCACGTCGTGTAGCCAACACCGGTGGCCGTGGCCGCCGTGCGGGCTCGTCGGGCCCCAAGCGGGACACGGCGAAGATCCGCGAGTGGGCTCAGAACAACGGGTACCAGCTCGGTGATCGTGGACGGATCCCGCTGGAGATCGTCGAAGCATACGAAGCAGCGGAGAAGTAAGAGGCTCATTCGAAAGCCGATAACTTCCGATTAGACCCGAGGGGTCAGCGAATTGAATCGCTGGCCCCTCGGTCTTTTTGTGCTCGACCTCGGTAATATCAATTGCCCTCATCCGGCGATGCGGCAACACAGCAGTGATGAAACATCACAGACAATTGCCAGGTGGAGAGTAGTTGAAAATCATATCGATTGATGCCGCAGCCAAATGATTCGAAGAAGCTGCACACGAATCAAGGGAGCCTGCACTGCGGCTGAGGAAAGACCTCTGCTCACCGCACGGCTGTTGAAGTCGGTTCAGTTCTCCGGGTTCAATTGAGTTCGTGCCGCGCTCATATGCTCCGGGTCTCCGGTCTGCAGAGCGTACAGCCCCAATTCGACGGGCGACGTCGAGTAGAGCTCGCCGCAGTGCTCGGCGAACCTGGGCCAGATCCGACCGCCGGCTTCCACGTATCGCGCGCTCGTGTTCTCGAACGCTGAGGCCGAGACACTGGCGTGATGGAACATGAAATCTCTGGCCGGATCGCCGATTGCCGCGGTCGTCCAGTCGAGGATGCTCAGATTGACGGGTCCGTCCATGAGCTGATGAGCCGGGTACACCTCGCCATGAGTCACGGTTGAGAACGACGGCCAATAGCTGTCATCGTCGAGCCACGCGGTCCACCGCCGGAGCAGGGACGGCGCCACCTCGAACTCGGCGGCGACGTTGTCGATGTCTTCGCGCTTGCGCTGTCGGATCTCAGTGGGGGAGAACTCCGGAATGCCTGTGTCCCGAACGACAGCCGGGTCGACGGTGTGAAGTTCGGCGAGGACTGATCCGAGCGATGCGGCATACTCAGAGGATTCGACATCGAAATGCCACTGCGGCTGACCACTGTCATCGATCGTCAGTCCGGGAGTGCCCGGCAGCAGCGGGTAGGCGATGAGGTCATTCGAGTGGATCTGCCAATCCGGGACCGCGACGCTCAGATGCGGTGCGATGGCGCCCAGGAACCGGCCCTCGACGGCGGCGCGGGCAGAGACATCCGGACGCCGAGGGATCCGGAGCACCCACGCTCCGCCGTCGACCGCCTCGGCGATGGCGACCTGGAAGTCGAGGCCGAGCTCGTTGATGACGATGGAATCGGTGATGATGTCGAGACCGTGGGCCCGGGCCAGGTCCCGGATGATCGTGGGATCGGTGGGCATGTCTGCGTCCTCTCTGACGTTGCTGTGTGGGTCTCGAGTCTAGAGAATTTCGCCCACAGCCAAACGGTTTCGGCTGATGGCGAAACCTGCAATAGAACCGCGGTCGTGGTGGTTAGGCTCAGAAGAATCAGAAGACCGAGGAGGATGAATATGTTCGAGCGGTTCACCGACCGAGCACGACGCGTCGTGGTGCTCGCGCAGGAAGAAGCGAAACTTCTCAAACACAACTACATCGGCACCGAGCACATTCTGCTCGGCCTCATCCATGAGGGTGAAGGTCTGGCAGCGAAGGCACTCGAGGGAATGGACATCTCCCTCGAGCAGGTGCGCGACCAGGTCCAGGAGATCATCGGTCAGGGACAGCAGGCTCCGAGCGGCCATATCCCCTTCACCCCGCGGGCGAAGAAGGTCCTCGAGCTCAGCCTCCGTGAAGCACTGCAGCTGGGTCACAGCTACATCGGCACCGAGCACATTCTGCTCGGCCTCATCCGTGAGGGCGAAGGCGTTGCCGCGCAGGTGCTCGTCAAGCTCGGCGCGGACCTCGGACGCGTCCGCCAGGAAGTCATCAAGCTGCTGTCGGGCTACCAGGGCAAGGAGCCCGTGTCCGCCGGCGGCCGCGAAGAGGGAACACCCTCGGGATCGCTCGTGCTCGACCAGTTCGGCACCAACCTCACCGCTGCGGCCCGCGAGGCCAAGCTCGACCCGGTCATCGGCCGGCACGAGCAGATGCAGCGCGTGATGCAGATCCTCTCGCGCCGGACGAAGAACAACCCGGTCCTCATCGGTGAACCCGGTGTCGGCAAGACGGCTGTCGTCGAAGGACTCGCACAGGCCATCGTCAACGGCGATGTCCCCGAGATCCTCGCCGACAAGCAGCTCTACACACTTGACCTCGGTTCGCTGGTCGCGGGCTCCCGCTACCGCGGTGACTTCGAAGAGCGTCTGAAGAAGGTTCTCAAGGAGATCCGCACCCGCGGCGACATCATCCTCTTCATCGACGAGATCCACACCCTGGTGGGTGCCGGAGCCGCCGAAGGTGCGATCGATGCCGCTTCGATCCTCAAGCCCATGCTGGCTCGCGGAGAGCTGCAGACCATCGGTGCGACCACGCTGGACGAGTACCGCAAGCACATCGAGAAGGATGCCGCTCTCGAGCGCAGGTTCCAACCGATCCAGGTTCCCGAACCGTCGCTGGCGCATTCGATCGAGATCCTCAAGGGTCTGCGTGACAAGTACGAAGCGCACCACAAGGTCACCGTCACCGACGGAGCCCTGGCAGCCGCTGTCAACATGTCCGATCGCTACATCAACGACCGGTACCTGCCGGACAAGGCGATCGACCTCATCGACGAAGCCGGTGCCAAGCTGCGCATCTCGCGTCTGTCGGTTCCCCAAGAGGTGCGTGACCTGGAGGAGAAGATCCTCGAGGCCCGCCACCGCAAGGAAGCCGCCATCGATGCTCAGGACTTCGAACTGGCAGCCTCGGAGCGCGATTCCGAGATGAAGCTGCAGAAGGAGAAGGAAGAGCAGACCGAGGCGTGGCGCAAGTCCGGCACCGACACCTCGAAGGTCGTCGATGCCGATCTCATCGCCGAAGTGCTCGCCTCTGCCACCGGCATTCCGATCTTCAAGCTCACCGAGGAAGAGTCCTCGCGTCTGCTGCGGATGGAAGACGAGCTGCACAAGCGCGTCATCGGTCAGGACGATGCAGTCAAGGCGATCTCGCGGGCGATCCGTCGTACCCGCGCCGGGCTGAAGGATCCGAAGCGCCCCTCCGGCTCGTTCATCTTCGCGGGCCCCACCGGCGTCGGCAAGACCGAGCTGGCCAAGGCTCTCTCGGAGTTCCTCTTCGGCGATGAGGATTCGCTCATCAGCCTCGACATGTCCGAATACTCGGAGAAGCACACAGTTTCGCGACTGTTCGGTTCGCCTCCGGGATATGTCGGATACGAAGAGGGCGGTCAGCTCACGGAGAAGGTCCGCCGGAAGCCGTTCTCGGTCGTCCTCTTCGACGAGGTGGAGAAGGCCCACTCGGACATCTTCAACTCGCTGCTGCAGATCCTCGAGGATGGTCGACTGACCGACTCGCAGGGTCGTGAGGTGGACTTCAAGAACACCATCATCATCATGACGACCAACCTCGGTACGCGTGATGTCTCGAGCGGACTCCAGCTCGGATTCCAGGTCGAGGGTGACACGAAGACCAACTACGACCGGATGAAGCAGCGGGTCAACGAAGAGCTCAAGCAGCACTTCCGTCCCGAGTTCCTCAACCGGGTCGATGACACGATCGTGTTCCCGCAGCTGAGCATGGTCGAGATCATCAAGATCGTCGATCTCTTCCTCGAACGTCTCGACGTCCGCCTGGCCGATCAGGGCATGAAGGTCGACGTCACGGCCAAGGCGAAGGATCTGCTCGCCGAGCGCGGCTACGATCCCGTCCTGGGTGCCCGTCCGCTGCGTCGGACGATCCAGCTCGAGATCGAGGACACTCTGTCGGAGAAGATCCTGTTCAAGGAGATCGGACGCGGCCAGACCATCAAGGTCGACGTCAAGGGCGAAGGAAAGGACGCTGAGTTCACCTTCGAAGGCATCGAGACCGAGAGCCTGAAGCCCGCTGAGGATGACGAAGGCGAACTCGCAGGACTGGGTTCGTCCGGTTCGAGCGGATCCTCGGAGACCTCGGCCTGATCGTTCATCACCTTCTCGGATGACGCCTAAGAGTCCGGGGAGTCGGCAGCAGCCGGCTCCCCGGACTCTTTCGTGTTCGCCTCGGGTGATGGTGTTGAATGTCGGTATGAGCTCACACGCAGGCGACTTCGATCACGGACTGATCTCCGAGGACCATCATTCAAAGCACGAACTCCCAGGAGGTCTGTACCTGCGACGCGCGAGGACCGGCGACGTCAAAGGCATCGAAGCCCTGGTCGCACCGCTGGCCGGTGAGCGGATCCTGCTCGCCAAGGACACGGTGACCTACTTCGAGTCGCTGCAGGAGTTCTGGCTGGTCGTCGACCCGCAGCCCGATGGTTCCGAGATCCTCGCCGGCTGCGGCGCCCTGCACATCATCTGGGCGGATCTCGCCGAGGCGCGCACGGTGGCCACGTCACCGGACTATCGGGGCAGGGGAGTGGGCAAGGCGATCATCAAGCAGCTGCTCGCCGATGCTCGTGAGATCGGAGTCGACCGGGTGTTCTGCCTGACCTTCGAGACCGGATTCTTCGGTTCGCTCGGCTTCGAACCGATCAAGGGAATCCCCGTCTCACCCGAGGTCTACGTCGAGCTGCTTCACTCCACCGATGAGGGCGTCGCAGAGTTTCTCGACCTGGCCCGGGTCAAACCGAATACCCTGGGCAACTCACGGATGATCAAATACCTCTGAGGCAGACCCTGATCCTGCCCGTCACCGGCGGGCGTCGGTCTTGGCCACGCTCTCACCGGCCAGTGTAGGCGACTGCCGCACACGCACCGTCCAGTGGCGACGTCTGCCACGTTCGGGTCCTGATTCAGCTGTTCGGCAATGCCAATCGGCCATCGACCTGTTGTGCCAGACCGTCGTCGACGAGGTCGGAGATGAGCCGATTGATCCTGTCCTGGTCCGCACTGAGTTCACGCACTCGCACCACCGCCGTGGCCGTCGATTCGGCCAGTGAGTCGAGATCCGCCGGGTCGAAGTCGGTCACCGAGGCGGTGAAGACGTCGAGCCGGACACCGCGTCGGTCGTCCCCGGCGACGTGCGCTGCCTTGAGGACATCCATGATCGCGCCGCGCAGCTGTCGATCGGTGCCTGCCCACTTCTGAGTCTTCGGTTTCGTCGCCGAGGCGGGTCTGCCCAATCGGTTCCATGTGCAGATGTCCTGGAGCGGGCAGGCGGGGCAGTCGGGATTGCGTGCCGTGCAGACGAGGGCCCCGAACTCCATGACTCCGGCGTTCCACTCAACGTGCTTGTCCTCGGGTACGAGGGCCGCCGCCCAAGTGGTCTCTTTCCGGCCAGGTGAGGTGGTGGGGCGTTCCCTGCCCGCGAAGAGGCGGATGAGGACCCGACGCACGTTCGTGTCGAGCACGGTCGTCTTTCGACCGAAAGCGAAGGAGGAGACCGCGGCGGCGGTATAGGAACCGATGCCCGGCAGTCGTTCGAGCTCTTCAGTCGTTTCGGGAACCCGGTTGTCCAGGTCCGCGGCGATGACTTCGGCGGCTTCCTGCAGTCGCAGCGCTCTGCGCGGATAGCCCAAGCGATCCCAGGAGTGGAGGACTTCGGCGGTCGGGGCGGCGGCGAGGTCGGCTGGTGTCGGCCATTTGTCCATCCACGCACGCCATCGCGGTTCGACTCGGGCAACAGGGGTCTGTTGGGACATGATCTCACTGACGAGGATTGCCCAGGCGCTCGTCTTCGGGTGCCTCCACGGCAGGTCCCGGGCGGTGTCCTCGAACCAGGTGATGATGGTGTCCTGGACTCGTCTGAGCACAGGTTCGGACACCTCGGGGAAGGCGGAGGTCGACCCGGAGGGATTCGATTCGGGACCGGCTCGGTGTGTCATTTGGATGCTCAATCGCTTCGGCCTAGGCTCAAAGCGATGACTCCTTCCAATCGTGGTTCGCAGCCGAACAGAGCTGCCGGACAGCCTCGCCAGTCTAGCGGGAAGCTGCCTGCTCACGTGTACCGCCGACGCCGCATCACGCTTGCTGTGGCCAGCCTCCTCGTCCTGGGGCTTCTCGTGCTCGGAATCGTCGGTATCGTCAAAGCCATCGGCGGCCGCAGCGACGGATCGGACAAGGTTGCATCCGAGGAGACTACCCCGGCCGAATCGACGACGGCGGCACCCGTGCCGGATAAGAAGGCAGCGAGCGGAAAGTGCCCGGAGGACAAGGTCTCGCTGAAGGCGAAGGTCGATCCGAAATCCGTGAAGGACGGGAAAGAACCCGAATTCGGCATGGTCATCGAGAACGGCCACACCGCCACGTGCCTCATCGAGGTCGGTACCGATAAGCAGGAATTCATCGTCGAAAAGAACGGTGATGTCGTGTGGTCGTCGGAGTACTGCGCGGCGGCGAAAGACGAGAATGCCGAAGCTTCCACGGAGTTCGCCCCGCAGTCGGAGAAGACTGCGAAGCTCAAATGGAACCGGATCAAGGTCGACAAGAACTGCAACCGCGAAGACGCTGACTTCGCCCCCGGCGACTACGAGCTCATCGTGAAGCTCGATGACAAGAAGAGCGAACCGACGCCGTTCGAGCTCGAGAAGAGCGCCGCCGATAAGGCCAAGGAGAAGAAGGCCGCGGAGGAGAAGAAGAAAGCCGACGAGGAGAAGAAGTCGGAAAAGGAATCCGGCGAGAAGGACTCCTCGGATGAGAAGCAGTCAGAGGACCCGCAGGACTGAGTCCTCAGGCACCACGGTAGGAGCCGACTCCCCAAGAGTTCCCGTCGTGGTCGCGGAAGTCGAATTCGCGGCCGCCGTAGTCTTGAGTCGCTACCGGTCGCACGATCGCATGCCCCAGGTCGACGATCTCCTGGTAGAGTCGGTCCACTTCTCGTTCGGTGTCGACGACGACGTAGATCGAGCTTCCGCCCACTGCATCGAGTGCCGATCCGTCGTTGCGGACCGAACCGAACATGATCCCGCCGTTGTCACCGAGCGCGAATTCGGCATGCTCGACGAGGGCCGGGTCCTGCTCATTGCGCACGAGCAGTCTTTCGGTGAACCCGAGCGTGACCAGCAGTTCGATCGTCGCTGCGGCATCGGTGGTCCGGAAGGCGGGAAAAACTGTCGTGGTCATGACACCAGGATGCTCCAAAACCAAGCGAAAGTCCCGAACTTTCTCACTTCTGCTCCCGAAGGCCCTGCTTCGTCAGCATCAGTTCGACCGCCCCGGCGATGTGTTCGCACTCCTCGACCTCCATCTTGTCCGGTGCCGCCACATTGGTCATGGCTCCCTTGGCGACGACGGCATGAGTGATGCCCAGTCGTTTGGCTTCGTTGAGGCGTTGGCCGAGATTGGGGACATTGCGGATCTCCCCTGACAGGCTGACTTCGCCGATCGCGACGAGGTGGCGAGCCAGCGGCTTGCCGAGCAGCGCCGAGGCCAGGGACATGCAGATCGCGAGGTCGCTGGCCGGCTCGGAGAGCTTCGCTCCGCCGACGGTGGCGGTGAAGACATCGCTCTTGGCGAGGTTCGCCTGCGCGACGTTCTGGCTGAGCACAGCCAGCATCATCGCCACTCGGGAGGAATCGACTCCGGAGACCGAGCGACGGGACTGGCCGCCGGCGGATTCTGTGATGAGCGATTGGACTTCGACGAGCAGCGGTCGCTTGCCCTCCTGCGTCACCGTTAGGCAAGTGCCGGGCGGATTCGCACCGCTGCGCGAGAGGAACAGTCCCGACGGGTCCTCGAGACTCTTGATCCCGTTCTCCTCCATATCGAAACAGCCCACGTCGTCGGTGGGGCCGAAGCGATTCTTCACCGCGCGCAGCATACGCAGACGCGAATGCCTCTCACCTTCGAAGGTGCATACGACGTCGACGAGGTGCTCGAGAAGGCGAGGACCGGCGATCGTGCCGTCCTTCGTGATGTGGCCGACGAGCACAGTCGGCAGAGACCGGGCCTTGGCTTCCCTGATGAGGGCGGAGGCGACTTCGCGGACCTGGGTGACTCCGCCGGGGATGCCTTCGACCTCGGAGGATGCCAAAGTTTGGATCGAGTCGACGACGAGCAGCTCCGGCTGTTCGGATTCGATCATTCCCAGTACCGACCCCAGATCGGTCTCGGCGGCGAGGAGCAGCGAGTCGGCCAGGGCATTGATCCGTTCGGCGCGCAGCCGCACCTGACCGGCGGATTCCTCACCGGTGACATAGAGAACCTTGACCCCGAACATGGCGATCTTCGCGGCGACGTCGAGCAGCAGCGTCGACTTGCCGACCCCCGGCTCGCCGGAGAGCAGGACAACGGCGCCAGGCACGATGCCACCGCCGAGCACCCGATCGAACTCGGGGACGAACGTCGATCTCGCCTGCGCGAGCGACGAGTCGATCTCGCTGATCGGCTTCGCCGCATTGGATTTCTTGACCTTCGTCTTCACCTTCGACGAGTTCGCGCCCTTTTCCTCAAGGGTGCCCCAGGCCTGGCATTCGGGGCAGCGTCCCAACCATCTGACTGTCGAATAGCCGCATTCCGAGCATGTGAAAGACATACCGCAATTCTGGCACGGGCCGCTGACACGAGAGTCCTTGCTCGAGAGTCCGGCCTCAGTGACAAGGAGAGCTGGCCGGTGCGCACTGCAGTGGGGGAGCCCGGTGAATGCAGAAGGGCGCCCGACGATGAGTTCGTCGGACGCCCCTGCCGGCAGAGTGCGGCAGCCAGGTCAGTCGAGCGTGGTGAGGATTCGGGGACCATCCTCGGTGATGGCGATCGTGTTCTCCGAATGGGCACCATTCGAACCGTCGGCCAGGCGCAGGGTCCAACCGTCCTTATCGACGGACAGCTTCTTCGAGGTGAACGACCACCAGGGTTCGATCGCCAGGGTCAGGCCCGGTTTGAGGACCAACCCGCGACCGCCCTTGCCGCGGTTGGGCACGTGCGGATCCTCGTGCATCGTGTGGCCGAGACCGTGGCCGCCGAAGTCAAGGTTGACGGGGATGCGGTGGGCATCGGCGACGTCACCGATGGCCTTCGAGATATCGCCGAGGCGGTTGCCTGCTTGGGCGGCACCGATTCCGGCTTCGAGACCGGCCCAGGTGGTATCGATGAGGCGCTGGTCTTCGTCGCTGCCGTTGCCGACGACGACGGAGCGGGCGGCGTCGGCGACCCAGCCGTCGATGGAGACGGCGAAGTCGAGGGTGAGCAGGTCGCCGTCCTTGAGGACGTGGCTGTGCGGTTTGCCGTGGAGGACGCCGTCGTTGACGGACAGGCAGATGACGTTGCGGAAGGGGCCTGAGCCGAAGGAGGGGGCGTAGTCCCAGTAGCAGGACTTCGCTCCGGCATCCTCGATCATCTTCCGCGCGGTCTTCTCCAGGTGCATGATGTCCATGTCCGGTTCTGCGATCGAGGTCAGCTCGGCCAAGGTCTTCGCGACGAAACGGCCGGTCACCGCCATCTTGTCGATCTCGGCGGGCGTCTTCAGCTCAATCACAGGGGTCTCCTTCAATGAGGTGCAGGGTTTCAACAGCGTTCACTGGTCCAGACTCGATTTTAGTCCTCGGCAATGCTGAAGTCGCGGCCGCACCCGGTTCTGTGGGCAAGCAGACAGTCGCGGTCGGAGCTCAGCGTCACTCGGTTCGGTCTACCGGACAGCCGACTTTTGCCCGAAACCTGCTCGTTCAAGGGTTCGCTCGAATATCGCCCCGTTTACGTCGTGTGATTCGAGCGAGCCCTTGATCGATGCGCGAAGGCGGGCGTTAAAAGGTCGGGGACCTCTCGGAGGTGGGGTCGTGAACCAGGCAGCAGTTCCGACTTCGGGCAAGGATGCTTGTGTCTTGATTTCCCGGTGCGTAGGGTGCGGAGCATGAGGCACATCATCATGGCTTACAGCGCAGGCATCGTTCTGGCAACTTCGGTGTTGTCGGGTGAAGAGGACCTCCGTGCAGGCGGGCCCTGGGTTCTCACGCTCATCGTCTTTCCCGCCTGCTCACTGCTCTGCCTCGCTTTCGTTCTCCGTGACCAGCGGCGGAGAGAGCGTGCAGACGGCCAGCGTGAGCATGATTCTGCATCCTCGAGTGCAGAGCCAGACGAGAGCGTGAGCAGCGAACGCTGAGGACGCTGTCCTGCACGAGAGTTGATCAGTCAACGCGAAACTCGAAAGAGTCGTCACTGGCGACGACTTTTTCGAGTTTCGCGTGACCTGAGCGCGATTGCGCGTCAGCTGAGACTGGTGTCCGACTTCTGCGGTCGTGCAATGAGCCAGCAGATCGGTCCGACGACGGGCAGCAGCAGGACGATGATCGCCCAGACGAGTCTCACCCGAGGGTCGAGTCCTGATCGGGCGATGCTCACCATTGCCCAGATGAGCAGGACGACGAGCACTAGGACGACTCCGGACCAGATCACGTCATAGGCGGCGGGCAGTAGCGGATTTTTGCTCATGGCATCAATCTACCTTGGTTTTTGTACGAAAGTCGCTCGTTCAGGGGCCAGCGCGGATATCGCGTCGTGTACCACGTGATATCAGCGCTGGCACTTGAGCGACGTGAAGAGTCGTCGGTAGGCCAGCCTGCGCTTCGACCGGCCCACCGGCCCACCGGTCGAGGACCTCAATTCGCCCCAGAGGACTCAGCTCTCTCAGAGGAACTCGACTCCCTGAGCCAGCGGCAGCTCTCCGGAGTAGTTGATCGTGTTCGTGGCCGGGCGCATATAGGCCTTCCACGAATCCGAACCCGACTCGCGTCCGCCGCCGGTCTCCTTCTCACCGCCGAAAGCACCGCCGATCTCCGCACCGGAGGTGCCGATGTTGACGTTGGCGATTCCGCAGTCGGAGCGGGACAGGAACTTCTCGGATTCCGCGAGTTCGGCTGTGAAGATCGCCGAGGACAGACCTTGCGGCACTCCGTTGTGGATCTCGAGTGCCTCATCGAGATCCGAATATGTGACGACGTAGAGGATCGGGGCGAACGTCTCTTCCGTGACCACTGCGCTCTGATTGGGCATCCGCACCACTGCCGGCTCGACATAGTGGGCATCGGGGCGTTCATCGGCGAGCACCCTGCCGCCTCCGCAGAGGATCTCGCCGCCCTCTGCCTCTGCCTGTTTGAGGGCCGCCTGCATCGCATCGTACGAACCCGAATTGATGAGCGGTCCCACGAGCACTCCCTCATTGGTCGGCGATCCGATGCTCAGCGTCTTGTATGCGGCGACGACCTTGTCGACGAACTCGTCGGCGATGGATTCGTGCACGATGAGCCGCCGCAGCGTCGTGCACCGCTGGCCGGCCGTTCCGGCGGCCGCGAAGACCACTCCGCGCAGCGCCAGATCGATATCGGCGCTCGGGGCGACGATCGCCGCGTTGTTGCCGCCGAGCTCGAGCAGGATTTTGCCGAAGCGCTCGGCCACGACGGGTCCGACCTCGCGACCCATCCGCACCGATCCGGTCGCCGAGACCAGTGCCACCCGAGAATCCCTGACCATCACATCTCCGATGTCCCGGCCACCGACGAGGACGGGTGCGAGGTTCTCCGGTGCCCCCACCTCGGCGGCGGCCCGGGTCAGCAGCGACTGTGCCCCGAGGGCTGCGAGCACGGCGTTCTCTGAGGGCTTCCACACGACCGCGTCACCGGCGACCAGGGCCAGGGCGGTGTTCCAGGAATACACGGCCACGGGGAAGTTGAATGCGGAGATGACACCGACGACGCCGAGGGGATGCCACGTCTCCATGAGCCGGTGACCCGGCCGTTCGCTGGGCATGGTCTTGCCCCACAGCTGCCGGGACTGACCGAGTGCGAACTCGCAGATGTCGATCATCTCCTGGACTTCGCCGGCCGCCTCGGAGGGGGTCTTGCCGGCTTCGACGGTGATGATCTTGGCCAGATCCTCCTTGTGCTCGCCGAGCAGCTGTCCCCACCGCTGCACCAGCTGACCGCGGGCGGGAGCTGGCACGTCCCGCCAGGTCTCGAACGCGGTCTGGGCTGCGGCGATCTTGTCCGCCGCTGTCTGCGCGGTGTCCGCGGCGATCGTGCCGAGGTCTTGTCCCGTGATGGGGGAGCGGGCCGGAAGGCTCGCCGAGGCGGCCGATCCCTTGAGAGCGGATGCGTCTACTCCGCAGGCGCTCAATCCTGAGGTGAGGAGGTCGGTGATGGTCTGATCGGTGGGCAGTGCGGTCATTGCTGTCCTTTCGTCGTCTGCTGTGTCGATCGGTCGCTTGGCCGGTCGGTGGAGTTCAGTCGTTGCGGGGAGGTGGGAGGTGAGGGGCGGGTGTGCGAGGACTCAGATCACATTGAGCTCCTTACGCAGTCCGGTGGTGGAGAAGCGTCGTTTGTCCATGGGGGCCACGTCGACGAAGGGAGTGCGGCCGGTCATGAGGTCGGCGACGACCTCTCCGACGGCCGGGCCCATGAGGAAGCCGTGACCGGAGAACCCGCAGGCGTAGAAGAATCCCGGCCTCTCCTCGGCCTCGCCGATGAGGGCATTGTGGTCGGGCGTCATCTCATACAGTCCCGCCCACCCGTGTTTCGCTTCGACATCGCCGAGCTCCGGGGTGCGGGCTTCGATGTGCTCGGCCAGGGTGGCCAGCCAGTTCGGGTCGCGTTTGTCGTTGAAGGACCAGTCATCGACCTCATCGGGGCAGCCGAACAGCAGCCCGGTTCCTTCCGGGTGGACGTAGTAGCTGGTGGAGAAGTCAATCGTGAAGGGCATCCGCGAGGTGTCGAAATCGACGGGCTCGGAGACCATGATCTCCCGCCGCAGCGGCTTCACGGGCAGGTCGACCCCGGCCATATCCCCGATGGGGCCGGACCAGGCTCCCGCCGCGACGACGACCTGTTCGCAGCTGATCGTGCCCTGATTCGTAATCACCGAGGTGGCCATGCGATCCGTTCCGCCGTCGGTGTCGAATCCGGTGACCTCGCAGTTCTTGACCACCGTGACCCCGCGCTCGCGGGCGGCGGTGACGAAGCCTGCGACGACGGCCTCGGGGGTGCAGTGACCGTCGCCGGGATTGAACGCCCCGGCGATCAGCCCTTCGGTGTTGACGAACGGGGCCAGCTCGGCCACCTCGGCGATGGTGAGCATCCGCGAATCCAGCCCCATCCGCTGTTGCAGGGCCACGTTGTCGGTGAACGCGCGCACGTCGTCATCGTTGTCGAGGAGGAACAGATAGCCGTTGCTGACCAGGTCGATGTCGACGCCGAAATCGGTTTCGAAGTTCCGCAGCACTTCGAGCCCGCGGGCGGCCAAGGCGATGTTGACCTCGTCGGAGAATTGGCAGCGCACACCTCCAGCGGCCTTCGACGTCGATCCGGCTCCGGGGGTGTCGCGTTCGACGATGACGATGTCGCGGACTCCGCGTTCGGCCAGGTGGTAGGCGATGGCCGCTCCCATGACGCCGGCGCCGATGATGACGACGGAGGCTTCGGCGGGCAGGGCTCTGGACGTGTCGGGGACCCCGTCGGTGTGAGGGGTGGTGGTTGATGCGGTGGGGGATTCCACGGTTCACCTCGCTGTCTGCTGCCGGGGCGACCGTCGTTGGTCGCCCCGGAAACGGAGAGTGCCGACGGCGATGTCGGCGTCTGTGTCTTGACTTCATTGTGGTTGCCATCACACTTAAGAACAAGCGAGAGTTTGTGAACACTGTGTTCAAGAAACCTAAAGACAGGAGAGCGCTGCCATGACATGGACGCTCGGACAGCTGCGCACTTTCGTCGCTGTGGCCGAACTCGGATCGATGACGCGGGCGGCCGACCACCTCGGCTACAGCGTCGGGGCCGTGTCCCAGCACATCTCAGCCCTGCGCAGAGTCGTCGATTCCGACCTGTTCCGACGGCGCGGCCGCGGGCTCGTCCTCGCCGAAGCCGGGCGCACCCTGCTGCCCAGGGCGCGGAACATCCTCGCCGCTCAGCAGCAGGCGGAGATGGCGATGCTCGGCCGGGACTTCCGCAGCGAGGCCATCGTCACCCTCGGCGTCTTCGGATCGGCATCGACGACGGCGCTGCCGAAGGTGGTGCGGGCGCTGGCCGAGCGCCATCCGCATATCGAAGTCCGGGCGCGGGAGATCAATGTCGAGACCATGTCGGCCGCCGTCATCGACGGGATCATCGACCTGGGGATCGGGATCAACTACCCGGCCGCGCCGCTGCCGCCGATGCGCGGGCTGAGTTGGGAAGCTGTGGCCGAGGAAGACTTCGGCATCGTCGTCCCCGCGGGGACGTCCCGGCCGAGCGATGACGATCTGGCCGAGGCCGACTGGATCCTACCGCCGGCCGAGGAGCTCTTCGGCCGCGCGATGCGGTTGGCCACCTCGGCGCTGGGAATCAATGCGAAGGAGACCCATATCGTCACGGACACCGCGGTCGCGCTGGCGCTCGCCGGGACCGGGCTCGGCCTGACCCTGGCGACGCCGATCATGATGTCGTTGGGTGGGTCCGACGTCGACCTCCACCCCGTCGTCGAGGCGGGCGGACGCGAGATCATCGTGCTGACTTCCCCGGACCCCAGCGATCCGGTCCGGGCGGTCGCTAAGGTGGTCACCGAAGTCTTCGCCTGAGATTCCGGCCTAGGATGAGGGCATGAGCTTCGACCATCAGTGGAATAAGGTACGCAGGGCCAACCCCGACCATTCGGCGAACTACGCGCAGCGGTGGCGAGATCTTGCGGCCGCCGGGCATGACATCGGCGGTGAGGCCAGGTTCGTCAACGCCATGGCTCCGCGGGGATCGCGCATCCTCGATGCCGGCTGCGGAACCGGCCGGGCCGGCGGACTGCTCATCGACGAAGGGCACACCGTCTTCGGCGTGGATCTCGACGAATTCCTCATCTCCGTCGCCGAGGAGGACTTCCCCAGCGGTGAATGGCACACCGGCGACCTCGCCGACTTCGATTTCGCCGGCGCCGGGATCACCGAGATCGATGTGGCCTTCTGCGCCGGAAACGTCCTGTCCTTCCTCGATCCCGCCTCGCGCCGGCAGACCTTGGGCAATATCAAATCGACGCTCAAACACGGCGGCCGGTTCGTGTCCGGCTTCGGTGCCGGACGCGGGTATGATTTCGACGATTTCATCGAGGACGTCAAGGCCACGGGGATGTTCGTCGACCAGAAGTTCTCCACCTGGGAACTCCGCCCCTTCGAAGCTGACAGCGACTTCCTCGTCCTCATCGCCGAAAGGCTGTGAGCCGGTCGATTCGCAAGGGCGGCAGAATTAGGCTGGGATCGACCCATACTGCTGATCAACTGAAGGAGAATGATCATGATCTTCATCGTCGTGAAATATGACGTGAAACCCGACAGTGTCGAGAAGTTCCCCGAAGCCGTTCGGGCCTTCACCGAGGCGACCCGCGCCGAACCCGGCAATCTCTTCTTCGAATGGTCGAAGAGTCTGGAAAACCCGAACGAGTTCGTTCTCGTCGAGGCATTCACCGATGAAGGCGCAGAACCGCACGTCACCAGCGATCACTTCGCCGCCGGCCTCGAAGCCATGCGCCCGCACCTGGTGTCGACCCCGAAGATCATCTCCCGCAAGATCGACGGTGAAGGCTGGGACGAGATGGGCGAGCTCAAGATCGGCTGATTCGTCTCGGAGCAGCCGAGTCCGCACCCTTCACCAGGGCCCCTGGAACTCTTCCAGGGGCCCCTTCGACATCGCGATGAAAGCCTCGGTCGCCGGTGAGAGTTCGGCATCGCTGCGCGAAATGAAAGCGAAATCGACCGGGAAAGCGGGGGAGAGATGGGCCCAGGACAACTGGTCCCGCAGCGGATGGCGCTGCAGTTCTACCAGCGGCAGGATCGTGTCGAACGTCCCTCGTGAGACTATCTCCAGGGCCGCATCGCCGTACTCGACCTGGATGAACGGATCGAGGTCGATCTGCTCCGACTGTGCTCTCTCAGCAAGGAGCCGGCGCATCGGATCTCGAGTACCCCAGCTCGCCTCGGCGAGGACCAGGCGACTGGGCACAACCTGATCGAGAGAGACCGGGCGTCTGGTCCTCTCGCCATGAGCACTGATATAGACAACGTCGTCCGAGAGCACCGGCGCCGAAACCTGCAGTCCGTGCGGATCGACAGGCAGCTCGACGAGACCGGCTTCGAGGTCGCCGCGGCGCACTGCATCTGCGACGTCGGACGAATTGAGGCCGACGACCCTGACCCGCACGTTCGGGAACCGCTCATTGAAGGCGAGGATCAACGGAGCAAGCAGGTAATGCTGGGCGCTGCGGAACGAACCGAAGGAGACCTCTCCTCCCGACAGATCGGTGGTCACCTTCGCGACCCGTGAGACCTCGGCCGCGGCCTCGATCGCCGCCTTCGCCTTCGGCACGAGCTGCCGGCCCACGTCGGTCAGCCGCAGACGCGAGTTTGTGCGCACGAACAACGTCGTCCCCAGGCGTCGCTCGAGCCGCCTGATCTGCTCGGACAGACTCGGCTGAGCCATATGCTCCTTCGTCGCAGCGGCCGCGAACGACCCCTCGTCGACGGTGCGGATGAAGTATTCCAGCTGCCTCAGCGTCGGACCCTCACTCATGTCGACAGCATAACGCGCTCAAGGCTCAACCTTGGGCGGATGCTCTGATTTGCCGTCTTCCGCCTGTGTCGAGTTCTCGGCAGACTGTTGCCACCTGGTCAGTACGACGGATCCAAAGGGGGACCTCATGGCCGCAGTCACCTATCGCAGTGACGCACGTTTCAAACGCAGCATGACGCTGCAGTCCGCGATGTTCATCGCCATCGGCGGGCAGATCGGTTCGGGATGGCTCTTCGCAGTACTCTCGGCTGCCGGAATGGCCGGTCCTTCGGCCGTGATCTCCTGGCTCATCGGTGGCGCACTCGTCACCCTCATCGCCCTGTCCTGGATGGAAGTCGGCGCAGCACTGCCGTTCTCCGGAGCGATTGTGCGCTACCCCTATCTCTCACACGGCGGGCTCACCGGTTGGCTGATGGGCATGTCGTACTGGCTGGCCAATCTCGCTCTGCCGCCGATCGAAGCGGTCGCCGCAATCACCTACGTCGGCGGTCTGTTTCCCAATCTCGGGCTCCTCGAGACGCGACAGGGAATCTCGATGCTCGCCTGGCCCAACGGCATCATCACCGGCATCGTCGTGATGTTCGTATTCATGCTCATCAACATCTTCGGGGTCAAGCTGCTCAGCGAAGCCAACCGATGGATCACCTGGTGGAAGATCATCATCCCGACTGCCACCTTCGCCCTCCTCTTTCTCGTCTTCAACGCCGGCAACTACACCGACCACGCATTCTTCGGCAACGCAGGTGGCACGAAGGAAGGCTTTGGTGCGACCTTCCAAGCTGTGGCGATCTCCGGCATCGCCTTCGCCATGATGGGCTTCCGCGGCGTCATCGACTTCGCCGGCGAAGTGAAGAACCCCAAGCGCAATATCCCCTTGGGCACCATCGGGTCCATCCTCATCCCTCTGGGCATCTACACCGGACTGCAGATCGCTTTCATCGGCGCCATCAACTGGGCCGACGCCGGAGTCAACCCCGGCGACTGGGCGGCACTGATGTCGAGTTCTTGGGCCGATGGGCCGCTCGGCGCCGCGCTCAAGGCTTCCGGGATCGCCCTCCTCGGAGCATTCGTGTCCCTGCTCCTCCTCGACGCAGTCATCTCTCCCGGAGCCGCCGGGTACCTCTACCTCGGCAGCGCCTCCCGAGTCGCCTACGGCCTGGCGACGAACAAGTTCTTCCCGTCCATCCTCACCCGGATAAACCGGCACGGCGTCCCGGCCTGGGCGATCATCGTCAACTTCGCCATCGGGCTGGCCTTCTTCCTCCCGGCCCCGAGCTGGTACCGCCTCGTCGGATTCATCTCCTCCGCCCTCGTCCTCTCCACACTCACCGCACCGGCGGCGATCCGAGTCATGCGACACCACGCTCCGCAGCTGCACCGGCCCTATCGTCTGCCGTGGTCGAAGGTGCTCGCCCCGATCGGCTTCATCGCCTCGACGATCATCATCTTCTGGTGCGGGTTCATCACCCTGGCCAACCTCGACGCCATCCTGCTCGGTTCAATGGTCTGCTACGCGATCTTCTTCAGCGTCAAGAACGGGTGGACGAAGCGGGCCCCCTCGATCGTCCTCTCCATCGTCTTCATCATCGCCTGGGTGATCGTGTGTGTCCGCGGAGGGTTCATCCTCGCCCCGTCGGACATGGCGGTCGATGACCCCGGGAAGGTCTATGAGTTCCTCATCGGCATCACCGTGCTCACCGTCGCCTTCCTCTTCGTGCTGCGGCTGATGACCAAGCGAGAGGGAGTGCGCCACCTGCGTGCAGGCTACTGGCTGGTGTTCCTTCTCCTCGCCGAACTCATCCTCTCCGCCTTCAGCGAGTACGGCCCATTGCCGACTCCTGCAGTCATTTTTCCGTGGGACTCGCTCATCGCCATCATCATCGGCTACATCGCCTACCTCGGGGCCGATAAGACCGGATTCGCAACCCCGGAGCTGAAAGCACTCGAACAGGAGAGCATCGAACGCGAAGCCGCGAACGACGGCGATGACAGCTTCGACGACGTTCCTTCGACACCCGCACAGGAGAGGAGAAATCCGGAATGAGCACAGCAGTCGTCACCGGTGCTGCCAGCGGAATGGGGCTGGCCACCGTGCGCACCTTGGCCGCCGACGGCTGGACGGTGGTGGGCATCGACATCGCCGAGGCGGTGGAAGAGGTGGACAACACCACCTTCCTCACCTGCGACATCACCGACAGAGACAGTCTTGGCCGGGTCCTCGGCGACTACCTCGGGGAACCGGGAGACGAACAGTCGATCGACCTCGTCGCGAACATCGCCGGCATCTTCCCGCCGACGACGATCGAAACCTACACCTCCGACACCGTGCGAGCGATCTTCGATGTCAACGTACTCGGCACTCTCAACGTCTCCGCCGAATCCCTGCCGTGGATGTCGCAAGGCTCAGCGATCGTCAATTTCGCCTCCGTCGATGCGTTCACCGTCTCTCCCGGCCAGCTCGTCTACGGGGCGTCGAAGGCCGCAGTCGTCATGGTGACAAAGAGCCTCGCCCTCGAGCTCGCCCACCGAGGGATCCGCGTCAATGCCATCGCCCCCGGCTGGGTCGACACTCCAGGCAACAAGGCCACCGGACGGATGGAAGCTGCCGCCGTCTCCGTGCCTCTGGGGCGAGTTGCCCAGCCAGAGGAGATAGCACGCTGGGTCGCTATCCTCGCGTCGGCCGATGCCGGATTCATGACAGGGGAGACCGTCGTCATCTCCGGCGGGGACGTGATCCGCTGATGCCTCCCTGCGATACCCCGCATATCTGCCCACCCCAATCCCGTCGGGAAGGAACCACCGCTATGACCACACCGAAGTACGCCGTCATCGGTGCCGGAGCCGCCGGACTCTCCGCGCTCGCCCAGCTGCGCAAGGCCGGGATCGACGCGGACTGCTTCGAGAAGGACGACCGCGTCGCCGGACACTGGAACACCGACTATGATGCGCTCCACCTCATCACCGCCCGGGATCAGACGTTCTTCGAAGACTTCCCGATGCCGGCGGACTATCCGCATTTTCCGCGCCGAGACCAGGTCAGGGACTACATCGTCTCCTTCGCTGAAGAGTTCGCACTGACCGATCACATCCGCTTCTCCACCGCAGTCGAAGCGGTCGAACCGATTGGCGGAGCGGACTCGGCCGGCACAAGAGGATGGACCGTACGCACGCGGAGCAGCGACGGCACAGTTTCCGAACGCGACTACGACGCGGTGCTGGTCGCCAACGGGCACCTGCGTGATGCGAAGATCCCGAACGTGCCCGGGACATTCACCGGCAAGCAGATTCATTCCTCCGAGTATGCGAACACCGGCGACATCGACGGTGACCGGGTGCTCGTCGTCGGAACAGGCAACTCCGGTTGCGATCTTGCAGTGGATGCGGCACAGCATCGCTTCGAGGTCGACATCGTGGTCCGCAAAGGCGTCTTCTTCCAGCCCAAGACCTACTTCGGCAGGCCCCGACAGATGCTTGAGTGGATGAACCAGTTCTCCGCCGAGGAACAGGACTTCATCGCACGCCTGCTCGCAAAGGTCTCACTCGGCGACAACACGGAATATCCCGGACTGCCGGCGCCAGCCGAACGTACCCTGGCTGAAGGCTACGCGGTGGTCAACGACCTTCTTCTCTACTGGATCCATCACGGGCGGATCAGCGTCCGCCCCGCAATCGAACGGTTCGACGGACGGACAGTGACCTTCGACGACGGCACACAAAGGGACTATGACACGATTCTCTACGCGACAGGGTTCAATCCGAGCCTTCCGTTCCTCGACGATCGGCTCGTTGCGAAGAACGGGACGATGCCCGTCAAACACGCGGCCGGAATCATCCCCGCCGGTCTCGACAACCTGTACTACATCGGACTGACTGCACCGCGAGGGCCGCAGATTCCCATCTACGGAATGCAGGCAGCGCTCGTGGCGAAGATGTTGCAAATTCAGGAATCAGGGACGGTCTCCGTCGCAGGGTTCCTCTCGGAGCGATTCCCACCGGAGCACGGCATCGATATCGTTCGTGCACCATGGCTGAAGGAACTCTCCGAAGTCGAGACGGCAGTCGATGCCCTCCTCTTCGCCGAGAAGTCGACGACGGCGACAGGAGCGCGAGCATGAGGACCGCACTGATCACCGGAGGAGCAAGAGGGCAGGGGCTCTCGCACGCCAAACGGCTGGCGGCAGCCGGGTGGGCTGTCGTCATCGGCGATGTCCTCGACGAGGACGGCACAGCCTCGGCGAAGGAGCTTTCCGACCTCGGGCACAGTGTCGATTATCGTCACCTCGATGTCTCCGATCCGGACAGCTGGGATTCGGTGATGGAATTCGTGCGCGATGAGCATGGCAGTCTGCACGGACTAGTCAACAACGCCGGAATCATCCACGTCGCCGACATCGTCGAGGAGTCACTGGAGGTGTGGAACAGAATCGTCTCCGTCAACCTCACCGGCAGCTTCCTCGGACTGAAGGCGGCGTCCCCGCTGCTGGAGGTCGGGTCGTCAGTGGTCAATGTTGCTTCTGTGTTCGGCCCGATCGGCGCCAGGGGCTACGCGGCGTACTGCTCGACGAAGGCGGGCATCATCGGGTTGACCAAGGTCGCCGCGCTCGAGCTGGCCGAACGGCGGATCAGGGTCAACGCCATTTGTCCCGGCGGGGTGTCCACGAAGATGAATGAAGACGAGCCTGAAGGCGGCGTCTCCGATGACACCCCGTTCGGTCGCCGCGCGGAGGTCGACGAGATCTCGGGAACCGTGGCATTCCTCCTCTCCGACGATTCCCGATTCATCACGGGCACGGAAATCACCATCGACGGGGGGCTGACAGCGAAATAGGTGTGTTGGCAGGTCGGAGAACTGTCTACACTCGGACCCATGGCGACCAAAGCGCAGAACATCGCATCGATCGAAAAGGCCCTCGGCGAACCATGGGCCGCCACCCGTGCTCGCTTGGAGGCGGCCGGGGGAGCGTCGGCGAGTCACAAAGAGCTCGCCGACGCTCTCTATCCCCAGTTCTACGGCAGAGTCGACAACCACGGCTGGTGGGTCCAGGGCGCCGTCGTCGCTTACGAGCAGGAGATCGGACGCCGAGTCCCCGGCCAGCGCGCCGACGGCACTTTCGACGTCGCCGTCTCCCGCACCATTCCCGGCGATCGTTCCGCACTCATCGAAAAATTCGCGTCCCTCGTCGGCGACACCCTCAACGAGGTTGCCCTCGACGGTGATCCCCGCACCTCGGAGACGGCGAAGCGCTCCTTCTGGCGAGCCAACCTCGAGGGCGGCACCAAGGTCGAAGCCGCAGCCGAGACGAAGAGCGAAGACAAAACCCTCTTCGTCCTCACCACGTCAAAGCTTCCCAGCCCCGAAGCCCTGGAGGAATGGCGGGCCTTCGGCAAGGACTTCCTCAAACAGCTCTGAGCTCTGACCGTCCGGCAGTTTTGATCGACCGCCGGTGGAACAGCTCCGACCTCTTGTGAGCACGGCAGCTCCGAGACACCCGATCCGCCTCAGCCGATGATCGGGTTCCAGACTCCGAGCATGTGAGCCGCACCGATCGCGACCGCGCAGACAGCCAGACTGAGAAGCACCGCCACGACATCTCGGACCGCGAAACTCGACCGCCTGCGCCACGTGTGGCCCGGACGACCGAATGCCCGTCCCTCCATCGCCATCGCCAGGTTCGTTGCCCGGCGAATCGAGACCACGAGCAGGACGAACACTCCGCTGAAGAGGCTGCCCGTGCGCCGCAGAAGCGAACCGCCCGCGACGCCTCTGGCCCGCCTGGCCATCGCCAGTACCTGCCACTCACTGACCAACAGTCCGAGCAGACGCGAGGCCGCGAGAACCGAGACCACGACGAGCTCCGGCAGCCGCAGGTGCTGAATGAGCGCATCGGCGAGATCACGCGGATCGATCGTCGACGCGAGCACAATGAGCGGGATCGCCAAAGCCAGGGCACGGACGAAGATCGCCGCGGCGGCCGTCAACGAACCCGTGGTGAACAGAATCGGACCGAAGTCGACGCCCACATCCCCGGTCTTCTCCGCCAACAGCGCCGTGCCCCAAGCGGCGAGCAGAGCGCCGGCGGGGAGGAACCACAGCCGCTTGGCCGCGGCCACCAGATCGAGTCCCGTCGCCGGCAGCGCCAGCACTGCCGCGAGCAGCACCACCCCGGCAGAGATGAGATCAATGCTCAGCAGCGCCCCGACCATGAGGATGAGGGCCACTGCGATCTTCGTCAGCGGATTGCACCGAGCCAAAGCGGTGGAACGCACCACGGGGATGAGCTGTCCCGGATCCTGTACGGCGACCTCGGGGGAGGGGCGAGAACGCACATCGAGACTCTCACTCACCGCGATCACCCGCCCTGACACGCGATTCCGACTCGTCGACGACATCGCGATCTGCACTCAGGCAGCCACCGAGCTCGAGGACATCGGCACCTATGGCCTCGAGGAACGCCTGATCGTGGCTGACCGCGACCACCGCGGAACCGTGTACCAAGGCATCGAGGAACATCTCCACCAACCCCGCCCACGTCAGCGCATCCTGACCGAAGGTCGGCTCATCGACGATGAGCACCCGTGGCCGGGGCGCCAGCATCGTTGCCACCGACAGGCGTCGCTTCTCCCCACCTGAGAGACTCTGCGGATGAGCCTGCGCCAACCCGGTGAGACCGAGTCCCTCAAGAAGCTCATCCACCCGTGCCTGCGACTCGGCGGCAGACCATCCGGCCAGTCGGGGGCCCAGCTCGAGTTCGGTCGCCACGCTCGAGGTGAGGAACTGGTGTGCCGGTTCCTGGAAGACCATGCCGATGTGCGCCGCCAGCTGCTTCGACGGCCAGGCGAATGGCCGGGCCCGTTTGGCTCCGTCCCGCAGGGGCGCCTCGGCGAGGACCTGTCCGGAGAATTCGGGCAGAAGGCCCGCCAGGGTCAGGGCCGTGGTCGATTTGCCTGCCCCGTTCGCACCGACGATTCCGAGTGCCTGACCGGCACGCAGGCTCAGGTCAAGGTCGGTCGCGGCGGGGGTGGCCATGCGCGGTCGAGCAACGCTGAGCCGATGGGTGCGCAGCAGAACCTCGCCGATGCGGCCCGACGTCCGATCGATTCCCGCGGTTCCGCCTCGGCGCGGGTCGGGGGAGTGCCGCGGCATCCAGATTCCGCAGTCGACGAGTGTGTCGGTCAGGTCCGGATCGGAGAAGATCTGCGCGGGCGGACCTTGGGCAGCAATGCCGTCGCGGCCGAGCACGATGACCCGGTCGACGTGATCGATCCACAGCTCGACCCGGTGTTCGACGACGAGCATGGTCGCCTGTGTCTCGGCCTGCACGGTGAGCACGGCATCGCGGACCTCGGTCGCTGAGGCGGGATCGATATTGGCCGTCGGTTCGTCGAGGACGATGACCTCCGGGGCCATCGCATGGATCCCGGCCAGAGCCAGCCGCTGCTTCTGCCCACCGGACAGAGCGGCACTCGGATGCTCCGGCGGCAGATCGAGTCCCAGCGCCTGCAGGGACTCGGGGACCTGAGCGTCGATTGTCTCGGACGGGAGTCCGAGGTTCTCCATCCCGAACGCCACATCATCACCGATGCGGGAGAAGATCACCTGAGAATCGGGATCTTGGAGGACCAGCCCGGTGCTGCCTCGGCGGGGATCCGGTTTCTCACCGCCGACGAGGAGTTCACCGGTGGCCTCACCCGATTCCTCGGGCAGGACACCGGCGACGGCGTGGAGGAACGTCGATTTGCCGGCCCCGGAGGCGCCGAGCAGCAGCACTTTCTCTCCGGCCGTGATCTGCAGATCGAGCGGTCCGACTGCCGGCTGGTCACGGTCGGTGTGTGTCCATGAGAAGCCGGCGGCCGTGATCGGCAGCGCCATCAGCGCAGTCGGCCTGAGGCGAAGGAGCTGAGCGCTCCGGTAGCCGCGATCGCCCGGTAGGCGAACCAGGCGCCGATCCCGGAGATGACGAGGCCGGAGACGATCGCGCAGACTGCGTAGATCGCCTGGAAGCCGAACTGCCATTCGGCGTTGTACATGATGTTCTCGCTCACTGCCATGAACGCAGCCGCCAGCATGCCCGATGCGGCGGTGACCCACAGGGTGAAGCGCTTGTAGCCGAAGGCGGCGAAGACGAGTTCGGCACCGAGGCCCTGCAGCAGACCCGAGAGCAGAACGGTTGCTCCGAAGTGGGAGCCGAGGACGGCTTCGACGATGGCCGCGATGAGTTCGCACAGGAGCGCGGCACCGGGTTTGCGGATGATCGCACCGGCGAGCGGACCGGCCAGCACCCAGAGCCCGGCGATGAGGCCGATCGACGGCGGGAATGCCTGGAAGGCGAGTTCGAGGACCTTCCAACTCAGCGCCAACACCCAGAACACGAGTCCCACGGCGATGCCGAGAACGGCGGTGGTGACATAGTCGACCACCCGCCACTGTTTGGATTTCGGCGCCGCGGTGAAGGCACGTGAAGGGGTGGGGGTGGTGTTCGGCGTGGTGGTTTTCGGCATTGTGCCTCCTCATTTCAAGGAGGGGTGAAGAGTCTCGACTTCCTTCGACGGTGCTAACCGCATCAGGTTCGAGGGTCTGCAGCTTCTTCTGCACTCTCAGCGCCCCTGACGGCGCTCCCCTGTCGTAGCCACCACTGTACAACAGGGGAGCGGGGCAGCGACCGGGATCCGTGGCGACGCGGAGGCCGGGGGTGGTCATCGAGGATTCACTTCCCGTTCCCATTCCCGTCGATGGGCCTCGAACAACCGGACACTACTGGTCAGTAGGAATGGGCGGGTGAATACGCATCGACTTAAGAGACCGCTCAGTGCCCTGTCCGCCGCCACCCTGCTCGCCGCTCTGGTGGCGGCCCCGGTGCCCGTGCGTGCCGAGCCATCTCTCGGTTCCGGAGGGGCGACCGCGACCCAGGGCGCGAAGGCCGACTCTGCTCAGACTCCGAGCCCTGACCGGACGGATTCGCCCGCCGAGGCGGACGCGGGGAGCGAGGCGATCACCGATACCGTGTTGCAGGTCGGGGCCGACTCCACGGCGCGCAACCTCTCGTGGATGAGCGAGAGTGCCGGTGGGGGAGAGGTCCGGTGGGCACCGGCTAGTGAGGTCGACGGCGGAAAGCTCCCCGCCGATGCTGACAAGGCTGAGACCACGGACTCGGGCCTTGCCACCGACCTCAAGCGTCACTTCAACCATGCGAGCATGACTAACCTGGAACCCGACACCGAATACGCCTACCAGGTCGGCAGCGACAAGGACGGGTTCACCGAGGTGCAGCAGTTCACCACAGGATCGTCCGGAGGCGTTGACGAATTCCTCGTCTTCGGCGACCCTCAGGTCGGCGCCGGAGGCGGAGATCCCGACGACGCGGCCGGTTGGGACCGGACCCTGTCCTCGGCAGCGGCCACCGCCGACGACCCGAGCTTCTTCTACTCGCTGGGAGACCAGGTCAACTCCGCCGGCAACCAAGAGCAGTACGCTCAGTACCTGGCACCGGAAGCGACCCGGACGATCCCGCAGGCGACGACGATCGGCAACCACGATGTGTCATCGAAAGCCTACGAGCAGCATTTCAACCGACCCAATGTCAGCCAGGACCACGGCGGTGGCGGCGTCATCACCTCCGGCGGCGACTACTGGTTCATCGAGGACGGAGTCCTGTTCCTCAACATCAACTCGAACAGTTCGGATATGGACGCCCACGCCGAGTTCATCGAGGAAGTCGTCGCCGAGCATGGTGACCAGGCACGGTGGACTGTGCTCGGGTTCCACCACTCGATCTATTCGACGGCCACGCACTGGGATGACCTCGATGTGAAGCGGCTGCGGAAAGCGATCCCTCCGGTCGCGGCCCGCAATGACATCGACCTCGTCGTCTCCGGCCACGACCACATCTATAACCGCACCTTCCTCATGGACGGCGAAGGCAAGCCTGTTGAGGGCTCCGAAGCGGGAGCCGAGGAAGAGAAAGAAGACGGGCAGACGCTCTACCTCACGCTGACCTCGTCATCAGGGTCGAAGTTCTATGACTACGTTCCCGGCCTCGACTGGGAAGGCAAGAGCGTCCACAACGACGTGCCCGCCTTCACGCGGGTCCGGGTCAGCGACGAGGCGCTGCGGGCGACGACCTATGAGGTGCCAGCAGGCGGGGCATCGGCCGATGGTGAGCGCGCGGAGGCGCAGGCCGCAGCCGAGCAGATCGACGATGTCGAACTCAGGCGCGCCGAGGCGGAAGAACCAGCCCCGGATGACGACGCGGAGGCCGATGCCGGTGCAGACGCCGGTTCCGGCGCCAGCGCGGGTGCCGACTCCGCGGCAGGTGCTGATGATGCAGGTGCGAATGATGACGCCGACAGTGCAGGAACGAGCGACGACGCGGACGCAGGTGCCGAGGATGCCGGAACCAGCGACGACGCTGGTACGGGTGGCACCGCCTCCGACAGCGCCGCCTCCGACGGTGCTGCCTCGGGTGGTGTCGGGTCTGACGGTACCGACGACGAGAACGGAACAGACTCGGGGACAGCAGATGCCGGCACTGCCGACTCCGGCTCCGAGGCAGATGCAGCCGAGGCAGATGCGACCGAGGCGAACGCCGCAGGAACGGGCGATGATTCGGATTCATCCGGGACCGCCTCGGCGAGTGGGGATGGAGACCTGCCCCGCACCGGCGGTGGGCTCGCACTGCCCTTGGCCGTCGGCGCGGGAGCGCTGGCACTCGGTGCGACACTTCTCGTGGTGAGCCGTCGCCGCCGAGGTGCCGGGCTCAGCTGATCGGCACAGCCGTGCTGATCAACCCGGCGCTGTCGATCAGCTCGGAACCACCATGACCGGACCCTCGGCGTGGTTGAGGACTCCGCGCGAGACGGATCCCAGCAGTGCGCTGCGGATCCGTCCGCGCCCACGGGTGCCCATCACCGTCAGCTGTGCGCGGGAGCTGATCTCGACAAGAGTCTCAGTCGGATCGCCGACCGGCACCGAGGTGGTCACCGTCAGATCCGGGAACTGCTCCGACAGCGTCGCGGCTTCCTTCTCGAGTGATTCGGTCAGCTGCCTCTGTCGACGCGCGGTGACCTCGGAGCTGAGTTCGAGGTCGGGGTACCAGTAGAGCCATTCCTCACCGGCCGGCAGCACCACGACGAGTTCGAGTTCCGTGCCGCGTAAGGCGGCCTCGGCGGCTGCCGTGAACATGGCGACCCGACCGGTGTCGGAACCGTCGACCGCGACGACGACTGGGCCGTTGCCGGCCGTTGCCGAGGCCGACCGTTCGGAAACGACGATCGTCGGGCAGTGAGCGTGGGCAGGCAGCGCCGTGGACACGGATCCGAGGACTCGACCCATGAAACCGCCGCGGCCGCGGGCGCCGACGATGGCGACCTCGGCATCGGCGCTGAGCGTGACGAGCGCACCGGCGGAATTGCCGGGTGCCGTGCGGAAGGACTTCTCACCGGAGTAATCGCGCAGAAGTTCGACCGCCTCGGCGAGGGTCTTCTCTGCTTCCTTCTTCGCCTTGTCATCCTCGGGTTCACTGGGGATGGAGGCCATATTCGGATAGATCATCGTCGGCAGCTCATACGCGGTGACGACGGTGAGAACGGTTCTGCGGCGTTCGGCCTCGACTGCGCCGTAGCGGACGGCTTGGGCGGCGAGTTCCGAGCCGTCGAAGCCGACGAGGACGCCGAGTTCGAGGTTGAGGCCGGATTCGGACGAACTGGTTTGAGCAGACATCTCGCACCTCTCGATCGGGGCCTGTCCAACCCAGACGCCGACGACGGCCCCGACTGGCGGTATCGTCCGCGTCGCTTTCAGTCTACCAAGAAGGTTCTACAACTTGTAGAAAAAACGTGGGGCGAGAAGGTCCGTCTCACCTGGGCGTGCATCCGGCTCAGACGCGGAAGCCCAGATGGGCCAGTGCGATGCGCAGGATATGGTCCTGGCCGTAGCAGAGCTCGCCGACGATATCGGGACGCATGGTCTCCTCGGGGGTCAGCCAATCGAGGCTGAGGGCATCGGCCCGCGGGGTGCATTCGCCGCGGACCTCCATGATGAAGCACATGGCGATCGCATGCTGGCGCGGATCGTGGAGGAGGGCCGAACCCTCGGTGGGGAAGTACTCGGCGATGTGGAACGGGCTGATCGCAGGCGGAATGACCGGCAGCGCCATCGGGCCGAGGTCGTTCTCGGCATGACGCACCAATGCGGTTCGGATCGTCTCGTGGAAGCGGATCCGCCCGCCTACGACCTCGCGTCCGAGGGTGCCGTCCTCGAGGCTGCGCAGCAGCAGGCCGATGCGTTCGACATTGCCGGTCTCGCCCACCCGCACCGGGATGGCGTTGACATAGGGGATCGGCATGCGTCTGCGCAGGCGCGCGTATTCCGCGTCGTCGAACCAGTTCTCGTCGAAGTCCAGGGCAGTCCGAGTCATGACCCAATATTCCCACAACCATCCCTTGCGGCAGAAGAGCATGGGAACCCCGTTGGTGAACTGGGACACGCTTCGGGTAAAATATCTTGATGTCGAGATAAATTTCCGACCGGCAGGGACCTGTCGAGTGACGTGGCCTACAGTTGTGTCAGCACTATGTGACCATTTCCGGTCAAGGACTATGAAGGGGTATCCATGATCAATCATGAAGTCCGCACCTACAAGAGCTCAGAGAACCTGGCTCGCGAAGATCAGCTCGCATGGAAGATCGCCGAGGTCGCATCCGACCCGACGCCGGTCGATTCCGAAGTCACCGAAATGGTTATCAACCGCGTCATCGACAACGCTTCCGTCGCTGCCGCATCCGTGCGCCGCTCCGCTCCCACCCACGCTCGCGAGCAGGCTCAGGCTCACCCGTTCAATCCCGGCGCCAACATCTTCGGCCTGCCGGTGAGCGACCGCTTCTCACCGGAATGGGCCGCTTGGGCCAACGGTGTGGCCGTGCGCGAACTCGATTTCCACGACACCTTCCTGGCCGCCGAGTACTCACACCCCGGTGACAACATCCCGGCAGTGCTCGCAGTCGCCCAGCACAAGGGCATCGGCGGCAAGGACCTCATCAACGGCATCGCCACCGGCTACGAGATCCAGGTCGACCTCGTCAAGGGAATGTGCCTGCACGAGCACAAGATCGACCACGTCGCCCACCTGGGCCCCTCGGCCGCAGCCGGCATCGGCGCCCTGCTCCACCTGCCCACCGAGATCACCTTCCAGGCCGTCCAGCAGGCCCTGCATGTGACCACCGCGACCCGTCAGTCGCGTAAGGGCGAGATCTCGTCCTGGAAGGCCCACGCTCCGGCGTTCGCCGGCAAGATGGCCGTCGAATCCGTCGACCGTGCGATGCGCGGCGAGGGAGCCCCGAACCCGATCTACGAAGGTGAGGACGGCTTCATCGCCTGGATCCTCTCCGGTCCCGAGGCCCGCTACACCATCCCGCTGCCGGGCAAGGGCGAATCGAAGCGTGCGATCCTCGACACCTACACCAAGGAGCACTCGGCCGAGTACCAGGCTCAGGCGCTCATCGACCTCGCCCGCAAGCTCGGCGGGCAGATCGAGGACCTTTCGAAGATCAAGCGCATCGTCATCCACACCTCGCACCACACCCACAACGTCATCGGCACCGGTGCGAACGATCCGCAGAAGATGGATCCGAAGGCCAGCCGTGAGACCCTCGATCACTCGATCATGTACATCTTCGCCGTGGCCATGCAGGACCAGGGCTGGCACCACGAGCACTCATACGCTCCCGAACGCGCCGGCCGACCCGACACCGTCGAGCTGTGGCACAAGATCGAGACCACCGAGGATCCCGAGTGGACCCGCCGCTACCACTCGATCGACCCGAACGAGAAGGCCTTCGGCGGACGCGTGGAGATCGAATTCGAGGACGGCTCGACGCTGACCGACGAGATCGCCGTCGCCGACGCCCACCCCTTCGGTGCTCGTCCCTTCGCCCGTGCGAACTACATCGAGAAGTTCAAGACCCTGGCCGAGGGCATCGTCTCCGATTCGGAGCAGACCCGGTTCCTCGATCTCGCCGAGAACCTCGAGAGCCTCGACGCCAAGGGCGTTGCGGAACTGAGCTTCACGGTCGACGGACTCGAGCACAGCGGATCGAAGGGCATCTTCTGATGCTCGGCGCACAGGCAACCCCCGCCGAGCGCCGCGCCAAGTTCCGCGAGCTGCTCGCAGGCGACGAGATCGTTCAGTTCCCCGGCGCCATCAACCCGATCAACGCTCAGATCATCGAGCAGACCGGCTTCGAAGGCGTCTACATCTCCGGTGGCGCGTTCTCCGCGGCCATGGGTCTGCCCGATATCGGGCTGACCACTCTCACCGAGGTGGCCGACCACGGACGCAATATCGCCCGAGTGACGAACCTGCCGACCTTCATCGACGCCGACACCGGATGGGGCGAAGCCATGAACGTGGCCCGCACCGTCCAGGAGTTCGAGGACGCCGGAATCTCGGGCATGCACCTGGAGGACCAGGTCAACCCGAAGCGCTGCGGCCACCTCGACGGCAAGGAGGTCGTGACCGCGGCCGAGATGTCCAAGCGCATCAAGGCCGCCGTCAAGGGGCGCCGAGACGAGAACTTCGTCATCTGCGCCCGCACCGACTCCCGCGCCGGGGAAGGCCTCGACGCCGCCATCGACCGGGCGAAGGCCTACGCCGATGCGGGAGCGGACATGATCTTCCCAGAGGCGATGCGAGATCTCGGAGAGTTCGAGAGATTCGCCTCCAGCGTCGATGTGCCGATCCTGGCGAACATGACGGAATTCGGAAAGAGCGAACTGTTCACCACCGAACAGTTGGCGAATGTCGGAGTCAAACTTGTGATCTACCCGGTCACGACTCTGCGCATCGCCATGGGTGCGATCAAATCGGGCCTGCAGACCATTCGGGACAAGGGCACTCAGGTGGACCTGCTCGAGGGCATGCAGACCCGCGCGGACCTGTATGACACGATCGACTACGCGGCGTACAACGAGTTCGATGCCGCAGTCTTCAACTTCTCACAGGAGGGTCACCAGTGACCGAAGAAATCAAGAAGGGCCTCGCCGGTGTCGTGGTCGACACCACCGCAGTGTCCAAAGTGGTCCAGGAGACCAACTCGCTGACTTACCGCGGCTACCCCGTGCAGGAGCTCGCCGCCAAGCGCAGCTTCGAGGACGTCGCCTACCTCATCTGGAACGGCGAACTGCCCACCGAGGAGCAGCTGGCGGAATTCCAGGAACGCGAACGCTCCCAGCGTGAGATCGATGGCAAGCTCGTCGACCTCATCCTCGGCCTGCCCAAGGACTGCCACCCGATGCACGTCGTGCAGACGGCTGTGGCCTACCTGGGCGCCGTCGACCCCGAGGCCGACACCGAGGGTGCCGAGGCGAACCTCGCGAAGGCCGAGCGTCTCTACGCCCAGCTGCCGACGATCGTGGCCATCGACCACCGTCGCCGTCACGGCCTCGACCCCGTCGCCCCGACGAAGGACCTCGGCTACGCCGCAAACTTCTTCAAGATGGTCTTCGACGAAGTTCCCGCCGAGGAGGTCGTGCGCTGCTTCGACGTGTCGATGATCCTCTACGCCGAGCACTCGTTCAACGCCTCGACCTTCACCGGTCGCGTCATCACCTCGACCACATCGGACCTGTACTCGGCAGTCGCCGGTGCCGTCGGCGCACTCAAGGGCCCTTTGCACGGCGGAGCGAACGAAGCCGTCATGGCGATGCTCGAAGAGGTCGGCACCGCCGATAAGGCTTCGGCCTGGATCGACGAGGCACTGGCCAAGAAGGCGAAGATCATGGGCTTCGGCCACCGCGTGTACAAGAACGGCGACTCGCGCGTTCCCACCATGCGCAAGGCTTTCGAAGACATGGTCGCCGTCAAGGGTGCGAACGATCTGCTCGATCTGTACAACACCTTCGAAGAGGACTTCGTCGGGCGCAAGGGCATCTACCCGAACCTCGACTACCCCTCGGGCCCGGCCTACCACCTCATGGGCTTCGACACCGAGCAGTTCACCCCGATCTTCGTGATGGCACGCATCACCGGCTGGACCGCTCATATCTTCGAGCAGCAGGCGAACAACGCCCTCATCCGTCCCCTGAGCGCCTACGACGGTGAGGACCAGCGCGAGGTTCCCGACAACCGGGGCTGACCTCTCGAAAGGCAGAACACACATATGAGACCAGACGGCTCCTACCGTCCGGTCGATCTCGAGGGTTTCGACTTCACCGTCTCCGGTGGGGTCGGAACCCTCGTCATTGATCGGACCGAAAAACGCAATGCGATCTCCCGGCCCATGTGGCGGGCGCTGCCGCAGATCATCGCGAACGTCGATGCCGACGATTCGATCGGCGCGCTGGTGATCACCGGGGCCGGCGGGCACTTCTCCGCCGGTTCGGACATCGCCGACCTCAACGTCGCACTCGCGGATTTCTGGGAACTCAATTCCACCGCCGAGGCGGCTCTGGCGAACTCGCGGACCCCGACGATCGCTGCGATCACAGGCAACTGCGTGGGCGGAGGGACGGAGATCGCCGCGGCCTGCGACATCCGCATCGCCGCCCCCGGATCGATCTTCGGCGTCACCGCAGCCAAACTCGGACTCGTGTACCCGGCCGGACCCACGAAGCGGCTGGCTGAGATCCTCGGCGACGCCTGGGCGCGGTACCTGCTCATCACGGCCTCGATCGTGAAGTTCGAGAAGATGGCCGAACTCGGGTTCTTCCACGAAGTTTCCGACACCCCGTTCGAGACGGCACAGGCCCTGGGGGAGCGGATCGTGGGACTGTCCCGGCTCAGCCAGGTCGGTGCCAAGGCGATCCTCGACGGTGAACTGACGGAGGACACGGAGCCGCCTCGGTGGCTCGATGATGCCTACCGGGACGAGATCATCCGCGGTCAGGAAGCCTTCTTCGCCAAGGAGCCGCCGGAATTCGGCTTCGCCAAATCCGCATGGCAGAACGGTCCCCAGGTTCGTTCTCACGGAGTCCCGCGGAGAGGATAAACTGAGCGAATGCGCCTAGCAGTCCTCGATATCGGCTCCAACAGCGTCCACCTCCTGGTCGTCGACGCCCACGTCGGAGCACCGCCCCTGCCTGCCACCTCGCACAAGGAGGTGCTCAGACTCGCCGAATTCCTCAGCGACGACGGAACGATCGACTCCGAAGGGCAGGAACGGCTGCGCTCCTTCATCGCCGATGCCGTCGAGATCGCCGAAGACCAAGGCGCGGAGCAGATCCTCGCCTTCGCCACCTCGGCGGTCAGGGAAGCTCCGAACGGGATCGGACTCATCGAATCGATCAACGCTCAGCTCGGGGTCACCCTCAACGTGATGTCGGGTCGGGACGAGGCCCGCGTGACCTTCCTTGCCGCCCGCCGCTGGTTCGGGTGGTCGGCCGGGAAGATCCTGCTGCTCGACATCGGCGGCGGCTCGCTCGAGATCGCGGCGGGTCAGGACGAATACCCGCAGGCGGCCGTGTCGGTTCCGCTCGGCGCCGGACGCACCTATTCCGAGTTCCTCCCGGACCCGATGCCCACTGAAGAGGACATCCACCGCCTGCGCAAACATGCCCGGGCGCAGATCGGACGCATCGCCGGCGACATCAACAGGGTCGGAGTGCCCGACCAGGTCGTCGGGTCGTCGAAGACCTTCCGCTCGCTGGCCCGCATCGCCGGCGCAGCCCCGAGCGGAGACGGAATCTATGCTCCGCGGAAGCTCTTCCGCCGCGACCTCGAAGGCATCATCGACACCCTCGCCTCCCGCACCCCCGAGGAACGTGCCACCCTGCCCGGCGTCTCCGAAGCCCGAGCCGGACAGGTGCTGGCCGGAGCGATCGTCGCCGAGGCGGCCTTCACGATCTTCGACATCGGCGTCATGAACATCTCCCCATGGGCGCTGCGTGAAGGCATCATCATGCGCAAACTCGACCTCCTCGACTCGGCCGAACAGTCATCGGCGATGCGCGTCGAGCCCGTCGCCGCCCTCGACTGAGCCTTCGGCGGGTCGCACGCCGACGTTTCCGGACACGGTTGAGCCGCCTTCGCATCTGTCGGATTGCTACCGGAATTCAGGTTCGCCTGCTAGTTTTTGATTAGTCGCCGAGGCGGCACCCGCACTGATCTGCCCGTGCCGACATCGGTGAAAGCCCGAATCTTCTGACGGAAAGCACGAATCTGCTGATGCGAAATGGTGAGCTGTCCCCGAACTTCCGCGACCAGGCGCTGGAGACTCTGAAGAAGACGAGCGCGGCCGACCCGCTCGACGTCTTCGTCGTCGGCGGGGGAGTGACCGGAGCAGGATCGGCCTTCGACGCAGCCACCCGCGGACTCAAGGTCGGCGTCGTCGATGCCAAGGACTGGGCCTCGGGTACCTCGTCCCGGTCCTCGAAGCTCATGCACGGCGGACTGCGGTACCTCGAGATGCTCGACTTCAAGCTCGTCGCGGAGGCGCTCAAGGAACGCGACCTGCTGCTCCAGCACACCGCGCCGCACCTCGTCGAACCCGTCGCCTTCGTATTCCCCTTCGAGCACCGCCTCATCGACCGGGCCTTCATCGGCTCCGGCGTGCTCCTCTACGACACGATGGCCACCCGGCCGGGCCGCAAACGGGCTGTGCCGATGCACCGCCACCTGGGGAAGAAGGCACTGAGCGCCCACTTCCCGGGCTTGGCCGACGACGCCGCCGTCGGAGCCCTCGAATACTATGACGCGAAGGTCGACGACGCCCGCTTCGTCATGAACCTGGTCCGCTCGGCCGTGAGCTACGGAGCCGCTGCCGCCAACCACGTCTCCGTCATCGGCTACCTCCACGACGGCGATCAGGTCACCGGCGTCCACGCCCGGGACGAGATCACCGGTGAGGAGTTCGACATCCACGCTCGCCGCACCATCCTCGCCGGGGGAGTCTGGACCGAAGAGCAGCAGGATCTGGCGAAGGCCGATGCCGGGCTCAAGGTGCTCGCCTCGAAGGGCGTGCACATCACCGTGGCCGAAGACAAGATCAAGGCCGACCCGAACACCGGAATCATCTCGAAGACGGAGAAGTCCGTCCTCTTCGTCATCCCGTGGGAAGGCTACTGGGTCATCGGCACCACCGACACCCCGTGGAACGAAGACGTCGACGCACCGGTGGCGACCTCGCAGGACATCGACTACCTGCTCGAACATGCCAACGCCATCCTCGCCGACAAACTCACCCGCGAGGATGTCATCGGCGTCTACTCGGGACTGCGTCCGCTGCTCCAGCCGGTCGTCAAGGAAGGACAGGCCTCGACGAAGGTCTCCCGCGAACACACCGTGATGGAGGTCGAGCCGGCCCTCGCCGCGATCGCCGGCGGCAAGTTCACCACCTACCGAGTGATGGCCGAAGACGCCGTCGATTTCGTCCTCGGCGACGATGCGAAGGACCGCAGGTCACTCACCGAATCCGTGCCGCTGCTCGGTGCCCAGGGCGTCGGTGCACTGAGGCGCGGCCAATCCGGAATCGCGGAGAAGTACGGATGGGACGAGGACCGCGTCAAACGACTCATCCGCCGCTATGGCACCCTCATCGAGGATCTGCTCGACCTCGTCGATGAGGATCCCGAACTCGGTCAGCCGCTGGAAGGCGCCGAACGCTACCTGCGCGTCGAAGCCCACTACGCGGCCGCCGCGGAGGGGGCCGTCCACCTCGGCGACATCCTGGAGCGGCGGATGCGGCTGAACTACGAGACTCGCGACCGGGGGAAGAACGCCGCCGAGGCGGTCGCGGCCATCGTCGCACCCGTCCTCGGGTGGGACGACGACCGGCAGACGGCCGAGGTCGAGGCGTTCAACGCCCACGTCGACGCCCAGGTCGCGGCCGAATCCACCGACGATGACGCCTCGGCGGCGGCCCTGGTCGGTGCGACCCTCCACTGAACCGTTCACAGAGAAGTGCGGGACCACAACCGAATACCGACAATCGAATATCGACCGACCCCGGAGCACCCTCCGGGTCGACCATCGACCGGGACACCCTCCGGAAAGACAAACAATAGGAGTTTGTGAGATATGGGCACCATCTTCCTCTTCGAGATCGCCGGTACGGCGATGCTCATGCTGCTCGGCGTCGGCGTCGTCGCCAATGTCGTCCTCGGCAAGACCAAAGGCAACGGCGGAGGCTGGCTGCTGATCTCCTTCGGCTGGGGCCTCGCGGTCTTCGCCGGTGTCTTCGTCGCTTATAAGACCGGCGCACACCTCAACCCCGCCGTGACCTTCGGCATCCTCGCCAGCGGAGCCGACGAATATGCACCCGGCATCGCCGTGACTTTCGGCAACACCATCGCCTATCTCGCGGCCGAGATGATCGGAGCGATGCTCGGCGCGGTCCTCGCGTGGGCCGTGTACAAGAAGCACTACGACGAGGAGAAGGACGCTGGCAACATCCTCGGCACCTTCTCCACCGGTCCGGAGCTCCGCTCCTACGGCTGGAACTTCGTCACCGAGGTGATCGCGACATTCGTCCTCGTGTTCGTCATCCTCCTCTTCGGCAAGACCCCACACGAGCTTGGACCCTTGGCCGTCGGCCTCCTCGTCGTCGTCATCGGCGCTTCGCTGGGCGGACCCACCGGCTACGCCATCAACCCGGCGCGTGACCTCGGTCCGCGCATCGTCCACGCACTGCTGCCGATCCCGAACAAAGGCGGCTCCGACTGGGCGTACTCGTGGGTGCCGATCGCCGGACCGCTGGTCGGCGGCGTCGTCGCCGGTCTGGCCTCCCAGGCATTCGTCTGAGTACGATCACAGACAACTGAGCACGCTCACAGACAAACCACTTCGACACAGGAGTCAGAATGAGTCAGGAAAAGTTCATCCTCGCCATCGACCAGGGCACCACCTCGTCGCGGGCGATCGTCTTCAACCATGACGGGCAGATCGTGTCGTCCGGCCAGCTGGAACACGAGCAGATCTTCCCTCGCGCCGGCTGGGTCGAGCACGACCCGGTTGAGATCATCAAGAACACCAACGAGGCGATCGGCCAGGCCCTGGCTCGGGCGAATATCAACCGCCACCAGCTCGAGGGCGTGGGCATCACGAACCAGCGTGAGACCACCGTCATCTGGAACAAGAACACCGGCGAACCCGTCTACAACGCCATCGTGTGGCAGGACGCACGCACCCAGAAGGTCTGCGACGAACTCGCCGGGGACGAAGGACCGGACAAGTACAAGGACCGGGTGGGTCTGCCCCTGGCGACCTACTTCGCCGGCCCGAAGGCCAAATGGATCTTCGACAACGTCGACGGGGTCAAGGAAGCCGCCGCGGCCGGGGACCTGCTCTTCGGCACCATGGACACCTGGGTGATCTGGAACCTCACCGGCGGGGTCAACGGCGGAATCCACGTCACCGACGTCACCAACGCCTCGCGGACGATGCTGATGAACATCGACACCCTCGACTGGAACCCTGACATCGCGGCAGATATGGGCATTCCCGTCGAGATGCTGCCCGAGATCAAGTCCTGCTCGGAGATCTACGGCTACGGGGCGAAGAACGGACTCATCATCGACACCCCGATCTGCGGCATCCTCGGCGATCAGCAGGCTGCGACGTTCGGTCAGGCCTGTTTCGAGAAGGGTCAGGCGAAGAACACCTACGGCACCGGCAACTTCATGCTCATCAACACCGGCAATGAGCCGGTGGCCAGCAAGAACGGTCTGCTCACCACGGTCGCGTACAAGATCGGCGAGGACGATGCCGTCTACGCGCTCGAGGGATCTGTGGCGGTGACCGGTTCGCTCGTGCAGTGGCTGCGCGACAACTTCGGCATCATCAAGGACGCCCCCGAGGTCGAGACCCTGGCCAAACAGGTCGAGGACAACGGCGGCTGCTATATCGTGCCGGCGTTCTCCGGACTCTTCGCCCCGCACTGGGAGTCTGATGCTCGCGGCGTGATGGTGGGTCTGACCCGGTATGTGAACAAGAACCACATCGCCCGTGCCGCCCTGGAATCCGTGGCTTTCCAGTCGCGCGAGGTCCTCGACTCGATGAACCTCGACTCCGGTGTCGAACTCACCGAGCTCAAGGTCGATGGAGGCATGGTCGCCAACGAGACGCTCATGCAGTTCCAGGCCGACCTCCTCGGCGTGCCTGTCATCCGTCCCGAGGTCATCGAGACCACGGCGCTGGGTGCGGCCTATGCGGCAGGCATCGCCGTGAAGTTCTGGAACGGTGAGGACGACGTGAAGGGCAACTGGCGCGAGGACAAGCGCTGGAATCCGTCGATGGATGATGAGACGGTCGACCGCCTCTACCGCCTCTGGAACAAGGCGGTGGAGAAGTCGAAGAAATGGGTCGACGACGACACCGAAGCCCTCTACGCCTGAATTACTACCTGACGGCGGCCCAGCAACCTCGCGCGAGGTTGCTGGGCCGCCGTCAGGTAGTTCTGGGGAGGGGGAGCCGCGTTAGACTGGAAGAGATGAGCAAGAAGTCGAAGTCCCAGCGGAAGGTGTTGACCACCAAGAATTCTGCGCGCTCGAATTCGAAGCGCCATAAGGAGTACTTCGACAAACACGACGTCTATGAGAAAGACGCCCATCACGTCTCCGACAACCGGATCAGGCTCGGCCTCTCCAGCTCCTCCGTCTCACCCATGACCGTCGAAGAGACCTTCACCCAGGCAGCCAAACACGGCTACGACGGCGTCGAGATCATGGTCACCCATAACACCGAGACCCGCGACGTCGACCTCATCAACGGACTCGCCGGCGACACCGGACTCGACGTCATCTCCCTGCACGCCCCGACCCTGCTGTTCCTGCCCCGAGTGCTGCACAAAGACCATTGGGAGAAGCTGCGGATCACCGCGAACCTCGCCAAGGCAGTGGGCGCCGACACGGTCGTCCTCCACCCGCCGTTCCGCTGGCAGGGCGAATACGCCCTCGGCTTCGTCGACGGCGTCCGCCAGGTCGCCCAGGAGACCGGTGTGAGACTGGCCGTGGAAAACATGTACCCCTGGCGGGCCGGCCTGCGCGAGATCCAGGTCTACTACCCCGACTGGAACCCCCTGGACGAGGACTACGACGACCTCACCTTCGACTTCTCCCACGCCTCCACCGCCGGCATGAACGCATTGGAGACGGTGGGCGAGATCTTCGACCAGCTCCGTCACGTCCACCTCACCGATGGGGCCGGCTCGCTCAAGGACGAACATCTCGTTCCAGGCGAAGGCACCATGCCTGTCGCCGAGACCCTGCAGTACCTCGCCAAACACAATTGGCAGGGCGACGTCGTCGTGGAGGTCAACACCCGATTCGTCCGCAGACAGTCCGCGCGCGAGAAGATGCTCGCCGACTCCATCGCCTTCGCCCGTGAGCACCTCGGCCTCGACACGGATACTCGACGACGCAACGCCCACAGCCACACCCGCACCTCCGAGCACAAGCCCTCGCGGTCCGGAAGGGCCGGCGCCGAGAGCTGACCCTGCGAGCGACCGCGACGTCGCACATCACCCTGCCCGTCTTCGCCTCGCTTCGCTCGGTCACGCATCGGCACGCTTCAGCGCATGGACACCCACCGACCACCGCACATCAGATATCGAAAGGCTGACGCACTTTGACCACCATCGCCTCCATCGGAACCGGCAACATGGGCACGGCCCTCATCCAGGGAATCCTCACCGCCGACGCGAGCATCACCGTCCGCGCGACGACGAACTCGACCGACTCGGCGCAGCGGCTCCGCAGTGATCTGCCCACCGCCACGATCACCTCGCTGGAGGATGACGCCGAAGCGAATCGGAACGCCTTGTCCGGTGCCGATTTCGTCTTCCTCGGTGTGAAGCCGTGGATGATGGCCGAGACCCTGCGCGAGCTCGCCGATGACCTCGACCCGAAATCCGTACTCGTGTCCATGGCAGCCGGCGTCGCCGCGGCCGACCTTGCGAAGCTCGCCCCCGAGAATCCGATCGTGCGGATCATGCCGAACACGCCGAGCGCCATCGGCCACGGCGTCATCGCACTGGCCCCCACCGCCGAGGTGACCGCCGCCAGTGTGGACACACTGAAGTCCCTGCTGTCGGGCGCCGGCCTCGTCGTCGATCTCGACGAATCCCAGATCCCGGCCATGACCGGCATCTCCGGGTCCGGAGTGGCGTACTTCTTCCTCCTCGCCGAAGCCATGATCGCCGCGGGCGTCAAGCAGGGTCTCAGCGAGGACGTCGCCCGCCAGATGGTCGTGGCCACCGCCGACGGTGCCGGCCGACTCCTGACCGAGAAACCCGATCCCGCCGCTCAACGTCAGGCCGTGAGCAGCAAGGGCGGAACGACCTTGGCCGGTCTCCAGCAGTTTCTCGACTCCGGGATCTTCGATATCGCCGAGGCGGCCGCGCAGGCGGCAGCGGACCGTTCCCTGGAGATGGAACAGGAGAACTCCGAGGTCATCAACGGCTGAGCCGGATCTCCCCGTTCAGGGGAGGACGTGGGACGAGCGGGCGATCGACACGGCCTCATGCCGGGTCCGTGCCGAGAGCTTGACCATCGCCGTATTGAGATAGGACTTCACCGTCGACTCGCGCAGCGACAGCGCCTCGGCGATGCGGGCATTCGGCCATCCCAAGGCAACATGCGAGAGGATGTCGGTCTCCCTCGGCGACAGCCTGACTGCGGGTACCGGCGTCTGGAAGTTCTCCGGATTGTGTCCGGAGAGAATATCGGCCAGGCGCGCCTCGATGCCGGTGAGCTTCTCCCTGGTCTCCTCATCGACGATCCCGGAGCGGATCGCCCTCAGCTCGGCATAGGTGTGCCGGAGAGCTTCGCGTCCTGAGGGATCCAGATCCGGGTAGAGCGGTTCCTCCTTGACAGGGCCGCGCGGTTCCTGCCGGTATCCGAGTCGAGCGAGATCGACCGAAAGCTGTCGTACCCGTCTGACGAGGTCTCCCGTCTGCGGGGCGGCGGCGTTGTAGTCCGCTCGGTGGCCGCAGTAGACCATACCGGTGACCTCACCGCCGTGCAGAGTGGGGACGGCGACGAGGACGCGGATGCCCTCGCCGAGCACCTCCTCGTCGTAATGGTGGGTGATGAGCGGGTCGATCTCATAGTCGCGGGTCAGCTGCGGAGTGCCTTCGGTCATGGCCCGACCGCCGAGGCCGCGCCCGGTGCTGACGATGAGGTTCGAGAGCAGGTCCTTGTCGGCTCCGGCGACGGCTTCGACCGCGACCGAATCCTCTTCGACCATACCTCCGAAGACGACGTCACCGGTGCCGCTCTGGTGCAGGGAATCGACGGCTTCGACGAATAGGCGACGGGTCTCGACCTTGAGTGCCCGCGTTTCCTTGGCGTGCGCATTCATGTGAACAAGCTACCAACTTTCGGTGGTATTCCCTAGCGCATGCTGAACGTTACCTTTGGGTCATGTGATTCAGGACACTGATGTTCTGTCCATTCAAAGGAGAAAGAATGACTGACCCTGTCAACACCGGTGTTGACTTCCTCGCAGAGGAGGAGAAGCCGGAGTTCAAGGCCCTCAAACGCAAGCGCTTCTCGGTGGTGATCCCGCTGTCGATCGCGTTCCTCGTCTGGTACTTCCTCTACGTCATCCTCAGCACGTACGCCCACGACTTCATGTCGACGAAGGTCGTGGGGGAGATCAACATCGGACTCGTATTCGGGCTGCTGCAGTTCGTGACGACCTTCGCGATCACGATGTTCTACGTCTCGTTCGCCAACAAGAAGCTCGACCCTCCCGCGGAGGCGATCCGTGAACGACTGCAGGCCGAATCGGAAGGACACCGCTCATGAGCACTCTGGCAATCGGAGACTTCGTCGCTTCGGGAGTCGACCTCCTCAGCGCAGCGACCACCGAGGTGGAGAACAACCCGGTCCTCAACATCACGATCTTCGCCGCATTCGTCGCGGTCACGATGTTCATCGTTCTGCGGGCCAGCCGCAACAACAGATCCGCCTCGGACTACTATGCGGGTGGCCGGTCGTTCACCGGACCGCAGAACGGCTTCGCCATCGCCGGTGACTACCTCTCTGCCGCATCCTTCCTCGGCATCTGCGGTGCGATCGCCGTCAACGGCTACGACGGATTCCTCTACTCGATCGGCTTCCTCGTCGCCTGGCTCGTCGCTCTGCTCATCGTCGCAGAACTCATGCGCAACACCGGCAAATTCACCATGGCCGACGTGCTGTCCTTCCGCCTCAAACAGCGCCCCGTACGCATGGCAGCAGCCCTGTCGACCCTGGCGGTCTGCTTCTTCTACCTGCTCGCGCAGATGGCCGGCGCCGGCGGGCTCGTGTCTCTGCTCATGGGAATCGACGGCAAGGTCGGCCAGTCACTGGTCATCGCCGTCGTCGGCGCGCTGATGATCATCTACGTTCTCGTCGGCGGAATGAAGGGCACCACCTGGGTGCAGATCGTCAAGGCGATTCTGCTCATCGCCGGTGCTTTCGCCATGACCATCTGGGTGCTCGCACTCAACGGCTTCAACCTCTCGACCCTGCTGGCCTCGGCCGTGGACAACGCAGCCGAAGGAGTCGGGGAAGGCGTCCTCAACCCGGGTCTGCAGTACGGCGAGAATCCGCTCGACTTCATCTCCCTGGCACTGGCGCTCGTGCTGGGCACGGCGGGTCTGCCCCACGTGCTCATGCGCTTCTACACCGTACCCACGGCTAAGGAAGCTCGCCGATCCGTGGTGTGGGCGATCTGGCTCATCGGTGCGTTCTACCTCTTCACCCTCGTGCTCGGCTATGGTGCGGCCGCACTCGTCGGCGCCGACGCGATCAAGAACGCTCCTGGCGGCGTGAACTCCGCGGCTCCGCTCCTGGCGCTTCAGCTCGGCGGGCCGCTGCTCATGGGCTTCATCTCCGCGGTCGCGTTCGCCACGATCCTCGCGGTGGTGGCGGGCCTGGCGATCACCGCGGCGGCCTCGTTCGCTCACGATATCTACGCAAACGTCATCAAGAAGGGCAAGGTCGAAGACTCCGAGGCGGAGGTCAAGATCGCCCGTCGCACCGTCGTCGTCATCGGTGCGGTCGCGATCATCGGCGGCATCGGAGTGCAGGGGCAGAACATCGCATTCCTTGTGGCGCTGGCCTTCGCCGTCGCCGCCAGCGCGAACCTGCCCACAATCGTGTACTCGCTGTTCTGGAAGCGCTTCACCACTCGCGGTGCGGTGTGGTCGATCTACGGCGGACTGATCTCGGCGATGGTGCTCATCGCCTTCTCGCCGGTCGTCTCCGGCTCCGAGACCGCGATGATCCCCGGTGCCGACTTCGCGATCTTCCCGCTGTCGAACCCCGGCATCATCTCGATCCCGCTCGGCTTCATCCTCGGGTGGATCGCCTCGGTGACGGATCGAACGGTGGAGAGTCCCGAGCTGGCCGCCGAAATGGACGTCCGTGCCCATACCGGATTCGGCGCCGAGGAGGCTGTCGAGCACTGACGCAATCCGCCATCCGCGTGTTCGAAGTGCAGACGACCCGATTCCGATCAGCGCGCATGCACTTCGAACACGCGGTTGTGGATACCGCAGCGTTATGGCCGCGTCGTGACCATCTCGGCGCACGCACCCTTGCGCTGAGAACTCGGCTGCAATCGAGTACCACGCGGGGGCGGAGGCGCCGCTGACTCAAACGCCGTGGACTGTTGACAGCATGCGGACTCGGACGTCTTATGGGTGTGGATGCCGAGGGCGATTCCACAGGCGGTTGAGGAGGCCTTGTCGGAGTCTCATTCGCAGCGACAGTCTTGCCGCATGTACAACGTGGTCCGCACCAGTGAACTCAGGGCGCGTGGGGTGCAGAGCAGATGCATCCGTGACGCCAAAGACTGCTGCCTTTTGGCACTCACTCAAGGGATGTATTCTGTCATCGCCCGCTGCTCGAATCTCAGACATGGTGCGATAGCGGAGTTCATCACGGACGAAGCGTGGATTCACAGAGTCGTCGAGCAGACCGACCCGGAGTCGGGGAGGCCTCGTTTCGAACTCCTCGACATGTTCGAGAAGCTGCGAGTGGCTTCGTACCCGCACTACCGATTTGACGACGTGATCTGGGGAGTCTCCGCCGCATTCGTCCATGACCTTCCGCTGCATCGACCGCCTCGGGGGAAGGTCTTCATCGCTCACCCGAAGAAGCGACACAACAGCGCCGACGTGTCGAGGACGTCGAAGACCGTTCCTGAAGAGGACGTCGTTCGCATAGGCAAGATGTCGTTGACTTCACCCATTCGCACCGCCTTCGATCTTATCGGCCAACTTGGTGAACCGGAGGGCTTCGTCGCACTCGAACGGTGTCTGCGCAGATCAGCATTCGGGTCTGACGAAGGGGCCGACGAGGCGGCAAGATTCGGATATCCGCCGGACACTTTGGGATTAGCTGAGCTCTGCATTGCTGAAGACTTCATGCCTGTGCTCGGCCGGCTGTCAAAGGGCCAAGCGAGAGCTCAACGTCTGCTGTCTTCAGCGGGGCCGCTGTCGGAAAGCTACGCAGAGAGCCGTTTCGTGTACAACCTCATGCAGCTGAGACTGACCGGATTCAGCCAGCAAGTCAGGATCCGGGACGGGCACACGGTCATCGCTCGCGTGGACTTTCTGCACGAGAAATCGCGGACTATCGTGCTCATCGACGGCTTCTCCAAATATGCCGACAACGGAGTTCGGCTCATTCGGAAAGAGGTCCGTCAATTCAATCGGCTGCTGGAGCTCGGGTACAGAATCGTCCGTCTGAGCTTCGACGAGGTGACCCACCTTGAAGAGTGCGCAACCAAACTCTTCGGGCAGGCCCCGCAGCTCAGGGCGTTCATCGCCCCGCGAAAACGGTCCGGTGCCCGGCAGAGCCGGACTTAACAGCCGTGGCGAGACATTGCTATGCGACCAGACAAGTGTTCAGCTGCTTCGAAATGCAGATGCCCTGACCGAAGTCACTGCGTCCACACTTCTGACCAGCGATTGTCGCTGGCCGCGGCAGAATGGCCAGTGGAATGCAGCTTGGTGGGCGTCGTGGGTGCGCATATGGCGAATGGATGTGATGCACCCGAGGTGGGAAGCTGTAGACTGGTTCGAGTTGCCGATCGCGGTATGTCTGCACCGGGTTTCACCTGGGTGAATGTCTGCCGACCACGGGCGACGCGCGGGCGTAGCTTAATGGTAAAGCTTCGGCTTCCCAAGCCGATGACGCGGGTTCGATTCCCGTCGCCCGCTCTCGTTGTGTCGTGATGCGGCCACGGCTGTATCACACCGAGACGATGACTCCGACTCAGCGTTCTGCTCTTAGGGCCCGATCTGCTTCGGTGGCGCTTCCAGGTGCAGGTCTGCAGGCTTCATTTCCTGGTCGTGTCAGGGGCCCATCGTATTCTCCCCTCGATAGGGATTGCCGCAGCGGCATCCGGTCGGGGAGGGGAGTGGTGAAAATGGACAACAATGACGAATTCTTCCGCGTGGCGAGGCTGAGCAGGGAGCTCCGGGAGATCGACTCCGAATTGGCCGAAGCAGCACGACGTCGTGCGGAGCGCGAGGCGATTGCGAATCTCGATCCGCATCTTCCGCTCGTGCAGGATGATGTAGCGTCCGTGGTCGGACAGTGGGAAACCTGTGTGGTACGGGAGGCTGAGTTTTTAGAGTCCAGGGAAGATGTGGTGGAGCGACTCCTCCCAGCTTTCCTCAATCTTGCCGCACTCGAATTCGGCCGCTTGGATGAGGAGTTCGGCTCGAAAGAGTGGGGCGACACCGCAGCACGATGCCTGGATGCCATTGAAACGTTGGCGCAGGCCTACACGCACCGACTCCAGCAGGCGATCAACCAGTGGAATCATGTCGCGGAGGCACTGCTCGACATGTCGCACGGGCTGCCGGGAGATGACGCGGAACGCGAAATGGAACCGAGCTCCACCGATGCATCCGGCTCACCAAGTGATTCAGCTGGTTCGGCGATCAGACGGATCGGACCGACCGCCTCGGGCGGGTATACAGGGATCGAGGTGAACGGACAGGCGATCGAGATGGTCAGTCATCACGAGACCATCGACGAATTCCTCACCGCGTTGGAGTCAGGGATGAAGGGGATGCTGGCGGAAGCCAGAAAGAGCCTGCTCTCGAGTTCCGACTGCTCTACCGAGGTCGTTCTCGACCCGTCACCGTCGCATCTCATCTGGCGGCAGATGTGACGCGATTGGTGTGCACCAACTGCCTCGAAATGCAGATGCCCTGATCAAGATCACGGCATACACGCTTTGGACCCGCGGATGCAGCCGGTCGGTGAACCGGCGGTTAGACGCGGACTCGGAAGTTACGGGCGGCCGGCGAAGCGGCCGAGCAGCTCGACGTGACCGGCGACGATGAGCAGATCCTGTTTGCCCACGCGGGTCGTCGGGTCGGCGTAGGTGAAGTCGCGGCCGGGGCTCTTGATGCCCACGATCGTCACTCCGTACTTGTCGCGGACACCGGACTCGCTGAGAGTGAAGCCCTGGATCTCCCGCGGCGGGCGCATCTTCACCACGGCGAAATGGCCCTCATCGAACTCGATGTACTCCATCATCCTGGAGCTGACCAGGTGGGCGACGCGGCGACCGGCGTCCGATTCCGGGTAGAGCACATGGTGGGCGCCGATGCGGTGGAGGATCTTGCCGTGCGACGGCGAGATCGCCTTCGCCCACACCTGCGAAACGCCCAGGTCGACGAGGTTGGCGGTCGTGAGCACGCTGTCTTCGATCGAGGTTCCGATCCCGACGACGGCAGTCGAGAAGTCACCGGCACCGACCTGCCGCAGTGCGTCGATGTTCGTCGAATCGGCTTCGACGACGTGCGTGAGTTTGCCGCTCCAATCCTTGACGAGCTCGGGGTTGTGCTCGATGGCCATGACCTCGCGCCCCAGGCGGGCAAGAGTCGCCGCGGTCGAGGACCCGAAACGCCCCAGTCCGATGACCAGGATTGAAGTGTGTTCGTTAGCCAACGACCGGCCTTTCCTCGGGGTAGCGGTACAGGCGCACCGAATCCTGCATAGACAGTGCAGCCGCCAGTGTAATCGTACCGAGTCGACCGATGAGCATGATCACCGACAGAACATAGAGTCCCGAATCCGGCGAGGTCGCCGACACCCCGGAGCTCAGACCCACGGTGCCGAAGGCGGAGATCACCTCGAACAGCACCCGATCGAGCGGTTCCGCACTGATCTGCAGCATCGTCAGGGTGCCGATGAAGACGATCATCGCACCGGTGAGCAGAATCGAGATCGACAGTTTGATCGTCGACGACGTCAGCCGCCGACCGAACACGTGCACGTCCTGCAGACCCCTGGCCTCGGCATACGCAGCGAGGACAAGCACGGCCACCGTCGTCACCTTGATTCCGCCTGCTGTCGACGACGAACCGCCGCCGATGAACATCATGAGGTCCATGAGCAGATGCGACGCCTGGCTCATGTCCGCGACCTCCATCGTCGAGAAGCCGCCGGACCGGGGCATGACCGCCATGAACAGCACTTCGACGAAGGTATGGCCGGCATTCTTATCGCCCAGGGTCGCCGGGTTCGCCGACTCGAACAGCGCCAAGAGGAGCAGACCGATCGCCAGCACCGTCGTCGTGGTCGTCAATGTCAGCTTCGTATGGAGATCCCAGCGGCTGGGCCGGTTCCAGAACATCGCGACCATGAGCACGACGGGGAACCCCAGCGACCCGACGAACACCCCCGCCATGAGCAGGGACAGAATCCACGGATCCGAGGCGAAGTACGCCGCACCGCCTTCGTGGATGGTGAAACCGGCGTTGTTGAACGCCGAGATCGAGTAGAACACCGAGTACCAGATGGAGTCGCCGAGCGATTCCCCGCGGATGAGGAACCGTGGGAACAGCAGCACCGCGAGGATCGACTCGGCGGTGAAGATGGTGATGACCACTGTCTTGAGCAGCGAGCCGACCTGACCCAGATTGAGCGCCGAGGTGGCCTGCTGAGCGATCAGGCGCTGCCGGACTCCCAGCCTCCTGGAGACCGCCATGCCCAGCACCGAGGCGAGGGTGAGGATTCCGAGACCGCCGACCTGGATGCCGGCGGTGATGACCGAGATCCCGAAGTCCGACCAGTACTCCTCCGTGACGACCGGGGTCAGTCCGGTCACACACACGGCCGAGACCGCCACGAAGACCGAGTTCGCGATGTGCGTGGCCTGATCGACCGAACCGGGGTCGCGCATGCTCGCCGGCAGCATCAGCAGGATCGCGAACGCCGCGACGACGGCGACGAAGGACCCGATCGCCAATCGTGCCGGTGAGGCCACGGCAAGGTCGTCGACGAAGTCACGGACCCACCGGCCCGGCTTCAGCAGCCGATCGAAGCGCGGCGAGGAATTCTTGGACACAAGCACCATGGTAGAGCCGGTGGCCCCGGAATCGGCGCAAGTGAGCTGTGCCATATAGCATGGTGGGCATGGCCGAAAATGATGTGTATGTCGTTTGGGACGACGAAGTGACCGGTTACAACTTCGGTCCCAGCCACCCCATGCACCCTCTCAGGCTCGACCTGACAGCGAAGCTCGCCGACGACTTCGGACTCTTCGACGCAGACAACGTCCACGTCAATCCCATCGGTGAGATCGATGAGGCGAAGCTCGCCCGCCTCCACGACCCTGACTACATCGCCGCGGTCAAGCAGGCCGGCACCGAGGAGGGCCTCGAGGAGCAGGACGCGAACAGATACGGAATCGGCACCGAGGATGTTCCCGGGTTCGAGAATATGCACACCGCCTCGGCGCTGCTGTTCCAAGGCAGCGTCAACGCCGCGAACGCGATCATCTCCGGGGACTTTCGGCGCGCGGTGAACTTCTGCGGCGGAATGCACCACGCGATGCCCGGCAAGGCCAGCGGGTTCTGCGTCTACAACGACGCGGCCGGAGCGATCACCGAATTCCTCGACGCCGGATACGAGCGCATCGTCTACCTCGACATCGACGCCCACCATGGTGACGGTGTCGAGACGTTCTTCTGGGACGACCCGCGAGTGCTCACGATCTCGATCCACGAATCGGGGAAGTTCCTCTTCCCCGGCACTGGATTCCCTGCCGATATCGGGGGACTCAAGGCGGCCGCCTCGGCGGTGAATATCGCTCTGCCCCCGCGCACGGGCGACGCGGACTGGCTGCGCGCCTTCGACGCCACTGTCCCGCAGGTCGTCGCCGCATTCGAACCTCAGGTCGTCGTCTCCCAACACGGGTGCGACGGTCACCGGGCGGACCCGCTGACCCATATGCGCCTGAGCGTCGACGCGATGCGCATCGCCGCCGAACGCATCCGCGACCTCGCCGTCGACCATGCCGATGGACGCTGGCTGTCCGTCGGGGGAGGGGGCTACGCGATCATCGACGTCGTGCCCCGCGCCTGGACGAACCTGCTGGCCGTCGCCGCCGGCCGCGATATCGATCCCGGAGCCCGGATCCCCGGACGCTGGGCCTCCTACGCGCAGACGAAGACCGGGAGGGAAGCGCCGCTGTCGATGACCGACGGCTTCGACGGGGCGTTCGAACCATGGTCGAAGGGGTTCGACCCCGAAGTCGAACTCGACCGCGCCGTGATGGGCACTCGGAAGAACATCTTCCCTTTCTTCGCACTCGACCCCTACTTCGACTGAGCGGGGGCTGCTTCGACTGAGCGAGATCGGTCGACGCCCGTCGACCCAGCCGAACGCGAGTCCGGCCCTGCCGTGCACGCCACCCGGGCCGAACCCGATCCCCGCGTCCGCGCGGATCGCCTGGCACCGCCGTTGTGGATCTGGACACAGTTTTGGGAAAGCAGGCGGCCAAGCGATAGAATTGCACGGTTAGTTCAATGGGTGGGCACCTGATGTTCACCCTCCACCGACAAGCACAAGGGGTACCCGAGTGGGCTCAGTCATCAAGAAGCGCCGCAAGCGTATGTCGAAGAAGAAGCACCGCAAGCAGCTTCGCAAGACACGTCACCAGCGTCGCAACAAGAAGTAAGACCCAACGGTCCTACGCCCCCGCTCGAGTGATTTCTCGGCGGGGTTTGTTGCACCCGATGAGGAGTGAGCCATGGTCGATCTGACCTTTCTCACACGTGTCGACTGCCATCTGTGCGCAGATGCGCTGCAGACCGTCACCGAGGTGGCTGCAGGCAGAGATGTGACCGTGACCGAGATCGACATCGATACGGATGACGATCTGGCCGCGCAGTACGGCTGGGACGTTCCCGTCGTTCTCCTCAACGGGCGACAACACAGTTTTCATCGAGTCGATAGGGATCGGCTGTCCAAGGCGCTCGACGCCTTGGGCGCATGAGATCGATTGAAGGAGTGAGGCGGATTCGTGGGCGAGATTCTGTCCGCCAACAGGATTGAGGGTGTCGTTCGCAAGGACGTACCCGAGCGCGTGATATCCCGACTCCCGATCTATCTGCAGACCGTCGAGACGATTGCCGCCACCGGCCAGGACACAGTTTCGTCGGAGGACCTTGCCGCGCGCAGCGGTGTGTCCCCGTCGATTCTGCGCAAAGACCTCTCCCAGCTGGGGCGATCGGGAACCCGTGGGGTCGGCTACTCCTGTCCGGAGCTGGCCGCGACCCTGCGGACTTTCCTCGGCCTCGACCGCGACCGCCGCGTCGCCATCATCGGCGCCGGACGTCTCGGCTCGGCACTGGCCGACTACGCCGGATTCCGTCGGCGCGGCCTGCGTCTGACCGCCGTCTTCGACATCGACGAGGAGAAGATCGGCACCTCCATCGGTGCCCTGACCGTCTCTTCCCTGAACGACCTTCCCGCCTGGTCCGAACACATCGACCTGGTGGTCATGGCCGTCCCCGCAGCCGCGGCACCCGCGGCGGCCCAGAAGGCCGTCGAAGCAGGTGTGCGCGGCATTCTCAACTTCTCACCCACCGTGCTCGACGCACCGGATACCGTGCGTGTCCATCAAGTCGACTTGGCCAGTGAGCTGCAAGTACTCGCATACTATTCGGCGCTGGACACGGCACCGCTCAACCCTGGTTTTGAGGAGCACAGGAATTGACTCTCTTGGTTCTCGGCATTTCACATCAGTCGGCTCCGATCGACATGCTCGATCGAATGGCCTTCGGCGCCGGTGAGGTCGGCACTCTGCGACGGGACGCCCTGGCCGGAGAGAACATCGAGGGACTCGCCGTGCTCTCGACGTGCAATCGCCTCGAACTCATCGCCGACGTCTCCGCCTTCCACGGGGGACTGGCCGACCTCGGCAACGCGCTCGTGTCGTCGATCGACAAAGAATGGTCAGATATCGCCGGGCACTTCTACGCCCACTACGACCACCAGGCCATGGAGCACCTGCTCAAGGTCGCCTGTGGACTCGACTCCATGGCCATCGGCGAAGCCCAGATCCTCGGTCAGCTCCGGACGGCGTTCACGGAATCGCAGTCGGACAAGGCACTGACCTCCGAACTCTCCCAGGCGCTGCAGCAGGCGCTGCGTGTGGGCAAGCGCGCCCATTCGGAGACCGACCTCGGAGACGTCGCACGGTCCCTGTTCGGTGCAGGCATCGAGGCATCGGCCGCGCACATCGGGTCCCTGCGTGCAGCGAATGCACTCGTCATCGGCGCCGGAGCCATGTCGGGGCTCGTCGTGTCCGGGCTGCACAAGGAAGGCGTCGCCCACATCACCGTGCTCAACCGGACGCTCGACAAGGCCGAACGCCTCGTCGCCGAGGTGGGCGGACGTGCCCGCGAACTCACCCCGCGCATCATGGCCGAGGAGATCGCCGACGCCGACCTCATCGTCTCCTGCACCGGTGCCCGCGGAGTCGTCGTCAGCCGCGACGACATCGTCGCCGGACTCTCGCAGAACCCCAAGGGCGCGGCGAACAAGGCGTTCATCGACCTCGCCCTGCCGCACGACATCGACCCCAGCGTCCGCGAGTTCGAACATGTCGCCCTCTTCGGCCTCGGCGAGATCCGCGAACTGCTGCGCGGCTCCGATAAGGAAAGCGATGCGAAGGTCGCCGGCACCATCGACGAAGTCCGCGCCATCATCGCCGCTGAGCTGGAGAACATCGCCACCGGCAACAAGGAGCGCTCGGTCGCTCCGACCGTGACCGCTCTGCGCTCCCATGCCAAAGATGTGCTCGCCTCCGAGACACAGCGCCTGGAGAAGAAGCTCGGCGACTCCGTCGACGAGAAGGCGTTCGCAGAGATCCGCAAATCCCTGCACCGGGTGGCGGAGAAGCTCATCCACACCCCGACCGTGAAGGTCAAGGAACTCGCGGTGACCGAATCCGAGGTCGACTACGCCCAGGCTCTCATGCAGCTCTTCGACCTGCCGGTCAACAAGGTCGCCCACGCCAAGACCGCTCCGGAGACGAAGGTCGCGAAGGCCGCCAGCGCGCATCATGTCGAGGCCGACGGCATCCGCCCGGTCGCCGATCACACCCTCGACATCGTCGAACCCGAACACTTCACCGGCCGCACCGTGCGTCTGGGCACCCGTCGGTCACAGCTGGCTCGGTCCCAGTCCACGGCGATCGCCCACCAGATCGCGGCTCTGAACGGCTGGCGCGTCGAGATCGTCGAGGTCGTCACCGAGGGCGATGTCAATATGTCGCCCCTGGCCGGTTTCGGCGGCACCGGAGTCTTCGTCTCCGCCGTCCGACAGGCCCTCCACCAGGGCAAGATCGATCTGGCCGTGCACTCGCTCAAGGACCTGCCCACCACCCCCGAGGCGGGAATCCAGATGGCAGCCATCCCACCGCGCGTCGACCCGGCCGACGTCCTCATCGGCCGCGACGGACTGAGCCTGAACGACCTGCCTTCCGGGTCCGTCATCGGCACCGGTTCGCCGCGTCGTGCCGTTCAGCTGCGTGCCGCACGTCCCGATATCGAGGTCCGCGGAGTGCGTGGAAACGTCGACACCCGCATCGCCCATGTCCGCGACGGCCGCCTCGACGCAGTCGTCCTCGCCGCCGCCGGAGTGCGTCGCATCGGGCGGCTGGCCGAGGCCACCGATTCGCTCAACTTCGATGTCATGCTCCCGGCCCCGGGCCAGGGAGCCTTGGCGGTCGAGACTCGCAGCGCCGACAGCGCCTTCGCCACCACCGCGGACATCCTCGACAGCGACGCCGAGGTGCGGGCGGCTCTGCGCCGGATCCACGACCAGACGACCGACCTCGCCGTGACCTGCGAGCGCGCGATCCTCTCCCGTGCCGAAGCCGGCTGTTCGGCTCCGATCGGCGCGCTGGCGAAGATCGAGGGCACCGAGTTCATCGTCGACGCCGTGATGGCCGATGATGACGGCAAGCTCGCCCGCACGCGTCAGAGCACCGAGCTGCCCGCCCTGCTCGACGTCGACTGGAGCAGCACCGGCGAGCAGCAGCTGTCGGTGACCGCGAAAGAACTCGCCCGTATCGCCGACGAACTCGGCACCGCGGCGGCCGAGGATCTTCTGGGACGGCTCGGCATCGACCCGGCCGCCAGCGCCGAACACCTCACCCCCGTCAAGGCTCAGGAGCAGGGATGAACAGCGAACTGACAACGGGCCAGGTGCAGCCGCGCCGACTCCTGCCGGCTGCTCCGCGCGTCGTCTTCATCGGCAGCGGGCCCGGCGAATCGGGTCTGATGACGATGCGCGGCGCCGAGATCCTCGCCACCGCCGAAACCGTCGTCTATGACGCCGATGTGCACTCGGAGATCGTCACCGCCTATGTGCCGCAGGCCGCAACGCTCATCGATGCCGCCGACCTCGGAGTCGCCGCCTCGACCCGAGGTCGCCGCATGGCCGAACTCGCCCGCCCGGACAAGACCGTGGTGCGGCTGAGCTCGGACGACGGAATCATCTTCACCACGACGACAGCGGAAGCCGGAGTCTGCCGCAAGGAACAGGTCGAGGTCGAAATCGTGCCCGGAGTGGGACTCTCCGCCTCGACGGCTGCCTACACCGGAACGGCTCTGACGACCAACCGCGTCCGGTCGGTGCGTTTCATCGAAGCTGGACCGCAGACCCATGTCGACGTCTCCCGCCACCGGAACACGACCCACGTGCTCACCGGCAGCGCAGCCGCCCACGAACAGGCCATCGAAGCCCTGCTCGCCGACGGCTGGGACGAGGGCACGAAGGTCCTCCTCGGGTGGGGGATCTCCACCATCGAGCAGACGAGCGTGGAGACGACTTTGCAGCAGGCGCTGTCCATGGCGCAGACAGGTTCGGATCGTATGGTGGTGATCATGGGGCAGGGAGTGGAATCCAGAGGAGAGCTCAGCTGGTTCGAATCCAAACCGCTCTTCGGCTGGCAGGTGCTCATCCCGCGGACGAAGGAACAGGGCACCTCCACCGCCGAAGCCCTGGCCGAGCTCGGCGCCGTCGGCACTGTGGTGCCGACCATCGCCGTGCAGCCGCCGCGCACCCCGACCCAGATGGAGAAGGCGATCCGCGGCCTCGTCGACGGATCCTACGAATGGGTCGGCTTCACCTCGGTGAACGCCGTGCGTGCCGTGCGCATGTGGTTCGAAGACTTCGGACTCGATTCCCGTTCGATGGCCGGCGTCAAGGTCGCCGCCGTGGGCGGGCGCACCGCGGCAGCGCTGGTCGACTGGGGGATCACCCCCGACCTCGTCCCCGACGGGGAGCACTCCGCACGCGGGCTGGCCGCGGCCTGGCCGGACTTCGTCGATGACATCGACCCGATGAACACGGTCCTCCTGCCTCGTGCCGATATCGCCACCGAGGTGCTTGTGGCCGGACTGCTGGAGAAGGGGTGGGACCCCGACGACGTCACCGCCTACCGCACCGTCCGCGCCTCTCCGCCGCCGGCTCCGATCCGCGAGTCGATCAAGGCCGGAGACTTCGACGCCTTCCTCTTCACCTCCTCATCGACGGTGCGCAACCTCGTCGGCATCGCCGGCAAACCCGCCCCCACCTCGGTGATCTGCTGCATCGGCCCGGCAACGGCGAACACTGCAGCCGAACACGGACTGCGCGTCGACGTCCTTGCCGAGGAAGCCAACCTCACCTCTCTCATCGACGGTCTCGTCGAATTCGCACTCACCCAGCGCGCCGATGACGTGGAAGCCGGGATCTCCCCGCAGCGTCCGAGCCAGAAGCGCCGCAGAAGGAAGGCCTGACATGTCATTGGTTCCCGGAACCGTCCGTCCCCGTCGGCTGCGGTCGACCCCGGCACTGCGTCGCCTCGTCTCCGAGGTGCGACTCCACCCGACCGAGCTCATCCTTCCGATGTTCGTCAAGGAGGGCCTGAGCGAACCTCTGCCGCTGGGCGGAATGCCCGGAGTCGTCCAGCACACGATGGACTCACTGCTCGAGGCAGCCCGAGAAGCGGTGGCGGCCGGAGTCGGCGGACTCATGCTCTTCGGCATCCCCGAACACAAGGATGAGATCGGCTCACAGGCCGATGACCCCGACAGCATCCTCAACCGGGCGCTGTCGCTGCTGGCCGGCGAATTCGGCGATGACACCGTGATCATGGCGGACCTGTGCCTCGACGAATACACCTCCCACGGCCACTGCGGAGTCCTCGACGAGGCCGGTGCGGTCGACAACGACGCCACCCTCGACCGCTACGCCTCGATGGCGCTGGCCCAAGCTCGCGCCGGGGCCGAGGTGCTCGGGCTGTCAGGCATGATGGACGGCCAGGTCGCTTACTGCCGGGAAGCCCTCGACGCCGCCGGATTCACCGACACCGTCGTCATGGGGTACACCGCGAAGTACGCCTCCGCCTTCTACGGTCCCTTCCGCGAAGCCGTCGACTCCGAGCTCAAGGGCGACCGCAAGACCTACCAGCAGGATCCCGCGAACGGTCGCGAGGCGCTGCGCGAACTCGGCCTCGACCTGGCCGAAGGTGCCGACATCGTCATGGTCAAGCCGGGTCTGCCGTATCTCGACGTGCTCGCCGAGGTGGCCCAGGAATCCATCGTGCCCGTATGGACCTACCAGGTATCCGGAGAATACGCGATGATCGAGTTCGCGGCCGCCGCCGGAGCCATCGACCGGGAGAAGGCGATCGAGGAGTCCCTCATCGCCTTCAAACGTGCCGGTTCCGATGCGATCCTCACCTATTGGGCAACCGAGGTCGCCCAGCGCCTCCAGTCCGAGGCCGCAGGCCACCAGTCGAACCGCAGTGCCGACGGAGGCCGGTGATGACCGAGCCTCGCTGGCTGTCGGCAATTGACCAGAGGGCCTGGCGCAGCTACCTCAACGGCTCTCAGCTGCTCAGCACACAGCTGGACAAGGAGCTGCGTGAGAAGCACGGCATCGGTCTGCCCGAATACGAGATCCTCGTGCGTCTGTCCGAACACGACGACCGGACGATGCGGATGGCGCTGCTGGCCACCGATACGACGATGTCCCGATCACGACTGACCCACAGCGTCGCCCGAATGGAGAAGCGCGGACTGCTCGAGCGCTCCGCCATCCCCGAGGACGGCCGAGGGGTCAACTGCGTGATGACCGAGGCCGGATGGCAGCTGCTGCGAGCCGCGGCCCCCGACCATGTCGCCGGAGTCCGCAGCCACCTCGTCGATCTCCTCGACCCCGAGGAGATGGAGACCCTGGGGCGGATCTTCACCAAAGTCTTCGACCATATGAGCGACATCGACGGCTCCTGAGCCGTCCCCACGCATCACTGAGAACGATCCCGGGACGAAACCCGACCCGCGAAGAATCAGAGGAGAACCATGACGACAGCAGAGACGAACGGTCACACCACCGATCGGTCCGCCGCCCTCTTCACCCGCGCCGAGGCGGTCATCCCCGGCGGTGTGAACTCCCCGGTCCGCGCGTTCAAGGCCGTCGGCGGAACCCCCCGTTTCATCACCGAGGCGACCGGTGCGTGGCTGCGCGACGCCGACGGCAACGACTACATCGACCTCATCGGATCCTGGGGTCCGATGATCATGGGCCACTCCCGCCCCGAGGTCGTCGCCGCCGTCCAGGAAGCCGCCGTCAAGGGATTCTCCTTCGGCACCCCGTCGACCGGTGAGGTCGAACTCGCCGAGGAGATCGTGCGCCGCGTCGATCCCGTCGACCAGGTGCGCCTCGTGTCCTCGGGCACCGAGGCGACGATGTCGGCGATCCGTCTGGCCCGCGGTTACACGGGACGGTCCAAGGTCGTGAAGTTCGCCGGCTGCTACCACGGTCACGTCGACTCGCTGCTGGCCCAGGCCGGCTCCGGGCTGGCCACCTTCTCTCTGCCCGACACACCCGGAGTCACCGGAGCCCAGGCACAGGACACGATCGTCGTCGACTACAACGACGCCGCCGGTCTCGAAGCCGTATTCGCCGAACACGGTGAGGACATCGCCTGCGTCATCACCGAGGCCAGTCCCGGCAATATGGGCGTCGTGCCTCCCCGCGACGGTTTCACGAACACCATCCGCCGGCTGACCAATGCCCACGGTGCGCTGATGATCAGCGACGAAGTGATGACCGGTTTCCGCGTCTCCGCCGCCGGCTGGTACGGCTATGAGTCCGAGACTCTCGGCTACCCGGAGGGCCCGGCCGACCTGTTCACCTTCGGCAAGGTCATGGGCGGCGGCTTCCCGGCAGCGGCCTTCGGCGGTCGCGCCGAGATCATGGCCCACCTCGCCCCCTCCGGCCCCGTCTACCAGGCCGGAACGCTCTCGGGCAATCCGGTGGCCACCGCTGCCGGTCTGGCCACGCTCAAGCTGACGACCGAACTCGACGTGTACTCGCACATCGGTCGTGCCGCGGACATTCTGCGCCCGGCCGTCGCTGCAAGCCTGGAAGCTGAGGGCGTCGCCCACGTCATCCAGTCGGCGAACTCGATGTTCTCCGTGTTCTTCACCGACACCGACGTGACGAACTACGACCAGGCACGGGCTCAGAACGTCGACCGCTACACCGCCTTCTTCAACGCCATGCTCGATCAGGGCATCCATATGCCCCCGAGCGCGTTCGAAGCCTGGTTCCTGTCCTACGCCCACACCGATGAGATCCTCGACCGGATCATCAGCGCCCTGCCGGCGGCGGCCATGGCAGCGGCCGCGGTTCCGGAGGCCGGGAAGGCGCAGTCATGACCACCATCCACCTCGTCCGTCATGGCGAAGTCGACAACCCCGACGGCATCCTCTACGGGCGTCTGCCGCATTTCGGTCTCACCGAGCGCGGACACGAGATGGCCGTGCGCGTGGCCGAGCACTTCCACGCCGCGCCCACTCGTCCGGTAGAACTCGTGGCCTCCCCGCTGCTGCGGGCACAGCAGACGATTCGTCCGCTGTCGAAGTCCCTCGACCTGCCGGTGTTCGACGACGACCGGGTCATCGAGGCGGCGAATTCCTTCGAGGGACAGAAGCTCAATGCGCGTCGGCTGGCCGAGCCGAAGAACCTGGTGCGCCTCTACAACCCGCTCACCCCGTCCTGGGGAGAGCCGTACAAGCAGATCGTGCTGCGCATGCGGGCCGCGATGGCCAGTCTGAGAGCCAAGCTCGACCTTCACGGTCCGGACGCCGAAGGAGTCATCGTCTCCCACCAGCTGCCGATCTGGATGACGCGCCTGTCGGGGGAGGGACGTTCGCTCGTCCACGACCCGCGCAGACGCGAATGTGACCTGGCTTCTATCACCAGTTTCACATTCGATTCCTCCACACTGGTGTCCGTGAGATATGAGAGCATCTGTGCGGATCTGCAGCCGGGCACCGCGGTGGCGGGAGCATGAGCTTCGGACGCCGTTCCCTCAACCGTCGGGCCCTCTTCACCTCGGCACTCGCCGCCGGAACGGCCCTGGCGCTCAGCGCCTGCAGCGAGAACGATGAGCTGGCCGATCAGGCCGGATCCGACCAGGGGTACGTCTCCGGCTCGGGAGTCGTCTCGCAGGTGGCGGCCGAGGACCGCGGCGAACCCCTCGATCTGAGCTTCGAGACCCTCGACGGAAAGTCGATGTCCCTGGCCGATCTGCGTCCCACCCCGGTCGTCGTCAACCTCTGGTACGCGGCGTGCCCGCCGTGCCGGAAGGAAGCCCCGGACCTGAAGTCCGTGTCCGAGGAATTCGGGGACAAGGCCCAGTTCATCGGCGTCAACGTCCGTGACCAGGAGGCTGCGGCCAACGCGTTCATCCAGAATTACCAGGTGCCGTACCCGAACATGCTCGATTCGAACGGTGAGATGGTGTCTCTGCTCTCCGGAGTCCTGCCCCCGCAGGCCACCCCTTCGACGGTGGTCCTCGACGCGAAGGGCCGCGCCGCGGCCAGAGTCGTCGGTGAGATCGATGCCTCGACTCTCAAGGGACTCATCGAGGACGTGCTGGCCGAGTGAGTGGACTCGGGGCGGACTTCGCCCAGACCGTCCTCTCCGGCCCGCTGCTGCTGGCTGCCGGCGCAGCGGCCCTGGCCGGACTCGTCTCGTTCGCCTCCCCGTGCGTGCTGCCCCTGGTCCCCGGCTATGTCGGGTACGTCACCGGGCTGTCCGGATCATCGCTGAGGGACAAGCAGACGTGGCGAGTGGTCGTGGGCATCAGCCTGTTCGTCCTCGGCTTCACCGTCGTCTTCGTGCTGCTGGGGACCAGCTTCTCCGCGCTGGGAGCGCTGTTCTCCCAATGGCAGTCGGTCATCCTGCGCGTCCTCGGCGTCATCGTCATCCTTGCCGGGTTCGTGTTCATGGGCGGATTCGGTCTGCTGCAGAACGAACGTCGAATCCGCGCCAGACCGAAGGCCGGACTCTGGGGCGCACCGGTGCTCGGAGCGACCTTCGCCCTCGGATGGGCGCCCTGTGTGGGACCGACCCTGTCGGCGGTGCTGAGCATGTCTGTGAGCTTCGGCGGTGACGGGATGATCTGGCGCGGAGCGCTGTTGGCCTTCGTCTACTGTCTCGGCCTGGGCATCCCGTTCATCCTCCTGGCGCTGGCGATCCACAAGGGCGCGGGGCGACTCGTTTGGGTGCGCAAGCATCAGACCGCGATCGTGCGGGCCGGGGGCATCATGCTCATCATCCTCGGTGTGCTCATGGCCAGCGGCGTATGGAACATGTGGATGACCTCTCTGCAAGGTCTCATCAATGGATTCGAAGTGGTGATCTAGTGGCGGGCTCAACCGAAGGCTCGGAGAAGACACAGCCGAAATCGGGTGCGAAGACGACGGCGAAGCAGGGAGACAAGCCTGCCGCGAAGTCGACCGTGACGCAGCCGCAGCTCGGGTTCATCGGCATGTGCCGGTGGGCCTGGACCCAGCTGACGACGATGCGTGTGGCACTGATCCTCTTGCTCATCCTCGCCCTGGCCTCGATCCCGGGATCTCTGCTGCCGCAGCGGATCCAGGACCCGGGCCGGGTGAACACCTTCCTGGAGAACAACGGTGCCTGGGGACAGTTCCTCGACACCATCCAGATGTTCGACGTCTACTCCTCGGTGTGGTTCTCCGCGATCTATCTGCTGCTGATGATCTCCCTCATCGGCTGCATCATCCCGCGGACGAAGCAGCACTGGAAGGCGATGCGCTCGTCCCCGCCCAAAGCACCGAGGCGGCTGTCCCGGATGCCCGGATACGCCACCTTCACCTCGGCGCAGGCAGACGCAGAGACCCGTGAGGATGCGGATGAGGCGCTCCTCGATGCAGCGGAGGCTCGGCTGAAGAAGTCGGGGTACCGCATCAACCGCCAGTCCGATCACATCGCCGCCGAACGCGGCTATCTCCGCGAGACCGGCAACCTCGTCTTCCACATCGCGCTGCTCATGGCGACCCTGACGATGGCGATCGGATCGCTGTTCGGCTACGAGGGTCAGCGCATCCTCGTCGAGGGGGAGACGTTCTCGAATTCGCTGGTCTCCTACGATTCCTTCGAACCCGGCTCCTACTACGATGCCGACAATCTGCCGGATTTCCGGCTCAAGCTCGACTCCTTCACCTCCACCTTCGACGATCAGGCGGCGGGCAACCAGTTCGGTCAGCCGCGCACCTTCGATGCGAAGGTGACGACGACGGCGGACGGGACGACCGAATCGCACGTCCTCAAGGTCAACGAACCGGTGCGCGTGGGCGGCGTCGGCGTCTATCTCACCGGCAACGGCTACGCCCCCGAGGTGACCGTGCGTGATGCGAAGGGCGATATCGTCCAGTCCGGTCCGCAGGTGTTCATCCCGGACGGAGGGGACCCCGGTTACACGTCCGAGGGCGTCATCAAGGTCCCGGACTCGGCCGGCACGCAGATGGGCTTCGTCGGGGTGTTCCTGCCGACGGCCGCGCAGAATGAGGACGGTGAGCTGATCTCGAGCTTCGCCGAGCTGCGCAACCCCTACCTCGTGATGAGCGGGTACACCGGCGACCTCGGCCTCGATTCCGGAGTCCCGCAGTCCGTGTACTCCCTCGACGCAGAGAACATGACGGAGATGACTGACGAGTCGGGCAACCCGCTCGTCATCCAGCTCGCCGAGGGGGAGACGCAGAAGCTGCCGAACGGCGGTTCGGTGACCTTCGACGGAGTCAAGAAGTACATCGCCGTCGACATCTCCCAGGACCCGACACAGGCGCTCATGCTCATCAGCGCGATCCTCGTCCTGGCTGGGCTCGGCCTGTCCCTGTTCATTCCCCGCCGACGCGTATGGGTGCGGATCAAGAACGGCGACGCCGAGGTGGCCGCCCTGGCCCGCGGTGAGGATCCGATGGTCGAGCGTGCCGTCGATGACCTGGTCAAGGACCTGCGCGATCCGGAACCCGATGAGGGTGAGCACGGTGACGACGACGAAAGATGAACCCGAAGTACTACGCGGAGTAGAATAGCCGCGGAGTGCGCGTCGCCGGTGGCTTCGTCACGGAGTCGGCAGGGCGCGCACCGACATGTGGTCAGACAGAGAGTCTGGCAGCAGCAACCTGCGACAGAAGAGCACTTCAGCGGTGCGGAGGATGAATGGACGTCAACACTGACCTCGCAATGTGGTCGAACCAGCTGATCATCTCGGCGATGATCGTCTACGCCGTCGCCATGATCTTCTACGCCTTCGATCTCTTCGGCGCGCGTGAGCTCAAGACCTCCGAAGCCGAGGTCGCCACCTCGGCCAAGGCCAGCACGGTGCGGCGGACGAACCGGAAGACGGCGACGACTGCCGTCCTCGACCGGCCCGGCGACGATGACTCCGCGACGGTGAAGTCGTCCCGGAAGAACAAGCACCGCGGAGCCCGCATCGGCACCTCGCTGCTCGTGCTCGCCATGCTGCTGCACGTCGGCGGCGTGCTCACCCGGGCCCTGTCTGTCTCCCGCGTGCCGTGGGGCAACATGATGGAGTACGTCCTCACCGCCACCGCGATCACCGTCATCGTCTTCCTCGTCGTGCTGACGAAGAAGGACGTGCGCTACCTGGGAACATTCGTCTCCGGGGGAGTGCTGCTGTGCCTGGGACTGGCGATCACCGTCTTCTACACGCCTGCCGCCAAGCTCATCCCAGCGCTGGATTCGTACTGGATCGCCATCCACGTGCCGATCGCGATCCTCTCGACCTCCCTCCTCTACATCTCTGCGATCCTGGCGGTCTTCCAGATCCTGAAGAGCGTGCACGAGACCAAGGATCCGAAGTGGCTGCGGTTCCTCCACCGTCTGCCCTCGAGCACCGACCTCGAGCGGATCTCCTACCGGATCGCGGCAGTCGGCTTCATCACCTGGACGTTCACACTCATTGCCGGTGCCATCTGGGCCGAAGTGGCCTGGAGCCGTTACTGGGGCTGGGACTCGAAGGAGATCTGGACGTTCGTCGTCTGGGTCATCTACGCCGCGTACTTGCACGCTCGTGCGACCCGCGGTTGGGGCCCGACGAAGGTGGCTGTGCTCAACCTCATCGGCATCGCCTCGGTGATCTTCAACTTCACCGTCGTGAACATGTACTTCAACGGCCTGCACTCGTACTCCGGGCTCGACTGAGGCGCTGGGTCGCTCTCAAAGCCGCTCTGACGTAGCCGAATTCTGCTGACGGCCCAGTCTGAGGCGAACAGCCCATGTTTGAAACAGGGCTCTCCGCCTCAGACTGGGCCGTTTGCGTGCTGATTCGATGCCGTGATCTGGCGGCGGACGACCGTTTCGGCTCGGGCTGCTCTGAAATCACGACGTTCCTCAGTGTGTATTTCAGAGAAAGCAATGACTATTCGTTGAATCGCAGCATGGCAACGCGCCTGCGATATCGATGCCGTTGTCGAACAGCGGCAGTGCGGCGCGGCTGCGGCAGGGGGTGAGAGCGGGAAGCTGCTTGTCCGCGAAGACTTGTCTGCTTCACAGCAGGAGTTGGCCCGCGGGGGTCTCTTACCGCGGAGACGTCTTCACGCGGGGATGGTCTCGCACACCAGGGGCGTCACCACGCGAGGATGGTCTCGCACACCAGATGGGTCAGCACGCGAAGATGGTCTCGCACCGATGAGGCGAAAGTGCGCCGAGGATGTGCTCAGTTCGAGCGGCCGCGGCCGTCTCCCTTGGTACCCCGGTCGTCGGAGTCGGCTGACGTATCGGCGGCGGAATCAGCAGGATCACCGTCATCATCTGACTCGGCAGAATCATCGCGCGGAGATTCCTTCTCGTCGTTGTCCTGAGCCGGAGGCGCATGCTTGCCGAGCTTGAGTTCGCGATCGACCTGTCGCAGATAGTCCGGATCATCATCCGGGGCGACCTGACCGCGAGGGCGGGTGCCGCGGGTGGGCTTGTCTTCCGAACCGCGTCCGAACAGATACCAGAGGATGAACCCGAGGACGGGAATGAAGAGGATGATGAGTGCCCATACAGGTTTGGGCAGGACTCGAATCAGACCCCGATCGCGCAACAGGCAATCGAAGAGTCCGTACAGTGTCACCGCTGCCGCCAGGACGATCGCGGCAATGAGTAGTCGAGCCATGCAACAAGGATAGTCCACCAACCTGAGCGCGGCCTCCAGCGGGCGGTGACAAGACTGTCACGATCGGAGGCTAAAATGAGTTCAATGCGCACCTTCTGGCTCTACACACTCGCTCGCTTCGGCCTCATCATCGCCGCCGGCCTCGTTCTGTTCCCGTTCCTCGGCTTCAATCTCGTCATGGCGATCGCCGCCATCATCATCGGCGCGCTGCTGAGCTACCTCTTGCTCGGCAAGATGCGCGCCCAAGCAGCGACCGAGATCGAAGCGAAGGTCGCCAAGCGAGCCTCCAAGCCCAAGCGCGTCGGCGCCGATGAAGCGGCAGAAGATGAGATCGTCGAGGAGCGCCTTGGAGAAGACGGCGACCAGTCCAAATGAACTTGTGGCTCAGCCGAATGAGCTGCGGCTCGGCTGAGCCGGCTCAGATCCGAATGAGCTGGGGCCTTTCAGCGCGCTGATCCTTGGAACGCCAGGCGTCAGCACTGAAATGCCTCAGAGTGCCAGGCCGAGACCCATCAGTGCGGAGAAGGCCAAACCGGTCAATCCAGTGGATTTGATCGGCGGAATCAGGCCAGGGCCCGTTGTGCCGCTGAGCACCGTCTTGAGTGGGTTGAGTGCTGGGACGAGGGCAAGGATCGCCAGGGCCACGGCGGGATGTCCGTCGAGGATCGCCAGCGCCAGCAGCGCGAATGGCAGCAGCACGAGCACCGCATAGGCGATGCGTGCGGCATTGTCGCCCATCCTCACGGCCAGGGTGATCTTGTCTGCCTCGATGTCTGTCGGGATATCGCGGAGGTTGTTGACCATGAGCACAGCCGAGGCCAGAGACCCGATTGCCACGGCACCGGCCCAGCCGCTGAGGCTGAGATGACCGACCTGCATCCACATCGTGCCCAAGGTCGCCACGAGTCCGAAGAACACGAACACGAAGACCTCGCCGAGGCCCATATAACCATATGGTCGTTTGCCCCCGGTATAGAACCAGGCGGCGGCGACGGCTGCGGCTCCTACGACGAGGAACCACCAGGCCTGTGAAATGAGGATGAGCACGATGCCCGCGACTCCGGCCAGGCCGAAGAAGATGAAGGCGGCCCGTTTGACCTCGTGAGGTTCGGCCAGTCCGGTCGCGGTGAGACGGACTGGTCCGACACGTTCGTCATCGGTGCCGCGGATGCCGTCGGAGTAGTCGTTGGCGTAGTTCGAGCCGATCTGCAGGCACAGGGAGACGAGGAGAGCGAGGAATCCGCGCAGCAGGATCTGTCCGAAGCTGACGTGGTCGTCCTTGCCCGAGATGTCGTCGAGGATGAAGGCGGTGAATCCGCCGAGCGATCCGATCGCGGCGCCGGTTCCGATGAGGACGGGTGCGAGAGCCAGGGGCAGAGTTCGCAGTCGAGCTCCAGAAATCCACTGGGCGGCATCAGCCATAGTCCTCGCTCACCTTCCTGTCGAATTGTGGAGCCGTCTTATGTTACCGGTAGTTCACCGGTATGGGTATTCGCATCACGCGCGATGAGATCGGCGGCGATGCGGGCCGCCGCCTGGCGATCGGGTTTGCCGATCGACCGGTTCGGAATCTCGGCGACCGCGAAGACGAGCTGCGGCAGCAGCTGCCCCGTCATCCCGTGATCGAGGGCGTTGAGTCTCTGTGCCGATTCTTGCGGATCCTCGGCTCCGACACCACCTCCGCCGTCGGCGAGGCGAACGAGCGCGACGATCCGTCTGCCCCATTCCTCGTCGGGCACCCAGGTCACGAGCATCTCCTCGACTCCCGCCTTCTGCCAGCTCGGCAGCAGGCCGGTTTCCAGAGCGTGCGGGGAGACGTTCGTGCCCCCGGAGACGATGATGTCGTCGGCTCGACCGAGCACGCTGAGCACACCGGAATCGATCCGACCCAGATCGCTGGTGTGCATGATCCGCCGTCCCGCCTCGTCGACGGTGAAGGCGGGGGACTCGACCGGTCTGATGGTTCCGTCGATGCCGATCTCGACGTAGCCGTCGGCGACGACGGGGCCGCTCAGATCGATCGTTCCCGCCTCGGTGATGGTGACGTCGACGCCGTCGAACGGAACCCCGTCATAGACGCAGCCGCCCGCCGTCTCGCTCATCCCGTAAGTCCGTACGATCGCCAGGCCCGCGGCCTCGGCGCGCTCGAGCAGGGACGGTGAGATCGCCGCCCCGCCGAGGAGGATGTGCGTGATCCGTGCGGCTGCCGCGGTCGCCGCGTCGTCCTCGAGGATGCGGTGGAGCTGGGTGGGCACGAGCGAGGTGTACGTCGGTCGGTCGCCCGCCCGTTCCAGCAGAGTCGCGACCTCGGCGGCGAATGACTGGGCGGTGAACCTCGCTGAGGCGGCCCTGACCGGGGCGCGGCCCGCCAGACGGGCGCGCAGTTCGACTTGGAACCCGGCGATGTGGTTGACCGGCAGGCACAGATGCCAGTCACCCGGCCCCGAGAGGAACCGTTCGGTCGCCTGGGCCGAGGTTGTCAGCGCGTCTGCTGACAACGCCACCGCTTTCGCTTTCCCTGTCGACCCGGAGGTGAAGAGGATGAGGGCCGGAGCGGGACCAGGTCCTGCCCACTTGCCCGGGGACGCCTCGGTGACGGCACCGTCCCGATCCGAGGGGAGGATGAGGATCGAGGTCCTGGTCAGTGCCCGATCAATCGCCTCGGGCAGCTCGTGAGGGCTGAGTTCGCGCATGGACACAGTTATGGGAACCGGCCGCTCAGTAGTACCAGGGGAACGGCGACCAGTCGGGATCGCGCTTTTCGAGGAAGGCGTCGCGGCCTTCGACCGCTTCGTCGGTCATATAGCCCAGTCGGGTGGCTTCTCCGGCGAAGACCTGCTGGCCGACGAGCCCGTCGTCGACGAGGTTGAAGGCGAACTTGAGCATGCGCTGCGCGTTCGGTGACTTGCCTAGGATCTCCCGCGCCATCTGCAGGGCTGCGGTCTCGAGATCGGCGTGGTCGACGACTTCGTTGACGGCACCCATATCGGCCATCTCCTGCGCGGAGTAGGTGCGGCCGAGGAAGAAGATCTCGCGGGCTTTCTTCTGCCCGACCATCTTCGCCAGGTAGGCGGAACCGTAGCCGGCGTCGTAGGAGCCGACATCGGCATCGGTCTGCTTGAACTTCGCGTGTTCGCGTGAGGCGATCGTCATATCGCAGACGACGTGGAGGCTGTGGCCTCCGCCGGCTGCCCAGCCGGGGACGACGGCGATGACGACCTTCGGCATGGTGCGGATGAGGCGCTGGACCTCGAGGATGTGAAGGCGGCCGGCACGAGCCGGATCGACGCTTTCACGGGTCTCACCGGAGGCGTACTGGTAGCCGGAGCGGCCGCGGATGCGCTGGTCGCCGCCGGAGCAGAAGGCCCAACCGCCGTCCTTCTCGCTCGGGCCGTTGCCGGTGAGCAGCACGGCGCCGACGTCGGAGGTCTGGCGGGCATGGTCGAGGGCGCGGTAGAGCTCGTCGACGGTGTGCGGACGGAAGGCATTGCGGACTTCTGGGCGGTCGAAGGCGATGCGCACACAGCCGATGTCGTTGCCGGTGGCGGGGTCGATGGCCCGATGGTAAGTGATATCGGTGAAGTCGAAGCCGGAGACTTCGCGCCAAGCAGAAGGGTCGAAGATTTCAGAAACCGTCATGACCCCAGCCTAGCGCTTGGTCGTTGAGGTCAGGTTCGGGGCCGGGCGGCGGACGGTGAGGTTCCGAACGGCAGACAGGAGTGGCAGGGTCGGCGGAGGTTAGTCTGGGCTCATGGCCGATTTCGCACGTTCGCACCCTGGCGCACTGGACTCAGAGGCTCCGGCTGCCGCACTTCTTGATCTGCCGCAGCGCTTCGAGGAGGTCATCGAGGACCTGCATGTGGTGCGGCTGCCGATGGTCACCCGGTTCCGGGGGATCACGGAGCGGGAAGTGGCGCTCTTCACCGGCCCCTCCGGGTGGGCGGAGTTCTCCCCGTTCGTCGAATACGGCACCGAGGAGGCCAGCCGGTGGCTGCGTGCCTCCCTCGAATTCTCCGGGCTGATCCCGCAGAAGACCGGCCTCGCCGAGGCGGCCCCCTCCACCGTTCCCGTGCGCGGTTCCTTTCCGGCGCAGGTTGAGGCGGGGACGAGCGGTGAGACCGTCGACGTCAACGGCACCCTGCCCGCCTGTCCACCTGATCAGGTCGCACCGATCTTGTCGCGCTATGACCGGGTCGGCACCGTCAAGGCGAAGGTCGCCGAGCACGGATTCGCCTCCCTTGACGAGGATCTGACACGCCTACGGGAATTCCGCAGGCTCTGCCCCGAGACGACGCTGCGCCTGGACGCGAATGCCGGATACACGCTCAGCGAGGCCCTTGATGCCTGTGAGACATTTGCCGAGTTCGATATCCAATACTTCGAACAGCCGGTGCCCGAGGTCGAGCAGCTGGCCGAACTGCGCGCTGAGCTTGCCCGGCGAGGACTGCCGATCGTCATCGCCGCCGACGAATCCATCCGCAAAGCCGAGGACCCGCTGCGCGTGGCCGAACTCGGAGCGGCCGAGGTCATCATCGTCAAGGTCCAGCCGCTGGGCGGGATCGGCGCCGCCCTCGAAGTCATCGGCGCTTCGGGCCTGCCTGCTGTCGTGTCCTCGGCTCTCGAGTCATCCGTCGGCCTGGCCGCCGGAGCCGAACTCGCCGCCAGACTGCCTCGCACCGATCGCAGCCGGGACATCCTCGGTGATCGGGTGGCCTGCGGGCTGGGCACCGGGCGCCTCTTCACCGCCGATGTCGTCGCGGAGGAGGCGGCCCTGACTCCGGTCGACGGCGCCATCCCGGTCACGCGAATCGCCCCGGACCCTGACCGCCTGGAGCAGCTGGCGGTGGATCCGGGACGATTCGCGTGGTGGGTGCAGCGGCTCCAGGATTGCTGGAGCGCCCTGCGAGGCTGAGCCGATTCTGATTGAACTGATACCGCCTGAATCGACTCGCGGGTGAACCGGGTCAGCCGGCGTTCTTCACCGCGTCGACGAAGGCACCGGCGGTCTTCGTCACGGTGGCCTCTTCGACATCGGCGATATTGGAAACGGCCACGACATTGTTGCCGACGAGGGCGTAGACCATGCGCAGGTTCATTGCTGTCTGTCCGCCGGCCTCGACGGAGGCGACGATTCCATTGGTCTCGTCTGCCCCGTCGACTTTGGCGTCGAAGGTCTTGTACTTCATCGACATCTCGACGCCGGCGGTCTTGATCTTCACATCGCTGCATTCTTCTGCGATCTTCGAGGCGCCCTCGATCTGGGTCTGTGCGCCGTCCAGATCGTCATAGCTCGACAGTGCCGCGGAGAGGATGTTGTCGGTGGAGGTTCCAGCGACCGTGGTGCCTTTGGAGGCGAGGTTGGCGTTGAGGAGGTTCATGGTGATGTCTTTGCACTTGGCCGGTTCGAACTCAGAACTCTCCAGGGCCTTGACGGCCTCGCTGGAGGAATTGCCGGCACCGTCGACGGCCTTGAACGATTGACCCTCGGCCTTGGTCGACTCAAGGATCTCCTTGAGCTTCGCCTCATCGAGTTTGCTTGCCTGCGGGGTCTCTTCGGCTGACGCCTGCGAGGAGTCACCGCCGCCGTCAGCCTGGTCCGGCTTGTCTCCTCCACCCGTGCAGCCGACGAGGGAGAGTCCGGCGAAAAGAGCGATGGCTGGGAGTATGCGTTTCATGGTTGACCTCTCGAGTCAGCGTTCTGAAGAATCAGCGGCCGTCGATTCGCGACCGCTCTCAATATAGACGCCAGTGGGATCGTCCGTGGATTCTGTCTGTGACGGATCTGGAACATCGGCTGTGGACCTTTCGCCATCGACAGCCGCGTCGACCGGTGCCGAGGCGATCCTCACCGTGGTCACCTCGTCCTGTCCCAGCGTGGCGAAGTGAGCGGTGCGCTTTCCGGGGATGATCGGATCGTGCATGGCCGCGGCCAGGCGACCGGTGAATGTCAGCCGCCCTTTCTTGTCGGCCTTCTGCTGATAGGCATTGTCCCCGCTGGGACCGGACACGCTGATGTCGTAGCGGCGGCCGGGATCGAAGAGACCTGGAGTGCGCACACGAAAGCTGCCGGTCCCGGTCAGAGAGAATCCGGCGGCGCTGACGGCGTCGAAGCGCACCACCTGCGCGCGACGACGGGAGATCTCCACCCGCCACCCATGGATGTCGAAGAGGGCATGGCCGGTGAGGAAGGTGAACTGTCCGCCATCGGCCACGCGATCTGTCCGACGACGATCCGAACTCGCATAGTTGCGCCGCCTGGAGAGGGTCTTCAGCCACGCCCCGAGTTCCCGTTCCCAGCTCGTCCAGTTGTGCAGGCCGCTGGTGCGCGGAAACCAGGAATGGCGGATGCCGAGGGAGTTGAGCCGGGCAGAGAAGCGCTCGCCCTGCGAGCTGATCATCGACTCCAGAAGGTCGCGATCCTTCGCCCCTTCGAGGCTGCCGGAACCGGCGCTGAACCACAGGTCGAGGCCGCGGAGGTTCTCGGCCAGAGCGTACGGGGAATTCGCCAGCCATTCGCTGCGGTCGAGAGCGGGATCGCCGAACAGGCTCAGTGATCGCGCGCCTTCGCGCATCGCGATGATGTCGAAGGCTGGCACAGTCGACAGAGGATCCAGAGGAGAGGAGAACGCGGCGGCCGATCCGTACCTGTCGGGATGCCAGGCCGCGTACTTCATCGCCCCATACCCGCCCATCGACAGCCCCGCCACCAGTTGGCTGGCAGGTGCCCAGTCGACGGAGAAGTTAGCCTTGAGGAACGCCGGGATCTCCTCGGTATGAAATCGCGGCCAGTCGTGGACCTTGCTGCCGACAGCCAGACGCGAATAGGTTCCTGCCCCGCCGTCGGGCATGACGACGAGGTACGGGGAGTCAAGGGTGAGCTCCTCGGCGGAACCGAAATCCGTCCACGATCGGAAATCATCGCCGCCTCCGTGGAAGAGGTGGATGACGGGGCTGACCTCGGCGGGAATCCCCGGCAACAGTACACGCACGCCGACGGTGCGACCGAGCGCGGGGGAGTAGAGGAAGAATTCGCGCAGCCTCGGCGAGAGCTTCCGTTTGTCCCGGATATGCCAGGTCCGGGCGTCCTTCCCGCGGGGTTCGGGGCCGAGGAAGGAGGTGGTCTGGTCGCGAGCGGGATAGCGTCCGCGATGGGAGCGGGCCGCGGTCAGAGTGCGGATGGCTCGTGCTCCCATCGCAATGATCAACGAGCGGCGCATTTTTCGAGGTTAGAGGGCGGAGGTGAACCACAGGTGGTCAGGTGGTTGAATATCAGGTGATGTCGAATTCGAGCGCGGTGGCGCAGCAGATTGCCCGAAGACTGGTCCATTCCGGGGTCAGTGATGTCGTCTTCGCCCCCGGTTCACGGTCCGCCCCCTTGGTCTATGCTCTGGCTCCGCTCGCCGAGGCGGGGCTCATCCGCGCTCATGTGCGCGTCGATGAGCGTGATGCCGCCTTCCTCGCCCTCGGCCTGGCCCGCGGTCTGCGTGCGCGCGGCTGTGAGTCCGCCGTGGCGGTCGTGACGACGTCCGGCTCGGCCGTGGCCAATCTCCATCCCGCCGTCCTCGAGGCCTCGTACGGGCACGTGCCGCTGCTGGCGCTCACCGCGGATCGTCCCGCTCGGCTGCGCGGCACCGGAGCCAACCAGACCATCGATGACCAGTCGCAGGTGCTCAGCGATGTCCGCGCCCGGTTCGATATATCCGCCGGTGAGACCGCGGAGGCGGTCCACCGAACGATGTCAGACGCCGTGGCCGCAGCATTGGGGTCACGCAGGGACACCGGCACCGAGGCGGCCGGCCCCGTCCAAATCAATGTGCAGTTCGACACCCCCTTGGTTCCCACCCCGAACGAGCTGGACACGTGGAAGAACGAGATCGTCGAACAGGTTGGGAACGGCGCCGGGCAACGTTCGACCACGACCACAACCGCGTCGGAGTCTCATCCGAACCTCGGTATCACCGTGACCGAAGGAACCGTCATCGTTGCCGGAGACGCAGGCGGGCATTCGGCCGAGTCCCTGCGCGCGCTCGCCGCTGATCATCATCTTCCGGTGCTGGCCGAACCCTCGAGCCCGCTGGCCCGCACCTCTGCCGATCATTCGAACTCGTCGGCCGCAGAAGCGGCCGAAGCGTCGACCCTCGTGCCCGCCCATGCCCGCGTGCTCAGCGAACACTCCGAGCTGCGCGAGTCGATCCGCACCGTCATCGTCCACGGAAAACCGACCCTGACCAGGCCCGTCGCCGCTTTGCTCGCCGACGAAACCGTGACCGTGCAGCGCATTCCCGACGCCGTCGATGCATTCGACCTGACCGTCCGCGACGAGAGAACCGTCGCGGACGACGAGACGGCTGCGGGCGAGACGCAGGGCACCGCCGCCTCGGGGGAGACCTGGGTGCGCGCCTGGATCGACGCCGGGACGTCGCTGGTCGCAGCCGCACGAACAGAGCGGTCTGCGGAACGATCCCCGGAACCGGACAAGGGAGAGAACCCGGGTGCCGCCTCGGCGAAGGATTTCCAGGCGACGGCGCGGAGGGTCACTGAGCATTTGGCCGCCCAGGACATCACTCTCTTCGTTGCCAGCTCGAACTCGGTGCGCTATCTCAGCGACGCCACCGATATCCGCGCCCGCATCCACGCCTCACGCGGACTCGCCGGAATCGACGGACTGATCTCGACGGCGACAGGACTGTCGCTGGGCCTGGGGGAGCCGGTCGTCCTGCTCATCGGTGATATCGCCATGCTCCACGACATCGGAGGACTGCTCACCCCGAGCACCGAGGATGCCGGTGACGTGACGATCGTCGTGCTCAACGACGACGGGGGAGCGATCTTCTCCGGGCTCGAACATTCCCAGCCCCACCTCGAAGGTTTCTTGGAACGATATTTCACCGTTCCCCACGGTCGCGGTTTCGCCGACCTCGCTGCAGGGTACGGATGGGATCACGAACAGGTGACCAGCGCTGAGGAATTCGAAGCGGCTCTCGGCCGCATCGACGGACAGCGAGACGCCGGTGCCCGTCGCATCATCGAGGTGACGGCACCGCACTAGGCGACGGAACTCTCACCGGTCTTCCGAAAGCAGGGGAGGTGCGGTGAGCGCGAAAAGTCAGTCTCGGTCGAGACCGAGCGCCCGGCGCATCGGGGCCAGCTTCGCGTTCGTCTCGGCCACCTCGGTGGCGGGATCCGAATCCGGCATGATCCCGGCACCGGCATACAGTCGGATGCGGTTGCGGTCCTCGAGCTGGCCGCAGCGCAGGGCGATGCCGAACTGGCCGTTGCCGCGCCCGTCCATCCATCCCACGGGACCGGAGTAGCGGCCGCGGTCGAGGGGTTCGAGCTCATCGACGCGGGCCACGGCGCTCGCCTGCGGGTAGCCGCCGACGGCGGCAGTGGGGTGGACCGCTGCGGCGACGTCGAGGGCGGTGAGCCCGGAATCGGGGGAGAGGTTCGCCTGCGCATCGGAGGCCGAATGGATGACATTGGCCAAAGGCAGCAGGTGGGGGCGCTCATCGACGGTGACATCCTCGGCGACCGAACCCAGACTGCGCTGCAGCGAGGCGATGGCGAACGCATGTTCGGTGCTGTCCTTGTGCGCGCTCAGCAGCTTCCGAGCCGCCGGCATCTCCTCCATCGGGTTCTTCTCCACCCGGTAGGTTCCGGCCAGCACTCGTGAGGTCACTCTGTTGTTCTCGACCCCGATGAGCAGCTCCGGGGTCGACCCGATGAGACCGGCGATGTCGAAGGTCCAACAGCTCGGGTAGCTGCGGTTGAGCGCACCGAGCACCGCACGCACGTCGATGTCCTCTCCGGTGGTGACGACCTCGTCGCGGGCGAGGACGATCTTGCGCAGAGTCGGATCATCCGAGAATGCGTCGACCTCCGCCGAGTTATCGATCGGAGTGAGCATGGCGGCGACCTGCTCGACGAGCCGGGACCATTTGTCGGGATCGAGCTCGCCGGCCTCGGCATGGGCCGAGTGCACGCGCTGCAGCGGTTCGGCATGGAGGATCGGCGGCAGAGGAGGTACCTCGGCCGTCGAGATCGAGGTCAGCCACACGCGGCCGCCGCGGCGGCCGAGGACGAATTCGGGGACATGGATGATCGAATCGACCGCGGATTCCCCCGAATAGGCGACCGTGGCAAAGCACATGAGTCCGGAACCGAGCAGATCGACCTCATCCTCGATCTCAGCCGCCTCGGTGATGGCCTTCCACGCATCCGAGAGTTCGGTGAACCTCTCGGGGCCGCGGGTCCGAATGCGCAGGGTGCGGCCGAAGCCGATGAGGCCGGAGGTGTCACGGACCCAGCAGGAGAAGCCGTCGGTGGGCAGCAGTTCGAGCGTCTGCTCCACGGTCGTGGGCAGTCCCGATTCGAAGGGGAAGCCGGGCCCCGGATCGACATCGTCGACGAAACGGGACCGCACATGCAGGCGCGGAGGGGCGGAGAGGATGTCGGAAGTGCCGAAAGTCGTAGTCATGTCGCCTCGATTCTAGTTGAGGATCGCGAGTACCAGGGATCCGGATTCGCCCTCCCGGTTCGGGTGTTGAGAGAATATGGTCATGAACCGTGCCAAGCTGGACAAACAGCCCGCAGACGTCGCGTCGATGTTCGACGATGTCGCCTCCCGCTACGACCTCACGAATGACGTCCTCTCCTTGGGCTTCGCCCGTGCCTGGAGGCGCACCGTGGCCCATTCCGTGGCCGCCGGGCCCGGTGAGCGCGTGCTCGACTTGGCTGCCGGCACCGGCACCTCCTCGATGACGTTCACCCACCACGGCGCCGAGGTGGTGGCCGGGGACATCTCCACGGGAATGCTCGCCGAGGGACGCCGTCGGCACCCGCAGATCGACTTCATCTACGCCGATGCGATGGACCTGCCTTTCGCCGATTCGAGCTTCGACGTCGTCACGATCTCCTTCGGCATCCGCAACGTCCACGATGTCGACCTGGCGCTCACCGAGATGCTGCGCGTGCTCAAGCCCGGAGGACGTCTCGTGATCTGCGAATTCTCCACTCCGACGCTCGATGCCTTCAGCCTCGTGTACAAGGAGTACCTGATGAGAGCCCTGCCGCCGCTGGCCCGTGCCGTGTCGTCGAACCCCGAAGCCTACGTCTACCTGGCCGAGTCGATCCGTGCCTGGCCGAACCAGGACGCCTTCGCCCACCAGATCCTCGACGCCGGCTTCGACCAGGTGAAGTACCGCAACCTCACCGGCGGAATCGTCGCGGTCCACCATGCCCTCAAACCCGCCGAGGCGGCAGGCGCCACGGAGCCGGCCCAGCCTTGACGATGAATGAGTTCGACGCCGAAGTCGTCGTCGTCGGTGCCGGCCCGGCCGGCTCGGCGATCGGCGCCTACCTCGCCCAGGCCGGGCACGAGGTCATCATCCTGGAGAAGTCCGGATTCCCGCGCGACAAGATCTGCGGCGACGCCTTGACCCCGCGCGCGGTGAAGGAAGCCGGCTACCTCGGAATGGAGCTGCCGGAATCCGACGGCTGGCACCGCAACAGAGGGCTGCGCCTCATCGGCGGCGGCCACCGGCTCGAACTCGACTGGCCCGAGATCGACGGCACCCCGAACTACGGGGTGACTCGCCCCCGGATGAGCATGGACGAAGCCTTCGCTCGTCATGCCCAGCGCAGCGGGGCCCGGCTCTTCGAACAGGTTCGCGCCATGTCCCCGGACGTGGGCGACGACGGGTGGATCCGCGGCGTCCACGCCTCCGGAACAGATCACCGCGGTCGCCGAGTGGGCCCCGAAGCCCATTTCCGGGCACCGATCGTCATCGCAGCCGACGGAGTCTCCTCCCGCCTGGCCGTGTCGATGGGGTTGGAGAAGCGCGACGACCGTCCGATGGGAATCGCCGCCCGCGCCTATCACACGACGCCACGGCATGCCGATGTCTACATCGAATCCTGGGTGGAGATGCGGTCGACGAACGCGGCCGGGGAATCCGAGACCCTGCCCGGATACGGGTGGATCTTCCCTCTCGGCGACGGCACCGTGAACATCGGTGCCGGACTGCTCGACTCCTCACCCCAGTTCAAATCCGTGGATCTGCGGGGAATGATGAACCAGTGGATCGCCGACATGGGCCACGAGTGGGGCATCGACGAAACCACCTCACTGGGTCCGATCAAATCCGCTGCCCTGCCGATGGCCTTCAACCGCACACCGCACTTCCACCGTGGACTGCTGCTCGTCGGTGACTCCGGCGGAATGGTCAACCCGTTCAACGGGGAAGGCATCGACTACGCCCTGGAATCCGCACGCATCGCCGCCGAGGTGATCTCCACCTATTCGCGCTACCCGCAGTCCGTGATGCGTCGTCGGTTGGAGGAGTACCCTGCTCTGCTCGGAGATTCGCTGGGCGGCTACTTCACCCTGGGTCGCGTTTTCGCCTCGATCATCGGCCATCCTGCGCTCATGCAGTTCGGAATCAAGTACGGTATGGGTGTTGACGTTGTGATGGAGTTCGTCGTCAAATTGTTGGCGAACCTCTACCGCGACCCGAAGGTCTCCGAGGCCGATCTCATCGACAGGATCATCTCGGCCCTGACCCGAATCGTCCCGGCCACCAGCAATGTCTGAGCGCAAGGACCACGGTGAGACCACAGTGAAGAACTCTGAGCGCAAGGGCTGCGACAACACCATGCCGACACCGACTACGACGAATGACGAGGACATGAGCCACCCAGCCTCTCCGGCCACCTTCACCGGTGACGACGCCCAGCTCGCGGCAGAGCTCTCGACTCAGTTGGAAACCGTGGAGGCCCGTCTCTACGAGGTCACCGAACAGACGCGGAGACTGCCGGACGAGACATCGAAGCATCTGCTGGCCGCCGGCGGAAAACGCGCCCGTCCGAACCTCGTGCTGCTCACCGCCCGCCTCGGCGATGCGGAGAACGACGACATCATCGATGCGGCCGTCGCCGTCGAACTCATCCACCTCGCCTCGCTGTACCACGACGACGTCATGGACGATGCTCCCGTGCGCCGCGGTGCGAAGGCCGCCCATGAGGTGTGGGGCAATTCGGTGGCGATCCTCACCGGCGATCTGCTGTTCTCCAAGGCCTCCGGCGTCACCGCGAAGCTCGGTCCCGAAGCCGTGCGCATCCAGGCCGAGACGTTCGAGCGTCTCGTCCTCGGTCAGCTCAACGAATTCGCCGGCCCGCCCGAAGGCGCCGACGAGATCGAGCATTACATCCAGGTACTCGCCGACAAGACCGGATCGCTCATCGCGACCTCGGCGCGCTTCGGCGTCATGTTCTCCGGAGCCGATTCGGCCCTGGCCGAACCGGTCCGGGTCTTCGGCGAACGCGTCGGTGTGGCCTTCCAGCTCGCCGATGACATCATCGACCTCACCACCACATCCTCTGAGTCGGGGAAGACCCCGGGCACGGATCTGCGTGAACGCGTTCCCACCCTGCCCGTGCTCTACGTTCGGGCGGCCGCCGCCGACGGGGATGCCGCCGCCGCCGAGGTGGTCGACCTCCTCGACGCGGATCTGACCTCCGATGACGCTTTGGAGACCGCCCGTGCGGCGCTGGCAGCGCATCCGGTGACGGAGAAGGCCCGAGCAGAGGCTGCACGCTGGGCCGATGAAGCCAAGGCGGCTCTGGCGCCGCTGCCGGAGGGCCAGATCAAGGAATCGCTGTTCGCCTTCGCCGACTCCGTCGTCGCCCGCACCTCCTGAGCTCCCACCCCTCACCGTTTCTCTACTGTCTCTCAGCCGTTTCGGCACAGGCACAAAGGACATACCGCGATGACGCATACCTCGGCTTCGGTACCGATTCGGACTCCGCAGAGGCTCAGCGCCGCCGACTGGATCGGACTCGGCGTACTCGCGGTGCTGCTCGTCGTCGGCCTGAGCTGGTCGAAATGGCTGCCGTACTGGGACAAGGCCTGGACGATGAGCCGGACGTCCCTGTGGGACGGTACCCCGCTGTTCGACGCCGCCGGAGACACGGTGTCGCTGTCGGGCGCGTGGGACTTCACGCTCGTGTACTTCACCGCCGTGTGGAAAGCGCTGCTGGTGGCACTGCTCGTCGCGGCGGCAATCGACGCACTGGTGCCGCGTGACTGGCTGCCGAGGCTGCTCAACCGCCGCAGCCACACAGGTCAATCCCTCGTGGGTGCCGCCTTGTCGATGCCGTCGATGATGTGCACCTGCTGCGCGGCACCGGTGGCCGCAGGCCTGCGGGACTCGGGTGTGCGCCGTTCGGCCGCTCTTGCCTATTGGGTGGGCAATCCGCTGCTCAACCCCGCGGTCATCATCTTCTTGGCCCTCGTCCTGCCGTGGCAGTACATGGCGGTGCGCATCGTCTTCGCGCTCCTCGTCGCGGTCGGTGCCGCCGCGCTCATCGGACGGTGGGTGAACGGCCCCGCCGAGGCGGCACCCGAGCCCGCACCCGCCTCGGCGAATCTGCTGTCTCTGCCCACGCGCTATCTGCGGTCCTTGGCCAGGTTCACCCTCATCCTCGTGCCCGAACACCTCGCGCTCGTCTTCGTCATCGGACTCATCGCACCGTGGCTGACCGGTGTCTTCGGGCTCGAAGCCCAATTGGGTGCCGGTGCCGTCCTCATCGTGGCGGTTGTGGCGACCCTATTGGTCATCCCCACCGGCGGAGAGATCCCGATCATCCTCACCCTCGTTCCCCTTGGGGTCGGGGCCGGTGTCACGGGTGCTCTGCTCATCGCCCTGCCGGCGCTGAGCATCCCGTCGATGGTCATGGTCGGACGGGCCATGGGGTGGAAGACGACAGCAGCGATGGGTGCGGCCGTGGCGGTTGCCGCGGTACTGGCTGGGGGAGCGCTGGCCCTGCTCAGCTGAGCAGCCGACCGCGGCGCCGCCTCGGTGAGGGCGATAGCGGACTATGTCGTCAGGCGGCGCAGGGTGAGGTACGAGCCCAGGGCGAAGATCACTGTCAGCCCCAGAGCCCACAGGGCCAGGCCGATCGCCTGCGCACCCACGATCGCTGCCCATACTTCGGGCCAGGCCCGATTGACGTTGATCCACGCAGCCCCGGCCAACAGAGCCAAGGCGATGCCGGTGAGAGAGATCGTAAGGATGAGGGCGCCGACGCGTTTGTAGAAGATCGCAAACCAGAAGCCGAGGACGAAGCACATCATCGTGAGCACGAAGTAGACGAACCCGGCACCGAGCGGGCCGTGTTCCCACACCCACGACAGGTAGGCGAAGTAGCCGCCTATGCCATAGCCGTCGGTGGCCTGTTCGATGAGTCCCAGGAGGACGAACACGGAGGAGACGCCCGCGGCGCTGATCGCCGCGGCGGTGAGGGAGCCGAGGCAGAATTCCCGTCGGGTGAGGCTCATCGCCTGGGAGAAGTAGAACGTGAGGTTCACCGCCTGTGCACCGACGACGGCGAAGTACCACAGCGGCGCTTGCGAACCACCGCTGTATTTGGGGGAGTCCACGCCTGCGGAGGCGATGATCCAGTGGATGATGAGCGTGATAAGCCACGCGGCGACAAGAATGAGCAGAGGCACCCAGACGAAGGTCTGCGTGTTCGTGAACTGCAGACGGACGACGCCGAGGATCCGGTTCTTCGGTCGCGATGTGCGGGATCCGGGCGGATGGTCGATGACGGCGGTCATGATTGCAGGCTCCTTGAGTCGGTCTCCGCTGCCGATGTCTCGGCGAGATCTGCCTGGGTGCTGCGGACGACGAGCTGTTGCAGCGAGACGGGAGTGAGGTCGAGGTTGGCGTCGGCGATGAGTTCGCGGTCGGCATTGCTGAGGTGGCCGAGCATCGTCACCGAGGCGACTCGGCCGAGTGATTCGCGGTGGATGACTTCGCGACCGGAGACGAGCCGATTGATCGAGTCGGCATCCCCGACGACGTTGACCGCGCGACTGCGGACCTCCTCGGTGGTCTCATCCATGATGATCCGGCCGCGGTCGATGACGATGACCTTCTCGATGAGATCGGCGACCTCGTCGATGAGATGGCTCGAGAGCACGATGGTGCGCGGGTGCTCGGCGTAGTCGGCGATGAGACGGTCGTAGAAAGTCTGCCGGGCAACGGCGTCGAAGCCGAGGTAGGGCTCATCGAAGAACGTGATCTCGGCCCGGGAGGCGAGGCCGATGATGACTCCGACAGCCGACTGCTGACCGCGGGAGAGCTTCTTGATCGGCGTCTTCAGCGGCAGATCGAAGTCCGAGACGAGTTGGTCGGCGAAGTCCTGATCCCAGTGGGGGAAGAACAGGCGGGCGTTGGTCAGAGCATGCCGGGCATTCGAGTCGTCCGGATACTTCTGGCTCTCACGGACGAAGCACATGCGATTGAGTACGCGGGCGTTCTCGTACGGCTCCTCCCCGAAGACCTCGACGTCGCCGCTGGTCGCGAAGTTCTGGGCCGTGAGGATGGACATGAGGGTGGTCTTGCCGGCGCCGTTGCGTCCGAGCAGGCCGTAGATCGAATCCTCGTCGATGCTCAGGCTGACATCGTCGAGGGCGGTGGTGGTCTTATACGTCTTGGTGAGGCGGCGGACCTCGACGACGGAGTTCATGGGTCATCCCTTCGCTGCGGTCGGATCGAGTGCGGTGGTCAGGTGGAGTTCTCGGGAGCGCTCTTCGATGAGCGCGATCACGTCCTTCGACCCCAGCCCGAGGCGATTGGCCTCGTTCAGCAGGGGGCTGATGAAGTTCTCGGAGAAGGTGGTTCGGTGTTCGTTGATGAGCAGAGCGCGGGCCCCCTCGGTGACGAACATTCCGATGCCGCGGCGCTTCTCCAGCACACCTTTGTCGACGAGTCGGTTGATGCCTTTGGCGGCGGTGGCCGGATTGATGGAGTAGAAGGTCGCGAGCTCGTTCGTCGATGGTGCTCGGGAGAGCTCGGGCAGGGTGCCGTTGAGGATCGAGTCCTCGACCTTCTCGGCGATCTGAGTGAACAGGGGTTTGGCGTCGTCGATCACATTCGCCTCCATGTAGGTTGGTTAGTTACTTAACTAATGAACCATGGTGCCAATGGTGGTGTCAAGGGCCGGAGACGATTCGATCGGGTAATCCTGGAACCCGCCCCAATTACTACCTGACGGCGGCTCAGCAACCTCGCGCGAGGTTGCTGAGCCGCCGTCAGGTAGTAATAGAGATGTGTCGGGAGTCAGCGGCGCCGGCTGTGGCGGATCATGTCCGTGCACAGCAGGATCACGGCGATCCAGATGACGAAGAACCCGATCCAGCGGGTCGTCGACATCATCTCGCCGAGCACCGTGACGCCGAGGGTGAATTGGATGGTCGGAGTGAGGTACTGGAGCATGCCCACCCAGGACAGCGGGATGCGGCGGGCGGCGGCGCTGAAGAGGATGAGCGGGATCGCGGTGGCGGGCCCGGTGATGATGATGACGAAGACGTGCCAGCCGCCGAAGCCGGTGAACGTCTGCAGTCCCAGCGAGCCGAGGGCGATGAGGTAGATCGCCGAGGGAACAGCGAGGACGAGACTTTCGACGGCCATGCCTTCGAGCGCGCCGACTCGGCTGCCGACCTTGTTCTTCACCAGCCCGTAGAGGCCGAAGGACAGGGCGACGGTGAACGCGAGGTAGGGGACTCGGCCGAGGCCGATGCCGACGATGATGACCGCGAGCAGACCGAAGCCCACGGCAGTCCACTGCAGCGGGCGCAGCTTCTCACCGAGGAAGATCACGCCCAGGCCGATGGAGATGAGCGGATTGAGGTAGTAGCCGAGTGAGATCTCGACGAGCTGGTTGGTTTCGACCCCGTAGATGAACGTCGTCCAGTTGACGGCGATGAGCACCGAGGCCAGAAGCAGCAGGCCGAAGAGGCGTGGTGAGCGCAGAATCTGCCAGGTGCGCAGGAATCCGCCGGTGAAGACGAGGAGGATGGCGCAGAAGACCAGTGACCAGATGACGCGATGGGAGACGAGTTCGAGGGCGCCGGTGGGAGCCGCGGCGGCGAAGAGCAGCGGCATCACACCCCACAGCAGGTAGGCGGAGAATCCGTTGATCAGGCCGGCACGGCGGATTGCGCTCTCATCGGGGGCAGGGTTCTGGCTCACATGTTTCAGTCTAGTGAGGGTTGGGTTCGGGGGAGCCGGCGGGATCGCCGGTGAGATGGCAGGGCGGTGAGGGGTGCAGTCTGCCGACCGGGCGGCGGTGATGCGAGTTTGGTCACGTCATTGTAAGGATGACCTACATTGACGATAGACTCGATGGGACTGAATAGAGAGGTGTGAGAATGACTCGTCCCTTCCGGGTGGCCATCGTCGGCGCCGGTCCTGCTGGGATCTACGCGGCCGATCTCATGACAAAGGCGGAACGTGATTTCGATCTGAGCATCGATCTCTTCGATCGTCTGCCGACTCCCTTCGGGCTCGTCCGCTACGGCGTCGCTCCCGACCACCCGCGGATCAAGGGCATCATCAACGCCCTGATCAAGGTCCTCGACCGAGGCGACATCCGCCTGTTCTCCAATGTCGAGTACGGAGTCGACCTCCACCTCGAAGAGCTCACCGACCGCTATGATGCGGTGATCTTCTCCACCGGCTGCTTCGTCGACGCCGCCCTCGACCTGCCCGGCATCGATCTGCCCGGATCCTACGGCGCCGCGGACTTCGTCAACTGGTACGACTCGCATCCCGACGTCCCGCAGTCCTGGCCGTTGGACGCCGAACGCGTCGCCGTCATCGGCAACGGCAATGTCGCTCTCGACGTCGCCCGCGTGCTGGCGAAGCAGGCCGACGATATGCACACCACGGAGATCCCCGATCACGTGTACGAGGGGCTGAAGTCCTCGAAGGTCACCGATGTCCACATCTTCGGCCGTCGCGGACCGGCTCAGGCGAAGTTCACGCCGCTGGAGCTGCGCGAACTCGGCGCCGTCAAGGACGTCGACCTCATCGTCTACCCGGAGGACTTCGAGTTCGACGAAGGATCGATGCAGGCGATCGAGTCGAGCAACCAGACCAAGCAGGTCGCGAAGACGCTCACGGACTTCACCATGCGCGAACCCACCGGAGCGAAGCGGCGTCTCCACCTGCACTTCCTGCACTCACCGGTCGCCATCCTCGGCGAGGACAAGGTGACGGGGCTGCGCACCGAACGCATGGAACTCGACGGCTCCGGCGGAGTCAACGGCACCGGCAGCTTCCACGATTGGGAGCTCGATGCCGTCTACCGTGCCGTCGGCTATGCGGGCACTCAGCTGCCGCAGCTGCCCTTCGACGATCGCAAGCGTGTGATCCCGAACCACGAGGGTCGCGTCGTCGACTCCGATGATCAGACCACGGCCGCCGAAGCCGATGTCGTTCAGGGCGTGTACACCACCGGGTGGATCAAGCGCGGACCCGTCGGACTCATCGGCCACACAAAGGGCGATGCGCTCGAGACCATCGGCCACATCCTCGACGACCGTGCCGCCGGTGTGCTCACCGAGCCGGTGTACCCGGACGAATCGGCCATCATCGAGCTCCTCGAATCCAAGGGCGTCGACTTCGCCGATTGGGAGGGCTACCACCGCGTCGAGGCCGCTGAGAAGGCGGCCGGCGAGGTCGAGGGCCGTGAGCGCATCAAGCTCGCCACCCGTGAAGCCATGCTCGCCGAGGCGCGTGGACACGTCACCGCCGAATCCGTCGGCCAGCCGTCCGCAGGCAGCTGAGCCTGCGGAGCATTTCGCGACATTTCCTCCACTCCTGGGTCATCTGGCACCGGCAGTGACTTCTCGCCTCGTTGCAACGGGGAGACGAGTCGCTGCCGGTGCCTGATGCTTCCACCACGTAGAGTCGGAGACGTCCAGATCACGCCAGCGCACACCAAGTCATGCCCGCGTGCAGCAGATCGCACCAGCGAGCGTGGACCATTGCACCGAAGGCCGGCAGGGGAGACCGCGTGAGAAACGAATCGCAGCTCAAGACGATCGTCGAACGTGCCTATGTCGAACGGCTCAACGCCTGGCAGACGGCGGCGGTGCGGATCAAACACTGGCTGACCGAACAGCAGAAGGGCCTGCTCAAGGACAAGGACATCTCCCGCCTCGACGTCGATGGCCATCGGATCAAGGACGCGGCACGGACCCTGGCGAAGCTGACGGAGAAGACCGACGACGATCCGGATCTGACGATCACCTCCACCGAGGATGTCGAAGACCAGGTCCGCGACATCGTCGGCGTCAAGGTGCTGTGCAAATCACCGCGCGATCAGTCGATGATGTTCGCCGCGCTGCGCGACCCCGATCAGTTGGGCGCCTTCGAACTTATCGAGTGGAAAGACTATACGGACCCGCCGAAGGCCAGCGGGTACCGCGCCTGCCACGTCATACTGCGCATTCCTTCCGACCAGGGGCCTCCTGTCTTCGCCGAGATCCAGGTCAAGACCCGGCTCCAGGACGCCTGGAGCGAACTGACACACGAGGACATGTACAAACCCGGCGCGGCGATGAAGCCGAGCAAGCTGCACGGCGAATTCGCCCGTGCCATGGCGAACATGCTCGCGACCGTCGATGACATGGCCGATACCCTGGCCGTCGAGCTCACCGCGCTGACGAACCCGGAACCCGTCGTCGAACTCGACGAACTGCGGGAACAGGACACGGGCATCGACGTCCGGGTCCGCGCGACCGGCCCGAAATACGCGCTCGCCGTCGACGGTTCGGGACGGCAGGGGCTCATCCCAGCCTTCGCCATCCGTCGCCTCAGCGGCCAGAAGGGCACCATCAAGGTCAACGATTTCATCCACCTCGACGATCGCCTCCGGGCCAGCGTTGAAGAAGACTCGAAAGGTCTGTACTACATCCCGCTCGAGCTCCCCGTACACTGACCAGCCTCTTTCGGGGCACAGCGTTACGGGCGAATACGATACCGGCCCGGTCCGCACTCAGCAGTGCGGACCGGGCCGGCGTGGTGCGCTGGCGATCAGCGGTAGTTCGTGAACTGCAGGTCGACGTCGAGGTCCTGTCCCTTGAGCAGAGCGATGACTTCCTGCAGGTCGTCACGCTTCTTCGAGCTCACGCGGAGCTCGTCGCCCTGGATCTGGGCTTTGACGCCCTTGGGGCCCTCGTCGCGGATGATCTTCGAGATCTTCTTCGCATTGTCCTTGTCGATGCCCTCCTTGAGGGACGCATCGATGCGGTACTCCTTGCCGGAGGGGTACGGTTCGCCGTCTTCCAGGGACTTCAGCGAGATTCCGCGCTTGACCAGCTTCGACTGGAAGACGTCGAGAATGGCCTTGACCCGGTCCTCGCTGTTGGCTTTCAGCTGCACGGCTTCGCCGCTCCAGGCGATCGACGCATCGGTGCCGCGGAAGTCATAGCGGGAGTTGATCTCCTTCGCGGCCTGGTTGAGTGCGTTGTCGGCTTCCTGGCGGTCGACCTTGCTGACGATGTCGAATGAGGATTCGCTGGCCATGAATGCTCCTTTGTCTGCGATCGTTGATGCCCGTCGGAAACGGGCGTGGCTGTTGCCCCCGAGTCTAGTCGAGGCCCCGAACTGTGATCTGCGTCTACCGAGTTGGAGATTCGGGTCCGAGCCTTGTATTCTTTTCAGGTGCTCATCGAGCGCCACCTGCGGCAGATTGCCCGAGCGGCCAAAGGGAGCTGACTGTAAATCAGCCGGCATTGCCTTCATAGGTTCGAATCCTATATCTGCCACGCAGAACGGAGAAGCTCCGTGACCGAGAGGTCACGGAGCTTTTCTCGTTTTCCGCGCTTTCCCTTGCCCGGCGCCCGGCCGACGCCTACCGTGTGAGGACAGGGTGGAAATGCTCCGCCGAGGAGGGCGAACCGATGAGCGATGACACGGATGACACGCAGTCGCCTCGGCGTCTGAATTCGCTCGAGGACCGAAACGCTGTCGTCGAATCCGCTCTCGACCGAGCCATCAAGCGTGGTGATTTCGATGATCTGCCGGGTCTGGGCAAGCCGTTGTCCGGGTTGCACAGCTCATCTGATCCTGATTGGTGGATCAAGCAGAAGATGGATACCGAAGGCATCAACGGCGTCGCTCCGGAGGCGTTTCAGCTGCGCAAGGAGAACGCCGTCCTCGAAGACACGGTCGACGCTTTCTCCACCGAGTCCGAGGTCCGCGACTACCTCGCCGGCTTCAACGCCCGGGTGCGCGAGGCCGTGATGGATCTGCGCGACGGCCCGCCCGTGTTCACTCCGCCCCGCGATGTGGAGAAGGAGATAACCGCATGGCGGCGGCGTCGGAATGCGAAGAAGAACGACACCGTCACCGAGGCGGAACCGGGGGACCAGCCCGCCGCTCCGGAATCGGTGGGTTCACCTCGGCGATGGTGGCATCGTTTCCGTCGCTGATGTGGGAACGAGCGGTGGCGCTGTCTTCAGTGAGGTTGACTGCGATCGTGGTGCACACCAGGCCGAGGATGGCCAGTGGCAGGTCGAGTCCGTAGCTCGAGATCGCCAGGGATTGGACGACGAAGAGGGCAACGGCGGTGACGGTGACGGCATCGGAGGGCCACCTCGGGGAGAGAACCGGGCGGGGGCTCTCCCAACGTTTCGTGATCGTCGAGATCGCCCACACGACGAGCAGGACGGCGATGACGAAGACCGGACGCGTCAGCCACCAGGCTCCGGTGCCGGGATCGGGCATCGGCAGCCACAGCAGCTGGACTCCGGTGAGCAGGACGATCGCCGGCACGTGCCATAGGTAGACGGACATGAGTCGGCTGCCGAGGAAGAACACGATGGCCTGGGCGAAGCGACGGTCCATGATCGCTGTCAGCGGTCGGTGGAGCAGGGTCAGCAGGGCGGCTTGGATGACGGCGAGGACGGCCAGCGGCAGGGTCGGCGGCCATTGGTTCGTGAGCATGGACGCCGAGTACTCCCCGAGGATGACGAGCAGTCCCAGGCAGGCGAATCCGGCGACGATCATGACGAGGTTCCACCAGCGGAGACGGGAGAACCAGCCGTCGCGCAGGCAGAAGCCGATCTGCTGGGCGAAGAGCCAGACGAAGCCAACGTTGGGCAGTCCGAAGAGTTCGTCGCCGATGCCGTAGCCGTCGGCGGGGATCCGATCGAGTCCGAGGCTTTGGATGCCGACGACGAGGCGGACGACGTCGACGAAGAACGCTCCGGCGAAGAGGACGACGAGGGCCAGCCACGGATTGCGTTCGTGCCAGCGGATCATCCAGGGTGCCAAGGCCTGGGCGAGAGCGTACGCGGCGAGGAACCACAGGACGGAACCGACGGGGACAGCGATGGCATCGGCCAAGTCCGGGTCGACGCCGAGGACTAGGACGGCGGTGAGAGCAGCGGTGAGGACGATGAATAGCGGCAGCGCCGGAAGCGCGAGGCGTCGCAAGCGGGTGCGGACGAAGGTCGAAGCCGATTCGCCGCGACGTTGTGCAGATTCCCAGCCGACCTTGGCCGCGAATCCACCGACGACGAAGAACATCGGCATGATCTCGGCGATCCAGGTGGCCGGGGCGAACCAGCGCTCGCCGGAGACCGGGTTGATGATGAAAGGTGAGCCGTCCGGGTTGCGGCCGACCCCGACGAGCAGGAGGTGGACGAACACGACGACGAGCACACAGACGACGCGGGCGAGGTCGAGGGTGAGATCACGGTGGCGGGGGATCGAAGTGTTCACAGTGTCTACGGTAGGTGGGTTCGCGCCTTGGCGGGTGGCGACGATGTGTCAGATCAGTTGCATCGCTGCGGCGGTGGAGTGCGGGCCTGCAAGCGTGTTGTTCGCCGGCAGCCGCACAGCGTCGTGCTTCCCCGCGCGGCTATGACATTCGCGTCGCCTTCGCCAGTCGTTCGATCGCGAGGTGAGCAAGAAGCGCCGCTTGATCGCCGAGAACCGAATCGTCGAAGATGACGAAGGGGGAGTGGTTGTTGCCCTGGCGCTCTGCTGGAACGTCCGTGCGCTCGGCGCCGAGCATGAGATACGTGCCCGGCACCGCGGCCAGGACGAAGGAGAAGTCTTCACTCGGCATGATCGGCTGTTCGAGGAGCTTCACCCGATCCTCGCCGAGGAGGACACGGAGTTCTTCCATCGCCCATGCGGTCTCGTCATCGTCGTTGACCGTGACCGGGTACTGGACATCGAAGTCCACTTCGGCGCTGCATCCATGGGCAGCGGCGATGCCGTCGGCAAGCTGCTTCGAGCGGGTGCGGACGATGTCGAGTGATGCGTCCGACAGTGTGCGCACAGTCGCACCCAAGGTGGCCGAGGCGGGGATGACGTTGATTGCGTCCGAGGCGCTCAACTGGGTCACGGACAGCGCGATGGGGTCGAAGGCGTCGATGCGGCGGCTGACCATATTCTGCAGGGCCGTGACGAGTTCGGCCAGCGCCGGCACCGGATCGACGGCGGTCTGCGGTTGGGAACCGTGACCGCCGCGTCCGTGGATCGTCACCCGCAGTGTGTTCGAACCCGCTTGGAGGGTGCCCGGGCGGGTGGCGACCACGCCGCGCGGACCGGGGAGCACATGCGCCCCGAATGCAGCGATCACCCGCGTCCCGGCTGCGTCGAGCACGCCTTCGTCGATCATCACCGACGCTCCGTTCCAGCCCTCTTCCCCGGGCTGGAACATGAAGACGATGTCCCCGACAAGCCGGTCGCGCAGAGCGTGAAGGAGCCGAGCGGCTCCGACGAGTCCGGCTGTGTGCAGGTCGTGGCCGCAGGCGTGCATGCATCCGTTCGTCGAGGCGAAGGGCTCATCCGTCTCCTCTGTCACTGGAAGGGCGTCCATATCTCCGCGCAGCAGCACCGCTGGAGCGTCGGCCGGTCTGTTCGGATGGGTTCCGCGCAGAACGGCGATCACCGAGGTGGTGCCCTCACCCGTGGTCACCTCGAGGTCGAGGCCGGACAGGGCGGCCAGGACCGCCGCCTGCGTGCGGGGCAGGTCGAGACCGATCTCCGGGTCCGCATGGAGGGAACGCCGCAAGTTCTGGAGCTCAGGGAGCAGGGTCTGTCCTTGTGCGATGAGATCGTGCATGGGGTCCTTTCGTATGAGAGCCCGGGGTGTGCCGAGGGCCTGGAGCTGGCGGGGATTGGGGCCGGTCGGGATCAGAGCATACTGACGAGGACACTGGCAATGACGACGGACCCGGCGCTGACCGAGGTGAATCCGCCGACGAGCATCGGCGGGAGCATGACATTGAGCAGCGCTTCCTTTTCGTCGTCGTCACGGGCTATGGAACGTGCTACCTCGTTGGTGAGCAGATAGTCGGCAGGGAAGCCGTACATCGCCGTCAGCGCCACTGACACTCCCAGTCCAGACTTCCAACGCAGAAGCTTCGTAGCGACGAATCCGCCGAGGACGATGCCGGCGCCGCCGACGATGAGGATCGTGATGGTGGGGACGAATGCGTTGATGACGTCCTGCACCGAGGCGGTCACCAGCGGGGCCATGACGATGGCGATGACGCCGGCCATGGCGATGCCGAATGAGTTCGACCGTTCCATGGCCTTATCGGGGGACAAGCCCACCGCGGTGGCGAGAATGCCGAGGACCAGTGCGAGGATCGACGACGGAATATGGGTTGGGACCGCCAGCAGTGTCGCTGCCGATCCGCCGACGAGAATGAGGAAGAGCATGAACAGCTGATTGTCGACGAGGAAGTCGGGAAGGTTGACGAGTTTCTTCTTCTTGGCGGCTTCCTCCTCTTCCTGGTTGTGGGCGCGCGCGAGTTCCTGAAGTTCTCCGCTGTCGCGCAGCTTCTTTGCATAGCGACGCAGAAAGTAGTTCGTCAACGGCATCGAGGGCAGTGATTGGAGCATCAGAACAAGCGCGGGAAGAACGATGATCGACGAGGCGGCGCCGTGCGCCGTCAGCCCTTCCGTCGTCAAGCTGGTGGCGACGATGCCGCCGGCCAACGGCCCGGAACCGGCCACGAAAGTTTCGAAGCCGAAGAGCGGGGCCACGACAGCCAGGATGAGCAGGACCGCCACGAGCATGCCCGAGACTGCGATGATGACCGAACGCCACTGCTTGAGCATCACGCGCAGAGGGATGAGCGACCCCATATGGAAGAGCAGCGGCGCGACGAGGAACGAGTAGGCCTGAAGCAGCAGAGAGTCATCGATGACAGTTTCTGGGACTACGCCGATCTTGGCGAAGACGAAGATGCCGAGCATCGCAACCAGAAGGCTGGGGACACGCGCCTTCGACCAGATCGAGACCAGCTCACCGAGCGCGATGAAGGCGAGGACGATAGCGGCAGCGTAGATGGCTTCCATGGTGTGCCCTTCGAGTTGGGAGTGTGATGCTTCCCACAACCTATCCGTTCGGAATCGGTCTGTGTGGGAATCGACTGGAGTTTCCGATAGTTGGGACTTCTGACGTTGTGCAGGCAGTGGAATGAGGGCTCAGGGCATAGGCTGAAGACATGAGTTTTCTGCAGTTCCTCCACGAACGGGGCATCGTCGAGCGCCCCGGATCCGGAAGCCGCCCGCTGGTGATCGCGCACCGCGGCTATTCGGCTGTTGTGCCCGAGAACAGTCTCGCCGCTGTCGACGCCGCGCGTGCCCTGGGTGTCGACTTCATCGAGGTCGACACCTCGACCAGCGCCGACGGTGTCCCTGTCATCCTCCACGATCCGGATCTGGACCGAACCACGAATCGCAGAGGTCCCGTCGTCAATCTCACCGCCGAAGAGCTGTCGTTCGTCGACGCCGGCTCGTGGATGGGCCCGGGATTCAACGGAGTGCGCATCCCGACCCTGTCGGCCGTGATGAGGGATATCCAGCACCGAGGCGGCGAACTCCTCCTCGAGCTCAAGGGGGAGTGGTCGTCGGGTGCGGTGGCGAGGATCTCGGAGCTGGTGGTGGAGACGGGCATCGCCGACCGGATGATCGTCCAGTCGTTCAACATCGAGACGCTGGAGACCTGTCGGGACATGCTGCCGATGGTGGCTCGCTTCCTTCTGCGCATGGTTCCCAAGCCTGAAGACATCGAGATCGCTCGCGAACTCGGTGCGGTGGCGATCAATCCCTCCTACAAGGGATTCTCGATGCGCAAATCGGTCGTCACCGAGATCATGGACAACGACCTCGGTGTCTTCGTCTGGACTGCCGACGAGATGAACGAATGGCGGGAACTCCTCGGTGCCGAGGTCGATGGGATCATCACGAACCACCCAGGTCGACTGCAGGGATTCCTCGCAGGGCGATTCGACCCGGTGAAATAGACATCTTCGCTGGTGACAGTGATGCGGGGCAGGGCCCGGTGGGAGTTTTCGCCTCCGGCTCCAGCGCGTGTGAGTGACGTCACTGGTATCCGATTTGCCCAGAGCGAGCGAACCCGTGTAAATTCTTACCTGTTGCCCCGATAGCTCAGTCGGCAGAGCATCTCCATGGTAAGGAGAAGGTCAAGGGTTCGATTCCCTTTCGGGGCTCTCGTGCCGCCTAGAATGCGGTGCTGGGGCGGGGTAGCTCAGCTGGTTAGAGCGCACGACTCATAATCGTGAGGTCGGGGGATCGAGTCCCCCTCCCGCTACCGATCAACTCCCTCATCAGGATGACGAATCCGATGGGGGAGTTTCTGTATTCGGGAACTCCCCGAGACGGTATTGCGCGACTCCTTCCGGCCGTGCCAGTCTTGCCGAGTGAAGCACACAATGACTCCCGATTTCACCAGCGAATCCCACGCACTTGCCGATGACCTGCGCGAACTGCGCCGCGACCTGCACCGGGACCCCGAAATAGGACTCTATCTGCCGAAGACCCAACGTCGGATCCTCGACGCTTTGGAAGGTCTGCCGCTTGAGATCACGCTCGGTCAGGAGCTCAGCTCGATCGTAGCCGTCCTGCGCGGAGCGCTCCCCGGCCCGACGGTGCTCCTGCGCGGGGATATGGACGCTCTGCCCGTCGACGAGGCGACCGGACTCGACTTCGCGTCGACGAATGGGAACATGCATGCCTGCGGGCATGATCTCCACGTTTCAGGACTCGTCGGAGCCGCGAAGCTGCTGTCCGCTCATCAGTCCGAGTTGAAGGGCACGGTGGCCTTCATGTTCCAGCCCGGCGAGGAGGGGATGGGCGGGGCGAAGATCATGCTCGAAGAAGGAATGTTCGACACCATCGGCCAGAAGCCCGATGCGGCTTACGCGATCCATGTGGCACCGGGGGTGCCGGGAACCTTCGTGACCAGACCGGGTACGATCATGGCAGGGGCGAATACTCTGCACGTGACGATGCACGGCAGCGGAGGCCACAGCTCGCGACCGGAGGATGCTGTCGACCCGGTGCGTCCGATTCTCGAATTCGGACAGGCGCTGCAAACGATGGTCACCGGATCATTCAGCGTGTTCGATCCCATCGTCGCCCAGGTGACGCAGTTGGAAGCGGGGGAGGCCGTCAATGTCATCCCCGCCTCGGCGAAGCTCGGAGCCTCTGTGCGCACGCTCTCCCTCGAGTCGACGCGAAAATTCCCCGAGCGCGCCACACAGTTGGCGGAGTCGATTGCGGCCGCACACGGGTGCACGGCCGAGGTGGTGTGGACCGAGCAGTATCCCGTCACGGTCAACGACGGCGCCGAAGCCGACTTCGCTCTGAGAGTTCTGGCCGATCGTTTCGGTGCCGAGCGGGCGGTGCAGGTGCCGGACCCGCTCATGGGTTCCGAGGACTTCTCCTTCGTGCTCGAGCAGGTGCCCGGTGCTTTCATGTTCTTTTTCGTGACGCCCGAAGGCATCGATCCGGGGTCGGCGGCAACGAACCACTCGCCGGAAGTCCAGTTCGACGATGCGCACCTGCCCGACCAGGCTGCGGCGCTCGCAACCCTGGCCTGGGAGCGGTCACTGCGCGGATGATCACCACGCGGCCGACGACAACGGGTTCATCCCACTTCCACGGACCGGGGGATGGTCTTTGCGCGATTCGGCGCCTACTCTCGAAGTGACTGTTCGACCGACGTGGGAGATCGACGATGATCAGCACAGAACTGTCCGACTGGCTCCTCGACTCGGACCCGGCCCTGCGCTGGCAGGCCGAACGTGACCTGCTCGGAGCAGAGGAGACGACCTGGCAGGAGACCCGCGCACGCGTGGAACACGAAGGCTTCGGCGCAGAGCTGCTGGCCCAACAAGACCCGGACGGACAATGGGCAGGCGGGGCCTTCTTCCCCTCCGACTTCGCATTCGACGACGAGGGATCACAGCCGTGGACTGCGACGACGTGGGCTCTGAAGGACCTGCGCGAGTGGGGACTGACCGCCTCGGCGTTGGAGGGAACGGCAGAGAAACTCGAATCCGCACGTTGGGAATACGAGAACCTGCCCTACTGGGGCGGGGAAGTCGACGTCTGCATCAATTCCTGGACGCTGTCGAACGGCCTGTGGCTCGGCGCCGATGTCGACGGCATCGTCGACTGGTTCCTGGGCCACCAGCAGCCCGACGGCGGATGGAACTGCGAATGGGTCGAAGGCTCGAAGGTCTCGTCGTTCCACTCCACCCTCAACGCCCTCGTCGCGCTGCTCGATTATCAGCTGGCTACGGGCGACGCCGCGCGTGTGCAGGAGGCCCGAGCCAGGGGAGAGGAGTACCTGCTGTCGCGGGACCTGTTCCGCACGCGCAGCACCGGTGATCCTTTCGACGGCCGTGCCCTCGCTCTCTTCCACCCCCGACGCTGGTTCTACGGAATCCTGCCTGCACTCGACTACTTCCGCGAAGCGACGAGCGCGGACGGAAGCGCCCCTGACCCGCGAATGGAAGAGGCAATCGGGAAGGTCCGAGCCAGACGCTCCGACGACGGCACCTGGACTCAGGACCACCGCCTTGACGGCGACGTCTGGTTCCACGTCGACGCTCCGGTCGGCGAACCCTCGAAATGGGTGACCCTGCAAGCCCAGCGAGTCCTCGACTGGTGGGACGGAACACAAACCGACTGAGCATCCACAGCCGCGGCCCAGAAACGCCACAGTCCCACGCCAGAGCCGGTCACCACGATGGTGTCATCACACATCATCGAAGGAAGGACAGCTCATGGCTCGCGTACCCGAACCGGACCAGACCCCCAACGGACCCGCCTACGAAGGCAGGCTCCTCGACCGTCCCGACGAGGAGGTCGTCGACCAAGGCGCCTCCTTCGACATCCGCACCCTCTTCAGCCGACGAGGAGTACTCGGGCTCGTCGGCGCCGGTGTCGGCACCATGGCCCTGGCCGCCTGCACCTCCGGGGCCGCGGGATCGACGAAATCGAGTTCGAGCGGCAGCGGATCGGTCACCGAGATCCCCGACGAAACGGCCGGTCCGTATCCGGCGGACGGATCGAACGGACCGGACATCCTCGAAGACTCCGGAATCGTGCGTTCGGACATCCGCTCGAACATCGACGGGACCAACACCGTCGACGGTGTGCCCCTGACATTCACCCTCAAGGTCACCGATATGGCCGGTGACAATGCTCCATTCGAAGGCGCAGCCGTCTACGCCTGGCACTGCGACGCTCAGGGCCGTTACTCGATGTACTCCGACGGCGTCGAAGACGCGACCTGGCTGCGCGGCGTCCAGGTCGCCGATGCGGCAGGAGAAGTCACCTTCACCTCCGTCTTCCCCGGCTGCTACTCCGGTCGTTGGACCCACATCCACTTCGAGGTCTACCCGGACGTCGATTCGATCACCGATGCCGAGAACGCCATCGCCACCTCGCAGATGGCCCTGCCCGAAGACGCCTGCAACGCAGTCTTCGCCCTCGAGACCTACGACGGATCGGCGAAGAACCTCTCTGCCATCTCCCTCGACGACGACAACGTCTTCGGTGACGACGGAGGAGAGCACCAGCTCGCCACGATCAGCGGCGACACGGACTCCGGATACACCGCCACGCTCGATGTTCCCGTCGACACCGACACCGAACCGACCGGCGGCGCAGCCCCGGGAGGCGGCGGTGAAGGACAAGCTCCACCCGACGGCGCCCCCGAAAAGCCCTGACAACTCCGAGAAAGGCTCACCATCATGCTGCACAACCTCACGGGCTGGCACGCCCTCGTCATCCTCGCCATCATCATCCTCGTCTTCGGCGCAGCCAAGCTGCCTGCACTCGCCAAGAGCCTCGGGCAGTCCGTGCGCATCCTCAAGGACGAATCATCCGACTCACGGGCGGGTGATGAGACGGAACCCCACTCATGAGCACCGCCGCGGAGAAGATGCCGCTGTCCGCGCACCTGCGGGAGGCGCGGACACGGGCGGTGCGCGCGGCGGTGGCGCTGCTCATCGGCACGGTCATCGGATATCTCACCTCGGATTTCGTGATGGACGTCCTCCGGGCCCCGATCACCGAGCTCGCCGAGTCCCGCAGCGCTTCGCTCAACTACGACAGCGTCACCGGCGCCTTCGACCTTCAGCTGCGCATCGCCGTGTACTCCGGGATCGTCCTCTCCAGCCCGGTGTGGCTGGGAGAGATCTTCGGATTCCTCACCCCGGGACTGACGGCGAAGGAGAAGAAGGTGACGTTCGGCTTCCTCGGTGCCGCAGTGCCCCTCTTCGTCGCCGGCTGCCTCACCGGCCTCTACGTCTTCCCCCGGATGGTCGAAGTGCTCACTTCGTTCGCCGCGAGCGAGGACAGCACCATCCTGCAGGCGTCCTACTATTTCGACTTCGTGTTCAAGATCGTCATCGCCACCGGCGTCGCCTTCGTCCTCCCGGTCTTCCTCGTCGTCCTCAACTTCATCGGCCTGCTCCCTGCACGATCGATCGCGAAGGCCTGGCGAGCCGCCATCGTGGCCATCGTGATCTTCGCCGCACTGATCACCCCGGCCGCCGACGTGCTCTCCATGTTCTTAGTCGCGGCCCCGATGGCGCTGCTCTTCCTCGCTGCGCTCGTCATCGCGTGCATCCACGACCGGACCCGAGGCTACGGCCGGATGGTCGGTGATCCGCACGTGGAGGAGGAACGGTCCGGGCGAGTGCCGATCCCGCCAACGGAAAGGACTCGGACATGTTCGGCCTGAGTTTCGAGAAACTGATCATCGTCGGCATCTTCGCTGTGATCGTCATCGGCCCACAGCGGCTGCCCCACTACGCGCAGAAGCTCGGCGAGTTCGCCCGCCTGCTCCGTGCCCAGGTCGATACGGCGCGGACTCGGGCCGCCGAATCGATGGGCGCCGAGGACTGGAGAACTCTTGATCCGCGACAGTACGATCCGCGCCGGATCATCCGAGAGGCGCTGGACGAACCGGGCAGCGCCCGGAGCTCGGAGACTGCTGCCCCGGGTTCGACTGAGCATTCCGAACGTGCCCCGGGCGGGAACACTCGATCCCTCGCCGAGGCGGCCGGCAGCGTTGTCATCACCGGTTCGTCCGGACATCCGCGGAGACGATTCGTCGCCCGCACGGCCGAAGGTCGTACGGGCGACGATGAGCGTGCAGTCGCAACCTCAGGAACCGATCGATGACCAGGGGAGGGGCCGCCCCGGTGATCAGTCCTTGAAGTCGAAGTCTTCCTTGTCGATGCCGGGGAACATGAGTTCGTACTTGATCATCTGATCCTTGTGATCGACGATCTTCACGGTGCCGAAGTACTTCTTCCTGCCTTTGTACGCGTCCTTGTCCTTGACGGTGACCTGGCACGATTTGAAGCCGTACCACTCGCGGAGCTCCATATCGGAATCGCACTTGGCTTCTTTGACCTTCCAATCGAGCTTGTTCTCGAACAGGTCGATGAGGTCGGCCTCGATCGACGAGGCGGGCACGATGCCGTTGCCCTTCTTGTCGATCTTCATCCCGTCGTCGCTGGCCCAGTTCGTCGTCTTCGCAGCATCGGCGAACGGATCGGTCGATTTCGTGTCGGTCGGCTCCGCCTCGGCGGGTTCGGATCCCGGGGCCTCGGCCTCTTTCGATTCGACAGCACCTCCGCCGAATCCGCCTTCTTCGGTCTGCGGGGCCTCGGACTTCTGATCCTCGGCGGGCTTGTCCCCTCCGGAGCCTCCGCAGGCGGTCAGGGACAAGGCGAGAACGGTTCCAGCGGTGGCCGTCAGCAGGCGGGGCATCCAGGTGGACCGGCGAATCGGGGTCATCGTGTTTCTCCTTCGCACTCAGGCGATCACAAACGTTGTCGATACACCACGATTCTGCCACGGCCGGTTGCCGCGAACCCCGGTTCGGTGTGCGGATCCGGCGACACCTGTGGCGATTCGGGCACATCCGCACCGGGAGATGGCCCCGGGTCCGGTGGCGGGAGGGAGCCGGATCCGGCCTGCTCCACGGCGATCGGCTCCGGCTACTCCGCGGCAGGGGAACTGACGGCCTTCGCGAGAGCCTCGAATGCGCGGATCGTCGGGAACAGCTTCGTCGCATCCTGCGGCAGCCCCCAGCTCGAGAGCTTGACGCCGAGGACGTTGGCACCCGGGTTCATATAGATCATCTGCCCGTGGATGCCGAGGGCGAGGAACGCATGAGAATCGGGGAACGGGAACCAGAACTGGTTGTGATACGCCCCGCCCGGCATCCGATTGTCTCCGGGCCCATCGGCGAACGCCTGACGCACATCCTCGGAGGTGGTCAGCGTATCGCCGATCCACGTCGTCGGCGCCACCTGCTGTCCGGTCAGCGACTGCCCGCGGTTGGTGTAGACGTAGCCGAATCGGGCGAGATCGCGCAGAGTGGTGTTGATTCCGCCGTCGAACATCCCGACCCCGTACTGGTCGGTGGCGATGATCGCGTCCTGTTCGGCGCCGATCCGAGACCACAGCACCCGCGACATGAGCGACTGCATGCGCTCGCCGGCGATCTTCTCGCACACCCATCCGAGCACATCGGTCTCGCACGACCGGTATTCGAAGACCCCGCCGTGCTCGGACTTCGCCTCCAGGGTGGTGAGGAACTCGTACATGCCGATGCCCGGGTTCTCCCGCTTCGCCTCGGACCAGCCGATCGACTCTTCGATCTGCCGGACCTCGGACTTCGGGTCGAGGTAGTCCTCGGAGAAGCGGATGCCCGACCGCATATCGAGGACATGGCGCACGGTCGCCCCCGCATAGCCGGACTCGGCGAGTTCGGGCACATAATCGGTGACGAGGCGGTTAGGGTCGAGGTCACCCGAACCGGCGAGCACCCCGGCGACAGTGCCGACGAGCGATTTGGACACCGACATGAGCAGATGCTCGGTCGACGCGGTCATCTCCCCGAAGTACTCCTCGGTGAGCACGGTCCCGTTGTGCATGAGCATCCAGGCATCCGTGTCGGTGGATTCGATGACGCTGCGGACGCTGCGGGCCTCCGAGTACTCCGTCGCGGGAACCTCGACCTCGCCGAGGTCCTGTGGATCGGCGGGCAGCTCGGCCACAGGACCGGTGCCCCGGGAGATCGGCGTCGTGGGAAGGACCCGTGCGACGTTCTGGAACGACCATCGCACATTGTCGGGATCCTGCCAGTTGTCCCGGTCGATTCCGGCCGCCGGATCGACGGGAGCCGATGGGGCCACGGTATGGTCGGTCGGGGGAGCGGCCGCGGTCTGGTCCGGTGACGGTTCGATCACTCTTCTCCTCTGATTCTCGCATCGGTCTGTCCGCGGAACGGCTCCGCGGACGGCAGCTGGGAGCCGCCTCGGGTCGTGTTGAGATTATCACCGAGGCGGCTCCGCGCTTCGCGTATATCTGCCCTTCGCGTACAAGAGGGCGGCGCCGGGCTCAGTCGCCTTTGGCTCCGGGTCCGCCGAGGGCCGGCGACGGATCGTCGGCGACGACCGGAACTCCGGCGTACATCGCCCTGATCGAATCGATGAAGTGCTTGGCCCGGATGCTCAGCGCATCGGGTCCGCCGACGTTCGTCTGCAGCGGATTCTTCGTCACCAGGACTCCGAGGTCCGCGCCCTTCCACCGGTAGTCCCCGGCCCCGAAGATACGCAGGAAGAACACCTCGCTGCCGTTCTGCAGGGGGTGCCAGTCGAGTGCCGCACGTTTGTACGTCAGCGTCCCGTACTGGTCGAGATAGTACTGACCGGTCAGCGGGGAATGCGTGATGTACTCGGTGATCGGAGCCGTCTCCTTGATGATCATCTGGCTCCACTCGTCGGCGCCGGAGAGTTCCTCCCACCGCTCATTGATCTCGGTGACATCGAGATCGAATTCGACGTCGAGGTATTCGAGCAGGTGAAACAGGAACAGGGGCACATCGGCATAGGCGCCTGCCGTGACGTTCGTGATCGCCGAGGCCCCGGAGATGCGCGGATTGAGCTCACCGAGGTAGCAGTCGTCGTTGTCGAGATCGACGAGGACATCGACTTCGAAGAACCCGCGATAGCCGCGTTTGCGCAGGCCTTCGCCCATCTTGCGCACGAGCTCACGGGTCTGCGCCCGCTGCTCTGCGTTGAGGACATCGGGTTTCATCTCGTTGCCGCACCAGCCGCCCTTGTACGGGGTGAGCTCGGCGAAGCCGGCCAGCTCTGTCAGATACGGACCGACGACGACACCGCTGGAGGTGATGACCGCCTCGACGGCGACCGGAGTGTTGTTGATCCGCTTCATCACTTTCAGCTGCTCGCCGATGATGTCGTCCTCGTGCGCCTCCCAGCCCGAGGCATCGGAGATGAAGAACGTCGTCTTCCCGGAATCACCGTAGGGGGTCTGCACGACGAGATCCGTGCCCAGCCCCGCCTCGGCGGCCCGCTCATTGAGCTCTTCATAGGTGTCGGCAGTGGTCAGCACGTTCGGGACGGAGAACGCACCGGCTTCATTGCCGAGCTTCGTCGTCTCGATCTTCGAATCGAGCTGATTGCGCAGGGCTGCCGACGGCAGGATGAGGTCGTAGCCGAGCTCTCGGCAGATCCGCTCGGTCTCCTCGTCGAAGAAGACCATCGCGACCTTGACCCGCTCACCATGGGGGACGTTGCGCGTCATATGGGCACGCACCTCGGCGTTCAGCAGCAGCCAGTTGTTGATCGCCTCGCCCGATTCGAACTCGACATAGGGCTTGTAGCGCGGGGAGAAGACGCGCGGGTGACCGCCGTCCCAGCCGTCGTAGTAGGTGATGTACGAAAAGTTGCGCACCCACCGGTCGAGACCGAGCAGGTTGAACGGGGTGGCTCCGACGAAGAAGATCGGGGTCTGGTTCGTGCGGAAGAAGTGCCGGACCTCGGAGACGTTGCGCAGCGGTCGACACAGCTGGACTCTGTCGGCTTCTTTGCCGGCGTAGGCGGCGTCGGTGGCCACCGCCACTTCGACCTGCGGCGGGTCGACGTCGGCGGGTGCCGGTGCCGGATCAGAACCGCCGGCTGCTGGTGCAGGCGCAGCGGGGGCGCCGGGGCCAGGTGTGTGCGGTGAGGGGACCGCGACTGCGTCTTTGACTCGTGCGCCGGGCGTCACCGTCTGTGCCTCGGGACTCTTCGGGTCAGCGCTGGGGGATTCGTTCGTCATCGCACTACTCCTTACCAAATGTGATGTGGACAACATATACCAGTTTCGAAGCCATGAGCCCGATGGTGCAGCAATTGTGTGAACCGGATACGAACGCGCGATCAATTCTTCGCCGGTGAGCCTCATCCTGAGGCCGTGCTTTAGGCTGGTGTCGATACCGACCCCAGTGGAAGAGAGAGCGCATATGCCGGTGAATACGGAGAAGCAGGGGGCCACGTTCTCCCTGCCTCAGCCCTATGAGGTCTCCAGGGAGGCGATCGCGGAATTCGCGCTCGCCACCGGAGCGAAGGCCGATTACCATTTCGACGCCGAGGCGGCCACCTCGCTGGGCTACCGCGACGTCGTCGCCCCGACCACCTTCGCCGTGATCATCGCGCAGAAATCGGAAGCCGCCTATATCTCCGACCCGGAATCGGGCATCGACTTCTCGAAGGTCGTCCACGGCTCCGAACAGTTCTCGTTCACCCGTCCCATCGTCGCCGGCGACGTCCTGTCCGCCGTCACTCACGTCGACGGAGTCCGGGCCGCCGGCAGCAACGCCATGATCACCACCCGCACCGAGATCACCGATGTCGCGGAGCAGCCCGTCGTCACCGTGACCTCGACCATCGTCGTGAGAGGAGACGGAGAATGAGCGCCATCGACTTCTCCACACTGACCATCGGAGACACCGTCGTGGAATCCGAGATCCCACTGTCGCGTGCCTCCCTCGTCGACTATGCCGCAGCCTCGGGCGATCACAATCCGATCCACTGGAACGAACGCTTCGCCCGCGAAGTCGGCCTCGACGATGTCATCGCCCACGGGATGCTCTCGATGGCGGCGGTCATCGCTCCGGTGGCCGAATGGCTCGGCGACCCGGGTGCGATCGTCGACTACCGGACCCGCTTCTCCGCCCCCGTCGTCGTCCCCGACGCCGATACCGGATCACCGACGACCCCGACGACCTCGCTCAAGCTCACCGCCACCGTCGGCGCCGTCGACCCCGCCGTCGGCACGGCCCGCATCGACATCTCCGTGAAGTCCGGCGAGGCAGATGTCCTCAGCCGCACGCAGGTTCGGATCTCGGCGTGACCGAAGCCCACCCGCAGGAACTCTCCGGCTTCACCACCTTCCGCCTCGGCGGACCGGCCCCGCAGGTCACGGTTGCGAACACCCGAGACGAACTGCTCGACTTCTGCGCCGCCCACCCGCTCGAACTCAGCGGTCAGGAACGGTCCCGCGTCTTGTTCATCGGCGGCGGATCGAATCTGCTCATCGCCGATGCCGGATTCGACGGTGCGGTCTGCGTGGTCCGGACCACCGGAGTGGAGACGACCCAGACTACGACGACCGACACCCGGGTCACCGCCGAGGCGGGGGAGGACTGGGACGCCTTCGTCGCCCACACTCTCGACCTGGGGCTGTCCGGGCTCGAAGCGCTGTCCGGGATCCCCGGGTCGGTCGGTGCGACCCCGATCCAGAACGTCGGCGCCTACGGCACGGAGGTCGGCGAGCTCATCTCCTCCGTCGAGGTCTTCGACCGGGTGGCCGGTCAGACCCGCCACCTCACCGCAGTCGAACTCGAATTCGGCTACCGCACCTCGGCGCTCAAGCGCGCCCAGATCGCGGCCGGAACCCCGCAGTTCGTCGTGCTCTCGGTGACCTTCGACCTCCAGCGCAGCGACGAGTCGCTGCCCGTGCGCTACGCCCAGCTCGCATCGACCCTCGACGTCGAGATCGGCAGCCGCGTCCCGGCCGTACGAGTGCGCGAGAACGTCATCGCGCTGCGCAGGTCGAAGGGCATGGTCCTCGACCCAGCCGACCACGACTCCTGGTCGGCGGGATCCTTCTTCACCAACCCCATCGTCGAGAACGCCGAGATCCTGCCCGCCGAAGCTCCTCGCTACCCGGTGACCGACCCGCTCAGCGGAGCGAAGATCGAAGGGAAGACGAAGACCTCAGCGGCCTGGCTGATCGAGCATGCGGGGTTCTCCAAGGGCTTCAGCCTCGGTGAGGGAGTGGCGTCGCTGTCGACCAAGCACACCCTGGCGCTGACGAATCGGGGACACGCGAGCACAGCCGATGTGATCGATCTCGCGTCGACCGTCGTCGCCGGCGTCGAGGACGCCTTCGGCATCACCCTCGAACCCGAACCGACCTTCATCGGCTGCTCCATCGACGACGGGAAACGTCCCTAGACTGGTGGCCGTGTCATCACGTCGGAGAACCACCGCACTCGTCATCACCCTGGCTGCGGTTGCGCTTGTGACCCTGCCCTGGGCGCTGTTCACCTCGCGCGCCGATCTCACCTTCGGCCCCCATGAGGCGCAGTACCGGATCACCGCGGATTCCCGACTCACCGTCGACTTCGGCCCCCTAGGCAGACTGCTCGTCCCCACCGAGGACGTCATCCCACTCGGACTGGGACTGCACGTCGACATCGGAGAGATCCCCGTGTCCGGTGATTCCGGCGATGACGAACGACCTGCGGCCGATCCCGCGGAAGTGGCGGACCCCGGCGGGGGAACCATCGACGCCCTCGGCGGCGACATCGCCTCCTATGCCTCGCTGTTCTCGGCCCCGCAGGCGCAGATCGACCAGGTCATCGACGGACTCAGCCAGGAGATCCTCACCCGATGGGCGCTGGCCGTGTGCATCGTCACCGGGGGACTCGTCGGACTGGCCCTCTTCCTCGGGCCCGCCCGGGTCGACACCATCATCCGCGCCTTCGTCGGCAAGGAACTCCTCGGCATCGGACTGGTGCTCGTGCTCGTCCTCACCGGACTGGGCACCGTCGTGCTCAACCGTCCGAAGCCGATCGCGGCCGATCCGGCGTTCGAGGGCACGCCGCTGGCCGGATCCCAGGTCACGGGCCGCCTCGGCGGAATCATCGACACCGCATTCGGTGCAGTGCAGGACTTCGCCGATGACAACGACGCCTTCTACGACGAGGTTCTCGCAGCCCTGCGGACAAAATGGAACGACCGCCCGATCACCGGGAACTGGACCGATCGGGGACTCATCCCGCCTGCCGGCGTCGGCGCACCCGCTGCCGACGGCGGCGAGGGCGAAGGGCAGAAGGGTGTGTCCACGTTCGTCTACGGCTCCGACATCCACTGCAATATCGGAATGGCCCGCGTCGTCGGTGCGGTGGCGGAGATGAGTCGGGCCGATGCCTATATCGACGGCGGAGACATCTCCATGACGGGCACCTCGGCCGAGAACTACTGCCTCGACGTCGTCGACGACGAACTGCCGGAGAAGCTGCCGCGCATGATCGTCAAAGGCAACCACGATTCCATGGAAACGACGAGGCACGCGAGGGCGCGCGGGTGGAACGTGCTCGAGGACTCCAGCGCAGAGATGGCCGGGGTGACCTTCTTCGGTGCCGCCGACCCGCGCCGGACCGTGTTCGGGTCCGGTCCGCAGCTGGAGACCGACCTCACCGCCGACCAGTACGCGCAACGGCTGCGCGACGAAGCCTGCCGGGCCGATTTCGACATCATGCTCATCCACGATCCCGCCGTCGGCGGACCGAGCCTGCGCTCGGGCTGCGCCGACTACGCTCTCAGCGGACACTGGCACCGACGGGTCGGACCGGAGAACTTCGGTTCGGGAACCCGCTACGTCAGCTCGACGACCGGGGGCGCACTGGCGAACGCCCTGACACCGGGACCGCTGAAGATGAACGCGGAACTGAGCATCATCCGCGTCGACAATGAGACGAAGCGCCCCATCGACGTGCAGATCATCACCGTCACACCCGACAGACAGGTGCAGATCGACCCCTGGGTGAGATTCCCCGAACCCAGGCCCCTCGTGGGCCAGCCGCCTGTCGATGAGCCGGTGGGTGAGTGAGCGTCGACGCGTTCGAGACATTGCTTCGACACTCAGTTCGACGAATAACGGTCGAGCACGGTATGCTCGTTTCTCGTGGTCGGACACCACAGGGATCGACACGATCGCTCAAGTCCGATCAGAGGGGTGTGGCGCAATTGGTAGCGCAACGGTCTCCAAAACCGTAGGTTGCAGGTTCGAGTCCTGTCACCCCTGCGCAGTTGACTCTGCCGAAGTCTCATCGGCCAGGCGCCGTCCTCGACCGGCACGAACAATTGTGAAGCCAAACGAAACCGACCGAGTGAGGATGTGTGAGCGACACACCGGCAAAGCAGACTGGCAGCGCACCCAACAGTGCCTCCGGTCCAAAGAAGCTCGGATTCTTCGGACGAATCCTGCAGTTCTTCCGCGAAGTGGTGGCAGAGCTCAAGAAGGTCGTCACTCCGACCCGGAAGCAGCTGCTCAACTACACGCTCGTCGTGCTGGGCTTCATCCTGTTCATGATGCTTCTCGTCACGGGCCTCGACCTGGTCTTCGGCAAGCTCGTCGGCTGGGTGTTCGGCGGAACTCCGCTGTGGCCCCTGTGGTGATACGGCCTCAGCCGTGAACCACCCCAAGCTCAAACTTCACTCCCTACCGGGAATCACAAAACGCGAAGCGAGGAATTGATCGGTGTCGGATACCAACTCACCTGAGCAGGAGACCCCTGAGACCCAGGACGTCACTCCCGAGGAGTCGGGTGCCGCTGTGGTGCCCGAAACCGAAGAGGCGGCCAACGAAGCCGAGGCGACCGCCCCCGTCGAGTCCGCTGACGCTGACTCCGCAGAAGCTGCCGACTCCGCTGACGCGGCCGATTCGGCTGACGAAGCCGACGGCGAGCAGGACGATGCTGCCGAAGACGTCGCCGCCGCCGACGAGGTCGACCCGGCTGAAGAATTCAAGGCCGAGCTGCGCATGCAGGAGGGTGACTGGTACGTCATCCACTCCTACGCAGGCTACGAGAACCGCGTGAAGCAGAACCTCGAGAACCGCACCGTCAGCCTCAACCTCGAAGAGTTCATCTTCGAGTCGCAGGTGCCGATGGAAGACGTCGTCGAGATCAAGAACGGACAGCGCAAGCAGGTCCGTCGTGTGCGCATCCCCGGCTACGTGCTCGTGCGCATGGAACTGACCGACGAGTCGTGGGGCGCCGTGCGCCACACTCCGGGTGTCACCGGATTCGTGGGCAACGCATACGACCCGACTCCGCTGTCGATCGACGAGGTCTTCTCGATGCTCGCCCCGATCTTCGAAGAGCGTCAGGCCGAAGCCGCCGCTGCCGAAGGCCCCGCCGCCGAAGCCGCTGCGAAGTCCGCGCCCATCACCGAGGTGGAGTTCGAGGTCGGCGAGTCCGTGCTCGTCAAGGAGGGCTCCTTCGAGGGCCACCCCGCGACGATCCAGGAAATCCGTCCGGAATCGCAGAAGCTCACCGTGCTGCTGTCGATCTTCGAACGCGATGTTCCCGTCGAACTCGGCTTCGACCAGGTCTCGAAGCTCTGATCGCCGCATAGTTTCACTGATCGCCTCGACGCGATCGTGACCGAAGGGGCCCGGAATTCTCCGGGCCCCTTCGGCGTTCCCGCGTTCACTGGCTCGGCCGCCTCGGCGAGGGGATTGTGTCGTTGGGGAAGGGATCGTGTCGATCAAGGCTGAGCGCAGTTGTCGAACCGTCTACGGGGCGATATCCGGGCCCGCGCTTGAACGACGGCGCCGAGGCGGTCGCACCGAGGCGGTCACATCAGCCGGCGACGCTGTCCCGCCTCGGCGAGGGAATGATTGGGTGATGCCCCTCACGAGCATTTGCCCGCAGGCGGGCGCGCATGGAATACTGGTGTGGTTTGATTGCGGCCCTTATCGGAAGGCCGCTGTCGAACGATGTGCTGTATATGTCTGGCACATCGAAACCTCAAGATTAAGGACCGTACATGCCTCCCAAGAAAAAGGTAGCCGGCCTCGTCAAGCTCCAGATTCAGGCAGGTGCCGCTAACCCGGCTCCTCCGATCGGTCCGGCGCTTGCCCAGCACGGCGTCAACATCATGGAATTCTGCAAGGCCTACAACGCCGCCACAGAATCCCAGCGCGGAAACATCGTTCCCGTCGAGATCACCGTGTACGAAGATCGTTCGTTCGACTTCGTGCTCAAGACCCCGCCGGCAGCCGAGCTGATCAAGAAGGCCGCCGGAGTGAAGTCGGGTTCGGCTACTCCGCACACCGTCAAGGTCGCTCACCTGAGCGCCGACCAGGTGCGCGAGATCGCCACCACGAAGATGCCCGACCTGAACGCCAACACCCTGGATCAGGCCGACCGCATCGTCGCCGGAACCGCGCGTTCCATGGGCATCACCACCGACATCGAGGTCTGAGACCTCACCCCACACAGTGGCAGGGCCCACGCAGCCCACACCACGACTGCAAGGAGTAAAGCAGATGGCAAAGCGTTCGAAGGCCTATCAGGCCGCGGCTGAGAAGATCGCCGCAGATGTGAACTACGAACCGGCTCAGGCGATCGCCCTGGCCAAAGAGACCAACGTGGCGAAGTACGACGCCACGGTCGAGGTCGCTCTCCGCCTGGGTGTTGACCCCCGCAAGGCGGATCAGATGGTGCGCGGCACCGTCAACCTTCCGCATGGTACCGGTAAGACCGCTCGGGTCCTGGTGTTCGCTGCCGGCGACCGTGCAGAAGCTGCCCGTGAAGCAGGTGCTGACTACGTCGGCTCCGATGACCTGCTGGAGAAGGTGGCCGGAGGGTTCACCGACTTCGATGCCGCTGTTGCGACCCCCGACATGATGGGCAAGGTCGGTCGTCTCGGTAAGGTGCTGGGTCCCCGTGGCCTGATGCCGAACCCGAAGACCGGCACCGTGACCATGGATGTCGCCAAGGCCGTCAACGACATCAAGGGCGGAAAGATCGAATTCCGCGTCGACAAGCACTCGAACCTGCACTTCATCATCGGAAAGGTCTCCTTCTCCGAGGAAGCTCTGCAGGAGAACTTCGATGCTGCGATCGAAGAGATCCTGCGTCTGAAGCCGTCCTCCTCGAAGGGCCGCTACATCAGCAAGGCCACGATCACGACCTCGAACGGCCCAGCCGTTCCGGTCGACCACTCGGGTCTGCGCATCTGATCTGATCGATGCACCGGCAGAGGGCGGGAAGCGATTCGTTCGCTTCCCGCCCTCTCTCTTTCCCAATTACTACCTGACGGCGGCCCAGCAACCTCGCGCGAGGTTGCTGGGCCGCCGTCAGGTAGTTCGGGGAGTGGACGGGCTCTTGTCCGCGGGCGGGTTCGCGATTAGATTATGAGCAGTTGAGGCTCTCTTCCGACACCCGCCGATGGAGGTGGACCGTCCGCCATGGATTCGACGCTGCTGCTCGAAGACACCTATCAGCGTGCCGTTCGCCGCGCACATGAGCGTCTGGCCGGGCCATCGGATCCTCTCCTCCCTGCACCATCGTCGGAGCCTGGTGTGCGCGCCTCGGTGTTGGAATCCTGGGACCGGTCTCTTGCCCGGTTGCGCGACCCCGACAGCGTGGAGGTCCAAGTCCCGTTCGAAGCCGATCGCCTCGCCGAGGTGCGCCGGCGCCATCCTTTCCACGCGATCATGCCGCTGCTGCGATCCCACCTCATCGAACCCGCCAAGGATGCCGGTCTGCTCGCCGCCCTCGGCGACGAACAGGGGCGATTGCTCTGGGTCGAGGGGGAGCGAGGCGTCCGGAACCGCGCCGAAGCCATGGGATTCGTCTCCGGCTCGGACTGGTCCGAAGAGGTCATGGGCACTTCCGCCCCGGCGCTGGCCCTGCGCTCGGGCCGTCCGGTGCAGGTCAGCCGCGCCGAGCATTTCGCCCCCGACGTCCATTCCTGGAGCTGCAGCGCGGTCCCCGTCACCCACCCTCTGACCGGGCAGGTCATCGGCATCATCGATGTCACTGGGGGAGACGACGCCGTGTCCTCCATCGTGCTGCCGCTGCTGTCCTCGACAGCCAAAGCCGCAGGTGCCCAGCTGTCCCAGCTCTTCACCCCGCAGCAGATGCACACCGACACCGAGGCGGCCGGAACCAGACTCACCGTGCTCGGTCCCAGCCCCGCCCTGGAAGGCCCGAACGGCACCCGGATCCCGCTGACCCGCAGGCACGCCGAGATCCTGCTTCTGCTGCACCGGTATCCCGACGGCATCAGCGGAGCCGGGCTGGTGGAGCGGCTGTGGACGGTCGGCGGCAGCGAAGTCACGGTCCGGGCGGAGATCAATCGTCTTCGCAGAACGATCGACAGCCTCGGCGATCTGCGCATCGACGCGCGCCCCTATCGACTTCGCGGGGACGTCGATTCGGATCTTGAGCGAACCGTTCAGGCGCTGGCCAACGGTGACGCGGATTCGGCCCTCGAACAGTTCATCGGAACCGTCCTGCCGGACTCCGATGCTCCGGGAGTGCGGGAGATCGGAGCGGAAGTCAACGCACTCATGCGCGAGACCCTGCTGCAGGACGGAACCTGGCAGCAGTTGTGGCGGTTTGCAGATCTCCCGGACTTCCGTGACGACGTCGAAGTCCTCATGACCGTGCTGCGTCTGGCCCCGCCCGAGGCTGCCGAACGCAACGCCGCGGTCGTGCGTCTGGAGGCGCTGGGTCTCTGAACTCGGCGAACCCATCGCGGTTCGGCGTGCGGGACGGTTCGACCGCCTCGGCGATATGATGCAACCCACATGCAACGTTGCGCTCGGTAGCGTCGTGGTCACACGGAGACAATCCGGTGGAATCAGACGCATCAAAGGAGTTGCAATGACTGTCTACGCACAGCCTGGTCAGGACGGGTCGCTCGTCACGTTCAAGTCCCGCTACGAGAACTTCATCGGCGGTCAGTGGGTGCCGCCGGTCAAGGGCAACTATTTCGAGAATCCCAGTCCGGTCACCGGCAAGACCTTCACGGAGGTCCCGGCCAGCACCGCCGAGGATATCGAACTCGCTCTCGACGCCGCGCACAAGGCGGCTCCGGCATGGGGCAAGACGGCGGTGGCCGAACGGGCCAACATCCTCAATCGGATCGCCGATCGCATCGAGGAGAACCTCGAGACGCTCGCCGTCGCCGAGACCTGGGACAACGGCAAGGCGATCCGCGAAACCCTCAACGCCGACCTGCCGCTGGCAGTCGACCACTTCCGCTACTTCGCCGGAGCGATCAGGGCGCAGGAGGGCGGACTCTCGCAGATCGACGAGGACACGGTGGCGTATCACTTCCACGAGCCGCTCGGCGTGGTCGGTCAGATCATTCCCTGGAACTTCCCGATCCTCATGGGCGTGTGGAAGATCGCTCCGGCGCTGGCCGCGGGCAATGCGATCGTGCTCAAGCCCGCCGAGCAGACTCCGGCGTCGATCCTCGTCCTCGTCGAACTCATCGCCGACCTGCTGCCCGAGGGCGTGCTCAACGTCGTCAACGGCTTCGGTCTCGAAGCCGGCAAGCCGCTGGCGTCGAACAAGCGGATCTCGAAGATCGCGTTCACCGGGGAGACGACGACCGGTCGCCTGATCATGCAGTACGCCTCGCAGAACATCATCCCGGTCACCCTCGAACTCGGCGGAAAGTCGCCGAACATCTTCTTCGAGGATGTTTTGGCCAAGGACGACTCGTACGCGGACAAGGCCCAGGAGGGCTTCACGATGTTCGCCCTCAACCAGGGTGAGGTCTGCACCTGCCCGTCGCGTGCGCTCATCCAGGAATCGATCGCCGATCCCTTCCTCGAGAAGGTCGTGGCCAGGACGAAGAAGATCGTCCAGGGCAACCCGCTCGACACGGACACGATGATGGGCGCCCAGGCCTCGAACGACCAGTTCGAGAAGATCATGTCCTACCTCGACATCGGCCGCCAGGAAGGCGCCGAGGTGCTCACCGGCGGCGCCAAGGCCGAGCTTGACGGAGATCTGGCCGGCGGATTCTACGTGCAGCCGACGATCTTCAAAGGCACGAACAAGATGCGCATCTTCCAGGAGGAGATCTTCGGGCCCGTCGTCTCGGTCGCGACGTTCTCCGACTACGCCGACGCGTTGGCCACGGCCAACGACACGCTCTACGGCCTCGGAGCCGGAGTCTGGTCCCGTGACGGCAACACTGCCTACCGGGCCGGTCGTGAGATCCAAGCCGGGCGTGTGTGGGTGAACAACTACCACGCCTACCCGGCCCATGCGGCCTTCGGTGGGTACAAGGCTTCGGGCATCGGACGCGAGAACCACAAGATGATGCTCGACCACTACCAGCAGACGAAGAACCTGCTGGTCAGCTACTCGGAGAACGCCCAAGGCTTCTTCTGACCCCAATTGCTACCCGATGGCGGCGCAGCAACCTCGCGCCAGGTAGCTGCGCCGCCGTCGGGTAGTTCTTCCACCTCAAGTTCAAACCCCGCATCGCTTCGTGAACCATCATCACAAAGGAGAGAATGATGTCCGCAATGAAAGCTGCAGTAGTCGAGGGTTTCGGCCAGGAACTCGTCGTCGGGGACAATGCGATTCCCGACCCCGGCCCGGGCCAGGCCTTGGTCAAGCTCGTCGCCTCCGGCGTCTGTCACACCGATCTCCACGCCGCCCATGGTGATTGGCCGGTCAAACCGAAGGTGCCGCTCATCCCGGGACACGAAGGAGTCGGCATCGTCGAAAAGGTCGGCGAGGGCGTCACCGATGTCGAGGTCGGACAGATGGTCGGCAACGCTTGGCTGTGGACCGCGTGCGGAACCTGTGAGCACTGCCGTCAGGGCTGGGAGACCCTCTGCGAATCCCAGGTCAACGGCGGCTACGGCGTCGACGGCTCCTTCGGCGAGTACATGCTCGTCGACACGAAGTTCGCCGCCATCATCCCCGACGGTGCCGATCCCTATGAGATCGCCCCGGTCCTCTGCGCCGGCGTCACTGTGTACAAGGGACTCAAACGCACCGAGGTTCAGCCGGGCCAATGGGTCGTCATCTCCGGAATCGGCGGACTCGGACACATCGCCGTCCAGTACGCCGTCGCTATGGGCATGCGCGTCGTCGCCGTCGATGTCGCCGACGACAAGCTGGCGCTGGCGAAGAAGCACGGTGCCGAAATCACTGTCAACGCCTTCGCCGAGGATCCGGCCGAGATCATCCAGGACAAGATCGGCGGCTCACACGGAGTCCTCGTCACCGCCGTCCACCCCGCGGCGTTCGGTCAGGCGATCGGAATGACTCGCCGAGGCGGCACCATCGTCTTCAACGGACTGCCGCCCGGTGACTTCCCGGCACCGATCTTCGACATCGTGCTCAAGGGCCTGACGATCCGCGGTTCGATCGTCGGCACCCGACAGGACATGGTCGAGGCGTTGGAATTCTATGCCGCCGGAAAGATCCATCCGACGTTCACGAAGCGACCGCTCGAGGACATCAACGCGATCTTCGACGAGATGGAACACGGCAAGATCGACGGCCGCGTCGTCATCGAATACTGACGAACCTGTCCACCCGCGCCCCAGAACTACCTGACGGCGGCGCAGCAACCTCGCGCCAGGTTGCTGCGCCGCCGTCAGGTAGTGTGGGAGGGGTCTCGGTGGTCGGATTGGACTTGCCGGGACGGACTTCGTTAGACTTGAACCACCCAAGACCGTCGGTCTCTGTGGAATCATCGGAATTCGCCATCGAATCCCGGTGCCCGCAGACGAAGACTCCTAGTGAGTGACCCGCGCAGGTGAGCCGAAATCCTTCCGTCGGATTCTTCTGGAATCGACGGCCAAGCGTTTCACGCCTTCCTGCGTGGAGCGCTTTTTCTGTTGTCGGGACAGACCGGACGACTTATGAAAGGAACACCATGGCGAGGCCAGACAAGGCAGCCGCAGTCGAGGAGATCAAACAGCAGTTTGAGAACTCCGACGCTGTGTTGCTGACCGAGTACCGCGGTCTCACCGTCGCGCAGATGAAAGAACTGCGCGTCTCTCTCGGTGAGAACGTCAGCTACGCCGTGGTAAAGAACACGCTGACCAAGATTGCAGCCAAGGAAGCCGGAGTCACCGGTCTCGATGAGCACCTCAATGGGCCCACCGCGATCGCGTTCGTCAACGGCGAACCACCTGAGGCTGCCAAGGCTCTGCGTAACTTTGCCAAGGCGAACGACAAGCTCGTGGTGAAGGGCGGCTACTTCGATGGAGCCGCGCTCAGCCCCGAACAGGTCAACCAGCTCGCCGACCTCGAATCCCGCGAAGTGCTGCTTGCAAAGGCAGCCGGTGCCATGAAGGCAAGCCTCCACCAGGCGGCTTACCTCTTCACCGCTCCGCTGGTCAAGGCCGTGCGCACTGTCGATGCCCTCCGCGAGAAGCAGGACGACGCTCCTGCCTCCGACGCCTGAGCATCACCACAAACCGAACCGGTCGCTGATCGTGACCAAAACAGGAAGGACTAGCCACCATGGCTAAGCTCACCACCGACGAGCTCCTCGAGGCTTTCAAGGAGCTCACCCTCATCGAACTGTCCGAGTTCGTCAAGAAGTTCGAAGAAGAGTTCGACGTCGAGGCTGCCGCTCCGGCCGCCGTCGCCGCTGCTCCTGCCGCTGGCGGAGCCGGCGAAGCCGCTGCTGAAGAGCAGACCGAATTCGACGTCATCCTCGAATCGGCCGGCGAGAAGAAGGTTCCCGTCATCAAGGAAGTCCGTGGACTCACCTCCCTCGGACTCAAGGAAGCCAAGGACCTCGTCGACGGAGCTCCCAAGGCCGTCCTCGAAGGCGCTTCGAAGGAAGACGCCGAGAAGGCCAAGGAGACCCTCGAGGCTGCCGGCGCCACCGTCACCCTCAAGTGATCTTCTGCGCAGCAGCCTGACTGCTGCATAGGCTTCGAACCCCCACGGTCCGCCGTGGGGGTTCTCTGCATCCCCACCGGGAATGCCCACTCCACCCGGAATGCCCTAGGAATGCCCTCATTCGCCGAGGATGTTCGCCCGTCCCATGTCGATGTGACCGATTCGGAACACCGATCGACAGGGGCCGGGCAGAAGCTGAACTATTCTTGACTGGTGACTGAGACGACGAGCTACGCCCGCGCACAGCAGCAGCTGCGCGAACGCATCCGCGGAACTTGGGCGCAGCATCCCCTCTACATCGACGAGATCATCAGGCCCGGACTGACCGAGAATCAGATCAAGGCCATTCGGCAAGCCTCACAGCAGACCGAGGACACCGGCCTCACCCACTACCTCGCGATCGTCCCCGGACTCCTGACCATGGGCTACGGCGATTGGGCGAAGTTCACCTCCGACTTCGCCTTCGACATGCATCAGGAATCGGGGGAGAAGCAGACCCTCGTCCTCTTCAGTGAAGGCGAGACCTCCGCGCGCTCGTTCGCCTACCTCGTCACCGACAACGGACCCGTCGTCCCCACAGGTGCCCCGGAACTCATGAAGTCCAGCAGCGACGACTTCATCTCTGTCGAACTCGCCGTGCCCTACTATCTGCAGGTCCTCGTCGCCGCCGCCAAGGGCACCGAACCTCCCCAGGCACCGGATTTCGACACCCGCGACATCGGTGACCGCGATGAGGACTACATCGAACGCTTCGGCCTCGACAACTCCGACCCAGACACGCTCGTCTTCGGCGCCACGGCGGTCGCAGCCCTCGGTGCGACCCTGTGGCTGCTGCATCGCCGTCATCGCTATTCCTGGCGGTCTGAGCTGACCACGAAACCCGAACTGGTCACGTCGCACAAGCTGAAGAAGGCCGTCACCGAGGCGGTCGCCCCGATCCCCGAACCCGACCATCCCGATGACGACACGTGGGCCCTGCATGACCGAGGCAGACGAATCCAGGATGCGCTGGCGGCTCTGACCGCGGCCCACCCGGATTGGGCAGAATCGGTCGACTTCGCCCACCGCAACGGCGTGTTCGTCCTCGTCGCCCTCGACCGTTGGCTGCGCCGACAGCTGCGCAGGCGCTCCAGCCGAGTCGAAGACGAACCGCGCTTCTGCTTCCTCTTCCCGCATCATCGCAAGGACATTGAGGACCATGTGCTCAAACAGTCGGGCCGCAGTCTCACCGTAGGGCTGTGCGCCGACTGTCGTCAGGAGCTGGCGACCGGCCACGACCCGGAACGACTGATGGTGCCCAAACGTCCCGGCTCCACCCGTGCGGTCCCCACTTCCAACGCGATGACGCCTACGCACTCTCTGGTTTCGGCAGCTTCCAACCTCTCGACGAGGCGGTGCTGGATGAAATGAGCCCTCAGCGCTCCGCCGCTGTCGGAAGGAGCCGATGATGGCCGCCAGAAGCGTGCGTTCGAAGACCCCACTCGACTGGCTCATCGCCGTCGTCGCGGTCGCTGCAGTGTCGATCGGCGCCACTCTGCTGAGCACACATCTGTTCGATCAGGCGAAGGCCGAGAGGATCACCGCAGCCGACAGTGACGCGATCGTCGTCGACTCGATCTACGACGACCGCATCGAAGGCGCCCATGATCCGAACTACGGAAGAGACCGCTACCAGGCGATCGCGACGTCCTTCGCAGCAGATCCCGTCTACTTCGACGGCTACCCGGAGTTCGAGATCGACGAGGGCGATGTCGACTCCATCCGCGCGGAGATCGCCGAGGCCGACAGCCCGATCTATGTGGCGTTCCTCAACGTCTCGGATCTTGACGACGCCGATGGAGACCTCGATCTGTTGGCGGCTCGGATCGTCACCGAGATGGATGACCCCGAGGCTGCAGTGCTCACGGTCGATGCCACCGGGCGCATGGGACTGGCGGAGAAGGGCCTCATCCGACCTTCGCTGCTGACTCTGTCGGGGGACTTCGACGACAGCGACTCCGATGCCGCGCTCGCGGGAGTGCGTAAGATCAGTGCTGCCGAGACCGAGAACGTCGAATCGCGCTACTCGCACCGTCATGATGACGACGGGAACCCGGAGGTGACCTCCGAGGACACGACGAAGGACCCGCACACGCTGTCGTACAGCACCGGCGGCGCTGTGGCCGGAGCCGTCTTCGGCATCCTCGTCGGCGCGGGAATCGGCGTCGGAACATACTTCATCCGCCGCGCACTGAAGAAACGGACAGCGAAGCAGTGACCCAACAGGCCCAGACGATCGCCGAGGCGCTCAACACCGATCCCGTCTACGTGACGAATGCCGCGAAGGGGGAGATCAACGAAACGCTGCTGCAGAAGGCGGAGACGAAGATCGACAGCCTCGACTTCGATGTCTACGTCATCATCACCGGAGGCGAGGGTGCCGATAGGGATCTGCTCGAGCAGGTCAAGGTCTTCAACGGCGATGAGGGTGCGTTCATCATGATCGATACGAACACCGACCTCGCCGTCGACTACACCTTCGAGGACCAGCACGATCTGCAGATGCAGGTGATGGAGCAGATGTCCGTCGGGCGCGAACAATGGAGCCACAGCACTCCGTCGCAGACGAAGCTGAACATGCTCCTCGACCTCTACGCCGATCCGCAGGAGGCACCCGAGTACGAAACCGGACAGGAGGCCTCGGGCAGCGAGGTGCAGACGGTCGACGGTTCGAACTCGACAGCCACTCTGTTCCTCGGGGGAGCGGTTCTGGTGCTGGCGCTGGTCATCGCCGTCATCTGGTTCGCCAGGTCACGGCGAGAGCGGGCGAAAGCCGCCCGCACCCGCCGCCGCTTCGAATTGCCGGCACGACTGCTCGACCGAGTCGATGACCTGCAGCGGAAGACCCTGCGAGAAGGACTGAACGAGGACACGACAGAGCTGGCCGACGAGATCACGCAGCTGCAGACCCAGGACCTCAGCACCACAGATGCCGAGGGAGTGGAAAGAGCGCTCGACGCCTACCAGATGGCCAGATCCATCGTCGACGACACCGAGGCCGAACGCATCGACCTCGCCGGGGCCATGGTGCTGCTGCGTCAGGCCGGACGCGAGATCGCCGAGGTGAAGCTGCACAGATCGACCAAGCGCGGGGCGAGGACCGGAAAATCCGATTCTGCCCGTTCTGCTGGCTCGACGAAGTCAGCAAAGACGCGGGGACTCCCGCAGAGTCTGTGCACGGTCAACCCTCTCCACGGAGAGGCGCGATCGAATCAGCTGGTGAGCACCGAGCGCAAGGGACACTTGGCGGGAAAGAGCGTTCGCGTCCCCGTCTGCAGCAGCTGCCTGTCCGATCTGCACTCCGGCCGCGAACTGCAGTGGATCTTCGACGGCGACCGACCCTACGTCGAGGGCCGCAGCGTTTGGGCACAGACGCTGTTCGGAGCGATCGGCGGCGATCTCGTCACCGCCCTGCACCGGCACGGCTCCTAGGGAACCGGCCGGCTGAGTCCACTCAGTCAGTGCACGTCCGACCGTTGCTCAAGCGGGTCCGGAATCAGACCAGGCGGTGCTCCCGGGGAATCGTCCGATCATGGTCACCCGGCATGGAGCGGGCGGGCAGAGCCACCTCGGCGTCTCCCTGATCGACCCTCATCCCCTCGATATCGGCGAGCTGACGGGAAACGAAATCACGGTCGACCGGGGTCCCGTGACCGGGAACGAAGGTCCTCGCCTCAGGAAACGCCAGCAGGGTGTGCAGGCTCGATGCCCATTCGCTCAAGGAAGCATCGGCCCCGGCCTGAGGTGCATCCGCCTCTTCGACGAGGTCGCCGGTGAAGACGATGCCGAGCTCGGGCAGTCGGACGACGAGGTCGGCCGTCGAATGTCCTCCGAGCACATGGAACTCGACCGGACAGCCACCGAGGTCGAGGTGCCACACATCACCGGGTGTCGGATCGACGGGCGAGACGTCGACGATGAGCTCACCGGGATCCGTGGGTAGGCTCGACCGATATTCAGCCGGGAAGTCACCGACCGCGACTCCGTCGAGAGCGATCCAGGCCGTGGCCTCTTGATCGGCGGCGAACGATGACGATGCGTACACGGCGGTGACCCCGGCTGAGACGGCTGCGGCGGCGCCGAAGAAGTGATCCCAATGATCATGGGTGATCGCGAGCTCGATCGCGCGGGGATGGCTGCCTCCGATCTCCTCGCCGAGGCGGCCCGCCCGCTCCACCAGATGTGCGGCGGCCGCGGGGCCGGGGCCCGCGTCGACGAGCAGAGAGCGATCGGTGCCGACGATGATTCCGCAGTTGACTGCGGTCGGATCGAAGCTGAGGATACTCACTCGTGTCATGGTCGCAGTCTAGAATGTCTCCCACCGGCTGTCAGCGCGACGATGCGCGAAAGAGACATTGCAATGCGAGGCGGCCATCAGCGACGACAGAGGCCACAGATGGAGATCACTCGGATCAGGTCCGGACACGGCAACCCGGCGGCAATCGAGGCATTGATACCCGAGCTGCTGGCTTTCGACACTGTCATCAATCGAGCATCCGGGCTGGGGGAGGACTTCGACCCGATTCCCGAAGACCTGCGGCACTCGCTGACCAGCAGGAGCGAGTACCGGGCCACGCTCACCTGGATCGGTCGCAACCACGGAGACATCGTCGCCAGGGGCACTGCCGACTTGCGTCTGACGAGCAACACCGACACCGCAGAGCTCTGGTGCGCGGTCCGACCCGATCTGCGCCGACGAGGACTGGGCGCGGCCCTGCTCGAGCAGATGGAGTCCGATCTGGCGGCAGACGGACGGACCGCGCTGTCGACCTATTGTGAGATCCCGGAGTCTGTCAGAACTGCCGATCTGCGCGGGACCCATCTTGCCGCCGATACCGGTGCCGGGACGCTGCCGGTCGCTCTGCCGGAAGTGTCGTTCCTCAGCGCTCGCGGATACGGGCTCGCTCAGATCGAACGGTGCTCCGTCGCTCCGACCGCAACTGCGGCCGAGCTCGACCTCGGTGCCAAGGCCGACGACTACGTCATCGAGACGTGGTTGGGGCCCGTCCCGGAACAGCGGCTCGAGCACATCGCACTGTGCAAGCGCCGGCTGAGCACCGACGTGCCGGGAGCAGCGAAATTCGGGGGAGAGGAGACCTGGGACGGTGAGCGGGTGAGGGCCCTCGACGCAGAGAAGGAAGCAAAAGGCGAAACCATGGCCACGGCGCTCGCCCTCCTCGACGGGGAGCCGGCGGGATACACGCAGGTCGGACACTCGGCCGATCGGCCGACCGTCGGGTGGCAGGGCGGAACTCTGGTGCTGAGCGAGCATCGTGGCCACCGCCTCGGTGCCAGGCTCAAGATCGCCAATCATCGCAGTCTCGCCGAGAACACGGCGGTCGACCGGGTGTACACGTGGAACGCCGTGGAGAATTCGTGGATGCTGGCGATCAACGATCAGGCGGGATTCGCCACGTGGGCCTGGGTGGGGATGTGGACGAAGAATCTGCACTGAAACCGTCGTCTTGCCAGACTTGACCAGATGCTATAAGCTTGATATTTGCATCGTTCTGCCTGTGGTGTGCCTTCATATAGCGGTGGGCACAGCATTTCCACTCAAGTGAACCATGCCGACGCCGGGAGTCGAAATCTGACACACCCCGTATATGTCGTGGATGTCCGGACGTCGCCGGAGCGAGTGGGCAGACGAAGTATCAGATGGTGAAGCACTCGGAAGGAACCAATTGGCCGCCGCCAACGACAACACCAGGACCGCTAATCCCCCCAAGAGAATTTCCTTCGCGAAGATTCGCGAGCCCCTCGAGGTTCCCGATCTGCTCGGTCTGCAGACGGACAGCTTCGACTGGCTGATCGGATCGGAGGCGTGGCAGGACCGCGTCGCCGAGGCCATCGAGATCGGGGACGACTCAGTCGCAACCACCTCGGGACTCGAAGACATCTTCGAAGAGATCTCGCCGATCGAAGACTTCGGCGGATCCATGTCGCTGTCGTTCCGCGAGCACCGGTTCGAAGCTCCCAAGTACTCGATCGATGAGTGCAAGGAACGCGATATGACCTACTCGGCGCCGCTGTACGTCACCGCCGAGTTCATGAACAACAACACGGGCGAGATCAAGAGCCAGACCGTGTTCATGGGTGACTTCCCCCTCATGACCGACAAGGGCACGTTCATCGTCAACGGCACCGAGCGCGTCGTCGTCTCCCAGCTCGTGCGTTCGCCCGGCGCCTACTTCGAATCCAGCGTCGACAAGACCACGGACAAGGACATCTTCACCGCGAAGATCATCCCGTCCCGCGGTGCCTGGCTGGAGTTCGAGGTCGACAAGCGCGACCAGGTCGGTGTTCGTCTCGATCGCAAGCGCAAGCAGTCCGTGACTGTTCTGCTCAAGGCCCTCGGCTGGTCCGAAGCGAAGATCCTCGAAGAGTTCGGCGAGTTCGAATCGATCCGCGAGACGATGGCCAAGGACACCGTCACCACGCAGGACGAAGCGCTGCTCGACATCTACAAGAAGCTGCGCCCGGCAGAGCCTGCGACCGCTGAGGCCGCTCGCAACCTGCTCAACAACCTGTACTTCAACCCGAAGCGCTACGACCTGGCCAAGGTCGGCCGCTACAAGGTCAACCGCAAGCTCGGCGTCGAAGCCCCGCTGTCGGACTCGGTGCTCTCCACCGAGGACGTCGTCGCCACCATCCGCTACCTCGTGTCTCTGCACGCCGGAGTGGACACGGCCAAGGGCACCCGCGACGGTGAAGAGGTCGAGATCAGCGTCAAGCTCGACGACATCGATCACTTCGGCAACCGCCGCATCCGTGCCGTCGGTGAGCTCATCGAGAACCAGATCCGCACCGGTCTGTCCCGGATGGAGCGCGTCGTGCGTGAGCGCATGACCACTCAGGACGTCGAGGCGATCACCCCGCAGACCCTGATCAACATCCGCCCCGTGGTGGCTGCGATCAAGGAGTTCTTCGGCACCTCGCAGCTCTCGCAGTTCATGGATCAGAACAACCCGCTCGCGGGTCTGACCCACAAGCGCCGTCTCTCAGCACTGGGACCCGGCGGTCTCTCGCGTGACCGTGCCGCCATGGAAGTCCGTGACGTGCACCCCTCGCACTACGGCCGCATGTGCCCGATCGAGACCCCCGAAGGTCCGAACATCGGTCTGATCGGTTCGCTGGCGTCCTACGCCCGCATCAACCCCTTCGGCTTCATCGAAACGCCTTACCGCAAGGTCGTCGACGGTGTCGTGACAGATGAGACGCAGTACCTGACCGCCGATGACGAACTCGAGTTCAACATCGCCCAGGCCAACGCACCGCTGACCGACGACCAGCGCTTCGCAGAGGTCGAGGTCCTGGCCCGTCCGAAGGGCGGCGGCGGTGAGGCCGAACTGGTCCAGCACGACCAGATCGACTTCATGGACGTCTCCGCACGTCAGATGGTGTCTGTGGCTTCTGCTCTGATTCCGTTCCTCGAGCACGACGACGCCAACCGCGCCCTCATGGGTGCGAATATGCAGCGTCAGGCCGTGCCGCTGGTGATGGCCGAATCCCCGGTCGTGGGCACCGGCATGGAATACCGTGCCGCCGTCGACGCCGGCGATGTCATCACCGCTGAGAAGTCCGGTGTCATCACCGAGGTCTCGGCTGATTACGTCACTGTGCTCGCCGACGACGGAACCCAGCTGACCTACAAGGCGGCGAAGTTCAAGCGTTCGAACCACGGCACCTCGTACAACCAGCGCATCCTCGTCGACGAAGGCGACCGCGTCGAGGCCGGCACCGTCCTCGCCGACGGACCGTCCACTGAGAACGGTGAGATGGCTCTGGGCAAGAACCTCCTCGTGGCGTTCATGTCCTGGGAAGGCTACAACTACGAGGATGCGATCATCCTCTCGCAGCGTCTCGTCCAGGACGATGTGCTCTCCTCGATCCACATCGAAGAGCACGAAGTCGATGCGCGCGACACCAAGCTCGGTGCCGAAGAGATCACTCGGGACATCCCGAACATCTCGCCCGATGCCCTGGCCGACCTCGACGATCGCGGAATCATCCGCATCGGCGCCGAGGTCACCGACGGTGACATCCTCGTCGGCAAGGTCACACCGAAGGGTGAGACCGAGCTGACCCCGGAAGAGCGCCTGCTGCGTGCGATCTTCGGTGAGAAGTCCCGTGAGGTCCGCGACACCTCGCTGCGCGTTCCCCACGGCGAGATCGGCACCGTCATCGGTGTGCGCGTCTTCGACCGCGAGGACGACGACGAGCTCTCGCCCGGCGTCAACCAGATGGTCCGCGTCTACGTGGCTCAGCGCCGCAAGATCACCATCGGTGACAAGATGGCCGGTCGTCACGGAAACAAGGGCGTCATCTCGACGATCCTGCCGGTCGAGGACATGCCGTTCCTCGCCGACGGCACCCCTGTCGACGTCATCCTCAACCCGCACGGTGTTCCCCGTCGTATGAACATCGGACAGGTCTTCGAGGTTCACCTCGGATGGATCTCGAAGCAGGGCTGGAAGATCGAGGGCAACCCCGAATGGGCCGCCGAGCTGCCCGAGGCCGCTCGCGAAGCCGAGGCCGGCACCAACCTGGCCACCCCGGTCTTCGACGGTGCGCACGAGCAGGAGCTGCGCGGACTGCTGGATTCGACGACCCCGAACCGCGATGGGGACCGCCTCATCGATTCCTCGGGCAAGGCCCAGCTGTTCGACGGACGCTCCGGTGAGCCGTTCCCGTACCCGATCTCGGTCGGCTACATGTACATGCTCAAGCTCCACCACCTCGTCGACGACAAGATCCACGCGCGTTCGACCGGACCGTACTCGATGATCACCCAGCAGCCGCTCGGTGGTAAGGCGCAGTTCGGTGGTCAGCGCTTCGGTGAGATGGAAGTCTGGGCCCTCGAGGCCTACGGCGCCGCCTACACCCTGCAGGAGCTTCTGACGATCAAGTCCGATGACATCCCAGGCCGTGTGAAGGTCTACGAAGCCATCGTCAAGGGTGAGAACCTGCCCGACCCGGGAATTCCGGAGTCGTTCAAGGTCCTCATCAAGGAGATGCAGTCCCTGTGCCTCAACGTCGAAGTCCTGTCTTCCGACGGAGGCCATGTCGAGATGGGCGAGTCGGAGGACGAGGTCTACCGCGCCGCCGAAGAGCTCGGCATCGACCTCTCCCGCCGCGAAGCACAGACCGTAGAAGAAGTCTGAGTACTTCCACTTCAACCGACACAACTTTTTGATGAACGATTCGTTCATCGCCAGGAAAGAGGATTTACGTGCCTGACGTCAATTTCTTTGATGAACTGCGCATCGGTCTTGCCACCACGGAGAACATCCGCGGCTGGTCACACGGTGAGGTGAAAAAGCCTGAGACCATCAACTACCGCACCCTGAAGCCGGAGAAGGACGGACTCTTCTGCGAGAAGATCTTCGGCCCCACCCGTGACTGGGAGTGCGCCTGCGGAAAGTACAAGCGAGTCCGTTTCAAGGGCATCATCTGCGAACGCTGCGGCGTCGAGGTGACCCGTGCCAAGGTGCGTCGTGAGCGGATGGGCCACCTCGAGCTCGCCGCTCCCGTCACCCACATCTGGTACTTCAAGGGCGTGCCCTCGCGTCTGGGCTACCTGCTGGACCTGGCTCCGAAGGACCTCGAGAAGGTCATCTACTTCGCGGCCTACATGATCACCTCGGTCGACGAGGATTCCCGTCACCGTGATCTGCCCAGCCTGCAGAACAAGATCGACGTCGAGAAGCAGCAGATCGGCACCCGCCGTGACGCCGACATCGACCGTCGTGCCAAGAAGCTCGAAGAGGATCTCGCCGCGCTCGAGGCCGAAGGCGGAACCGCCCAGGCCAAGAAGAAGCTGCGCGACACCGCCGAGAAGGAAATGGACAAGCTGCGCAAGAACGCCGACCGCGAGGTCGACCGTATCGAGCAGGTGTGGGACCGGTTCAAGAACCTCAAGGTCAACGACCTCGAAGGTGACGAGAGCCTGTACCGCGAGATGTTCCACCGCTTCGGTCTGTACTTCACCGGCGCCATGGGTGCCGAAGCCATCCAGAAGCGCCTCATCGACTTCGATCTCGAAGGCGAAGCCGAGAAGCTGCGTGAGCTCATCGCCACCGGCAAGGGACAGCGCAAGACCCGTGCGCTCAAGCGCCTCAAGGTCGTCAACGCGTTCCTGACCACCGACAACAACCCCGAGGGCATGGTCCTCGACGTCGTTCCGGTGATCCCGCCGGAGCTGCGCCCGATGGTGCAGCTCGATGGTGGACGCTTCGCGACCTCGGACCTCAATGACCTCTACCGTCGCGTCATCAACCGCAACAACCGCCTCAAGCGTCTGCTCGACCTCGGTGCTCCCGAGATCATCGTCAACAACGAGAAGCGGATGCTGCAGGAGGCCGTGGACTCGCTGTTCGACAACGGACGTCGCGGACGTCCGGTGACCGGACCGGGCAACCGCCCGCTCAAGTCGCTGTCGGACATGCTCAAGGGCAAGCAGGGACGCTTCCGTCAGAACCTGCTCGGTAAGCGTGTGGACTACTCGGGCCGTTCGGTCATCGTCGTCGGTCCGCAGCTGCACCTGCACCAGTGCGGTCTGCCGAAGACCATGGCTCTCGAGCTGTTCAAGCCCTTCGTGATGAAGCGCCTGGTCGATCTCAACCACGCTCAGAACATCAAGTCGGCCAAGCGCATGGTGGAGCGCCAGCATCCGCAGGTGTGGGACGTCCTCGAAGAGGTCATCACCGAACACCCCGTGCTGCTCAACCGTGCACCGACCCTGCACCGTCTGGGCATCCAGGCGTTCGAGCCGCAGCTCATCGAGGGTAAGGCCATCCAGCTGCACCCGCTCGTCTGCTCGGCGTTCAACGCTGACTTCGACGGTGACCAGATGGCTGTGCACCTGCCGCTGAGCCCCGAGGCGCAGGCCGAGGCCCGCATCCTCATGCTCTCGGCCAACAACATCCTCAAGCCCTCGGACGGCAAGCCCGTGACCATGCCTTCGCAGGATATGATCATCGGTCTGTTCCACCTCACCTCCGAGCGCAAGGGACTGGCCGGCGAGGGCCGTGCGTTCTCCGGCATGGGCGAAGCCATCATGGCCTTCGACCGCGGAGAGCTCGACCTCGGTTCGCCGATCACCATCCGCCTGGAAGACGTCGTTCCCAACGCGGACATGGAGCTTCCCGAGGGCTGGGAGGCCGGCGACCCGCTGGACGTGGCGACCACCCTGGGCCGCGCGACGTTCAACGAGTACCTGCCTGCCGACTACGCGTTCGTGAACTCCACGATCGACAAGAAGGCTCTGAGCCGGATCGTCAACCACCTCGCCGAGGAGTATCCGAAGGTCGAGGTCGCCCACACGCTGGACAACTTCAAGGCCGGCGGCTTCCACTGGGCCACCCGCTCGGGCATCACCATCGCGATGTCGGACGTCGTCTCACCCGAGGCGAAGACCGAGATCATCAACGATGCCGAGGTCATCGACACGAAGGTCCAGCAGCAGTACGAACTCGGTGCACTCACCGACGACGAGCGCCGCAACGAGCTCGTCAAGCTGTGGACGGAGACGACCGAGAAGGTCGACCAGATCATGCGCACGAACTTCCCTGAGGAGAACTCGGTGCTGCGTCTGGTCGAGTCCGGTGCTTCCGGTAACTGGATGCAGGTGCGTCAGCTGGCCGGTATGCGCGGACTGGTGACGAACCCGCAGGGTGAGATCATCCCGCGACCGATCGTCTCGAACTACCGTGAGGGACTCGCAGTGCTCGAGTACTTCATCGCCTCGCACGGTGCTCGTAAGGGTCTGGCCGATACCGCTCTGCGTACCGCTGACTCCGGTTACCTGACCCGTCGTCTCGTCGACGTCTCGCAGGATGTCATCATCCGCGCGGCAGAGGCCGAGTCGAACAAGGGCATCACCCTGCCGATCGCCGAACGCGATCACGAGGGCAATCTGGTTCCGCACGAGTACGCCGAGACCAGCGTCTACGGTCGTCTCACCGTCTCCGATGTCACCGACGCCGAGGGCAATGTGCTCCTTCCGGCCAAGTCCGATGTCACCGGTGCAGTGGTGGACATGCTCGTGGCCAACGGCATCGAGGAGCTCAAGGTCCACTCCGTGCTGACTGCCGATTCCGATGCGCAGATCTCCGCCGAGCACTACGGTCGCTCGATGGCGACCGGCCAGCTCGTCGACATCGGCGAGGCCATCGGCACCGTCGCAGCACAGTCGATCGGTGAGCCCGGTACCCAGCTGACGATGCGTACGTTCCACACCGGTGGTGCCGCCGCTTCGACAGGTGATATCACGCAGGGTCTGCCGCGTGTGACCGAGCTCTTCGAAGCTCGCACACCGAAGGGCTTCGCCCCCATCGCCGAGGCGACCGGACGGGCGAAGATCGACGACAGCCGCAAGACCCGCTTCGTCATCATCACCCCTGATGACGGCAGCGAAGAGATCGAGCACGCAGTGTCCAAGCGTGCCCGTCTCATGGTCGAGGACGGTCAGCACGTCAAAGCCGGAGAGCAGCTCATCGTCGGTGCCGTCGATCCGAAGCAGGTGCTGCGCATCCGCGGTCGCCGTGAGGCCGAGCGCTTCCTCGTCGAGGAAGTTCAGAAGGTCTACCGTTCGCAGGGCGTGGGCATCCACGACAAGCACATCGAGGTCATCGTGCGGCAGATGCTGCGTCGCGTGACCGTGATCGAGTCGGGCGATACGAACCTGCTGCCCGGTGAGCTCGTCGACCGCGGCCGCTACCAGGCGGAGAACCGTCGTGTGGTCGCCGAAGGCGGCCAGCCGGCATCGGCTCGTGACGAGCTGATGGGCATCACGAAGGCTTCGCTGGCCACCGAGTCGTGGCTGTCGGCCGCGTCCTTCCAGGAGACCACCCGCGTCCTCACCGAGGCGGCCATGGAAGGCAAGTCCGATACGCTCATGGGGCTGAAGGAGAACGTCATCCTCGGTAAGCTCATCCCTGCCGGCACCGGCCTGCAGACCCACCGCAACCTCGTGGTGGAGCCGACCGAAGAGGCCAAGGCCGAGATGTTCACCAACAGCTACGGCGACTTCTACGCAGGCATCGGAGCCGATTCCGGTTCCGCCATCCCGCTGGAAGACTACGACTACGGAGCATTCAGCTGATCAGCTGATCTCCCGGCCGTAAGGCAGACAGGAGGGGCATCCACCATTCGGTGGGTGCCCCTCCCGCCATTCATGTCTGCGGCATCGAGAAACGGGTGGAGTGTCGAAACACGGGCGTGTGCCCGTATCTCGACACTCCACCCGTTTCTCGATGAAGATGTCGCGAGCGTTCAGCCGAAGAGCACCTGCGCCTCTTCCCAGCGATGCAGCGGCACCGATTTGAGACTGTGCACGGCCGAGGACATCTCCACGGAGACGATGTCCGTGCCTTTGAGGCTGGCCATCTTCCCCCAGTGGCCATGCTGGGCGAGATCGACCGCCGCCATGCCCAGCCGCGTGGACAGTACGCGGTCGTACGCAGTGGGGGAGCCGCCTCGCTGCAGGTGTCCCAAGATCGTGGCTCGGGATTCGATGCCGGTGATCTCTTCGATCTTCGGAGCGAGGTAGTTCGCGATCCCGCCGAGGCGGACCCGGCCCTTGTTGTCCACGCCGTGGTCGGCGACCTGGGAATCGAACCCCTCGGGAACGAACCCTTCCGCGACGACGACGATCGGTGCGCGTCCGCGATCTTTGGCCGAGGTCACCCATTCGGCGATCTGGTCGAAGTCGACGGGGAACTCGGGCATGAGGATCGCATGGGCACCCGCAGCCATGCCCGCGTGCAGGGCGATCCAACCGACGTTGCGTCCCATGACCTCGATGACCATGCAGCGGTGGTGCGATTCGGCGGTGGTGCGCAGCCGGTCGATCGCCTCTGTGGCGATGGACTGAGCGGTGTCGAAGCCGAAGGTGTAGTCGGTGTTGCCGAGATCGTTGTCGATGGTCTTAGGCACGCCCACGATGTGCAGACCCTCCTCGTTGACCAGACGCGAGGCCCCTGCGAGTGTGCCTTCGCCGCCGATGGCGATGAGCGAATCGATGCCGTGGGCGGCCATGACCTCGCGCATGCGCTCGGGACCGCCGTCCTCATACGGGTGGGTGCGTGAGGTGCCGAGGATGGTGCCGCCGCGCCCGGAGAGGCCTCGGACATCGAGCATGGTCATATCGAACATGTCGTCGTGGAGCAGGCCACGCCAGCCGTCGCGGATGCCGACGAATGAGGCATTGTGGGTGCGGATTCCCTTGCGGACGATGCCGCGGATGACAGCGTTGAGGCCCGGGCAGTCTCCGCCCGATGTGAGTACGCCGATCTTCATTCCAGTTGACCCTGATCCTTTGCTCGGTAGCCTTTGGCCAGATGGACATCGTGTCCGGCCATGAGTGAGAAGCCCTTGAGGACGACGGTGCCGTTCGATCCGTCGCCCCGCGCGGACTGACGGACCTCATTGCCCGCCATGATGTTGATCGTCTCGTCGCGGATGCGCACACCCGGCGGGACGTAGATGTCGTTGCCGCCCCACATAGAGTAGGAGACCAGTTCGACGGTCACGCCCGGTCCCATGACGGCGCACAGATCGATATTGTCCCCGCCCATGAGCGCATATGTGGTGACCTGTCCGGTGCCGGGTGCCACGTCGATCTCACGACCGGACATGATGGCCACCGAGTTCGTGGGTGGGGCGGAACCAGGATCGACGGCCGGGCTGAGCTCGGCCGGTCCCCGTCGCTGCAGAGCCGACCCCGGGCCCGATTCCTGATCATGACCGGTCTGGCGGGCGAGCCTCTGGTGGAGTCGGTGGCCCTCCGGCAGATCGTCGATCAGCGGCATGAGGTCGTCGAGGAACTTCGCGGAGATGGCATCATCCTGCCGCTGCGCGGTCTCCTCGGGGTCGAGGCGTCCGTTCGTCACCGCCTCCGTGATCACGGAGAGGACCTCGTCCCGGTCCTTGTCGGAGGCACGGATCCGGCGCTTCGGGGCAGGGGAGTCATCTTCGGCCATGGCCACCAGTGTAGCGGGAATCACCCGCACGGACCGGGCCTTCCGCCGAGGCGGTCGGACAGGGCGCTGTGTCGTGTCGTCCCGTCCACAGCCGGGCCACAGCTGCGACCGATGGTGGGCCTAAGCAAGGACGCGAATGTGGTCTCCATGAGATACGAGAGCAGCGCCGGGGACCAGCCCGCAGCGCACCCAGCAGCCCCGTCCCTACGAACGCCCACGACCGTCGACCTCGTCGTCCCGGTCTACAACGAGGAGGCTTCGCTGGCCGTCTCGATCGAGACTCTCCTCGCCGCCGATACCGGTCGCGGAATCGAGGTCACGATCATCATCGCCGACAATGCGAGCACCGATTCGACCCCGAGAATCGCCGCAGCGCTAGCGGCCGAACACCCGAACGTCGAATACGTGCGGCTCGAGCAGAAAGGCCGCGGGCGCGCACTGTCCCGGGTGTGGCAGTCCTCGACGGCGGATATCGTCGCCTATACGGATGTCGATCTCGCCACCGACATCCGAGTCCTCGAGCCGATGGTCGAGGTGATCCGCTCGGGACTGGCCGATGTGGCCATCGCGTCCCGTCTGCAGCCCGGTCTTGCGGTCGAGCGGGGCATCAAACGCGAGATCATCTCCCGCTGCTACAACCGACTGCTCAAGCTCAGCCTCGGTGTCAGGTTCAGCGACGCTCAATGCGGTTTCAAAGCGCTGTCGCAGCGTGCGGCGAGAGACCTGCTCCCGCAGGTTGAGGACAGCGAGTGGTTCTTCGACACGGAACTGCTCGCTCTCGCCGAGTGGGCCGGGTACCGCATCCACGAGTTCGGCACGGACTGGACGGATGACCCCGACTCCTCCGTCGACGTGGTCAGCACGGCGTGGAAGGACATCAAGGGCATCGTCCGGCTGCGCACGGGCGGACGCATCCGGACCAGTCACGAAGTCCCGGCACCGAACACCGGGGCGCAGATCCTCCACTTCATCGACGTGGGGATCATCAGCACCGTGCTCTACGCCGTGCTGTTCCTCGTCGGCATCCAATTCGTCTCGGAACCCACGGCGAACATCATTGCGCTGCTCCTTTCGACGATCGCGAACACCGCCCTCAACCGGGACCACACCTTCGGGGTGAGATCCCCGCACCGCCGACTGACCTCCCAATTGAAGGGTCTGGCGGCCTTCGGCCTGTGCCTGGCCTTCACCTCGGCAGGTCTGGCCGTCGCAGATGGATTCACCGGACCCTGGGCAACTGTCGGCACGCTCGCCGTGCTGACGGCGGCGAACCTCGCCGCCACCGTGGTCCGGTTCGTGCTCATGCGCACATGGGTCTTCGCCCGCGGTTCCCACCAGGGCGTCCACCCCGCCACCACGACTGCTGCAGCCGGAACGGCGCTCCCGAACGACAAGGACAGCGACCATGTCTGAGACCCCCACCCGATATGCCCGCACCCGCGGACTGCGACGGCACTGGTACCCGATCACACTCACCGTGCTCACACTCGGCACGATCGCGGCGTTCCTCGCCAACCTCACGGCCAACGGGTGGGCGAACTCCTTCTATGCGGCGGCTGTGCAGGCCGGATCGGAGAACTGGGAGGCGTTCCTCTTCGGCTCCCTCGACTCGGCGAACGCGATCACCGTCGACAAACCCCCGGCCTCCCTGTGGCTGATGGCCCTGAGCGCCCGGGTCTTCGGCTTCTCTTCGTTCTCGATGCTCCTGCCCCAGGTCCTCCTGGCCGGGGTGAGTGTGCTCCTCATCGTCCATTCGGTGCGGCTGAGCCTGCGGTCCCATGTCGGACCAGGGCTTGAGAAGGCCGCCGCTCTGGGGGCCGGCGTGATCTTCGCCGTCTCCCCGGTCGTGGCGCTGATGTTCCGGTTCAACAACCCGGACGCGCTGCTCGTGACCCTGATGATCGGTGCGGTCGTCGCGACCCAGCACGCCCTGCGCACGCTCACCGAGGCCCACCGGCGACGCCCGTCCCGCCGCATCGCCGGCTGGCTCATCCTCGCCGGAGTCTGCCTCGGCCTGGGGTTCCTGACCAAACAGTTCCAGGTCCTCCTCATCGTCCCCGGCCTCGCTGTGTCCTGGGTGCTCTTCGCCCGCACCTCCTGGCCACGCCGTCTGCTGTGGCTGCTCGTCCCGCTCGCGTCGATGATCCTCAGCGCCGGCTGGTGGATCGCCCTCGTCGAGCTCACCCCTGCAGGCTCCCGACCCTACGTCGGCGGCTCGCAGTCGAACTCCTTCCTCGAGCTCACCTTCGGCTACAACGGCTTCGGACGGCTGACCGGCAACGAGACCGGGTCGGTCGGCGGAGGAGGCGGCGGCCAGGGCGGCGGATGGGGCGAGACGGGCGTCACCCGCCTGTTCACCGGCAGCTTCGGCCAGCAGGTGTCGTGGTTCCTGCCCACCGCACTGTTCCTCCTGATCGTGACGATCGTTCTCCTCATCCTCGCCGAGGCGGCCCGCCGTCGCCGTGTCCCCACCGTCACGGACGGAACCGTTCCGACCGGAACACGTTCGACGGACACCATCCCGGACACCGTCACGGACGGTGAGAAGGACGCCGGCCTCGCGGTGCGCGCGTCCGGCGCAATCGGCGGGGGCAGCCTCGGCGCGGGACTGCTCATGTGGGGTGCATGGCTGATCGTCACGTGGCTCGTGCTGTCGAATATGAACGGGATCGTCCACGAGTACTACACGGTTGCGCTCATTCCCGCGATCGCCGCCGTCATCGGCCTAGGCGTCGCGGTGCTGCTCGCCCGTGACGGATTCCTCCCACGTCTGCTGCTGGCGGTGGCTTGGGCCCTGACCGGAGCGTGGCAGTTCATCATCAGCTCGCAGATGACCGGGGTCCCGGGCGTCCTGCGCTGGTGCGTGCTCATCGTCTCGATCCTCGGCGCTCTGGTCCTCATCGTCACCGCGCACCGGCGGATCGGCACGGCGCTCGCCTCGGTGCTCGTCGCGCTGGCCATCCTCGGCAGCGCTGCGATTCCGGCTCAGCTGGCCGTGCGCACGATCGCCGGGACGACGCAGGGATCGATCGTCACGATCGCCGGCACGAGCTCGGGCATGGGCGGTGGACCCGGCGGTGGCGGAATGCCCGGCGGCGGCGTCAGACCCGGCGGAGGCGCCGGCGGCATGGATGGCACGACCGGTGGCACGCCCGGTGGGACACGCAATTCCGAAGCCGGCACGGGCAGCACCGGGGGGATGCCCGGCGGAGGAGGCGGGATGGGCGGTCTGCTGGGCGCCTCCGAACCCTCCGACGAACTCACGCAGCTGCTCGAAGAGGATGCCGCGGACTACACGTGGGCGGCTGCGACGACGGGGGCGAATCAGGCGGCGGGATACCAACTCGCGCTCGAAGAGCCCGTGATGGCGATCGGCGGGTTCAACGGCACCGATCCATCGCCCACCCTCGCCGAGTTCAAACAGCTCGTGGCCGACGGCAAGATCCACTACTACATCGGATCGGGCTCCGGCGGCGGTCAGGGTCCAGGCGGCGGGAACGAGGACTCCGCCTCGTCCCAGATCGCGTCCTGGGTGGAGGCGAACTATGAGGTGACGACCGTCGACTCCGTTTCGCTCTACGATCTCAGTGCGGGTTGAGGGGATAATCGAGCTATGAACCCGACAGCGAATCCGCCGGCGCGCATCCTCATCGTCGACGACGAGGCGAACCTCTCCGAGCTCCTCGTCATGGCCTGCCACGTCAGAGGTTGGGAAGCCGAGGGAGTCGGCACCGGCCGCGAGGCCGTGGCGCTGGCCAGGAGCGAACGCTTCGACGCGATCGTCCTCGACGTCATGCTGCCCGACCTTGACGGGTTCGCCGTGATCGAGAAGATCCGAGCCGAGGGCATCGACACTCCGGTGGTCTTCCTCTCTGCCAGAGACGAGGTCGATGACCGGCTGACGGGTCTGCGGCTGGGCGGGGACGACTACGTGACGAAGCCGTTCAACCTCGATGAGGTCATCGCCCGGATCGAGGTGCGCCTGCGCCGGGGGGCCTCGAACGGTCCGGTCGATGAGGATGATGTGCTGCGCGTGGGTGACCTCGAACTCGACGAACGCTCCCACGAGGTCACCCGCGCCGGTCATCCGATCGAGCTGACGGCTCGCGAATACGAGGTGCTGCTGCTGTTCATGCGCAATCCGCGGGTGGTGCTGTCGAAGGCCCAGATCCTCGACCGCGTGTGGGACTACGACTTCGGCGGCAACGGCAACATCGTCGAACTCTACGTCTCCTATCTGCGGAAGAAGATCGACGCGCCGTTCCCGGACCTGCCGAACCTGTTCCACACGAAGCGCGGGGCCGGCTACATCATGCGGGCGGAACAGTGACTCTGCGTCGCTGGCGGCTGCAGACGAGGCTCATCGTCCTCGCCGGTCTCGTCCTCCTCCTCGTCGGCGCCGGAATCGGCACCGCCTCCTGGCTGAGCGTGCGCGGATCTCTGATGACCGACCTCGACGCCCAGCTGACGTCGATGACCTCGCATGCACGCTCGGGTGACGGCCCCGGTGCGGGCCCCGGGACGAGCGGCAATCCGGGCACCTCCGGTGGGGGCGACAACTCGGTGGCGGCGGTCGATTCGGCTCTGCGCTATCTCTTCCAGCCGGGGGTCGGCGACGGAGCTCTCGTCGTCGTCGATTCCGGCGACGGGGGAGAGGGGCTCATCGCCGAGGCGGGGCTGACCCGTCCGCGCTCTTTGTCCGCCGAAGCGATCGATGCCCTGCTCGACGTCGATGCTCACGGCGGCGAATCCGCCCATGAGTCCGTGCGGGTGCCCGGGTTCGGCGCCTACCGGGTCGTGGCCTTCGATGACGGCGCAACCACCACCGTCTACGGTGTCCCGCAGGGCAGCGTGGACTCCGCGCTCGAACGCACCGCCTGGACGACCGCGTTCGTCGTCCTCATCGGCGTCATCGCCACGGCTGCGCTCATGGCGGTGATCATCCACCGCCAGCTGCGGGACCTGCGCGACGTCGCCCGCACTGCCAGGGAGGTCGCCGACCTGGAGCTGAGCGCCGGCAAACCCGAGCTCGCGCTGCGGGTTCCCGCCGAGCTGGCGGTGCCGGGCACGGAGGTCGGCGATGTGGGAGCCTCGGTCAATCGGATGCTCGACCACGTCGGCTCCGCCCTCGAAGAGCGCTACCGCGGCACGGAGCAGATGCGCCGCTTCGTCGCCGACGCCTCCCATGAGCTGCGCACTCCGATCGCGACGATCCGCGGCTGGGCCGACCTCACCCGCCCGTACCGTGATGATCTGCCCGCCGAGGTGGCCACCTCCTTGGGCAAGATCGATTCAGGAGCGATGCGGATGTCCTCCCTCGTCGATGATCTCCTCCTCCTCGCCCGACTCGAAGCCGGCCGCCAGCCGACGAGGGAGGACACCGTCGACGTCTCCTCCCTGCTCGTCGAACTCGTCGAGGACGCCCATGTGGTCAATCCCGACCATTCGATCTCCCTCGATGTTCCCCCGGAGGCCCTCGAGGTGCGCGGAGCAGCCGATCAGGTCCGTCGGGTCGTGTCGATCGTGCTCACCAACGCCTGTGTGCACACGCCCCCGGGCACCAGCGTGCACGTCGAGGCACTGGCGGCCCGGAAGCCGGTCTCCGGGCAGCTGCCCAGCGATGTCGTGGCGATCCGCATCAGCGACGACGGTGGGGGCATTCCGCCCGAGATCCGGGACCGGGTCTTCGACCGCTTCGTGCGTGGAGACCCCTCGCGGGCACGGCAGGACGGAGCCAAGGGAGGTTCCTCGGGGCTGGGACTGTCGATCGCCGCCGGACTCGTCGAACTCATGCGCGGCGGCATCTCGATGTCGACCACGGACGCTGGTACGAGCTTCGAGCTGCGCCTGCCTGCCGCCTGAGGCGAGTCGCACAGGTTGGCCACAGGCACGACTGGGAGGGGCTACAGCGAGTCGGCGGAGAGTGGAATCACCGACAACCAGAGGAGATTCCATGACCGAGAACCAGAACCCCGATCCGGACCGTAACCACGCGGAGAACACAGCGTCGGGCCCGAACGCCGCAGACAGCACCCGCAGGGTCGAAGCTCAGGAGGGCACGGCAGGACCTCATGCCGGACCCAACTGGGCGATGCAATCGGATCCGGGAGTCCAGGGCAGGGCGAACGAATGGGGCGAGCAGACGACCCGCTCGGCACCCGATCCGCGGGCCGGAAGCCCGGAGGGACAGCGGCCGTGGGTGAACCCCTATGACCGGTCCGCTCCGATCGCCCAGTCCGGCGGTTCCGAGGGACCACGTAAGCAGAAGCGACGCGTCCCGCTCATCCCCGCAGTGCTCGCCGGATCGGCTCTCTTCGTCGTCGGCGGTCTCGCCGGAGGAGCGATCGGTGCATCGGCGGCTATGGCGACGAACGATTCGGGGACGAGTCAGGGGCCGGGAGGCCAGAACGGACCCGGTGGAATGGGCGGCCAACAGGGCGGTGCTCAGGATGGCGGCGGACAGTCGAATGGCGGCGGAATGCCCGGAGGACAATCGAACGGCGGAGGCATGCCCGGCGGACAGGCCAACGGAATGCAGGGTAATCAGAGCGGCAGCGCCGACTCCGGGAGCTCCTCTGACGGATCCAGCTCTGACGGATCCAGCTCGGACGGCAGCGCCTCTGACTCCGACGGATCGGACGCAAGCGCTGGCACCACGTCGGCGGACACCGACGAGACGACGATCGAGAACGCAGCCGTCACGCACTTCGACCGGATCTTCACCGGATTCGCCGTCCTCAACCGGGAGGAGTGAACGCTGTCTGATATCGGCGCAGCAAAGACGATGCCCCCACCGATCGGTGGGGGCATCGTCATGCTGACGCGTCGGTCACCTCGGTGACCGTCGCCGGATCAGCGCTTGAGGTCGAAGCGGTCGGCTTCGACGAGCTTCGTCCAGGCCTTGACGAAGTCGGCGACGAACTTCTCGTTCGCGTCATCCGAGCCGTAGACCTCGGCGATCGCACGCAGTTCGGAGTTCGCTCCGAACAGGAGGTCGATCCGGCTGCCGGTCCACAGCTTCTCGCCCTCGGGGGAGAAGCACTCGTAGACATTGGCCGTCTCTGACGGTCCGACGGGCTTCCAGACGTTGCCGAGGTCGAGCAGATTGACGAAGAAGTCGTTCGTCAGCTCGCCGGGGCGATCGGTGAAGACACCGAGCTCGGAATCTTCGTAGTTCGCACCGAGGACGCGGAGCCCGCCGATGAGGACCGTGAGCTCCGGCGGGGTGAGACCCAGCAGGCTGGCCTTGTCGAGCAGGAGGTACTCGGCCTTGAGCGGAAGTCCCTCGGTGAGGTAGTTGCGGAAACCGTCGTGGGTCGGCTCGAGGTAGCCGAACGAGTCGACATCGGTCTGCTCCTGGGTGGCGTCGCCGCGTCCGGTGGAGACCGGAACCGTGATCGAGTGACCGGCCGCCGCGGCAGCGGTCTCGATGCCGACAGCACCGGCGATCGCCAGCACATCGGCAAACGATGCGCCGGTGGACTCGGCGATGCCCTCGAGCACGGGAAGCACCTCGGCGAGCTTGGCAGGCTCATTGGCCTCCCAGCTGCGCTGCGGTTCGAGACGGAGACGACCTCCGTTGACGCCGCCGCGCATGTCCGAGACGCGGTGCGACGAGGCCGCGGCCCATGTCGTCGACACGAGCTGCGAGACGGTCAACCCGGACTCGCGGACGGCGGACTTGACGGCTTCGAGGCCGGCGTCATCGAGCGGGGTGCCGGCCGGAACCGGGTCCTGCCAGATGAGCTCTTCGCTCGGAGCTTCGGGGCCGAGGTAACGGGTCGCCGGGCCCATATCGCGGTGGGTGAGCTTGAACCAGGCGCGAGCGAAAGCATCTTCGAACGCTTTCTGGTCGTCCTTGAAGCGGCGCGAGATCTTCTCGTACGCCGGGTCGAAGCGCAGCGACAGGTCGGTCGTGAGCATACGGGGCTCGCGACGTCCATCGCCCTGGGCCATGGGGACCATATCGTCCCCGCCGCCGTCTTTGGGACGCCACTGCAGGTGTCCGCCTTCGTTCTCGAAGACCTCCCACTCGTAGGCGAAGAGAATGTGGAAGAACTCGTTGTCCCAGCGGGTCGGGTGGTAGGTCCACGTGACCTCGATGCCCGAGCCGATGGAGTCGTTGCCCTGCCCCGTGCCGAAATCGGACTTCCAGCCCAGGCCCTGCTCTTCGAGCGGAGCGGCTTCCGGGTCGGCTCCCTTGTGCGATTCGGGACCGGCACCGTGCGTCTTGCCGAAGGTGTGTCCGCCGGCGATGAGGGCGACGGTCTCCTCGTCGTTCATGGCCATGCGTCCGAAGGTCTCGCGGATGTCGATCGCGGCCTTGACCGGATCGGGTTCGCCCTCGGGGCCCTCGGGGTTGACGTAGATGAGGCCCATGGTCGTCGCCGCCAGGGGCTTCTGCAGCTCACGGTTGCCCACGTAGCGCTTGTCGGTGCCCAGCCATTCGGTCTCGGAGCCCCAGTACACATCATTGTCGGGTTCCCAGACGTCCTTGCGTCCGCCGGCGAAGCCGAAGGTCTTGAAGCCCATCGACTCGAGCGCGACGTTGCCGGCGAGGATGAAGAGGTCGGCCCAGGAGATCTTCTTGCCGTACTTCTTCTTCACCGGCCACAGCAGACGGCGAGCCTTGTCGAGCGAGACATTGTCGGGCCAGGAGTTCAGAGGTGCGAAGCGCTGCTGACCCTCGCCGCCGCCTCCGCGGCCGTCCTGCACGCGGTAGGTGCCGGCCGAGTGCCAGGCCATGCGGATCATGAACGGACCGTAGTGTCCGAAATCAGCGGACCACCAGTCCTGGTTGTCCTTCTGCAGGGCTTCGATGTCGGCCTTGAGCTGGAAGTAGTCGAGGCTGTTGAACTCCGCGTCGTAGTCGAAGTCAGGGTCCATGGGGTCGCGTGCCGGCTGACCCTTGGCGAGGATCTTGAGGTTGAGGCGGTTCGGCCACCACTGAGCGTTGGCATCACCCTGGACGGGGTTGACCAGCTGGTCGGAATCCGGCGCCGCGGCCGGCTCCGTGGAAGTGTGGGCGACCGGGCAGCCGCCGGTGGTCGTCTGGGTCATCGTGTTCCTTTCACAGTCGAGTCGCGTTCGACGACTCGGATGACGGGATGGGCAACCCTCGCAGAAAGGGCATAGTCGTGTCCTCGAAAGAGGACGGGTGGTGGTGAACGGAAGCCGGGGTCACACGGCCGAGAACTGATCGTCGCCGGTCAGTTGAGCACCGGCGGCCGTGCAGTCGGGGCACAGGCCCCAGAATGTCACTTCGGCCTGATCGATGACGAAGCCGGCATCGTGGGACGGCGTCAGGCACGGAGCCTGACCGATCGTGCAGTCGACATCGACGATGAGACTGCATGACCGGCACACCAGATGATGGTGATTGTCCCCGATCCGGCGCTCGTACCGAGCCACCGAGCCCGAAGGCTTGATGCAGCGGAGGAGCCCTACCTCGGTGAGAGTGTGGAGCGAGTCATAGACAGCCTGGTGGGAGACCGCCGGCAGCGATTCCCGCACCGAGCGGATCACGGTCTCGGTATCCGCATGCGGGTGATCCCGCACGGCATCGAGGACTGCGACCCGCTGTTTCGTCACACGCAGCGATGTCTGCCGCAGAGCTGCGGCGGCGTCTTCGTCGTGTTCATGCTTCGTCCCGTTCACAGCACCAGAATGCCTGCTTCTCTTGAACGAGTCAAGGAAAGTGATGACAGGTTCTCGCCGAGGCGGCCGTCGGGTCGCGCTGCGGGTGCCGGTGTCCGGGTGGTGCGGTTCGACGGCAGTTGAGGAACATGACGTGGTTCTGAGTCGTCCGAGGTGAGAGGCGTGATCCTCGGGGTGAACCATCTGGAGCGTGATTTCCGCGGCAGGGCGGGGTAGGATGCATGATTGCCATTTTGACCAGACGTGCTCGAGAGAGATATTCTGGTAGGCGACTGATTGTGTTATCTGCGTCGTCGATCGATCCTGCCGGGTGTTCTGTGAGGCCCGGAATCCTTGAGAGAAGTCGTCGTTGCAGGCCGCCGAGAAGTCGTCGCTGCGCTTCCGTGTCCTTGCGACACACCCGGGCGCAGGGGTCGATGACTCGCGTGGTTACTGGCATCGGGAGCCAAGCTTCACCCGGTGTCCGGTCGGATATGTCCCACGGTTCACAGAGACGACTGCGGTCGTGGCCGGAATTGGGAATTAGGTCTATCGAGAAGCAAATGGAGAACGCTTAGTGCCGACTATCCAACAGCTCGTCCGCAAGGGACGGCATGTCAATACAGCAGGATCGGACGCTCCTGCCCTCAAGGGCAGCCCGCAGCGTCGTGGAGTGTGCACCCGTGTGTACACCACTACCCCCAAGAAGCCGAACTCGGCTCTTCGCAAGGTCGCTCGTGTCAAGCTTTCGAGCCAGATCGAAGTGACCGCATACATCCCGGGCGAGGGACACAACCTGCAGGAGCACTCGATCGTGCTCGTGCGCGGTGGCCGCGTCAAGGATCTGCCCGGTGTTCGCTACCGGATCGTCCGCGGTTCGCTCGACACCCAGGGTGTCAAGGGTCGCCAGCAGGCCCGCAGCAAGTACGGTGCGAAGAGGGAGAAGAAGTAATGCCACGTAAAGGTCCTGCACCCAAGCGACCGATCGTCGTTGACCCGGTCTTCAGCTCACCGCTCGTCACGCAGCTGATCAACAAGATCCTGCTCGACGGCAAGCGCTCGACCGCAGAGCGGATCGTCTACGGTGCCCTCGAAGGCACCCGCGAGAAGAACGGCAACGACCCCGTTGTCAACCTGAAGAAGGCTCTCGACAACATCCGTCCGTCCCTCGAGGTCCGCTCCCGCCGTGTCGGCGGCGCGACCTACCAGGTGCCGATTGATGTTCGTCCGGCTCGTTCGACCACCCTGGCTCTGCGGTGGCTCGTGGGATACTCCCGCCAGCGCCGTGAGAAGACCATGACCGAACGACTCATGAATGAGATCCTGGACGCCGGCAACGGCCTCGGCGCAGCAGTCAAGCGCCGCGAGGACACTCACAAGATGGCCGAGTCCAACAAGGCCTTCGCCCACTACCGCTGGTAATCGCCTGCGCTGTGCGCCGGTCGGCGGACCTCGTCCGCGAGTTCTGTCGTCCGGCAGCGCAGGGGAGTCGAGCAAATCATCGATTGAGAGAGAGACACCGTGGCACTTGACGTGCTCAGCGACCTGAACAAGGTCCGTAATATCGGCATCATGGCCCACATCGATGCCGGTAAGACAACTACGACCGAACGCATCCTCTTCTACACCGGCGTGAACTACAAGATGGGCGAGACCCACGACGGCGCCGGCACCATGGACTGGATGGACCAGGAGAAGGAACGCGGAATCACGATCACGTCGGCCGCGACGACCTGCTACTGGCACGATAATCAGATCAACATCATCGACACCCCCGGTCACGTTGACTTCACGGTCGAGGTCGAGCGTTCGCTGCGCGTCCTCGACGGCGCTGTCGCTGTGTTCGACGGCAAGGAGGGCGTTGAGCCCCAGTCCGAGACCGTGTGGCGTCAGGCCGACAAGTACGACGTTCCGCGCGTCTGCTTCGTCAACAAGATGGACAAGCTCGGTGCTGACTTCTACTTCACCGTCGACACCATCAAGGAACGTCTCGGCGCGAAGCCGCTGGTCATTCAGCTTCCGATCGGTGCCGAAAGCGACTTCGCCGGTATCGTCGACCTGCTTGAGATGAAGGCCTATGTCTGGCCCGATGAGACCAAGATGGGTCAGGACATCACCGAGATCGAGATCCCCGAGGATCTCAAGGACAAGGCTGTTCAGTACCGTGCGCAGCTCGTCGAGGACGTCGCCGAGAGCTCGGAGGAGCTCATGGAGAAGTACCTCGAGGGCGAAGAGCTCACGACGGCTGACGTCAAGGCCGGTATCCGCGAACTCGTCATCAAGTCCGAGGCCTTCCCGGTCATGTGCGGTTCCGCGTACAAGAACAAGGGCGTGCAGCCCATGCTCGACGCGGTCATCGACTACCTCCCGTCGCCGCTCGACGTGCCTCCGATGATCGGACACAACCCGAACAACGACGAAGAGGAACTGACCCGCAAGCCTTCGACGGACGAGCCGTTCTCGGCTCTGGCCTTCAAGGTCGCCTCGCACCCGTTCTTCGGATCGCTGACCTACGTGCGCGTGTACTCCGGTCACGTCAAGTCCGGTGATCAGGTGCTCAACACCTCGTCGGGCAAGAAGGAGCGCATCGGGAAGCTCTTCCAGATGCACTCCAACAAGGAGAACCCTGTCGAAGAGGCATTCGCAGGTCACATCTACGCCTTCATCGGTCTCAAGGAGACCACGACGGGCGATACCCTGAGCGACCCGGCGAACCCGATCGCTCTCGAATCGATGACCTTCCCGGAGCCTGTGATCTCCGTGGCCATCGAGCCGAAGACCAAGGGCGACCAGGAGAAGCTGTCCTCGGCCATCCAGAAGTTCGTCAAGGAAGACCCGACATACCAGGTCGAGCTTGACGACGAGACTGGCCAGACCGTCATCCGCGGAATGGGCGAGCTGCACCTCGACATCCTCGTCGACCGCATGCGTCGCGAGTTCAAGGTCGAGGCGAACGTCGGCAAGCCGCAGGTCGCCTACCGTGAGACCATCCGTCGCACTGTCGAGAAGTACGATTACACCCACAAGAAGCAGACGGGTGGATCGGGACAGTTCGCGAAGGTCCAGGTCACCTTCGAGCCCCTCGAGGTCGAAGGCGATACGATTTACGAGTTCGAGAATGCCATCACGGGCGGACGCGTTCCGCGCGAGTACATTCCGAGCGTCGACGCCGGCATCCAGGACGCCATGCAGTTCGGTGCCCTCGCCGGTTACCCCATGGTGGGAGTCAAGGCCACTCTGGTCGACGGCGCCTACCACGATGTCGACTCTTCGGAGATGGCATTCAAGATCGCCGGCTCGATGGTCTTCAAGGAGGCTGTCCAGCGGGCGAACCCGGTTCTTCTCGAACCGGTCATGGACGTCGAGGTGCGTACCCCTGAGGAATACATGGGTGACGTCATCGGCGACCTGAATTCCCGGCGTGGACAGATTCAGTCGATGGACGATGCTTCCGGTGTGAAGGTCGTCAAGGCTGTGGTCCCGCTCTCGGAGATGTTCGGTTACATCGGTGATCTGCGGTCGAAGACCCAGGGCCGTGCGGTGTACTCGATGACGTTCTCCAGCTATGCGGAGGTCCCGAAGGCTGTTGCCGAGGAGATCATCCAGAAGGTGCGCGGCGGAGAGTAATCTCCGAATTCCGGTCGCCCCGGTGATCAAGAACATGGTCGCCGGAATGAAAGATAACCAACAAAAGGTCTAAGATATGAACCGCATATCTTTTGACAACCACGAGGAGGAACCCAGTGGCAAAGGCTAGTTTCGAACGGACTAAGCCGCACGTCAACATCGGCACCATCGGCCACGTTGACCACGGAAAGACCACCCTGACCGCTGCGATCACCAAGGTCCTGGCGGATCAGTACCCGGATCTCAACGAGGCTCGCGCCTTCGACCAGGTCGACAACGCACCTGAGGAGAAGGAGCGCGGCATCACCATCAACGTCTCGCACGTTGAGTACCAGACGGAGAAGCGTCACTACGCTCACGTCGATGCCCCGGGTCACGCCGACTACGTGAAGAACATGATCACCGGTGCCGCTCAGATGGACGGTGCGATCCTCGTCGTTGCCGCCACCGACGGCCCGATGCCCCAGACCCGTGAGCACGTGCTGCTCGCTCGTCAGGTCGGCGTTCCCTACATCGTCGTGGCTCTGAACAAGTCCGACATGGTCGATGACGAAGAGCTCCTCGAGCTCGTCGAATTCGAGGTTCGCGATCTGCTCTCCAGCCAGGAATTCGACGGAGACAACGCTCCTGTCGTCCCGGTGTCCGCTCTCAAGGCGCTGGAAGGCGACGAGAAGTGGGTCAAGAGCGTTCAGGAACTCATGGAAGCCGTCGACGAGAACGTTCCCGAGCCGGAGCGCGATGTCGACAAGCCGTTCCTCATGCCTGTTGAGGACGTCTTCACGATCACCGGTCGTGGAACCGTCGTCACCGGTCGTGTCGAGCGCGGCGTCCTCCTGCCGAACGACGAAATCGAAATCGTCGGCATCAAGGAGAAGTCGTCCAAGACGACCGTCACCGCCATCGAGATGTTCCGCAAGACCCTGCCGGATGCCCGTGCAGGTGAGAACGTCGGTCTGCTTCTGCGCGGCACCAAGCGCGAAGACGTGGAGCGCGGTCAGGTCATCGTGAAGCCGGGTTCGATCACCCCGCACACCAAGTTCGAAGCTCAGGTCTACATCCTGAGCAAGGACGAGGGCGGACGTCACAACCCGTTCTACTCGAACTACCGTCCGCAGTTCTACTTCCGGACCACGGACGTCACCGGCGTCATCACGCTGCCTGAGGGCACCGAGATGGTCATGCCCGGCGACAACACCGACATGTCGGTCGAGCTCATCCAGCCGATCGCTATGGAGGACGGCCTCCGCTTCGCTATCCGCGAGGGTGGACGCACCGTCGGCGCCGGTCGAGTCACCAAGATCAACGCCTGATCTGACTCACTGAGTACCACCGGCTAGGGCCGCAGTTCTTCGGAACTGCGGCCCTTCCGCATGTTCGGACCGTAACAGCCGAGCACCGGTAGGATGATGCAGTTTGGGGAAGTTCCGCAGCGCCGTCAGAATGGGGTCCGGCATGATTCGGGTTCGCGCCGTTCTTGAGAGTTCCCTCACAGCCACCGTCCCCGGAATTGCGCGGGTGAAGTGCTCTATGACAAGATAGTGAAGTTGCGTTTTGGGCGTTGACCCCTGCACTGCGGTAGTGATACCGCGAACAGCCTGAAACACTATCGGATCGATGAATCTGCATGATGCGGGTTCGGACCGAGCAGCCAATGAGTAGAAGCGCCGTCGGCGCTTGGGGGAGAAGTGAGAATTTCTCCGCCAGGATCAGCCGACACGCCCGACCTCGGGGGTCGGTCATGGTCAGCCGGCACAGACGGCAGAGAGTCTCCGACACTCTGCGAGTTGATGGCCGGAAGCAACTAAAGAAAGAGACGACGCCATGGCGGGACAGAAGATCCGCATTCGGCTCAAGTCGTACGACCACGCTGTGATTGACAGTGCTGCACGCAAGATCGTGGACACCGTCACTCGCGCAGGTGCGACTGTTGTGGGCCCCGTGCCGTTGCCAACGGAGAAGAACGTTTACTGCGTCATCCGTTCGCCGCACAAATACAAGGACAGCCGTGAGCATTTCGAGATGCGCACGCACAAGCGTCTGATCGACATCGTCGACCCGACGCCGAAGGCAGTCGATTCGCTGATGCGTCTCGACCTCGCTGACGACGTCAACATCGAGATCAAGCTCTAAGGGAGGCAGCAATGGCGAACACTCGTTCATCCGCTCTCCCGACCACCCGCAAGGTCAAGGGCCTTCTGGGAACCAAGCTGGGCATGACCCAGGTCTGGGATGAGCAGAACAACCTCGTGCCGGTGACCGTGGTGGCCACCGGTAACAACGTCGTAACCCAGGTCCGCAACGAGGAAACCGATGGTTACCCCGCTGTGCAGATCGCGTTCGGCGAGATCGATCCTCGCAAGGTCAACAAGCCGACTGCAGGCCACTTCGAGAAGGCCGGTGTGACCCCACGCCGTCACCTCGTCGAGCTGCGCACTGCAGATGCTGCTGACTACGCGCTCGGCCAGGAACTCGGCGTCGACACGTTCGAAGCCGGACTCAAGGTTGATGTGACCGCGAAGACCAAGGGCAAGGGAACTGCCGGTGTCATGAAGCGTCACGGCTTCTCCGGTGTCGGTGCCTCCCACGGTCAGCACCGCAACCACCGCAAGCCAGGTTCGATCGGCGGAGCCGCGACACCTGGTCGCGTATTCAAGGGTATGCGCATGGCCGGCCGTATGGGCGCTGTCAAGCACACCACCCAGAACCTCACGATCCACGCCGTGGACAACGAGAACAACTTCCTGCTCATCAAGGGCGCCGTTCCCGGCCCCAAGGGTGGAGTCGTCCTCGTTCGCTCGGCCGCGAAGGAGGCCTGAACGTCATGACTGATGTCAAGACAGTCGACGTCATCGATGCCGCTGGTGCCAAGGCCGGCTCCGTTGATCTGCCCGCCGAGGTCTTCGGTGTGCCGACCAATGTGCCCCTGATCCACCAGGTCGTCGTTGCACAGCTGGCTGCGGCCCGTCAGGGTACGCACAAGACGAAGACCCGCTCCGAAGTTCGAGGTGGCGGTCGCAAGCCCTACCGTCAGAAGGGAACCGGCAACGCCCGTCAGGGTTCGATCCGCGCTCCCCAGTACAACGGCGGTGGAATCGTGCACGGACCGGTCCCGCGCGACTACTCGCAGCGGACCCCCAAGAAGATGAAGGCCGCCGCTCTGCGCGGAGCCCTGTCGGATCGTGCACGCCTCGATCAGGTCTTCGTGATGAAGAACCTGGTCACCGGCGACGCCCCGTCGACCAAGCAGGCGAAGGCCGCACTGGCCGGTCTGTCCGAACGCAAGAACACCCTCGTGGTGCTCGATCGTGACGACGAGCTCACCTACCTGAGCGTGCGCAATCTGCCCCACGTCCACGTGCTCACCGCCGATCAGCTCAACACCTATGATGTGCTGCTCGCCGACGACATCGTGTTCACCGAGGCAGCTCTTGCCGCGTTCCTGAGCGGAAACCGCAAATCGGAGGACGCATCATGAGTCTGAACTTCAAGGACCCGCGCGACATCATCGTCGCACCGGTCGTCTCGGAGAAGACCTACAGCCTGATGGACGAAGGCAAGTACACCTTCCTCGTCGACCAGGACTCGAACAAAACCGAGATCAAGCAAGCCATTGAAACGATCTTCGATGTGCAGGTCGCCAAGGTCAACACCCTGAACCGTCAGGGCAAGCGCCGCCGCACCCGCACCGGTTGGGGAAAGCGCAAGGACACCAAGCGTGCCATTGTCGCCCTCAAGGACGGATCGATCGACATCTTCGGTGGATCGCTCTAAGCGATCCTTCGTCAAAGAAGGACAAGACTCATGGGAATCCGTAAGCACAAGCCGACGACCCCGGGCCGCCGTGGCTCGTCGGTCGCCGACTTCGTCGAAGTGACCCGGTCTACACCGGAGAAGTCGCTTCTGCGCCCGCTGCCCAAGCGCGGCGGCCGCAACAGCCAGGGACGCGTGACCACCCGCCATCAGGGCGGCGGTCACAAGCGTCAGTACCGTGTCATCGACTTCCGCCGCCATGACAAAGATGGCGTTCCGGCGAAGGTCGCACACATCGAATATGACCCGAACCGTACGGCTCGCATCGCTCTGCTGCACTATGCAGACGGAGAGAAGCGCTACATCATCGCCCCGCAGAACCTCAAGCAGGGCGCACAGGTGGAAGCCGGTCCGGGTGCAGACATCAAGCCGGGCAACAACCTTGCCCTGCGCAATATCCCAGTCGGCACCGTGGTGCACGCAGTTGAAATGCGTCCCGGTGGCGGTGCCAAGATCGCTCGCTCTGCCGGTTCGTCCGTGCAGCTCGTGGCGAAGTACGGCCGTTTCGCACAGCTGCGGATGCCTTCGGGCGAGATCCGCAACGTCGATGCGCGCTGCCGTGCGACGATCGGCGAGGTCGGCAATGCCGAGCAGTCGAACATCAGCTGGGGCAAAGCAGGCCGCATGCGTTGGAAGGGCAAGCGCCCGACCGTCCGCGGTGTCGTGATGAACCCGATCGACCACCCGCATGGTGGTGGCGAGGGCCGTACTTCGGGTGGTCGTCACCCAGTCAGCCCGTGGGGTCAGTTGGAGGGCCGCACACGCCGGCCGAACAAAGAGAGCGACAAGTACATCGTGCGCCGTCGCCGGACCGGCAAGAAGCGCTGATTGGAGTACTGACTTATGCCTCGTAGCCTCAAAAAGGGTCCTTTCGTCGACGAACACCTCTTCCAGAAGGTGGCTCGGCAGAACGAGAAGAACACCAAGAATGTCATCAAAACATGGTCTCGTCGCTCGATGATCATCCCGGACTTCCTGGGACACACCATCGCAGTACATGACGGACGCAAGCATGTCCCCGTCTTCATCACTGAGTCGATGGTCGGACACAAGCTCGGCGAGTTCGCACCGACACGGACGTTCCGTGGCCACGAAAAGGACGATCGCAAGGGTCGCCGCCGCTGAGGCGGGGCACTCTTTCGATCCTAGAGAAGAGAGAAGGAAGCGATGGAAGCCAAGGCTAAGGCGCGGTACCTGCGCGTTACGCCTCGCAAGGCTCGGCGCGTCATCGACCTCATTCGTGGTCAGCAGGCGACCGAAGCACTTGCAGTGTTGAAGTTTGCAGAACAGTCGGCATCAGATCCGATTTACAAGCTCGTGGCCTCCGGCATCGCCAATGCGCGTGTCCGGGCCGACGAGGAAGGCGTTGCGTTCGACGAGAACGAACTGGTCATCTCCGAAGCCTTCGTGGACGAGGGGCCGACCATGAAGCGGTTCCGTCCGCGTGCCCAGGGTCGCGCTTTTCGCATTGAGAAGCGCACCAGCCACGTGACAGTGGTCCTGGCCAGCGGTGACGACCTGCCTCAGCGCAAGAGCCGGAAGGGGAACCGTTAATGGGCCAGAAGATCAATCCGAATGGATTCCGACTCGGAATCACCACGGATCACAAGTCGAAGTGGTTCGCTGACTCGACCAAGCCGGGGCAGCGCTACCGCGACTACGTGCTCGAAGATGTCAAGATCCGCCAGATGATGAACACCGGCCTCGAACGGGCCGGCATCTCGAAGGTCAACATCGAGCGCACGCGTGACCGTGTCCGCGTCGACATCCACACCGCACGCCCGGGCATCGTCATCGGCCGTCGCGGAGCCGAAGCAGACCGCATCCGCGGTCAGCTCGAAAAGCTCACCGGCAAGCAGATTCAGCTCAACATCCTTGAGGTGAAGAACCCCGAGGTCGACGCTCAGCTCGTCGCCCAGGGTGTTGCCGAGCAGCTCGCCAGCCGCGTGGCCTTCCGCCGCGCGATGCGCAAGGCGATCCAGAGCGCCCAGCGCGCAGGTGCCAAGGGCATCCGCGTGCAGTGCTCGGGCCGCCTCGGCGGTGCTGAGATGAGCCGGTCCGAGTTCTACCGCGAAGGTCGTGTGCCGCTGCACACCCTGCGCGCGAACATCGACTTCGGCGTTCACGAAGCTCACACCACTTTCGGACGCATCGGCGTCAAGGTGTGGATCTACAAGGGCGACATGACCGACAAGGAGCTTGCCGCCGAGCAGGCCAAGGCTCCTGCTGCTCGTGGCCCGCGTGGCCGTGGGCGCGGTCGTGGAGGCCGCGGACGTGGTCAGGAAGGCGCACCGCGCCGTGGCGACCAGGCCCGTAATACTGAGAACAGCGCCGAAGCCCCCGCGGCTGAGGCCGGATCGGAGGGCTGAGAAATGCTGATCCCTCGTCGAGTGAAATTCCGCAAGCAGCACCACCCCAACCGGGGCGGCGCCGCCAAGGGAGGCACGACGGTGTCCTTCGGTGACTACGGCATCCAGGCTCTCGAGCCGGCTTACGTCACCAACCGTCAGATCGAGGCCGCACGTATTGCCATGACCCGCTACATCAAGCGCGGCGGCAAGGTGTGGATCAACATCTACCCTGATCACCCGCTGACGAAGAAGCCTGCCGAAACCCGCATGGGTTCCGGTAAGGGTTCGCCGGAGTGGTGGATCGCCAATGTCAAACCCGGTCGAGTCATGTTCGAACTCGGCGGTGTGTCCGAGGAAGTTGCTCGCGAGGCTCTGCGCCTGGCGATCCATAAGCTTCCGCTGAAGGCCCGTATCGTGGCCCGCGAAGGTGGTGAGTGAGAATGGCTATCGGTTCGAAGAACCTTTCCATCGACGCGCTTGACGGTTACGACAACGAGCGTCTGCAGGAAGAGCTCAAGAAGGCCAAGGCCGAGCTGTTCAACCTGCGTTTCCAGTCGGCCACCGGCCAGCTGGAGAGCCACGGTCGCCTCAAGGCCGTGCGTCGCGACATCGCTCGTATCTACACCGTGCTCAACGAACGGGAGCTGGACATCCGTCCGAACCCCGCTGATGCCAAGGAAGAGAGCAAGTGATGGCGGAGACCACGAACACCGAGTCCACTGCTGCGGAACGCAACTCCCGCAAGACCGCACGTGGCTACGTCGTATCCGACAAGATGGACAAGACCATCGTCGTCGAGGTTGAGGAGCGCATGAAGCACCGCCTCTACGGCAAGGTCATGCGCAAGTCGGTCAAGTACAAGGTTCACGACGAAGAGAACACCGCCGGCATCGGCGACCTCGTCCTCGTGGCCGAGACGCGGCCCCTTTCGGCCGCGAAGCGTTGGCGGCTCGTCGAAATCGTCGAACGCGCCAAGTAGTCAACGCCACCCCACCCACCCGGTCCCGCCCGCGGCCTCCTGCAGGCCGTGGGCGGCTACCGGGAACGGGGTGAAATGTCAATGAATCCGTTCCGCAAGGCTCGCGCTCAGGCGTGAGAACCAGCGCGACGACAGGAGAAAATAGTGATTCAGCAAGAGTCGCGACTCAAAGTCGCCGACAACACTGGCGCCAAGCAGATCCTGGCAATCAGGATCCTGGGTGGCTCCGGTCGGCGCTACGCCTCGATCGGTGACACCATCGTGGCAACCGTCAAGGATGCAATCCCTGGCGGCAATGTGAAGAAGGGTGACGTCGTCAAGGCCGTCATCGTTCGCACTGCCAAGGAACGTCGTCGTCCCGACGGCTCCTACATCAAGTTCGATGAGAATGCAGCTGTCATCCTCAAGAACGATGAGGAACCACGCGGAACCCGTATCTTCGGGCCCGTGGGACGCGAACTCCGCGACAAGAAGTTCATGAAGATCGTCTCCCTGGCACCGGAGGTGTTGTGAGCATGGCGAACAAGCTCAAGATCAAGAAGGGCGACCTCGTCCAGGTCATCGCCGGCGCTCGGCAGTCCCGTGGTGGCGATCGTGGCAAGCAGGGCAAGGTTCTTGCCGTCTACCCCGAACGCAACCGCGTCCTCGTTGAGGGCGTCAACCGCGTGATCAAGCACAAGAAGGCTACGCAGACTCAGGCCGGCGGCACCGCTGGTGGCCGTGAGACCCACGAAGCCCCCATCCACGTGTCCAACGTGGCGCTCGTTGACCCCAAGGACAACAAGCCCACCCGCGTCGGATACCGCGAAGAGAGCGTCGAGCGCGACGGTCGCACCAAGACCGTTCGAGTTCGCATCTCGCGTCGCACCGGGGAGGAGATCTGATGACGGAAACAACCACCAGCCGTCCCGCACCGCGTCTCAAGCAGATTTACCGCGAAGAGATCGTTGCGAAGCTGCAGGAAGAGTTCAACTACGCCAACCCCATGCAGGTTCCCGGACTGACCAAGGTCGTCGTGAACATGGGTGTGGGTGACGCAGCACGCGATTCCAAGATGATCGAAGGCGCGATCAACGACCTGACTCTGATCACCGGTCAGAAGCCTGTCGTGACACGTGCCCGCAAGTCCATCGCACAGTTCAAGCTGCGCGAAGGTCAGCCCATCGGTGCCCACGTCACCATGCGTGGAGCCCGGATGTGGGAGTTCATCGACCGCGTCATCACGCTGGCACTGCCGCGTATCCGCGACTTCCGCGGACTCTCGGATCGTCAGTTCGACGGAAACGGTAACTACACCTTCGGCCTCACCGAACAGTCCATGTTCCACGAGATCGATCAGGACCGGATCGACCGCGTCCGCGGTATGGATATCACCGTCGTCACCACCGCGGCAACCGACGACGAGGGACGTGCACTGCTGCGTCACCTCGGGTTCCCGTTCAAACAAAAATAATCGCTACGTTGCAGGTCCAAGCACAGTACGTGGGCGGAAACCGTAACGAGGAAGGGCAAGTGCCCAAATGACAATGACTGATCCAGTCGCAGACATGCTTACGCGTCTGCGCAACGCCAACTCGGCTTATCACGAGGACGTCAGTATGCCGTTCTCGAAGCTCAAGTCGAACATCGCCGAGATCCTCAAGACCGAGGGCTACATCACCGGCTGGAGCGTCGAAGACGCCGAAGTCGGCAAGACTCTGCTCCTGGACCTGAAGTTCGGACCCAACCGGGAACGTTCGATCGCCGGCCTGCGCCGTGTGTCGAAGCCGGGACTGCGCGTCTATGCGAAGTCCACGAACCTGCCCAAGGTTCTCGGCGGCCTCGGCATCGCCATCCTGTCGACCTCGTCAGGCCTCCTGACGGACCGTCAGGCCGCCAAGAAGGGTGTGGGTGGGGAAGTCCTCGCCTACGTCTGGTAAAGGAAGGAGAGAAGAACATGTCACGTATTGGCAAGAACCCGATCTCCGTTCCCAGCGGCGTCGAGGTCAAGGTCGACGGCCAGGATGTCGCCGTCAAGGGACCTAAGGGCGAGCTGTCCGTCACCATCGCCGAGCCGATCACCGTATCGCTCGAAGACGGTGTCATCACGGTTGCCCGTCCGGACGAAGAGCGCGAATCGCGTTCTCTGCACGGACTGTCCCGCACGCTCATCAACAACATGATCGTCGGTGTGACCGATGGCTACTCCAAGGCCCTCGAGATCGTCGGAACCGGTTACCGTGTCCTGGCCAAGGGATCGAACCTCGAGTTCGCCCTCGGCTACAGCCACCCGATCGTCGTCGAACCGCCGGAGGGAATCTCCTTCAGCGTCGACGGTCAGACCAAGGTTGCTGTCCACGGAATCGACAAGCAGCTCGTCGGTGAGACCGCTGCCAACATCCGGAAGCTGCGCAAGCCCGAGCCTTATAAGGGCAAGGGTGTGCGCTACGCCGGCGAAATCGTCCGTCGCAAGGTCGGAAAGGCTGGTAAGTAACGATGGCCTTTGGCAAGAAGGAAAGCTACGGCAAAGGCAGGGCAGCTGCTCGCAAGCGTCGTCACGCTCGACTGCGCAAGCATGTCAGCGGCACGACCGAGCGCCCTCGCCTCTCAGTGACTCGCTCCACGCGCCACGTCTTCGTCCAGGTCATCGACGACACCGTCGGCAAGACCCTGGTCTCGGCCTCCACCATGGAAGCCGACCTGCGGACATTCGAAGGCGATAAGACCGGCAAAGCCCGCAAGGTGGGCGAGCTGGTTGCTCAGCGCGCCAAGGACGCCGGAATCGATTCCGTCGTCTTCGACCGTGGAGGCAATGCCTACCACGGCCGTGTGCAGGCAATCGCCGAAGGTGCCCGTGAAGGAGGATTGGCCCTATGAGCACTGAAGAGAACAAGGAACAGCAGGCAACTGCTGAGACCCGCACCGACAACAGCGGTGACCGTTCCTCCCGTGGCCGCGGCCAGGGTGGACAGGGCGGTCAGGGTCGCGGACGCGGCGAAGGCCGTGGACGCGGTGGTCGCAACGACCGTGAAGACAAGAACCAGTTCATCGAACACGTCATCACGATCAACCGCGTGTCGAAGGTCGTCAAGGGTGGACGTCGGTTCTCCTTCACGGCTCTCGTCGTGGTCGGTGACGGCGACGGCATGGTCGGCATGGGCTACGGCAAGGCGAAGGAAGTTCCTGCCGCCATCGCCAAGGGTGTCGAGGAAGCGAAGAAGAACTTCTTCCGCGTTCCCCGCATCCAGAAGACCATTCCGCACCCTATCCAGGGCGAGGAAGCCGCAGGCGTCGTCCTGCTGCGTCCGGCCGCTCCGGGTACCGGTGTCATCGCCGGTGGACCCGTTCGTGCGGTCCTCGATGCGGCAGGCGTCCAGGACGTCCTGTCCAAGTCGCTGGGCTCGGCGAACGCGATCAACATCGTGCACGCTGCGATCGCCGCGCTGAAGGGCCTTGAGCGTCCGGAAGAGGTCGCGGCTCGCCGTGGCCTGCCCGTCGACGAAGTTGCTCCGCACGCACTGCTGCGAGCAGCTGCTGAAAGTGGGGCGAAGTCCTGATGGCAAAGCTCAAGATTACTCAGCGCAAGTCCGCAATCGGATACCGTCAGAGCCAGCGTGACACGCTGCGTTCGCTCGGTCTCAAGCGGACCAACGACGTTGTGGTGCAGGAAGATCGCCCCGAGATCCGGGGAATGATCAACGCTGTCCGCCACATCGTGACTGTGGAAGAGGTCGATTGATATGTCGAACAACGACTCGCTGAAGCTGCACGATCTGCGCCCTGCTCCCGGAGCCAAGACCGCCAAGACCCGTGTCGGTCGTGGTGAGGCTTCGAAGGGTAAGACCGCCGGACGCGGAACCAAGGGCACGAAGGCCCGCTACCAGGTTCCGCACGGCTTCGAGGGCGGCCAGACCCCGATGCACATGCGTCTGCCCAAGCTGCGTGGATTCAAGAACCCCGCCAAGGTGGAGTTCCAGGTTGTCAACCTCGACAAGCTGTCCAGCCTGTTCCCCGAGGGCGGAGACGTCACCGTCGCCGATCTCGTGGAGAAGGGCGCTGTGCGTGCAAAGCAGCCCGTCAAGGTTCTCGGCACCGGTGAGATCACCGTTGCCCTGAACATCACTGCAGACAAGTTCTCCGGCTCCGCAGCCGAGAAGATCAAGGCTGCAGGCGGAAGCACCAACGAGGCCTGATCCGTTCCACTCGGAACGGATTCCCGGCTTCAACGCTGGTCAAAGGGGGCGGTCACTTCGGTGGCCGCCCCCTTCTGCATCCCTGAACGCCGGCGGCGGTGGTCCGCATACCAGGCCGAGACCGGCCAGACGCCCTCTCGAACACCGCGTGAAACCGCTCCGATGCGATCTCAATCCCTGTCTGAAACCGCTCTTCGACCGCCTCGAACACAGGTTGCGCCGAGCCGCCGCGGGGCTTCGCCGGTTTCGGCCTGGAGGGCATACCCTGGTAGTCTTTTGCAGGTATTTGTCTCAATCGCCAGGTCGCGACCACGACTCTGACTTTTCATCCCCCAACGAGGAGGACGCTTGATCGGCGCAATCCGGAGGGCCTTCAGAACGCCCGACCTGAGGAAGAAACTCCTCTTCACCCTGGGCATTCTTGTCATCTTCCGACTCGGCTCGTTCATTCCTTCGCCTGGAATCGACTACACCAAGGTGCAGGAGTGCGTGGCTTCGCCTCAGCTCAATGAGGGCGGATTCGCCATGATCAACCTCTTCAGCGGCGGCGCGCTGCTGCAGCTGTCGATCTTCGCCCTGGGCATCATGCCGTATATCACCGCGAGCATCATCGTCCAGCTGCTGCGAGTGGTCATTCCTCGCTTCGAAGCCCTCCATAAGGAAGGTGCCTCTGGCCAGGCGAAGCTGACTCAGTACACTCGCTACCTCACCATCGGCCTCGCGATCCTCAACTCGACGACCCTCGTGGCGACCGTGCGCTCCGGTGCACTGTTCGGCGACGTCCAGAACTGCCAGGATCTCATCGCCAACGACACTTGGTGGGGCATTGCCGTCCTCGTCCTCACCCTGACCGCAGGAACCGGCCTGATCATGTGGCTGGGCGAGCAGATCACCGAACACGGTGTGGGCAACGGAATGTCGCTGCTCATCTTCACGTCCGTCGCTTCTGCCTTCCCGTCCTCGCTCGGTGCGATCTTCCGCGAGCAGGGTGTCGACATCTTCATCATCGTCATGGCCGTCGGACTCGTCCTCATCGCCCTCGTCGTCTTCGTCGAGCAGTCGCAGCGCAGGATCCCCGTCCAGTACGCCAAGCGCATGGTGGGACGTCGGATGTTCGGCGGAACGTCGACCTACATCCCGATCAAGGTGAATATGGCCGGTGTCATCCCCGTCATCTTCGCCTCCTCGGTGCTCTACCTGCCGAGTCTGATCTCGCAGTTCTTCGACCCCGAATCCAAGGCAGTCGAATGGATCAACACCTACTTCACCCGCGGTGACCATCCTCTCTACATCACCGTGTATGCGCTGCTGACGATCTTCTTCGCCTACTTCTACGTAGCGATCACCTTCAACCCTGAAGAGGTTGCGGACAATATGAAGAAGTACGGCGGCTTCATCCCGGGTATCCGTGCCGGTCGCCCGACCGCCGAGTACCTCAGCTACGTACTCAGCCGCATCAACTTCCCCGGCTCGCTCTACCTGGCTTTCGTCGCCCTCATTCCGCTGATCGCTCTGGTTCTCATCAACGCCAATCAGAACTTCCCGTTCGGCGGCACCTCACTGCTGATCGTCGTCGGCGTCGGCCTCGAAACGGTCAAGCAGATCGACGCGCAGATGCAGCAGCGCCACTACGAGGGTCTGCTGCGCTGATTCGACCGGACGCTGACGTTCAGCGGACATTCCATTGGAAGGACACCTTATGAGTTCACGCATCATCCTGATCGGCCCTCCCGGAGCCGGCAAGGGCACCCAGGCCGCACGCCTGTCCGAGGCGCTCGGCGTCCCGGCCATCTCGACCGGAGACATCTTCCGGGCGAATGTGAAGGGTGAGACCGAACTGGGCAAGCTGGCCAAGCGCTACATGGATGCCGGCGAGTACGTGCCCGACGAGGTCACGAACTCGATGGTCGCAGATCGACTGGCACAGGATGACGCAGCCGAAGGCTTCCTCCTCGATGGGTATCCTCGCACCAGCGCCCAGGTCGACGAACTCGACAGGATCCTCGCTGCAGAGGATAAGGCGATCGAGCACGTGGTCGAGCTCACCGCCGACACCGACGAGGTCGTCGCTCGTCTCCTCGCGCGTGCTCAGACCGAAGGCCGCAGCGACGACAGCGAAGACGTCATCCGCCATCGCCTCGACGTCTACGAAGAGCAGACCCAACCGCTGACCGATATCTACCGCAGCCGCGGTCTGCTTCGCCAGGTCGACGGACTCGGCGAAGTCAACGACATCACCGAGCGCATCCTCTCGACCATTCGATGATCTTCGGACCACGTATCGAGCTGAAGACTCCCGCAGAGCTTGAGCTCATGCATCGGGCCGGGCAGCTGACAGCAGAAGTGCTCTCAGCGGCCCGGTCCGCGGCCGTTCCCGGAGCCTCCACCGCCGAGGTGGACGCCGCTGCGGAAGCCGTCATCGACGCCGCCGGCGCCCGCTCGAACTTCAAGGGCTATCAGGGATTCCCTGCGGTCGTGTGCATATCCGTGAACGAGGAGATCGTCCACGGCATCCCGGGATCCCGTGTCCTCAACGCCGGGGACATCGTGTCGATCGACGGCGGCGCCGTCGTCGACGGCTTTCACGGGGACTCGGCGCTGACGATGATCGTCGGCGGCGACGAAGCAGGCACTGCAGCCGACCGTGAGCTGTCGTCTGCCACCGAGGCGGCTATGTGGGCAGGCATCGCGGCATTCGCGACCGGTACGAAGGTCAGCGACATCGGCGACGCCATCGATGACTTCGTCTCCGAATCATTCCCCCACCTGGGCCTCGTCGAGGAATTCACCGGACACGGCATCGGCACCTCCATGCATATGGCGCCTGAGGTCCTCAACTACCGTGCACGCTCGAACGGCCCGAAGATCAAGCCCGGAATGTGCTTGGCGATCGAGCCGATGCTCACCACGGGAGGTGCGGACACGCGCACTCTCGCCGACGACTGGACTGTCGTGACGGCGGATGGGTCACGGGCGAGCCACTGGGAACACAGCGTGGTCCGCCATGACGGGGGAGTCTGGGTACTCACAGCCGCCGACGGGGGAGCGGCCGGGCTGGCGCCGTTCGGAATCACTCCCGTGGCTCCGAAAGACGCCTGAGGGGAGAACTCAGGCGGCCGGCATCTGCTTTCTCAGGGCAGACCTGCCGACGAAGTAGACTGCGGCGAAGGTTCCGGACGCCGCCATCAGTGCGAGTGCGAACATCCACGTGGCCGTCTCGGCGATGGTGAATCCGAAGATCTGGAAGGCACAGAAGGCGATGAAAGCCGTGATCGCTCCCGCCAGCAGTCCGGAGGTGCGGGCCGTCTGGTAGGCGCGCTGATCCAGTGTGTGCTTCTCGTCATCCATGTCGTGGCTCCTCGTCGCTTGGCTGCGATCTCGGTCCTGTCGGCACCGATCCTTGTGTCTTCACGGTAGAATCCGGCCATGACGAGTGTCCACAATGTCCCGAAACGTCGGACAGATGTGGGCGATCGGTATCGGATGACGCGGATCGCCTTCGACGTGGTCTCCGTTTTCGGGTGCCTGCAAGCCAGTGGACTGCCGGGACCCGTCATCGTCAGCGTGCTGCGTGAACACGGGTATTCCTCCTCGAGCGTTCACAATCAGCTCGTACGGATGGTCCAACGAGGCATCATCAGCAGCGAACGAATCGGGCGGGTCTCCATCTACCGTCTGAGCGAACAGATCCTCTCAGATTTCGGTGACATCGCAGGCGATCACGTCTTCCCCGACTATGCGGGGCGCTTCCACACCATCGTGTATTCGGTTCCGGAAGCTGAACGCGGACTGCGCGACCGACTGCAGTACATTGCGCGGAGCTTGGGATACAGACAGCTGAGACCGGGAATCCTCATCGGCTTCGCAGACCAGTCCAGACTGCTCTCGAAGAGACTGCCCCACATCCCTGTTCCCGGCTGGTCAGAGGCCGGAGTGCTGACCCCCGAGTCCCTCGCGGCGGCACGCAGGATGACGACTCGGGCATTCGAACTCGACGCGGCTCTCGCCCAGCTGCCGCCTCTGGAAGAGCGCATGAACCCATTGAGTTCGGGGGGTTCGGCACCCGGCACGGGTTGCGCAGGGCTGAGCCTGGGAAGCTTCTTCGATCTGTACTACGACGTCGCCCGTGCAGTGATGACTCACCCGCTGCTGCCGGAAACTCTCGTCGACGGGACTCAGCCGGCTGTGCGGTTCCGTGCGCTGATGCGGCAGTGCAATCTCGAATACTATCTGCGCTTCGATCAGCTGATCCGCGAGTGCGCGGGAGCAAGCTCATCCTTCGAACTCATCGAATGGCTGCCCGAAGACTGATCAGTGTCGGGTGTGGAGGCCATTGGACATGTCGGTCAGAGGGCCCAGGGCATGGTGGTCAGAGTATCCGGGCGATCCTCTTGACCGCTTCGGTGAGCAGAGGTCGGGGGAGTGCGAAGTTGAAGCGGATATGTCCGGCCCCGACCTGTCCGCAGAGTCGGCCCTCGGTCACGGCCACCTCGGCGCGGGATCGGATGTGATCGGACAGGTTCGACTCCAGTCCATAGCCGCGCAGATCCAGCCAGGCCAGATAAGTGCCTTCCGGTTCGATATAGGCGGCACCCGGCAGCAGTGACCCGACGAGATCGGTGAAGTGGTCGCGGTTGCCTTTGAGGTAGCCGGTGACTTCGCTCAGCCAGTCATTCGCATGCGTGTAGGCGGCGGTGGTGGCGAGTATCCCCGGGTTCGACGCGGCTCCGGAGACGAACTGTCCCTTCTTCGCCCAGACCTCACGGTCGCTGGGGGAGGTGAGGATGAGCTGGGCACATTTGAGGCCGGGGATGTTGAAGGCCTTCGACGCGGCTGTCGCTGTGGCGGTGTGAGCGGCGGTCGCCTCGGTGAGAGTGGCATAGGGAATGTGCCGCGCGGGGGCATAGACGACCGGTGCATGGATCTCATCGGAGAACACCCGGGCACCGGCCTTCTCCACGACGTCGGCGAGGGCCAGCAGCTCGGCCTCGGTGCAGACCTTGCCGATCGGATTGTGCGGATTGCACAGGACGAACGTGGCTCCGGGGGTCAGAGCGGAGGCGATGGCATCGAGGTCGAATGACCAGCCGGATTCCGACCGCAGCATCGGAACTTCGATGAGCTCGCGGCCTGTCACTCGCGCGACATCGAAGAACGGCATATAGGCCGGTGTCGGCAGCACGATCGGAGTGTCGGGTGGTGTGAGGTGGGTGAGGACGCCGAGGAACGCAGCCAGCACATCACTGGCCGGTTCGATGTGACCGACGGGGATCCGCCAGCCGTAGTGCTCGGAGCAGAAGCTCGAGGTCGCTGTTCTCAGGTCGGCGGTCAGGTCGGCGGGAGCGTAGCCGTAGAGGTCGCGATCGTCGATGGTCTGCAGCGACTGCCGCACCGCGGGAGCCACCCCGAAGTCCATCTCGGCGATGAAGGCGCCGATGGAGCCGGGGAAGGACGACCACTTGCGGCCGCCCTTCGCGATAAGGGACTCCTCGGTGATGGCATCGAAATCGGACATCTCTGTGCTCCTTTTCGGGGACTGCGTCGGGTGCGGTTCTCACGCTAGCAGTCGGGGCGGCCGAGGTGCGCTCCATTCGTCGTCAGGGGACATGGGAACGGTGCGCCGCCTCGGCGAAGATGGGATTGTAAGGGACTTCACGCTCAGAAGCGAACACCGTGTGGAAGATTCTTTCTCCGTAGTGTAGGGTTGATGATTGGTCTGTTCTCATTCAACTCACCCTTTTTCAGATGTGGGCGGCTTCTGCCATCCACTTCTTTTATGTGGTGACGAGGACTGCAGACCGAGGGGTCACCGGCATTGAGTCGGTGATACACGATTACGTCGAACGCGAAGGTTTCGCGGGAATACGAGGTTAGCGAACGATATGGCCAAAAAAGAAGGGGTCATTGAGATCGAAGGCACCGTTGTCGAGGCTCTGCCGAACGCATCGTTTCGGGTTGAGCTGAGCAACGGGCACAAGGTGCTCGCACATATCTCCGGAAAGATGCGTCAGCACTATATCCGCATCCTTCCCGAGGACCGGGTCATTGTGGAGCTGTCTCCATACGATCTCTCGCGCGGACGAATCGTTTACCGCTACAAGTAAGGATCTTCGATCATTCGCGTCCTGTCCGGCCGGGCAGGGACCGAAAGAAGGAAAAACGATGAAGGTTAAGCCCAGCGTCAAGAAGATCTGCGAGAACTGCCAGATTACCCGCCGTCACGGCCGGGTCATCGTCATCTGCTCCAACCCGCGCCACAAGCAGCGCCAGGGCTGAGCAGCTCGTTTCGAGCAGATCGAGGCTCCACAGCGGAGCCTCAGCAGCACCACACCCGCGCAAACCTCGCCATCTGCGTTCGGAGCCATGAGAAGTGAGAGCTTCCGGGGAACGGACACAGGACGATACCTCCGGTCGGGGGCCGGAGACCTTGGGAGACCGAGGACAGGTTTGCATCAGCACCTCCGAAACAACAACAGGAGACAGTACCCATGGCACGACTTGCCGGAGTCGACATCCCGCGTGAAAAGCGCGTGGAAGTCGCCTTGACTTACATCTATGGTGTGGGCCGCACCCGTGCGCGCCAGACCCTGACCGAAACGGGAATCAGCCCTGATACCCGTGTGAAGGACTTGAGCGACGCAGAGCTCGTCCAGCTGCGTGACTACATCGAGGGCACATTCCAGGTTGAGGGTGACCTCCGTCGTGAGGTGGCCGCCGATATCCGCCGCAAGGTCGAAATCGGAAGCTATGAAGGCCTGCGTCACCGCCGCGGTCTGCCGGTTCGCGGTCAGCGGACCAAGACGAATGCGCGTACCCGCAAGGGACCGAAGCGCACCGTGGCCGGTAAGAAGAAGTAACACGCTCACTCGGTTGGCTGAGGCCAACCACCTCGATCAGGAGTAGGACATATGCCTCCCAAGTCACGCGCCGCTACAGTGCGCAAGCCTCGCCGCAAGCTGAAGAAGAATATCGTTGCCGGCCAGGCCCACATCAAATCAACCTTCAACAACACCATCGTGTCGATCACTGATCCGACCGGTGCTGTCATCTCCTGGGCCTCCTCAGGTGAGATCGGCTTCAAGGGTTCGCGCAAGTCGACCCCGTACGCCGCTCAGATGGCTGCTGAATCGGCTGCTCGCCGGGCGCAGGAACACGGCCTGAAGAAGGTCGACGTGTTCGTCAAGGGGCCGGGCTCGGGCCGCGAGACCGCCATCCGTTCGCTGCAGGCCGCCGGCCTGGAACTGGGAACCATCCAGGATGTCACTCCCGTTCCGTTCAACGGCTGCCGTCCCCCCAAGCGCCGCCGCGGCTGATCCTTCCGTGGAACTGCAACGGATGACGGGTGAGATCCCGACATCGGTCGCAGAACGGATTCCCAGATAACCCGAACCGTTCTTCATGGCCTTTGTGGCCATGACGTGCAGTGCGAACGTCATATAGCGGATGTTCGCTGAAAGGAAGCCCACGTGCTCATTGCACAGCGCCCAACGCTCACGGAAGAAGTCGTCTCCGATAACCGCTCACGGTTCGCCATCGAACCGCTCGAGCCCGGATTCGGCTACACCCTCGGCAACTCGCTTCGCCGGACCCTGCTGTCCTCGATCCCTGGTGCCGCCGTCACGTCCATCCGGATCGACGGAGTGCTCCACGAGTTCAGCACCGTGCCGGGAGTCAAAGAGGATGTCACAGAATTCATCCTCAACCTGAAGTCCCTGGTCGTATCGTCCGAATTCGACGAACCGGTCGTCGCCTACCTGCGCAAGCAGGGACCTGGCACCGTGACCGCTGCCGATGTCTCTGCTCCTGCCGGGGTCGAGATCCACAATCCGGACCTGCACATCGCCACACTGAATGGTGAGGGTCGTCTGGACATGGAACTGACCATCGAACGTGGACGCGGATACGTTTCGAGCGCTCAGAACAAGAACGCGGATGCAGAGATCGGCCGGATTCCGGTCGATTCGATCTACTCTCCGGTTCTCAAGGTCACCTACAAGGTCGAAGCCACGCGTGTCGAACAGCGCACCGACTTCGATCGTCTGGTCCTCGACGTCGAAACCAAGCCCTCGATGACCCCGCGCGATGCCATCGCATCTGCGGGCAAGACCCTGGTCGAACTCTTCGGCCTGGCTCGAGAGCTCAACGTCGAAGCTGAAGGCATCGAGATCGGACCCTCGCCTGTGGACGCGGCACTCGCCGCCGACCTGGCGCTGGCGATCGAAGATCTCGACCTGACCGTGCGCTCCTACAACTGCCTCAAGCGCGAAGGCATCCACACCGTCGGCGAACTCGTTGCTCGCAGCGAAGCCGACCTGATGGATATCCGCAACTTTGGTTCGAAGTCGATCGACGAGGTCAAGGCGAAGCTCAACGAGCTCGGCCTGAGCCTCAAGGACAGTCCTGCCGGGTTCGAAGCCGGTCTCGTTGATGAGGACCAGTCCTACGTCGAAGACGAACAGTACTGATTAAGACCTAGGAGTAACTGACAATGCCAACCCCAACCAAGGGTCCCCGCCTCGGCGGTTCGCCCACACACGAGCGCATGATGCTCAACAACCTGGCAGCCCAGCTGTTCGAGCACAAGCAGATCAAGACGACTGTGACGAAGGCCAAGCGCCTGCGTCCGGTTGCCGAGCGCATGATCACGAACGCCAAGAAGGGTGACCTGGCCGCACGTCGTCGCGTGCTCGGCCAGATCTCCGACAAGTCGATCGTGCACGAGCTCTTCACCTCGATCGCCGAAACGATGGCCGAGCGTCCCGGTGGATACACCCGTATCACCAAGATCGGCCCCCGTCCCGGCGACAACGCCCCGATGGCCGTCATCGAACTGGTCCTCGAGCCCTACTCGCCGAAGCAGGCAACCGTGAAGGAAGCCGAACAGGCCACCGCCGCTGCCGCTCCGGCAGAAGAGGCACCGGCTGAGGCTGAGGTCGTCGACGAGGCTCCGGCCGAAGACGCCGCAGTCGAGGCAGAGTCAGCCGAGGCTGACGCCGAGACCGCTGAAGAGTCCTCCGAGGCTGCCGAGGAGAAGTAAGCTCCTCGACCGACTCACGGCTCGGATCTCCGCAGCCGTGAGTCACACACTTCAGGCGGGCACCGACACAGGTGCCCGCCTGAAGTGTATTCACCGCTGGCGCGGGGACCGACAAGGACCTGCAGGCCGCCTCGGTGGGGTCAGTTTTCACGCACCTGTCCGACCACCTCGGCGTGAATGATTGCTCTTCGTTCCAATTATCGGTTTCGATTCAGATGATTGGAACGAAGAGCGATTACTCCGGTGCGCAACCTGAGGTTCTCAACGCAATGTGATGTCACCGCATGAGTGACCGGCGCCCCGTCTGATCGGGCAGGCGTCTGCAGACGTGCCGCGATCCGTTCAGTGCGCCGACGGTAAGTAAGCCATGGGCCAAACTGACGTCTCGATATGACGAAGGCCAGAACACCGTCGTGTCCCGGCCTTCGGTCAGTTCGCGTCGACTCTCACATCACGAGTCTGTTCTCACTTCACGCGGGAGAGTTCCACGGATTCGTCGAACTCGATGTCAGAGGCCTCATCGTGCTTGTAGGTGAAGCGACTGACGACCACGGCGACGATGAGGTTGACGATGAAGCCGGGAATGATCTCGTAGATCGAATCCGTCATCGGGGTGCTCACCTGGCCCCAGACGAAGGCCACGACCGCGCCGGAGAGCAGACCGAACAGGGCGCCCCAGTTGCTCAGACGCTTCCAGAACAGAGTGAGCAGGACGATCGGCCCGAAGGAGGCGCCGAAGCCTGCCCACGCGAAGGCGACGAGGTCGAGGATGCTGTTCGATGGTGAGATCGCGAGGACGACCGCGATGACGGCGACGACGAGCACGCCGAGGCGGCCGAGCAGTACGTAGGTCTTGTCCTGCAGCGTCCTCGTGGATCCGGTGCTCAGGGCGACGATCTTGAACAGATCCTCGATGAGCGCTGACGACGTGACGACGAGCTGCGAGGAGATCGTCGACATGATGGCTGCCAGCACCGCAGCCAAGACGAGGCCGGCGATGAACGGGTGGAAGAGGATCTGCGCGAGGTCGAGGAAGACGGTTTCGGCGTCTGCGGGTTCCATATCCGCGTGCTGAGAGAAGTAGGAGATGCCGACGATGGCGGTGGCGACGGCACCGAGCGCCGAGATCGCCATCCAGCCGACGCCGATGCGCCGAGCGACGGTGGCATCGGCGGGAGTGCGCAGGGCCATGAAGCGCACGATGATGTGCGGCTGGCCGAAGTAGCCCAGTCCCCAGGCCAGGGCGGACACGATCGACGCGATCGTCGCGAAGGTCCAGAATTCGTCTGAGCCGAAGAGGCTGAGCAGACCGGGATCGATTTCGGTGACGTTGTTGACTACCGTCGTCGGCCCGCCGGCGTTGATGACGGCGACGATCGGCACAGCCACCAGAGCAGCGAACATCAGCAGACCCTGGGCGACATCCGTGAGAGTCGCGCCGAGGAATCCGCCGAAGAGGGTGTAGATCATCGTGATCGCGGCGACGAGGAGCATTCCACCGAGGTAGTTGAGTCCGAAGCTCGACTCGAAGAATTTGCCGGCCGCCACCATGCCCGACGAGACGTAGAAGGTGAAGAAGACCAGAATGATGATGCCGCAGACGATGCGCAGCAGTCGTGTCCGGTCTTTGAGCCGCTGTTCGAAGAAGCTGGGGATCGTGATCGAGTCGCCGGCCTTCTCCGTGAACGCACGCAGCCGAGGCGCGACGATCTTCCAGTTGACCCAGGCGCCGACGGTCAGGCCGATAGCGATCCAGGCTTCGATGAGCCCGGAGACGTAGATGGCGCCGGGCAGACCCATGAGCAGCCACCCCGACATATCGGAGGCGCCGGCGCTCAGCGCGGCAACGCTGGGTCGCAGTCCACGTCCCGCGAGCATGTAGTCGTCGAGGTTGTTCTTCGTCTTGCGGTAGGCAAACCAGCCGATGGCCAGCATGCCGATGAAGTAGAGGACGATCGCGATCGTGCGGAAAGTGGTTTCCGACATTTGAGCTCAGCTCCTTCGATAGGCCGAGCCGACCTTACAGGACAAGAGGTCGCAGGTGTGAATTTCCTGTGCACCTCCTTGTTGCGAGAGTACACAGCGACACTGCAGGAGCGGCAGGCTCAGTCGAAGACGACGGTGCGATGGCCGTCCATGAGCACGCGGCCTTCGGCATGCCAAGCGACGGCCCGAGCGAGCACGGCCGCTTCGACGTCCTGACCGTGCCGGACGAAATCGGCGATCGCCTGATTGTGATCGACGCGGGCCACATCCTGTTCGATGATCGGCCCCTCGTCGAGGTCACTGGTGACGTAGTGGGCAGTCGCGCCGATGATCTTCACGCCTCGGGCATGCGCCTGATGGTAGGGCTTCGCGCCCTTGAAGCTCGGCAGGAACGAATGGTGGATATTGATGACCCGGCCCTCGAGGCGGGCGCAGAGGTCGGAGGAGAGGATCTGCATGTATCGGGCCAAGACGATGAGTTCGACCTCGAGGTCATCGACGAGAGTCGAGAGCCTCGCCTCGGCGTCGGCCTTCGTCTCCCGGGTGATCGGAATATGGTGGAAATCGTGGCCGTGGAATTCGGCGAGCGGACGCAGATCGGCATGGTTGCCGGCGATGCCGACGATGTCGATGGGCAGCTGACCGGCCGAATGCCGGAACAGCAGAGTGTTGAGGCAGTGCGCGGCCTTGGACACCATGATCAGGGTGCGGGTCTTCTTCTCCACCGGTTGCAGGCTCACAGTCATCGCGAACCGGGGAGCCACCTCGGCGAGTGCCTCTTCCACGGTCTGGGCCGTGGTCTCTGCAGGCGTCGAGAACTGCAGGCGCAGGAAGAACTGACGAGAATCGGGGGAGGAGAACTGCTGGGATTCGGTGATGTTGCCGCCCAGGCCCGCGAGCACCCCGGTCACGGCGTGGACGATGCCGGTCGAATCGGGGCAGGTGACTCTCAGGATCCATTCGCAGCTCATGGACTCGATCCTAATCGGTGGCTGCGCTCAACGCCCACTCCGAGTCGGCATCCGGATGGCGGTCGCGGCCCCGGAAGCAGGCGGCGTCGCTGTTAGCATGGTGCCGGGTGACGGCCGCGGTTTGCGCGCTGCCTCGCTCCCATCATCGGATGCCACAGGAGAGTACTCATGACCGAAAACTCGATGCAGGCTTCGCTTGCCGACATCGACCCGCAGATTGCCGAAGTCCTCGACCTCGAGCTGGGCCGCCAGCGGTCGACGCTCGAGATGATCGCCTCGGAGAATTTCGTCCCGCGCGCCGTGCTGGAAGCACAGGGGTCGGTGCTGACGAACAAGTATGCCGAGGGGTATCCCGGCAAGCGCTACTACGGCGGCTGCGAATACGTCGACGTCGCGGAGAACCTCGCCATCGACCGCGCCAAGAGCCTCTTCGGCGCCGACTACGCGAACGTCCAGCCCCATTCCGGTGCCTCGGCCAACGCCGCTGTCATGCACGCTCTGGCCCGTCAGGGTGACAAGATGCTCGGGCTGTCCCTGGCCCATGGCGGGCACCTCACCCACGGTATGAAGATCAACTTCTCCGGACGCCTCTACGATGTCGCCTCCTACGAGGTCGACCCCGATACCTACCGCATCGATATGGACAAGGTGCGCGAGAAGGCTCTCGAACACCGCCCCGAGGTCATCGTCGCCGGCTGGTCGGCCTACCCTCGTCAGCTGGACTTCCAGGCCTTCCGCGATATCGCCGACGAAGTCGGGGCGAAGCTGTGGGTCGATATGGCCCACTTCGCCGGACTCGTCGCCGCCGGTCTGCACCCGAACCCGGTGCCGTTCGCCGATGTCGTGTCCTCGACGGTGCACAAGACCATCGGCGGGCCCCGGTCCGGTTTCATCCTCGGCAAGGAGGAGTACGCGAAGAAGCTCAACTCCGCGGTGTTCCCGGGACAGCAGGGTGGACCGCTCATGCATGTCATCGCCGCGAAAGCCGTGGCGTTCAAGCTCGCGGCCTCTGCCGAGTTCAAGGAACGTCAGGAACGCACCGTGCGCGGTGCTCAGATCCTGGCTGAGCGCCTGCTGGCCTCCGACGTCGCTGACGCCGGAGCCACCGTGCTCACCGGCGGCACCGATGTCCACCTCGTGCTCGTCGACCTGCGCAACTCCGCCCTCGACGGACAGCAGGCCGAAGATCTTCTGCACTCGGTCGGCATCACCGTCAACCGCAATGCCGTGCCCTTCGACCCGCGTCCGCCGATGGTCACCTCGGGGCTGCGCATCGGCACCCCGGCACTGGCCACCCGCGGATTCGGCGACAACGAATTCACCGAGGTCGCTGACGTCATCGCCGAGGCGCTCAAGCCCGGTGCCGACGTCGAGGCACTCGCCTCACGCGTGAAGAAGCTGAGCGACGACTTCCCCCTCTACGAAGGACTGGAGCAGTACTGATGGGTGCACAGATCCTCGACGGCAGAGCCTGCGCGAAGCAGATCAAGGCTGAACTCACCGAGGCGGTGGCGACCCTGGCAGAATCCGGAATCGTTCCGGGCCTCGGCACAGTGCTGGTGGGGGAGGACCCCGGTTCGAAGTGGTACGTCGCGGGCAAACACCGTGACTGTGCCGAGGTCGGAATCAGTTCGATCCGCCGCGACTTGCCCGAGTCGGTAAGCCAGGAAGAGCTGCTGGCGGTCATCGACGAGCTCAACAAAGATGACGCATGCACTGGCTACATCGTGCAGCTTCCGCTGCCGGACCATATCGACACGGACACGATCCTCGAAGCCATCGATCCGGCTAAGGACGCCGACGGCCTGCATCCGACCAACCTCGGCCGACTCGTGCTCAACGTGAACTCGGAGATCACCACTCCGCTGCCGTGCACTCCGCGCGGTGTCATCGAGCTGATCACCCGCAACGGCATCGATCTGGCCGGCAAGCATGTCGTGGTCATCGGTCGCGGGGTCACCGTGGGCCGGTCCATCGGTGCACTGCTGACTCGGCGTGAGCACAATGCGACCGTGACCCTGACGCACACCGGTACGCGCAATCTTGATGAGCTGTTGGCTCAGGCCGATGTCATCGTCGCGGCCGCCGGGGCGGCTCGCATCGTGAAGGCGGAGGCGGTCAAACCCGGAGCGATCGTCCTCGACGTGGGAGTCTCGCGTGAGACGGACCCGGAGACGGGGAAGTCGAAGATCGTCGGAGACGTGGATCCGGCGGTCGCCGAGGTGGCGTCCTGGGTCTCACCGAACCCCGGAGGCGTCGGACCGATGACTCGAGCCCTGCTGCTCAAGAATGTCGTCGACACCGCCCAACGCTCAGCCAACTGACCCCTATTACTACCTGACGGCGGCCCAGCAACCTCGCGCGAGGTTGCTGGGCCGCCGTCAGGTAGTTCTGGGAGGGTGGGCGGTGCCGGGTGCTCAGTCCTCGGGGAACTTGAGCTCGAAGAAGACGCGCGGGTTGCCCGGGCCGGCATAGTCCTCGATGAGCTCTCCGCTGAAGCCCATGGACGAGTGGAACGAGATCGCACCCGAGGACTCCGGCATCGTCGTCGCCTGAACCGAGGAGGCACCGAGCTGACGGGAATGGTCGATGAAGTGCTGGTAGAGATGACGGCCGATTCCCTGGTGACGGAAATCCGACCGCGCTGCCACCAGGTGGATGTAGGCAGGACCATCATGGGGAATGACGCCGAGCAGGTATCCGACGATCTCCGAACGGTAGCGGGCGACGAGCCCCGAGGTGACGAACTGACGGAACCAGTAGGCATCATGGTCACCGCTGAGATCGCGGTCTCCCCAGAAGTTGGCTTGGGCGTCGAGCAGGAATTCGCGCATCTCGCGGGCGTCGACCTCATCGAGCGGACTGATGCTCAGCTGCTCGGTGTCGATAGTTTCGTCAACGGCCATTGCGCCTCCTGATGTGTTCGTACTTACCCTCACTCTATAACGCCCCGTCCCGGAAGAATAGTGCGCTCCATGTCATCATAGATCACATGATTCGGATTGCTTCAGTCAACGTCAACGGAGTCCGCGCAGCATGGCGAAAGGGGATGCCCACCTGGGTCGATGCAGCGAAACCGGACTTCATCACCCTCCAAGAAGTGCGCGCCGCGAACGATATCGCGCACGGTGTCCTTGCCGACACCGGATACACCACGATCAGCCATGATGCCGAGGCGAAGGGCCGCGCCGGCGTCGCCGTGATGGCCCGCACCGAACCCGAGGCGGTGCGCGAAGGACTCGGCGACGACGGTTACTTCTACCGGGCTGGACGCTGGGTGGAGACGGACTTCCGCCTCGGCGACGGATCGCTTCTGACCCTTGTGTCCGCGTACGTCCATTCCGGTGAGGCCGACACCCCCAAACAGGACGACAAGTACCGGTTCCTCGACCGCATGATCGAACGGATGCCGCAGCTGGCGAAGACCGCCGACCATGTGCTCATCACCGGCGACCTCAACGTCTGCCACACCGAACGCGACCTGAAGAACTGGAAAGCCAACCGGAAGAAGTCCGGATTCCTCCCGGAGGAACGAGCCTACTTCGACAAGTTCTTCGGTGAGATCGGCTATGTTGACGTCCACCGCGAACTCAGCGGCGACATCGACGGACCCTACACCTGGTGGTCGATGCGCGGTCAGGCCTTCGACAACGACACAGGATGGCGCATCGACTATCAGATGGCCACTCCGGCCCTGGCCGAAACCGCGGTCAAGGCCACCGTGGACAAAGCCGACAGCTGGGCCGAACGCTGGTCGGACCACGCTCCGCTGGTCATCGACTACGACCTCCCGTCCGTCCAGGCCTGACCGCAGACCGAACGACAGATGAAGAGCCCGGGGCTCAGGACGAAATGTCCTGAGCCCCGGGCTCTTTGCTGTCCTCTCTGCGTTCTGAGACGCAGGCAGCTTCAGAATCTCAACAGCAGCGGGCCTTGGGATTGCGGTCCTGCTCATCGGTGAGATCTCGCCAGAAGGCCTTCTCCTCCATCGCACCCTCACGGGTGCCGTGTCGGCGCTCGTAGGATTCGAGGTAGTGGATATAGGCGTTCTCGCCCATGATCTCCTTGAGGTACCAGTGGAGCCAGGCCCCGCCTCGGCGCAGGGATCCCCACGGATCGCTGGCGATGCGGCTGAGCGGATGTGCGGTGCTCATTCCTTCTGCCTTCCTGCTGCATGCTCGTCCCACTGCGCCTGCAGCTCACGCTCGGGCTTGCGAGCGATGAGACCGGCCGGAGCGAACATCTTCGTCTCGACGAAGGGTTCCTCCGTCGTCGGCAGAGACCCCTTCCTGATGGCCTCGATGGACTTCCAGACTGCCATGACGACGACCATCGCGACAAGAAGCGCGAAGACGATCGACAGGGTGCCCTGAACGAATGTGTTGCGCACGACTGCGCTCATCGCCGCGACGCCCTCGGTATTGCCCATGGAGGTCTCTCCCGCCGCCAGCGCGTCCTTGTATGCGAAGTGCTGAGCCCAGTAGCCGAGCTTCGGGTCGGAGGAGAAGATCTTCTGCCACGAGGCGACCATCGTGACCACCAGATCCCAGACCAGCGGGATGCCGGGGATCCACGCCCATTTGGCCAGACCCATCTTGCACACGATGGCGAAGACGACGGCCAGGGCAATCGCGGCCAACAGCTGGTTCGAGATGCCGAAGAGCGGGAACAGCGTATTGATTCCGCCGAGGGGGTCGGTGACTCCCATAAGCAGGATCGATCCCCAGGCGGCCACCATGATGGCCGTCGTCAGCCACGCACCTGGAGTCCACGAGGGGTCCCGGAACTTCTTCGAGAAGTTGCCGAGCGCATCCGAGAGCATGAAACGGGCCACGCGGGTACCCGCATCGATCGTGGTGAGGATGAACAGGGCCTCGAACATCACGGCGAAGTGGTACCAGAAAGACATCCAGGCCGGCCCGCCGAAGACGTTGTGGAGGATGTGCGCCATTCCCATCGCCAGCGTCGGGGCGCCGCCGGTGCGAGAGACGATGCTCTCCTCACCGACGTCCTTGGCCGCCTGATCGAGGATCTCCGGACTCGTCTCCACCCCGGACATGCCCAAGGAGTTGTTGATGAAGTCCGCTGCGCCCTGCACTGTTCCGCCGGTGAGCGGTTCGGCGGCATTCATCGCGAAGTAGAGGCCCTTGTCGAGGCAGATCGCGGCGACCAGCGCCATGATGGCGACGAAGGACTCCATGAGCATGCCGCCGTAGCCGATGAGGCGAGCCTGCGTCTCCTTCTCGATGAGCTTCGGAGTCGTGCCTGAGGAGATGAGAGCGTGGAAGCCCGACAAAGCTCCACAGGCGATGGTGATGAACAGGAACGGGAACAGGGCACCGGCGAACGCCGGACCGGCCGAGTTGAACGCGAATTCGGTCAGCGCAGGCATCTGCACGGTCGGGTTGACGATGAGGATGCCCACAGCCAGCAGCACGATGGTGCCGATCTTCATGAATGTCGACAGGTAGTCGCGCGGTGCCAGCAGCACCCACACCGGAAGCACGGCGGCGAGGAATCCGTAGATCATCAGGCACCAGGCCAGAGTCACCTTGTCGAGGTGGAAGATCTCGGACCAGAACGGCGAGTTGTGGACCCAACCGCCGGCGATGATCGCGATGACGAGCAGCACGATGCCGATGACCGAGGTCTCGACGACCTTGCCGGGGCGCAGGTAGCGCATGTAGATGCCCATGAACACAGCGATCGGGATGGTCATCGCAATGGAGAAGACGCCCCAGGGACTTTCGGCCAGCGCGTTGATGATGACGACGCCGAGGACCGCGATGAGGATGACCATGATGAGGATGATGCCGATGGAGGCGATGATTCCGCCCGTTCGACCGAGCTCATCGCGAGTCATCTGTCCCAGCGATCGGCCGTTGCGGCGCATGGAGAAGAACAGCACCATATAGTCCTGGACACCGCCGGCGAGCACGACGCCGAAGACGATCCACAGGGTTCCGGGCAGGTAGCCCATCTGGGCTGCGAGGATCGGTCCCACGAGGGGGCCGGCACCGGAGATCGCGGCGAAGTGGTGGCCGAACAGGACCCGGCGGTCGGTCGGCGCGAAATCGCGGCCGTTGTCGTTGAGTTCTGCCGGGGTGGCTCGCTTCGGGTTCGGGCGGCAGATCTTCCATTCGATGAGCTTCGCGTAGAAGCGGAAGCCGATGAGGTAGCTGCCGACGGCTGCGGCGACGAACCAGCTGGCCGACAGCTCTTCACCGCGCACGAACGCGATCATTGACCAGCCCGCGCCGGCGATGAGGGCGATGGCCACCCACAGCACGATCTTCGCCGGTGTCCAGCGTGGCTTCTCGACCACGGCGACCGGCGGAAGGTCGCCCTCGGTCTTGATGTATTCGACCGACATAGTCCTCCTCCTTGAGAGACGACGCATCAGGTCCGTAGGAGATGACGCGTCGGGATTGTTGAGTTCTCAGCATGATCAGACCTTCGCTGGCCGCTGCTCGACAGATGTTCGAGAACTGGGAGACACCTTGGCGAATCATGTGATCTGGTACGAACTATACCGCTGGTCCGCGGCCGAGCGTGATCTCTGACACCAGACCGGACGCCTGAACAGACCCGACAGGGGAGATGGCATCATAGGACTATGACGAACTCTTCACAGCCACGCACTGTCTCAGGTATCCAAGCCACCTCCGATTCCCTTCATCTCGGCAACTACATCGGAGCCCTGCAGCAGTTCGTGACTCACCAGGAGTCGCACGATGCCTTCTACTTCATCGCGAACATGCACGCGATCACCGTCGAGCAGGACCCGGCCGAACTGCGGGAACGCACCCTGCGCACGGCCGCGCAGTTCATCGCCGCCGGTCTCGATCCGGAGAAGTCGACGATCTTCGTCCAGTCCCAGGTGCCCGCCCATCCGCAGCTGTCCTGGGTCCTCGAATGCACCACCTCGATGGGTGAGGCCAGCCGGATGACCCAGTTCAAGGACAAGTCCGCGAAGCAGGAGCATGTGTCCCTGGGGCTGCTCACCTACCCGGCGCTGATGGCCGCCGACATCCTCCTGTACAACCCGCAGCTCGTTCCCGTCGGTGAGGATCAGCGCCAGCACCTCGAGCTGACCCGCAACCTCGCCGAACGCTTCAACTATCGGTTCGGCAAGACCTTCACCGTCCCCGAGGCGCAGATCCTCAAGGCGACCGCGAAGATCTATGACCTGCAGAATCCTGGCGCGAAGATGTCGAAGTCCCAGCCCAGCCCGCAGGGACGCATCGACATCCTCGACGATGCGAAGGCCCTGACGAAGAAGATCAAGTCCGCCGTGACTGACGACGGAACCGAGATCGCCTTCGACCCGGAGAACAAGCCGGGCGTGTCGAATCTGCTGACGATCTATTCCTCCCTGACCTCACGTTCGGTCGACGATATCGTCGCCGAGTACGAAGGGAAGATGTACGGTCACCTCAAGGTCGACCTCGCCGAGGTGGCTGTGGAGACCCTGACACCGGTGCGGGAGCGGACGCTGGAGCTCCTCGAGGACCGGACCCAGCTGCAGGCGATCCTCGATCGCGGGGCGGAGAAGGCCAGCGCCATCGCCGAGGCGACCCTGCGCGAGGTCTATGACAAGATCGGCTTCATCTGATCGTGGCGAAGAAGAAACCCGAAGAGGGGCCGCTCAACCTCACACCGGATATGCTCCACACTGCTGCGCGGGTGGAGGACCGGTTCAACGGCTGGATCCAGAATCGGGCCACAGACCACGCCTATCATCGCACCGTCATCGCCTACGACACCTACGGCGGGACCGGTTGGGTGCGGGTGCTCGGACGCCTGGTGCTCACCCCGAACGGTCAGCCGGCCGCCGATGTCCACGCGAGCATCCGCGGGTGGAAGTCCTTCGTCAGTGTGCCTCTGCCCAATGACACCGCATGGGTGCGCGTGAACGACGAAGAGCATATGGTCACCTCCGATCGCGGAGGCATCATCGACACCGTGATCCCCGGAGACTTCGAGCCGGGGGAGACGGAGATCGAACTGTGGACCGACGGCTCGCTCGTCGACTCTGCCGCTGTGCGCATCATCGGTGAGGACTCGACCTTCGGCATCATCTCCGATATCGACGACACGGTCATGGTCACTTCGCTGCCGCGTCCCTTCCTCGCCGCGTGGAACACCTTCGTCCTCAGCGAGCATGCGAGGTCCCCGGTGGCGGGAATGGCCGTGCTCTATGACCGGATCACCTTCATGCGCCCGGACACTCCAATGGTCTATCTGTCGACGGGGGCGTGGAACTCTGCCTTGACGCTCAAGCGCTTCCTGTCCCGCAACCTCTATCCGATGGGCCCGCTGCTGCTCACCGACTGGGGTCCGACGACGACACGGGTGTTCAGGTCAGGCAAGGAGCACAAACGCAATTCGCTGGAACGTCTGGCCAGGGAGTTCCCGTGGATGAAGTGGCTGCTCATCGGTGACGACGGGCAGAACGACGAGGAGATCTACGGGGAGTTCGTCGAGAATCATCCGAAGAATGTCGCCGCCGTGGCAATCCGACAGCTCACCGTCGGTGAGGCCGTGTGGGCCGGTGGACGGTCGAAGCGCCACGGTCGCGGCCAAGGCGTGCCGTGGATCTACGCCCCTGACGGCGCCGGACTGGCCTCTCGTCTGACGGAACGAGGAATCATCTCGACGATCTGAACGGAACCTCACCGCTACCTGACGGCGGCCCAGCAACCTCGCGCGAGGTTGCTGGGCCGCCGTCAGGTAGCAATTGGTGCTGAGGTGGTCTTTGAGGCGCTCGGTCGGATCAGCCCAGCTGCGCCTGCAGCTGCTGCTTCGCCTCGTCGAACTGAGCAGCGAATGTCTCGACGAGCTCTGCGGTCGTCCGCTGCTGGCCGAGCGCACCGATGCCCTGTCCCGAGCCCCAGATGTCCTTCCAGGCCTTCGAGTCCGAACCCGAAGACGAGCTGAAGTCCATCTTCGTGGGATCGGCGTCGGGCAGATTGTCCGGGTCGAGGCCCGAGGCGACGATGGATCCGCGCAGGTAGTTGCCCTTCACACCGGTGAAGTAGTTCGAGTACACGACGTCGTCGGCGCCGGATTCGACGATCATCGTCCGGTAGTCGTCGACAACATTCGCCTCGGGCGTGGACAGAAAGGCCGAGCCGATGTAGGCGAAGTCGGCACCGGCGGCCAGAGCCGCAAGGATCGAACGGCCGTGGGCGATGGCGCCCGACAGCAGCAGGGGGCCATCGAACCAGGAGCGGATCTCCTGAACCAGGGCGAATGGCGACTGCGCCCCGGCGTGCCCGCCGGCACCGGCGGCCACGGCGATGACGCCGTCGGCGCCCTTCTCGACGGCCTTGTTGGCGAAGCGGTTGTTGATGACGTCGTGGAGGACGACACCGCCGTAGGAGTGGACGGCTTCGTTGACCTCCTCACGGGCACCGAGCGAGGTGATGACGATCGGCACTTGGTGGCGGACCACCTCGGCGAGGTCCTCCTCGAGGCGATTGTTCGACCGGTGGACGATGAGGTTGACTGCGAACGGAGCGGCGGGCTGCTGCGGATTCGCCGCAGTGTGGGCGGCGTTCGACTCGGAGATCTCATCGAGCCAGTCGGTCAGCTGCGAGGCGGGACGGGCGTTCAGCGATGGGAAGGATCCGACGATTCCGGCCTGGCACTGGGCCTTGACCAATTCGGGCCCCGAGGCGATGAACATGGGGGAGCCGACGACGGGCAGACGGAGTTGGGAGCGCAGATCGGTGAAGTTTGTCACGGTGCCTCCTTGCGAAGATGAATGCATACACTCACTCTAACTGAACGATTGTTAAATGCGATACGGAACACATTCTCTTTCGTCTCCTGGCCCGCATTTCGGCTGATCAGACGACGAAAGCGCAGACTCTCCGAGGAGTCTGCGCCTTCGGCAGTGATAAGAAGCTGGATCAGGAATCCGTGAAGTTCGGGTCCCGCTTCTCGACGAAGGCGGCCATGCCCTCGGACTGATCATTCGTGGCCAGGGACGAATGGAAGAGTCGGCGCTCGTAGCGCAGTCCCTGCTCCAGGGTCGTCTCGAATGCGGTGTTCACCGCTTCCTTGACCATCGCCGAGGCGATGCGGGACTTCGACGCGATCGTCTGCGCGATCTCGTTCGCCGTGTCCAGGAGCGCTTCGGGTTCGACGATGCGGGCGACGAGTCCGGAACGTTCGGCCTCCTCGGCGCCCATCATCCGGCCTGTCAGGCACATGTCCATGGCCTTTGCCTTGCCGATGGCGCGGGTCAGTCGCTGCGATCCGCCCATGCCCGGGAGCACGCCGAGGTTGATCTCGGGCTGTCCGAACTTCGCCTTCGTCGACGCGATGAGGATGTCGCCCATCATCGCCAGTTCGCAGCCGCCGCCCAGGGCGTAGCCGCCGACGGCGGTGATGACGGGCTTGCGCACATCGGTCAGCCGGGTCCAACCGGCGAACCAGTCAGCTTTGTATGCGGTCGAGAAGTCGAGGCTCGACATCTCCTTGATATCTGCGCCGGCGGCGAAGGCCTTCTCGCTGCCGGTGATGATGATCGCTTTGATCGAATCGTCTGCGTCGTAGGCCGTCGCGGCATCTGTGATGTCGGTGAGCACCTGCAGATTGAGCGCGTTGAGCGCTTTCGGTCGGTTGATCGTAATGGTGGCGACGCCGTCGGCGACGTCGGTCAGGATGGTTTCGAATTCGCTCATGAGAACACCTTGTCTTCGTGGTCGGTGGTGAGGATGGACTGGACCTGTTCGTCGGAGACCTCGGCCAGCGAGGCGGGACTCCACTGCGGGTTGCGGTCCTTATCGATGACCTGCGCGCGGATACCCTCCTTGAGGTCCGGCAGGCCGGTGAGCGTGACGGCGACCCGGTAGTCCTGTTCGAGGACGTCGGCCAGGTTCATCGATGCGGCGTTCCTGATCGCAGCCAGGGTCACCTTCACCGAGGTGGGGGCCTTCGTGCCGATGAGCTCAGCGGTGGCCTGGGCATCGGGGTTCTCGTGCGCGGCGAGAGCCGCGACGATGGCTTCGGCGTCGTCGCCGGCGTAGCAGGCGTTGATCCAGTCGGCCGCCTCGGCGAGTTCGTTGTCCGGAACATCGGACGAATATCGGCCGATGACCGCGTCGAGGTCCTCGCCATCGGTGAGCTCGGCGATGATATCGGGGATCTGCGCATCAGGGACGAAGTAGTCGGCGAGGCCCAGTGCGATCGCAGCGCCGGCCCCGACGGGCTGCCCGGTCAGCGCAAGGTGGGTGCCGAGCTCTCCGGGGGCGTTGGCCAGCAGGTGGGTGCCGCCGACGTCTGGGAAGAGCCCGATTCCGGTCTCCGGCATTCCGACCTTCGTCGAATCGGTGACGATGCGGTGCGATCCGTGTCCGGAGATGCCGACTCCGCCGCCCATCGTGATGCCGTTCATGATGACGACGTAGGGCTTGGGGAACTCAGAGATTGCGAAGTTCATCTTGTATTCGCGGTTCCAGAATCTCGCGTTCTCGTCGCTGCCGGCCACGATGTCGTTGTACACGGCCTTGATGTCGCCGCCCGCACACAGACCGCGTTCCCCGCGACCGGTGACGAGGACGAGGTTGACCGCTTCGTCGTCGCGCCATGCGTTGAGGGCGTCATCGATGGCACCCACCATGTCCTGGCTGAGCGCATTGATCAGCTTCGGTCGGTTGAGTTCGATTCGGCCGACCCCGTTGTTTACCGAGGTGATGACGGAGGCGTCCGCCTGCTCTGCCGAAGGTTCTGTCATATCAGCCCACTCCTGTGCTCTTGCGCGAGATGATCACGCGCATGATTTCGTTGGTGCCTTCCAGAATCTGGTGGACTCGCAGGTCACGCACCAGCTTCTCAATTCCATACTCTGTCAGATAGCCGTAGCCGCCGTGCAACTGGAGTGCCCTGTTCGCGACATCGAAACCGGTGTCGGTGGCCTTGAGCTTGGCCATGGCCGAGAGCAGAGAGGTGTTCGGATCGCCTGCGTCATAGGCTCCTGCGGCCCGCCACAGCAGGGAGCGAGCACCCTCGAGGTCGGCCTGCATCTGCGCGACCTCGAAGCGAAGAGCCTGGAATCCGGAGAGCTCGGTGCCGAAGGCCTGGCGCTCACCCATATAGGCGATGGCCTTCTCGAGCGCGGCCTGACCGCCGCCGAGCGAGCAGGCGCCGATGTTGAGACGTCCGCCGTCGAGTCCGGACATCGCGATCTTGAAGCCTTGGCCGGGCGCGCCGAGCATGTTCTCCTTCGGAACCCGCACGTTCTCCATGATCACCTGTCGGGTCGGCTGTGCGCGCCAGCCCATCTTCTGCTCATTGGGGCCGAAGCTCAGACCCTCCATACCCTTCTCGAGGATGAAGGCGGAGATTCCACGCGCTCCGTCCTGGCCTGTGCGGGCCATGACGAGGTAGGTATCCGAGGTGCCGGCGCCGGAGATGAACTGTTTGACTCCGTTGAGCACATAGTGGTCGCCGTCCTCACGGGCGGAGGTGCGCAGGGCGGCCGCATCGGAGCCGGCATTGGGCTCGGTCAGGCAGTAGCTGCCGAGGTGCTCCATGGAGACGAGCTTCTCGAGGTACGTCGTCTTCTGCTCGTCGTTGCCGAACTTGTCGATCATCCACGCGACCATGTTGTGGATGGAGATATAGGCGGCGACGGAGGGGCATCCGGTCGACATCGCTTCGAAGATCAGCGCTGCGTCCATCCGGCCCATTCCGGTTCCGCCGGACTCCTCGCTGACGTAGATGCCTCCCATTCCGAGTTCGGCAGACTTCCTGATGACGTCGACGGGGAAGAAGTGTTCGGCATCCCATTGGAGGGCGTGTGGGGCGACTTCGGTATCGGCGAACTCACGCACCATCCCGGCGACGGTCTGCTGTTCGTCGGTGAGACCGAAAGGTAGGGCAGCGGCTGTACTGCGGGACATGATTCCTCCAAGAATCGGACGCTTATTCGGTGATCGACACCACGATACGTCCATATTACTTGGACATCCAACTAATTTCTCGCCGAGGCGGCCCCGATGACCGATGGTCCGTTCGGCGGCCGGCTTCGGTCGGCTCAGGCGCCGGCTTCGAGTCCCGAGCGCAGTGTTTCGAGGTGGGGGAGCAGAGAGTCGAGGTCGATACCGGAGAAATCGGGGGAGGAGAAGACCTCGGCGTTGAGCGCCTTCGTTGCTTGAGCGGCGAGCTCGCGACCGGCATCAGTGAGGTCGACGAGCGTCGTCCGGCGATCATCGGGGTGGCTGCGTCTGGCGACGAGGCCGGCCTTCTCGAGGCGGTCGACAGAGTTCGTCGTCGAGGTCGCATGCACCTGCAGTCGAGCGGAGATCTTCGACATCGGCAGGGTCCCGGCTCGTGTGAAGGATAGGAGAGTGAGCACCTCATAGCGCGAGAACGTCAGCGCGAAGGGCTTGAGGGCGGCATCGACTCGGGCCAGGAACAGCTGGTGGATCCTCATCACTGAGATCACTGTCGTCATTCCATCGGCTGCATCGTCCCATCCGTGGGCCAGCCATTGTCGACGGGACTCTTCGATCGGGTCGAACCCCGTACTTGTATTCTCTTCTGCCGCCATTGTCGACAGTGTAGTGAAGTGAGAAGATGGGCGCATGTGCGGTCGACTCAATATGTCTCTCGATCCTGCGGATCTCGCTGATGAGCTGCGGTTGGATGTCGTCTCCTATGACTACGCGCCGCGCTTCAATGTGCCCCCGGGGTCATTCGTGCCGATCGTCGTCGAACGACTCGACGAGGATGGTCAGCTTCATCGCCGTCTCGAAACCGCGTCTTGGGGACTGGTGCCGGCATGGGCGAAAGATCCCAAAATCGGCTTCAAGGCATTCAATGCCCGTTCCGAGACAGTGCTCGAGAAGCCGATGTTTCGGCAGGCCATCCGACGTCGTCGCTGTGCGCTGCCGATTCCGGGCTATTACGAATGGGAGAACACAGAAGACGGCAAGCAGCCATGGATGATGACCGCTGCCGGCGAAGACCCCCTCTTCATGGCGGGACTCTTCGAGTTCTGGAAACAGCCGGATGAGACCTGGTTGGTCTCCACGACGATCCTGACGATGGAGTCCGCGGGGCACCTCAGCGATGTCCACCATCGGATGCCCGTGTTCCTCGGGCGCGACCAGATCAGTGACTGGATCGACCCTGGAGTCCTGACGAATGATGTGCCGGACCTGTTGGCGGCGACACTTGATCAGGTTGATCCCGCCAGCGTCACTCGGCACAAGGTCGGCAAAGCGGTCGGAAACGTCCGCAACGATTCTCCCGAACTCGCCGAACCCGTGGCGTAGGTCTCTCTTAATGCTGTGCGGCGGAGACGTTCGCCCGAGATCTCGGGGTCTTTCGGAGTGGGGGAGTGGGCACGTGCGGAGCGGTTTTGCAGGTGGCCGAAGATGTGTGTATTGTTGTCCAGGTTGCCAGGCCGCAAGGAACGGCAACAGTCGCTCTGATCGGGAACGATACGGGCAAACCGAAGATGAACTTCGAGTTGCGCGGATCAGAACAACCATGTAGAGTAGACATCCGCTGGCACAGCGAGTCTCAAGACGAAAAGTGCAAACAGAAACTGATACCCCCAGTGAACACGCTCGT
>NZ_JABBYK010000005.1:0-414602 GCF_013168765.1 Brevibacterium sp. CT2-23B | reverse complement strand
TGATGCCGGACTGGTCTGCGGCGGAGTCAAGACCGCCAACGCCACGGTCTACATGGTCGACGCCGTGATGATGCCCAAGAAGTGACCGGAGGGTCCACAGCGAGAGAACACCACGATGCAGTGGCCGGGAACCGATCAGCAGCAACAGGATCGGCTCCCGGCCGCTTTCGGTTCCTCGCCGGTTCGTGCGGCTTCAGGCGAACGTCGACTGACCGTCTCTGCTGCACACGCTCCCACCACTGCGCCCACCCCGCTCGACTCGCTCACCTGGGAAAGGTGTGATCGGTTTCTGCATGCATGGCATGATTGGGCAATGAGTTCTGATCACCAGCCGGCGGATTCCGCCGATCCCGGCGGTGCCCTGCTGATCCGCATCGCCGAGGGTGACCGGTCCGCATTCGAAGAACTGTTCACCACTCACTCCCGCATCCTCATGGCCGTCATCCTGCGAATCGTCAAGAGCCGAACACTGGCCGAGGAAGTCCTCCAGGACTGCTTCACCGAGGTGTGGACCCGGTGTTCGGGCTTCGACCCGGGGCGCGGCAGCGGACGGGCATGGCTGATCACCCTGTGCCGCAGGCGAGCCATCGACTGTGTGCGCAGCGTCCAGGCTCAACAGGACAGAGACTATGCGGACGGGCTCCGCACTACCGCCGAAGCAAGCGACCAGGTGGAGCAGACCGTCATCGCCCGTGCAGAGTCGGACCGGACCGTCTCGGCTCTGCGGATCCTCCCGGATGAGCAGGCCGAACCGATCGTCATGGCCTTCTACCAAGGCATGACCCACACCCAGATCTCTGAGAATCTCCAGGTGCCCCTGGGTACCATCAAGTCACGGATCAGGGACGGAATGAAGAAGCTGCGAGAAGAGTTGGAGGCAAGCCGATGAGCGCAGATCGTGACTATCTGGCTGCCGGGCTGGCCCTCGGCGGGCTCAGCGACTCAGAACTCACCGAGGCTCAGGCGCTGGCCGATGCCGACGCCGACTTCCGCGCCGAAGTCGCCGCCTATGCCGACGTGATGGCCGACGCGGCCGAATCCGATGAACCGGTCGAGGTCAGCTCGGCGACTCAAGAGACAATTCTGTCGATCCCCGAGAACTACTCCCAGGAGTCGGCACCGGAGACCTCACCCGCTGTCGAGCCTGAGACTTCGTCGGTCGCTGCGGAGGCCTCCGCCGATGAGCCGGCCGCTCCGGCATCGCTCGCCGACCATCGGGAGGCACGCCGGTCCGATGCCCGCGCAGAGGGCGCCGGCGAGTCACAGCCTCGCCGCAGTTCCTGGCTGCCCTGGGCGGCAGCTGCGGCGGCGATCGTCGTCGCCGCAGGACTCGGCGCCACCGTCTGGCAGCAGAATCAGCGACAGAATTCCTTGGAAGAGGACTTGGCGGCGACTCAGCAGCAGCTCGAGGACTCCGCTCGCCTCATGGAAGCCAGTGACCTGAAGACGAGCACCGCAGACATGCCGGAGGGCGGCTCCGTCACCGTGCTCTCCTCCGAGAGCGAGCAGCTCATCCGTCTCAGTCCGAAAGACATCGGGCGGCCACCGGCCGGAAAGTCGATGCAGATGTGGGTCATCGGTGCCGACGGTCCGGAAAGCGCCGGTCTGATGTCGGACGATCCGGTGACCATTGCGGGCGAGACGTTCGCCTCGGGCAGCGTCTTCGGCATCACCGTCGAGCCCGAGGGAGGCTCGAAGCAGCCGACCACGGATCCGATTGTCGCCATCGACCTCTGAGAGCTGTAGGGAGTAGGCTTCCTGGCATCGGCGGCGAAGGAGCTGTTATGTCCGATTTCGAGTGGGATCCGGAGACCTATCTGGCGCTCATGGCCGAGGAGATCCCCGACTACCCGCGTCTGCAGACAGAAGTGGCGGCTGCGGCAGCGACAGGAGCGCCGACGTCGATCCTCGATCTGGGCATCGGCAGCGGGCTGACCGCACAGCGCGTTCTCGAAGCCCTGCCGGAGGCGAAACTGCTGGGCGTCGACGCGAGTTCCGAGATGCTCGCCGCCGCCGAGGCGACCCTTGACCCGGATCGCACGCAGTTGCAGTCGGGTCGCCTGGAAGAACCACTGCCTGACGGGCCGTTCGATCTGGTCATGTCCATGCTCGCCGTCCATCACCTCGACGGCTCCGGCAAGGCCGACCTCTTCGTCCGCGTCGCGTCGGTGCTCGAGCCCGGCGGGAGGTTCGTCCTCGGTGATCTCGTCGTACCCGCCGACCCGGCGGACGTCGTCACGCCGATCGACTGGATCGACGACACCCCCAGTTCGCTCGATGAGCAGCTGACCTGGCTCGCCGAGGCAGGACTGACCACCCACGTGCACTGGCAGCACCGGGATCTGGCCGTCGTCGTCGCTCAGAAGGACTGATCAGTTTTCGCCAGAGCCGGAGCCTGATTCGTCTGATTCAGCGATCGCCCTCAGGCACATCGGCGAATCCCGCAATGAGGACGTCGAGCGCGAAATCGAAGCGAGCGGTTGAGGGTCGACGCGAAGCCGCACCGACCGCCTCAACGAGACGTGGGAAGTCCGCCTCGGAGATTCCCTCGAGATGAGCCGCTTGGCGCAGCTCGCCGCTCATGCCTCCGCCCCGTTCGCCACCTTCGGCTCGCACCGCGCCTCTGCGGGCGGCCTTTCCAACCTCGGCATTGAGCGCGGCATGCATGAGAACGAACTCATGGATGGTGTAGATCATGTCGAGCCCGCGGCGAGCTGAGAACCCGGCGGCGCAGAGGAAGTCGACGAGTGCCTCCAACAGAGCAAGGCTTCCGGTGGTCACCGCCGGGCGGGTCATGACGAGATCGACGAGGTTCGGATGCTCGGACAGAGTGTTCAGCTGCGACCGGGCGTACCCCCTCAGAACGTCGTCCCACGGTGATCCGGCGATTTCGACTGGCGGCACGGAAGTCGATATCTGCTCGACGACGGCGTCAAGCAGCGCACCCTTGTTCGGGAAATGGTGGTAGAGCGCCATCGCCTCGACCTTGAGTTCGGCGCCGATCCTGCGCATCGACACAGAGCCCAGACCTTCTTCGTCGGCGATGGCAATTGCCGTCCTCACGATCGATTCCGGCTTCAGACCAGCGTGCTGGCCTCGCATGCGTGCCGCGCCGGACTCGCTCCGCGGGCCGCTCGAAGCCACACTTGCTGCGCGATCACTTCGCTTCACCATGGCCGTCTCCCCCACGAACTCTCGGGTTTTCCTCCATTGACCTGCTATACAGCGTAAAACAAGCATGAGAATTACATTTTACGCTGTATAACACAGGAGAAAGGGCTCCATCATGAATAGGCAGTACTCCCGTTCGACCTACGTCGCCCTCTGGGTCGGACTCGTCCTCACAGTCGTGGCCATCGTCAGCGCACAGCTGGGCAGGCCGCTCATCGACGAACACATCCGCAGCGGCTACCCATCGATGTCCCAGGATGAGATCACGTCAGGCGTGAACTTCTACGCCGCGTCCTTGACGGTTGTCGGTGTGCTCGGCGTCCTCGGCTGGGTCGCAACGATCTGGCGAGCACATCGCGGCAGCCGTTGGGTCCGGTGGGCGGCCGTGGTCCTCGCTCTCACCGGCACCGCAGTTGCATTGTTCGCCTTCCTCGTCCGGGACATTTCAGGAGACACCGGGCTGCCGCCGCTCATCGGCACGATCGGGCTCCTCCCCTGCGTGGCAGGGCTCGTCGCCGTCGTCCTCATGTTCACACGAACAGCCGCCTCGGCGAACAACGATCCACATCTCCTGAACCGCTCACCACGCGCACGAACAGCCTGAAAGGACGACCCATGACACACCCCATCAGCTCCCAGACTCACACCCGACACGACCTGGCCGAGGCGGTGCTCGAGGTCCACCGGGCAGGCATGCCCGGCATCATCGCCGAGGTGATCGACCACGGAGAGACCGTGCGTGAATGCGCAGGGTTCGCCGAGGTCGCTACGAAGACGCCGATGACGCCCGAGCTCCACCACCGGGCCGGCAGCATCGCAAAGACCTTCACGACGGTGACATTGCTGCGGCTCGTCGAGAAGGGGATCATCGACCTCGATGCTCCGATCGGCCGTTACCTCCCCGCGCTCGTGCCCGGAGCTCGCGGGGAGGCGATCACCGTGCGGATGCTCGCGAACCACACGAGCGGACTCAACGAATACCTACCCGTCATCTATGACTCGCTGCGGGCGTTTCCGAACCTGGCGCAGACGAGCCCGCGCAGCCTCATCGAGCAGCAGTTCACCCGCTTCGACCGACGAGAGCTCATCGGCATCGGAGTCGGAGCTCCTCCCGCAGGCGGACCCGGTGGCCTGCCCGGCAGATACTCGAACACGAACTATCTGCTCCTTGCCGAACTCATCGAGTCGATCACCGGCACATCTGCCGAAGAGCACATCCGCACCGAAGTCATCGAACCCGCCGGTCTCGACGAGACCTACTTTCCGTTCGGGTCCGTGCTGGCGGCTGCGCATACCCATCTGTACGAGTCGTGGTTCGGCATGGCCGATCCGCCGGTCGACCTCACCGACTTCGACATGTCGTGGGTGGGTCCCGCCGCCTCATTGGTGTCGACGACTGCCGATCTCAATCGGTTCTTCGGCCTCCTCATCGACGGTCAGCTGCTTCGACCGGAATCGCTCGAACAGATGCAGAGCACAGTTCCGGTGATCTCGTTCGAGGGCACGACGATCGAATACGGGCTCGGCCTGCACCGACGCGAATCCGACGACGGAACCGTCTGGTGGGGACATGACGGTTCGGTGTGGGGCGGAGGAGCGCTCACATTCACCCGGGCGGACACAGGCAAGCAGGTGACGGTGTTCACCAATCGTCAGCGCTGGAACACTCTCGATGAATTCGGGCGCCCGCAGCCGCATCCGATCGAAGCTGCGTTGGCTCGTGTCGTCACAGGGAGCATGGGCTGATCCGGTTACCGGCAGCCGCCCGGTCCCGCACGCTCAATCCCTCCACCGACTGCCGGAGCCGCGGCATCTGATTTCCCCACTGCGGCGGATACCGGCAGGGCACGGCACTGTCTAAGCTGGAAGGATGACGGAGGACAGGACGAGAGAACCACGGACCTCGGCACGCCTGTCGGCCGCGGCTCGCAAGCCGAACCGGTCCGACCTCTGGCTCGTTGCCGCCCTCACCGTCGGCTCGCTCATCTTCGCCGTCCTCTATGAGGGCAGCGGGTTCTGGGAGTTCAAAGCACCGCTGTGGGTTGTCTGCGTGCTCTCAATCGCAGTCACCGTTCCCCTGCTGTGGCGTCGTCGTTTCCCGAATTTCGTCGCATGGTTAATCACCACGCTCTACGTCACCGCGCAGATCCTGCAGATGATGGAACCCGGTGTCTCTCAGATCGTCCTCTTCACATCGGTCTACGCGATCGGCGCGTTTCGCTACAGTCAACGCGCGGCTTTCATCTCACGCTGTCTGCTGTGCCTGGCCATCCTCATCTATGTCATCGTCTCGGCGGCCCTGCAGTTCCAGGATCTCGGCGACCTGACTTTCGTCCAGTTCGCCGCGGCTACAGGGGTGACTTTCCTGATCAACACGGTCTTCTTCGGCGGCGCGTGGCTCTTCGGCAACCGCGCATGGAAGCAGCGTCGACTGCTCGAGGAGCTCAGTGCGGCCAACGAAGAAGTCCGCGAGCAGGAACAGCAGCTGACCAGGCAAGCCCTTGACCTCGAACGCGTGCGCATCGCGCGGGAACTCCACGATGGAGTCGCCCACCATATCGCCGGGGTCGGCATCCACGCCGCCGCTGCACGTCGCAGCCTCGAGAAGAACCCCGACAAGGCAAAGGAATCGCTCCAGGTTATCGAATCCTCGACCCGCGAGACCGTCGACGAACTCCGAGCCCTCGTCTACACGCTGCGCGAAACGGACTCGCCGGCCGACGTCACCGCCGCCACGGACGTCACAGCCGCGTCCGGTGGCCAAACGGATGAAACACCAGCCGACACCGCCACGGCCGGATCAACGAAAGGCAACCCCGGCCTCGGCGACCTTCCGGAACTCATCGAATCAGCCCGACGATTCGACCAAACTGTCGAGTACACGACGATCGGGGCCCCTCGCCCGCTCACTCCGATCACCGAGATGTCGATCTACCGCGTGATTCAGGAATCCCTGACCAACTGTTCGCGCTACGCGGGCGCCAGCGCCGAGGTGGATGTGCGGCTGCGTTACGGCAGCACCGATCTCGAGGTGGAGGTCAGCGATGCCCGTTCTGCCGGAAGGCCGGCATCAGCAGGACCCGACAGCGTCCAGGCAGACTCCGGACTTCGTTCCACGAGCGAAGGGCTCGGCCTGGGTATCGTCGGCATGCGAGAACGTATGAATGCACTCGGCGGCAGCCTCGAGGCAGGGCCGAAATCCCGCGGCGGCTGGATCGTCCGCGCCCGGATCCCCTACCCTCGCAGCACCGCAGAACGCTCGTCCCCCGTTACTCCAGCGAAGGCATCCACATGATCCGAGTCCTCCTCGTCGACGACCAGTCCATGGTCCGCACCGGCTTTCGCACGATCCTCGAATCCGAAGATGACATCACTGTTGTCGGAGAGGCCGAGAATGGGCAGATCGCCATCGACAAGGCACTTGAGCTCGCCCCGGACGTCATCTGCATGGATGTGCAGATGCCGGTCATGGACGGGCTCGAGGCGACAGAGGAGATCGTCCGCCGCGGGGCAGCCGGAGCCGTTCTCATGCTCACGACCTTCGACCGCGACGACTTCCTCTTCCAGGCTCTGGCCGCAGGGGCCAGCGGGTTCCTTCTCAAAACCGCCGAGGCCGAACAGCTCATCGACGCCGTCACCGCCCTGGCCGCCGGAGACGGCCTGCTCTCCCCCGAGGTCACTCGGCGAGTCATCGAACGCTCTGTGTCCACCCCGGAACCGGCCACCACCACGGCCCCGGAACTCGAGTACCTCACCGACCGGGAGCTCGAGGTGCTGCGGCTGGTGGCGACCGGGGCCAGCAATTCCGAGATCGCCGGGAATCTCTTCGTCGGTGAGGCGACCGTGAAGACGCATGTGTCGAACCTGTTGTCGAAACTGGGAATCCGTGACCGCATCCATGCTGTTATCTGGGCGTACGAGAACGGGGTGGCGAAGATCGGGGGCTGAGGCCATGACCGTGATATCTCACCAGTCGAGACCGCGGCGACGACGGGAGTAATATACTGGCCAGCGGACCGCCTTTCGGCGGTTCGCCGCTCCCCAGATGACCCCACCACTGCATTCACGGTCGACTAGACGCATCACAGCTCATTCCCCCTTGCCTGTGTCACTGCGACGACCGGAAAGGTAGCATCCGATGCACAGCTCGGACAGTTTCGTCCCCGTCGACCCCGCCTACGACCGCCTCGTACATCTCGCGCCCACACGCAGCAGAGAGTCGACCCAGATCCTCGATCTGCTCCGCTCCGGCCGCTCCGTCATCGTGGTCTGTCTGACCGGCGACGGCGCCCTGGATTTCGGACGGTCGCTGGCCGTTGCTCTTGGTCGTCCCGATCAGTCCCTGCTGCGGATCAGTGCCCACACCACCACCGAGGAGGTCACGGAGTTCGTCGACGCCGGCAGGATCGCCGGGGGACCGAGGATCATGAGCGGGGCCCACCTGCTCACGGACGACACCGCGCCGGTGATCGACCAGGCTCTCCACGTCTCTCGAGTACCGGTGGCCTACCTCGTCGATGGTGATCTTCTGCGCACGGTCCATCAGGGCGGCAACAGTGTACTCAGGCAGATCGCCATGAGCTGGAGCGCCGGTGAGGTCGATCGCATCGATCTGGCGCCGCTCACCGGCAGCGAATCCATGGCACTCGTAGCGGGTCTGTCTGCGACGACTCCACTCGATGACCTGCAGCTGCGCACTCTGGCGGCACTGTGCGGGGGCAGGCCATTGGTGGCAGCCGATCTCGTGGCCTGGGCAGAGGAGGACCCGGATCGGGTCCCCCGCCACTACCCGCACGCCAGTTTCGATACTCCATTCTTCGGCACTCGGGTTCTGTCTCGACTCGCTCCGCTGTATCCGCGGATGAGTGACACCACGCTCATCGCCGCACGCCGCCTCGGCGACCTCAGTCCCATGCCCACCCGCACCGCCAAACAGCTCTTCGGGGATTTGGTCATTTCACGCCTCATCGACATGCGTCTGGCCCGAGAATTCGACGTCAGCGGTCAGTCGTCGGTCGCAGTCTCTCCGCTGCACATCGGCGCCATGGGCAATCAGCTCATCGGTGAAGCCGATTCCGCGGACGAGGCGAAGTTCAATCGACGTCTCGCGGTTCTGTGGAAAGCCGGCTATCCGGTCGGTGAAGCCGCGGAGATCGGTCTGGCTCGTGATGTCATCAGTGAGGGCCGCGAGATCGACCGCTCCGATGCAGTGCTCCTGCTCAAGGCAGCGCGGACACTCAACCGCCTCGGCGATCCGATGGAGGCGACGATCATGCTCCACATGATCCAGGACGTGGCCGGGAATGACGCGCCGATGTTGCTCGAATGGGAACTGCAGACGATCACAGCCCGACTGCTGAGCGGCGATCGAGTTGGAGCGATCGCCCTCATCAGAACCAGTGTCGAGCACGGGCCCCTGGGCGGCGAAAGCGAAACGGATCTGTTCGAACTGCTCTTCACGGCTGCCGCGGCACTCGCGGGAGAACCCGAACTTCCTCCATGGTGGACCGATCACCTGCGAGACGAAGTCGATCCGGTCGTTCCGGGTATCGCGAACCTCGTCACTTCGTTCGCCGGCAGCGGGATGACCCGTGTTGAGGACGCTCGCGCGGTCGCCGATTCTCGGTCGGCGCCACTTGCGCTGCGCTTCGCCGCATACGCCGCTCTGTGCCAGTACTATCTCAAGACCGACAACGCCGAGGCGCTCATCGCCGCAGCCGAGGAAGGCTATGAATGCTACGTCGATCTGGGGAGTGTCCAGCCAGAATCTCTCACGGGCTTCACCTACACCATGGCTTGGTTCTTCATGGTCGGAGCGACCGTGAATTGCCTGCTCGCCGGAATCGAGCCTCAGCGTTCCGAGCTCGTCACCCGCAAGCTCCTGGAGGTCGCGAGCGGGGCCTCCGCCCACAGCGGCTGGCAGTTGGATGCGACAGCATCCTGGTGCATCGGCATCCAGCGTCTGCTTGACGGAGAGACCGATCTGGCCGCGCGGGACTATGAGGCCGTCGCGGCATCCGTCACGCCGGCGCTGCTGGCGGTCGGATGGGGCCTGCGCGAGACCCTCGGGCGGTGGCAACGCAGCAGCGCTCCGTACTATCGCCCGACCTCGGCAGATGATCCCGCTCCGACGCGGGGATATCGCTTCCACGAAGGCCTGGCCGCCTTCCTGCTGGGACCCGGGGCGTCGAATCCCGGGCCGATGCCTGCGTGGATGCATACCGTATTCGCTCATGCGCGCGTCCTCGACGGCACCATCACCGCCGCCGAGGCGCGTGCGAGTCTTCCGTACGAATCCGCTGACCTGAAACTGCCCGGACCGCGTGCCGCACGCCGGCATCTCGATGCCTCGGCCGAAGAGGACGCCGAGGCGCTCCTGGCCGCCGGTCTGGAACTGCGGTCCGTCGGCTACCGGGGTGCCGCCCGCCACGCCTTCGCCGAGTCCAGGGCTCTGTTCCTCGCTCAACGTCTCAGTTCCCGCGCACGCGTGGCCGGCGAAGCACTCGACGCGCTGCGACAGCGGGCTGCCACGCCTCCGGAAGATCCGCAGCCACGTGAGGACACCGCGATCTCCGATGCTGCGGCTCCAGCCGTCACCCTGACCGAACGGGAGCTCGAGGTGTGCCGACTCGTCGCCGAGGGACTGACGAATGTGCAGATCAGTCAACGCCTGGTCCTGTCAGTGCGCACTGTCGAGTCACATGTGCTGCAGGCTCGAGCGAAGCTCGGTGCCGAACGGCGCCGCGACATTCCGAAACACTTGCTCAAGCTCCGCGACACCGGCCGGATCAATGCCGTGGGAAGCGCGAAGGCTTAACCCTCGTCGAACGGGACTGAGCGTCCGCCTCGGCGGGGGTATCGGTCTTCGGCCTCTCGCCCTTCGGGCGGACCGGACGGCCTGACCACCAGACGTAGATTCCGGCTGCCACGAGACCCGTACCCATGATGACGATCCACCAAGGGAAGCCGGGCAGGTCGGATTCGGCGAGCCCGGATTCCTGATCTGCGGCCGGGGTCGGGTACACGCGTTCAGCGGTGACGAGGATCCGTTGGGAGTTGATGCCCAAGGGCGTGCAGGTAACTAGCGTAACGAGGTCGCGGTCGGAGATCGTGCCCAGAGATTCGGTTTCGTCCGGGTCGACGACCTGGGTGCGCACCACCTGGTAGCTGAGCACCTGTCCGAACGTCGTCAGGGTGAATCGATCGCCCTTGCCCACCTTGTCGAGGTTGGTGAACATGGTCGCGTCGGCCAGACCTCGGTGGCCGGTGATGACCGAATGGGTGCTGTCCCCGCCGACAGGCAGACTCGTGCCCTCGAGGTGGCCGAGCCCTTTGAGCAGGGTCGCGTCGTCGGTGCCGTGGTAGACGGGCAGGTCCACATCGATGGAGGGGATCCGCAGACGGGTCATCACTCCGGTTCCACCGTCATCGAGCACATCCTCGTACGCCGGGGCACCCTCGGCCGAGGTCCCTTTCCCCGAAGGCAGACGGTGGTTCGACTCCAGCTGCGCACCGGACTCGAGGGCATGGTTGTACTTGTGGGCGAGCGCGATCTGACGGGCGTTTTCGACTTTGTCACCCTCGGTCGTCGTCGCCGAGTTGCCGATGATCTTCGACTGATCGAGCTGGGAGAACCACGCTGCCGCACTCGGGTAGGTCCAGATGCCCAGTCCGGTCAGAGCGATGAGCGCGATGACGAGGGAGAGAATCGGCACGCGCCAGCGGCGCCCGTCGGGGGACGGACGCCGCGTGGACGTGCCCGGCACGGCAGCCTCGGTGGACTGCCTGCCCTCAGGTGAGTGGATCACACCTGGTTCTTGCGGCGGTTGGCTGCGACGACGCCTGCACCGCCGGCGATGAGCATGAGGCCGATTCCGGCAATCATCGCGAGCAGCTTGCCGTCAGCACCGGTCAGCGGCAGTTCGGGGTGGCCCTGCTGGGAGTTGGCGAACTCGTACTTGACGGCTGCGGTGGTGGCGCCGGCCTTCACGGTCACCTCGTTGAGGGAGTCATCGAGGATGTAGCCGGTCGGAGCCTTCGTCTCCTTGACCCAGTACTTCTGCGTGGTGTCATCGTTGTTGCCGACCCACAGTGTGATCGTTGCAGTGCCGTCAGCCGCGGTCTTGACCGAGGCGACCTTGTTCTGTCCGTTCTTGTCGGAGAAGATGTCGAACTCGGCTCCGGCAAGGGTGTGCGCCTTGTCGCCGGCGACGTGCTTGATGATCTGCAGCGAGCCCCAATTCGTGCTCACGGCCGGGGTCTCGACAGTCGAATCGTTGGTGTTGACGAGCGCAGTGTTCTCGATGGTGCCGTCACCCTGAGAGGTGACCTTCGTGGTGATGGTGGAAACGACCTTCTGACCGGCAGTGAGCTTGCCGAGTCCGACCTTGGTGAAGTTGATCGTCACGGTCTGACCGTCCCTGACGATGTTGTAGTCGGTGCCTTCGGTGAAACCGGCCACTTTGGCAGATACGAATTCCAGGCGCGAGTCGAGCTGGTCGACGATCGAGAACTTTTTGTAGCCGTTGTACGCGGCCGGGACCGGCGCGGTGATCGTCCAGTCGACGGTCGAACCGATGACGGGCGCAGTCGGGTTGGAGACTTCCTTCGTCGGCTGCGTCTTGTTCACCGAGTTCTTCGGGTAGACGTTGACGTCATAGAGCCATTTGCCGCTCGACTGCGACAGCGGCAGCGTGACGAGGAATGGATCCGTGGTCGAGGTCGCGTTCGTCGGAGCCTTGGTCTCTTCCACGAGGTAGAGACCGAGCGGCAGACCTTCGAAGGTCGCGAGTCCGCCGTTTGCGGTGGTCTTCGCGACGCCGTTGCCCAGCGAGAATCCGCCGGCCTTGACTTCGGAGGCCTTGAGCCCGCTGATGAGGTCCCAGCCTTCAGGGGTCTTCAGGTCGATGGCCTGGCTGCCCTTGGCCGTGACCTGCTTGACAGTGAACTCGGCGCCGTCGAGTGGGGTGCCGAGGTTCGAGGTGTCGGTCTTCACCGAGCCGTCGCCACCGTCGGTGCCGTAGGCGCCGTCGTACTTGTGAACGATGATCGAGCCGGAGCGACCGGTGTCGATGTTGCCCACGTTGCTGTCGGCCTGCGCCGTGCCCGTCATGCCGAGCACGCTCAGCGAGGCGATCGCGGCCACCGCGGTCAGACGCCGCAGAAGACCCAGTTTCTTAGTTTTCATTGTTTCCCTTTCAGTGCTTCCGGTCCCTGCGGCGCAGGCCCTTGAGAAGTGCGATGGCACCGGCGGCTGCGAGCAGAGCTGCTCCGCCGATGAGGTAGATCTGGCTTCCGGTTCCACCCGTGAGCGGCAGCGCCACCCGGGGCTTCTGCTCGTTGGTGTACGACCCGAGCGATTTGTCGAGTTCGGATCCGGAGACCGTGAACGTGTGAGGCGTGGCGTCGAGGATGTATCCGGCCGGGGCTTTCTTCTCCGTCAGCGAGTAGTCGCCCCATCTGAGGCCGGTGACCGAGAGCTTGCCCGTTGCCGGGTCCTTGTCGGCTCCGGTGCATTCCCTCGCCGAGGAGGCTGCGCAGTCCTCGATCGTGAGCTCGGACCCGTCCGGTCCGGTCAGGGTCCACACCGAACCCTTGAGAGCGGTGCCGGATTCGTCGGTCTTGCCCCAGGTCACGGCACCGGTCTTCGCGGTGTTCGTGACGGTGCAGGTGACATCGTCGCCGGACTTCAAGGTCACCGAGCTCTTATCGGAGGTGACTGTTCCGGAGCCGGAGGACGGCTTGCACACCCAGTCGGAGGCTTCGTAGCCCTTCAGAGCGCCGGTTTCGGAGAGAGCGTACTTGCCCGCCTTCACCTTTGCCTTGGTCACTTCGATCGATCCTGTCTTGCCTTCGATCGTCTTGTTGCCCGAGGCGGCATCGCCCGCGGCTTTGAGCGTCCAGTCGGTGTCCTTGGCAGTGCCGGCGGCGGCCTTGTTGTCGACCTTCTTCACTAGGGTCAGTGCGGTGTCGCTGACCTTGTTGAGGTAGGTGCAGTCGACGTTGTCGCCGGGCTTGATTCCCGTGAGGTCGGTGCTCTTCTCGCTCGTGAGCTTCGTCGTGGTCTTGGACCCGTCGATTCGAGTGATGTCGCAGCTGCCGCTCTTGAACTCAAACCCGTCCTGCTGGGTCTCCGAGATCGCCACGGTAGCCCGGCCGGTGGTCTTCGAGAACTTCAGCCCCCATTTCGCATTGCCGTTCGCGTCGGTCTTCTGCGTGGCTGCCGTCGGGGCCGAGGTCACCGAGTCGGTTGTGGCCGTCGCTTTCGCGCCAACTGTCCAGTCCTTGCCCGGCTTCTTGTTCTCACCGTTCTCGTCGACGACGTCCTTGTGGATGGAGACGTTGGCAGTCAGCGGAGCATTGGTAATCGTGCAGACCACGGCGTCACCGGTGGTGGGAATGGTCACCGTGCCCGAGGTTCCGGTACCGGAGGAACCCGAAAGTGCCTTGCCGTCGACGGCGCACGAGTAGGTGCTGGCGTAGTTGCCCAGGTCGGCACCTGTGGCAGCGGATTCGGAGAAGACAATCTCGGCGCCGCGCTTGGCGGGCAGTGGTCCGACGATCTCGTCCTGGATCCCGGTCTGAGTCCCAGTGGTTGTGGTGGCACCGAGTTCCGTGCTGCCCTGCTTAAGGGAGAGACCGAACTGATCGCTCGATTTCGCACGCCCGCCCTGCACGTCCTTCTGAACAGTGATGGTCGCCGGCGAGGAGCACGACGCGAGGTCGGTGCTCGACCAAGATCCGCTGGCAAACGACTGTTTGTTCGACCAGTTGGGCATGTCGTAGCTCGTGATGGTGTCGCCGGTACCGAGATACGCCTTGCCGGCGGCGTCGAAGGACACGCCATTGACATTGGAGTTCGTCGTGAAGCCCGCGGACTTCGACGAGGAGATGGTGCCGCCGTTTGCCTTCGCCAAGTTGGCCGAAGTCACTGAGAAGACGGTTGTTGTGGTTCCAGATCCCCTGACGATGAAGAGGTTTCCGTTGGTATCGAAGGCGATGTCACCGTTGGCCGCGCCACCGGAGTCGGCACTCGTATCGATGGTGCCTTTGTAGGTGATGGCATTGGTCGAGGCGTCGTAGACATAGAGCCTGAATGACGTGCCGCTGCTGGTGTAGCCGCCGAAGTAGTACCGTCCAGTGGAGAGATCAACCGCCCCGCCGATGAAACCGATTCCGCTTACGGTCACTGATTTGCCCGTTGACGCCCACTTGCCCGTGCTCGAGTTGAACCTGTAGACGGTAAGGCCCGTTTCCGAACCCAACCAGTTGAAGTTGCGCTCATAGGCATAGACTGCAGAACCGTCCGTTCCAATGCCCAGTCCGTTGAAGTTGCTGACGCCACTTGCAGCATCGCCAACATTCTTTGGCGATCCGCCAGAGATTTCACGCATCTGCCCCGCCTGTGACACCGAATAGACGACGCCCGGCTCGCAGGTGATCGAAACGGGTGCCGCCTGGGCCGGGGCGGCCGGCAGCACAATGGCGCCGCCGGCAGCAACCATGAGCACAGCTGTGAGTGCAGCCCACCAGGCGCGCACGCGCAGACCTAACAGGGTCATACATTCCTCATTTCGAAGTCGAGCAAGATGTTCAGCTCGCTTCGAATCCCTGACCGCGCACGACTAAGTGCGATCAAGTTCGGGGATGGGCAGAGAGGAGCTGGTCGAACCCCTCCAAGCTATGGAATTGCAGACTCAACTACATTGCTCAGACCCCGCTCTTCAGCAATAGACAGGTAGTCCGAGGCCACCTGAGTAGTTTCGGTTTCGACTACTCAGTAGTTCGACTTTCAATTACTGAAGCATCTGCCCGGCCACCGGAACACGGGCTGATGACTCGCAAAGAGCAGTCAGTCGCCGACGCTGCGGTCGATCATCTCGCGCACGATGTCCGCGTGTCCCGCGTGCCGGCTGGTCTCCAGGATCACGTGCAGGTACACCCACCGCAACGTCAACTTTCCGCCCGGCGGTACGTAGTCGAGGCTGTGCTGGGCGGCGATCTCTCGGGAGCGGTCGCACTCCTCCAGGTAGGCACCGATGACATCGTGCAGCTTCTCGTCCGGCTCCAGCCGCAGGTCGGCCTCCTGGTCTGCGTCGGTCCACGGCGGTGTAGGCAGTTCCGCGGCGGGGATCTGCCCGATCTGCTCAGCGAACGCTCCCAACTCCACCCAACGCAGGTGTTTGATCAAGCCGCCGAGGCTGGTGCCGCTCGGCACTGGGCTGCGCCGAGCATCCTCCTCCGACAGGCCGCTGACTTTGCGCACGACGGCGTCGCGCAGATAATCCAGGAACGTCTCAAGCTGCTCGCGCTCGCTGGCGGCGACTACGCTGCCGAGGATCTCACTCGGTCTCGTCATGGGCTGAATGATACTCGCGTACCGAACCACGCAACAGGGGATATTCGGAGTCCTCGCAAGCGCCGACCGACCCCGCTTGCACCCTCGATCGCGAAGAGCCGCGATCCCCCTCACGCAGGGTACCGAATTCACCCTCAAGACTGATCCGCTCAGGCCGGTCTCCGCATAGCGTTGAAGCATGATCACCTTGGAGAACATCAACCGCAGCTTCGGAGACAAGCAGGTGCTGCACGACCTCAGCTTCGACATCGGCGACGGCCGGATGACAGGCTTCGTCGGTTCGAACGGCTCCGGCAAGACCACGACCATGCGGATCATCCTCGGCGTCCTTGCCGCCGATTCCGGGCGCATCCTCGTCGACGGCACCCCTATCACCGCCGGCCACCGCAGCGCGATCGGCTACATGCCCGAGGAACGCGGCCTCTACCCCAAGATGCCGATTATCGATCAGCTGGTCTACCTCGCCCGTTTCCACGGTTTCACCCGCCATGCGGCGAAGAAGCGCGGGCTCGACCTCCTCGAACAGCTCGAGCTCAAGGGCGAGCCCACCGACACCCTCGAATCAGTCAGCCTCGGCAATCAGCAGAAGGTACAGATCGCCGCGGCTCTCATTCACGACCCGCAGGCACTCGTCCTCGACGAACCGTTCTCCGGCCTCGACCCCGTAGCCGTCGAACGCACCCTGGGCGTCCTCACCGACTTTGCCTCCTCCGGCGCTCCGGTCCTCTTCTCCAGTCACCAGCTCGACCTCGTCGAACGTCTCGTCGACGACCTCGTCATCATCAATGACGGCCGCCTCGTCGCAGCTGGCACCACCGCGGAACTGCGCCGGCAGCGCAGCCTGCCCGAGTGGACGCTGCAGACGGATGCGGACCTCGGCTGGGTGCGTGGTCTGCCCGATATCTCCGTCGTCGAACTCGACGGAAATTGGGCCCGGTTCACAGCCCCGAACGCCGATACTGCCGAGGCGGTTCTGCGCAAAGCGCTCACCGTCTCATCGGTGTCGTCCTTCGCTCCGCATGAAGTCGCCCTCAACCGTCTCTTCCAGGAGGTCACGCAGGCATGAGCACCACCGATACGACCACCGCAGCCGACAGCACCCGCAAGGCTCCAGTCAGCACGAACCGAGCCGGATTCACCACCGCGATCGGGCTCGTCATCGAACGCGAGATCATGGTGCGAATCAAGTCGAAGGCGTTCATGGTTTCGACGATCCTGAGCATCGTCCTCTTCGGCGTCCTCGTCGGGGTCTCCGGGGCGCTCCCCTCTTTGTTCTCCTCCACGGACAAGGTGGCGGTCACCTCGGCGGGGGCGAAAGCCGTCGAGGGAATCGACAATATCGAGACCGTCGAAGTCGCTGACGTCGACGAGGCAAAAGCCCTGATCACCTCCGAGGAGGTCGAATCCGCCGTCGTCGAATCCCAGGATTCGCCGACCGGGGTCGCAGTGATGTCCCTGCGCTCGGCGCCGGAATCACTCATCGGGGCACTCAGCCTCACCCCCGAGGTCGAACTCCTCGATCCCGACGCCCCCGACCCAGCGCTCACCTACTTCATCGGGCTCGGCCTCGGCCTGGTGTTCTTCATGGCGGCGATGACGTTCGGGAACACGATCGCTTCGTCAGTGGTGGAGGAGAAGCAGTCGCGGATCGTGGAGATCCTGCTCGCGTCCACCTCGGCGCGGGTGCTCATGTTCGGCAAGGTCATCGCGTGCACGATCCTCGCTTTCGCACAGATCGGACTCACCGCGATTGCGGTCCTCGCGGGCGCTGCCATCAGCGGAAACGACCTGGTGCTGGGCAAGGTCGCCGAACCGATCGCCTGGTTCGTCCCGCTCTTCATCGTCGGCTTCGTCATGGTCGCCGCCCTCTACGCGGCCGCGGCATCGATGGTCTCTCGCACCGAGGACCTGCCGTCGACGAGCACGCCGATCATGATGCTCATATTCCTCCCCTACATGGGCGTCATCATCTTCTCGTCGAACGAAACGGTCATGGCGGTGCTGTCCTACATTCCGTTCTCCGCGGCGGTGGCAGTGCCGATGCGAGTCTTCCTCGGCACCATCGAATGGTGGGAGCCGCTGGTGTCCCTGTTCATCCTCATCGTCACCACGCTGCTCGCGCTGCTGCTGGCCACGCGGATCTTCGAACGCTCGATCCTGAAGTCGGGACCGAAGCTGACCTGGGGACAGGCGCTGCGGCGGTGACAGCCTGACTGGCTGAGCGCTACAGCCAACCGTTCTCCGCGGCGATCCGCGCGGCATCGGCACGGTTGCGGGCGTTCGTCTTCCCGATCGCCGAGGACAGTCGATTCCGCACGGTGCCGGCAGACAGATAGAGCTGAGCGGCCACCTCGTCGACGCTCGCCCCGTCCGCGGCCGCGCGCAGAACATCGGTCTCCCGCGCGGTCAGCGGTGACGCCCCGTGCATCGTCGATTCGACGACGAGTTCGGGGTCGATGACCGACATCCCGGCCATGACCCGGCGGATCCCCTCGGCGAGGTGATCGACCGGAGCGTCCTTGACCATGAACCCGCTGACCCCGGCGTCCAGGGCACGTTTGACCCAACCGGGCCGCCCGTAGGTCGTGACGATGATGACCTTGACCTCGGGAAACTTGTCCTTGAGCGTGGCAGCGACTGAAAGCCCATCGGGTTCGGGCATGTCCACATCGAGCAGCGCCACATCCGGCCGCGTCGCGGTGATCGCCGGCACGACCTCGGAGCCGCGGGCACACTGGGCGACGACCTCGAAGTCGGATTCCATGCCGAGCAGGGCAGCGAGCGCCTCACGGACCATGGTCTGATCGTCAGCGATGAGCAGCGTCGTCACCGGCCCCACCCCTCTCTGCGCCTAGTCCATCGCCCGCGTCGAGTTCGCCGCCACCTGCGTCCCCGCGGGGACGCGCGAGGTCCGCATCCGCTCCTTCGACGATGAGTTCGAAACTTTCGTCGGTCTGCTGCGTTCGCAGACTCCCACCGAGTGCGCGTGCCCGACTCCGCAGTCCCTGCAGTCCCGATCCGGCACCCACCTCGCCGAGGTTGAGCTCCGTGACCGGGTGCGCGGGGTCATCGCGGCGACCGTTGTCGTTGCTGATGGTCAATCGATTCCTCTCGAGAACGATGGTGGCCCGTCGGGCTCGGGCATGCCGGAGGATGTTCGTACTGCCTTCACGCAGACTCCAGGCGAAGAGTTCTCGCAGCCGTGGGTCGACGACATCGACCGAGGTAGGAGCCTCGACCGTGATGTCGGCGGCGCGCAGCGCACGAGTCGCCTCGACGAGCTCCTCGGCCAGGGAGATCGTCCGTGTCCCCTGCACTGTGGTCCGGACATCGGCCAGCGCACCACGGGCGAGTTCTTCGATCTCGGCGATATGCCGAGCCGCATCAGGCGAGCCGGCCGCTTCGAGCTTCGCCGCCAGCTGCGCCTTGAGCGCGATGACGGTGAGCGAATGTCCGAGCACATCATGAACGACTTGGGACACGCGCAAGCGTTCGGCCTCCCGCTCGAGTCGCCGGTTCTCCTCTTCTGCCGCCCGTGCCGCGCGGGCTCGGTCGCCGGCCATGAGCGCCATGACCATGGCGAACCCGGAGATCGAGATCCCGAAGGTGGACGACCAATCGTGAGTCCATCCGGGGACGAGACGTTGGGCCGCCTCGGCGACGATGAGCGTCGATGCCGCAATGATGAGGCCAGGTATCACCCGCCGAATCGAGACGACGGAGAGGACGGAGATATAGGCGAGGAATGCCAGCGCCTGCTCACCGACGATGGGAACGGCCACCGCAGTGATGACGATCATTGCAATGATCGAAGCATTGACGATGATGAGCGCCCGGCGGGTACGGCGGGCGTGGGGATCGCGCATCGTGCGGGCGAAGGTGCCGAGACCGACCCCGCCGGCGATCATTCCGCCGTAGAAGATGACGGCGAATGCGGCGGTGAGGCTCACGCCCCAGATCCGCTGTGCTCCGCCGAGCTGGAACGATGCGCTCAGGGGATAGACGAGAAAGACGAGCCAGAAGAACGGAAAGAACCAACTCATGAAGTTGAGCGAACGCAGCCCGACGGGCGAGGACTCTGCCCTCGCCTCGCCGGAGGTGTCGTGCGTGGTCACTGTGGTCCTTCCTCGGTCACTGTGCGCTGGCCGTCATGCTGGTCGTCGTGTTCGCGTCGTTCACTTATGCGGTGTCGTGGCCCGTTCGCGACCATTGGCCTCACACTCGTGCGGTATCTCGGCGCAGGGCCCAGGCCGAACCTGCCACGAAGATCCCCAGCCACACGATCGCGCTGACGATCGCCCAATGATCGTAACCCCCGCCAAGCGGTGCGCGGGCGATTTCGCCGACCCCGTACGCCGGGGTGAAGCGGGCGATCGTCTGCAGGGTGTCGGGCCAGATCTCGAGTGGAACGAAGAGTCCGCCGATGAGCGAGAGGATGCCGAGGACCATGCTGGCCACCTGGATCGCGTTTTCGGCCGGCAACAGGTATCCGAGCATGACACCGAAAGCGGCGAAGACACCGGAGGCGAGGATGACGAGGAGACCGGAGGCGATGAGTGTGCCCAGTGGTGCGTGGACACCGGTGACGGCGGCAAGGACGAAGACGACGATGACGGACACCGCGCCGAGAGCCATGGACACGATCACTTTGATGAGGATGTAGGCCGCCGGATGCAACGGCGTCAGTGCGAGCTGCCGGCTCCACCCGAGCGCGCGTTCGATGGCGACCTGCGCACCACCCGTGGTCGTAGCGATCATCGCCCCATACGTGGCCAAGGAGACCGAGATGTAGAGCGCGGCGTCCGTGCTGCCGAGCATCTCGCCCTTGTTCGTCAGGCCGAAGATGAGGTAGAAGACCGCGGGCATGATCATCGTGAAGATCAATGTGCGCCGGTTGCGCAGCTTCCGCAGCAGTTCGAGGCGCAGCAGGGTGACTGAGAATCCGCCGAGGCGGGGCACCCGTCGGTTCTCCAGCGAGGTGAGGAACGTCGCCGAGGCGGCGGTGCGGGTTTCGGTGTCAGTGAGCGAGTCAGTGTGGGCTGCGGATTCGGGGTGGGCAGCGGTGTCGGGGCGAACGGACATTTCAGGCTCCTTTCGAGGTAAGGCTGATGAAGGCGTCTTCAAGCGAATGGGAGGTGATCTCGAGGTCGGTGCACGCGTTCTCGAAGAGCATCTTCGCGGCTGCATCCGAGTCTGTGGTGCGCATCTTCAGACGTTTGGCAGCGACGTCGATGGATTCGACACCGGCCAATCCGCCGAGGCGGTCGAGCAGGTCATTGACGCCCGATTCGGTGGTGTCGTCGGTCATCGGCAGGGTTGCGCTCACGGTCTTCGCGGCGGTCATGCCGCGGATCTCGTGGGCGGGTCCGTCGGCGACGACCCGGCCGTCTGCGACGAGGACGACGCGGTCGGCGAATTCATCGGCCTCTTCGAGGTAGTGGGTGGCGAAGAGGATTGTCTTGCCGGTCAGTGCGTCGGCGCGCATCTGGTGCCAGAAGTCGCGGCGGCCGGTGACGTCCATTCCGGTGGTCGGTTCGTCGAGGACGATGAGGGCGGGGTCCGGCAGCAGGGCCATGGCGAAGCGCAGGCGCTGCTTCTGCCCGCCGGAGCATTTCTTCACCACCGAATCGGCGATGTCGGTGATCCCGGCGCGTTCGAGGACGAGGTCCGTGTCGAGGGAGGAGGCGAAGATCGCCGAGGTGTAGTCGACGGTTTCGCGGACGGTGAGGTCATCGAGCAGTCCACCGGTCTGCATCACCGAACTGACGAGCCCGAGCGCGACCGCTCGCCGAGGCGGCATCCCGAAGATCTCGACAGAGCCGTCATCTGGTCGGCTGAGTCCGAGGAGCATGTCGATCGTCGTTGTCTTACCAGCCCCGTTGGGTCCGAGGAAGGCGACGACTTCGCCGGGGCGAATGTCGAGGTTGAGGCCGTCGACGGCTGTCAATTCGCCGAAGCTCTTGGTCAGGCGGTTCAGGCTGACAGCTGCAGGGGTCGCGGCGGATGTCCGGGTCGGAGGGGCTGTGTGAGTCGCTGTCTGTGAAGTCATGTCCACAGACTAGAAATCGGAGCAGGTGTGTACAGATGCCATTTGTCACCGAGGCGGGGGTGCCATTTGTCATCGGTTCGCAGAACTAATGCGGAGACGCAGAGACCGAACTGCGAGTTAACTCAGGCTTCACGTTCCCTCCACTCGCCTTGTGTGAATGCTGAGTAGGTTGGAGGCCGTCTGCTCGCACACGACGCTCACGCACTCGTCCGAGCCCTGCCTCCGGCACCGCTCGAATCGTTACGACGCCTCCTCTTCGGTGAGCGCCTGTGCACCTCAACGAAAGGACTGCACATGGCCAGGACAACCCTGCGACTCGCCGCGGCAACCGGCGCGCTCAGCCTCGCACTCTTCGGATTCGCAAGTCCCGCCTCGGCGGCAGGAATCGACGAACCCGGCGGAGCCCGCCAACTCGACGGCGACAACACCGACGCCATCCGCGACGCGGTCGAGGACTCCGGCGCGAAGAACGTCATCCTCCTCATCGGCGACGGCATGGGCGATTCGGAGATCACCGCCGCCCGCAACTATGCGAAGGGCGCCCATGGTCGCTTCGACGGCCTCGACGAACTGCCGCTGACCGGGCAGTACACGACCTACGCGGTGGACAGAGACTCCGGCAAGCCGGACTATGTCACTGACTCCGCGGCCAGCGCCACCGGGTGGTCATCAGGCACGAAGACCTACAACGGCGCTCTCGGCGTCGACCGGACAGGCAAACCGCACAAGACTCTCATCGAGATGGCCCGCGCCAAGGGCATGAAGACCGGCGACGTCTCGACCGCGGAGATCCAGGACGCGACTCCGGCCGCGCAGCTCGCCCACATCAGCCAGCGCGGCTGCTACGGCCCCGAGGAGACTGCCAAGGACTGCGCGGGCGAGACTCTGGAAAACGGCGGTCTCGGCTCGATCAGCGAGCAGATCCTCAATGCTCGTGCCGATGTCACCCTCGGCGGCGGTTCGGCGTCCTTCGAGCAGAAGGCCACCGCCGGCGATTGGAAGGACAAGACGCTGCGTGAGCAGGCGGAGGAACGCGGCTACCAGCTCGTCGACGACTCCGACTCACTCGACTCCGTCACCGAGGCGAACCAGGATGCACCGGTGCTCGGTCTCTTCACAGAGGGCAATTTCCCCGTTCGCTGGGAGGGACCGAAGGCCACGCACGGAGGTGGCACCGAACCGGCCGTGAAGTGCAAGAACAACCCGGAGCGCACCTCGGACGTGCCGAAGCTCGACCAGCTGACGAACAAGGCTGTCGATCTGCTCGACAATGACAAGGGCTTCTTCCTCCAGGTCGAGGGGGCGAGCATCGACAAGCAGGATCACGCGGCCAACCCGTGCGGTCAGATCGGTGAGACCGTCGACCTCGACGAGGCGGTCAAGGCCGCCCTCGACTTTGCGAAGGAAGACGGCGAAACTCTCGTCATCACCACCGCCGATCACGCTCACACCAGCCAGATCGTCAGTGCCGGTTCGGACACCCCGGGTCTCACCCGGACCCTGACCACCGCCGACGGCTCGGAGATGACGATGAATTACGCGACCGCTGACGAAGAGGAGTCACAGGGCCACACCGGCACGCAGCTGCGTATCGCGGCCTACGGACCGGGCGCGGCCAATGTCGTCGGGCTGACCGACCAGACCGACATGCACTATACGATCGCCGACGGTCTGGGACTCGACCCCGACGCCGAAGTGCCCGGCGACCCGGGCGACGACGCGAACAGCAATGACGACTCGGCCGGTTCCGACGACTCGGCCGGTTCCGACGATGCCGCGGGATCGTCCGATGCCGGTGGCACTGACGGTGCGGCAGGTACCGAAGACTCGAACGCATCCGAGGACGCCAACGGCTCCTCCGATTCCGCTGGCGGCGGCGCCGGTGCCAATGGCGGCTCCGAAGGCGGCGAAGGCAATGCCTCGACCGGCGGAGGAGACGAAGGTCCGGGACTGGCCGGAGGTGGCGGCGGAACCCTGCCGCGCACCGGAGTCGAGATTGGTGCCGCGATCTTCTTCGGCGTGGCCGCGATCATCGGCGGATCGGCTCTGATCCGCATGGCCAAGCGCCGCGGAATCCTCCCCGCCTGACACCAGCCCGACCACAGCCCGACCGCGAACGGTGCCGGACTCTTCCCAGCGAAGCGTCCGGCATCGTTCGTCGTCTCCTCAGGTCGACCTGGCAGAGTGGGCCCATGGAACCCATCGAACTTCCGCTGACCACCGACCGACTGCGGCTGCGCACCTATGTCGAATCCGACGCCGAGGATCAGCTGCGGATATTCTCCCGCGAGGACGTCTCCCAGTTCCTCCTCGAAGATCCCTGGACCGCCGAGGTGGCCCGGACCAAGGTCTCAGAACGCATGCAGCGCACGGGGCTCGAGACCGAATCCCGTGCCCTGGCCCTGGTCATCGAGACGGCCGACGGTCTCGATTCTCTTGACGGTTCGCACGTCATCGGCGACATCGCTATCTGGCTCGACAACGACAGTGAGCAGAAGGCCGAGATCGGCTGGATCCTCGATCCGGCCGCCAGTGGCCACGGGTTCGCCACCGAGGCGGCCATCGCGGTCCTCAATGTCGCCTTCGACCACTACGGCCTCCACCGGGTGTTCGCGCAGATGGATTCCCGGAACACCGCCTCGGCGAATCTGGCTCGCAGGATCGGGATGCGGGAGGAAGCGCACCTGCGCAAGGACTGGTGGTCGAAAGGCGAATGGACCGACACCCTCATCTTCGGGATGCTCTCCAGCGATCGGCAGACAGCCTGACTGTTCCGTTCCAGACGCCGGTCCGACCCGATTTTCTGAGATCTCGGACTCTTTGTGCCAGCTTCCGTATTCGCCCGCCGCCTCGGTGTGAGAATCTGAGGTGGCCGTGGAGCCGGGTCCGCCGATCACATGGGCACGCAGCCACGGTCAGTCGAGAGAAGAGGACAGCAGACACCGATGGCTCCAGCCGACAAGGACCGCAACGAGGCGCTCCCCAGCGACGCAAACGCTGACGGACATGAAGAGAACGCCGGCCTGAAAAGAGGCCTGACCGCCCGACACATTCGCTTCATGGCCCTCGGTTCCGCCATCGGCACCGGCCTCTTCATGGGATCTTCGGAGTCGATCCAAGCCGCAGGACCGGCAGTGCTGCTCGCTTATATCATCGGCGGTGCCGCCGTCTTCATGGTCATGCGCGCCCTTGGCGAACTCGTCGTCCGCCACCCCGTCTCCGGCTCCTTCGGCCAGTATGCCTCCCGCTACATCCACCCCTTCGCAGGCTTCCTCGTCGGCTGGACCTTCGCCTTCGAGATGGTTCTCGTCGCCGTCTTCGACGCCACCGCAATCGGCGTGTACATGGGCTTCTGGTTCCCGGGCGTCCCCCGCTGGATCTGGGTGCTCGCCGTCGTCTTCTTCATCGCCGCGATCAACATGATCGGCGTCAAGGTCTTCGGTGAACTCGAATTCTGGTTCGCACTCATCAAGATCGTTGCGATCATCGCCCTCATCGCCGCCGGAGTAGCCATCATCATCTTCGGCTTCGGCATCGCCGACCACGACCAGATGGGCCCGCAGGCTCTGTTCGACCACGGCGGCTTCTTCCCCAACGGATTCTGGGGTCTGCTCTCATCGTTCACCATCGTGATGTTCGCCTTCGGCGGCATCGAGATCATCGGCGTCACAGCGGGAGAGGCGCAGAATCCGAAGCAGGTGCTGCCGGCCGCCATCAACTCGGTGCCGGTGCGCATCCTCCTCTTCTACGTCCTCACCCTCGGCGTGATCATGTGCATCCTGCCGTGGAACCAGATCACCTCCGAGATCAGCCCCTTCGTCGCGATCTTCGACTCCGTCGGCTTCAGTGCAGCGGCCGCCATCCTCCAGGTCGTCCTCATCACGGCGGCCCTGTCGGCCATCAACGCCGACATCTTCGGCGCCGGCAGGATGCTCCACGGCCTCGCCGAACAGGGGCAGGCTCCGCGGTCCTTCGCCCGCACCTCACCGGGCGGCGTGCCCGTGATGACCGTGGTCACGATGATCGTCGCGCTACTCGCAGGCGTCGTCCTCAACTACCTCTACCCTGATCAGGCCCTGTTCCTCCTCGGAGCGCTGGCCACCTTCGCCACGGTGCTCGTGTGGCTGATCATCCTCGCTTCCCATATCCGGATGAAGAAGGCGATCGCCGAGGAGGCTCGCCTTCCCAGCGAATTCCCCATGCCGCTGTGGCCGGTGGGATCGTGGATCACCGTCGCGTTCATCGTCTTCGTCGTCGTCATGGTCGGCATAGTCCCCGACTCACGACCGGCTCTGTGGGTCGGTCTGCTGTGGGTCGTCGCGCTGTGGCTGTGCTATTTCGCCTTCGTCCGCGGTCGCGGCCGTCGGCCGTACGCGCTCACCGATCGCACCGAACCCATAGGGTCCGGAAAGAACTGACGACCCTGCTCGCAACTTTCCGCGCTGTCGCCACGCCTCACGGCGTCCGACGCCGCAGAGTCAGCGAGCCGACGATGATGGCTCCGACGATCCAGCAGGCGATGAAGAGCACCCGCAGCCAGATATAGGCGTCATCCTCGCTGCCGGTCGACACGGCATCCAGCGCATCGATCGCGTGAGAGAGCGGCAGCCAGTCGCCGATCACCTCGAGCACATCCGGCAGCTGATCACGGGGCAAGAAGATTCCTCCGAGCAGGATCTGCGGGAACACGAACACAGGCATGAACTGCACGACCTGGAACTCCGTGCGGGCGAAGGCGCTGGCCAGCAGGCCCAGCGCCGTGCCGAGCAGGGCGTCGGCAATCGCGACGACGAAGAGCAGCCCGACCGAACCCTCGATCTCCAGACCGCACACCAGAGTCGCATAGCAGACGGCCACAGTCGTCTGAATGACGGCGAGCAGCCCGAATGCCAGGGTGTATCCGAGGATGAAATCGCCGCGGCCCAGCGGCATCGACAGCAACCGCTCCAGCGTTCCGCTCCGACGTTCGCGCAGGGTCGCGATGCTCGTGACGAGGAACATGACGATGAACGGGAAGAGCGCGAGCATTGCCGGACCGATGTCGGCGAACACCTCGGTCTCGTCGAAGATCCACGCCACCAGGCCGATCAACAGGCTGGGCACGATGAGCAGCAGGGCGATCGTGCGCGGATCGTTGCGGATCTGGGTGAGCACACGCCCCGTCGTGGCCAGGGTGCGCATCGGGTTCATCGCCGACCTCCCTTCTTCGTCCCGCGGCCCCGCCGATCGTGGCTTGGTCGACCGTTGCCGTTCGCGTTCCGGGAGAGCAGATGGGTCCCCGGCCGGCGTCCGTGCCCGGCAGGTCCTTCACCGGCCGTGTCCTTCTCGATGATGTCGAGGAACGCCTCCTCCGCCGAGGCGGCCCCCGTGCCGGCGAGCAGATCGTGCGGTGTCGTGTCCGCGATGATCGTGCCCTCCCGCATGAGCAGCAGCCGGTCACAGCGTGTGGCCTCATCCATGACGTGGCTCGAGACGAGCAGCGTGGTCCCCTCCTCGGCGAGCCCCCGGAAGAGATCCCACAGATCATTGCGCAGCACTGGATCGAGTCCCACCGTCGGCTCATCGAGGACCAGCAGGTCCGGAGAACCGAGCATTGCCGCGGCGAGGGACACCCGGTTGGCCTGACCGCCAGAGAGCGTCCGGGCCAGCTGGTCGGCCTGCCCGGTGAGGTCCGTGCGTTCGAGCACCCGGTCGACATCGGACTTCGGAGCTCCCTGCACCCGTGCGAAGTAGCGCAGGTTCGCCCGTACACTGAGGTCCTCGTAGATGCTCGCCGACTGGGTCATATAGCCGACCCGATGCCGCAGATTCGCCGAACCGGCAGGCCGGCCGAGCACCTGCACACGTCCACCCGCGACGATCTGCACTCCGACGACGGCCCGCATCAGCGTCGTCTTCCCGCTGCCGCTTGGACCCAGCAGACCGACGATCGCGCCCCTGGGCACATCCAGATCCAGTGAGTCGATTACGGTGGCACGTCCCCTCCGAATTGTCAGCCCTCGTGCTTCCACCGACTTATTCATCATGTGCTGAATATGACATCCGAGAATGCTCCGGTCAAGGGTTCTCACGGAGAGATTTCATGACCGCCGCCCTGCCGCCGATGAGCGGTGCCTGCACGGCCGCCATTCGGGCTCACATCGAGTCGCCGACGCCATCGAGATGGCCCTGCACCGCCGGCGCCAGGCGCGCAGTGAGATCGTCGACAGGCATCGATGCCAGCGGTTCGAGTTCGAGGACATGGCGAAACATGAGCGCACCCGCCATCTGCGTGAGGACGAGCGTGGCCCGCAAATCTGCTTCGGCGCGGTCGACGCCTCCGTCCGCGATCCTTCCCGCCACTGCTCCTTTGAGCTCGCGCAGGAGAAATTGTCTGATCAGTCGGCCGGCTGCCGAATCGCTCACCGCAGAACGCAGAACGGTCACCCCGATCGACTTCACGCTTGTCTGCTCCCAGGCGCTGAGCACCGTGTGCACGAGAGACTCGCCGAGGCGGTCGACCGAGACGTCCAAGGCCGAGCGGATGATGCGGTCCGGCCGCACGGGAAGCTTAACGACTTCCGCGAAAAGGCCGGCCTTGGACTCGAAATAGTGGTGGACGAGTGCGGAGTCGACCTGGGCGCGACGGGCGATTCCACGGATCGACGCCTTGTCATAGCCCTTCTCAGCGAACTCGGCCGAAGCGGCATCGGTGATCGCTGTCCGCGCCTCACTGCCGTTTTCCTTACGGGGGCGCCCCCTTCGACGGGGCCCCGGCTTCACATCCGCCATGCTCCCCAGAGTATCGTGAGACCCAGTTGCAAAAGGTCTGCACAACGGTCCTCCGAACCGAGCAAAGGTCTGGGAAACGGGCCTCTGTTTGGTCAGAACCACCTCGGCGGGGGTCCTAGCGTGGATGTAGCAGCAGTCGTATGAAAGGTTTTTCGATTCACATGTTCAGGCAGTCGTCGAAGTTGGCCAATGTCCTCTATGACATTCGAGGACCCGTCCTCGAAGAGGCCCAGGCGATGGAAGCCGCCGGGCACACGATCCTCAAGCTCAACATCGGCAACCCTGCCCCCTTCGGATTCGAAGCCCCCGAGGCGATCGTCCAGGACATCGCCGCGAACCTGCCCGTGACGCAGGGCTACTCCGACTCGCGGGGAATCCTCTCCGCCCGCCGCGCCGTCGTCCAGTACTACGAGACCCGCGGCATCCACAATCTCGGCACCGACGAGGTCTTCCTCGGCAACGGAGTCAGCGAGCTCATCACCCTCAGTCTGCAGGCCCTGTGCAACCCGGGGGACGAGATCCTCGTGCCCGGACCCGACTACCCGTTGTGGACCGCCTCGGTGGCGCTGTCCGGCGGCACCCCCGTCCACTACCGCTGCGCGGAAGAAGACGCCTGGCAGCCGGACCTGGACGACCTCGAATCCCGGATCACCGAACGCACCCGCGGAATCGTCGTCATCAACCCGAACAACCCGACCGGTGCGGTGTACTCGAAGGAGACGCTGCAGAAGATCGCCGACATCGCCCGCCGTCACGGTCTCATCGTCTTCTCCGACGAGATCTACGAGAAGATCACCTACAACGGCGTCGAACTCGTCAACATGGCCACTCTCACCGGCGACGACGTTCTGTGCCTGACCTTCTCCGGACTGTCGAAGGCCTACCGGGTCGCCGGCTACCGTTCCGGCTGGCTGGCGATCACCGGACCGCTGGAAGAGGCGCACAGCTACCTCGAGGGCATCAAGCTGCTCGCGAATATGCGCATGTGCTCGAACGTTCCGGCCCAGCACGCAATCCAAGCGGCCCTGGGCGGGAAGCAGTCGATCGACGACCTCGTTCTGCCGACCGGCCGCCTCGGCGCGCAGATGCAGGTCGCCTACGAGGGGCTCAACTCGATCGACGGTGTCTCGGCCCACCGGGCTGACGGTGCGCTGTACATGTTCGCAAAGCTCGATGTCGAGAAGTTCGGCATCACCGACGACGAGCAGTTCGCCCTCGACCTGCTGCGCGAACAGAAGATCCTCGTCTCCCACGGCACGGCCTTCAACTGGCCCAAGCCCGACCACTTCCGACTCGTCACCCTGCCGTCCGTCGAGGTGCTCACCGAGGCGATCGAACGCCTCGACACGTTCCTCTCCGTCTACCGGCAGGTCGCTCCGACGACGTGCGAGCTGCCCGTGGTGCGCGAGCCCGAGCACGCGGGAGCACCTGCGGCCGGCTGACGGCCACGACCGCTCAGGCGAAGCACCCATCCGATGCCGGGTGCGGCGGAGGCACCGAGCCCCTGCGACACTGGTCTCATGACAGAGATCGATGATGAGTCGGGGACCGTGTCCGCCACCGCCGTGGCCGAAATCGTCAGAGCTCTCTCCCGCGGGATAGATCTCGACCGGGCGGCCCTATCCCGTGGTCTCGGGGACCACCACGACCTCATCGAATCCTTCTCCGATCTGTCGGCGACCATGACCCGGTGGAAGCAGAAAGATCGCGAGCGTTCGGCTCTTTTGGAGAGCGCTTCAGAGCTCATCCGTGTGCGAGACACCGAGAAGCTGCTGCAGAAGCTCGTCGACCGTGCCCGAACACTCATCGGATGCGATATCGCCTACCTCTCCCAGTACTATCCGGAGACCGACGACCTGCGTGTTCAGGCAAGTCGCGGAGCGATCTCGGCGAATCTCAAAGAACTGCGTGTGCCTCCCGGCGTCGGACTGGCAGGACAGGTCGTGCGCGATCGCGCCGCACAGTGGACGTCGAACTACGATCTGACCCGGCTGCCGCACGAAAGACGCGTCGACTCCGCGGTGAAGGCCGAGCGCATGGAATCACTCCTCGGAGTGCCGATGGTCGTCGACGGCGAAGTCCTCGGCGCCCTCTTCGCGGCCAACCGCTACCCACATGACTTCACTACCGACGAGATCACCCTGCTGTCGGCTCTCGCGGACCACGCTTCCGTGGTGCTGAAGACGGCGCAGCTGATGGGAGACCTCGCAGAGGCGGCCCAAGCCTCCGCGGAAGCCGAGGAGACGGCAGCCGCGCAGGCCAGCACCCTCCAACGGCTCGTCGAGGTCGAGGAGCAGCTGACGCAGCTCGTCCTGCAGGGACAAGGAGTCCCCGCAGTTCTCGACGCTATCTCCGAATTACTCGAGGCCGACGTGATCGTCGTCGACAGCGGGCGTCTGGGCTCTCCGAGATTCCCCGCCGATGAGGCGTTCTTCGACGGCATCACGGTGGACGATGCTGACGTCCGAACGGCACTGAGTCACAGCCGGGCGACTGGCCGAAGCGCACAGGTCGCTGGTGCACAGCACATGTACGTCGCCTCGGTGGCGTCTCACCGCCGACAGCACAGCGCACTGTTCGTGCGTTTCAACGACGAACCGGCGGACGGCGACGCGAACATCGTCGCCCAGGCGGCGCAGACGCTAGCGCTCATCCGAATGAACGAACAAGCCCGGGCTGATGCCGAGAACCGAGTCCGTGGAGAACTCGCAGTCGACATCATTGCCGGCACTCGTGATCTCAGTGAGCTCGAGGCCCGTTCCCGAACCGGCAGCTTCAGCCTCTCCGGACCCTGGAGACTCATGACGATTCAGGGCGACATCGAAAACGATGACCGCATCGCCGCTCGCCTAGTCCGCGTCGAGCCGCGCATTCTCATGACGCAGCGATCCCCCGGGATCACGGTGCTCCTCCCCAGCGCCGTGATCCGCGACAGGCCCACCCTGGACACTCTGTTCGAAGAGTCGGGCTCCCTCGACAGTTCGCTGGTGATCATCTCCGACACCGATTACGACAGGAATCAGCTGCGCACTGCCGAGGACGAAATGTGGTCGTGCATCCGCATCCTCAATTCCCTCGGCATCAGCGAAGGAACCTTTCCCACGGAAGATTTCGCGCCTTACACCGCAATGTTCGGCACCGCGCCGGAGCAGACGGAGAGATTCATGCAACGGATGCTCGAGCCGCTGCGCCGATGGGACCGAACCCATTCAGCCGAGCTGATCTCGACGCTGCGGGAATACTTCGAGTCCGGGATGAACATCCGCAGAACCGCGATTCAGATGTCAGTGCATGTCAACACCGTCAAGCAACGGCTTGAGAGAGCCGATCTCGTGCTCGGTCAGGAGTGGAGGACACCGGAGCGGGCGTTCCGCCTCCAGGTCGCGCTCCGCCTGGACAAGCTGAAGTCATCTTCCTAAGCTTCCATGTCTGGAACAGCCATAGCTGAGCGATATTCACATCCGAAAAAGACATGGCAGATTCCCGCGTGCATTGTTTGACTGATATCTGCGGAGGAACTCCGACCGACAGGCGATGTCGGCCAATGACGACCTGACTGGAGATACACGATGGCAGTGAACAGCCGAATTGCCGACTTCCGAAATATGTCGGTCGATGATCGCAGGAAAGCCGTCGCAGCCTCGACTGGGCTCGACGCCGAACTGTTCAGCCAGCTCGATGCGGACGCTTTCGGTCCCGAAGACGCCGCCAACCTCAGCGAGAACATCTTCGGCGTGTTCTCGCTTCCGCTCGGCGCAGCCACCAACTTCACGATCAACGGCACCGACGTGCTCGTACCCATGGCAACCGAAGAGGCCTCGGTCATCGCCGCCGCCAGCAACGCAGCACGAATGGCACGTCCGCACGGCGGTTTCTTCACAAGCTCGACCGAGCCCGTCATGCAGGCACAGATCCAACTCATCAACGTGGCGGACCCGCAGGCCGCGCGCACACGTGTTCTCGAACGCCAAGCAGAGATCATCGACCTGGCCAATGCGCAGGATCCCAAGCTCGTCGAGGTCGGCGGCGGGGTCAAGGGCATCGAGGTCCGCCTCGTCGAGGCACGGACGATGACGTATGTTCTCGTCCACCTCCTCGTCGATGTTCGAGACGCAATGGGGGCGAATGCGGTCAACACGATGGCTGAGGCGGTCTCCGGAACCGTGGCAGCGATCGCCGGAGGTGACGCGCTCCTGCGCATCCTCACCAACAAGGCGGACCGTCGACTGTCTCGGGCACGGGCAGTCTTCGACAGGGATCTGCTCGGCGGAGACGAGGTCATCGACAACATCCTCCACGCATACGAACTCGCCGCAGCCGATCCCTATCGAGCGGCCACTCACAACAAGGGCATCATGAACGGCATCTCCGCGGTCGTCCTCGCCACCGGGAACGACACCCGCGCGGTCGAGGCCGGAGCGCACTCCCATGCGCTCGTAGACGGCCGCTACTCTTCCCTCTCGACGTTTGAGAGGAATGCCGACGGCGACCTGGTCGGCACCCTCGAGGTGCCCATGCCGGTCGGCCTTGTCGGGGGTGCCACCAAGGTCCATCCCGCCGCGCGCACAGCACTGCAGATCGGCGAAGTGGCGAGCGCACAGGATCTCGCCGAGATGATCGTCGCCGCCGGCTTGGCGCAGAACCTCGCGGCACTGCGAGTTCTCGCCACCGAGGGCGTGCAGCGCGGACACATGTCACTTCATGCGAAGAACCTCGCGGCCTCTGCCGGAGCGAACGCCGAGGAGACAGCGATCATCGTGGACCGCCTGATCAAGGAGAGGGCCTTCCGGTTCGACAGGGTCCAGTCAATCCTCGACGAACTCCGCTCCGGTGTGTCGCGATGACGGCACAGCTTCCACAGCAGTTCGCGTCGTCGAACCTGCCGACCGAAGTCAGTATCTGCGAAGTCAGCGCTCGAGATGGTCTGCAGTCGCAAGCACGTACACTGCCTGTCTCAACACGGCTCGAACTGATTCGGCGGCTCTCCGGAGCCGGCCTGAAGACCATCGAAGCCGGAAGCTTCGTCTCTCCGCGGGCCGTTCCCCAGATGGCCGACACCCGATCGGTGCTCGCCGGGCTCGACCTGGACTCCGAAGTCGCGTTCCCCGTCCTCATCCCAAACCAGCGCGGTCTCGATGATGCCGTTGCGGCGGGAACGAAGGATGCCTCGGTCTTCATCAGCGTCACCGAATCGTTCGCGCAGGCCAACCTCGGCGGTTCCCTTCAGCACACCACCGATCGCAGCCTCGAGGTGGCACGCGCAGCGACTGTGGCGGGCCTGCGAGTGCGCGGCTATCTGTCGATGGTCTTCGGGGACCCCTGGGAAGGCGCGGTCGATCCTGATCGCGTCGCTACGGCTGCGCGTCGCCTCGTCGATGCCGGCTGCCTGACGATCTCGCTCGGCGATACCATCGGCACCGCGACTCCCGGTCATGTGACCGCTGTTCTTGATAGCCTGGTCGGCGCCGGGATTCCGATCGATCGGATCGCCCTGCACACCCACAACACCTATGGCCAGGCGCTTGCGAATGTCTATTCCGCGCTTCAAGCAGGTGTCAGTCAGTTCGACGCATCGGCAGGAGGGATCGGTGGCTGCCCCTTCGCCCGCACAGCTTCCGGAAACCTGGCCACTGAGGATCTTCTCTGGATGCTTCAGGGGCTGGGCATCTCCACCGGCGTCGACAACGAGGCCGTGGCTTCGATCAGCCAGTGGCTGGGCGAGCAGCTCGGCATTCCGCTTCCATCCGCAACATCCTCGGCCATCCTCGGCCGGTAGTTCCATCGTTCACGTTCCCGACAGCCGTCGGCCGACAGAAGGCAGGCAATGATGCCGCAATTGCTCGAGGTGTGGAATGACACCGTCGACCCCAGACATCTCATCGGCGGTATCGCCATAGCCGTCGGGACAGCAGTCCCGGCCTACCTCATCGCCGATCATCTCTTCGCTGCCGGAGACGATGAAGCGCTGGGTCACTCCTATGCGCTCCTCGTCGGCATCGTCGGCTGCATCGTCGGCGCCGTGATCTCCGGATTTCTGTTCAAACCCAAGAGAGTGATCACCACCTCGGCGGCCGACACCCGCAACCGGCAGGAGATCATCGACGAGGTCGTCGAGGAATACGGGGATCTCGGCGACCCCCGCGACCTCGGTCCGGCGGTTCAGGCAGAAGTCCGAGCCCTCGGTCTCTTCGACGCCCTCGTCGACAACCATGAGGCGCGCATCCGCGAGAAGGGTGGGCACCAGTGACCGCGGAACTCATCGAACCAGTACTGTGGGCCGTCGGGATGGCGCTTCTCTCCGGGGTGCTCTTCACCGGAATCGGACTGATCTCGGGCACGGACGAGACGGCGATCGTGGCACCGCTGGCGCTGCTTGTCATCCTCATCGGGGTGCCTCCTGCCGGGGTGCTCGCGTTCTTCCTCGCCGCGATCATTGCCAAACACATCTCCCACGCCGTGCCGACAACTCTCCTCGGAATTCCCGGTGACACCACGGCAGTGCCGATGCTGCGTGAGGCGCAGCTGCTGAGGTCTCTCGGAATCCCGCATATCGCACTTCAGAAGGCGATCTCCGGAGGAGTCGTCTCAGTTGCCATTGCCATTCCGCTGTCGATCGTGTTCGCCCTCGTACTCACCCCTTTCGCCGAGGCGATCGGCGCTGCCGCTCCCTGGATCTTCATCGCCGCGGCCGTCCTCGTCGCCTATACCTCGAAGGGCAAGCTCGCTGCAGTTGCGGGGCTCGTCCCGTTCGTCCTGCTCATCGTCGGCTTGCAGGCCTTCATCATGGAGCAGAAGGAAGCGACCTTCACCACTTCGTTCTTCCTCGGCATCGCCACCGGGCCGCTCATCTTCGACCTGTTCGCTGCGCTCTCCCCCGCCGGACGCCGCTCGATGCAGCAGTCGGGCAAACGGGAATTCAATCTTGCTCCCGACGTCCGGCCCGCAGGGGGATCGAGGATGCCGAACCCCTTCAGGGTGCTGACCGGAAAGCAACTGGCATACACCAGCGGTTCAGCGGCGATCACCAGCGCGACCTTCGTCTTCTCCCCCGTGGCCATGGCTGTGCTCATGGGCGAGATCGTCGGAAGCCGGGTCAAGAACGGGTACGAACGACTCACCACCGTCATCACTGTCCGCAACGGAACCACAGAGTCGACCTATATCGCCGAGACTCTCATCCCGCTCATCGCGATCGGCCTGCCCCTGTCACCGATGGCAGCCGGTCCCGCAGGACCGCTGTTCAACGCTCCTCCTGTTTATACACTCGATACCGAGGCAGGGACGACGAACAACCTCCACGACCTGCTCACGACCGGACAGTTCGCGCTCTTCTCCGTGATCGCGGCGGTCATCGCGGTCGCCATCGCCTACCCATTCGTGATGACGAACGCTCACCGAGCGGCGACCTGGGTGATGCGATCGGTCTCCCACGAGGCAATCATCGCTGGGTTCGCGGCTCTCATCTGCGTCATCTGCCTCTACGAAGGCGGTCTGCTGGCGCTCGGAGTGACGATCACCGTCGGCCTCGTCGGGGGACTCTTCAACCGGTTCATCGGCATGCACGCCGGCGTCCAGTTCATGGGCTACTACGTCGCGGTGCTCACCGTGCCCGCGATCCTCGCGCTGTGAGGCACGTTCTGACCGCCGCTCTGAAACCGCAGCATCACCGCCACTGCCGCGTGACGGTACGGACGTCGGCGACCACCTCGGTGATGGCGGAATTGTGCGCATCGACGATCGGATCGTGACGCGCGCGCCCCTGTGGTCGCGAGGACCGGGAGACGAGCAGGACGTCACGGCGGCAGTCGCTGAGCGGCATCGGGATGACGGTGATGTCCGGGTCGGTCGACAGTGATGACTCGGGGATCATCGCCACCGCCAGACCGGCCGAGATCATCCGGTTGATGGCCGCATAGTCATCCATCCGCATCCCCACGCGGGGTTCGAAGCCCGCGGACAGACAGAAGGAGCGGACCACCTCGTCGATGGCGTCACCGGGGTCGATGCTGAACGCCCAGGTCTGCGACACGAGCACGGCGAGGTCGGGCATGCCGTGGGAATCGCGCTCGATCGGCCCGATCGAGCGCGGCACGCACAGGAACAGCCTCTCCGAATACAGGTGCGCGGCAGTCAGCGTCGCCGGGATCCACGTCCGGTCGAGATCGGTCGACACGAGAAGCGCGAGGTCGAGGTCCCCGGACTCGAGCCGGGAGACGAGCTTCGCGTGCTCGTCCATCGTCACATCCAGGGCCGCGGTGAGCACGTCGGTCCGGTCACCGGCGACCGCCTCGTCACGGGTCTGCCACCTCGGGCGAGCCTGCAGCTGATCGTGGAGGCGCGGGATGACGCGAGCACCGACGGTGGGCACGGCCCCGATGCGCACCGGCACGGCCTGAGATTCTCGCCAGAGAGCCACCTCGGCGCCGAGGCGCTGGCACAGTCCGAGGATCTCCACGGCTCGGGTCACCACGAGGCTGCCCACGGTCGTCGGCTGTGATCCGCGCGGTGTGCGATCGAGCAGAGTCGCGCCGAGGGCACGCTCGAGATTGCGCAGATGATGATTGACCGTCGGCTGGCTCCACTGCAGCGCGGCAGCGGCCGCGGCGACGGATCCGGTGTCGGCCACGGCGCGCAGAGCGGTGAGGCCGCGGGTATCGAGTGGTTCCATTGATCTCCCCCATTGAGTTCAATACTGACTATAGAGCAACAGAGGAAAGTTGCTATTCTCTCGTACCTGCTCGCCTCCTTAATCTGGACGCATGACCGTGCACCAGGACTCCCCCATGCCCCCGGCCCCGCACTCCTCCTCGGGGTCGCCGATGCATCCTGCCCTCACGCAGTCACGCGCGCCCTATGCCGAAGCTCTGGCGCACGCGGCCGACCGCAACTCGCTGTTCCTGTCCACCCCCGGACACGGAGGCACGACCGAGGGCATCTCCGCAGGTCAAGCCGAATTCTTCGGCGAGCACACCCTCTCCCTGGACATCCCCCCGCTCTTCGACGGAATCGACCTCGGCGTCGACACCCCGAAGGACGAAGCCCTGCAATTGGCCGCCGAGGCCTGGGGCGCCCGCCGCACCTGGTTCCTCACCAACGGCTCCTCGCAGGGCAACCGCATGGCCGCCCTGGCCATCGGCACCCTCGGGTCCGGCGTCGTCGCCCAGCGCAGCGCGCATTCGAGCTTCATCGACGGAATCGTGCTGGCCGGGCTCAACCCCGGCTTCGTCTACCCCAACGTCGACGAAGTCAACGGCATCGCCCACGGTGTCACCCCCGACGCCCTGCGCCTGGCCATCCGCAATCACCCCGAGCCGGTGACCGCCGTCTACCTCGTGACCCCGAGCTACTTCGGCGCTGTGGCCGACGTCGAAGCCCTCGCCGAGGCGGCCCACGAAGCAGGCGCGGCACTGATCGTCGACGCCGCCTGGGGTGCCCACTTCGGATTCCACCCTGACCTGCCGGCCTCCCCCGTCACCCAGGGCGCCGACATCGTCATCATGAGCACGCACAAACTCGCAGGCTCGCTCACCCAGTCCGCGCTCCTCCACCTCGGCGACACCGAATTCGCCGATCGCCTCGAACCGGCGCTGGCCCGGGCCTTTATGATGACCGCTTCGACGAGCGAGAACGCCCATCTCATGGCTTCGATCGACCTCGCCCGCCGCGCACTCATGACCTCGACCGAGGCGATCACGGATTCGCTGGAGAACATCCGCCACATCCGTGCGCAGATCGAAGCCACCGACCGCTACCACCTGTTGTCCGGCGAGTTCCTCGGTCATGCCGATGTCGTCGACATCGACCCGTTCCGCCTGCCCATCGACATCACAGCCACCGGACTCGACGGTCACACGGTGCGCAAACGCCTGGCCGAGGAATTCGACATCTTCCCCGAGATGTCGACGGCGACCACCCTCGTCGCCCTCATCGGCATCGGCAAGTCCCCGGACATCGGCCGCCTCATCGATGCCCTGGAGACCCTGCGACTCGAAACCACGGACTCCGCCATGGCGACGAGCCCGGCAGCCTCCCTCCCGCCGCTGCCCACGGCCGGCCGGTTGGCGATGACACCGCGTGAGGCGTACTTCGCCGATTCCGAACTCGTCACCGCCGCCGAGGCGGTCGGACGGGTGAGCGTGAGCTCGCTGGCCGCGTACCCGCCCGGCATCCCCAATGTCCTGCCCGGCGAGGAGATCACCGCCGACACCGTCGACTTCCTCCAAGCCGTGGCGGCGAGTCCGTCCGGCCACGTCCGCGGCGCCGTCGATCCCGGCCTCGCGACCTATCGCGTCGTCAGGAACTGATCTTCGCGCAGTCACCGTCCACCCCGTGTCCGCCGGTCGCTGCCGACAACGCCACTGGACAAGTGCCACTGCGAATTAGGCAACATCTTTCTTGCGTATTTTCTGGACCACTGGACGAATTTCAACGAAGGCAACTACCCTCGGGCGCATTCGGCGTGAACTGTGTCACAATTTTTATTGACACTCCCTGAGTACCAAGCAAGGATGTTCTGCATTGTCGAAATCCGACAGCAACTGCCGCGCAGAGTTCGCACCATTCCGGCGACTCGGCCCTGCAACTTGCCTAGCAGCAGCTGAAACGAGGAACCACTGATGTCAGAAGGCCACGACAGACCCGCGCAGAAAGACAAGAAGCCGACCCGCAAGGAACGGCGTGCAATAAAGAAACAGAAGCGGTTCGAGGCCGATGACTGCATCGTCGTCGAAACCAAATCGATCCGCACCGCCATCGGCGGCACCACAGTCGGCAACTTCATGGAATGGTTCGACTTCGGCGTCTACGGCTACCTGGCGGTGACGATGACCTCCGTCTTCACCGAAGGCATGGACCGACAGATGGGTCTGCTCGTGACCCTCCTCGGCTTCGCCGTGTCCTTCCTCGTCCGCCCGCTCGGCGGCATGGTGCTCGGACCGCTGGGTGACAAGATCGGCCGCCAGAAGGTCCTGTTCTTCACGATGGCCACGATGGCCACCGCCACCGCCCTCATCGGCGTCCTGCCCACCGCGGCCCAGGTCGGCCTGTGGGTGATCGTCCCCCTCTACCTGCTCAAAATGATCCAGGGCTTCTCCACCGGCGGCGAGTACGCCGGTGCCACCACCTATGTCTCGGAGTTCGCTCCGGACAAGTCCCGCGGCTACTGGGCCTCCTGGCTCGATGTCGGCTCTTACCTGGGCTTCGCCGCCGGTGCCGGAACCGTGGCTCTCACGACCGTGATCACCACGTCCATCAACGGCGAGAACGCCATGCTCGACGGCGGCTGGAGGATCCCGTTCCTCATCGCCATCCCGCTCGGCGCCGTCGCTATCTGGTTCCGTCTGAAGATCCCGGAGACCCCGAGCTTCGAATCGAGCGAGGAAGCCGGCCGCGACGTCAAGGTCAAGGACGACAAGTACGCCCGCCACGGCCTCATCGGCGTCATCCGTCACTTCTGGAAAGAGATCCTCATCGGCATCGCCGTCGTCGCAGGCTCCCAGACGGTCGGCTACGCGCTGACGAGCTTCATGCCCACCTACCTGGAGGAGACCGTCAAGGTCTCGAATGTCCAGGCGGCCGTGGCCACGATCCCGGTCCTCGTCGTCATGTCGCTGTGCCTGCCGCTCATCGGCAAACTCTCCGACAAGATGGGCCGCAAGTTCGTCTTCCTGGCAGCAGCCATCATGACGATCGTCCTCATCGTTCCCGCGTTCGCCGTCATGCAGATCGGTGAGATGTGGGCAGTGATGGTGGCTCTGTTCATGGTCGCCCTGCCCGCCGGGTTCTACATCGCCTGCCTGGCCTCGACCCTGCCGGCGCTGTTCCCGACCGCGTCGCGCTACGGTGCGATGGGCCTGACGTTCAACCTCGGCGTCTCTCTGTTCGGCGGCACCACGCCGCTGTTCGCCCAGGCGCTCATCGATGTCACCGGCAACTCGTACATGCCCGCGTTCTACATCATGTTCTTCTCGGTCGTCGCACTCGTCGCCGTGCTGCTCATGAAGGAATCGGCGCACCGACCGCTGCCGGGCTCGTTCCCGACGGTGAACACCCACGAGGAGGCCGAGGAGCTGGCTCGCACTCAGGCCGACAACCCGGATATGGACATCGAGTCCATGCCGATCGTCGACATCGACCCCGACAAGGCACCCGCCTGATCGAGGTGAGAACCTGATCGACTGCGATACCTGATCGAGTGAAACGACGCTGGGCCGTCCTGTTTCGGGGCGGCCCAGCGTCGTTTCGTCGTTTCTCGGCTCGCACTACAGCCGATTGAGACAACCAGCCCACTCTGAGCTGAGCAGCCCATGTTCGAAACTGGGCTACTCAGCCGAAACTGGGCCGTTCTGACAGTGACGAATCAGCCTTCGCCGTCGGCTGTGGCCGGGACGCGTTTGAAGAAGTAGAGGTTCGACGTGACGAGGTCGGCCGCCTCGGCGGCGTCCCCGGACTCGATGAGGTCGACGATCCTCGGCAGCTCGCGAGCGGACTCGACCGCGATGGCCCCGATCTGATCCTGGTGCCGGTAGAGGCGTGACTGATCGCGCAGGCGCAGGCTGATCGCGGCGGCGCGCCCGCCGAGGCCGTGCTCGAGCAGAGCCTCATGGAACCTGCGGTCCTGCGTATAGAACTCGGCGAATTCGCCGGCCTCGGCCGCGTCCACGGTCGCCTCGGCGAGTTCGCGCAGTCGGTCGATCGCCTCGCATTTGGTCGCTGCCTTGCCGGTCTCGGTCACCGACCCGTCAGTCACCGCCTGCACGCCGTCAGCTCTCAGGCCGCGACCGACGATGTCATCGCTGCCGGCCTCTGCCAGACTGCGGGCGGCGGGGACAGCGAGAAGAACGCGGATGGCGATGATCTCCTCGAGGTCCGCCTCGGTGATGGTGACCAGACGGAAGCCGCGATTGGGCACGGCCTCGACGGTCCCTTCGGTGACGAGCGCCATCATCGCCTCGCGCACCGGGCTGAGTGAGATGCCGAGCTGCTTGGCCAGGCCCGCTGCCGAATAGATGCGATCCTCGGCGAGCTCACCTGAGGTGATGGCATCGCGGATGATGCCCAGTGCCTGCTCGCGCAGCGATTCGGCCTGCGGTCTCACTCGCTCCATCGCACACTCCCCTTCGAATCCTGGTCGGCGACTATTGACAGCATAACCGCGAGATCGCACCATTGAACTAAGTAGTCGGTAACCGATTACCCACCCGGACTCCCCACGGAGTCGAACCCACAGTGACGTTCCTGCAATGAAGGAGGAACCCATGACCGCCGACCCCGCAACCGGCACACCCGCACCGACCACGTCTGCGACCGACGTGTCCGCCGATCCGCTGCTCCAGCCCTTCGAACTCGGCAGACTCACGCTGCGCAATCGCATCGTCTCGACCTCGCACGAGCCCGCGTACACCGAACTCGGCATGCCGAAGGACCGCTACCGCCTCTATCACCGGGAGAAGGCCCGCGGCGGTGTCGGCCTGACGATGATCGGCGGTTCGGCCATCGTGTCGAAGGACTCCCCTGCCGCGTTCGGCAATATCGACCTGTCCACCGACGAGGTGGTTCCGTGGCTGTCCGCGATCGCTGACGACTGCCACGACGAGGGCGCGGCGATCATGATCCAGGCGACCCATCTGGGCCACCGATCCTCGAACTTCGCCGGCGACTGGCTGCCGCTGGTCTCGGCCTCTCGGACCCGGGAGGCTGCGCACCGGTCGTTCACCAAGGCGCTCGAGGACTTCGATATGGATCGCATCGTCGCGGACTTCGCGTCCGCCGCCGAACGCGTCGCCGCCGCCGGATTCGACGGACTCGAGGTCATGCACGCCGGTCACCTGCTCGATTCCTTCCTCGCCCCGTGGCTCAACGACCGCGACGACGAGTACTCCGGCGAACTGGAGAATCTCATCAAGTTCCCGATGCGCATCATCGACGCCGTGCGTGCATCTGTTCCCAACGACTTCGTCCTCGGCATCCGCATGGCCGTCGACGAGCGCCGCGAAGACGGCATGGACGAAGCGAGGGCCACCGAGATCCTCCGGACCTACACCGATCACGGCATCGATTTCCTCAACCTCAACGTCGGGATGATCAACTCGGACCGTCAGCTCGCCGAGGCGATCCCCGGCATGGGCACCCCCTCGGCCCCCTGGCTCGAGACCTGCCGTCGCATCCGCGAGGCCATCGACATCCCCGTCCTCCACGCCGCACGCATCTCCGACGCCGCGACCGCCCGGTTCGCGATCGCCGATGGCTGCCTCGACCTCGTCGGGATGACCCGGGCGCAGCTGGCCGACCCTCACCTGGCGCGCAAGGTGGCCGAAGGACGTGAGGACGATATCCGTCCCTGCGTCGGCGCCAACATGTGCCTCGACTCCATCTACACCTCCGGTTCGGCCACCTGCATCCACAATCCCGCTACCGGCCGGGAGGCCGATCTGCCGCAGGAGGTTCCCCACGACGTCACGACCGGACCCAAGCATGTCGTCATCATCGGCGCCGGTCCGGCCGGGCTCGAAGCCGCCCGTGTCGCGGCCGTGCGCGGTCACCGGGTGACCCTGCTCGAGGCCGAGGACGCCCCCGGCGGGCAGGTCCGCATCGCCGCTCGCTCGCAGCGCCGCCGCGATCTCATCGGCATCATCGACTGGCGTGTCCAGCAGTGCAGGAAGCACGGTGTCGACCTGCGACTGAACACCTTCGCCGAGGCGGACGACATCCTCGCACTCGACCCCGACGTCGTCATCGTCGCCACCGGAGGGGTTCCCGATGCCGGGTATCCCTTCCGTGAGCAGGGCCCGAGCTTCGACGTCTGGGACGTCATGGACGACCGGCTCAGGTCGAAGCAGCGGGTGCTCGTCTTCGACGATCACGGGTTCTATCCGGCGCTCGACGCCGTCGAACGTTTGGCCCGAGCCGGCCAGCAGGTCACCTATGTCAGCCCCGAACGCACCATCGGCATCGACGTGGGGTCGATGAACTCTCCCGCCTACCTTCAGGTGTTCTCCGAATTCGGAGTCGAGGTCCGCCTCGGCGAGCGCCTGAGCCGGAAGCCGCGGATCGAGGGGAAGGAGATCGTGGCGGTGCTGCGCAACGACTATTCGGATCGGGAGGCAGAGGTCGTCACCGATGCCGTGGTCGTCGATTTCGGGACGACGCCCAATGATGAGGTCTATTTCGAGCTCAAGTCGCGATCGACGAACCACGGGGCGACGGACCTCGAGGCGTGGGTCCACGGACGTCCGCAGCCGGGATACGTCGGTGCGACGGGCACTCACCCAGGTGCGACGGCAGTCGCGGAACCGACGACCACCTCCGCCACCACCTCCGCTGAGGCGGGGCACCCATTCACGCTGTACCGTATCGGTGATGCCGTCGCCTCCCGCAATGTGCATGCGGCGGTGTTGGAAGGGCTGAGAGTGGGAATGGGGCTGTGAGCACGATCTGCACGAGTGTGGACTTCCATACTGCCGGCGAACCGTTCCGAATCGTCGCCGAACCCCCGGTCGAGATCCCCGGCGCGAGCGTGGCAGAACGGCGGGAACTGGCCGTGCCGGGCTCGGAAGTCGATGATCTGCGCAGGCTGCTGTGCTTCGAGCCGCGCGGTCATGCGGACATGTACGGCGGATTCATCACCGAACCCGATGACGACGGGGCTGACTTCGGGGTCCTGTTCTGGCACAAGGACGGCTTCTCCACGGCCTGCGGCCACGGGACGATGGCGCTCGGCGCATGGGCGGTGTCCTCCGGGATCGTCGCCGTCGATCCGTCCGGGACCACGGAGGTCACGATCGACGTGCCCTCGGGTCGAGTGCGCGCGCAGGTGCACACGGACGCCGAGGGGCGGGCCACCTCGGTGGACTTCGTCAACGTGCCCAGCCGGCTCGTCGCCTCGGGGATCACGGTGGATACGAGCCTGGGCCAGGTGACGGTCGACCTCGCGTGGGGCGGGGCGATCTATGCGCTCGTCGACGTCGCTCAGTTGGGTGCTGCCGCCGGTTCCTCTCAGGCCGACGAGGTGGGCCGCCTCGGTGAAGTGAGTTGCGAAGTCGTGCCCGAGAATCTCACCGCGCTCATCGCCGTGGGCCGGGAGATCAAGGCGGGTCTCGCCGATCATCCGGACACCGTCCACCCCGAGGATGACCGGCTCTCCGGTGTCTACGGCACGATCTTCGTCGACCGGTTCGGCACTCTGCCCGGCGGCGAACTGCATCAGCGCAATGTCACGGTCTTCGCCGACGGTCAGGTCGACCGCTCACCGTGCGGTTCGGGAACGGCGGCTCGGGTCGCCGCACTCCATGCCGCCAGTGAGCTCGCGCCGGGGCAGACGCTCGTCCATGAGTCGATCGTCGGCACGCGATTCCGGGCGCGAGTGCTCGAAGAGACCGCCGACGGCGTCATCCCGGTCGTCACCGGCAGCGCCCACCGGGTGGCCACCTCGACGTTCGAGGTCGACCCGCTCGATGATCTCGTGCCCGGCTTCGTGCTGCGGTGAGCCGAGGCTCCTCAGCGATCAGTGCTCGAGGATGATCTTTCCGGTCGTCGCCCGGGATTCGAGCGCTGTGAAGGCGGCAGCCACCTCGGTGATAGGGAATCGCTCTCCGATATTGACGGTGAGGTCTCCGTTGCGGATCCACCCGAAGATCTCGTCGGTGCGCGAGCGCAGCTCCTCGGGCGTCCTGACATGGTCGACGACGGTCGGCCGGGTGAGGAAGAGGGAGCCCGAGGTGTTGAGGGTATTGACGTCGACCGGGTCGACCGGTCCGCTGGCGTTGCCGACGACGACGATGGTGCCGCGGGTGGCAACGGCTTCGAGGTCGCCGTCGAAGGTGGTCTTGCCCACCCCGTCGTAGACGACCGAAGCGCCCCGGCCGTCGGTGACTTCGCGGGTCTTGTCAGCGAAGTCCTCGTAGCCGAAGACGTGGGCGGCGCCGTTCTTCCGGGCGATCTCTGCTTTGGCCTCGGAGGAGGTCGTGCCGATCACCGTGGCACCTTTGAGCACCGCAATCTGGGTGAGCAGCTGACCGAGTCCGCCGGCGGCCGCGTGGATGAGGACCACGTCGCCGGATGCGACCGGGTAGGTGTCAGTGATCAGGTAGTGGGCGGTGATGCCCTGCATGAGTGCCGCAACAGCGGTCTCATCATCGATGTCATCCGGCAGCGGCACGGCCTTGTCCGACCTGACGAGAGCTGTGGATGAGAAGCTGCCCTGTCCGCCGGTCATCCAGCCGACGCGATCGCCGACGGAGAAGCCGTTGACACCTGCGCCCACGGCGGTGACCGTGCCGACACCTTCGACTCCGGGGCGGAAGGGGGTGGGCAGGGCGGCACGGCGCTGGACGACGTCGAGGAAGTTCACCCCGGCCAGACTCAGGCTGACCTGCAGCTGGCCGTCGGCCGGCGCAGCGGCACCCTCTGGTGAGTCGTCGGTGACCTCGTATTTCTCGGGTCCCCCGTGTTCGTTGACGATGATCGATGTCATTGCTGCCTCCTCGAAGTCGAATCCGATCCGGACTATAGTCCGTATATGGACGACATTAACGGACTGCAGTCCGGTTATGGAAGAGGGAACGGGAAATTCCTCCCTTTGGTCCCCTCGCAGGCTCCGCTGCGCGCCGATGCGCAGCGCAATCGTCGGAAGATCCTCGATGCCGCGACTGGCCTCTTGGCCGACAAGGGAGTGGACGGGCTGACGATGGATGAGCTGGCGCGACTGGCAGGAGTCGGCAAGGGCACCCTCTACCGCAACTTCACCGACAAACCCGGGATCGCCTCGGCTCTGCTCGACGACCGGGTCCGGGACATGCACGCCCGCATGCTCCAGGGCCCTCCGCCTCTGGGCCCGGGCGCCCCGGGAGGCGAGCGCCTCACCGCTTTCGTCGATGCGTACCTGCGGCATATCGCCGGCAACCTCGACCTCGTCCTCCTCACCGAGAGCAGCTCGCCGAAGGGCCGGTTCGACCGACAGAGCTACCCCTTCTGGCGACGCCACGTGGAGATCCTCATCGCCGAGATGTGGACGGCCACGGCTCCCGAGCCGAAGGATGCGAACCCGTCCGATCCGGTCCGGACTCGCGCCGAGGCGGTCATGGCAGTCCTGTCCGCCGCGCAGCTCGATCAGTGGCTGAACAGGCAGGGCCGCGTACTCGAGGAGCTCATTCCGCAGATCCAGGCGATCGTCTCCGCCATCGCCGCCCCGTAGAGGTCGACACGCCGCGTCCCGGACCACCGCGACAAGCAATATTGCGAATAGAATGACAGATGTAATCCAGGTCACACTGCGAAGGGGTGGGTGTGGGCAAGTACATCCTCCGGCGTGTGCTGCTGATGATTCCGATCGTCCTCGGTGTCGCCACGCTGTCCTTCATCCTCATGAAGCTGGCTCCCGGCGATCCCGCAGCCGCATACCTCGGCGATAAAGCCACTCCGGAGAACGTCGCTCAGCTTCGTCAGGCCTGGGGCCTGAACGAACCGATGATCATCCAGTACTTCCAGTTCCTCGCAGGCCTCCTCGTCGGTGACTTCGGACAGTCATTCATCTTCCAGACCTCCGTCCTCGAGCTGCTGAAGCTGCGGATGCCGGCCACCCTGCTGCTCATGCTCGTGTCTCTGGTGTTCGCTGTCGTCATCTCCGTCCCGCTGTCACTGTGGGTGGCGGCGAAACGATCTGCCGCCTCGGCGATCGTGTCCAGGGTCTTCGCCGCCACCGTCCAGGGCATGCCGGCGTTCTTCGTCGGCACCCTGCTCATCCTCGTCCTCGGGGTGAACCTGGGCATCTTCCCGGTCGGCGGCTACGGCAGCAACTTCGGAGAGCACCTCTACTCCCTCGTCCTGCCCGGTCTCGCTGTCGCGCTGACGATCTGCCCCGTGCTCATCCGCAGCCTCACGGCGGCACTGAACGATTCGATGTCGGCCGAGTACACGAACTTCGCCCTGTCGAAGGGACTGAGCAGGAAGCGGACGGTGATCGACTATGCCTTCCGCAACGCCGGAATCACAGGTGTTTCGATCCTCGGCATCCAGGTCGGTCACCTCGTCGGCGGTGCCCTCGTCGTCGAGAACGTCTTCGCGATCCCCGGTGTCGGCTCACTCCTCATGGAAGCCGTCCTCGCTCGCGACTACGACGTCGTGCAGGCGCTGACTGTGATCTTCGGTGTCCTCGTCGTCCTCGTCTACCTGCTCACCGATGTCGTCTACAGCATCGTCGATCCACGCGTGCGGCTGGGGGCATGATGAGCGAACCGATGACCTCCCCCACGGCGACCGGTGCCGGTGGCCCCAACGGGAAACCGCCGCGGACTCGCGGCGGCACTGCGTCCCGAGCGACGCCGACCGCGCGGTTCACGCTTCCCCTGCCGGCATTCCTGCGACGGCACAATCTGCAGCTGTGGATCGGTGCGTTCATTCTCGGTGCGATGGTGCTGCTGCTCGCCGTCGGACCGCTCTTCGTCACCGACGACCCCAATCGGCAGGACCTGCTCAACACCTTCGCCCCGTCTTCGGTCGCGCACCCGTTGGGTACCGATCAGCTCGGACGAGACGTCCTCTCCCGCTTCCTTCACGGCGGTCGCGTCGACCTCATCGTCGCTGTCGTCGCCGTCATCGTGCCCTTCATCCTCGGTACGGTCCTCGGTTCGCTGGCCGGGTACTTCGGTCGCTGGGTCGACATCGTCATCATGCGCCTGGCCGATATCGTCTCGGCCTTCCCGTTCTACGTCCTGGTCATCGTGCTCGTCTTCGTCCTGGGCAACGGAATGGGCAGCATCTTCGTCGCCATCAGCGCCGTGTCCTGGGTGGCCTACGCCCGCATCGTCCGCGGCGAGGTGCTCGTCCTGAGAGAGCAGGAATTCATCTCCGCCTGCCGCGCCTCGGGGCTGAGCACTCCCCGGACCCTCACCCGCCACATCATTCCGAACACCGTCAGCCAGGGCGTCATCTATGCGATGAGTGACATCGTGCTCAACATCGGCGTCGTCGTCACCCTCAGCTACTTCGGCATGGGCATCGTCCCGCCGACCGCCGACTGGGGTCAGATGATGAATGACGGTCAGCAGTACATGGGCACCGGCAACTACGGCCTCATCCTGTGGCCGGGGTTCGCCGTCGTCATCGTGTCCTTCGCGCTGGCGCTCATCGGCGACGGACTGACGAACACGCTGAAGCCGAAGAGGTGACCATGCCCATCCTCGAAGTGGACTCCCTCACCGTCGACATCGACGGAGAGGCCGGACGGCGTCGGATCCTCGACAACGTGTCGATCAGCCTCGAGGCCGGTGAGCCGATGGGTCTCGTCGGTGAATCGGGATCGGGCAAGTCGATGACGCTGCGCAGCATTCTCGGAATGCTCCCGCCTGGCGCCTCCGTCGTCGACGGAGAGATCCGGTTCGACGGTCGCAATATCCTCAGCTCCGGGCCGGGCGGACGATTCGACCAGTGCATCCGCGGCACCGGCATCTCGATGGTGTTCCAGGAACCGGCCATCGCGCTCAACCCGGTGATGAAGGTCGGCCGCCAGATCACCGATGCCATCGCCGAGCGCAGAGGACTGTCGAAGAAGCAGGCTCACGACCTCGCCGTCGAGCTCATGGACCGTGTCGGCATCACCGATCCCGACCGCAGAGCCAGGCACTACCCGTTCCAACTCTCGGGTGGAATGCGTCAGCGCGTGATGATCGCGGCGGCGTTGGCGCAGGAGCCGCAGGTGCTGCTCTGCGACGAACCGACGACGGCGCTCGACGTGACGATCCAGGCGCAGGTGCTCGATCTCTTCCGCACCATGCAGCAGGACGAGGGCCTCGGTCTGCTCTATGTCACCCATGACCTCGCGGTCGTCGCTCAGCTGTGCTCGTCGATCAGTGTGATGAAGGACGGGCAGATCGTCGAACACGGTGCGCTGCAGGAGGTCTTCGACGATCCCCAGGAGGAGTACACGCGTCGACTGCTGACAGCGACTCCGCGCATCGATGAGGACGTTGACGATGCGGGCCTTGCCGAGGAGACACGATGACCGAGACTCAGCCTTCGTCAGCGTCGGTGCGCGGTCTGCGCGCCGAGAACGTCACCGTCACCTTCGGACGTGGTGACCGCGCCTTCACCGCGGTCGATTCCGCCGACCTGCAGGTCCGCCCGGGCGAGATCGTCGGACTCGTCGGCGAATCGGGTTCGGGAAAATCGACGCTGTCCCGAGTCATCTGCGGACTCCAGCGCGACTACGACGGCACGGTGAGCGTCGACGGTCGGGAGTTCGCACAGAAGCGCACAAGCGCACAGTGGCGGATCGTGCAGATGGTCTTCCAGGACCCCTTCGCCTCCCTCGACCCCCGTTATACAGTGCGGGCCACCCTCGCCGAGGTGATCCGCCATCATCGTCTCGCTTCCGGTGCCGCTCTGCGGGCCAGGTGTGCGGAGCTCATGGAGATGGTGCGGCTTCCCGAGGAGTTCCTCGACCGCACCCCGACCGCTATGTCTGGAGGGCAGAGACAGAGAGTGGCGATCGCCCGAGCGCTTGCCGTCGAGCCCAGCATCATCGTCGCCGATGAGGCCGTCTCCGCCCTCGACGTCAGTGTTCAAGCTGAGATCGTCGCACTCTTCGCCCGACTGCGCGAGGAACTCGACCTGTCGATCCTCTTCATCTCCCATGACCTGGCGGTCGTCAGGAAGCTGTGCGAGCGGATCTACGTCATCCACAACGGACGTCTCGTCGAAGAGAACACCACCGAGGAGATCTTCACGTCCCCGCGCGACGACTACACGAAGACACTGCTGAAGGCGATACCCACCTTCGACAGCGCTTACCTCGATCGGATCCGAAGAGGGGAAGGGTGATGGCCAAGAGATTCGCAGCGGTGACTGCCGCGCTCTGCGCCTGCCTCCTGGTCCTCGCAGGGTGCAGTTCATCAGGAGAGAAGACTGCCCGACCCGGAGGCGACCTCGTCTTCGCTCGCGCCGCCGATGCCACAACTCTGCTGCCGCCCACGACGACCCAGAATGAAGACATCTGGACGCTCCAGCAGGTCTACGAGACTCTCACGCTCAACAAACCCGACGGGTCCGGGGTCGAACCGGGGCTGGCAACCGATTGGGAGGAATCGAAGGACAAGATGTCCTGGACCTTCCACCTGCGCGAGGGAGTGAAATTCCACAGCGGCAAGACCCTCGACGCCGACGATGTCGTCTTCTCCCTGAACTATGCGCGGGATCAGGAGGATGAGAACAATCTCTGGGCAGCCGAATTCGACCCGATCAAAGACGTAAAGAAAGTCGATGACCACACGGTGCGCATTGACCTGAAGCAGCCGTGGGGTCCCCTGCCCAGCTATATGGCGCTGTTCGCGGCATCGATCTACCCCGATGACTTCGGCGGACACGACGCCGAGTACATGGCAGCGCACGCAGACGGCACCGGGCCGTTCGAGGTCGGCAGTTGGAATAAGGGACAGAGCCTCGAGCTGGTGAAGAATCCGGACTACTGGGAGGACGGCGTCCCCTCTCTGGATTCCGTGACCTTCAACGTCGTCGCCGATGACAACACTCGTCGCCTGCAGCTGCAGGGCGGCCAGGCCGACATCAATCAGGAGCCTGCTCCATTGAGCATGAGTCAGCTCTCGCGCTCACAGGACATCAATGCCCAGGCGTTCACCTCAACGAAGATCCTCTATTTCAACATCAACAACAAGGAGAAGGGCCTCGACGATCCCAAGCTGCGACGTGCCATGTCGTATGCGGTCGATCGCAAGTCCATCGTCGAGGTGGTCTACGCCGGTTACGCTGAGCCCGCGACCTCGTTCATCTCACCGGGCCTCGCCGGTCATGCGGACAAGGTCGACAGCAGCCAGTTCGACATGGAGAAGGCCAAGCAGCTGGTCAAGGAGTCGGATCATCCAGACGGTATCGACATCACCATCCAGATTCCCTCGGGTGTCGCCGATCGTGAGCTGCTGGCGCAGATCGCCCAGCAGGCGTGGCAGGACATCGGCCTGACCGTTCACGTCCAAAAGCTCGACGACGCGACTCTGACGACGAACCGCACGAACGGAGACTTCCAAGTTCAGGTCAGCTATGCGACCTCCGACGTCTCCGACACCTCGCAGATGATCAACTTCCTCGCCGTCACCGACGACTCCGGAATCCGCTCCGGCTACGCGAATCCCAAGGTGGAGAAATGGGCGGAGGAGGCCGTGGCCGAAGAGGATCCGGAGAAGCAGAACGAGCTCTACGCCCAGATCCAGCAGCAGGTCGCCGACGAGGCCCCGATCGTACCGATCGCCTACCAGCGGGCCCTGTACGGAATGAGCCGGGATGTCGTCGGCTTCGAACCCTACGTGCTGGGCACCTATGGGCTGAAGGAGACGAAGCTCAAGCACTGAGCAGGCAGCTCACCTGTCGACGACGATATCGGTCAGCGGGGTCGAGCAGCAGGGCAGGAACTTGCCCGCGGCGATCTCCTTCGGCCGGATGCCTCCGGCGTGCTTCATCTCGACCTCCCCGCTGATGAGCACAGACTTGCAGGTTCCGCACGCGCCTTCCGAGCAGGATGAGGGCACGGACAGTCCGGCGTCCAAAGCAGAATCGAGGACGGTCGTGGTCTCGTCACAATCGACTACGCGCCCGGAGACCGCGAACTCGACGAGGTGGCTCACTCCAGTGCCGCCGCCGACGCCGGCTCCGACAGCTTTGGCTCTCGCACCTGACTTGGCCAAACGGTCGGCAGGTGACGTAGCGAAGACGAACGACTCCTCATGCATTCGCGCCGACGCCACCCCCGCCTCGGCGAGCAGGGGCCGCACCGCCTCCATATACGGACCCGGCCCACATACGAAGGTTTCGCGGTCGGCCGCGTCGGGGACCACCTCGGCGAGGGTGGACGCATCGATCCGACCCCGCCGACCGGCCCAGGTCTCGGCCTCGGAATCCCGGGAGCACAGGATGGTGACGCTGACTCCGGCGACCTCGGCGAGCTGTTCGAGCTCGGCGCGGAAGATGATGTCGAGCGGCGACGAGGCGCTGTGGACGAACACGATGTCCGTGCCGAACCCTCCCTGTCTGGCCAGCAGGCTGCGCACCATCGACATGATCGGGGTGATTCCGGAGCCGGCGGAGAGGAAGAGGTGTCGTTCGGCCTGGTGGAAGCTCGTGCTGAACAGTCCATAGGGCCCGTCCACGTGCAGCTGATCGCCGACCCGCACGTTGTCGTGCAGATGGGCCGACACCTCTCCCCCGGGTACGCGCTTGACCGTGATGGTGAAGATGTTCGTGCCGAAGGGCGCCGAGGAGATCGAGTAGCAGCGTTCGAGGCCGAGCTCGGGGATGCGCATCGTCACGTACTGACCCGGCGCGAAGTCAACCGCGTTCATCCATCCCGCCCGCAGCTCGAAGGTCTTCACGTCGTGGGTCACCTGGGTGATGCCGGTGACCTCGACGGGGCCGGTGAGCAGTTCGGGATCGAGCTGCAGTTCGGCGAGCACGGGGCCAGCCGATTCTGCCGGCACCCGGTCGACCGGCGCGGCGAGCGCGGGCTCGACTGCCGTATCGAAGACCGGCGGGGCAGCGGCCGCGGTTGTGGGTCGACTGCCCCGAGTGGGCACTCGGAACGTCGCCTTGCCCACGGGCGCGGATGCAGCCTGGGCGAATGTCGAATGGCGGTACCTCATCGTCGCTCAGCTCCTTCCAACTGCACGGTCCGCTGTTCTCTATGGGCCTTGAGCCGTTCGATGTACCAGGTGACGAAGTCATCGACCTGCGATTCGGTGGGTGCGTAGGGACCGGGCACATATGCCGGCGACGAGATTCCCAGGTGCCCGCGTTCGCAGAAGGTCGCGTCCTGTTCGTTCGTCTTGAGCCACACCGTCGTGAGGTTGTCGAGCTCGTAGTCGACGCCCTCCTCCGCATCGGCGTGGACGAGCCAGGTCGTGCGCACCAGCGTCTTGTCCTCGGCGAGCGGCAGCAGGCTGAACGTCACCACGTGGTCGCCCATCGCGTGGAACCACATATTCGGCTGCACGTGCAGCGAGGCCCGGCCCAGTGCGAAGGTGTCGAGGTCACCCAACAATTTCGCCGAGGCGGCCGATCCGTCCATCGTGTACGACTCGCCCTGTCCGTCGAGAGCTGCCCGTTCGATCCGGAATCCGGTGGGCCGTCCGCTCAGCTCCTCGACGAGGGCATAGGGCAAGCCGTTGCGGTCGCAGTCGGCATGCAGCTGATCCTCTGCGTCGAGGTACCGCTGGTACGCCGGCTGCAGGCGTTTGGGAATCTCGTCTGGTTCGTAGCCGTAGGTGGGGAAGAACGTGCACGTCAGCTCCGGGTGGCCGGCTTCGCAGTGGTAGCACTCACGGTTGTTCTCCATGACGAGCTTCCAGTTCGAGTCCTCGATGAGGTCACTCTGCGCGGCCACCTTCGTCCCGGCGATGTCATGCCCGGTCAGATAGGGCTCGATGACCTCGGCCACCTCGTCGATATCGTCGGGCGGAGTCGGGCTGAGACAGATGAAGATGAGCCCGCCGATGACGCGGAGGTTCACCGAACGCAGAGAGAAGCAGCTCCGGTCGAAGCCGGGAGCTTGAACGCCTGCAGAGATGAGCTCTCCGGCAGGGGTGTAGGTCCATTGGTGGTAGCCGCACACGATGTTGCCCACCGATCCGGACAGGTCATTGAGCAAGCGAGTCCCCCGGTGACGGCAGACATTGTGGTGGGCACGGATCTCACCGTCGTCATCGCGGATGACGATGACGGAGTAGGCTCCGATGTCGACCGTGAGATAGTCACCGGGCTCGGGCACTTCGGCAGCAGAGGCAACGAAGATCCAGGTCGAGGCGAAGATCGCCTCGATATCGCGGGAGAAGAACTCCGGGCTGATGTAGAACGGCGCCGCCAGCGAATAGCCGGGCACACGTTCGTCGATGAGCCGGTCGATATCGGTCCTGCCGTGCCCGCCCGATCCGGCAGCCGCACCCGACCCAGCGGGTCCGCTCGTGCTGGAATCGGTCCGCTTCTGCTCTGGCGCCAGAGTCAATTCGTCCACCACCTCGTCGTGTCTCGGCCGCGCCTGCTGTCGGCCCCTTCGCCGACCGCGACCGTGGAGTTCGTGCTCCTGCCCCCAGTGTCCGCCAGAGGTTTGCTGAAGAAAAGCGAATCTTCTTCATCCGAAACGTGCAATACTATTGCATGATCGATCCGCGTCTCCACGTCCTTCGGGTCCTTGCCGAAGTCGGCACTCTCACCGAGGCGGCACACCGCCTCGGATACACCCCTTCGGCCGTATCCCACCAGCTCAGAGGCCTGTCGAAAGATCTCGGCGTGCGCATCGTCGAACCGCGCGGTCGCGGACTCGTCCTCACCCGCGCCGGTCAGCTCCTCCTCGAGCGCTCTCAGGAGCTCTTCACCAGGTGGGAGGAGATCCGAGGCGAGCTCGACGGCCTTGGCACCAGTCGAGATACGCGCACCAGACGGCTGCGACTGTGCGGCTTCTCCACTGCCGCGGCCGCCCTGCTTCCACCGACAGCCCTGACGGTAATGGAGCGATTCCCGAGCGCCGAGGTCACGATCATCGAAGCCGACCCCGAGGAGTGCTTCGACCTTCTCATCTCCGACCATGCCGACGTCGCCGTGGTCGTGGCCACCGACCCGCTGCCGCCGCGCAGCGATCCCCGCTTCGAGCAGTCGGCACTGTTCAGCGATCGCCTCGATCTGCTGGTTCCCGTCGGACACCGCCTGGCAGAGAAGTCAGCTGTGGCGTTGAGCGAGGCCGCCGAGGAGTCCTGGATCCTCGACCGGGCGGGTTCGCCGTATCACCGTCTGGTGCGCACGGCGTGTGCGGCTGCCGGTTTCCAACCGGAACAGGCCCATCAGTCTCGGGAGTGGGAGACGGGTGCGTCGTTGGTCTCGGCGGGACTCGGGGTCGCGCTCATTCCTCGCCTGGCACGCCTGCCGGACGGCTTCGATGTGGTGCGCGTGCCGCTGCGCGGTGATCCGGTGCCGTCACGGAAGATCCTCTCGGGCATCCGCCGCGGTTCGGGCGCTCAGCCGATCATCGCCTCGGCGTTGGAGGTCCTCCGGGAGTCTGCTGAAACGGCGGCCCACCAGGAGGCCTGACCATCCGGACCTGCGGTCGCATTCGACGCCGCTTCCGCGCGACGACGGTGGTGAGGACGATCCCGGCGATCAGCACCAGAACAGAAACCACGGCCACAACGAAACCGGTGATGAAGAAGCCGGAGGCGAAATCGTCGAAGGCGTCGACGTTGCCGCCGCCTCCGAGGAGGAACAGGAACATCGGGATGACGAGGATGCACAGTCCCACCCCGAGACCGAGGACTCCGGCGATGATGAGGAGGATTCCCGGCACCACGGACGGTTTCTTCGCAGGCACACCTCCCGGCGGAAACCCACCGGGCTGGATCATCTGCGGGTGATGCGTCATCCGGGCCTCCTTCCTCTCCCCCGATCCTATCGGGGACTCGAAACCGCGCCATGACCTGCGCGTAGAGTTGAAGCACATACTTCGAAAGACGGGCACCACGATGGACGATATGACCGCCGATGATCGGTCCAACCAGGTCGACAACGAAACTCGGACTTCCGCACCCGAGGACACGGCCGCCTCGGTGAGAGGTGGGACGCTCAAACGGACGATCGGCCTGAGCGAGCTCGTCTTCTTCGGACTCGTCTTCATCGGTCCCGCGGCCGCAGTCGGCGTATTCGGCACCCTCGATGCCCGCTCGGGCGGGGCCGTGGCACTCGTCTACATCGTCGCGACGATCGTCATGGCCTTCACCGCGGTCAGCTATATGCGCATGTCACGGGAGGTTCCCCGCGCGGGCACGGTGTTCGCCTACGCCTCGGCGGGAATCGGAAAACCGGCCGGTTTCGTCGCCGGCTGGATGATCCTCCTCGACTATCTCTTCATCCCCTCGGTCGCCTATCTGTTCACCGGGATCGCTCTGAACTCGATCTTCCCCGCACTGCCCGTCTGGGTGTTCGTGGCCGTGGCCGTCATCCTCACCACCGGGCTCAATCTCGCCGGGGTCAAGGTCGCCTCCCGCGTGATCACCGGGGTCGTCCTCGCCGAGGTGGCCGTCCTCGCTCTGGTCCTCGTCCTCGGCATCGCCTACCTCGTCCAGCATGGGCCGACGCGGGGATGGTTGACCCCGCTGACCGGGGTCGATGCGTTCTCCGTGACAGCGGTGCTCGCTGCCGTGTCCGTGGCTGTCCTGTCGTATCTCGGCTTCGATTCGCTCGCGACATTCTCCGAGGAGGCCAAGGGCGGGCCGCGGATCGTCGGCCGTGCCACGCTGATCTGCCTCGTGCTCGCAGGTGTCTTCTTCGTCGCGCAGACCTGGGTAGGCAGTCTGCTCTCACCGTTGACTCCGGCGGACCTGCAGGCCGATCCCGCGCTCGAGGGAGCCGCCTACTACGACGCCGTCGACTCGACTCTCGGCCCGTGGCTGCACTGGCTGCTCGCCTTGGCCAAGGCCGTGGGCGCGGCGTTCTCCGCGATGATCGGTCAGGCCGCAGGCTCCCGCATCCTCATGGACATGGGACGATCCCGTCAGGTGCCGAAATTCCTCGCCGAGGTGGCCCCGAAGACCGGTGTTCCGTGGAAGGGAATCCTCGTGGCCGCCGGCGGCAATGTGATCGTGGCCGGGTGGGCGGCGACCCGTGCCGATGGTCTCGACCAGCTGACCTCGATCGTCAACGTCGGGGCGCTGACGGCGTTCATCTTCCTTCAGGCCTCGGTGGTCGGATACTTCCTCGTGAAGAAGCAGGGCAGCGAGACTCCCAACTGGTTCAACCACGGCGTCATTCCGGTCATCGGCGCCGGTCTGCTCATCGCAGTGCTCGTCAGCGCAAACCCGCTGGCCCTGGTCATCGGGGCGGTCTGGCTCGTCATCGGCATTGCCGTGTTCGCGGTGAACAACCGGCGGCTCGCCCACGTCTGAGCCGGTCCGGCGGCCCATCATTCAGCCGCCGGTTGCGGGTGTGACCGGACGGACCGGCTCGGGAGTCTCAGTCCTGCAGGCGGGTCGTTCCTTCGTGGCCGCCGGAGGTGTTGAGCTGTTTGGCGTAGCAGCTGTCGGGGCCGAGTCCGTGCGATGAGCACCACGACAGGGCGTCCTCGGGGTCGTCGTAGCCGATGCCGACGACGGTGACCCAGAAATTGTCTTCCTTGAAGCTGCCGAAGTCGCCCGACCAGATGAGCTTCACGCGGGGGAACTCTTCGCGCAGCCCTTCGAATTCTTCGAGGATCGCTTCTTCGTCCCAGGTCTTCCCCTCGGCTTCGAGGCCGACCTTCTTCGAACTCAGCTGCGGCACCCATTTGCCGTTGAGTTCGCTCTTCGCTGTCTGTCCGTCGGAGTCGGCGAGCTGTTTGAGTGCCTTCTTCGGGTCGTCGGGAAGAGCCGATTCGGTCTCGGTGGGTTCGGGTGAATTGCTGGCCGCAGCCGAACCGTCATCGCTGGCGGCGTTCGTCGGCTCATCGGTGGAGGCGACATTGGCGGGGTCCTCGGAGTCCTTCGAGAAGAACGTCGCCGCGCCCCATCCGATGCCCCCTGCGAGGACGATGCCGACGACGACGAGGAGCGCGATCATCCCGCTGCGCTTCTTCTGCGCCGGCGGTCCGGCCTGCTGATACGGTCCCGGACCGTAGCCGTAGGGCTGCTGGTGTGCGGGCTGTCCGTTGCGATGAAGCGGGCCGCTCTGCGAGTGCGGGGTCTGGATATAGGGGCGCTGCGGCTGAGGTGACTGAGGAGGCGGCGGAGGTGTGCCCCATCCATTGCCCGACTGAGGCCCTGACTGCGGACTCGGCGGGGGTCCCGGCTGGGATCCGGGCTGCGAGGACCATTGGCTTCCCGACCGGTCGTTGACGTCCCATTCGTTCTCATCCCCACGCCCGGGAGGGTTCGTACTCATCCGTCACTCCAGATCGATCACGCCGTATTTCAGAAAAAGTCCCAATATAGAACTTCTCTTGCATTAACAGCCTAATATAAGTTGTGAACTACACATGCTTGATCTGCTCAGTTGATTGTTTAGATGTGAATGACATTGCGGAGCTGCCGGGCAACTGCACTTGAGGACTGGGTATGCACGACGAATCCGACGAGACGACACCGACTGCCGCCGAGGATCCGAAGGATCAGACCGCCGAGGACCAGGAGAGTCCCGAAGACGAGGTTCCGGACGCCGCCGAGACCTCGGAAGATCCTGCAGCTCAGGACGATGAGGCCACCGAGGAGACCGCTCGCTGGGCGCCGCCGGAAGACGGCACGCCCACCACCGAGCAGACAGTCGACCCGTACCAACAAGACCCCTACCAGCAGGCGCCCAATCTGCAGGCGCCCTACCAGCAAGGGCCCTACCCGCAGGGCTCGGGTCCCTACCAGTCCGGTCCTGTGCCCTACCTCGCACCACCGGGCTACCCGGCGAATGCCCCGAAGTCGAAATTCGCCTCGGCGCTGGCTAAGGGAGCGACGTGGAAAACGGCCCTGATCCCGCCGGGGATCGCCCTCCTCGGCGGCATCATCGTCTCCATCATCCTCACCGTCATCCTCACGTCGATGTCGGAATTCGACTCGCTGACCGAGGAGACCGGCCTCAACCTCGACAGCCTCAACTACGCCCTGCCGTTCATCCTCATGGCGCTGTCGCTGTTCGGTTCGGCGGCGTTGCGCTTGGACATCAACGCCCCTGACACCTTCAACGCCCAACTGGGCATCTTCACCACCGGCGCACCCCTGGTGGTCACCATCGTCACCGTGGGTCTGCTGTGGTGGATGACGAAATTGAGCGAACGCCGCTCCCCCGCACCCAACCGAGTGTCCACGTGGATCCGCATCGGGGTCGCGACCCTGGCGATGACGCTCGTGCTCTTCCTCCTCCAGGTCATCTTCGCCGCTCGCGCCTCCGCCTTCGAAGAGGAAGGATCGTTCACCTTCACCTTCTCGGCAGTTACCGCCCGATCGTTCTTCCTGCCGATGCTCGTCATCCTCATCACGAGCATCGCCGGTCGTGTCGCCGGACATTTCAAGGGCACCGAGGCGATCGGTGCACCGTTCCTGCGCTGGGCTGTTCCGCCTCTGCTGGTGACCTGGATCCACCTCGCCCTCACCGTGGCCGTGTTCTCGATCGTCGCGCTCTTCGTCCTGCCGCTGTCAGTCGAGATGCCGGGTCAGCTGGTGCCGCTGACGTTCGTCAACATGGGCCTCATCCTCACGTCGCTGACCCACCTCGGCGGAATCAGCGCCACCGCCCAGGGGGACCTGGGCGCCTATTCGGACACCTTCTCCGAGAACCTCACCCTGTTCAGCCGCGAGGCACCCGGGCTGCTGTGGCTGGGTCTGCTCGTCGTCGTGGCCGCCGTGCTGATCGCAACGATCGTCGCCACCGTCACCCGGCGTCCGGCCTGGACCGTGATCGAGCAGGACAAGCAGCAGTGGTCGAGCGCGTGGAAGCTGCCTGTGGCGTTCTGCCTCGTCTGGGGTCTGCTGTCGCTGTTGGCCATCCCCGCGAACCTGTCGATGTCCGGATCCGCCGAGGCGGCCATGTTCTTCGGCGGTTCCGGTGCGGCCCGTGCGGGGATCGGCCCCCTTGCCTGGACGTTCCTCATCTTCGCCCTCTGGGGCGGGATCATCGAGGTGCTTTCGCGCACCCTCGGCCCGCGACTCGCCCTCACCTTCCCGGCCGTGGCGCGGATCGCCGCCGGACGGACCGTGCACCCGCACTGGGGACCATACCTTGGCATGAGCGAACCGCAGTTCGCGTTCATCCATCCCGATCTGGCTCGAGCCGCCGCCCCGACGCCACCGCCTGTTGCTCCCGGCCCCGGCGAAGTCGGACCGCACGCCCCTGGCGGGTTCGGACCGCAGGGACCTGTCGGCCATCAGGGGCCGCCCGCATCGCCGAATGCGTTCGACTCGCAGGGCCAGCCGCCCCATCTCCAGCAGGGTCCGCAGCAGTTCTCTGGTCCGGTCGGTCCGCAGCAGCATCCGACCCCGTCCGACCAGCAGCCTTATGCCTACCCGCAGGGTGTCGCCGACCAGCCGGCCTATTCGACGCCGCAGGGCTCAGCCGGGCAGCAGTCAAACTCGGCTCCGCAGGGAATGTATGCGCCGCAGCCGTACGCGGGCCCGGCCAAGCCCTTCGACAAGAAGAAGACGACGCTCGTATCGGTCGTCGCCGGTGGTGCCGTCCTCCTCCTTGTGGCCGCACTCATCGTCGTCACCCAGCTCAACGGGCACATGTTCGGTCCCGAGGCGACGGTGGAGAAGTACTTCTCGGAGCTCTCCGACGGTGACGCCGAGGGTGCCCTCGAGGTCGCCGACGTCGACGTTCCGCAGGAGTCACGGTCCCTTTTGACCAACGATGTCCTCGGCGGCTCCAAGGCACGGCCCGACGATGTCACCGTCGAGGATGCCGAGATCTCCGGAGACACGGCGACGGTCGCGGTCACCTACGACGTCGGCGGCTCCAAGGGCGACAGCACGCTGACCCTGCACAAAGCCGGAAAGAAGGCGCTGTTCTTCGACGACTGGACGCTCAAGAGTCCCGACCTGCTCACTCTCACTGTCGACACCCCCGGCCTCAAAAAGGTCAAGGTCAATGGGATCGACGTCGACAGCGACGGGTCGACACTGTCCCTGCCGGCCTTCCCCGGTCTCTACACGATCGACCTGGCCGAGAAGTCCGATCTCATCACCGCAGACGCAGTCGAGGTGCGGGCGTTCCTCGGCGATGACGCGAACATGGAGGGTGAGGACACGCCGCTGCTCGCCGCCCATCCCTCGGACGCGTTCCGCAGCGAGGTCGACAAGCAGGTCAAGACCCTCATCGACAGCTGCGCGAAGAAGACGGTCGCCCAGCCCGACGGGTGCCCGTTCGGATCCTCGCTGGCCGACAGCTATGACGCCACCGGCCTCACCTGGTCGATCTCGTCGTATCCGACGGTGACCGTCGCCGATGACTCCATGGGTGCCGACCAGTATTCGAACCCCGAGGACGCGACCGGTCCGAACGGCGGTCCGGCGTGGCTGATCTCCTCCGACACCTCCGGTGAGGCGCTCGTGACCGGCAGCTATGACATGTTCGACGAGTCCGAACCCTTCGATGACACCGTGACCTTCGACCTCAACGGCACGGCCGAGATCGTCGACGGCAAGATCGTCATCACCGTCAACGACGACCCATGGGACTGGTGACCGAGGCAGCGTGACCCGGCCCGGGGCACGCCGTTCAGTCGACGAAGATCGCCGAGGCGGGGCTGCTGATCCGTTCGACGAGTCCCAGTCCTTCGTCGACGTAGGCAGCGCGTTCGTCGCCGGGGACCATCGCCCCACCGGTGAGCCACACGAGGTGGACGCCGGTCGCGGACCGAGCCGCCGCGTCGCCCATCCGCCACGGAATGGTCAGCCCGGCGGTAGCGGAGGGTTCGACATCGATGTCTTCGGTCTCATGGAGCACCCCGACTCCCGCGCGGATGACCTCGTCGGGGACGGCGGCGAAGCCGGAGATGAACGGCCCGATCATCGGTCCGATGAAGCGTGAGGGGCGGGCGACCGCCAGCCCGTCGGCCGCGGTGGCTCCGGACAGCCCGATGTCCTGAACGGAGATGCCGCTGTGCCGATCGGAGCGCACGCCGAGGAACATCGCCGGTGCCTGGTTCGGTTCGACGAAGACGCAGCGCACGGCAGTGCCGAAGACCCGTTTGAGCCCGAAGGTCACTCCCCCGGGGCCGCCTCCGATTCCGCACGGCAGGTAGACGGTGAGCGGATTCTGTTCGTCGATGGTCACACCTGCGGCCGCGAACTGGCGCTCCAGCCGCAGGGCAGCCACCGAATATCCGGCGAAGAGGCTCTTCGAGTCCTCGTCGTCGACGAAGTGCGTGTTTTCGGAGGTCTCGGCCGAGGCACGGCCGGCCTCGACGGCTTCGACGAAGTCACCGGCGTGTTCGATGACGTCGACCCCGTGGTCGCGCAGCTTCGTCTTCTTCCATTCCCGGGCGTCGGCGGACATATGCACCGAGGCGGCAAAGCCGAGGCGAGCGCTCAGAATCCCGATCGACAGCCCGAGGTTGCCCGTCGAGCCCACGACGATGCGGTTGTTCGCGGCGATCTCACGAAACTCAAGAGTCGAATAGGTGGCGGGATCAAGAGCGTCGAGTCCGTGCTCGGCGGCGACCGCCTCGGCGAATTCGAGCACCTCGTGGAAGCCGCCGCGGGCCTTGATCGACCCGCTCACCGGCAGGGAGTCGTCGCGTTTGAGCCACAGCCGTCCGCCCAGCTCGGATCCGAACAGACCGTCGAGGCGGTGCTGCGCCGCAGGCGCCGGAACCAGAGCCGATTCGATCATTCCGCCGCTGACGTCTGGAAACGCCGATGCGAGCTCGGCCGGAACGGTCGCCGTCTCCGGGAAGGTCTCTGCGAACCAGGGGGCGAAGCGGTCGAACCGGGCCGCCGCGAAATCCATCAAGTCGCCGAGGTCGGGCAGGGCCGCCTCGGTGCCCGTGGAGCGGAGCCATGTGGTCGGGGCACCCGATGCGAGGGATCGGATGATCTCGTCGGTGCTGAGTTCGTCAGGCAGGTCGGTCATGCACCGATCGTAGCCCGGCGGGGTGCGGGCCTCAGCTCTTGACGATCTTCTTCGCGGATTCGAGGACGTCGCCGAGTTCGTTCAGCCAATTCGCGTAGCCGTCATAGGTGTAAGCGCGTTTGTCGTCCCAGGTGCCGAGCTGGTCCTCCTTGACTGCGGGCAGGCTCTTGTACACCGGGTTGTCTTCGTAGTCGGTCGAGGCGTCGTGGACGAGGACGACGTCGGCCGGGTAGTCCGACATCTTCTCCCAGGAGACTTCTGCCCAACTGCTCTCTCCCGTGGCATCGGGGCCGACGAGGGTGAGCCCGTCCTCGTTGAGCATCTCGGCGATGCCCAAGGAATTCGAGGTGTAGTTGATCTCCGCGGTGAAGTTCGCCAGCAGCACTGTCAGCTGGTCCTGCTTCTTCGCCACGCTGCGGATGCGTGCCCGAGCGTCGTCGAAGGCCTTCCGCTTGTCCGCGATGGCGCCGGTGTCCGTGTCCTTGCCCAGCGCCTCGGCGATGGCCGCGTACTGAGCGAACATCGCGTCGGGGCCCTTCCCGCCGAGTTTGACCGGGACGAACGGCACGAGCTCGCTGACCTGACCTTTCACCTTCTCGTCCCACCAGGTCCACCCGTCGCCGGCCTCATTGCCGTAGGCGACGAGGATGTCCGGCTCGGCAACCGCGAGGGCCTCGATATCGAGTTCCATATCGGTGCCGACGACCTCGACTCCTTCCGAGTCGAAGGACTTGCCCGGGGACTCGTTCTGTCCGAACCCGAAGACCGCGACCGGTGTGATTCCGTACTGCGCGAGTCCGGCTGCCGAATAGAAGTCCGCGGCGATGCGCTTCGCCGGGCGGTCGAGTTTGATCGTCAGCCCGTCATAGCCTTCGGGCGAATACGTGAAGTTCGGGACGTTGCCCGCAGCGCCGGAAGCGCCGTCACCCGCATCGCCATCGGCTTCGCCGCGGCAGCCGACGAGGGCGAACGGGGCGAGAACGGACAGGGCAAGGAGCTGACGACGACGCATCGAGAGCCTTTCGGTGGGCGTCCCCGCAGGGACGGAACTGGTGCGCCTGTAGTGACGCCGGGACCACCGTAGCACTATTTGGAAAGGCTAGCCTTACTAAATTAGAGTAGAGTAGCGTTGCGGATGTTGACATATCCACGACAGCTGCACACACGAACACAACGCGTCCCCGCGGGGACGCCCTCACGGCCACATGGTCCTGGGGATGCGAAGGAGAATCAGTGTCACGAGCCCCCATCGGTGCCTTCGAAGCAGAGGTCCTCGCCGTCGAAGACCTCAGCCCGTCCTTCCGCCGGGTGACTTTCGGGGGTGCGGGACTCGAGGAATTCGGCCCGAACACCCACCCTCGTGATCTGCGGATCAAACTCGTCATCCCTCCTCAGCGTGCCGCTTCGCCGCAGTTCGATCTGCCGGCATTCCTCACCGAGCAGGAAGCCGCTGGAGTGTCTTGGTACCAGGCCTGGCTGCAGGTCAGCCCCGAGGTGCGCGGCGCAATGCGCACCTACACCGTGCGCGAATGGGACGATGCCGAGCGCAGACTCGTCATCGACATGGTGCTCCACACCGATGAGGTCGGACACTCGGGTCCTGCCGCGCGGTGGGCCGAAGCGGCCGAGGTCGGGCACTCCCTCCACATCATCGGACCCTCCCGGGACTACGACGGCCCCTACGGCGGGATCGAATTCGCCCCCGGTGACGCCCACCAGATCCTGCTCGCCGGCGACGAGACCGCTGTGCCCGCCATCGCCTCGATCCTCGATTCGCTCAAGAACACCTCCGCGCAGGGCAAGGCCGTCCTCGAGGTCCCGAGCGCCGAGGACATGATCGACATCACCGCTCCCACCGGCTTCGAGATCGAATGGCTGCCACGCGGGGAGGCCGACTTCGGTCAGCTCCTCGAACCTGCCGTCCGCGAGGCGGTGCGGTCGGAGACCCGGATCCCCGTCGGAGCCGGAGCGGCAGGGTCGGCCGGCGGGCCGGATGGTCAGGTCCGGGAACTCGACGATGTCAACATCGACGAAGAGATCCTCTGGGACGTTCCCGCGGCCCTCACCGAGGCGGCTCAAGGCAGTTCGAGTGCGACGGAGAAGGATGACCGCCCCTTCTATGCCTGGATCGCCGGAGAGGCCGGACCGGTCAAGCGCCTGCGCCGCTACCTTGTGCAGGAAGTCGGGGTCGACCGCAAGCAGATCGCGTTCATGGGCTACTGGCGTCAGGGCAAGGCCGAGGGCTGAGCCCTCAGGCCCAGCTCGACCGAGCCTTCAGACTCTGCCTGACTGAACTCTCAGACCTTGCCGGGCTGAGCCGGCTACCGTCGCAGAGCTCCGATGATCTGCGGCCCGATCGCGGCAGCCGCCCCGGCCAGGCAGAGCACACCGCCCACTGCGGCCAGCGGAGGCGGGACCTCTCCGAGAACGATCCAGGCCATCACGACGACTATCGCGGGGACGAGGAGACTCGAAGAGCTGAGCAGACCTGCCGGCAGAGATTTCAGCGCATATCCCCAGAGGTTGAAGGCGATAGCGGTCGGTACGACTCCCAGGTAGATGATCTGCAGCGTCATCTCGATGGGTGCCGTGGCCACCTCGTCAATGAGGCCAGGGGCGAAGACGAGACTGACGAGTGCGCCGATGAGGATTCCCATCCAGGTCACGGTCACCGAGTCCTCTCCGGACAGGAAGTGCTTCTGCAGCAGCACGCAGGCGGCGTAGAGCACTGCGGCGACGAGACTGAGGACGAGACCGCCGACGGTGAAGAAGCCGGTGAAGCTGGCTGCCGTGATCAGCCCGATTCCGAGCAGAGAGACGATGATGCCGATGAGCAGGCGCTTCGGCAGCCCTTCTCCGAAGACGAGGCCGGCGAAGACGGCGATGATCAGCGGTGCGATATTGACGATCATCGAGGCGGTTCCGGCATCAATCGACCGTTCCGCAGCGTTGAGGACGACGACGTAGGCAGAGAACCAGGCGACTCCCCACAGGACGAGAATCAGCCAGACGACCTTGCCGGAGGGGAATCGGGGGCGGCGGAAGAGCATCCACACGGAGAGCACCACAGCCGCGGACGCGCCGCGCAGCAGCGCCATCGGACCAGGTGAGAAGAACTCGCCGGCATCGCGGATGACGACGAATGATGACGCCCAGAACGTCATGGTGAGCAGGGCAGCGATCCAGGGCAGGACGCGGGGCGCTGTCATCTGGCGAGGATTCGGACTCGCGACTCGAGGGCTGAGGGCTGATCTGTTCATAGGAACGATTATTCGTCGCATGATCGTGAAAGAAAAGCGCACACTATTGCACAACTGTCCGTGATGTGCGTACAGTTCGACTGTGTACAACGTTGCCCACCTGAAGTCGTTCAAATCGGTCGCACTCACCGGGTCCGTCCGGTCCGCCGCACAGCATCTCAGTCTCTCTCCGTCTGCAGTCAGCCATCACCTCAAAACTCTCGAACAGGAGACCGGTCTGACTCTGTTTCAGCGACAGGGACGCGGCCTGTGCCTGACCGACACCGGTTCAGCGATCATGTCCGACGTCGACTCCGTGCTCGAGAGCTCGGGGCGATTGGGCCAACGCATCTCGGACCTGCATGAGAATCGGATCGGACGCCTGTCGATCGGGTACTTCGGCACGGCCGGCACCCAGTGGATGCCCGAACTCGTGTCCTACCTCGAGAACCGCCATCCCGATGTCGCCGTGCAGCTCAACCTGGCAGAAGGTCCCTGGACCGAATTCCACTCCGATGTCCAGGTCGTGATCGCAGATTCCGAGGATCCCGTGTTCCCATCGCAAGTGGAGAGCCACTTCCTCACCGAGGATCCGTATGTGGTCGCAGTGCCCGACGATCACCCCCTGGCCTCGCGTCCGGAGGTCAGCCTCGACGAGCTGGAGAATCATCCTTGGATCGACAACGACACCGGAGACGGTCCGTGCCGGACGATCCTCTTCGACGCCTGCGCACGCGCAGGGGTGGCGGTGCACTTCAAGCACGAGGCTCACAGCTTCGCCACGGCCCTGCACATGGTCAGTCGGGGCTTGGGTCTGACGATTCTCCCGCGGCTCGGTGTCGAACCCCTGCCTCCCGGGGTGGCCATCATCCGGCTGACAGCGCCCGAACCGATCCGTTTCATCCACGCGATCAGCGATCCGGGCCACCCGCAGCAGGAACTCATCGAGGATGCGGTCACAGCCCTGCGCGAGCTCGCCACCGGCTGACGATGGAAAGACCGCCGGCCTCCTGCTTCGAGGGTGCGCCTCGGCAGCTCATGGGCCCTCTGCTGGCGGTCCGACTGCGTTCAGATCTCGGCGAGCATCTTCCCCGGGTTGAGGATGCCCAGCGGGTCGAGCGCGTTCTTCACGGCCAGCTGGATCCGTCGTGATCCTTCGTCGAGTTCGTTCGGCAGCCAAGCATGCTTGAGGAACCCGACCCCGTGTTCGCCGGTGATCGTGCCGCCGAGTTCGAGGCCGATGCGCATAATCTCAGCGAACACACCTTCGGCCTTCGCCGTCTCGGCCGCATCGCCGGAGTCGAAGAACACCGATGGGTGCATATTTCCGTCGCCGGCGTGCGCGACGAGGGCGATCTCGAGTCCGGATGATGACCGCAGCTCGGCCAGACGGTCACAGAATTCGGGCACGGCGGTGCGCGGCAGGCAGACATCGTCGAGCAGCTGACCGCCGCCGTGAGCGTTGGCGAATTTCTCGTAGGCCGGCTGGATCATCCGCCGTGCCGTGATGAGAGCCGCGGAATCGCTCGGGTCGTCGGAGTAAGCGACGTCAAGGGCACCGCAGCGCTGGGCCACCTCGGTGAAGGTCGACATCGCGGCCTCCGCATCGGTCGGGTTGTCGTCGACCTGCATGATGAGCATCGAACCGGCACCGTCGTCGAGGCCGAAGTCGCCGTAGTCGTTGAGCATGCGCAGGCTGGCCCCGTCGAGGAATTCGAACAGGCTCGGCACTCCGCCGCCGGCCATGAAGTCGGCGACGGTCTGCAGTCCGCTGCGCTCATCCGGGAAAGTCGCGATCGCGGTGAACGGCTCGGGCAGGGCGGGCACGAGGCGCAGCGTCGCTTCGACGACGATGCCCAGGGTGCCTTCGGAGCCGATGAAGAGATGACGCATATCGAGTCCGGCCACGCCCTTGGCCGTCTGCGGGCCGAGCGTGGTGATGGTCCCGTCGGCGAGTACGACTTTGAGTGAGCGCACGTAGTCCCTGGTCACACCGTATTTCACGCAGCAGAGTCCGCCGGCATTCGTTGCGATGTTCCCACCGATCGATGACAGTGCCACCGATCCGGGATCCGGCGGGTAGGACAGTCCGAACGGGGCGAGGTGGTCCTTGAGGTCCTGGTTGATGATGCCCGGTTGAACGGTGACGAGACGTTCGGCCTCGTTGACGGCCACGACGTCCTTCATCTTCGACACGTTGAGCAGGATCGCTCCCGGTGAGGCGTTCGCGCCTCCCGAGATCCCGGATCTCGCCCCCTGCGGGACGACCGGCACCCGGTGTGCGCTGGCGAAGGCCATGACCTCTTGGACGTCTTCCGCCGAGGCGGCCCTGACCAGGGCGATCGCCCCCTCGCGCGGGCAGAACAGGGCTTCATCGCTGGAGTGGGCGTCGATGACGTCCGGGTCAGTCGTCAGCGCACCCGGACTCAGCTTCGCTGTGAGGTCATCGAGTGCCACCGGGTCGAGGGCGGGGAAGTCGGGTGCGGTGGACGTCGGGGTCGTCAATTCTGCTCCTCGGATCGGTCGGGCGAAGGCGGACGGCGGGCCGTTACTTCATCACGTCCAGGTTATCGGGAGCGGGTGCGGCCCGGAGGATGAGGGTGACGATGCCGGCGGCGACCATGGCCGCGCCGACGACCCACATGCCGGCATTCTGGGTTCCGGTGAGATCGGCCAGCCAACCGGTGATGTAGGGGGCGAAGAAGCCCGCGGAGTTGCCGAGCGAGTTGATGAGCGCGAGTCCCGCGGCGGCACCGGCACCGGCGAGGAAGGTCTGCGGCAGCGGCCAGAAGGTCGGCAGGGCGGCGCAGATCGCCATGCAGGTGATCGTCACGGCGATCATCGTGGTGAACGGCGAGGACAGGTAGAGGGCGATGGGGATCGCCACACCGCCGACGAACAGCGGGATGGCCACGTGCCACACACGCTCACCCGTGCGATCGCCGTGCCGGGACCAGAAATACATGGCCAGGGCACCGAAGACATAGGGGATGGCCGTGATGAGACCGATCTCGACGATCGAGTACTCGACGCCGAAGGACTCCTGGAAGCCGGCGATGATCGTCGGGAGGAAGAAGCTCATGGCGTAGAGGCCGTAGACCATGCCGAAGTAGACGAAGGACAGGGCCCAGACGCGGGGCTGGAGAAGGGAGCGGCGGACCGGGTAGTGGAAGGTCTCTTCCTTGCTCTTCTCCTCGGCGTCCATCGTCGACTGCAGCCAGTTGCGCTCTTCAGCGCTCAGCCACTTCGCGTCCCGCGGGCGGTCGGTGAGGTAGAAGATGCACATGATGCCCAGGAGAACGGCGGGCACGCCTTCGATGATGAACATGAAGCGCCAGCCGGCGAAGTTCTCGAAGATCGAGTTGCCGCTGGAGATCAGCCACGACGACAGGGGCGAACCCACGACGCTGGAGAGCGGGATGGCGAGCATGAACAGAGCCGTGGCCCGCGCGCGCATCGAGGTCGGGAACCAGTACGTGAGGTAGAGAATGATGCCCGGGAAGAATCCCGCCTCGGCGACTCCGAGAAGGAACCGCAGCACGTAGAGCCAGCCGTGGTTGGGCACGAATGCCATGGCCGCGGCGACGATGCCCCAGCTGATGAGGATGCGGGCGAGCCAGATGCGGGCGCCGAACTTGTGCAGAGCGAGGTTCGAGGGCACTTCGAGGATGAGGTAGCCGAAGAAGAAGATGCCTGCGGCGAACCCGAACTGGGTCGCGTTCATCGCGAGGTCTTCGTTCATTCCGCCCGGTCCGGCGATGCCGATGTTCGTCCGATCGAGGTAGTTGATGAAGTACATCGCGATGACGAACGGGATGAGACGGATGAGGACCTTGCGCAGGGTCCTCTTCTCCAGTGCCGAATCGGCGGGGGTCTGTCCGCTGGTCGGCGGGCTCACCTCGGATGACATGGGATCTCCTTCGATCAGGTCGGGCCACGGTGGTGGCGCGGGGATGCGCCGCGAACATGGTCGTCGGCGCATGATGGCAACACATTACGACAGCGCGGGCGGCTGACCTAGCGTTCGCAGCAAAAGTACCGAATACCGGGACGGGGACTTCAATCGGCTCGTTCAAGCCGGCGCCCGGATGTCGAACCGTGCTCGACTCGACATCCGCGTTCCGCCTTGAACGACGTTTCGGTTGCCCGCTCGCCGTCGGGCAACTGGTCAGTACGATGAAGTCACTGAGGCGCGGATACCATTGCGAGGAGGGCGACATGCAGCCGATGACGGAACTCGAAGCCGAGACTCTACGCGACTACTACGGCAAGTTCGCCCGCCTCGAAGCGGCCGGCACCTCCCCGATCTACACCGCATGGGCCGAGGGAGTGGCCGCGGATGACGAGATTCTCTCGCTCCTGCTCGAACTGCCCCGACCGAAGCGCCAGGCCAATCTGCTCTTCGGCGCAGCCCGCCACCTCGGCGCCGGCGAAGGCTCCTATGCTGACCTGCGTGCATGGCTGCTTGATCACTGGGCGAAGGTGCGCGAGCTCATGCTCGCCCGGTCGACCCAGACGAATGAGGCGGGTCGCTGCGCGACGCTCCTTCCAGCACTCGCACGGGTTGCAGGACCGCTTGCGCTCATCGAAGTCGGCGCCTCAGCGGGGCTCTGCCTCTACCCTGACCGGTACAGCTACAGGTTCACCGTCACCGAGGCGGCCGGGTCGTCCGGTTCAGATTCCGCGAAGTCGACGACGCTCGACCCTGCGGACGGTCCGAGCCCGGTCGGGCTCGAATGCGAACTGACGAACACTGCCGTGCCAAACCGTCTCCCCGAGGTCGCGTGGCGGGCCGGAATCGATCTCAATCCTCTCGATATCACCGATGCTGACCAGCGGGAATGGCTGACTTCGCTGATCTGGCCGGAGCATGAGTCGAGACGGGAGCGCCTCCTCGCCGCTGCCTCGGTCGCGGCCGCCGATCCCCCGCACCTCGTCCGCGGCGACCTGCTCGACACCGTCGAAATCCTACTTGCCGAGGTACCAGCCGGGACCCAACCGATCGTCTTCCACAGTGCGGTGCTGGCCTATGTCGACGCCGAGGCGCGTGCCCGCTTCGCTTCGCTCATGCAATCGCGCGACGACGTCGTGTGGATCAGCAATGAGGGCGCCGGCGTTCTGCCTGACACTCGCGCTCAGCTCGAGACAATCGGGATCGAGCCCGATGGGCGATTCGTGCTCAGCGTCGACGGCCAAGCTGTCGCTCTGACCGGACCGCACGGGCAGAGCTATGTCGGCATCGCGGTGATCCCCTGATGCGCCGACCAGCTCGGAATCGGGGCCGTGCTCAAGCAGTCGACGCCCCCAGGAGGCTCGTTCAAGGCAGAGCGCAGACGTCGACCCGTGCGCCTTTCGAGGACTGAGTTGCGCCTTGATCGAGGCTGGGTCGAAGAGCGAAGCCTTGAACGAAGCGTCGACAGCGAGGCAGCGAGGCAGCGAACAGCGGCGGACAGTGCCCACCGAGGGAGACGTCTAAGAGCTTGCTGGCGTCCACCCGAGCTTCGGGCCGATCTCAGTGGCAAGTTGGTGGAGGATGTGCTTCCAGTCATCGAGTTCGAACTCGAACGGAAGTTCGAAGAGATAGTCATCCGAAGCCTGGAAAGCCGGGTTGGACAGCAGGTAGTCGACGATCTCCTCGGTCGAGCCGAGCAGGTCCGGTGCGATGATCGTGTTCTTCCCGTGGACCTGCTTCGTCCGCGGAGTCCGCTCCTCTGCGTACTTCCGGTACTTGGCCGCCTGTACCGGACTCGCGCTATCGGTTGGAACGATCACGCGTGCCAGGCTCACTCGTCCATTCTCACCAGAGAGCGATTCGCGGTAAGTCTCGATCTGGTTGACCTGGTTGAGAGAGAAGTCCTCGATCCCGTCCTCTGCCGAGGTGATGTTGCTCATCAGCCAGTTCAGTCCAGCCTCGCCCGACCAGGTGGCCGAGCGCAGCGATCCCCCTCCGTACCAGAGGCGATCGCTCAGTCCGGACGCATGCGGTTCTACCCGTTCGGAATCGATGTCCCCGCCGAAGCCTTTGTACTCGGGCTTCTCCCGTACCGATCCTCCCGCGAGGAGATCACGCAGACGCTCGATGCGCGCGTAGCTGTAGTCTTCACCGCGCCATCCCTCACCATGGACGATGTCATTGACCTCCTCGGCGAATGCGGGCGGATGCACGCTCAATCCAGCCAGAACCCGGCCTCCGGAGAGGACATCGGCAACGGCGAGATCCTCGGCCAGTCGAAACGGATTCTCATGACCGACGGGGATCACCGCACTGCCCAGCCTGATCCGCTGCGTGTGCTGGGCTAAAGCAGCGAAGTACACTGCCGGCGACGGCAGACCGGACTGCATGTGCCGAGTTCGGACCCATCCGCTGTCGAGCCCGAGCTCCTCGGCGAAGCGGAACAGTTCGATACCCTCGGCCAGGCCGCGACCAGGATCATCGCGATCGAAGGGAACGAGGTGGATGAACCCGAGATGGCCGACTCGGTCATTTGTCGACGCGCTCACGGTGCCTCTCTTCTGATGCCTTGAAGGCATCGTCCGACGATGGTTGAATGCTTGACTTCTATCAGCTCCGCCTGAGAACTCTAGCCAGGCTCGTCACACTCGGCCCTCGAAGTGATCGCGGGGCGTCGTTCAAGCCGCAGCGCGGATGTCGAACTGTGCACCTTTCGACAAGTGCGCGCCGCCTTGAACGACGGAGCTTGGTTTCGAAAAGCGAGGGCCGCTATGAACGATGCGGCCGTGGTCGCCCGATGACTCCCAGATCGCGAAATCACGCCCAACCGACGACGAGGCGGGCCGCCTCGGCGGGGATCATCGGATCGACTCCCGTGAGGTCAGCAAAGCGGCGCAGACGATTGGCCACAGTATTGCGATGGCAGAACAGCTGCGCGGCAGACGCACCGATGCTCCCCGAAGCGAGATAGACCTGCACCGCCTCGATGAGGCGCTCCCGCTCAACCGGACCACAGGCGGCCAGCGCGGACTCGACATCGGCGAGGATCGGATTGCCGGCGGCATTGAGCGACCGTGCGGCCAACCGCGCCCATCCACTGCGCCATGTCATCGCAGTCGTCTCATCAGCGGCGATGACATCGGCGAGGTCACGCGCGGTCAGCGCCGACCGCCGCAGGGTGCCGATCCCGTCGGCGCGGACATACCCCACCCTGGCCTCGGCGATCTTGCCGGCGAGCGCCCCCAACGAATGGCCGGTTCCGCCCCCGACCGGAGTGGAAGCATGGCCCGCACCGCCCGGAATCTGCGTGAACGCAATGAGAACCTCGCCGAGGTGGTGCGTGAACATGGTCCCGCCCGCGCGGGCATGATCGGAGATGATCACCCGCAGCGCCCGGACGTCGTCCCCGGTGGCGGCGATGACGAGCAGCGGAGAGTCGACATCGAGACCGAGCCCGGTCGCGATTCTCGACAGGCGCTCCGCAGTCGGGTCGGGGTCGTCGAAGAGGCTTGCGATGAGGCCCGCATGCACCGAATCCTCTTCCGCCCGCATCCGCGTGCGCTCGGCGGTATAGGCCTGTTGGACCTGAGAGACGTATTCGTCGACGGTGGATAAGACGATGCCGGTGTGCCGGATGACGAGTTCGGCATCCTCCTGATTCGCCACACGGGTGAGCACCTCCCAGAGCACATTGAAGTCGTGGCGGATCGCGGTCATCAGCGCCTCGAGCGGAATTCCGGCCCGTGCCCGGGAGACCCCGACCTCCGTCGACACCGCCACTGGCCCATCGAAACCGCCGGCGCGCAGTCCCTCGATGAGGGTGGAGAAGGAGAGCCGACCGGTCCGCCGCAGCTCCGAGACCGGAATCGGTGCGGGATCGTAGCCGGAGACCGTGACGACGCGGGTCATGAACCGATCGGTCAGCTCGTCGAGATCGAGAGCGTCGAGGAGCTCGAGCCAGCGACGTTCGTCTCCGGGCTCCGGACGGTCCCGAAGCTGTCGTGTGCCCGCAATTCCAACCTGTTCATCCATCACACACTCCAGAATATGTGCATCTGCACAAGCACTGCCCACTTTTCGGCGACAAATGTGCCTGGATCAGGACATGTGGCACTCTGTAAGGTCGATACCTGCCGGTCGATCGCAACGATCGACCGATGCACCACCCGCACCCGGACTCGGCCGACCAGGCCCAGGTCCCCGGACTCGACGGAGAGAATCCATGAGCGAGCAGAACACCACGGCGTCCGCCGAGCTCAATGCCACAACGGAACTGAGCATCAAGGACGCGAACAAGGTCGCCGCCGGCGCCCTGATCGGCACCGCCCTCGAGTGGTACGACTTCTTCCTCTTCTCGGCAGCGGCCGCCCTGGTCTTCAACGTCCAGTACTTCACCAGCGAGAACGCCACGGCCGCCGCCATGGCCTCCTTCGCCACCTTCGGCGTCGGGCTGGCCGCTCGTCCCATCGGCGGTCTGATCTTCGGCCGCATGGGCGACAAGATCGGGCGCCGCAAGGTCCTGCTCATCACGATCATCGGCATCGGCGTCGTCACCGGACTCATCGGCCTCCTGCCGACCTATGCTGCGATCGGCTTCGCCGCCCCCGCCCTGCTCGTGCTCCTGCGCATCCTCCAGGGTCTCTTCGTCGGCGGCGAATGGTCGGGCGCGATGACCCTCGTCGTCGAGAACGCCCCGCTCCACCTGCGTGCCCGTTATGCAGCGATCCCGCAGATCGGCTCCCCGATCGGCACAATCCTGTCCTCCGGCGGCTTCTTCATCATGACCCTGGTGTTCTCACAGGACAGCTTCGACTCGTTCGGCTGGAGGATCCCATTCCTCGTGGCCCTGCCGCTGCTCGTCGTCGCCGTCTACCTCCGCTCCCGCCTCGAGGAGTCCCCGGTCTTCCGTCAGCTCGAAGAGTCCGGCGAGGTCGAGAAGAGCCCTATCCGCACCACCTTCCGTGACTCGTGGAAGCAGATCATCATCGGAATGGCAGCCGCCCTGCTCGGAGTCGGCGGCTTCTACCTCGTCACCGCATTCTGCGTCTGGTACGGCGTCAACGTCCTCGGCTACGACGATTCGCTCCTCCTGCTCGGCAGCATGGTCGCCGCCGCCGTCGAGATCCTCGCCCTCCTTTGGGGCGGTGCCCTGGGCACGAAGTTCGGAGCCTCGAAGGTCATCCTCTGGGGCGGTGTCGCCTCGGCGGTGGTCGCCGTTCCTGCATTCTTCATGTTCGAGTCCGGCAATCCGGTCCTCGTCGTCATCGCCATGACCCTGGCCGTGTCCACTCTGTCCCTGCCCTACGCGGCATCGGGCACCGTGCTCACCGGACTGTTCCCCGCCACCACTCGCTACACGGGTGTGGGCATGGCGCAGAACGCCGCAGGCATGCTCTCCGGGTTCATCCCGCTGCTGGCCACGAGCTTCGTCGCCTCCGCCGGAGACCACTGGTGGCCGGCCGCCGCAATGCTCGTCTTCCTCTCCCTGTTCACGGCGTTCGCCGGCTTTGTCGCTCCTCGGATGAGCGTCGACCTCCCCGGCTTCAAACACTGAGAACCGCACAGCGCTGAGAACCCAGCGCAGCACCGGGCCGGGAGCCCCGGACCTCACACCGTTCGATCGTCGAAAGGACACCCATACCATGTCGCGTTCCGCCGGCCACCTCATCGTCGACACCCTGGAGAGCGCGGGCATCGAGCGCGTCTACGCGGTCCCCGGTGAGTCCTACCTCGACGTCCTCGACGGACTGTATGACGCGAAGATCGAGACCGTCGTGTGCCGGCAGGAGGGCGGTGCGGGGTTCATGGCGCTGGCCGAATCCCGGCTGACCGGCCGTCCCGGAATCGCCATGGTCACCCGCGGTCCGGGGGCGGCGAATGCGATGATCGCTGTCCACACCGCCTGGCAGGATGCAACCGCGCTCGTCCTGTTCGTCGGCCTCGTCCCCCTCAACGATCGCTCCCGCGAATCCTTCCAGGAGTTCAGCCTGCCCGAGTGGTTCTCCTCGACGGCGAAGCGCGTGCTCACCATCGATGATGAGGACCGTGCCGGTGAGATCACCGCCGATGCCCTGCACATCGCCGCATCCGGTCGCCCCGGGCCCGTCGTCGTCGGCCTGCCCGAGGATGTCCTCGTCCGTCTCACCGAGGCCCCGACTCCGACCCTCCCCGAGGTGGCCCCACCGACCCCTGCCCCCGCCGTCATCGATGGCTTGGCTTCGCGGATCGCGGCGGCGAAGCGTCCCGCATTCGTGCTCGGCGGGGATGGGTGGCACAACGGCTGCGGAGTCGAGCTGGCCGGTCTGGCCGCCTCGGCGGGGGTGCCGATCTTCTGCGATTGGCGCGCCTACGATGCGATTCCGCATTCCTCACCGGCGTGGGCGGGTTGGCTCGGCTACGGTCGTGCCGATGCTGTGGCGGCCGGTTTCGCCGAGGCGGACCTCGTCATCTTCGTCGGCTGCACCCGCTCCGATGTCTTAAGCGACGGCTACACGATCGGCTTCGACGCCGAGACCGTTCTCGTCTCCCTCGATATGGAGGCCACCCAGCACGCAGGGCGCATCGATGAGCACATCATCGCCTCCCCAGACTCCTTCACTCGCGCCCTGACCAGGACCGATGCCGCTGATGCTCGGGATGCGAACCAGCTGCGCGGTGACCGGACGGATGAGTGGATGCAGGGACGCGCGGACGCGCAGTCCCGGTTCGCCGCTCACCGCCCCGACGCCGAGGCGGCACCGGAGAATCCGGGCCGCGCCGGGGTCGATCTCGGGGTGGCGTTCGGGATTCTCGATGACCGCCTCGGAGGGGAGGCGATCCTCACCTACGGGGCGGGCAATGCGACGATCTGGGGGCACCGGTTCATCCGGCATGAGCGCCCGTCCAGCCTCGTCGGAGCCCGCAACGGGGCGATGGGTCTCGCCGTTCCCGCCGCGGTGGCCGCTTCTCTGGCGTACCCGGAGCGGCGTGCGGTCGCGGTCTGCGGCGATGGGGACTTCCTCATGAACGGTCAGGAGATCGCCACGGCCTTCGCCCACGGCGGATCACCGCTCATCATCGTCGTCGACAACGGCGTGTACGGCACGATCGTGTCTCACCAGGAGAATCACTATCCGGGACGGCCCTCGGGCACGCGCATGGTCAATCCGAACTTCGCGGCGTGGATGTCGGCATTCGATCTCAGCAGTTCCGGGGCCGCCTCGGCGAGCAAAGCGTCCATGAACGGCGACGGGGCCTCCGTAACCGGGCCGACCGGGCACGGGGAACGCGTCGAAACGACCGAGGAATTCGGGCCGGCGCTCGACCGGGCCCTTGCCCACGACGGGCCCGCCCTCATCCATGTGCTCATCGATCCGGCGACGATGCCGCCGGCCGCCGACGAAACCGCCTGATCCATCCTGGGTGCCCACCCGGCACCACCGACCTGACACCGGCACCGCCGGCGCCGCACACCTCCCCCGCACAGTCGCAACCCACCCGCCCGCGAGGCCTCTCGAAAGGACCCGCTATGACCGTTTCACCCTCTCTGATCAACGCCGATCGCGAAGCCGAGTTCCTCGCCGATTGGGCCGTGCATTCGCGTTTCGGCGCCGTCGAGGGCACGAACGGCGTCGACCGGCAGGCGGCGAGCGCGGCCGATGGTCAGCAGCGGAAATGGTTCGAAGAGCTGCTCGTCAAGCACGGTTTCAGCGTGCACCGGGATCCGATCGGCAATCAGTTCGGGCTCCTCGAACTCGCGCCCGGGGCCCCGTATGTGCTGACTGGTTCGCATATGGATTCGCAGCCGACGGCCGGCCGTTTCGACGGTGCCTACGGGGTGATGGCCTCGGCGCATGCATGTTTCGCGATCGCCGATGAGATGCGAGCGGACCCATCGAAGGCGAAGTTCAACCTCGCCGTGGTCAACTGGTTCAACGAAGAGGGCTCCCGGTTCAAGCCCTCCATGATGGGATCGAATGTCTTCACCGGCAAGGCCGAGCTGGAAGCGGCACTGACCACGCGTGACGCTGCTGGAATCACCGTCGCCGAGGCGCTCGACGAGTTGGGAGAACGCGGAGACTTCACGGCCCCGGAGATCGCCTCCTATGCGGAGATCCACGTCCAGCAGGGCCGCAGCATGGAAGAGGACGGAGTGACGATCGGGCTCGTCAATGCCACGTGGGCGGCGCACAAGTACGAGTTCAAGGTCACCGGCGCACAGGCGCACAGCGGGTCGACGCTCATGGCCGATCGGCAGGATGCCCTGCTCGGTGCGGCACGTCTGGTCGTGGCCGCACGGGAACTCGTCGACGACTTCGAGCCCGGTGCCCTGCACACCGCGTGCGGTCAGCTCACCGTCTACCCGAATTCTCCGGTCGTCGTCGCCAGCGAAGTCAGCCTGCTGCTCGATCTGCGCTCCCCCAGCGCCGAGGTGATCGCCGCCGCCCATGAGAAGCTCATGGCCACGATCGCCCAGGTCAGCGCCGATGATCGCGTGGAGATCGAGATCGTCGCCGAGCACAGCTGGGATCAGAACCCGTACTCCGAAGACGGGGTCGAACTGGCACGCACCGCTGCCGAGGACTTGGGACTCACCTCGGCGAAGGTGATGACCGTGGCCGGGCACGATTCGACGAACATGAAGGACGAAGTACCCACCGTCATGCTCTTCATTCCCAGCGTCGACGGGGTCTCGCACAGTCTGGCCGAGTTCACGAAGGACGAGGACCTCGTCTCGGGTCTCCATCACCTCACCGAGGTGGTTCGCCGGCTCGCCGCCGGCGCGCTGGCAGAGTGACCGCGAAGGAGGTCAGTCCTCCCAGGGATTGAGCAACCTGACTCCCGTATTCGCGAAGTCAGCGACGTTCCTCGTCACCAGGGTCAGAGAGTGTGCGAGTGCGGTCCCTGCGATCAGGCTGTCCATGTCGGGCATCGGGTCAGGGACGTGCAATTGCGATGCCTGCACAGCCACTTCGGCATCGACGGCAAGAATTCTTCTGTCGAAGAGCTGAGAAACCTGTTGGTCGAACCACTGCCGAAGGACGGATCCAGCGCGTGCGTCCCGCCGCTCTTTCCGTCGGACTCCGACGTCGAGTTCGAGGACCGTAATGGCGCTGATGGCCAGATCGTCGATCCTCTGTGCGGCGATCCAGGAGCCGACGGGAGTCCGGTTGCCGCGGCGAGCGTCACTGATGATGTTGGTGTCGAGCAGATATCTCACAGTTCGGGCACCCGCAGCGATCGCTGAGAACGGTGCGGCAGATCGAGGTCCGAATCATCGTCGTGGATGACGAGGGCATCTCCGACGAGGTCCGATCTGCCGCTGAGTTGATCGTACTCATCGGCAGTCAGCAGAACGTGCGCGCGACGACCATGTTCGGTGATGGTGACCGGTCCGTGTCTGGCCGCACGTTTGGCCGCCGATACGTCCCGGTTGAATTCCCGACTCGACATCGTGGTCATCATCCACCTCCCGAAATGTCACTACTGTAGGTACATTCTATCTCGGGGTTGTGGACGAATCCATAGCCAGATGCCGAGTGGACAGGACTCTCGGACCCGCGGTCATCAGTCGATGGAGTCGACGTCTTGGTTCTCGTCGACGAGCTTCTTCGCCAGCGGCTCCCACTTGTCGTAAGCGTCGGGGTATCCGGAGTGCTGCACTTCCTGTGCGGCGTCACCGGGTTCGATGCTCTCCCAGTTGTCGATCTGGGTCAGCCCCGGATTGTCGGTTCCGGAGTCGACGCCGTAGAAGGCTTTCGATGCGTACACGGTGTCGGTGACTTCGTCGGCCGATCCCCAGTTCATCGAGGGACGCTGCTGGAAGGCGCCGGCGGAGTCGCGGTCGCCTCCGTCGAGGTCGTTGAGGCTCGATTCCTGCAGCGCGGTCATCACGGCGATCGTCTGAGCCTCCTTCGACAGGTCCGCGCCCTTGCCGACGCCGATGATGGTGCGCGCATTGTCGATCTGCTCCTCGCTCAGCTCATCGGGGTCGTCGATCCCTCCGGTCGAGCCGGCGTCGGACTGGGCTGCTTCACCCTCCTGGCTGACGCCTCCGGAGATCGGGTCGGCCGTGGCCGAGGTCGCCGTTGCCAGGGAGACTCCCCCGGTGAGGACGGCTGCGGACAGTGCAGTCACCGCAAGTGTGCGCGCACGTTTCATCTGTTCTCACTTTCTCTTGATCGGGTGCTCGACCCGGTCGGCGATTCCTGGTGCGCGGCACACGTGGTGGGTTCTGCGGCATCTGCCCTGTGGTCGGCACAGGAACACCAATGCAGAAGGTGCCGTGGAATCGCCCCACACAACACTGACGGACCGATTGGCCCTGTTCAATGCAGAGAGACTTCGAGATGACTTATTCTCGCCGCAACGAATCGTCACGGATCCGTGTGCATGCGATCAGAGTTCGCTGAACGCCGCGCGGTCACCAGCAGTGCTCCCACCCGCCCGTGACCGGGGTCTCGATCCGCTCGTCCGGCGGTTCGCAGGCGCGAGCCAGGGAAATTTCAGGCGCCGGCGGCGATCGATGGGGTCGATCCTCGGCGATCCTGCACTTCGAGGCCGGCCCTGTTCCTCCGAGGCGGCCCTCCTCGTCACATGCATTGTCGCCGCGTCCCAGGCGAGGGGCGCGGCGACGATGTGCGCTCAGGTGCGCAGAGTACGGTCGGCGGATCGGTGCCGCCGGATCGGCATCGGATCAGTGCCGGATCACGGGCCGTTCAGATCACAGACCGTTCAGGCGGTAGGGGACGAAGCTGTCGTCCTGGTCGTACGGGTAGGAGACTTCGTGGGCGACCGAGCCGAGCGAACCGTTCTCCTCGAGGGCGTGATAGGCGGTTTTATCGTCGTTGGCCCAACCGTTGAAGATCACGACGTGGCCGTTGGCGCCTTCAGTGCCGGGGCCGCCCTTCATCAGGACGTCGCCGGGCTTCAGTTCGTCCTTATCGATCTTGTGGGAGACATCCGGCAGGGTCACGGTGTTGAGGCTGTCGTCGAGTCCCCAGGCCATCGAGACGAATCCCGAGCAGTCCATGCGGTACTGCTTTCCCTGTGGATCCGGATGGGTGGTGTCCCAGTTGTAGGGCACCCCCTGGTCGACCCAGGTCTGGGCGCGGCTGATGATCTCATCGCGACGATCATCGGCCTGGGTGGATGTCTTCTGGCCGGACTCCGACTGCGCGGTCGTGGCCTTGCCGGAATCTCCCTGTGCTGCGTAGTTGTGTGCCGGGGCAGCGTCGGCCTGAGCGGGTGCGGTGGCCATCATGGTGCCGCCTGCGAGGAGACCTGCGGTGAGGACGGTGGTGGTGAGTGTGCGTGAAACCTTCATCATCTCTCCTGATCGTTCTCGGGTGTGCATGTGTGATTTCGGAATGTGCGGTTTCGGGTGGTGCGACTTCAGGTCAGCGGAACGGGTCTCAGCTGATCGGGGCAACATCCTGATTGCCGTTGACGAGCTCGGTCGCCAAGGGATCCCACTTGTCGTACTCGGCGGGGAAGGCGGAGCCCTGCACTGCCTGAGCTGCGGCTCCCGGGACCATCGTCTCCCATCCTTCGATCTGGATGAGGCCGAGGTTCGAGCCTTCGGGGTTGACGCCATAGAACGACTTCGAGGCGTAGACCGGGTCGGTCACCTGGGCCAGAGTGCCCCAGCCCATGGACGGACGCTGCTGGAACAGTCCGGCGGAGTCGCGGTCTCCGCCGTCGAGGTTGTAGAGGCTCGATTCCTGCAGGGCCGTCATCACGGCGATCTTCTGTGCCTGCGTCGACAGGTCCGCGCCCTTGCCGACGGCGATGATCGTGCGCGCATTGTCGATCTGCTCCTGGGTGAGCTGAGTGGCGTCCTGAGCGCTCGGAACCTTGCCGCCGTCGAGTGCTTTGCTCGTGAACGGAGCGGCCTCCTTTGAGACTGCAGCCGGCTCTGCGGACGCGGCGGTCGCCATGGAGACACCGCCGGCGATGACAGCCGCGGAAAGGGCTGTCACTGCAGTTTTGCGTACGAGTTTCATCGGTTTCCTGTTCTCTTGAGGGGCAGTTGCCGTGAGCGAGAACTCGAGACCAGCTGAGTGGGGAAGCGATCGGAAACCAGCATCGATCACGCAAGCGATCCTGTCGTTTCGCTCACGTCATCCAGACTGTCCGATCCGATGAGAGGCCTCAACAAACTCCGTTTCAACATCACGTCACAGGGTTCTCAACACGAGTTCAACACCACGTGAACCAGGTCACTCGGACCTGAAAGCCTGCAGCGTCCGATCTCGCCCGACGACGAAGGAGGCACCCACTGCGATGACGCTCGCTGCCGCAATCATGGCGCCGGTGCCGAGCAGTCCGACGATGAGACCGATGAGCGGATTGACGATGACTTGAGGTGCCTGCTGGACGACGATGAGCAGACTCTGAAATCTCGATACCTTGGACGCAGGTGCCAGCAGCACATAGACCGGGAAGACATGCGCAGTGAAGACCACGACCCCGGCCCCGACGAGGACGGTCGCTGCGAGACCCACTCGCCAGTCGGCCGACACAGCCAGCACGATGAGCCCCAGGGCCACGACGCACGGACCGATGACCATCGGAGTCCACACCCGATTCGCAATGCCGCGCCATGCGAACACGGCGCTCGTCAGCAGGCCCCCGGCGATCCATCCGGATTCGATGAGCCCCGCCTCGGCGGCGGTCCAGCCGCGCTCGCGGGCGGCAAGGGGAATGCCGAGGAGTACCGACGGGATCACGGCTCCGGCCGTGAGGGACACACCGGTCAGCAGCGCCGGCACTCCCGGCGTCGTCCGCGCCGCTCGCACCCCGTCGACGATTCCGCGCACGCTGACCGGGTCGGGCAGGTGATCCCCTCGCCGAGGCGGTCGGATCGCAAGCAGGGCGATGAGCATGATCAGGCATCCGAGCACATCGAGCAGTGCCACCCCGGACAGGCTGATGATCCCGATGAGGATTCCGCCCAGCGGCGGGGCGATGGTGCGCGCCAGCTGTCCGGCCATGCCCGATCGGGCCATGGCTGTGCCCAATGATCTCTCGGGGACGAAGAGCCGTGGGAAGACTCCGACGGCGGGCCGATAGAACGCTGCCGCCGACCCGATGAGCACGGCGGCCGCCAGGAGCACCGGCGGAGCCGCCGACCAGACGGCAACGGCGAGCGCGATCCCCGAGCCGATGAGCACGAAGGCGAGTGTGCACGCGAGCATCACCCGACACGGCCCGAATCTGTCGGCGACCGCGCCGCCGAGCAGCCCGAGCAGCACCGCAGGCAGGACGGTGAGCGTGAATACCCAGGCGGCGAGATGAGGGCCGTGGCCGGAGGCTACCCAGGTCAGAGCGAACGCGAGGATCCCGGTGCCGAGTTCGGTGACGACCGAGGTGAGCACCCAGGCGTTGAATCCCTTCGGCAGCGGGACCCGGTCCCTGCCTGAGACTCCCATATCGACGGGGCTCAGGCTCTGCGGGGCATGAGGAGCGCCAGGAAGTCGGGTTGGCTGGGAGCACGCCAGATGAGGGGGTCGTCCTCGTTGCCCCAGTCGCAGATCAGTTCGTCGCCGATTCCCGCGTCGACGATCGACTTCATGGAGCCGGCGGAGAGTTCGAATCTCGACGCGTCCCTCGGCAGCCGCACTCCGGATTCAGGGGACCGGCCTGCGGCTTCGTCGACGAGCCGCAGGATCTCTTGGCGTGAGAACCGGCTTCTGCCTCTGCGGCGCGCGGCGGCCGCCTCCACGGTGCGACCGATGTCGGGGAACCGGCGGTCGGACTGCGACAGGATCGTCGACTCTCCGTCGGAGTGCCCGATCGACATGCGCACCTGTTCGGGGTGGTCGACGGATCCTCCGGTGACAGCGATCGTGAGGGTCACCTCGCAGCTCGTAGTCGGGAGCGACAGCAGCGCCGAGGCGGTGACAACCGTCGACACCCCCACCGGCCTCTTCGGACCGTCTGCGGGCGTCGGAGCATCGATCTCGGCGGGGATGTGCGTGCGCGCCATCAGCACATAACCGTCGGTCACGGCCAAGGTGAGGGCGTCGGGTTTGATCTCCACGCTCAGGTGGTCGAAGGGCGAATCGGCGGGGGCCGTCCCCTTCGGCTGCGCCAGCTGACGCACCGCGGCGGCGAGCACGGCGGAGTCGACCCGAGCGCGGCTGAGCGTCGTCGTCTCGGTCCGGGATCGGAGCACCGATCTCAAGTCGTCGACCAGCGCCGCGGCGGACTCGGCTCGTCCGACGGCCTCGGCCAGCCAGTCGTCGAGGATGGCCTCGGCGATCGCCGGTTCGCTGTCGAGGATGGTCCTGATCGTGCTCAGCCGAAAACCCGCGTCACGCAGACGTCGGATCCAGATCGCACGCTGCTGCTGGTCGAGCGCGTAGTACCGATAGCCGGTCCGGTCCTCGACATGTGCGGGCGACAGAAGACCGCTGCTGTCGTACCCGCGCAGGGCGCTGGCGCTGAGCCCGACGGCACGAGCGAAGTCACCGATCGTCTGCAGCGACCGGCTCGTCGACTGCGGCACTCGTGCGGTGTCGGGTTCGCGGGTGGGATCCATGGACCCATCATCGACTTTCACCCTGACTGAAGGTCAAGAGTGCGGGAGAAAGTCGTTGCGCAGGCACGTCGGACACACAGGACAGTTCCTGAGTCCAGGTCCCTGCCCCTGTGTACGCTGATCCCATGTCCGCGCCGCTGCCGCCAGATGCCGCAACCGCCATCAGGTCCTACCTGCGTGCCGCCGATCGGATCCTGCCCGGCGGCGTCATCGCCTGCGCCGTCACCGGATCGATCGCCCTCGGCGCCTATCGTCCGGGCCGCAGCGACATCGACCTCGTCGCGGTCATCGCCGATGAGTGGCTGGACCGTCCGGATCTCATTCGGCGGCTGCGGCTGCTCCACCTCTCGCAGGTGCCCCGCCTGGTGGTAGAGACGGCGCGCGGACGAGGTGTGAGTGCGTGCTGCAATACCGTCTTCATCGCCGAATCCGAGGTCAGTCGCCCCGTCACCGAGATCCGGCCGATCGCTTCCCATACGGGTGAGATCTTCGATGCGCACGGCGCGTTCGACGTCAATCCGGTGATCTGGAGGGAGCTCGTCGACGGCGGCATCACGGTGCGGGGACGACCGATCGCTGCATGGGATCTCGATGCGCAGCCGGAGGCTCTTCGACCATGGGTCCGCACGAACCTGCGCGAGTACTGGACTCCGTTGGCCGCACAGCTGCGCGACCGACCGCAGAGAACTCCACGCACGCTTGTCCACCGTCTCCTCACGTCCCCACGGGGACTGAGCGCCGGCACGGTTGCGTGGTGCGTGCTCGGTCCCGCGCGCATGCATCACACGCTCGCGACCGGTGAGATCATCGGCAAGGAGGCAGCGGGTCGCCACGCATTGGACGCATTTCCTCAGCATGCCCCCATCACCGAGGTGGCCCTGGCCAAGGTGCGCGGCGCGCGGATCCCGTCCGCACCGTCACGTGCACAGTGGCGGGCATTGACCGCCTCGGCGATGGAGGACATGATCACCGCATCACTCGGCTGATCGACGACCGTGGTGGGTTGAGCGGCCGCCGGGAACTCGACGACGGTTGCGGTGATCTTGGGGTCAGCCGAACTGCCCCTATTTCGCGATGAAGTGGAGGCGCTTATTCACGAACTCACCCATCCCGATCGGACCCATCTCACGACCGAAACCAGACCGCTTCACACCACCGAACGGCAACTCAGCCGCCTCCGCCGCAATCGTGTTCACATGCGTCATCCCCACCTCAAGACGAGCCGCCACACGATCAGCACGCCCCTCATCAGCAGAGAACACCGACCCACCCAAACCAAGAGCACAATCATTGGCCAACTCGAGAGCCTCCTCGTCACTGCCGACCTTGAACACAGTGGCCACCGGCCCGAAGAGCTCCTCACCATACGACTCGGAATCCCGGGGCACATCAACGAGCACCGTCGGCGCATAATACGCCGCCGGGCCCTCTCCCAGCTCACCACCGATGAGCACCCGAGCACCTTCGGACACGGCCTTCTTCACCTGCGCATCAACGGTCTCGGCAGCAGCACGGCTCGACAACGGCACATACTCACCCTCACCCAGATTCATCGGATCCCCCGGAGTAAGTCCGGTACCCAATCGCACGAGTTCGGCAACGAAGTCGTCATAGATGTCGTCCATGACGATCAGGCGCTTGTTCGAGTTGCACACCTGACCGGCGTTATACGTCCGAAACTCCCACGCCTCACGCGCCACCGCCGCAACATCGTCGGCGTCGAGAACAACCATCGGATCGATGCCACCGAGCTCGAGCACGGCCTTCTTCAGGTTCTGACCCGCCTGGGCACCGATGATCGCACCCGCCCGCTCCGACCCGGTCAACGACACACCCTGCACCCGAGGGTCAGCAATGAGCGAGGCGATCTGATCATGCCCCGCAAACAAGTGGCTATATCCACCCGCTGGGACTCCGGCGGCGTGGAAGATCTCCTCGATCAACAGTGCCGACCGTCCACAGATATCGGCATGTTTGAGCATGATCGTATTGCCCAACACGAGATTCGGGGCAGCGAACCGGGCGACCTGGTAGTAAGGGAAGTTCCACGGCATCACACCCAACAGGGCACCGACCGGCAGAGATTCGATCCGCGCGGTACCGGGGATGGTCGACGGGATCTGATAATCCGTGACCAGACTGGGGCCGTGGACGCCGTAGTAGTCGATGATGTCGGCAGCGAACTCGACCTCGTCAACGGACTCGGCATACGACTTGCCCATCTCCACCGAGATCGTTCTGGCGAGTTCGTCTTTGCGTTCATGGAAGATCTCCGCAGCCCGACGCACAACCGACGCCCGCTCCTGAATATCGGTGTCCTTCCACATCAGGTACGTGGAGTGGGCAGCAGTCACTGTGGACTCGATCTCGGCATTCGTTGCCTCGGGGAAGGTCTCGACGACCTCGCCAGTGGCGGGATTCTGAACACGATAGTTCGACATGGTTGCTCCTTCGCAGTCTCGGGTCGGAATTGCATCTGCGCGACCGGAGACGGTCAATGGTGAGAATTTCTGGTGGGCGGTCAGTGCTGCGACCAGGGCAGCGCGCCCGGATATGGGGATTGTGAGGCGATGAATGGCGTCGCTGCGGCCCCATCACCGCAGTCAGTTATCACCCATACCATCGACGGAAGCGCCCGAATCGGCGCGAACGATCATTCCGAGTTGATCGTAATACAGGTCACGGAGTTTCGCCGAGGCGGCCGCCCACCGACCCGAGAATAGATCCGTCATCGAGGCGGCCCCATCTCGGGAAAGGCATTGCTCAGAAGAAACGGACGGCCAGAAAGGATGATCCAACTGGCCGTCCGAAATGAATTGCGGAACGAGCAGTGAGTTATGCGACGGCAGTTCCTTCGAGCTCGATCATCTGGCCAGGGATCGCCAGTCGAGTGACTCCGAGCATCGTAGTCGTCGGCGCAGCGCCTGCTGACCCGAGCTTCCCGGCGAGCAGCCCATAGTGTGGGAACAGTGCGTCCACATCGGTGGTGTAGACGTTCAGACGGACCAGATTCGACAATGACATGCCAGCTTCGGCAAGTACGGCCTCAAGGTTCGCTGTGGCCAGCGACAGTTGGGCTTCGATGTCACCATCGTGCTGTGGTCGGCCGTCACTGCTCATCGCTGTCTGTCCCGAGATGTAGAGGGTCCGAGTCTCCCCCGAAACGACCTCGCCCTGATTGAATCCCAATTCCTGTGACCACGTCACCGGATTCACTGCTGTGCGTTCCATTGCTGCTCCGTTCGTCTGCTAGGCAACGCCGCCTGCCCTGTGGCCGCCTTCTCAGACGTTGCACTGACAGCCTCCCAACTAATCACGACACCTTGTGGCGTGATTTCTGGTACAGATTGATTTATGCGAGCAGACCGCCTCGTCTCGTTGGTGTTGCTGTTGCGCCAGCGAAAGCGAATGACCGCCGACCAGCTGGCCGGTGAGCTCGAAGTCTCCACACGCACAGTTCTGCGCGACATCGACGCTCTCTCAACCGCAGGTGTTCCCGTCTACGCCGACCGCGGCCGACACGGCGGCTATTCCCTGCTGCCAGGCTTTCGCACCGAATTGACCGGACTCAACTATGACGAGGCACTCGCACTTCTCACTGCCGGATCAGACCGCGGCGAGAAGGTATTCGGCCTCAGCGCATCGCTGGCCTCGGCGATGCGCAAGGTCGTCGACGCGTTGCCCGAAGGCCACAGGATGCGCCTCGATGATGCAACCGAACGGTTCCTAGTCGAGCCGGAGGCCGATCTGCTCTCCCGACGCGTTACCACGGAACACTTGGCCACCGGGATCATGAGCGAGGTCCGCGACGCGGTGCTCAACGGCCGCCGACTGCAGTTCGACTACTCGGCACCGGGTCAGGAACCGAGCCGCCGAACTGTCGACCCGATCGGACTGGTCACTGTCCGCGGACGCACCTATTTGATTGCCACGAAGTCCGGGGAAGATCGGACCTACCGTCTATCTCGGATGCTCAGCGCCGAGTCGCTCCCGGAAGCTGCGCAACGGTCCGCAAAGGTCGACCTCGACCAGGTCTGGGCCGACCGAGTCGCACACTTCCTCTCCGACGATCACCTCCCCGTCGTCGTCCGCGTCAAGACCGCACGGCGCGAGGAGGTGCTGAAGAATGTGAGCGCAGTCCGGGGTGAGGAACCCGAGCAGGACGATTGGGTCCGCCTCGACGTGAACTACGAAGACCTGCGTCACGCGGTGTGGGCGACGTGGCAGTTGGATACGGACGCCGAAGTTCTATCGCCGCAGTCTCTCTGTGATGCGCTGTACATGCGCGCCAGTAAGCTGACCGCTCTCTATCGATCCTGAGCATCCATCCCGACCGACACGAGGGGCAAGTGAACCTAGCGCACGACTTCGCGGTGTGTGGTGTCGAGTCGGCGCGTCCAGCCCCGGCCGTCGAGGTGTTCGAGCAGGGGGATGACGACGCGTCGGGTCGTCCCCAGCGCCTGCCTCGCCTGGCTCGTCGTGAAGGGCTGGTCGAGACCGGCGAGGATCCGCATCGCCTGTGCAGGGGTGCGCGGAGACACGATGATTCCGTCGCCGAGGCGCAGGATCCGTCCCGCCTTCTCGGCGACCGCGAGCTCCCGCGCTCCGAGGGCGAGTTCGCGCAGATCATCGGCTTCCGGTGCGGCGAACGGGTCGGCTGCGAGTCGGCGCTCGATCTCGGCGATACCGGCTTCGGCGGCACCGAGGCCTGCGGTATGCCCGGGCGGGCGGACCATTCCGTCGACGGCTTCGAGCCCGGCTCGCGAGATGATCTGGTTGAGCAGTGCGCGAATCGCGCCGCCGGAGCCTTCGGGCAGAGGCAGAGCCGGTTGGATTTTCGCCTTCGCCGGGGAGTCGCGTTTCGGTTCGGCGCCGCGTCTGCGACCTGAGTCCGGAGTTCGCTGAAGTGCCTCTGCGACGGCTTTGACGGGCACTCCCGCGGCCATCGGCGTGGCGGCGAGTTCGCCTCGGACCAGGGATTTCGTCGCCCCGACCCAGGAGGTCAGCGTCGGCGAGTGGACGAGCCACTCACCCACTTCCTCAACATCGGCAGGCAAGGATTCGTCGACGGGCACCTGCAGTCCGAACCGGGTAAGGATGGTGCGTTCGACGGCTCCGCGGCGGGCCACCTCGGCGAGGATATCGCCTTTCACAGGATGCTCGGCAAGCTCATGAGCTCGCCTGGCGCCGTCGCCTCGTCGGGACAGTTCGGGCGGGTCGACGTCGAGCACGAGGAGGCCGGCGAAGACGTTGCGGCTTCCTGGCGCGCGGAGCACGATCCGGTCGCTGACCTGCAGGGGAAGCGGTCGGTCGAGGGTGAGCCGGGCGTGGTCGGCATCGAATGCCCGCAATCGTGCGGGCACGGCGGCGGTGCCGATATGGGCCATGAGTTTGTGGATGCCGGAGTCGAGGGTCTCGCCCATGGTGCGGCGCACGTCGATCGTGTCGACGATCGGCCAGGTCCCACTCGTGAGCAGTGCGTCGCCGCGGTGGAGGTCGTCGGCGGGGACATCGCGCAGGTTGACGGCCACGCGGGCCTGCGGGACCACCTCGGTAGTGGTGGAATTACGGGACTGCAGACCCCGCACACCCACGATCCGGTCGATGGTCTCTCCGCGCAGCTCGACTGTATCGCCCGTGGTCAGTGTGCCTGCCGTGAGGGTCCCGGTGACGACGGTGCCGGCTCCCTTGATGGTGAAGGCCCGGTCGACCCACAAACGCACCCTCCCCGAGGTGGTCGGAGGCTCGGCCGTGGCCGTGACCTCGTCGAGGACGCTGATGAGTTCGGGCAGGCCCTGCCCGGTCGTGGCTGACACCGTGACGATCGGCGCTGCTTCGAGTGGTGTTCCACGCAGCTGCGCTCTGACCTGAGCTTTTGTGGTCTCGACGGAGTCGGGGGCGAGGTCGGCCCGGGTGATGACGACGAGGCCGTGGGTGATGCCGAGCGCATTGATCGCGTCGCGATGGTCAGTCGATTGGGCTTGCCAGCCCTTGTCTGCGGCGATGACGAAGCAGGCGATGGGGGCGGGGCCGAGCCCGGCGAGCATGTTCGCAAGGAACTTTTCGTGCCCCGGAACGTCGACGAAGGCGAGTTCGCGGCCCGAGGGCAGGGTCGTCCAGGCGAAACCGAGGTCGATGGTCAGCCCGCGCTTCTTCTCTTCGGCCCACCGATCGGGCTCCATTCCGGTCAGGGCATTGACCAGCGTCGACTTCCCATGATCGACGTGTCCGGCGGTGGCGATGACGAAAGTGTCAGGCATTGTCAGCACGGACTCGCTTGATGGCGGCAGCGATGCGGTTGTCTTCGCTTTCGGGTACGCAGCGCAGGTCGACCAAGCATCGTCCCTGGTGGACTCGGGCGACGATCGCAGGATCGCCGCGGCGCAGCGGTTCGGCGAAGGCTTCGGGCAGTTCGACTGCCCAGCCGGACAGGGGCACTCCGGGGGCTCCCCCGCCGCCGACTCGTCCGTCGTGGTCGACGATCGTGGCACCGACCGCCTCGGCGAGAGTCTCGGTGCGTTTCCGCAGGTGAACTGTGTCGATGTGGAGGGCGTCGTGGATCGGGTTCGCCGTGTGCGTGATCGTGGCTTCCAGCGCAGCGAGGGTGAGTTTGTCGGTGCGCATCGCTCTGGCCAGAGGGTGTTTGGCCAGTGTCTGCACTGCTTCGGTGCGGCCGAGGATGAGTCCGGCCTGCGGGCCGCCGAGGAGTTTGTCGCCGGAGACGATGACGAGGTCGGCGCCGGCGCGCAGGGCGGTGTCGATGTCGGGTTCGTCGGGCAATGCCGAGTCGGGAGTGAAGAGTCCGGAGCCGAGGTCGACGATGAGCGGCAGGTTGTGCTCGTCGGCGAGTCCGCGCAGTTCAGCCACGTCGACGGAGGAGGTGAATCCTTCGACGCGGAAATTGCTCGTGTGCACCTTGAGCAGGCAGGACGTGTCGTCGCTGATGGCCTCGGCGTAGTCGGCCACGTGGGTGCGGTTCGTCGTGCCGACCTCGCGCAGGCTGGCGCCGGTCGTCGTCATGAGGTCGGTGAGGCGGAACCCGGCACCGATTTCGATGAGTTCGCCGCGGCTGATGATGATCTCGCCGGAACCTGTGCCGCGGCCGCGCACCGCAGTGACGGCCAGCAGCAGGGCGGCCGCACCGTTGTTGACCACGAGGGCATCCTCGGCAGCCGGGCTCGCCTGCAGCAGGGCGGCCTTCGCTCCGGTGCCCCGCTTGCTGCGTTTACCGGTGCCGAGGTCCATTTCGACGTCGACATATCCGGCCGCCTCGGTGATCGCCTGGGTTGCCGCAGGTGAGAGCGGTGCCCGGCCGAGGTTCGTGTGGACGAGGATGCCGGTGGCGTTGAGCACTGGGGTCAGGGAGGAAGCCGAACGGGAGCTGAGCTTGGAGGTGATGGCGGGGGCCACCTCGGCGACGGGGATCTCGCCGGCTCGGGCGGCGTTCTGCACCTCGGAGATGATGGCCTTGATGGTCGCCTGGTTGAGGCGCTCACCTGCTGCGATGACCTCGGGAAGGGCGAGGAGATGATCCGTGCGCGGAATGGATCGACGCGGGTCGGACTCGACCATCTGACCTCCTCCTCTGTGCGGGGTCACGGCGGCTCCGCTTGGTCGGCGGGACCGCGAAACGGTTGGCGGAGGCGGACGGGAATCGAACCCGCCAGACCGAGATACTCGGTCTCACTGGTTTTGAAGACCAGGGCGCCCACCAGGACACGGACGCCTCCATAAGGAATCCTATCGCGGGTATGAGCGAGGTGAAGCGAAGGGCCGATGCGGCCGGGGCGGCGCTCGATTGACCAAACGAACCAGTATCGAGCGCGCCGGTACCGATCTTCCGACCGAGTTCACTCACCATTCGCTCAGGCTTCTCCGAGCGCGGCTTAAGGTGACAAGGTTCCCAGCCATCACCGCTCGAAGGTCGTCATGCCCTCTTCGCTTCACCCTGCCTGGTCACACCGCCGACCCCATCCCACCGGAGGGCGACTGTTCATCCCCGCCATACTCGCCACACTGGCGGTCCTCGCTGCCCATGTCGCACCCATCGGAACGCTCACCGGTCTTCCGGGTCCCGCCTCGACACCGGCCCATGCTGCAGCACCAAGCGAGGACGACCTCGGCAGGGACGGGTCGGCACTGCGCGACGTCGAAACCAAACGCGTGGCTCCGGGACTCGACCTGACGAACTTCTCCCGTCTCGAGGACGGAGGATGGAACAACGGCAATGTGCTCACCGCGGACCTCACCACGGACTCCCTGTCGATGGACGTCCGCGACACGGGAAAGGTCGCCGGCGCCGGTACCACCAGCGAGATCATGGCGGGCGGACCCGAGGGGAAGAAGGCCGTGGCCGCCGTCAACGGCACGTTCTTCGACATCAACCAGTCGTGGGCACCGATCTACACCTCGGTGTCTCAGGAGGGAATGCGCATCGGCTCGAAGGAGGCCAAACCGGCGCTCACGCTCGAGGACAAGAAGGCAGCCGTGTCGATGCTCTCCGCTGCGGGAACGCTGACCCATGACGGGCAGGAGACGGAACTCGGCGGATTGAACAACCCGGAGCTGAGCCCCGACACCATCGGTGTGTACAACGAGGCGTGGGGAGACCATACGCTCGACCGTCCGGTCGGCGGCCCCGATGACATAGCCGCCGAGATCGCCCGCGTCACTGTCGTCGACGAAAAGGTCACCGAAACCTCGGGCATGGTGGACGAAGCGGGCGACCCGGAAATCCCGGCAGACGGACAGGTCCTTCTCGGCCGCGATGCCGGGGCGAAGACGCTATCGGAACTCGAAGTCGGCGACGACGTCGATGTCGAGATCGGACCGAGTGAGGACGTCGACATGGGGATCGCGGGCAGCCACCAGATCCTGGCCGACGGCTCGGTTCCCGACCTCCCCGCCGGCGACCTTGAAGACACCGAACACCCGCGCACCGCGGTGGGCATCAGCAAGGACGGTTCGGAACTGTTCGTCACCACCATCGACGGACGCAGCGAGTCCTCGGGAGGCATGAGTCTCGAGGACATGGGCGAGTTCTTCTCTGACATCGGCGCCTACAACGCGGTCAACCTCGACGGCGGCGGGTCGACGACGATGCTCGCCCGCACAGCCGGCGCAGATGCTCCGGCACTGCAGAACGACCCGTCCGACGGTAAGCAGCGCACCGTCGCCAATGCCCTCGTCTTCTACTCAGACGCCCCCGCAGAACAACTGGCCGATGCGCAGATCGAACCCGAACTCGACAGACAGACCACCGTGCTCAAGGGGCTGAGCCGATCAATGAAGGGCACCGGGCTCGGTAAGAATCTCGAACCGATCGCCTCCTCCGGAACGTTCTCCGCCGACGGCGGAGTGAAGCTCGCCGACTCCGATGAGTCGAACGCCCGCGTGACCGGTGAGACCACCGGCAAGGGTCGCGTGAGCTATGCCGTCGACGGGCACACCGCGCGACAGGACCTCGATGTGCTCGGCGAACCGGTCGGACTCTGGCCGAGCGCGCGTAGCATCAACCTGCAGGACGACGAGGACTCGCAGACGGTGTCCCTGACCGGCTTCGACTCCGAGGGCAGGCGTTCTCTCATCGAAACCGGGGACATCGAGGTCGACGCCGACGAAGGGCTGAGGGTCGACACCGACAGCCTCGGCGAACTCGTCGTCTCCGCCGATTCGTCGACGGCTGGGAAAGGCAAGGACTCCCGCGACGACGAACCGACGTCCGGGAACGTGAAGCTCACCGTCGGAGACGTGACAACGACGATCCCGGTGACCGTCGGCACCGAAACGACCGAGGTCCTCGACTTCTCCGACACCTCGGCGTTCACCGACGGGAAGGATCGGGCGAGCGGATCGTTCGCAGCCGGGGAGCCCAGCCCGGACGGTAAGCCGAGCATCGATCTCACGTATGACTTCACCACCTCCTCGGCGACGCGCGGCTACTACCTCATCCCGAAGGAGCCGGTGAAACTGGAAGGCAACACGGTGGCGTTCGAGATGATGGTCCGCGGCGACGGCACCGGGGCCTGGCCCAGGCTGCAGGTGAGCACTCCCGACGGCACGGTGACGAACATCGACGGCGACCACATCACCTTCGACGGGTGGCAGAAGGTCCGCTTCACCGTCCCCGAGGGGCTCTCCCAACCGCTCACCCTCGAACGGATCCGGATGATGGAGACCCGGTCTGCCGAGAAGTACAAGGGGGACATTTCGATCTCGGACCTCCAGGCGATCTCCACGCCCGAGACCGACGATCCGGCCGCCTCGGCGCTGCATGATCCGGCGCTGCTGACGACCGGGACCGTCGCTGACCGTCCGCAGAACATCGCCGTGATGAGCGACGCCCAGTTCGTCGCCACCGACCCGGATTCCGAAGCTGTCAAGGGTGCCAGGCGGACGCTCAAGGAGATCCGTGCCGCAAAGCCGAACCTGCTCGTCATCAACGGCGACCTCGTCGACGAGGCCTCTCCGGAGGATTTCGAGCTGGCGAAGACGATCATCGACGAGGAGTGGGATGAGTCGATCCCCTACATCTACGTGCCCGGCAACCACGAGATCATGGGTGGGGAGATCGACAACTTCGAGGCCGCGTTCGGTTCCCCGACGGGCGAGCGCACCGTGGGGCGGACGAAGATCGTGACCCTGAATTCCTCGGACGGAACGTTGAACGGCAGCAATGATTCACAGTTGAACATGCTCGAAGACGCCCTCGACGAGGTGGCCGAACGTGACGAGCTCACCGGCATCACCGTGTTCTTCCACCATCCCCCGCAGGATCCGCTGCCGTCGAAGACGAGCCAGCTCGGGGACCGGCGGGAGGCCGAGGAACTCGAGAAGAAGCTCGGAGAGTTCCGCAAGGACAGCGGGAAGTCCGCGGCCGTGATCAACGGGCATGTGGGGGCGTTCCACGGGTCCGCGGTCGAGGGTGTGAGCTACCTGATCAACGGAAACTCCGGGAAGGGTCCGGCCGGCACTCCGGCGACCGGCGGATTCACCGGGTGGACGATGCTCGGCGTCGATCCCGGAGTCGGCGACGTCGGTGACGATCCGAGCACGGCCGATCGGGTCGGTTGGCTGGCCGCGGAGACGAAGCCGCGCGTGGATTCGATCTCGTTGGAGGCACCCGGCTCCCTGGCCCCGGGTCAATCCGCGGATGTCGCGGCATCCTTCACACAGGGTGAGCGCACCGTGCCCGTCGGTTGGCCGGCGACCGCCCAATGGGGCGGCGACGGTGTCGTGGTCGATTCCGGCGCCGAGGTGGACATGCAGCAGGCGACGGGTGCGAAGGTCAGTGCCCAGTCAGTGAAATCGGGGGTCCCCGAGGCGGCCTCCGACGTCGTCCGCGTCAACCCGGCGACGGGTCAGATCACCGCGGAGAACCCGGGAACAGCGACCCTCGAGGTCACCGTCAACGGCAAGACCGCGAAGGCCACCGTCGAGGTCGCGGGTGAAGAACCGCCTCCGGGTCCCGGCGATGACGACGGATCTGAGGACAGCGGCGCATCGGCCGACAGTGCGGGAGCTGAGGACGGCTCCGACGCTTCCTCCGCGGGAGGCGAGGACGGCTCATCGGAGGGGTCGGACGATGACGGCGCCTCGACCAAGGCCTCGGCCGGTGCCGATGAGGATTCCTCGGCGGGAAGCGGTTCGGACGGAGCCTCGTCGAATGCCTCTTCGAGTGCCTCGGGCGGCAGAGAGGCGAGCGGCTCGTCGGACAGCGAATCGGACGGCACTTCGTCGACCGCCTCGTCGAGAAGCGATGCGAACGCGGACGGGTCGTCTGACGGGAACGGCGATCTGCCACGCACCGGCGGACCGGTTCTGCTCACCGCACTGCTCGGCGCGTTGCTGGTCATCGGCGGAATCATCGCCGTCCGCGCGGCCCGCGCGCGGCGGGCCGGCCGCCCGGCGGGGAGGCACTGACCCGGGCGAACGGCCGGCCGGACGCCCGTACGGAGGTGCACGGCCGCCTCGGCGACGGAGTGGAATCGGGCGTCCGTCGACGCCCTTGACCGCCGGTGTTAGTCTCGCAGTATGACTGCGATTCAGGACCGTCTGACCTCGTTCGCCCACGGTGGAGGATGCGCCTGCAAGATCCCTCCCGGCGAGCTCGAGGACGCGGTGCGCGGCCTGGTCGGTCAGCCCGGCCCGGATGTCCTCGTCGGCCTCGATGACGGCGATGATGCCTCGGCGGTGCGAGTCCGCGATGACCTCGCGGTGCTCTCGACCGCGGATTTCTTCACCCCGGTCGTCGATGACGCCTACGACTGGGGACGGATCGCGGCGGCCAATGCGCTCTCCGATATCTACGCAATGGGCGGAACCCCCGTCACGGCGATCAACCTCGTCGGGTGGCCGCGGGAGAAGCTGCCGATGGAGCTGCTCACCGAGGTTCTGCGCGGCGGGCTCGACGTTGCGGCACAGGCGAACTGCCCCGTGGCCGGCGGGCATTCGATCGACGACCCCGAACCGAAGTACGGGATGGCCGTGACTGGGGTGGCGCATCCGGATGAACTCATGCGCAACGATTCCGCCGAGGCGGGGCTGCCCCTGACATTGACCAAGCCGATCGGCGTGGGGATCCTCAACAATCGGCACAAAGTCACTGGTGAGACCTTCGACGAGGCAATCGCCACGATGACCGCGCTCAATGCCGAAGCGTCACGGGCGGCCGTGGCTGCAGGTGTACGAGCGGCCACGGATGTCACCGGTTTCGGTCTGCTCGGGCACCTGTTCAAGATGGCGCGAGCCTCCGGGGTCGGAGCGGTCATCGATGCGGCCGCGGTGCCCCGGCTCGGCGGTGTCGATGAGTCGATCGCTGACGGGTATGTGTCCGGCGGGACGAGGCGAAACCTCGACTGGGTGCGGCCTCATCTGACCGCGGATGATTCCATGACCGAGGACGACCTGCTGCTTCTGGCCGATGCGCAGACCTCCGGCGGACTGCTCGTCGTCGGCGAACTGCCTGGTCACCCCGTCATCGGTGAGATCGTCGCCGGTTCAGGCGTGCACGTGAGGTGAAGGGCTAGGGCTGAGGGATCCCAGCCTCGATGCCGGCGATGATGATGTCGAGACCGCGTCGGTAGAGCCGGTGATTGCGCTCGGTGCCCGCAGGGTGATTCTCAATCAAACTGGTGAGCCGCGAGTCCTCTGACGCAGGAGCGAAGATCACCTGCGGCGACAGCGCGTCGAGTGCGGCTCCGAAGGCAAACGCATCGAGCACCTCGATCGTCGTGAGAAGCTCGGTCTCCGGCACACCCGCATCGGCCAACACGTCGATGAGGGACTCGTAGAGAGTCAACGTCCCGGGTTCCTCGACTGTGACTCCGAGCAGGTGGATCATCACCCGCGGATGATCCGAATACAGCCGCCACAGCGAATCCACCATTGCCTTCAGGTTGTCTTTCCATGACCCCTGATCAGGGATGTTCAGGGCGTATTCGACGCTGAGAACCTCACGCATCGCGTGGATGACCCCTTCACGTCCGTCGACATGATGGTAGATCGAGGACAGACTGACCCCGAGCTTCTTGGCCAAGGGCTGGATCTTGAGCTCACCGCCGCCATCGATCATCCCAATCGCTGCGCGTCCGATCTTCTCCCGGCTCAGCAGTGGGGAACTAGGTCGTGCCATGAAGTGCTCACTTCCTCAAGGACGTCCGGACGCCCAGGCGCTTAAGGGGCCCGAAATCTGGACTAACGCTACTCGTCTACGCATTGACAAGGTCTCGGTGTACGGGCACCATTCTAGATAACCGAAAACTTTTCGTTTAAGTCGCGAAACTCGCACTGGCAAAGGGGCCGACCCATGAGTTCCACTTCCACCTCCGCACCGCCGACACCGGATGATCCGCGGGTCCCCCTCAGGCCGCGGAACGGATCTGCAGTCTTCCTCGTCTCTCTCGCCGGACTCATGCTTGCCAACCTCGCTCCGCTGATCATGTCGGTCTTCGAGCAGATCGGATTCGACGTCGTCGCCTCAGGCAACATCCTCACGTGGGGACTCTTCACTTCGGCGATCATCGGGTTGGCGACCTCCCGTGCCGCAGCCGGGACCAGGAGACGCACCATCGCCGCCAGCGGACTCGGCATTGCGACTATTGCCTTTCTCGTCGCTGCGCTGGTCACCGGGCCGACTGCGCTCATCGTCATCAGCTTCCTCATCGGCTCGGCGGGACTCGGCACTGCGGTATCGACCTCAGGTGCCGCGATTGCCGCACTGCGGAACCCCAACCGGGTCAGCGCATCGTCCGGAGTCGTCAACAGACTCCTCGTCATGGTCGTCCTCGCCGTCATTCCCATCCTCGGCCTGGCCCAGATCACCGTCTTCGGATCACTGGCCCTGCTATCGCTGGTCAGCTTCGCCGTGACGGTCTGGTTGCCGAGCACACCTGAAACATCGACGACCGAGGTGCTCGCCGAAACCCGAGCCGAGGCGACACCCTTATCGAGTCGACCACGCAAACCGCGCACAGTCCTCCTCGCAGGAATCGGCGTGCTCATAGTATTCCCCCTGTGGGGAACCAGCGAAGATTCTGTCTGGACACTTGCCCCGACTCTTGGTGATGCGGTCGGCATGTTCGATCAGACCCTCGGCTTTGCGCTCAGCGCGGCTGCGGGCATCGGCGCCGGAGCAATGCTCGTTGTGACCCTGCTCGGCAGCCGAATCGGACGCGCCCTGCCCTTGGGCATCGCACTGGCACTCGGAGGAGCGATCAAGATCTGGATCGGTGTGGAGACGGACCCCGCAATGCTCGCCACTCTCATCATCGCGGTGAACACCATCTACGCCTTCGCCTTCACGCTCTTCATTGCCACTGCCGCCGGTCTCGATGCGCGAGGAAACTGGTCAGGACCGCTGATCGGGGCCTATATCGTCGGTTCGAGCTTTGCCCCGATCATCGGAGCTTGGATCATCGACGGTGTCGGAATTCCGACCTTCGGACTGATCGTGGGTCTCGTCAGCTTCGTCCTCATCATTCCGACGATGCTCATCGCACGCGTATCAACCCGCGTAGAAAAGACGCTCAACAGCCTCGACGAGGCCGCAGCAACCCACGAAAGGACACCATGACCACGGTCTATGAGAATGCCGTTGTCTTCACCGGAGACGAACACGCACCGATCGGCCAGGCAGTGGCGATCGACGCCGGCCGTATTCTCGCGGTCGGAGACACCTCAGCGGTCCTCGATATCGCGGGAGACTCCGCGCAGCGGATCGACCTCGAAGGCAGCCTCCTCGCTCCCGGATTCGTCGAGGGACACACGCACCTGATGATGCTCGGCCAGACGCTCGACAAAGTTCAGCTGCGGGACTGCACGAGTCTCGAGGAGATCCAAGAGCGCTTGGCGCTCAAGCGGCAGGAGCAGCCCGAAGCCCCGTGCGTGCTGGGCTCGGGTTGGATGTTCGACGTTATCCCCGGCGACCGGCCCACGGCTGACATGATCGACGAGGTGGTCAGCGACGTCCCCGTGCTCCTCGACTCCAATGATGTGCATTCCGCTTGGGTGAATACAGCAGCGCTTGAGGCCATGGGCATTACAGAGGCGACACCGAACCCGCACGGCGGCGAAATCGTCCGTAATGGGCAGGGGCAGGCGACAGGGTTCCTCCTCGAAAACGCGGCGATCGAGTACGCATGGTCCTATCTCGAGTCCGTCACGACCGATGAGGATCGTGATCGGTTCCTCGACAGCGCCTTCCGCGTCTATCTGGAGAACGGAGTTACCTCGGCGACCGACATGGCGGTGGGCGAAGCAGAGGCGGCGACTTTCCGCCGTCGACTCGAGAGGGACGGACGACTGCCGTTTCCCATCACTGCTCACTGGCTGCTGCGGCCCACCGGCGATCCGGCCCGCGATCTCGCCGCTGTCGCACGAGCCGCCGAGATTCGCGACCAGTTCGCCGACCTTCCCGGCTCCGAATGGTTCCGCATCGTCGGCGTGAAGTTCATCCTCGATGGCGTCATCGATGCCTGCACTGCAGCCATGCGCGACCCCTATGTCGACGGAACGCAGGCCGGGCCGATCTGGTCGTTCGAATCGGCGGCTCCGGTCGCTGTCGCTGCCGATGCCCATGGACTCGAGCTTGCCATGCACGCCATCGGTGACCACGCCAGTGAGATCGCCCTCGACCTTGCGGCCGAATGCGTGCGCGTCAATGGACCCCGAATCCGGTCCCCGCGGATCGAACACCTCGAGTCGGTGACCGATGAGACGATCGCACGCATGGCCGGCCTCGGCGTCGTTGCATCGATGCAGCCGGTGCACTGCGATCCGGCGATCATGGGCAATTGGATGACGGTGCTCGGAGGGCAACGCGCCGAGAACGGGTTCCCGTGGCAGAAGTTCCGTGAGGCCGGAGTCCACATTGCTCTGGGCACGGATGCGCCGACGGCACCGCATCAGATGTCGCACAACCTCTTCATCGCCTTGACCACCCGCTCGGCACTAGAACCTGGGGATACCAACTATCATCCGGAGCGAGCCTTCACGCCAGCCCAAGCATTGAGTGCGCTCACGCATGCCGCGGCGCGGGCAGGGGGATTCGCCGACGGCATTGGCCGGATCACCCCAGGGGGTCGTGCCAACCTCGTCGTTCTCGACGTCGATCCCTTCTCCGATGATCAGGACCGACTACTCGAGGCTCAGGTACGCGCCACCTTCGTCGACGGTGAGGTGGTGTGGCAGAACAGAGAAGCAGTCGTAGATGGCTGACTTGGAAGAAGAGCCATTGCCCACAGTCCGTTTCTTGAAATGACGGTGCTGCGACTCGGCGTCGCTCCGATGCCTACTCAGCGCGGGGTGACGTCCTCGTCGCGGAACTGGCGGAAGCTGGCCATACAGAACCAGAAGATGACCCCCTGGACGAGTCCGAACAACAGTGTCTCCCACAAACTGAACATCCCATTGCTCAAACCAAGGAAATTCATTAGGAAGTAGATCAGCGGAAAGGCCACCGCGACCGCCACACCGAACCTAAGGCTCTGACGATCCTCGAGCAGCTTCTTCATAGGCCTCTCTCGCTACCCGACGCGCTTCAATTTGCAAGCAATGTTGCTGAATAAGGTGCCTGGTGAGGCTGTTTTTGACGCCGATCAGCGTTTGCCGAGGGAGATTTCGCGCAGCGAGTTCGAGCATCCTTCATCGGTCGTCGCACACCACCCCGTTACACCGAGGTGTTTTCGCACTGAAGGCGAGGGGTTCCGCCGGAACTGTATGAAGAGCCACTCGCGAGTGGGTGCTGGCACTGCCGGTGCCCAGCAACACGAACGGTGAGGGGTGCTCACGGTGAGGGGCGCTCGCGCTTAGCGGTGATGTCCCGCCCGCGCGCCTACCGGCCGGTGGTGATGGAGTCGTCGGTGATGCCGCGAGCCCGACGCTCTTCGAGGCGAGCGCGCTGCGGTTCGACCACGTGACGCGGGTCCTTCGTCGATTCGATGCCGGCTTCCAGCACACCGAAACGCGTGTACGCCGAGGCGGCCGCCAAGGCCGCACCGGAGACGACGGACAGTCCCCGCAGCACAGCACGAGTCTTCCAACTCCGCTTTCGCGAGACGCTGGATCCAGCCACAGTGCCCACAGCATCGGCGATCGCACCGGCGACTCCTCCGCCGGAACCACCAACACCACCACGGGCCAGCTTCTTCGCGAACACGCGCGCCCCCACCTCGACGACGGCGGCTCCGACGGCTCCGGCGATGAGCAGCTTCTCGGCGCGGTGGAGCTTGTGTTCCGGTTCGCCGTCGTCCAACGGATCGACCTCGGCCGGGTGCATGCGCTTCCTCATCGCCGACATCGCATAAGCCTCTCCGGCGGTCCCGGCGAGCGCGAGCAGTCGGGCCGGGCCGGTCTCGGCCACCGGTGCCAATGCCATCGCGGCACCTCCGGCGGCCATCGACGCCGAGGACACGAATACGTACGGCAGACCGTTGCGACCGGCGGCGTTCCAGGTCGGAACGGCCGTCGCCCCGAGAAGCACAGCGGTATATGCGGCCAGCGGAGTGGCGAAGAAGGCGGACTCGACGGCCGCCGGCGTCTCCATCGCATGGAGCACCTTGCGCAGCGGGCCCAGAGGCAGCAGCTTCTCACCGGTGATCCGGTCGAGTTCGATCGCAAAGGTCACTCCCGATCCGACGCCGAAGCCGGAGAGGATCCAGGTGCCCAAGCTCATCGGCGATGAGACTTTGACGACGCGCATCATATTGAGGAACCGCTCGGGCCTGCCGAGGTCAGCCACGAGAGCGGCACCGCCGATGCCGGTCGCGGCGATCGCAGTCATCCGGGAGGCGATGCGCAGACCGGGCCGATCGGTCAGCTGCGCGCCGAAGCCCAACAGAGACGAACCGCCCGCCAGACCGCCGAGGAACAGGTAGGCCCCGATCTCATCGCCCCACGGTGGAGCCTTGACGATCGGTCGACCGTAATAGGACGTGAACTCGACATCCTCGACCATCGGCATCTCACGGTTGCCGTCGGCACCACGGTTCTTCCACCCGCCGCCGCGACCGCCCCGTCGACCACCGGAACCGTCAGGTCCGCTGGGACCTCCGCGGCCGCCTCGGCGACGTTTTCTGCGTCCGCCTTCCGGCTCGGGTGGGCGGTAGGAATCGTATTCTGAAGTGCTCATGAACGGCGGCTCCCGAGGAACGCGAGACCGGCCGCGGCGACCATGCCCAGCGCCGCGATCCCGGCGTTGGCGTACATCTTCGGCAGATCCTTCGTCGCGACCCGCGGGTCCGGCGGCAGGCCGTAGACCTCGGGTTCGTCGAGGAGGAGGAACACCGATCCGGTGCCGCCGACCCCGTCGTTCGAGTTCGCCCCGTAGAGGCGAGCCTCGGTCAGGCCCTTCGCGTGGAGTTCGGCCACACGGTCGTGCGCCTGGTCGACCATGTCCTCACGGTCGCCGAACTTGATCGACTGCGTCGGGCAGGTCTGCGCGCAGGCTGGTTCCTGACCCTCGACGAGGCGGTCGTAGCAGAGGGTGCACTTGTTCGCGGTGCCCGCGTTCGGCACATCCATGTCCGCGGCCTTGCGATCATCCCGGTCGGTGGGGGTATTGATCGTGCCGTCGTCGCGGCGTTCGATGACGCCGAAGGGGCAGCCGGCCACGCAGGTTCCGCAGCCGTTGCAGACATCGTTCTGGACGACGACGGTGTCGAATTCGGTGCGGAAGAGCGCACCGGTCGGGCACACGTCGAGGCAGCCGGCGTGCGTGCAGTGTTTGCACACGTCGGAGGACATCAGCCAGCGGAAGTCCGCGGTGTCCGGGGGTGTCGTGTCGACGTTCGACAGGTCGGTCGGCTCCAGGGCACCCGGTGCCAGCAGATCGACGTTGAGGTCGGGGGTCGTCGGCAGACCGGCGGAGGTTCGGCCCTCGGCCGCCGCACCCAAGGCCCCGTCCAGCGGCTGCGCGGCGGCAGACTCATCGGTGCGCGGGCGGATCGTGGGCATGCCGAGATTGACGAGCTTGCGCCCGGATTCCCGCGCCTTCTCGATGCGTTCGGAATCCTGTTCGATGAACGCGACGTGCCGCCACGTGTTCGCCCCGAGGCTGCCCGTGTTGTCATACGAGGAACCGAGCAGTTCGAAGGTGCCGTCCTGCGGGTTGCGGTTCCACTCCTTGCACGCGACTTCGCAGGCCTTGCAGCCGATGCAGATCGAGGTGTCGGTGAAGAATCCCTTGCGGCTGTGCGCGGAATCGTGCCAGTGCCCGTCCGCCAACGTGCCGTCATCGATCGTCGGTGTCGACATCAGTCGTCCTCCTCCTCGTTCTCCTGCCGATCCCGAGCCGCACGGGCGCGAGCTTCCGCTTCGGCCACCTCGGTTTCGGCGATCGCACTGCCGTCGGCGTGCCGGCCGTGGTCGGGGTCGCCGTCGCTGGGGTCCCCGTCGTCGGCACGGTTCGACACCGCAGTCTCGGCGGGTTCGGTCGCCTCGGTGGGTTCGATGGTGATCCTACCGCTGCGATCATCGGCGCTGTCGACCGTCGCCGAGGCGGTCGTGCCGTCCCCGTCGGAGGCTCCATCGCGTCCCCCGTCCAGGGTCTTGCCCGGGGTGACGCCGACGGCCGAGTCGCCGCCTCGGTGAGCGTGCCCACCGGCGCTGCGACCCTGTCCGGCGTGATGGGAGGCCTCGACATCCTCGGCGGGAACGGTGACCTGCTGGTTGCCGGATTCGGGGCTGAGACCGGCCTCGCGTTGGTACTTCTCGACGAAGTCGACGAGTTCGGGTCCGCGGGGACGGCGGCCGGGCATGATCGTTCCGGCCACGTACTTGCTGTTCTGGATGTAGACGTTGGGGTCCATCGTCACTCCGAGCAGGTCGTTGGCGGAATCGCCTTCGACGACGGCATCCTGACCGCCCACGCCCCAGTGATAGGGCAGGCCGATCTGGTGGACGGTCTTCCCGCCGATGGTCAGCGGGGTCATCCGCTTCGTCACGAGGACGCGGGCTTCGATCGCCGCTCGCGGGGAGACCAAGGTCGCCCAACCGTAGGGCTCGAGCCCCACCTCGGCGGCGAGTTCGGGTGAGATCTCGCAGAACATCTCCGGCTGCAGCTCCGACAGGTACGGCAGCCACCGGGACATGCCTCCGGCGGTGTGGTGCTCGGTGAGTCGGTAGGTCGTGAACACATAGGGGAAGACCTCGGATCCGGGCACCCCGGCACCGGGAGCGGACAGGTTGTCCTCACGGCGCATGACCATCCGGGTCGGGCTGTTCTGCTGGGAGTACAGCGGGTTCGCGACCGTCGATTCCTGCGGTTCGTAGTGGGTGGGAATCGGCCCGTCGATCATGCCGCTTGGTGCGAACAGCCATCCCTTGCCGTCGGCCTGCATGATGAACGGATCGTCACCGTCGAGGTTCGCGGGTCCGCCATAGGCGGCATCCGATCGGGCGGCGGGTGCGCGGTCGATCGGGAAGTCGGGCACGTCCTTGCCGGTCCACTTCCCGGTCTCGTCGTCCCACCACACGAACTTCTTCCGTTCCGACCAGGGAGTTCCGTCGGGTGCGGCCGAGGCACGGTTGTACAGGATCCGGCGGTTCGCCGGCCATGCCCACGCCCATTCGGCGGCGGTCTCGTCCTGCTCATCCCGCGGTTTGCGGCGGGCGGCCATGTTCTGGCCTCCGGCGTAGACGCCGGCGTAGATCCAGCAGCCTCCGGCGGTGGTCCCGTCGTCGGTCATCTGGTTGAAGTTGTCCAAGGGCTCGCCGTCGCGGTCGCCGCCGATGAAGTAGCCGTTGATCTCCTTGACGACCGCCTCGGCGTCGACTTCGCCCTCCTCGTCGACCGGGTAGTCCCAGGTCATGTCGAGCAGCGGTCGATCGCGGGGGTCGTCGGAGTCCCTCAGCTTCTCGCGCACGGCTTGGCCGAGTTCGTAGAAGAAGTCGAGTTCGCTCTGTGCGTCCCCGGGCGGGTTGACGGCCTTGTGGCGCCACTGCACGAGACGCTGGGTCTGCGTGAAGGTGCCGGCCTTCTCCGTGTGGTTGGCTGCGGGCAGGAAGAACATCTCGGTGTCGATGTCCTCGGTCTTCAGCTCCCCGGTCTCGATCTCGGGGCCGTCCTTCCACCAGGTGGCGGATTCGATGAGGCTGAAGTCGCGGACGACCATCCACTTCAGGTGACTCATGGCCATGCGCTGCATGCGCCCGTTGGCCGAGCCCACGGCCGGGTTCTGCCCGAGCAGGAAGTACCCGTCGACACCGTCGTTGAGCATGCGCACCGCGGTCTGGTAGGTGCCGTGGGCGCCGTTGATGCGCGGCAGATAGTCAAAGGCGAAGTCGTTGTCCTGCGTGGCCGCGTCGCCCCACCAGGCCTTGAGCAGGCTGGTGGCGTAGGCACGGCCGTTGGCCCAGTAGCCCTTGTGGGTCTCCGGGGTGCCGACGGCGGCGACGTAGTCGTCGAAGGTGTCGTGGACTCCGGCACTGGGCATCGGCAGGTAGCCGGGCAGCAGGTTGAACAGGGTCGGGATATCAGTCGATCCCTGGATCGTCGCGTGCCCGCGCAGCGCCATGATTCCGCCGCCCGGTCGGCCCATGTTGCCGAGCAGCAGCTGGAGGATCGAGGCGGTGCGGATGAATTGCGCGCCGAGGCTGTGCTGGGTCCACCCGACCGCGTAGGCGAAGCACGTGGTCCGTTCCCGGCCCGAGTTCTCGGTCACCGATTCGTAGAGGTAGTCGAAGTCTGCGGGTTTGATTCCGCAGTTCTCCTCGACCATCTCAGGCGTGTAGCGCGAGTAGTGGTGCCGCAGAATCTGGAACACCGATTTCGGGTCCTTCAGGCTCGGGTCCTTGAGCGGTGCACCGTGCTCATCCGTCTGGTACGACCACGTCGAATTCTCGTAGGAGTTCGTGTCCGGGTCGAACCCGGAGAACAGTCCGTCGAGATCCTCGGTGTCGACATAGTCGTCGCTGATGAGGTTCGCGGCGTTGGTGTAGGCGCGCACGTACTCGTCGAAGTAACGGCCCTCGGTGAGCACACGGTTGATGAGCGCACCGAGCAGCACGATGTCGGAGCCGGCCCGAATGGGCACGTGCTTATCGGCGATCGCGGTGGTGCGCGTGAAACGAGGATCGACGTGGATGATGCGGGCACCCCGGGCCTTGGCCTCGCTCACCCACTGGAAGCCCACCGGGTGGCACTCGGCCATATTGGAACCCTGGATGATGATGCAGTCCGCATTCGCCATATCCTGGACGGGTTGTGTGGCGCCGCCGCGCCCGAACGAAGTTCCCAAACTGGGAACGGTGGCGGAGTGTCAAATACGCGCCTGGTTCTCGATCTGTATCGCCCCGGCCGCGGTGTAGAGCTTCTTGGCGAGGTAGTTCTCCTCGTTGTCGATGGTCGCCCCGCCGAGGCTGGCGATGCCCATCGTCCGCCGCAGCGGGTGGCCTTTGTCGTCGAAGTCCTCCCAGTGGTTGCGGCGGGCCTCGATGAATCGGTCGGCGATCATGTCGATCGCCGTCGGCAGGTCGATCTTCGTCCAGTCCTTGGCCTTCGGGGCCCGGTAGAGGACGTCGGTGACACGACCGGGAGCGTTGACAAGCTGTTCGCTGGCTGCGCCCTTCGGGCACAGGCGGCCGCGAGAGATCGGTGAGTCCGGGTCGCCTTCGATCTGCACGACCTTGTCATCCTTGACGAAGATCTTCTGCCCACAGCCGACGGCGCAATAGGGGCACACGGATTGGACGACCTTGTCGGCCGTGACCGTGCGTGGAGTGGTGTCCCGAGTCTGCTGGGACACGACGGATTCGCCGCGTCCCGTCTTATCCGACGTGCGCAGCTGCCGGAGTACCGGCCACTCGAGGAAGCTGAACCGAGCCATGGCACCACCTTAGCCCCTCACGGGGCGGAAATGCACCAGGTGAGACCGGGTTTTCGACCCCATCTCAGGGGGTTGGGAATCGCCCGGTTCGCCGAGGCGGCTGCGCGGTCATGATCGACCGCGCAGCCGCCTCGGTGCTGGGTTCCGGGTTCGGGTCCCTGGGATCGCTGAGCTCAGACCCGGCGGGCCAGGAGGATCGCGTCCTCGAGTTCGGCGGGTTCGCCCGACGGGGAGGTCACTTCTCGGGTGCGGGTGTCGGCGAGTTCGATCTCCCAGCGGTGCGGGCTGGCGCCGATGAGGAGGGCGAAGTCTCCGTTCGGGCTGACCAGTTCATGGTGGTGGTCTATGCCGTGCTCGAACTTCTCGCTGTGTTCGGCGGCCCACGGCGGCATCGTCACATGGGAGACGAGCAGGAGGGCCCCGCCCGGTGCCACGTGCGCGGCGACGCGGGTGAGGAGCTCTTCCCGGGTGTCGGGCAACCGGGTGTGGAGGAAGGATCCGGTGACGAAGTCGAAGCCGCCTCGGCGATCGGGGTCGTCCGGTTCCCAGGTGGAGACGTCGGCGACGGCGAATTCGGCGGAGATTCCGCGGGATTCGGCGGCCCGGCGGGCTCGGTCGATGGCCGTGGTCGACAGGTCGATGCCGGTGGCGTCCCAGCCGTTCTCGGCCATCCAGACGACGTCGGCGCCTTCTCCGCAGCCGACGTCGAGGACGCGGCCGGGGGTCATATCGGTGACGACGGCGACGAGGGATTCGTTCGGGTTTCCGGACCAGATGGCGTCGTCGGCCTCGGCGTAGCGCTCTTCCCAGGCGGCGACGGAATCGGGTACGCCGGTAGTGTCTGCGCCGGTTCTGTCTGCGTGGGTGTGGTCGTTGTGGCTGCTGGTCGCTGTCACTTGTCGACGCCCGGGTCGGCAGGGATCGAATCGGGGGCGGCACCGTCCGCGCTGTCGGTCTCTGCGGCAGCGGCGGCTTCCTGCTTGGCCAGTTCGGCACGGACCTCGTCCATGTCGAGTCCCTTGACGGCGGTGATGACCTGTTCGAGCTGCGGGCCGGCGAGCGCGCCGGGCTGGGCGAAGACGACGATGCCCTGGCGGAAGGCGACGAGGGTCGGGATCGAGGAGATCGCGAAGAGTCCGGCCAGCTGCTGCTGGGCTTCGGTGTCGATCTTGCCGAAGACGATGTCGGGGTTGGCCTCGGCGGCCTGTTCGAAGACCGGGGCGAACTGCTTGCAGGGGCCGCACCAATCGGCCCAGAAGTCGAGGAGGATGATCTCGTTGTCGTTGATGGTCGACTCGAAGTTGTCTTGCGTGATTTCGATCGTAGACATGCCGTCCAGTCTAGGAGCCGCGGATGAATATCGCCTGGACGGAGATCACATGACGGGGCCGATGTCCGGGACAACGGGGCGGCTGAAACGGAGCTGACAACCGCCACGACGGGGATCAACTCAGCGGGTGCCCGATGCTCACCTGCCGAGGTCGGCGATCGGTTCGTCGTCGATGATGGCGGTGAACACGGCGTCCGCCTCGGCGGATTTGACCACCCGGTTGGGGTCTTCCGGTGCGGGTGTCCACGGCATGATCTCGAAGGTGATGCCGTCCTCGGGCACGGAGGCCACCGTCGTAGCCAGGGAGGCCAGCGAACGCATCGAGTCGAGTTCGTCGTCGACGCCGATCGTCGAGGTCACAGCGTCGAGGAATCCGTACAGGCGGTCGGGCCGGGTGAGGACCTGGCCGCTCTTGGCGCGGTCGATGATGGCCTCCATGACCATCTGCTGGTTGCCCATCCGTGAGATGTCGCTGCCATCGCCCACGGCGTGCCGTGTCCGGGCCAAGGCGAGGGCGTCGTCTCCGCCGATCGTCTGGTGGCCGGCGGGCAGGTCGAGGTTCGCCTTCGGGTCGTTGAGAGGTTCGTCGAGGTCGACGTTGATCCCGTCGAGCGCGTCGACGATCGCTGAGAATCCGTCGAAGTCGACGTTGATGAAGTGGTCGACGCGCACCCCGGTGAGTTCCTCCGCCGCTGATACGGAGCAGGCCGGACCCGCATTGAGGGCCGAGTTGATCATCCCGTGCGTGGCCGCCGATGCGCCGTGGCCGGTATCGTCGCAGGCGGGAATGTCCATGATCGTGTCACGTGGGATCTGCACGGCGTCGATGCGGCCGCCGTCGGCGGCGACGTGAGCGAGGATCATCGCATCGCTGCGGGCACCCTCGGCACTGCCGAATCCTTGCGCCGAGGCGGTCCCGGAGTTCGCGCCTTCACCTGTGCCCGAGTCATCGGAGGCGTCCTTCGCCGAGGCGAGATCGCGAGTGTCGGATCCGATGATGAGGACGTTCGTCTCATCCGTGAGCTTCTCGGGAACGTCACCGCCGTGGGCGCGCAGCGGGGACGAGGAGATATTCGCGCCGAGGTTGTGCACCGCCACCGCGATCGTCACGGGGGCACCGATGATGAGGACCGCAGCCACGGCGACGAAGGTGCGCCGGCGCCGGTACTTCGCGGCGAGGCGTCGCTGTCGGCGGGGTCCTGGCGGCGGTGACGATTCTTCGTTGTCCACGGTTCGGGTGCTCCTGCGTCCGGGGTCACAGCGGATTGCATACAAAACGGAATGTATACAATCCTAGATGCCTGCGCGGTCGAGTGCACATCGCTGTGTTCCATCTCTCGACTGAAATCATTCGGCCGAAATCACCCGCAGAGCGATCACTCTGTTAAGCTGGAATCGTTCTCGCACAGAAATGTGCGGAGCAGATGGTGTCTGAAGAGCAGGTAGATTCGCTCGTCACCATGTGTTTGCCCATCGGCGCGTGTCTGCCTTCCGCGCCCCTCATGATTTTTCCCAGTTCAGTCGTCTGACGACTTCCGTCCAGCACCTTCGAGTGCATGATCGAAACCGAGTATCCCCACGATTTCGTCTGAGACAGAGACCTCACATCAGAGAACTCATCCTCACCAGCGATTCCGAGTCCTCGGTTCACCCACAGATTTTCGTTGGATCTGCGTCTGAAGATCCAGTCCAGCCAGCGGGAAAGCCGGATCCAGCAATGGGTTCGACCATCACGATCGCAGCAGCGGTCATCAGTTAAAAAATAAGGATACAAAGATTATGGCAACAGGTACCGTGAAATGGTTCAACGCGGAAAAGGGTTTCGGATTCATCCAGCCTGACGACGGTTCGGCTGACGTGTTCACTCACTTCTCCGCGATCGAAGCCTCCGGCTACCGCGAGCTCACCGAGGGTCAGAACGTCGAGTTCGATTCTGAGATGGGCTCCAAGGGCCTGCAGGCGACTCGCGTCCGCGGCCTCTGAGACTCTTTGAGAGTCTCACCTAGAGACTTCTGAGATTCACCAGCGACCCTGCGTTCACCCATTTGGTGTGAACGCAGGGTCGCTGTCATCTCCTCCCCAATTGCTACCTGACGGCGGCCCAGCAACCTCGCGCCAGGTTGTTGGGCCGCCGTCACCGGCGTTGACAGGTACCCTTGCTCTATTTAGAGTCAGTGCCAACGACCGTGAACCCTGACGTTGGAGGAGCGATGAAGCACTCGCGACTCACCAGCTGGATCGTCGCATTCATCCTGCTCGCCGCTGCCTGCTTTCTGAGTTCGCAGACGGCCCCGTTCCATGACTTCGCCGCGTTTCTGTGGTTCTTCGCCCTCGTGCTCATGATCACAGCCACGATACTCGCGGTCATCCGTGATCGCCGGCGACGCCGATCTGGCTGAACACTCCGGCAGCTCCACGCACATCGGCCCGCCCGGTTATCCTGAACTCATGCCGCCCTGCGACACTCCTCGTCTGCGCCTGCGGGAGATGACCGACGACGATCTCGACGATATGGCCGCCCTCCTCAGTGATCCGCAGGTGATGGAGTATTACCCTCACCCCAAAGACCGCACCGAGGCGGCTGCGTGGATCCGGTGGAACCGACGCAATTACGCAGAGCACGGGTTCGGGCTGTGGATCGTGGAGACGCACAAAGGTGAGTTCCTCGGCGACTGCGGCCTGACTTGGCAGACCGTCAACGGCGCACCTCACCTTGAGGTCGGTTTTCATGTGAAGCCGTCCGACCAAGGTAATGGGTTCGCCACCGAGGCGGCTCTGGCCTGCGTCGATCACGCTCGGGAGCTCGAGGTGGCTGCAATACTGACCGCCATCATCCACCGAGACAATCGACCGTCGCAGCGTGTGGCCGAGAAGCTCGGGATGCAGCGCAACCCCGAACTCCGACACAAGTCCCCCGACCACGAGGTGTTCTCCATGGGCCTGTGACCGCCCTAATTGCTACCCGACGGGGGCCCAGATACCTCGCGCCAGGTTGCTGGGCCGCCGTCAGGTAGCAATTAGTGGTGGTCTAGGAAAGTGCAGAAGTCCTCGACTCCGCTGAGCTCGATGTCGTTCCGCCGTCTGGTTTCCCACGCCGAGCGGGTCAGGCGCCAGCGTTGGATGCGTCCCGGCTCGCCTCGGCGGATGTCCCAGTCGAGGCCGTTGCGCTCGTACCCCAAGGCTTCGGACACCTTGTTCGATCCGATGTTGTCGACGAACGCATCGGAACCGGCCTCACTCGCCCCGAGCCCCGCGAACGCGAGGTGGAGCAGAGCACTGCGCATCTCCGTGCCGAGGCCGCGACCGCGCACATCCGTCGACAGCCAGGAGAATGACGCGAACGTCCCGCAGGAGTCGAATTTCTCCGCTATGAGGTCCTGCATCCCCACGGCCTCACCATCGACGAGGACGGCGAAAGCCAACCGGAAATCAGAGGGAGAGAACCGCCCGCGTCCGCGCCACACGTTCTGGAGCCACCTGCTCACCCGCACGTCCGGGTCGGATTCGTAGAACGACATCGGATCGTCGTAGGGGGCGGGTTCCGCGAAGACCTTGCCGTCCCGCACAAGAGGGGCGAGCGCCGCAAGCATCTCATCGGCAGCACCGACGAGCTCGAGTCGGGGAGTCTTCACCCGGATCTGCAATGGCGGGTAGCCGATCATGCAACCAACCTAGGCCAGCCGGCCCGAATCCACAATGGTCCGACGACTCCGGGTAGCGTGGGGTTCGACTCCAGGATGCCGATAACAGGTGGTGGCCCATGACCGAACCCGATCGCCCGACCCCGACGACCGTCGTCTTCGACCTCGGCAATGTGCTCATCGGCTGGGACCAGACAGGTCCCCTGGCCGATCGTATGAGCGCCGATGAATGGCATTCCTTCGCCGAGGCGGCCGACTTCCCCACGCTCAACACCGCAGCTGACTCCGGCGTTCCGATCACCGATATCGTCGCCCGAGCCGCCGAGGCGGACCCCCGCCACGGTGAGATCGTCGCCGGCTACTACGAGAACTTCGACAAGTCCCTGACCGGTCCGATCGACGGCATGGCCGAGATCGTCGCAGATCTCAAGGCCGCCGACGTCCGCCTGCTCGGGCTGTCGAACTGGTCGGCTGAGACCATCCACCATGCCCCTGTCGTCGCCCCGACGATCAGCGAACTCGAAGACATCGTCGTCTCCGGTCGAGTCGGTCTGGTCAAACCCGATCCGGCGATCTTCGAACTGACCCGGGACCGATTCGACCTCGACCCGGCCCGGACGGTCTTCGTCGATGATCTGCCCGCCAACGTGGAGGCAGCTGAACGACTCGGCTTCATCGGCCACGTCTTCTCAGGAGCCGCCTCACTGCGCGAGGAACTGTCCGAGCTCGGTCTGTTTAAGTCTTACTAAGACATTGCGTCCGGTTACTTGTTGGACTTTCAGTCCGACTGAGGTGACAGTCTTAGATCCGAACCTTCACTTGAGTCTCTGCGAAGGTCGAAGGTCTTCCAGCGTCCGAAGTCGTTCTAGCGCACCGTCTATTTTGGTTGCGGCCTCGTGAACCACTGCCTCAACCAACGCCAGGCATCCCACTTGGCTATCAAAGAATGAAACGTCGACGGCGGCCTGCAGTACGACGTCGGAAATACCAGCGACCGGCGACAACCATTGGTCGGTGATCAACGCGACCGAAGCAGAGTTTCTCTTTGCGGCCTCAGAAACCTGGAAAAGATGCTCCTGATATCGCCTGACGTCAAGAACAAGCAAAACGTCTTGCCGCCGCAGATCGGTGACAACATGAAGGTCACGTCCCATCGGATCTTCCAAGAACGAGACGTTCGGCCTCACCTTCGATAGCTGCAGCTGAGCTACGCGGCCAACCAGCCCGCTGTAGTGTCCCCCAACAACCACCACGCGATTCGATACCTTTGTCAGCATCTTCACCAAGCGGTCGATTTCCGAACGTGGATTCTGCTGAAAAGTTCTAGTGATGAGATCCGCCCGGTCCGTCCCGCTCGAGGAGAACTCGTCTGAAAAATCTCGCCCAGCCGTCTCTGCCTCAGCCCGTATAAGCGGACTCGCCGATCTCGTCGTCAATTCGGTCCGCAGACGATCCTGCATTTCGACGAAGCTGTTGAATCCGAGCTGCGTACAGAAACGCACGACCGAAGCAGAACTCGAACTAGCCAAGGCCGCTAGTGACGATGTTGTCCCCAAACCAGCACTCGGATAGTCGGCCAGCAGAGCACGAGCAATCCGGCGACTGGCGGGGCTGAGCGAATCAATCGACGAATTGACCGTCTCCGCGACTGTTTCCATCGTATGACTCCCGAGAATGAAGCGTACATTTCAAATGTGATCCACATTGCAGTTATGAAACAACTATGCCAAGCTGATCTCGCTCAGCACAAATGAAAGGAACATCACATGACTGAAACCATCCTCCGATCGTTTGGCCAGAGTACCGAGCCGCTTCTCATCGTTCATGGCGGTGCCGGACATCGATCGACTCCCCTTACCTCGGATGGTACAGCCAGCGCGCATGCAGCGTTGGAGAAAATTCTCGAAGCAGGCTACTCAGTACTCAGCGCGGGCGGCTCTGCAGTCGACGCAGTCGTTGCCGCGGTCCGCGAACTCGAGGATGCCCCCGATTTCAATGCGGGCCACGGGGCCGCACTCACTGCGTCAGGAACCGTTGAACTCGACGCTTCGATCATGGCTGGTGACGGCCGCTCGGGGGCCGTCACCGGTGTATCTACCGCTCGCAACCCCATTTCGGTTGCTCGCGCGGTGATGGACAAAACCGACCACCTGTTATTCGCGACACCGACTCACGAACAGCTGAGTAAGTGGGACGTCGAAACAGTCGATCCCGAATACTTCATCACGGAGAAAAGGCGAGAGGAGCTCGCCGCCTTTCAGAAGCAGCCTGACGCCTTGCTCCAGCACGGCACAGTCGGTGCCGTCGCTCGCGATGCAGACGGGAATCTGGCAGCAGCAACTTCCACCGGTGGAATCGTCAATCAGGAGCCAGGCAGGGTAGGCGACACACCGCTGGTAGGTGCCGGGACATTCGCTGACGACGGAACAGTGGCTGTCTCTTGCACCGGCACGGGAGAAGTATTCATGACTGAAGTCGCAGCTCACAGCGTGCACGATCGAGTTTCTCTCGGAGGAGCCTCTCCAAATGAGGCGGCAGTCGCAGTCCTCGACCGAATCGCAATTCGCGGCGGGATGGGAGGAATGATCGTCATTCCGACGTCTGGTACGGGGCTCGCGGCGTACAACAGCGGCGATATGTTCTACGGGTCATTCGATTCCACAGGTACATACACGCACGTGTGAACGTCCAGCCCGGGGAAACCGGTAGCTGGAGTTGACGATTACTTGATTAGGAGAGATATGTCAGTTCAAGCACCCACTGACGAGGACAGGCAAAGTCGCTTGTCCCGAGGAGTGATGAAACTCCTCGAAGCAGTAGACCGTGCAGGCAACAAACTGCCTCACCCATTCTGGATCTTTGTGGGCCTTGCCGTCATCGTCGCCCTGCTCAGCGCACTGTTCGCTCGCTTGGATCTTTCTTCAGTCAATCCCACTGACGGCAAAACAGTGGCCGTCAAGAGTTTGCTCACGTCCGAAGGCATTCAGATGATGCTCGACGGTGCGATCGAGAACTTCGTGAACTTTCCCCCGCTGGGGTTGATTGTCGTGGTCGCACTTGGAGTGTCTATTGCAGACGCAACAGGATTATTACCTTCCCTGATGAGGGGGATGCTTTCCAAGGTCAATCCTCGCTACGTGACCTTCATGATCGCGATTACCGCAATGGCCGCCCAAATTGCTGGCGACGCCGCCTTTGCAGTGATGATTCCGTTGGCGATGATCGCCTACCGCGCGGTCGGGCGCAGTCCGATCATCGGGGCTGTCGTGGCATATGTTGCTGTGGGTGGAGCAAGCAGCGTTGGACTGATTCCCACCGGAACCGACGCGGTATTTGCCGGTCTGACGACCGCCGCTGCCCACACGATCGACCCGAGCTATAACGTCAACCCGCTATCTAACTACTATTTCTCGGCTTCATCGTCCATTGTGCTGGCTCTCTCCATCACTTTGGTTGTTGAACTGGTTGTGGCCAAACGAGTCGCGTCCCTTGAGGCGGCAGAACCTTCAATAGACGCTGATCCGTTACCGGACATGAAGCTCAAGCTTTCTGAGCAACGTGGCATGATCGGCGCAGGAATCGCCACTGTTCTCTTCTTCGGCCTCCTTGTCCTGGCAACAGTACCGGCGAGTTCGCCCCTCCGCGGAGAGGGTGGGAGTGTTGTCGATTCACCTCTGATGAACAATATCGCCGTCATCATGATGTTGTTCTTCAGTGCTGTGGGAATCGTCTACGGTGTCATCGTCGGCTCAATCAAGAAGTTCAGCGACATCCCCGAACTCATGGCTCCTGGCGTCGCTGCTCTCGTTCCAGTCGTGGTTCTCTTCTTCGCCGCTTCACAATTCTTGGCCTACTTCAAATGGACAAATATGGGGCAAGTCATTGCGATTGAGGGGGCAGGGCTCCTCGATCGCATAGGTGCAGCTCCAATCGTCATTTTTGTTGTCGCCGTGCTGTTTATCAGCTGCCTCAATCTGGTGCTCACCTCGGGTTCGGCTATGTACGCATTCGTAGCACCGGTCCTGGTGCCGATGCTCATGCTCCTCGACATTGCGCCAGAGACCACTCAGGCGATGTTCCGCATCGCCGATGCGCCGACAAACAGCTTGACCCCGATGAGCCCATACTTCGTTCTTGCCCTCGGATTCATCCGGCAACATCGACCCACGGCTGGTGTCGGCACGTTGATGTCGCTGGTTCTTCCGATCGCCTTGGTCAATCTCGTCGTCTGGCTGGTCCTTTTCATATTGTGGTATCTCGTGGGTCTGCCTCTGGGGCCAGGAGTAGCCGCTCGGTAGCGCCGTGATTGGTGCCGCGTTGGTCTTCTCGCCACCAACCGCGCACCGTTTTGATCCGGCAGGTGCCAATCCAATCCTTGTGCACTTCCCGTCCGTCTCTGCACGTCTCTTCCGCCACCTGCAGTTGTCGCAACGTTTCGCACAACTGAGAAATTCGCACCGTTCGAGGCGTCATCCCCGCTGATACCGTGAGAAACGTCCGCGCCTGGAGAGTCCACCCGCCGCCTGAACAGGAGACACGATGACGACACCTTCATTCCTCGACTCCATCGATTCCGAGCTCGACTGGCAGCGCGAGGTCTACAAAGACCTTCACCGCAATCCTGAGGTCAGCCTCGACGAGCACAAGACCGCCGACCGCATCGCGGCCGAACTCGAGGGACTCGGCCTCGAGGTCACCCGGATCTCAGCCACCGGTCTGGTCGCCGTCATCGACAACGGCACCGGACCGACCGTTCTCGCACGAGCCGACATCGATGCTCTCCCCGTCACCGAGGACACCGGCCTCGACTTCGCGTCCGAGGTCGACGGTGTCATGCACGCCTGCGGTCACGATATGCATGCCGCTGCTCTGCTCGGCGCAGTCCGGCTTCTCAAAGAGAACCAAGATGCCTGGTCAGGCGCGTATATCGCGCTCTTCCAACCGGCAGAGGAGAACGCGGCCGGGGCGAAGGCGATGATCGATGACGGGCTGACGGACAAGGTTCCGACCCCCGATGTGGCCCTGGCCCAGCACGTCATGCCGCTGCCGGCCGGCAAGATCTTCACCGCTGCCGGACCAGTGATGTCGGCCGGGGATTCGGTGAAGATCACGGTCTTCGGTCGCGGCGCCCACGGGTCCATGCCGCACCTGTCCGTCGACCCCGTGGTCCTCGCGGCCTCCATCGTTCTGGTCCTGCAGACGATCGTGTCCCGGGAGACCGAACCGGGTGAGTTCGCCGTCGTCACGGTCGGTGCGTCGAACGCCGGATCGAAGTCGAACATCATCCCCGATCGGGCCGAGCTGCTGCTCAACGTCCGCACCTACGACACCGCGGTGCGCAAGCGGGTGATCGCATCGATCGAGCGGATCGTCCGCGGCGAATGCGAGGCCGCCGGAACCCCGAAGGAACCGACGTTCGAGTATTTCGACCAGTTCCCGCTGACGGACAACAGTGAAGCGGTCAATGACACCATCACCGAGGCGCTCACCGAGTTCTTCGGCACCGAGGCGGTACTCGAGGCGACCCCCGCGACCGCGTCGGAGGACTTCAGCGAACTGCCGAAGGCCTTCGGCATTCCCTACGCCTACTGGTTCGTGGGGTCCTTCGATGCAGAGAAGTACCAGGCCGCCGAGGAGGCCGGAACCGTGCTCACGGATGTTCCGGCCAATCATTCGCCGTTCTTCGCCCCCGAACTCGAGCCGACTCTCGAGATCGCGACCAAGGCGCAGGTCGTCGGCGCTTTGGCCTACCTCGGCGGCTGAGCCCTAACTGCTTCGACCGGCGACCCCGAGCAGTCTCCACGTGGCCTGTGATCGGTCGCGCGGAGACAGCAGGCTCCCTCGTCGGGTGAGTCACTCGTCGATCGTGCGCACGACGTGTGCCGGTGAGCCGACGACGACGGCGCGAGCCGGAACGTCTCTGGTCACCACAGACGCCGCGGCGACGACGGCGTCATCACCGATGGTGATGCCTGGCAGGACAGTCACGTTCGACCCGATCCAGACATTGCGTCCGATGACGATCGGAGACGGGTGCATGTCCGCACGACGGTCCGGCTCCATCCCATGATTGAGGGTGGCGAGAACCGTGTTGTGTCCGATGAGCGTGTCATCGCCGATCGTGATCCCGCCCTGGTCCTGAAAGCTGCACCCGGAGTTGATGAAGATCCGCTGCCCTAAAGTGATGTTCTTCCCGAAGTCCGTGTGGAACGGGGGAAACATGGTCACAGTCGGATCGACCGGGCGTCCCGTCAGCTCGGCCAGCAGCGCGCGAACCTCATCGGGTTCATGGTAGCTGCCGTTGATTTCCGCCGTGATGCGCAGGGCTTCCTGGCTGGTGCGGTGCATGACCTCATGAAGAGGCGAGCCGCCCGTGATCATCTCTCCGGCGTTGAGGGCTTTCAGCAGATCTGCTGTGTCCACGGTGTCACCTTTCCTGTACTGACAGATGAAGAGATCAGGGCCGCAGCAGGACCTTGACGGCTTCGCGGCTGTCCATGGCCGAATAGGCGGCAGCGGCGTCGTCGAGGCTCATCGTCTGGTCGAAGACCTTACCCGGGTCGATCTCTCGGTTCCAGATGAGTTCGATGAGGTTCGGCAGGAAGCGACGAACCGGTGCGGGCCCGCCGTGCAGATGAACCAGACCGAAGAACAGTTCTCCTCCGGGCAGCTCGACATCGTGTGAGACACCGACATAGCCGACATGACCGCCGGGTCGGGTCGACCGGATCGCCTGCATCATCGATTCCTGTGAGCCGACCGCCTCGATGGCGCTGTGGACGCCGAGTCCGTCGGTGAGCTCTCTGATCTTCGCCACGCCCTCGTCGCCGCGTTCTTCGACGATGTGGGTGGCACCGAATTCGCGGGCGAGGTTCTGCCTGTCGACGTGACGGCTCATGGCGATGATCGTCTCCGCTCCCATCTGCTTGGCGGCAAGGACTCCCATCAGTCCGACAGCGCCGTCGCCGATGACGGCGACCGACTTACCGGGGCCCACCTCGGCGGCATCTGCGGCGAACCACCCGGTGCCGAGCACATCGGATGCGGCCAGCAGCGACGGGATGAGATCGTCATCAGGCTGTCCCGGCGTGGCGACCAGGGTGCCGTCGGCATGGGGAATGCGAGCGAATTCGGCCTGGGTGCCGATCCCGCCGTCGACGAAGATTCCGTTGACGCAGCGGGACTGGTAGCCGGCGGTGCAGATCAAGCAGGTGTTATCGGAGATGACAAATGATCCGACGACGAAGTCACCGGGTTTGACGGTGCGCACCTCGTCGCCGACTTCCTCGACGATGCCGACGTATTCGTGGCCCATGAGCTGCTGATCCGGTGCGTCGGCACCACGGTAGGGCCACAGGTCCGATCCGCAGACGCATGCGGCCACGATCCGGATGACGGCATCAGTGGGTGCCTCGATGGTCGGATCGGGTCGTTCTTCGACCCGGACGTCGCCGGGCCCGTGCATGATCACTCCGCGCATTGTTCTCTCCTTGAAAAGTTCGGTTGTTCGCTGCTGTTCGGTTCTGGTCGTGGGGCTCAGCCTCGCGGACGATTCAGGTCCGCCTCGTCCACGTGCTCGAGCCAGGTGGTCGTCTGAGCGGGATCCTCGGCGTTCTCGAGCATGGCGATGTGTTCCATGAATGTCTCGGGGGCGGCTCCGTGCCAGTGTTCCTCGCCTGCCGGACAGTAGACGGTCTGCCCCGGGCGGGCCTCGATAACGTCACCGTCGCGTGTGCCGAACAGAGCGGTTCCGCTGGTCACATGCAGAGTCTGACCCTTGGCGTGCGAATGCCATCCGGTGTGTGCGCCAGGGGAGAATCGGACCCGTGCGACGACCATGGTCTGGCCGTCCTCCTGCGGGGAGGCGATGGGGTCGACCCACACATCGCCGCTGAATTGCTCGGGCGGGTTCTTCGCTGTCGGTGTCGTTGGGAGAATGCGGTGGCTCATGATCGGTGTGCTCTGCTCTCAGGAAGTTGGTTCTCGGGTGGTCGTTCGGTCTCGGTCGTCGGTGCCGCCCACGAGGCGAGCAGACGCAGCTTCTGCTCCGATTCCGAGCCAGGTTCTGCTGTGTAGATGAGGAGCGCGAGGCCGTCTTCGGCGGTGATCCGCAGCTCCTCGAAGGCGAGGACGAGCTCGCCCACGACCGGATGGTTGAACCGCTTCATCCCCGTCCCGTGCGTGCGGACATCATGTTGGGCCCACAGGGTTCGGAACGTCTCGCTCTGAGTCGACAGTTCCCCGACGAGGTCCTGGATTCCGCGATTATGCGGATCCCTTCCTGCCGCGCTGCGGATGATCGCCACGCACATCTGCGCGAAGAGTTCCCAGTCCGGATAGAAGTCCTTCGATGCGGGATCGAGGAACTGGAATCGCGCCAGGTTCGGTGTCCGTCCCCCATCCCCGATGACCGGCGAGTAGAAAGCTCGGCCGAGTTCGTTGACGGCGACCATGTCCTGCATATCGTTGCGGACGAAGGCGATCGATTCCTTGATCGAATCGAGCATCCAGAACAGCGTCTCGTGCGGTGGACGTTGAGCGGTCACGGGACGTCGTCTGCGACCCGAGGTCGGAATGCCGTCGGCGGCACGGGCGAGATCAACGAGGTGGCCCCGCTCGGTGTCGTTGAGCAGCAGAGCCTCGGCGAGCGCTTCGAGGACAGCCGCGGAAGCCCCTCCGATCGCGCCCCGTTCGAGTTTTGAGTAGTACTCGACGCTCAGTCCGGCCAGGGCCGCGACCTCGCTGCGACGCAGGCCCGGCACTCGCCTCGTGCCGTGGGTGGGAAGGCCGACCCGATCAGGGGTGATCTTCGCCCGCCGTGACATGAGGAATTCGCGTACTTCGGCCCGGTTGTCCATATTCTCCAGGCTAGACGCGTTCTCATCTGAGAGGGATACCCTGTCAGGGCACCTCTGCGCATCACTCTCGCAGCACCGAGCGTGTCTACGGCTATGGGTGGGGCATTCGGTCGCGATCGTAGGTGATCGTCGTGTACCCGTGTGGAACCGGTGCGCCGTCCTCGTCGACTCCGACGAATACGATCTTCTCGATGCTGAGGATCGTCTTCCGGGTGATCATATTGCGCACCCTCGCCTTCATCGTCAGCGACGTACGCCCGAACTGGGTAGCAATGAGTCCCATCTCGATGAGATCGCCTTCCCTCGCCGAAGCCTGGAAGTCGATCTCCGAGATCAGCTTCGTGACAACTCGATGGTTGCCGAGCTGGATGATCGCGTAGATCGCGGCCTCCTCGTCGATCCACCTCAGCAGGCTGCCGCCGAAGAGGGAGCCGTTGGCGTTGAGGTCCTCAGGCCGCACCCATTTGCGGGTATAGAAGTTCATCCCCTCCACATCGTGGCGGGCGGAGCTCTCTGTGGACTGTGCCGTCGCTGTCATGCGATCAGAGTAGCGAGGAGTTGTTTCGCCCTCGTTTCGATCACGTCACCGCTGTGCGACGTCGTCTTTCAATTGTCGAAGTCATCCTTCGCGTTCGAAATCGTCCTTCATGGTCGTGAGCGTCCGCCGAATGTTCAATCGCTGGAAGTCCGCGAAGCTCCTCCCACGTGTGACGATGTGGTCGAAGACCCAGGCCAGCCAGTCGGGCCAACCGCGACGATCGTCTGTCCACGACTCCGTCACTCGAGTCGTCCCACCGAGGTCCTCGAACTCGTATGCCCAACTCGCGTTCGCCCCTTCGATGCTCGGAGTTCGGGGCCCGATCCGGCGCACGGTGAAGGCGAACCGTTTGCCGGGCACAGATTCGGTGACGACGCATTCGGTCACCCACGTCGCCGGCCCGCGACGGTTCGTGCCTTCGAAGACGTCGCCTGTCTGCAGCGGACCTGCAGTCGTGCGCGTGCTTGCGCCCGTGTTCTCCGGGCTCCATCGGGCCATCTGGGTCGGATCGGCGATCTGCTCCCAGAGCCCGGCGGCGTCGGCTTTGATCACCATACTGTCGCTGACCTGCATCGTTCGCGTCATCGTCGTCCCTTCTCATTGTGGTCGTGCACGCACCAGATGCCGGCCGAGCACGTGGCCCCATTCAAACACGGGTCCTGAGCTAGCCTGGGCACATGGCCGACTCCGCGACGAACGACGAGATCATCGCCTTCCGCCTCCGCGCCCATCACCTCGATGAGCGACTCAGCCGCAACTCACTCACTGAGGCCGCGGGAGCCTGCGGCATCCAGAACAGCCCACCGGGATCCGCGCTGACCGCACTCCATGCGCGGGTCGAGGACATGAGTGCGACAGCGTTTGCTTCGGCCGTCGAAGAGGAGAAGTCGCTGCTGCAGAGCTGGTGCATGCGAGGGGCACCCCATTTCTTTCCCGCTGCCGATCTCCCGGTCTTCACCACCGGGGTCGAACCGACGAATGAGAAGGCGATGCGCCATTTCGTCCTCGGAGTCGAACAGTCGGTCGATTCGCTCGGGATCCCGCTGAGCCAGATCCTCGATCGGGTCGAGCAGGAGGTCGCCGGGGTGCTCAGAGGGCGGAGGATGACGATCACCGAGCTCGGCGAGGAACTCGCCGACGTGCTCGCAGACTCCCTGACGACGAAACAGCGAAGCACCTGGGAATCTCAGGGCCCGTATGCGAAGGGCCAGAGCCTCGGTGCCGGCGTGATCCATTTCTGCATTCGGCTGCTCACTCTGCGGCAGATCCTCTGCTTCGCCCCGCGCGAGGGAAACACGGCTCCGTTCGTTCTGCTCGACGAATGGGTCGATCCGCGTTCGATGCCCTCGACCGCACCCACCGAGAGTGAACGCGACCGGGCCAGGTCCGAACTGCTGCGCCGCTATCTGCACTGCTATGGACCGTCGACACGCGCCGACTTCGCCGCGTGGATCGGAATCCGGTCCACGGAGGCGACACCTTGGTGGGATCTGATCGCTGGGGAGATCACCGAAATCGATCGCGGGCGACGGACCTGGATGCTCGCCGAGGATGTCGATCAGCTGCATCGCGCGCAGCTTCCGCACGGCGTCCGTCTGCTTCCCTCACACGATCCCTATACGCAGATGCGGGATCGGGAGACGATCGCGTCCAAGGAGTTCCATCGGGAGATCTGGAAGACCGTGGGCGATCCAGGAGCGCTGCTGGTCGACGGTCGGGTCGCGGGGACCTGGAGGGCGCGGAAGCGGAATCGACGGCTGAGCATGACGATCGCACCGTTCGGCACCGTCCCGAAGTCGATGAAGAGCGCACTGACCGCTGAGGCGGAGGCGATCGGCGAACTGCGCGAGGCAGATGCCGTCGACATCGAGTTCGCGTCAGACTGAGATCATACGGCGAGTTCGCTGATCAGCACGCGAGCAAGGGCTCCGAGTCGGAATCGCTCGGGAATCACGGTTCTGATGCCCTGTTCATGCAGCGGCGCTGCGGTGACGTCGCCGACTGCTGCCGCCACCACCGATTCGTTGAACGCCTCGATCACGGCCGGCAGCAGTTCCTGCTCGTCGGCCGCGGTGAGAAAGGCTGCCGCCCCGGGTGCTGAGGTGAAGGCCACGGCATCGCACCTGCGCTCCGCGACGAGTCGGACCGCGTCGACCACGGCGGCCGGAACGGGGGCCGGGCCCCACCGGTAGATGACGAGGGAACGGACATCGGCGCCTGCTGCGGCGAAGGCCTCATCAAGTCCGTCGGCGCCGGCACCGTGATGCTGTACGGCAATGCGCTGACCGTCCACGCCCTCGCCGAGGAGGACCTGCTGGATCTCTGCGCTCGTCTCGGATTCGGCGACCCAGTGAGCCCTCAGTCCGGCCGCTTGAATCGCTCCGCGTGCCTTGGGACCGCGAGCGTATATCCGTGCTCCGGCGAGCATCGAATGCCACTCCTCGCGCAGACCCGCGGCTTCAGCCACGTCACCCCAGCCGGTGAATCCGACTCCGGTCGTGACCACGACGATGTCCGGCCGGTCCTCGATGAGTTCACGGGTGCGGGTGACGAGTTCAGGGTCATCGATGTGAGGAATGACGGAGAGGGTCGGGGCGTGCACGATCTTGGCACCGTGACGCTCGAGGGCGGAGGCAAGCTGCTCCGCGCGCCGCTGAGCTGTGAGCACGATGCGACGTCCGGCCAGCTCGTCGCCGATGTCATTTTGGGGCTGGTTCATGCTCACATCCTGGTCGCGCCGCGTCACCGGGGCAACTTCCGGCCTTCGAGAGCAGTCTGGTGGGCGAGCATCTCATCCTTGAGTCCCTGGACGACGGCGGCGATCGCCGGTCGCCGCATCGAATCGGGTCTGAGCACCATCCAGTAGGGCAGTCGCTCGGCCACCGAATCGGGGAAGAGTCGCACGAGGTCGGGGTGACGGTCGGCCATGAAACACGGGAGAAAGCCGATTCCGGCACCCGCACGCGTCGCTTCGACGTGAACGAAAACGTTCGTCGAGGTCAGTGCATCCTTCATCTCGGGAAACAGCCGCCTCGGCGCATCGAGGTCGTCGACCTGGAGCATGGAATCGACGAAATAGACGAGCCGGTGGTCGCTGACTTCCTCCACCGAGGCGGGGGTGCCGTTGGCCGCGAGATAGTCACGCGAGGCGTAGAGACCGAGTTCGTAGTCACCGAGCTCGATCGCCTCCGCCCGGTGCACGCGCGGTTCGCCGACGACGACCTCGATATCGAGACCGGACCGCTGCTGCAGGGCCTGCCTGGTGACGGTGACGATCTCGACACTCAGCCCGGGATGCCGACGTCGCAGCTTCGCGACCGCCGGGGAGGCGATATAGGCGCTGAACCCATCCGTCGCGGTCATCCGCACCACTCCGGACACCGTCTCCGGGCCCTGGCCGGGACTCTCGAGTTCGGCGACCGCGGTCTCCATCTGTTCGGCCACCACAACGGCTCGTTCCCCGAGGTCGGTCAGCTCCCATCCGTCATCCGAGCGAGCCAGAACGCGTCCGCCCAAGGACTTCTCCAACGCGGCGATGCGGCGGGAGACCGTCGAGTGGGTCAGACCGAGGTTGTGTGCCGCCGTCGTGAATTTGGCGGTGCGGGAGACGGCCAGCAGCACGAGCAGATCGTTAGGAGTGGTGTCCATGCCTGCCATGGTGGCACACCTGCATGGACGGTCCGATCCTCAGCATTCTCCGTGCCTGATGGCCCCGGGGTGCGACCGTTCAGACTCAGCCGGCTCGTCGTTCGTAGACTCTGCGGCTGATCACGGTGACAATCACGAGGACGAGCATGACCGCGGCGGTCGAGGCGAAGAGCACCGTCCACTGACCCGCCGCACCGACAGCACCGCCGACGGCAGCACCCAGGGCGCTGCCGCCGAAGAGGCACCCGGCGAAGAGCGAGACCACTGTGCCTCTGGCCTGCGGCAGCACCGAAGTCGACCATGTCTGCAGGGAGGAATGCAGGAACGACCAGGTAGCACCGAGCAGTGCAGCGGCAATGAAGATCGTCGGAATCGATACGTGGACGGCAACCAGCGCGTAGCCGATGACGGTGGTCGACCCGCCGAGCGCCATGAGGCGCGGCATCGTCAGCCGTGAGGACAGGAACCTGACCATGCGGCTGGTGATGATGACCCCGAGACCATAGGCGGCCGTCGCCAGACCGGCCGGTCCGGCACCGACTCCTTGCGCCTGCAGCGCCGGTGCCAGCAGTGTCAGTACGCCCAGCACTGCGGCGCCCTCGACGAAAGCCAAGCCCACGACGAGCAGAACCCAGCGGTGGCTGATCGCCGACCACAGTGTCCGAAGCATTCCGACGGCGTCCTCGCTGCGGATCTCATGGAGTCCGCTGAGTCCGAAGCAGCAGACCACGGCGAGCACTGCGGGGACCGCGAAGACGATCCGCCAGTCGAGCCAGTCGGCAATGAGGCCCGAGGCCGCCGTGGCCAAAGCCGTGCCGATGGCGATGGCCGCCATGAGATCGGCCAAGGCCGGCTGGCGGTGCTTCTCGGCAACGGTGTCGCCGACATAGGTCAGCGAAGTCGGGACGATCGCCCCGTAGAAGGCACCTGCGAAGGCCCGAGCGATGATGAGTGTGACCAGCCCTGGCGCCAGCGCTGAGGCGAGTCCGGCGAGCGCGGCGGCGATGAGCGTCAGACGCATGAGACGGACGCGGCCGAACCGGTCGGAGAGCACTCCCCACAGCGGTTGGCTGAACCCGTATGCAAGGTAATAGAGGCTGGCGACCGACAGACTCTGAGTGAGAGTTGCGCCGAGGTCGGTGGCGATGAGGACGAGCAGCGGACTGACCGCGAACCGGTCGAAGCTCGAGACGAAGGCCGCCGCAGCGATCGAAAACGGGGGTTTGGTCGCCGACGAATCAGCAGGTTTCTCACTCACGGTCGACAACCATACGCCCGATGCTCCGACCGCACACTTCCCGATCTATCAACGATCAAGCGGGGACCTTCCGGACTATCCTTCCCATTGCTCAGCGCACGTGCTGCTGCGACGGCGAGCGCGTCCAGCGCAGCAGCACGACGATCAGACAGATGAGGAACACGATCCCCGAGGTGACCAGTCCGGTGACGAGGATGCCGATATCGGCAGGCAGATCCACGTCCTCGGCCGGTTTGGTCGGTGCCTTCCCCTCCGGATCAATGAGGACGGAGATCGTGTCGCCCTCATCGAAGTCGTCGTATCCGTCCTTACCGCGGTAGATCAGCGGTTCGGCGACGGGGGTGCCGTCGGTGCGTTCGAGGCTGTAGGTATGAACATAGACCTGCCGCGAACTGGGCGGATTGGAACTGTGCACGGTCTTCTGCTCGACTTTGTGATCGGCGACGACCACCTCGGTGAGTTCGCCCGCCTGAGACAAAGCAAGATCCTCGCCGAGCATCACAGTGCCGATGAGTGCAATGGCCACGAACGGTCCGGTGTACCAATACGCCGGCGTGTGTCCCATGAACCTGCGCATCGCCAAAGTGACGCCGAGGAACACGAAGCATCCGAGAATGATCGTGAACAGCAGTTGGTCCGGATACAGGTATCCGATCGTGAAGACCGCACCCGTGCCGACGAAGAAGACAGCACCGGTGATGATGATGGTCAGCGGATTCCGGCTGCCCTGGTTCCAGCGGCGCTCACTCTTCCCGCCGTCACCCCACTTGCCGCGCATCCAGTAGGCGTCCATTCAAGCCCCGTTCGTCACTGCGGCATGTTGACGAATCGGGACTTCGCGCCCTGGAACGCCACGGGGATGTCCATCGTCGGACCGGCACGGTGCTTGGCGACGATGATGTCGGCCTCACCAGCGCGTTCGTGTTCCTTGTCGTACATGTCCTCACGGTGGATGAGGAGGACCATATCCGCGTCCTGCTCGATCGAACCGGACTCACGCAGATCCGAGATCATCGGCCGCTTGTCCGTGCGCTGCTCGCTGCCTCGGTTGAGCTGAGACAGTGCGATGACCGGCACCTCGAGCTCCTTGGCCAGCAGCTTGAGCGAACGGGAGAACTCCGAGACCTCCTGCTGACGGGACTCGACGCGCTTGCCCGAGGACATCAGCTGCAGGTAGTCGACGCAGACCATCTGCAGATTGTGCTGCTGCTTGAGCCGGCGGCACTTCGCGCGGATCTCGGTCAGCGCCATGTTCGGCGAATCGTCGACGAACAGCGGCGCATTGTTGATCCGGGCCTCGGTCGCGGCCAGCGTCGTCCAGTCGTGCGGACTGAGCTCGCCGCGGCGCAGGTTCTGCAGCGGAATCTCCGACTCGGCCGAGAGCAGACGCATGACGAGTTCGTTCTTGCCCATCTCGAGCGAGAAGAACACAGCGGCCGCATCATTGTGGATCGCAGCCGAACGGATGAAGTCGAGCGCCAGAGTCGACTTGCCGACACCGGGACGCGCGGCGATGACGATCATCGTGCCCGGATGCAGACCGTTGGTGAGGTTGTCGAACTCGGTGAAACCGGTGGGCACACCCGCGGTCTGCCCATCGGTGTTGCCGTTGCGTTCGATCTCCTGGGCCACCTCGCCGAGGATGTCGGAGAGGATGACGTAATCCTCTGTCGTATGGCGTTCGGTGACCTTGTAGATCTCCGCCTGAGCGGAGTTCACGACGTCATCGGTATCGCCTTCGGCGTCGTAGCCCATCTGCACGATGCGGGTGCCGGCCTCGACGAGGCGGCGCAGCACGGCCTGTTCGCTGACGATCGCGGCATAGTAGCCGGCGTTGGCGGCGGTCGGCACCGACGAGATGAGGGTGTGCAGGTAGGCGGCACCGCCGACGCGGGCGAGGTCACCGGTCTTCGTCAGGTAGTTCGCCACCGTCACCGAGTCCGCGGGCTCACCCCTGGAGTAGAGGTCGAGGACCGCCTCGTAGATGGTTTCGTGAGCGGGCTTGTAGAAGTCGTCGCCCTTCATCGTCTCGACGCAGTCGGCGATGGCGTCCTTCGACAGAAGCATCGCACCGAGCACGCTCTGCTCGGCTTCGACGTCCTGCGGAGGGGTCCTCAGACCGTCATAGCCCTGGTCGTTGCTCACTTCAGTTCCTCTTCCTACACAGCCGCGTCGACACGCACCCGCAGATGGTGCGCTCCAACTGTACCCGGAGACCCGAGGAGGGTCCCACCGGCCCGACCACTTCCGCCGAACCGGTGCCGACCATCGTAGGAGACGCCACTGACGCGAAACCGAGGCGGCCGACCCTGGGCGGGCAGCCGCCTCGGCGACGGTGCAGGTCACAGCATCGACAGGTGACCTATTCCCGCGCCCTCCCGGCTGTGGACACGGAGTGCAGAATCGGCTTCGTCAGCTGCAGCCCGACGCGGATGATGCCGATGCCGACGACCACTGTGAGCAGGATCGTGAGGAAGGTGACCGGCTTGAACACGAGCGCGGCTCCGGCCAGGGGCAGGACGAGCAGCAGCCCGAGCCCTCCTGCCAGCAGGGACACCCAGATCGCTGGGGCCATGACGGCCCGCACCAGCGCTCGGTGCAGCAGCCGGGTATCGGCGCCCGCGGCATAGAGGTCGGAGAAGGTGTCGGCACGGTCATAGATATCGGCGACCTGGTTGATCACCGCGGACACGGCGATGAGCACGATCGCGATGCCCATGACGAGCAGCACCCCGGTGAACATGTCGTGGAAGAGGTTGATATCGGAAGTGCCCATCGTTGCCGGGTCGTCCTCGGCGGCGTCGAGGCCGAGCTGCATCAGCGCCACCCCCGACCCGCAGACGGCCGCGGTGAACGAAGCCATCGCGAGTCCGGAAACGCGTCGCCAGAACCGTTTGGGTTCGTCGGAGACCAGGCGAGCCGCGATGAGGCGCTCCGGGGTGGCGGCCCGCCGACCGGACAGGTGAGCGAACCAGCGGACGAGGAGCCCGCCGAGGAGGTCGACGACGACCAGCCCGAGAGCGAAGAATCCGACCACCGCGCCGAGCACGATCCCCACGCCGAGACCGCCGCTCTGGGTGAGCGCGTACACGACCGGCAGCAGGCAGATCACGAGCACCGTGACGATGATCTTGGCCACGGGGAGCTTCCGCTCCAGACTCTTCGTCCGCACGCCCAACGGAGAGACCGCGACCTTGCGCAGACCCAGCAGGGCCGAGCCCGCGCAGACCAGGGCGAGGAAGACGACCACGACGAGGATGAGCCACGCGGGCATGAGCATGTTCGCGTACCCGATGGGTTCGCCCATGAAGTGGATGAAGCTGACCGGCAGCGCCAATCCGAGATACCCGAGCACCCCGAGGATGATGCCGGCCAGGGCCGGGATCAGCGGTTCGGCCACGGCGAGCGCAGTGATCTGGGAGCGTCGGGCCCCGAGCAGCGACATCGTCGACAGCCTTTCGTCCTGGCGACGTGCCGACAGGGTCGCCGAGGCCGATGCCAGGGTGGAGGCGGGGATGATCAGCAGAGCCGTGGCCAGGGCCGCGAGGGTCTTGTACATGATGTCGAGGCCCTCGTCCGCGGGATCGGGGCTCGGTGGGATCTGGAAGAACATCCAGGTCCCCGCCGCCACGGTGAGGAACAGCGTGGCACACGCGAAGAACGCGGCGGCCACGAGCACGGAGCTCGCCGAGGTCAGCGATCTCCGTCCGAGGACGAGGGGAACTGCTGCGAAGGACGTAGACATCGGGTCTCCTCTCAGGCCATGGTCGCCTCGGCGGTGGCCCGGTTCTCGGGTGCCGCCTCGGCGAGGGTGCGGTTGTGGGGATCGATCTCGGTGACCCGGCGGACGAGCGGGCGGGTGACCTGCAGCCCCAGCCACACCATCGCAACCCCGGCCACGAGGACGGCGGCAACGGTTCCGATGGTGAACGGATCGCTGAGGTCGCTCACCGAAGCCATGAGCCAGGCGAGGATTCCGCCGAGGAACAGGGAGACGACGGTGACCAGCAGGATCGGCGACATCACGGCGTTGACGGTCACCCGGTGCATCATCTGCTGGGTCATTCCGGCGGCGTGGAGCTCGCGGTAGGTCGTGGCCCGGTCCAGGATGTCTGCGGCCTGGTTGATCGTGGCCGAGACGATGACGAGGACGAAGGCGATGACCAGGGTGAGGATGAGTCCGGTGAAGATATCGTCGCCGAGGTGGACGTACGGACCCATGACCGCGCGGTCCTCGGCGGAGAAGTTCTCCTGACCGCTGCGCATCATCGCTGTTCCCGCCCCGCCGACGACGGCGATGAAGGTGATCATCGCCAGCCCGGCGACCCGGCGCCAGTACTGTCCGGGGGCGTCGGCGATCATTCCCGCCGCCATCACCGAGGCGGGACGGCGGGCGATTCTGCCGGCGATGCCGGCGTGGACGCGGATGCACAGGACGCCGAGGACGCTGATGAGCAGGAGGGTGATGCCGATCGTGGCGATGCTGTACATGATCGTCACCGCCATCGGCAGCTCCATCTGGGTGGAGACATAGGTCGCGATGGCCACGATGAGGATGAGCACGATGGCCGTGATGATGCGGGCCAGGGGGAATCTCCGGGGCAGCGACCGGGTGCGCACGCCCAGCGGGGAGACCTGGATCTTGCGCAGGCCGATGAGCGAGGCGATCAGGCAGACCGCCAGGAGGCCCACGATGACCGCGGCGAGCAGCCAGACCGGCATGAGCAGTGCCTGGTAGCCCAAAGGTTCGCCGACGAACGTGATGAAACTCAGCGGCCAGGCGACCAGCAGGTAGCCGCCGATTCCGGCGAGGATGCCCAGCGAGGCGGGGATGAAGGGTTCGGCGACGGCGATGAGGCGGATCGTGCCGCGTTGCGCCCCGAGCAGGGACAGGGTCGAGAGTCGTTCGTCCTGACGGCGGGCGCTCAATTTCGCCGAGGCGACCCCGAGGCTCGTCGCGGGCACGATGAGGAAGACCGTGGCGAGGACGGCGAGGAGCTGGTACAGCTCGGCCACCTCGGCGTATCCGGAGACCTCGGGGCGGTCGATGAATGCCCAGGCGCCGGCGGCCACGGTGAGGAAGATCGTCGCGCAGGAGAAGAAGGCGATCCCGACGAGCCGCGACGTCGTCGAGGTCAGGGACTGTTTGGACAGGAGGAGGGGAAGGATGTTCATCACTGGGCGGCTTCCTGCATTGCCGAATCGGCGACGATGCGACCGTCGGCGAGTCGGACGACACGGGAGCAGCGGGCGGCGACGTTCTCATCGTGGGTGACGACGACCAGGGTGGAGCCGCGGCCGACGGTGGAGCCCAGCAGCTCGGTGAGAACCTCGTTCGAGGTTCGGGAGTCGAGGGCGCCGGTCGGTTCGTCGGCGAAGGTGACGACGGGCTGGGTGACCTGGGCGCGGGCAATTGCCACCCGTTGCGCCTGACCTCCGGAGAGCTGTCCGATCCGCTTGTGTCCGTGCTCGCTCAGACCAAGACGGTCGAGCCAGGCCCGGGCGTGCTGGGTGGCGTCCGAGCGGTTCATGCCTGCGAGCATGGCGGCGAGCGCGACGTTGTCGACGGCGGTGAGCTCGGGCAGGAGCAGTCCCTGTTGGAAGACGAAGCCGAAGACCTCGCGGCGCAGAGCGGTGCGGCCGGATTCCTTGAGGGAGGTGATCTCGGCGGCGGCGCTGCGGTCGGTCGGCGAGAGTCGGATGCGGCCGCTGTCGGGGCTGATGATGCCGGCCAGGCAGTGCAGGAGGGTGGTCTTACCGGAGCCGGAGGGTCCCATGATGGCCAGGGATTCGCCGAGGCCGATCGTGAGGTCGACTCCGGCGAGAGCGTACGTCTGGTTGAAGTGCTTGGTGACGTTTCCGGCGGTGATGATGGCGGGGTGCTGGTGGACGGGCTGCTGCGCTGCGGCAGGATGCTGTGAAGAAGTCATGTCTCCATGTTTTCGCCCAATGGGCCTTGGCACTATGCGGTCAGCCCGTCAGCCGGGGCGGGATTTCCCAACCTCTGTTGACGGAAACCCCTGCGCGGAGGTCCGTGAAAGCTCCTGCGATGGATTCGGTCGCCTCCGGGGTGGCCGCCTCATTTCTTGAGGAACAGACGGATGACGGCACGCAGGGCGATCATCGTTCCGGCAAAGACGAAGAGAGCACCCAGCCCCTGGTACATCGTCAGGTCCGTCGAGATCTTCAGTCCGCCGTCCATTCCGAACAGGAGGATCGCGGCGATCACTGCCGTGCAGGCGAGGAGCACCGCCGTGAACTCGCTGAGAACTCCGCGCAGCCAGGAGCGTTCGGCGTCGGAGGTGAACAGCTGCGGTCGCACACTGAATCGGCCTGCAGCCATCTCCCTGCTCACCTGCTCGACACGTCCGGGCAGGCGTCGGGCGGTGAGCGCGGCAACGCCGGCGGCGCCAACGGATTTCGCGCTCATCCTCTCAGGTGAGATCACCGCCGCGGTGATCGCGGGCAGCTCCCGGCGGACAATGCTCAGCAGGGTCTGCTGCGGGTCGAGGCCGGTGACGGACTCCTCGATCGATGCCAGGGTGCGCAGCGCCGCTGCCAGGTCCCCGGGGACTCCGATTCCGTGGTCGCCGAGGACGGCGAGAAGCTGCCGGAACATCGCGCTGTCGATGCGTCCGTGTACACGCAGCACGGTGATGATGCGGCCGATGTCGCGCCGGAGCAGGTCGACGTCGACGTTCTCCTGTGCGTCGAAGGCCAGCAGGATCGCATCGGCGGCGGTCGCCGCATCGTCGACGACGACGGCGTGGAGGATGAGGGCCAAGGCGTTGCGGGATTCGTCGTCGAGGATGCCGATCGCCCCGAAGTCGAGGAAGACGAGGTCGCCATCCTCGGTGATCATGATGTTTCCCGGGTGCAGGTCGGCGTGGAAGATCCCCGTCACGAGGATGGACCGGATGGTCGACAGGCACAGTCTCCGGGCCGCAGCGCTCCGCTCCCTGTCGCCGAGGCGGGGGTATCCCTCGAGTGCCGCCTGTCCGAGGGTGCGCCCGGGAATGAAGTCGGTGACGAGGATCGACGCACCGGAGAGCTCGTGTTGGACTGCGGGGACGCCCACCCCGTCTCGTGAGCCGAGGGAAGCGGCGGCCATGTCGAGGTTGCGGGCTTCGACCCGGTAGTCGAGCTCCTCGTCGAGGGATTCGACGAATCCGTGCGCCAAATCGCCGAGTCCCATCGCGCGGGCCCATTCGTAGCGTTTGAGCAGCTGCGCCGACAGCCTGAGGAGGATGTCGCTGTCAACGCTCACCGCGGCCACGGCACGCGGCCTCCTGACCTTGATGGCCACCTCGGTGCCGGTTTCGAGCACCGCACGGTGGACCTGCGCCAACGACGCGGCGGCCAGCGGAGTGGGGTCGACGGAGGCGAACGCTTCTTCCCAGTCGGCTCCGAGCTCAGCGGCGATGACGTCTTTGACTTGCGCGAAGGGCAGCCGTTCGGCATCGGCCTGCAGGGTTCCCAGTGCGGAGGTCAGTGTCGGCGGGAGGATGTCGGTGCGGGTGGAGAGGAACTGGCCGAGTTTGACGAAGGTCGTACCTGCCGAATTGAGGAAGACGACGAGCGAGGCGGCGAACCTGGTGTCATCGGGTTTGAGTCCCGAGGTCAACGACCGATGCAGGCCCGAGCTCATCGCTGCTCGGATGACGGTGAATATCCGGCCGGTCCGTCGGGTCCAGCCGCGAATCCCGATCACTGCGCCGCGGGCGCCGGGCAGCGTTCCGGTGGGCATGATGACTTCGAGGACGAACAGGACGATCGTGCTCAGTGCGAGGATCGCCAGACACATGAAACCGGCGAAGATCAGCAGCTGGACCTGGTCGAGGCTCGCATAGGAGACCTCGGGAGAGAAGATGCCGTTGAGTCGGGCCACGTGCGTGATGAAGGCGCCGCCGGATGAGAAGACGAGCATTCCGACGAGGATCGATCTGAGCAGTCCGACGTCGGGGCCGAGGAGTCGGCGCGAGAGCAGACCCAAGACGGAGCCCAGGATGACGATGGAGAGCAGCGCTGCGACTGTGAGCATCGGATCCTTTCCGGTTCTGCTCGGTCATTTCAGAGTACAGCCCGCGCGTCATCCTTGACAGAGTTTCGACACAACTTCCCCTGCGATGGTCCCCTTCGACCAGGTGCTCGGGGCCGAAAGCGCTGAACCCTCAGTGGCTGAGGGCGCTTCAGCGCCTCACCCTGGCGGTCTCACCCCGGCAGGAGCACGATGACGGTGTGGATCACGAGACCGACCAGCGCGCCGATGACGGTGCCGTTGATGCGGATGTACTGGAGGTCGCGGCCGACGTAGAGCTCGATGCGTTCGGCGGCTTCCTTCGCATCCCAGCGCTCGATGGTGTCGGAGATGACGCTGGCGATCTCGGGGCCGAAGCTTTCGGCCAGATCACCGGCGGTGGTGGCGATCCGGTCATCGATGCGGCGGGAGAATTCCGAGTCCGCCTGCAGCCGTTCGGCGAATTCGCCGATGAGCTGCCAGATGCGGGCGCGGACTTCGCCGCCTTCGTCGATGATGGCCTCGCGCAGCAGCTGTTTGAGCGAACCCCAGATCTCGAGGACGGAGTCGACGACGCCGTCCTGACTGAGCAGGTCGTTGAAGATCTCTTCGGCCCGCTGGGACAGGGATGAGTCTGATTCGAGGTCGTCGGAGAGGTCGACAAGCCACGCATCCAGCGCCTGTCGGGCCTTGTGGTATTCGTTGTCGCGGACGTCGGCGACCCAGCCGAGCACTTCGCGCTGCAGGCGGTTGGCCAGCTGTTCGTTGACGAAATCGGGGACCCAGGACGGTGCCCGGTTGTGGACGATCTCATCGATGACCTGCGGATTGTCACCCAGCCAGCTGTAGGCCTCCGCGACGATGAGGTCGACGAGTCTGTGGTGAGCCCCGTCGAGCACGATCTGACGAAGCAGCTGAGCGAGCACCGGTGTCTTTCGGGTGGCCACGAGGCGAGGAATGATGACGTTCCTGGTCAGCGCCTTGATGGAGTCGTCATCGATGCGCGCGAGCACATATTCGAGGCCCCCTGCAGCACGGTCGACGACGATATCTCGGTTGGCGGGCTTGGCCAGCCATTTCCCGGCTCGATGGGAGATCTCGGCGGATCGGATCTTCGTCGACACCGCCTCGGCGTGGAGGAAGTTCGCGGCGACGAAGGCCGACAGGCTCGCTCCGAGGGTGTCCTTCTTGCGCGGGATGATCGCGGTGTGCGGAATCGGCAGCCCGAGAGGGTGGCGGAACAGCGCGGTGACAGCGAACCAGTCGGCGATGGCGCCGATCATCGCGGCCTCCGAGGCACGGGAGACGAACCCCCAGACGCCGGTGTTGTCGGTGAAGAGGTGGGTGGAGAGGAAGATGAGCGTGGCGAGGATGAGCAGCGAGAGCGCGAGCGTACGCATCTTCTTCAGCCCGCGAGCGCGCTCTTGATCCTCCGGCGTGAGCTCGGCCGGCCCGCCGTTTCCGCTGCCGGCGCCGAAGCGCGGTACGGATGGTGTCTTCTCGATCGACATCGTTACCCCCTGCTCCACGACTTTAGCGAAACCCTGCCCCTCCACACGCATCCGCAGGCGGGTTCGCACCTGGGAATTCCGCGGAGAGCCCCGCCGCTCGGGCCGCCCTATCTCTCGCGAGCATCCCTCACCGTTACTCCGGCGAGCATCACCCACCGTTACTCTTACTTCGCCGCGTTGCTCGCTATCCACCCCTTCCCTCTCATAACCCCCCGGTGCACCGGGTGGAGACGCCACGACTCATGAGGGATGAGCCTTTCGACCAGGTACCCGAGCTAGGATTTGACCATGATCCGCCCGCTGAACGCCCGGGAACATAGCGTCGCACTGTGCATGATCCGCTCGGCGAGGCCGTCTCCCGACGAAGCAGATTATGCCGACCTCACTCCTGAGCAGCGGCAGGGTTGGGATCCACCCGAGCCGATCTCGAACGAACAACGTCAGATCTGGGAGGGCCGCCTCGGCGAGGTGATGGTCACTAGCCATTGCGACTGTGGAACTTGTCCAAGCGTGGGAATGCGTCCGCAGGATCGCATCGACGATGAGCACCGCAACGATCAGGGCGGAGACGGGGACTGGTCGGATCGCACCGTCCTCACAGCCGGTTCACCAGGGGCGATGCTGCTGCTCTTCATTGACGACGATTATCCCAGCTATCTCGAGCTGGCGCCGATCGACGAGGATCAGAGTTTCACGGATTTCCCCGAACCGGAGACGATCTCCATCTGATCTGATCCGGTGCGGATGGATTTCCATCCCCTCGCCGAGGCGGCCCTGCCCGACCGTGGAACGTTAGGCTACGTGGATGGAACACTTCGAAAATCGAGAACGTGCAGAATCCTTCGGCGAGGTGGCCCAGGACTACGACGCCTTCCGACCGAAGTACCCTGCCGCGCTCCTCTCAGCGATCATGCAAGCGGCCGGGGCGAGCGCCGACTCCCAAACGGATTCCTCACTGCCGTCCACCGGCGATCGAACCGCGGACGCCCCACGCATCCTCGATGTCGGTTCCGGCACCGGCATACTCGCGTCCCAGCTCCGGTCAGCAGGCGCCGAGATCCTCGCCGTCGAACCAGATGACGAAATGGCTGCGGTCGCTCGGGCCAAAGGTCTCGATGTGGAAGTCTCGGCGTTCGAGAAATGGGACCCACAGGGCCGGACCTTCGATCTCGTCAGCTTCGGTCAGTCCTTCCACTGGGTCGATCCTCTGGTTGCTCTGCCGAAAGTTCGCACGGTGCTCCGCCCCGGTGGAATTCTGGCTCTGGCTTGGAACGATATCGAACCCATCAGTGAGCTGAAGACCCGGCTCGATGCGGTCATCGCTCGCTTTCATGCCGACGGCAGGACCGCGAGTCTCGGTTCGAGAGCGAGCCGGGGCACCGAAGCGAGCCAAGAGGCGAGGGCGGGCAGCAGTACAGCTGAGTCCACGCGGGAGCTCGAACCCGTCGAACATCCGGCGCTCACAAAACTGCAGGACGCCGGTTTCACCCCGAATAAGACCACTTTCGTCGAAGACCTCCATTATTCGAGGCACGACTGGCTGTCGATGGTCTTCACCTACTCGGCTCAGCTGACTATGGATCCAGTGAAGAGAGCGGTCATGCGCGAAGAGATGTCCGCCGAAATCCCCGACGACGGGCTCGATGCGCGGAACGAGGCACTTCTCGTCCTCGCCGGGGCCTGAATATGGGACGCTCATAGTTCAAAAGCTGCGCGCTCAATGCTGAGCAGTGCCCACCCACTGGGCCGGTCCCACACGGCACGCGTCCGCCCCGTAGAGTGAAGTCGTCTGGTCACCGCTGTCCTGCCCGGGGCCGCGCCCTCGCTGACACCGCCACCACCCGGTGGAGACGTGCACTCATCCCTTTGGGACCACCGCGGCCCTCCCGCAGATGCAGCGATCTGACCGAACCGAGACAACCCGCATCCGAGAGTCAGGAGCAGTCGTGCCAGCGACACCCGCCGAGGCCACCATCACCGAGATCACGAATCTCATCACCTTCGATACGACGAGCCTGGGCACGAACCTCCCGCTCATCGACCACGTCGAAGCCCGCCTCCAGGCCGCCGGCATCGAATCACGCCGGATCCCGAACCCGGAGGGAACGAAGGCGAACCTGCTCGCAACCATCCCCGCAGCCGACGGAACGACCACAGGAGGCATCGTCCTGTCCGGGCACACCGACGTCGTCCCCGTCGACGGCCAGGACTGGTCCTCGGACCCGTTCACCCCGGAGGTCCGCGACGGTAAGTACTTTGCCCGCGGCAGCGCCGACATGAAGTCCTTCATCGGCGTCATTCTCTCCCGCCTCGAAGCGCTCAAATCCGCGAAACTCAGCGAACCCATCCACCTTGCTTTCTCCTATGACGAAGAGATCGGCTGCGTGGGCGCCATCTCCCTCGTCGAGGCCATCACCGAGGAGGGCCTGGCGCCCCGCGGCTGCATCGTCGGCGAGCCCTCGAGCATGCGCGCCATCCGCGGCCACAAATCGATGAACGTCTTCCGCGTCGACTTCCATGGCGTCGCCGCCCACTCCTCGCTCACCCCCGAAGGCGTCAATGCCATCGCCTATGCCTCCGAATTCGTCGCCTTCGTTCACGCCGTCGCAGCCGAGTTCCGCACCGAAGGGCCCTTCGACGAGGCCTATGTCGTGCCCTTCACCTCGGTCACGGCGAACACGTTCACCGGCGGCATCGCGGTGAACACCATCCCCGCCGAGGCGACCGTCCAGTTCGAGTTCCGATCGCTCGGTTCCGTGGACCGCGAGGCCCTCATCGAACGCTTCCGCGCCGAAGCCGAACGCCTCGGTCGAGCCATGGCGGCCGAGAACGAGACCGCCGGTGTCGACTTCACGATCGAAGCCGAAGCTCCCGGCTGCGAGACTCCGGCCGATGCGGACATCGTCTCGCTCGCCGCGAACTGGGGCGCTATCGCCACCGATGACAAGGTCACGTACGGCACCGAGGCGGGGCTGTTCTCCGAAGCCAGCATCCCGACCGTCGTCTGCGGTCCCGGAGACATCGCCCAGGCTCACGCACCCGACGAGTTCATCGAACTCGACCAGATCGCCGCCTGCGAGTCGTTCATCGACGCCCTCATCTCCGACCTCTCCGAGAGCTGAGCCGATCGGGTTGCGCACTACCTGAAACACCCCACACCGCTACCTGCGCTCCCTACGTGTTCGGGCACGAGCATCCCCCACTGCAAGCGGCACAACCTACTATTACAGGAGCGTCCCTCACCAGGAGCCGCATAACGCACCGGTCGAACGGGAGGTTATGCGGTTGCCGCGGTGAGGCACAAGCAGCACGTCACAATGCCGGGACCGCGTACGCTCGCGTCGAACACGACCACAGCTGCGTCCGCTCCGACTGCGACAACTGACCCTAGCGACCCGCCGATTCTAGACCTTCCTGCGTCCTCTGCACCCCAAAAGTAGATGTACACTGAATCAGCCGACCTTAGGTTAGGCTAAATTCGTTCATCCCCTTTCGAGACGGCCCGAACACCCGCCTCGACGAACTGACGAGAGTGAGTCAGATGTTCGTCGCGAACCTCCTCATCGCCTTGCGCGAAGGTCTCGAGGCCACCTTGGTCATCGGCATCCTCGTGGGCTACCTGGTCAAGACCGGTCGCCGAGACGTCTTGCCCAAACTCTGGCTCGGCGTCGGTCTCGCCGCGCTCATTCCCTTCGGCATCGGCGCCCTGCTGACCTGGGGGCCGAAGACCCTGACCTATCAGGCGCAGGAGATCATCGGCGGCGTGCTCTCCATCATCACCGTTGCCCTGGTGACCGGAATGATCTTCTGGATGGGCAAGCACGCACGCGCACTCAAAGGTGAACTCGAATCGTCGATGGCCGCCTCGTTGGACAAGCGCTCGTCCGGCTGGGGTCTCGTCTGGCTCGCCGTGCTCGCCGTCGGCAGGGAAGGCGCGGAATCCGCGCTGTTCATCTGGGCCACGGTCCGCTCCTCGGTGGAGAACAACGTCATCGCCACCACCGCCGGCGTCGTCACCGGGCTGCTGCTCTCGCTCATCCTCGGCTGGCTCATCTACCGCGGTTCGCGCAAGATCAACATGAAGCTGTTCTTCTCTGTCACCGGCTATTTCCTCATCCTCGTCGCCGCAGGAATCTTCGCGTACGGCATCAGCGATCTGCAGGAGGCTGGGGTCCTTCCCGGAATCATGAACCATGCGTGGGACGTCAGCCACCTGCTGCCGGAACCCACGTCGCCGATCTACTGGCTCTACGTCCTCGGACAGGCGATCTTCCAGGTCAACGTCCAACCCACGGTGCTCCAGACCATCGGCTGGATCATCTACATCGTTCCCGTGGCCATCATCTTCTACCGCCAGGTCCACGGGAAGTCACCCCGCAAAAAGGGCGGGACGACCCCCGCCCCGACGGAAGGGCACACCCTCGCCGAGGCGGGCCCCACCTCGGCGGCGGTCGAGGCGAGATCATCGGCGACCACGCCCCATCCCTGATCTGCCACACCGCCCCGGGTGCGGCCCGGCCGCACCAGAGCACCATCCTCATTCACCAGTCTCATCTGCAAGGACATCCATGAATCGCCATTCCGCTCTCATCGCTCTGCCCACGGTCACTCTGCTCGCCCTGTCGCTGGCAGCCTGCACCGACAATCCGCAGAACAAGAAGGACGATGCCGCTGCCTCCGGCGACACTGTCACGGTGACCATCACCGATGACACCTGTGAGGTCAGCCCCGCCACACTGCCTTCGGGCAAGGTGAGCTTCTCCGTGACGAACAACGGCACGAAGCCGAACGAGTTCGAGATCCTCGCCGAGAACAAACTCCAGATCGAATCCGAGAAGGAGAACATCGGCCCAGGCACGACGACCACGGTGACCACAGCACTCGAAGAAGGCACGTACTACACGGCGTGCAAGCCGAATATGGTCGGCGATTTCGTGGGCTTGGCGGAGTTCGCCGTCACGAAGGGCGAAGAAGTCTCCGTCGACAGCGACACCCAAGCCGCCGAGGACAAGGCGATCACGAACTACACCGGCTACGTCAAGGACCAGGTCGGTCAGCTCGTCGATGCCACGAAGGACTTCACCGATGCTTACACCTCGGGTGATACCGAGAAGGCGAAGGCCCTCTATCCGTTGGCGCGTCAGCACTATGAACGCATCGAACCGACCGCCGAGTCCTTCGGCATCAAAGAGGCCGGAGACCTCGACGGTGCGCTCGACGCCCGAGTCCAGGACCTCTCGGCTGATGCCGGGAAGAAGCCCAACGACCCCGAGGTGTTGGCCGACTGGACCGGTTGGCACCGGATCGAAGCCGATCTGTTCACGGACAAGTCCGAAGGCTATAAGTTCGAGTCCGGGGCCGAACGGAAGAAGGTCGCAGACAAACTCAACGAGGACACGAAGACCCTCTACGACCTCGTCTACGGCAAGGTCGACGGCGCCAGCGGCACGTTCGAACTCAAACTCTCCGATGTCGCCACGGGTGCATCCGCGCTGCTCGAAGAGGTCGCACTGTCGAAGATCGGCGGCGAAGAGGAGACCTTCTCACACACCGACCTCTTTGACTTCCACGCGAATATCGAAGGCGCCGAGGTGGCCTACGGCAATGTCGAAAAGCTCGTCGAAGCCCAGGATCCCGAGCTCGCGAAGAAGATCACAACGAACCTCGACGGTGTGAAGACGGTGCTCAAGAAGTACCAGACCGGCAAGGACGATGAGGGCAATATCCTCTACAAGGACTATTCGAAGGTCGCGACAGTGCAGAAGGACGCCGGCGAAGCTCCGAAGGACACCGACTACACCAAAGCCCAGCAAGAGCTCTCGGATGCCGTCAACGCTCTGAGCGAACCCCTGTCGCAGGTCAGCGGCACCATCCTGCGCTGAAGTCTGTCGGAGTACGCGAATGAGCCATGACGAACCCACCGAGGCGGGATCCACCGAAGGCAAGGTGCGCGGGATTCCGAGGCGTCGGCTCTTTGCCCTCGGTGGGGCCGCAGGTGCTCTCGGCATCGCTGGTGTCGGGGGCGGTGCGGTCGGTTATGCCGTGCGCGGAACGCAGGAGAAGAAGCAGTCCGCCGTCCATCTCAGCTATCCCTTCCGGGCTGAGAAGCAGCAGGGCATCCTCACTCCCGCTCAGGACAATATGTACACGGTGGCCTTCGATGTCACGACCTCGGACCGTCAAGCGCTCATCAGCCTCCTCGAGGATTGGACGGTGGCGGCGGAACAGATGAGTGCCGGTGACCTGGTCGGTGGCGCTCCGGACGCGAATACCGAACTGCCGCCGAAGGATTCCGGTGAGGTGTGGGGGTATCCGGCCAGCGGGCTGACGATCACCTTCGGCTTCGGTGCCACCTTGTTCGTCGATGAGTCGGGCAAGGATCGTTTCGGCCTGAAGGGCAAGATGCCGCAGGTGCTCAAGGACGGTGTGCCGAAGTTCGCGAATGAAGCCATCCATGCCTCCGAGAGCAACGGTGATCTGCTCGTCCAAGCCTGCGCGAACGATCCGCAGGTCGCCGTCCATGCGATCCGCAACCTCACTCGCATCGCTTTCGGCACTGCGAAGCTCAAGTGGGGGCAGATCGGCTACGGCCGCACCTCGTCGACGTCGACAGAGCAGGAGACGCCGCGCAACCTGTTCGGGTTCAAGGACGGGACGAACAACATCAAGAGCGAGGACGCCGACGGCGAACTCGACAAGCACCTGTGGGTACAGTCTGGTGATGATCCGGCTTCCGATGGCTGGCTGGCCGGTGGCACCTACTTCATGGCTCGCAAGATCCACATGTACTTGGAGATCTGGGACCGAGTGTCCTTGGCTGAACAGGAAGACATCATCGGCCGCGACAAACGCTATGGCGCCCCGCAGTCCGTGGCAGAACCCACCGCGGATGAAGAGTTCACCCCCATCGACTTCTCTGCGAAGAACGGCGAAGGTGCACCGGCGATCGATGCGCGGTCGCATATCGCCATCGTCGCTCCCGAGCACCACAAGGGGGCGAAGATGCTGCGTCGAGGATACAACTTCACCGATGGCAATGATTCGCTCGGCCGCCTCGATGCGGGTCTGTTCTTCATCGCCTATGTGCGGGACCCGCGGACGAATTTCTACCCGATCCTCAAGACCATGGCACAGAAGGACCTGCTCACCGAGTACCTGCAGCATCAGGCCTCGGCGCTGTTCGCCATCCCGCCCGGAATCGGCACCGGAGACACGATGATCGGCCAGAAGCTCTTCACCTGACCCATCCCTTCCCATCGTCCCGCAACGTCCGGGCCGCATCGCAGCATCCCACACCGCCAGCGATGTTGCGCACCGCAAGCGTCATGTCCTCCATCTGCGACCCACGAGCATCCGTCACCGCAAGCGGCACAACCTACGACTGCAAATGCATCTGTCACCGGCAGCCGCACAACGCACAGGTGCAACGGGATGTTATGTAGCTGTCGCGAGGTTCTAGGTGCGACACGTCGTTTTGCCGAGAACCCGGATGGATGCTCGACTGCCCTCCAGTGCAGTCCGCAGCCCCCGGACGCCGTCCGCAACTCAGTGCCCACCGTGAGTCAGTGCCCACCGTGAGCAGGTATCAGCAGCGAGCCGCCGCCGGCCGCACCCTCACAGCTCCGACAGCCGAATCCCAACCCCACGAAAAACGCCGAGGCGGCACCTGAACTCAGGTGCCGCCTCGGCGGTGGTGCGGTGGGGCCGTTCAGGCCCTCACCACGTCCGAATCATCCGAACTGGGACGCCCGGACAAGGCCTTGATCAGGCCTTGCCGATGACCTCGAACTTGATCTTCGCGGTGATCTCGTCGCCGACGCGCACAACAGCGTTGTAGCTGCCGGGGGTCTTGACGTGACCGGTCAAGGCGACCTGACGGCGATCGAACTCGCGTCCGGTCGCGGTCTGCAGGGCCTCGGCCACGAGGGCAGGGGTGACGGCGCCGAAGAGGCGACCGTTCTTGCCGGCCTTCATGTCGATGCGAGCCGTAGTCGACTCGAGTTCGCCCTTGACCTTGATGGCTTCGTCGTGATCAGCGATCTGCTTGGCCTGACGGGCCTTGCGCAGAGACTCGATGTGCTTCTCAGCGCCGGCGGACCAGGCCGAAGCCCAGCCACGAGGCAGAAGCAGGTTGCGTGCGTATCCGGCACGAACCTCGACGACGTCGCCGGCGGCACCGAGGCCGTCGACTTCCTGGTTCAGAATCACTTTGCGGTTAGGCATTATTCTTTCCCTCCGATCAGCGAGCTGAGCTCGAGTAGGGCAGAAGTGCCATCTCGCGGGCGTTCTTGACGGCCTTTGCGATGACGCGCTGTTCCTGCACGGTCACACCAGTGACGCGACGTGCACGGATCTTGCCGCGGTCGGAAATGAACTTACGGAGCGTAGCGGTGTCCTTGTAGTGGATGTTCGCCGCTTCGCCCTTCTTGAGCGGATTAGCCTTCTTCTTGATAGGCTTCCGGATCTCTGGCTTTGCCATGAGTATCTCCTGTTAACGAATGTCTCGAAATGTCGTGAAGACGTGGATCAGAACGGGGGTTCATCGGCGCCGGGGTTGCCCCAGCCGCCGTTGCCGCTCTGCGGGTTCGATGATGCCCACGGGTCATTGGCGGGTGCGTTGTTGCCGCCCTGGCTGTAGCCCTGGCGCTGACCGCCCTGCTGGCCGCCCTGCTGAGGATTGTTGCCCCAGCCGGAGGACTGCTGGTTGCCGAAGCCGCCCTGCTGGCCGCCTCCGCCCTGGCTGCCGCCACCGAAGTTGCCGCCGCCACCGCCGAAGTTTCCTCCGCCGCTGGGGCTGTTCTTCGAGACCTGGGCGGTGGCGCGTCGCAGGCTGGGGCCGACTTCGTCGACATCCAGCTCCATGACCGTGCGCTTCTCGCCTTCCTTGGTTTCGAAGGACCGGGACTTCAGTCGGCCCTGAACGATGACCCGAGTACCGCGCTGCAGAGATTCGGCGACGTTCTCTCCCATTTCACGCCACACCGAGCAGCGGAGGAAGAGAGTCTCTCCGTCCTTGAACTCGTTGGCCTGACGGTCGAAGATACGCGGCGTCGAGGCCACGGTGAAGTTAGCGACTGCCGCACCGTTCGGTGTGAAGCGCAGTTCGGGATCGCTGGTGAGGTTCCCGACGACCGTGATGACTGTTTCGCCTGCCATTGAATCTCCTAGAAGCGAGGTAGCTTAAGATGCCTTACTTGGCGTCCGGGCGGAGGATCTTCGTACGCAGAACGGACTCGTTGAGTCCGAGCTGACGATCGAGTTCCTTGGTCGTTGCAGGCTCGGCGTGGAAATCAACCACGACGTAGTAGCCTTCGGACTTCTTCTGGATCTCGTACGCGAAGCGACGACGTCCCCAGATATCCACGTTGTCGACGGTGCCGTTCTCAGCCGGGACAACCTTGATCAGGTTGTTCACGGTGTCAGCCAGCGTCCGCTCTTCGAGGTCGTTATCAAGAATGAGCATGAGCTCGTACTTACGCATATGTCACCCACCTCCTCTGGTCTTTGCGGCCATGGTCGGTCCATGGCAGGAGGGTATATGCACGCCCGCTCCCCGTCTCGTGATCGTCACGAAATGGGAACAGACCTCACTAGTCTAATCGACCGGTGCGCTGACTGTCATGTCCGGATTCGTGCTCTTCCTTACGTCCAGCAGCCCGATGTTCCAGTGCGTCGCCAGGATCGTCGATCTCTTCTCGCCGAGGCGGCGCCGACGCAGCCATGCGACCGCGGATACCTCGCCGGTAGAGGTTCTCACCGGCCATGATCACGACGAGGACGAGAGCCAACAGTCGCAGCAGGGTGAACAGGGCGACGAAGGTGGAGTCGAGTCCCTCATCGACTTCGAATCCCGACACATCACCGAGTTGGACGGCGACGGCGAAGACCGCCTCGGCGAGGGTCCAGACGATGAGCACCCACCAGCGGCGGACGGACAGGGCGATGAAGGGCAGCAGCCACAGGCTGTCCCAGGGCATGAGTCCCGGCGCAAGCAGCAGGCAGCCGCCGATGAGCAGGCATGCGGCTACGGCCGGGTCGACACCCGTGCGGCGGACCATGTAGAGGGAGACGGTGACGGCGAGGACCACTCCGGCGCTGACGATGATCCACAGCGGGGCCCAGACGGACACGTCGCCGAGTTCGGCCATGAGCAGAATCGACGCGAAGGATCCGCCGTCGACGGCATCGGAGTACCAGTGGATGATCCGGTCGATCGCGCTGAGATCGACGACGAGCAGCACCGCCGAGGTGACCGTGGCCGCGGCGAGCATCATCCGCGGATTGCGCGCCTTCAGTCCCCGTGCCGGGTTCGGCCCGGTGACGGTCAGGGCGAGGATCACGAGGAGGGCGAGTGGGTTGATGAACGTCGCGATGCCCAGCAGCACACCGGCCAACCACCCGCGCGGGCGCAGCGGTGGGGTTCCGAAGAAGATGACCATCGCCCACACCGCCAGCGCGAGGGCAATCGGGTCGAGAGTGGAGCCGAGGGTGAAGAGGATGAGCGGGGAGGCGAATACCGCGACCAGCCACCCCCGGAAGCGGGCGAGGACGAGGAGTCCGGCGCCGAGAGCAGCGATCCCTGCGGTGTTGAGCAGGAGCACGACGACCATGAAGAGGGAGACGTCGTTGGTGAACAGCTGGAACAGGTCGACCAGGCGAGCTTCCAGCGGAGCCAGGGCCGCCGCTCCGCCGTGTGCGCGCCCGAGCACTTCGGGGTTGGTGTCACCGAGAAAGGCCGTGGACAGCGGCCCTGCGCACATCCTCGCCGAGGCGGCCGGCTGTTCGTATCCCGAGCTCAGACACGGGCTCTGCAGAGCCAAAGCGAGGAAGGTGGTGACGCCGAGGACCGCAGCCAGCGCAGAGGCCTGCGCGCTGCGGAACCGGCGACCGGCAGCACCGAGGTGAATGCCGACCGGACCGCCGAGCAGCGGCTCGGCGATCCGGGTGCTGGACTTCGAGGGCATGACTCGAGGTTACCGGTCAGCCGGTGATGTCATCGATGCCCAATCCACCATCTTCACTGCTGCCGTTTCCGGTGTCTCCACCGCCAGTGTCGCCACCGTCGCCAGAGCCCTTGTCGGTACCGTTGCCACCGGTGTCGCCACCGCCGCCGGAGCCTTTGTTGGAACCGTTGCCGCCACCGGTGTCACCACCGCCGCCGTCATCGGACCCACTGTCCTTACCGTCGGGGTCCTTCGAACCCTCGTCGGAGCCGTCCTTCGAGCCTTCTTCCTTGCCCTTCTCGTCGCCGTCGGAGTCCTTGTTCTTGTCCTCGTCGTCCTTCGGAGTCTCGATCGGAGCCTTCGGCTCTTCCTTCTCCTTGTCCCCGTCGCTGCCGTCGTTGCTGCCCGACGGTGCTTTCGGCTCGGGCTTCGGAGCCGGGGCCGGGTTGGAGTTCTTCGGCTTCGGCTTATCGGGAAGCTCGCCGCGAGCCGGGAACTGTTCGACCTTCTCACCCTGGAGGGCCTTCTGCATGTAGTCGGTCCACACCTGAACGGGGAACGAACCACCGGTGACCTCACCGCGACCGCCGAAGGAGCCGATAGACACGGACTTTCCGTCGACCTCACGATAGAGCACGACCGAGGTGGCGAGGTTCGGTGTGTAACCGGAGAACCATGCGGCCTTGTTCTCGTTCGTCGTACCGGTCTTGCCGGCAGCAGGACGACCGAGGTTCTGGGCGTAGCTGCCCGAACCACCCTGAACGACCTGGCTCAGGGCGTACGAGGTCTCGGCACCAACTGCCTTGTCGAAGACGCGCTTGCCCTTGGTTTCGGCCTTGTACACTTCCTCGTCCTCGGCACCCTTCGTGACCTTCTTGATCGAGTGCGTCTCGTGGTGCACGCCGTTTGCCGCAAAGGTCGCGTACGCCGAAGCCATGTCGATGGGCTTGACGCTGGGCGTACCGAGCACATTGGAGGGGTTCGGGGTCAGACCGATCGAGCAGCCGCCGGTATCCCCGGTCTTCATCTCCTTGTCGGTGCAGTTCTCGCTCAGACCCGCACGTTCGGCGACGTCGACAGTCTTGTCGGGCCCGACCTGCACGTTGAGTGCCGCATAGGCTGTATTGATCGAGGACTGCGTCGCCTTGAGCAGGCTCACCGGGCCATAGCTCGAGCCGCCGAAGTTGCGCACCGGCCACGGCGTGCCGTCGTTGTTGAGCACCGTCGGGCTGGCACCGGGATAGGAATCGGTCAGCCTGACACCGTTCTCCAGACCTGCGACGAGCGCGAATGGCTTGAACGTCGATCCGGCCTGCACATGGCTCTGGGTCGAGGCATTGAACGCCTGATCGAGGTAGTTCTTACCACCGTAGAAAGCTTCGATTCCGCCGTTGTCGGGGTCGATCGAGACGAGTCCGGCCTGCATTCCTTCAGGCTGGTCCTGGGGAAGCGTCTTGATGGCCTGCTCGGCTGCCTTCATACGATCCTTGTCGAAGGTGGTGACGATGTTGTAGCCACCGCGGTCGAGCTGAGCCTCATCGATATCGAGCTTGCGCAGGGCTTCACGACGGACGAAATCCCACATGTAGCCCTTCTGCCCGGACAGCGAGGATTCCTTGTTCTGCTTCTTCACTTCGGGCATCTCGACCTTGGCGGCCTGCTCCTCGGTGATGAAGCCTTCGTCGACCATGTTCTTGACCACGTAGTCGAAGCGGTCCTGATAGGCCTCGGGGTTGTCCGAAGGATCGGCGGCACCCGGGCGCTGGATCATCGCGGCAAGCAGAGCGGACTCGCTGACATTGAGCTCCGAGGCCGGCTTGTCGAAATAGTTCTGAGATGCCACTTCGATGCCGTAGGAACGACGGCCGAGGTAGATGGTGTTGAGGTAGTTCGCGAGGATCTCGTCCTTCGACTGCTGCTGGTCGATCTTGAGCGAGATGAACATCTCCTTGACCTTGCGATCAAGCGAATGCTCGTTCGTGAGGTAGAAGTTCTTCACGTACTGCTGGGTGATCGTCGAACCGCCACCCGCGTACTTATTCGTGGCCACGCCGACGACAGCGCGGGAGAGACCCTTGATCGAGATGCCGCGGTTCTCGTAGAACGAGGTGTCCTCGGCGGCGATCGCGGCCTTCTGCATGGGTTCGGAGATCTCGTCGATCTCCACTGACTTGCGGTCCTCGACCTTGTACTGACCGATCGGCGTCTTACCGTCGCTGTAGTAGATCGTCGAGGTCTGACCGGTGGCCTCGAGGTTCGGCTCGGGGATGTCCGTTGCGGCATAGCCGATGGCGAACGCCACGCACAGGGCGATGACGAGGCTGAGCCCGCCGACGACGAGTACGCGGATGCTCGGCAGGAAACGGGTCCATCCACTCACACCCGCTCGCGGGTAGTTGAGCAGGTTCTTCGTATTCCTGCCGATGTTCTTGGCTGTGTGTTGTCCCTTAGCCACCCAAGGTCCTCCAGGTCAGTCAGCCTGCCGCAATGCGTGGCGACGAGGTCCGAAAAAGGTCAAAGACGCCAATCAGTCTCGCACGCATTCATTAGTAGAGGATGAAAAAGTGCTGAGCCTGACGCCCTGCAGACACGCCAGGTTACCGAACCGTTCTCAGAGTAACCCCGCATTCGGCATCTCACCAGGCATTTTACTTGACTACGGAAGAATCAACCATGACGAGTGCGTGTTTGCTCACATTCAAACGTCTGCCCGCAGATCAGTGCTCGGCGTCGCCAGCCAGGGCACCTCGACCATGCGCGCGTACCTTCTCGTTCAAGCGTGCCCGCACTTTTCCGCAGGTACCGCCAGCCGCGACGCCTCGTTCAAGCCGCCCAGCACTTAGCCACAGGTATACGGGCTGAAAAGTGCTGGGCCGCTTGAACGAGAGTCGCGGCACCGCTCAGCTCTTAAGGTCGAAGTCCGTGTCGGCGTACTCGTTGCCCTCGACGACGGGTTCGCCGCTGAACGGATGCAGCTGGTCTTCGCGGGCGCGCAGCTCGACTCGACGGATCTTTCCGGAGATCGTCTTCGGCAGCTCGGCGAACTCGAGTCGGCGGATGCGCTTGTACGGAGCCAGATTCTCACGGCAGTAGGCGAGGATCGACCGGGCCGTCTCGGCATCGGCCTCGAACTTGCTCGACACCACGACATACGCCTTGGGCACAGCCAGTCGCACAGGATCCGGCGAGGGCACGACGGCCGCCTCGGCGACGGCCTCGTGTTCGATGAGCACGCTTTCGAGCTCGAAGGGGGAGAGCCGGTAGTCGCTGGCCTTGAACACGTCATCGGCGCGACCGACGTAGGTGATGTATCCGTCCTCGTCACGGGAGGCCACATCGCCGGTGTGATAGACACCGCCTTCGAAGGCCTCTGCGGTCTTCTCCGGGTTGCTCCAGTATCCGGTGGTCAATCCGACGGGGCGAGGATCGAGGCGCAGGCAGATCTCGCCCTCGTCGCCTTCCTCACCGGTCGCCGGGTCGATGAGCACGACGTCGAATCCGGGCAGGGCCTTGCCCATCGAACCGTATTTGAGCTCCTGATCGGGCGAGTTGCCGATCTGCAGGGTCGACTCGGTCTGACCGAAGCCGTCGCGGATGAGCACACCCCATTCGCTGTGAACGCGGTCGATGATCTCGGGGTTGAGGGGTTCACCGGCACCGAGAGCTTTCGTCGGGGGATTCTTCAGGTGGCTGAGGTCGGCCTGGATGAGCATGCGCCACACTGTCGGCGGGGCGCAGAAGCTCGTCACTCCCACGCGGTCCATGGTCTCTATGAGGGCGTTGGCGTCGAAGCGCGAGTAGTTGTAGAGGAAGACGCAGGCTTCGGCGATCCACGGGGTGAAGATGTTCGACCAGGCGTGCTTGGCCCAGCCGGGCGATGCGACATTGAGGTGGACGTCGCCGGGTGTCAGTCCCATCCAGTACATCGTCGAGAGATGACCGACCGGGTAGGAGACATGGGTGTGGGCCACCATCTTCGCCTTCGAGGTGGTGCCCGAGGTGAAGTAGAGGAGCATCAGGTCATCGGCGCGCGAGCTGCCCTGAGGGTCGAACTCGGTGCTCTCATCATCGGCATCGGAGTAGCTGTAGTCCTGCTGGCGGGTGGGCTCGCCGCCGACGACGATGCGGACGACTTCGACATCGACGTCATCGAACTTCGCGGCATCCTCGGCGCCGGCGACGACGAACTCGGCCTGACCGCGCTCGGCACGGTCGGTGAGATCGATGGGGCCCAGCTGCGTGGTGGCCGGCATGAGCACGGCACCGAGCTTGATGCCGGCGAGCATCGTCTCCCACAGCTCGACCTGGTTGTTGAGCATGACCATGACATGGTCGCCGCGCTTGATCCCGGCGCGGCGGAAGTGATTCGCCACCTGGTTCGACCGCGCGGAGAGCTCCGCGAAGCTCCACTTGCCCTCAGTTCCGTCCTGTTCGACGATCCACAGAGCCGGCTTGTCGTTGTTCTCGGCGATCTTGTCGAACCAGTCGAGTGCGAAGTTGAAGTGCGTGAGACGCGGCCATTCGAACTGTTCGCGCGCGGCCTCGTAATCGCTGCGGAGCTCGATCAGCTTGTCTCGGGCAGCGCGGAACTCCTCGGTCACTGTCATTGTGGTCTCCTCACCTTTCGCCACCGTCACATCATGTGACGTCACACACAAATCTAAACGATTACGAAGCTATCAGCACTGATCAGCCGGTGAGCAGGCGGGGGTCGGTCACTGACCGTGGGATTCCCACCAGGAGCGCAACTCCGCCTCGGCGCGTTCGCGTCCGAGCGGCCCGTGCTCCATCCGCAGCTCGAGCAGATGCTTGTACGCCTTGCCCACCAGCGGTGATGGTTCGATATCGAGGATCGCCATGATCTGCTTGCCGTCGAGGTCCGGGCGGATCGAATCGAGTTTTTCCTGTTTCGCCAGGGACTCGATGCGCTCTTCCAGGTCGTCATAGGCGAACGCGAGCCGATCGGCCTTCCGCTTGTTCCGGGTGGTCACGTCCGCACGGGTGAGAATGTGCAGCCGCGAAAGCAGCCGTCCCGCGTCGGTGACATAGCGGCGCACCGCCGAATCCGTCCACCCGGCATCGCCGTAGCCGTAGAAGCGCAGATGCAGTTCGACGAGGCGGCCGACCGCCTTCGTCGTGTCCTTGTCGAAGCGCAGCGCCTTCATCCGCTTGGCCGTGAGCTTCGCACCGACCGCGTCGTGATGGTAGAACGTCACGGCACCGCCGGGCTGGAAGCGCCGAGTGGCGGGTTTGCCGACATCGTGCATGAGCGCGGCGAAACGCACGACGAAGTCCGGCACGCGCAGGCGCTGCGGATCATCGTCGGCCATTCCGGCCTCCTCTTGAGCCGCGGCATATCGGCTCTCGAGTTCGACTGCCTGACGCAGCACGGTCAGCGAATGCTGGTAGACGTCCTTGTGCCGATGGTGCTCATCGGTCTCGAGCTGCAGTCCGGACACCTCGGGGAGGACATGGTCGGCGATTCCGGTGCGCACGAGCAGGTCGATTCCGGCGACCGGATCGATGCCGGTGATGAGCTTGACGAGTTCGACCTGGATGCGTTCGGCGGAGATGATCTCGATCCGATCGGCCATCGCCGTCATCGCCTCTTCCACCTCAGGCACTGGGTCGAGCCCGAGCTGAGAGGTGAACCGGGCCGCGCGCATCATCCGCAGCGGATCATCGGAGAACGAGTCCGCGGCGGCCCCGGGGGTGCGGATGCGACCGGCGATGAGGTCGTCGAATCCATGATGCGGGTCGACGAACGTCTTCGAGGGCAGCCGGATCGCCATCGCCCCGATCGTGAAGTCGCGGCGGACGAGGTCGGCGTCGAGGTCCGTGCCGAAGGCGACCACAGGTTTGCGCGAGTCCTCTTCATAGGCTTCTGCGCGGTAGGTCGTGATCTCGATCTGCACACCGGACTTCACGGCCCCGATGGTGCCGAATTCGCGTCCGATGTCCCAATGTGTGTCGACCCAATCGGAGATCAGTCCGAGGATGTCGTCGGGGTGGGCATCGGTGGTGAAGTCAAGGTCGGGCATGGGGCGACCGAGCAGCGCGTCACGGACGGAACCGCCGACGAGGGCGAGTTCGAAACCGGCTGAGGAGAACCTCTGACCCAGCGGGCCGAGGATGTGCTCGAGTTCGTCGAGCTTGTCGTGCAGTCGGTTGTGCGCGGTCTGCGGATCCACCGAGCTCCTTCAATTCTTCAGATCTCTGCTCTTGCCCATGGGAACTCGTCTCCCGCGTCCAGGCGTGAGTTCCGATCTCCATAAGCCTACCGGGAGCAGATGACACGAAACTTCCAAGCTTCGCCTACTAAGGTAGGAGAATGACCACACCGATGCCCAAGCCGGGACCCCGCACGTCCCGCCGCACCACAGTGGAGGAGATCTCCGCCGGTGGCATCGTTGTCGACTTCTCTCACCCGTTGCTGACCGTGGCCGTCATCGCGCGCATCAATCGCGCCGGCCGGATCGAATGGTGCCTCCCCAAGGGGCATCTCGAAGGAACGGAGACCCCCGCCGAGGCGGCCCGCCGTGAGGTCGAAGAGGAGACCGGGATCGCGGGGCAGATCATCTGCCCGCTCGGAACCGTCGACTACTGGTTCACCGTGACCGGAATCCGGATCCACAAACTCGTCCACCATTTCCTGCTGCGTGCACAGTCGGGGACTCTGACAGTGGATAATGATCCTGACCAAGAAGCGATCGATGCGGCGTGGGTGCCCTTCAATGACCTGCGTTCGCGACTGTCGTTCGCCAATGAGCGCCGAATCGTCGCCGCCGCCCGACCGATGGTGTCCCGACTGGAGCAGTGAAACCCATTCCCATCCGCCGACTGCGATTCCTCACCGCCCTGCTGAGCACGCTCCTGCTGCTCGCAGGGCCGGTTTTCGCATATCCGCTGCTCGATGCCGCCCCGGCCGCAGCCAGCACCGATGCGAATACCGACGCGGACACCGATGCGAAGAAGGATGAGGTCTCGATCACCCTCGACGAGGTGACTCCGTGGATCGATGACAAGGGCACGCTGACCGTGCGGGGAACGATCTCGAACACGACGAAGAAGGCGGTCGAGAAGCCGAGCCTGAGCCTGCAGATGTCGACTCGCAAGCTCGATTCCGAATCCCGCCTGACCTCCTGGAAGCAGGGACAGGCACAGCACCGCACCGTCGCCGATCTCGAACATGATGGAACCGAAGCAAGGAAGAAGGCGAAGAAGGACAAGGACGCCGATTCCGATGACAGCTCGGGAATCACCCTCGACACCTCGTTCGACGACACCATCGATCCCGGCACCTCCGCGGAATTCACCTTCCGCGTGCCCGCCGATGACCTCGACCTGAGCAAGTCCTCACCCGTGAGTTCCTGGGGCCCGCGGGGGCTGGCGGTTCAGCTCGGCGACGACACCGGTCTGCGAGCCTCTGCGCTCGGCTTCACCACGTGGTACCCGGATCCGGAGTTCGATCAGACGAAGATCAGCCTGCTCGCTCCCGTCACTCTGCCCGGCCATTCCGAGGGCGGGCTCATCCCTTCCGACCGGCTCGATGCCGCCATCGCCGAAGGCGGTTCGCTCGACACGATCGCAAAGCTGCTGGAACACAAAGAGCTCGCTCTGGCGATCGACCCCCGAATCATCGCTTCCTTCGAAGCCGCGATCGCCGAACCGACTCCCGCCGACGCACCGGAGGAGACCGAAGAGCCCGACGGGGGAAGCGGTGAGGAGACTCAGTCGCCACCGGTCGGAGCACCGGAGAACGATGACGCCGATTCCAGCGGTGCCGAACTCGAAGCCGCAGAGAAGCAGCGCAAACGCCTCGATTCCTGGTATCAGGACTTCGTGGAGGCGGCACAGAAGCACACGGTCGTCGCTCTGCCCTATGGCGATCCCGATCTCAGTGCTCTGCGCGGGACGAAGATAGACCGACTGAGCTCCTTCGCTCAGAAGCAGCGCGAGATCGTCAAGGACGTCTTCCCCGATGCCCGCACGGACATCGCTTGGCCGGTTGCCGGAAGTGCGACGAAGAACGGGCTGCGGGCACTGAAGAAGTCCGGAAATTCCACCGCGATCCTCAGCGATGGTCAGCAGCCCTCGATCACCGGCATCCACGATGATGCGCATTCTCAGACGACGATCACCGATGACGGGGAGTCGACGATCGACACTCTCATCTCGGATACGAAGCTCACGGACATGAGCGCCGAGGCGATCGCCGAGGACAACCCGGCCGGGGCACTGTCGGAGCTCGTCGCGGAGTCCGCGGTGATCCAATCCGAGGCGCCCTACCGCACTCGCAGCCTGTTCGTTCCGCTCCCACGCGCGGCCGCCTCGGCGAATTGGGAGCAGACCGTCGAGGAACTGAGCTCGGCACCGTGGATCGCTCCCACCGGAGTCGACAAGATCCTCGATTCCGGTTCCGAGGCGCGCGGGCTGCTTCGGACGGAGGCCGACGCTCCGCACATCCGCAAGAGGGCCGTGGAATCGCTGGCCATGACCCGGGCGAACCAAGCGGACTTCAACAGCGTCTTCAGTGACCGTGACAGCGCCGATATCCGGCTCGACCGCGAACTCCTCACCTGCACCTCGGCGGCGTGGACCCTGGGCCGGAACGCGAACATCTGCGCCGGTCAGGCCCGCGAGCAGAGCGAGAACCTCATGGACAGCCTGCACCTGCGCAAGGGCTCGTCCGTCCTCCTCGTCACCGGCGAGAAGACGACGATTCCGGTCACGATCGTCAATGATTCCCCCGCCGAGGCGACGTTGAGGATCCGGATGAAGCCGAACACTCCGCAGCTGCGGGCGCAGGAGACGGAGACCGTGAAGGTGCCTGCCGCGGAGACGATGCGTGTGGACGTGCCCGTCGAGGGCCTCGCCAACGCCGATGTGCCGACGACGATCGAGATGGTCACCGCCGACGAGGTGGTCCTGCCCAAGCAGGAATCACTCATGGTTCGGGTCCGCGCCGATTGGGAGAACATCGGCACCGCTGTGATCGGATTGGCCCTGGCCGTGGTGTTCGTGATCGGCTTGATCAAGACCATTTCTCGGGGGCGACCGAAGATCCCCGAACAGCAGCTGGCCGATGCGATGGCCCGCGCCAAGACCGACGACCCCGAAAAGAGGTAGAGCGTGTCCAGCTTCTCATCCCTGGCCCGGTCCTCGGCGATCATGACCGCCGGCACCATGACCTCGCGTGTGCTCGGTTTCGTCAAAGCCTCGATGCTGGCCATGGCGATCGGAGTCACGGCGGTCCAGGCCGATGCCTTCGATATAGCCAACAAGGTGCCGAACACCCTTTACATGCTGCTGGCCGGCGGTGTGGTCAATGCTGTCCTCGTCCCGCAGATCGTGCGTGCCTCCAAACGGGAAGACGGCGGTGCCGACTTCACGAACCGACTGTTGACGCTGTCGTTCCTGCTCCTTGCCGGTGTGAGCATCATCGCCACCGCTGCTGCCCCGCTGCTCGTCTGGCTCTATTCTTCGGGGTGGAGCGAGGAGCAGATGGCGCTGGCTACGGCTTTCGCCTTCTGGTGTCTGCCGCAGCTGTTCTTCTACGGCCTCTACACGCTGCTGGGCCAGGTGCTCAATGCGAAGTCGTCGTTCGGTCCCTATATGTGGGCACCGGTGCTCAACAACGTCGTCGCTATCGCAGGACTTGCCGTCTTCATCCTCATCTTCGGCACGAACAATGCGTCTCCGCACGGGCTCGACACCTGGACCCCGGACAAGATCGCCCTCATCGCCGGAACGGCGACCCTCGGCGTCGCGGCTCAGGCGCTCATCCTCATCTGGCCGCTCAAGCGCATCGGCTTCAGGTACAAGCCGACGTTCGGATTCCGGGGAGTCGGTCTCGGCTCGGCAGGCAAGGTCGCCTTCTGGACGTTCGCAGCCATGCTCATCGGCCAGATCGGCTTCCTCATCATCTCCCGCGTCGCCTCGGGGGCGTCGATCCCCGGCGACGGAAACGCCTCGAACGCCGCTTATACGAACGCCTACCTCGTGTTCATGCTCCCGCATTCGCTCATCGCGGTGTCCCTGGCCACGGCGCTGTTCACCTCTCTGGCCAAGAACGCGGCCGAGGAGGACACCGAGGCTGTCGTCGGCGACTTCTCGATGGGTGTGCGGATGGTCGGGATGGTCAACACCTTCGCCCTCGCCGCCCTCGTCGTCCTCGCCTCACCGGTGGCGATGATCATTGCCGGTCCTGGTCGCGAACAGGCCATGGCCATCGGTCTGGTCATCATCACGATGGTCTTCGGCCTCGTTCCCTTCAGCGCGAACTATCTCGCGCAGCGGGTGTTCTACGCCTACGGGGATGCGAAGACCCCGTTCCTCATCCAGCTGCCGCAGATCATCTTCCAGTCCCTGGCCGTGCTCTCGGTATCGATCTTCCCGAAGTCGGTGACGGTGGCGATCATCGGTCTCGTCATGAGCCTCGGCTATCTGATAGCGATGATCATCTCGTTTGCGGTCCTGAAGAAGCGCCTCGGCGCCATCGACCTGCGCGGAATCCTCACCTCGCACATGAAGTTCCTACTCGCTGCGATCGTCGCCGCAGGCGCTGGGTTCGGTCTGCTCTACTTCTTCCCGGACTTCGCCTTGGCAGGACGCTGGCAGGCGTTCATCACCACGGCTGCCGTCGGCACCGTGATGCTCCTGTTCTTCATCGGAGCTTGTTATTTGCTCAGAGTCAGAGAGTTGCATTCGATTATTGGCGTGGTAGCTGGAAAACTAAGGAAAACAGCCTGAGCCCCGTCAATCCCCACCGGAGGTGGTCGCCCTGATCGATATCGAACCCGGCATGGTGGTGGCCGGCCGTTATGTCGTATCGACAGTCGACCGCCGATGGCTTCCCGAAAAGCCCGAGGTCGGTGCCGTCTGTACCGGACTCGATGCGATCCTCGATGAACCCGTGCTCATCCTCGTCGCCGATGCCGACGGTTCCAACGACGTCCTCGAAGCCGCCCGTCGTGTGTCGATACTCGGTGACCCGCGCATCGCCCCGACCCTCGACGTCGGCCATTCCAACGGACTGGACTACATCGTCATCAAGCGCATCGCGGTGACGCCGTTCAACCAGATCCTGCCCCGTTCGCCGTTGCCCGTCGACGCCGCCTGCGCACTCATCGGCGAGGTCGGCTCGGCGCTAGTGACCTCCGCCAGGCGGGGACTGTTCCACATGTTCCTGCGTCCGAGTCTGGTCGGTCTGACGTCGAAGGGTGCGGTGGTCATCGCAGGCATCGGCATCGATGCGGCACTGGCGCTGGACACCGGGCTCGTCGAGCAGAAGGACTACACGCCGACAAAGGCCTCACGTCGAGACGCCCTCGCGCTCGTCCAGCTCTTCTACACGGCTCTGACCGGATACTGGCCCGGCGAAGAGGCATTCGACGGCATTCCACCTGCGGAGAAAGAGAACGCCCGGATCGCCCGGGCGCAGGCGCTCAACCCCGAGGTCCCTGACAGACTCGATGATTTCGTCAGTGGAATCATCACAGGTTCGGATCCCGGTCCGGGTTCGGTCGCCGAGGTTCTCGGCTATATCGACAAGTGGGACCCGGAACTGCTGCGCTACGTCAATCGCGCTCCGGTGGCGGAGAACGAGAATCTGTTCGATCAGTCGCCGCGCAGCTTCGATGAGGCCACCAGCCTGCCCGCTCCACGTTCGAAGACCATCGGGCCCGGTCCCGGCGGTTCGACCAGCGCCAGCGAAGATCAGGTGCAGGCCGCCCTGGTGCGCATCGGAATCACTCGTCCGGGAACGCGGGGACTGGCGGCCGGAGTGGTCGGAAGCACCACGGGCCGGTATGCCGACAGGATGCAGATGCGCGAGGCCTCGAGCTTCCCGATTGCGAAGGAACAACTCGACAGCGCCGCTCAGGACTGGGAGGAATGGCAACCGGAGCAGACGTACTCGGAGTATTCGGAGTATGCGGAGCACGAATACGACGAGAACCTCACGACCCCGATCATGAGCCGGGAAGACGATTCGGATCCTGACACTCAGGCACTTGAGATCGTTCCCGAGAACGACGACGAAGGCGATGAGAACGATACTCGCGTGATCATGGACGGCGAGGACGAGGACGACGGTTCCTGGTTCCTCGGCGGCATGTTCGAAACCAATGAACAGCAGCGCGAGCATCAGCGACGCGAGTATGAACGCGAACGGCGGATCGCGAAGGCCAAGGAAGACGAAGCGCGCAGGCGGCTTGCCGCCTTCGAGGCGAGTTCGACTGCCCGTCAGCAGGAAGCCAATGCTGCCGCACCGCCGAAGGAGATGCGCCGGCTGTCCCCGGACTCCGTTGACGATCGCAGTGCAGTCGACAACCGGAACACCGGTGGTGAGTCCCGCGCCGAGGCGGCTGAGGGCTCCGAATCTGTGCGCCCTGCTGAGCGCAAGGCCGGGAAACCGCGCCAACAGCACAGCGATTCGACCGGTGCAGCCCAGGCTGGGTCTGTGAAGAACCGAAACAAGGCTGCCGGGACAGCAGGTGCCACGGCAGGGGGTGCCGGCACCGGTGGTGCTGGCGGCAGCGCGGCTTCCGGCGGTGCTGGCAGCGGTTCGGGTGGAGCAGGCCCCGACGAGCGGGATCCAGCCGCCACTCGGAAACCCTTCCTGTGGCTGGTTCTCGGCCTCGCGGTCGTTGCCGCAATCGTGCTCGGCATCGTCATCGTCGGCTTCAACTCGGGAGACGAGGAGTCCACTCCGGTCTCCGAGACGTCCGCAGCGAGCGAGCAACCGACGAAGAAGGAAGAGAAGAAGACTCCGAAAGCCGATCCTCCGAAGATCAAGACGGTCGAATCCCTCGACCCCGAAGGCGACGGATCGGAACACGACAGTGAAACCGAGAACGTCATTCCCAAGGCCGAAGGATCCTGGAACACCGACCGGTACAACTCGGCGAGCTTCGGCAATCTCAAATCCGGTGTCGGTCTGCTCTTCGAGTTTGAGGACGAGTCCACCATCAGCAAGGTGAAGGTGGCGTCGGGGAACTCCGGAGGCAAGTTCGAGATCCGTGACGGGGACGACCCCGAGGACGCGAAGGTCATCGGCGAAGGCGTCTTCGATGCCGACGGCGCCGTCACCGTGGAGTTCGATGAAGACGTCGAGACGGACAAGCTCATCCTCTGGGTCACTGAACTTCCGCAGACCGATGGCGGCTATAAGGCCACCATCAGCTCTGTGAAGTTCTTCTGAACCGACCAGCAGTTCCTCGTACCTTGATGCCGGACAGGATTCGGGTGCGGAATAGTCCGCGGCACCGTACCGTTATAGATACGAACGTCAATTCGCGCGGCACTCCGCGGCGCGCTGAGCACAGCAGATAGAAGCAGGGAACTTTTCACATGACTGATACTCAACTGGTGATCATCGGATCGGGGCCAGCCGGCTACACCGCGGCCGTCTACGCGGCCCGTGCGAACCTCTCGCCGGTCGTCATCGCAGGATCGGTGACCGCAGGCGGCGAACTGATGAACACCACCGACGTCGAGAACTTCCCTGGATTCCCCGCCGGTGTGCAGGGGCCCGAACTCATGGAGAGCATGCGAGAGCAGGCTGAGAAGTTCGGTGCCGAGGTCATCTACGACGATGTCGAGACCCTCAAACTCAACCCGGGTGCTCACGAGATCGAGACCGCTCTGGGGGCGCGCTACACAGCCAAGGCCGTGATCCTGGCAACCGGCTCGGCGTACCGCGAGCTCGGACTGCCCAACGAGAAGAAGCTCTCCGGGCACGGAGTCAGCTGGTGCGCCACCTGTGACGGATTCTTCTTCCGTGACCAGCACATCGCTGTCATCGGCGGCGGCGACTCCGCACTCGAGGAGGCCACCTTCCTCACCCGTTTCGCGTCCAAGGTCACGCTGGTCCACCGTCGGCAGGAGATGCGTGCTTCGCAGGCCATGCAGGACCGCGCGAACGCCGATGAGAAGCTCGAGTTCCTCCTCGACTCCGAGGTCGCCGAAGTCCACGGTGAAGATTCCCTCACCGGGCTGACCATCCGCAACACGGTGACTGGGGAGACCTCAGAACTGCCGGTGACCGGCATGTTCGTGGCTATCGGTTCCGACCCGCGCACAAGCCTGTTCGCCGATCAGCTTGAGATGCGCGCCGACGGGTACCTCAGCGTCGACGGTCGCACCTCGAAGACGTCTGTCGAGGGCGTCTTCGCAGCAGGCGACGTCATCGACTCGGTCTATCGCCAGGCCATCACTGCTGCCGGTTCGGGCTGCTCGGCCGCCCTCGACGCCGAACATTACCTCGGTGATCTTGAGGCTGCTTCAAAGCCCGCCATGGCGGAGGCAGCAGTGGCCGAAGCCTCAGTCGCTTCCTGATCCCGAAACGCCCGCTCGTATCGCTGCGCTTGACAGCACAGCGGGCCGAGCGAATAGGCCCGGGAATGAAAGATCCAGCTCCACTGTTCTGATAGAGACATTCGTTGTGAAGGAAGGTTACTCATGTCGACAGAAGTCACTGATGCCACGTTCGAAGAGAACGTACTGAAGTCCGACAAGCCCGTACTCGTCGATTTCTGGGCTCCTTGGTGCGGCCCCTGCCGTATGGTCAGCCCCATCGTCGACCAGATCGCCGAAGAGCACGGAGACAAGCTCAACGTGGTCAAGGTCAACACTGACGAGAATCTCGAGACCGCAAGCACCTATGGAATCACCTCGATTCCGGCGCTCTACGTCTTCAAGGACGGCGAAGTCGCCAAGACCATCATCGGCGCACGTCCGAAGCCCGCTCTCGAGGATGAGCTCTCCGACTTCATCTGATCGAGTTCTAAGGCGCCTGTTGTAGTATCAACGGGCGCCTTAGGCATTTCTGAGCGCCGCTGAACACTGACCCTCGAAACGCATCACCTACGATTGGCAACGCATTGACGAACACGAACTTACCGCGCTATTCGCGTGGCGACATTTCCGAGATGCTGCCCAATATCAAAGCTCAGATGGCACGTTTGGGGCTCCATGTCGGTGATACCGAGACCGCGGACTTCGATCGAGCCTTTGAGCTGGGTGTCCGCCAGTTCCAGCAGGATCGAGGGATCCTCTGCGACGGTGTGTTGGGTCCTGAGACGTTTTCTGCGCTGGAACAGGCCCGATATCAGTTGGGTGACCGTGTGCTCCGATTCGACCCCGTCAGGGTGCTGACAGGCGATGATGTCGTCGACCTCCAGACCAAACTCGCCGGCCTGGGGTTCTATCCAGGTCGTATCGATTCCGAGTACGCGTCTCTGACCGAGGCAGCGGTCAAGGAACTGCAGATGAGTTTGGGTACGAAGGTCGACGGTGTCACGGGACCACAGACTCTGCGCGGACTCAACGCGATCGACCGCAACCAGGACACCGGCAATCTCTTCGCGCTTCAGGAACGTGCACGTGTGGCAGCCTCGGGCACATCCCTCGTCGGCCGCACTTTTGTCATCGAGGCGGCAACTACAGTTGTAGATTTCCAAACGTTGCCGATGACTGACGAGCAATCTGCCCTCGAACGTCAGATCACTTCAGACATAGCAAGTCGCCTTGTCGGTCGTTTGGAAGCCATCGGAGCGGGGGCTCTTCTCCTCGAAGGCGATGCTGTCGAGGTCAATCGCGCAGATACACTCGGCGCATCTGCGGTCATCACCGTCACGGCAGATGTCAGCAAATCCAAGGATGCCAACGGACTGGCAACCTTCTACTTCGGTCATGAACGTCAGGCGGACCTCAACTCGCCCACGGGGCAGAAGCTGGCGGAGCTCATCCAAGGCGAATTGGTCGCACGGACCGGAATGCTGGACTGCCGCACGCATGCGCGCACGTGGTCATCACTCAAGCGACTGAAGACTCCGAAGGTGCATGTCGTCAGCGGTTACCTCACCAACCCTGACGATCTCGAGAATCTCAAGGACCCGCACGTCAGGGACGCGATCGCCGACGGCATAGCCGCTGCGCTCCAGCGCCTCTACATTCTTGAGGACAAAGATCCGCAGACCGGCACACTCAGTCTCGATGCCATCAAGGCGCTGAACTAGTCACCCAGCTTCAACATCGCTGCCTCCAGAGCCGTGCTTCTTGAATAGGAGCACGGCTCTTCTCGCCTCAGTCTTGGCCCTCTGGAGACAAAGCACAGACGACTAACCACAGAGAACAGGCGCTCTCTTCAAGCGCCGAAGACGGGTCGATGCAGCTCAGAGACAACACATACCACGGATAACGGTCGACCCCCTACCCCGACGCAGCGCGCGTACCGAACGCACCCGACCTCGCAGCATGGGCGGGCGAGCTAGGTTTCATGTGAAACGGCATACTAGGCAGGCATCAACCGACGCAGCGCCCCAGCCACAATGGACCTCCTTTGAAGAGCGAAGCCATCTGGACGACTGCCTGCGAATTCAAACTCTCGGCCGCGACCTCGTGTACCCTCGCAATGACCATACACACGAACTGAGTTGCTCTCACCCGACGACAAAAGAGGCTAATCCAGGTCCGCCGTTTCACGTGAAACCATACGAGCTCTCCGATGGCGCAACACCAATGACGACAATAACAACACCCACAAGCCCCGGCTGACACCACAGCATCCTGATGGCGTCGAACTAGCCCGCCCTTTTACTGCTCAAGCAATTGCGGTGGCAACGGCTCAAATCACGCCGCCAGCGACATCACTTCGAACGGGCGATTCGCTGGACCAGTCAGAAGAGGTAATCGACAGTACTCGCGTTCGGCACATCGAAATATCAGGTATCGGGGCGTTGAGAATCCCCGACCCTATACTCATTACATCCAGTACTAATAGGGCTGTTCGTTCAGCTCAAAGACGAGTGTTCAGTAGCAGCGCGTCTCTTATCAGTGCTCGGTTGTTTCACGTGAAACAATGAAGCGAAGAGGCGGTAGTTTCGACGATGACCCCCTGAGTTGGGGATATGACCTGTGCGCAGAACATGATCTAGTTCCCGCCTCAGCCCAGCAGACTGAAACAAACAGAAGTTCTATCCCACCCGCATACGCCTCAATACGCGGAGAACAGCTATCTTCGCGTCGAGCAGATGCGCGAACCAGACGTGCGACGGTATTCGCCAGCACGTGTTTCACGTGAAACGCACGCTACACCGGAAACTAGTCGTGAGCAGATCACCGGTAGGGAGTGATCATCTCGTAAACGCACCGATAGTCGACTGAGCACGCACGTGCCAAGTGGACTGAGGACGCACGAGCCATACGACGCCTTCCCACGCAACACAAAGCGAAACAACACCGGCGCTCGCATGATGCCAACTTTGGGAAATTACGACACACTCGACACCGGCAAAGAATGGGCAACCACAACGTTGTAACAATAATGCTGGTGCCGACTACTTCTTTCCGTGCACTTTGAGAGGCAGCTCGTTGCATCTTAATCGGTTGAAACGAAGTTCCACGTGAAACATCGCCATATATCCAATTCGTCACAAGACGAAGAGCACTGGTTCCGTGAAGATCGTTGAAAGTACAAGCCAAGTCACAGCCCCTGAGTTCAACGAATCCTCCCATTTGGTCTCATCTACTCCTGTGAATAGAAGCTACGTGGGCCCCCGAGGAAAGATGCCGTTGACGTATTTCAGTGCCTTGTGGAGCGGTGACCACCGGTGGTCAGCTATTGATTCGCCACTAAACCGCACGCGGCAACTGTAGAAGTGTTGGTCTGAACAAACGAGCCCGAAGACACGGTGCCATTTGATGAATGCCATTCGACTGACAGCTGTTTCACGTGAAACACCACTCGTACGTTGCCCTGGTGCTCTATACCCGCGAACACCTTGCTGGATCATATCCAACCCCCGTCGGATCCGTATTCCCGCTGATTCTCTATCCCGCGCAACCCGAATATGCCGCTACAGTGGCCCATACTCTGCCTGCTAACGGCACTCCAACAGCTGGAAAAGGAGCTGGCGGAAGCGGAAGGGGAACTTTGAATGCCTCTCAATGTTTCCGACATGGGTTCTCTCAAGAAGAGACATGCGTGGGCTGAGAATCCCACATCACCACTCGATTCACCGTCAGCCGATTGATGCGATCACGGCCCTAGCAGCGTTCCAGATCGCACTTCACCTACCTAGTCACCCGAGACTCCCGGACGCATCAAACATGGTTTCACGTGAAACAGAGATTCAGCCCGTGCGTCTTCGGGGAGTGACGAAGACGCTTGAGAACCAACATACCGCGTTTGAATCTAAGGAGGCTCAGTAGGGTCCAGATGTGGTTGTGGAAAGCCGCGCTGCCTGTTGCACGGCCAAAGCGCCGGTCTGTTTCACGTGAAACAAGACTTCAGGCAAGTTCCAAACGCAATGAAAACCACATCCCACGGTATCGGGCCACCTGCCGACACCAATGAGGATATCGATTCCTGGAGTCCACCTCTTGACAGCCGAACATGCTGGCTCAGCAGGGCACACATAGCAGCTGCAAGACCCACCCCTGTGGTCCTTCATACTAGACATCTTCTGAATGCATCTCGCCTGATTGCCAAAAGGAGGTCGAATTCAACCAACACCCGCGTTCAACGGGTGGAGAGTCGACGGCGAATCTACAGTTGCGTCGTTCCACGTGAAACGGTGATAACGCCATTGCACAAGCGAGAAAGTGGCTCGATACCGTCAATAGCGAAATGGTGGATACCGGCCCGTTGAATAGTTGCGACGGCCTGAACCAAGTCCCGCATAACAGAAATGGGCTTGGGGGCGAACGCCCAGAAGCCCATCTTCGCCTAGAGCAGGCCGTTCAGAGCGCGCCCTCGTTCGAGATACCCAAGAGACCGAGAATACGGTCGAGGTCCTCTTGGTTCGCGAACTCCACACTCAGCTTACCCTTGCGTTTGCCAACGGAGATGTTCACCTTGGTATCGAGTCGATCGCCCAAACGTTCAGCTACAGCAAGGAACTCAGGGGACACCTTCGTCGTTGCACGTGAAACATTGATGGAGTCGCCTCGGTTGAGCAGCACGACAGCTTCTTCCGATGCCCTGACGGACAGGCCCTCAGCAACGATCCGCTGCGCCAGCACTTCCATATGCTCCGGATCGCGCAGGCCGAGAATCGCTCGAGCGTGACCGGCCGAGATGACGCCGGCAGCGACCCGTCTCTGCACCAGAGGAGGAAGACGCAGCAGACGCAGGGTATTGGAGATCTGAGGACGAGAACGCCCGATGCGCTCGGAGAGTTCTTCCTGCGTACACCCGAAGTCCTCGAGCAGCTGGCCATAAGCCGCTGCCTCTTCAAGCGGATTGAGCTCTGCACGATGCAGGTTCTCCAAAAGCGCGTCACGGAGAAGGTCTGTATCTTCGACATACCGGATGATTGTCGGAATCGTCGACAGCCCAGCGTCCTTCGTCGCGCGAAGACGCCTCTCACCCATGATGAGCTCGAAGCGCGAGCGGTCGCTCGGCTTCTGCCTGACTACGACAGGCTGAAGGACACCGATCTCACGAATGCTGTGGACCAGTTCCGCCAGCAGATCTTCATCAAAGACCGTTCGCGGCTGCCTGGGGTTCGCATCGATGAGATCGACATCGATCTCACCGAATTCGGTATCCGGAATCGACTCGACGCCTTCGAAATCGTCGAGATCGCCCTCATCAGCGGTCTCCACGGTGTCGGAGTCACCCGACTGTTCGAGTGAAGCTGAACTGCTCTTCGGGTTGTCGGATTCGGAACCTGTCGAAGGTTCTGATTCCGAGGCCGCCGCTGGACGGCGCTCGTCTTGGGCCTCCATTGCCTCTGATTCGACTACATTCATAGTAGCAACGTCCTCGTCAACTCCGCTGAGTCCGGACTGGCCTTCTTCATCCGCCTCGTTGTCAGCATGGCTTCGCCCAGATGACGTGTATACGCCGGGATGCGTTTCTCGAACATCATCCTCGGCCGACGATGCCGATGCAGCCGCAGAAGTGGCCTCTGGGACCTGAGAGTCATTGACGAGGTCAGAACTCGTGTCAACAGCCTCATTGTCAGCCACTTGAACCGAAGTGGATTCACCAGACGAACTCGCCGCCGCAGTCTCGACATCGGCTGAGCCCGTTGCTGCATCAGAAACCGCATCGGGGGATGAGGTTTTCCGAGTCGTCTTCTTCGGCGCTGCAGACACCTTCTCTGGGCTTTCAACTGGGGATGCAGAGGTGGAACCCGACCGCGGCTGAGCAGAAGACCCAGCCTTCGACTTTGTCGACGTCGATTCGGCGGCAGCGGAAGTTTTGGAGGAACCGCTCCCGGTTGCCTTCGGAGCACTCGCCTTCGATGCGTTCGACTTCGCCGTCGATGCTTTCGTTCCCGTCGTCTTGGAGGCTGTCGTCTTCGTCCCTGTCGACTTAGACGTAGTCGACTTAGTGGCGGTCGACTTCGAACCCGCGGGCTTGGAACCAGAGTTCTTGGACGACGTGGACGACGCAGCCTTGGCCGTTCCCGATTTCGCCGACCCGGCCTTCGCCGACCCGGCCTTCGAAGATGCTGTCTTCGAGGCAGCCGCCTCAGTCTCAGTATCTGCCCCGGAAGTCGTGGACGGCGATCGAGTCGTCCCGGATGTCTTCGGCTTGCGTCGTCGGGACGACTGCATCGACGCCGCTGGGTCCGTGCGCGCAGTGCGTGACGTCTTCGTCTCGCTCTCGCGTTTGCCGTCTTCCGAGTTCCCGCCGGAGAAGAAGACATCGACCGGACGATCATTGGAGTTCGCGTCGGGAATCAATGCTCCGAGCCCGCGTCCCAGGCCCCTCTTTTTGCGTTCAGCCACGACTTACTCCTCGATTCGCAATTTCTTCGGCGGCTTCCCGATAGGACAGGGCACCGCTGGAATGTGGGTCATATGAGATCACGGTCTGGCCATAGCTCGGTGCTTCGGAGATCCTCACCGAACGCGGAATGGCAGTACCGAGGACCTGCTCCGGGAAGTGAGTGCGCACATCCTCAGCGACCTGAGCACTGAGGTTCGTCCGTCCGTCATACATCGTCAGCAGAATCGTCGTGATCGCCAATTCGGGATTGAGGTGCTTCTGGATGAGCTGGATGTTCTTCAGCAGCTGGCTGAGGCCCTCGAGTGCGTAGTATTCACACTGGATCGGGATGAGGACCTCGCGAGCGGCCACGAAAGCGTTCACCGTCAGCAGACCGAGGCTGGGCGGGCAGTCGATGATGATGTAGTCGACGCGGTCTCCCGCTGCTTCCTCCTCCTTGAGGTAGATGCCCAAGGCACGCTGCAGTCGCTGTTCACGTGCGACGAGAGACACGAGTTCGATCTCCGCGCCGGCGAGATCGATGGTGGCCGGTACGCATTTGAGAGTGCCGAAGTCCGGACACTGCGCCACCGCCTCGCGCATGGGAACGTCATCGATGAGGACGTCATAGATGCTCGTGACCTCGGAATAGTGGTCGATGCCCAGGGCGGTGCTCGCGTTTCCCTGCGGATCGATGTCGATGAGCAGCACATTGAGCCCCTGATTGGCCAGGGCCGCTGCGATGTTCACCGCCGTCGTGGTCTTTCCGACGCCACCCTTCTGGTTCGCGATCGTGAAGATACGGGTCGAGTCCGGCCGTGGAAAGGTTGTCTGCGACAGTCGATCCGCTCGCCGGTTGTCCCGTGCAATCGCGGCACCAATGGGAGACGACTCATCCATGATCGGCATAGGGCGCACTCCATCATCCATCGGTTTCACAAGGCTCTCATCCAGCCTAGACCAACTCTACTTCGTACTATTTCTTGACGATCTCGACGACACGACTCGGGACCTCGAGGATGCCGCCGCCATCAACGACGTGGATCTGAGGTTGGGACAGTCGATACCGCTTGATCAGTTTCTTCGCTTTGACCAGCTCGCCTTCAACGGAAGCTCCTTTGAGGGCGAGGATCCGGCCCCCGGGGCTGATCACCTCGCGGGTCCATTCGATGAGAGTCGTCATCGCCTTGACAGCGCGTGCGGTGACGACCGTGAACATCTCCTCGTCGACGAGTTCCTCGACGCGTGCTCGCACGATTCGCACATTCTTCAGGCCCAGATCGTCGACGACCATGGTCAGCCATTCGACGCGGCGTTCCATCGGCTCGATGAGGACGATCTTCGCCTCGGGGCGCATCAGTGCGATCGGAATACCTGGCAATCCGGCACCGCTGCCGACATCACCGACGACATCATCATCATTGATGTGTTCGGCAACCACAGCGCAGTTGAGAATATGCCGGGTCCACAGTCGATCGACCTCGCGCGGTCCGATGAGACCCCACTCGATTCCGGTCGTGGCCAGGTGCTCGGCATACCGCTGCGCGGCAGGGTAAGCCGTACCGAAGTACTCTTCAGTGCCAGCCGGAGGCGTCTCGATCTCCGCTGTCGTCGACTCGGTCGAGAGCTCTGCCTCGGTCGAAAGCTCGGGGTCGTTCTCGGGCTGATCAGTCATCGGCGAGCCGGATGACGACGTGACGACCGTCGCCCTCACCCTCGGACTCCGAGACCAGGCCGGCACGAGCTGCTTGGTCATGGATGATCTTGCGCTCGAAGCTGTTCATCGGCTTGAACGCGAACTCCTCGCCGCCGTCCTTGACTTCGGCGATCGCGCGCTTGGCCTTCTTGATCAGCTCTTCGCGACGGCTGTTGCGGAAACCGTCGATATCGAGCATCAGCCACGAGCGCTGACCGGTCTGGGTCTGCACCGCCAGACGACTGAGTTCCTGCAGCGCACCGAGGGTGCGGCCCTCGCGGCCGACCAGGGTGCTCAGGTTAGAGTCCTCGTCGTCCTCGCAGACGATGGACAGCTGCGCACGGCCGTCGGCGACGTCGATATCGATATCGCCGTCGATGTCGGCCAGATCCATCAGCTCTTCGAGGTAGTCCGCGGCGATCTCGCCCTCTTCTTCGAGGAGTTCGGCACGGCTCGGCTTCGGCGAGGTCTCCTCCGGAGTCTCTTCCGGTGTCTGTTCGGAGGTCTCGTCGATCTTCTCTTCGGTCATGTCTGTCCTCAGCGCTTCTTGTTCTTCTTACGGTTCTTACTCACGGGCTGCTGCCGCTGGCCGCTCTTCTTCGGGGCCTCCTCAGTGACGGTCGATCCCTTCAGCTCATCCTGCTTCAGAGTCTTGCCCTTGCGAGCCTTGCGCTCAAGCATCTCCTTCTCGGCCTTCGAGCCAGGAGCGGGCATGTTGCGGATGACCATGTGCTGCTGGGCCATCGTCCAGGTGTTCGAGACCAGCCAGTAGATGAGGACACCGAGCGGGAAGTAGATGCCGCCGATGCCGAAGACGAGAGGCATCACGTAGAGCAGCATCTTCTGCGACTGCATCATCGGGTTGGCCATCGCCGACTCCGACATGTTCTTCGCCATCATCTGCTTCTGGGTGATGAACATGGTGGCGGCCATGACGACGATGAGCACACCGGTCAGCAGCTTGACTGCGAATCCCGGGCTTGTGAATGTCTCGGAGAGGTGGATGCCGAAGATCGAGGAGTTCTCGGCCTGGATCGCCAACTGCTGTGTGAAACCGCCGATGGCTCCGATGTCACCGGAGGCGACCTTCGGCATGTTGTGGATGACGCGGAAGAGCGAGAAGAAGATCGGCATCTGCACGAGCAGCGGCAGACATGATGCCCACGGGCTCGTCTTGTTGTCACGGAACAGCGCCATCTGCTCTTCGGCCATGGCCTGGCGGGAGTACTGGTCCTTCTTGCCCTTGTACTTCGCCTGCAGGCGCTGGATCTCCGGCTGCAGCAGCTGCATCTTGCGCTGCGACTTGATCTGGTAGACGAAGAGAGGGATGAGGAGAGCACGGATGACCACGGTCAGTCCGGCGATCGAAAGCACCCAGGTCCAACCGCTGTCGGCCGGGAGACCGATTGCGGTGAAGATCTCGTGGAAGATCGCGAGGATCCAAGCAACTACCCACTGCAGCGGGTAGAGCAGCTTGTCCATCCAGTCCATTCAGTTCTCCTCGTTACACCGATTCTTGCGCGAAGTTCATTTTGCCATTGTTCACAGGTCTGCGCGACACGACGTGTGCCCCAAGGCAGTCCGCTTCTTCACGCTCGTGCGCGGACTGCAAGTTCAATATATTCAGGTGTGTGCCTGACCGCGGTGGATGGTCTTCGACCTGGCCTCCCGCGCCGAGCCCGGCACATGGTCGACACCTCCGTGCGACCACGGATTGCACCGCAGTATGCGCCACCCAGTTAACACCACGCCCTTGAGAACTCCGTGTATCTCGAACGCCTCGAGACCGTACATGGAGCAGCTGGGATAGTAGCGACACACTTGGCCGTAGAGAGGTGAGATCACGATCCGATAGGCGCGGATGAACCAGACGAACGGCATCCTCGGTCCGATCAGGACGATCCAGCCGAGTGTCGGCCAGAAACCTGCCGGCCGGCGGGGCACCTCGGAGACATGCTTCAGATCATGCTCGGCGTCCACGACGTTCCAGCTTCTTCTCTGCCTTGACCAGCAGCTCGTCGACCTCGGCGGATAGAACGCTGAAGTCGGCCCGTCCGGCATGCGGCAGTGCCCGGATGACGAACAGATCTCCTGCTCTCAGCTCTCCGAGTCGCGCACGCATGATCTCGCGCAGGCGGCGTTTGGTGCGGTTGCGCACCACGGCATTTCCGACGGCCTTGGATACGATGAAACCCACGCGTGCAGCGTGGGTATCATCGGTGTCTCTCAGGCTGTGCGCCATGAGATGCTCTGTGCGCACCCGGACCCCGGCTCTGAAGATTCGTCTGAAGTCTTCGCCGCTGCGGATCCGATGTGCCGCTTCAAGCATGCTCAGGCCGAAATGTCGGAACGTCCCTTGCGACGACGTGCAGCCAGGATCGAGCGGCCCGCGCGGGTGCGCATACGCAGACGGAAGCCGTGCTTCTTGGCGCGCTTACGGTTATTGGGCTGGAATGTACGCTTGCTCACTTCAGTCTCCGATTTCTAGGTTGCGGGTGAACGCCGGTGCGTTCTCACAAAAAACGGCGGTGCGAGTCTCGACCGCCGAGCACTCCTGTGCATAAGAGCCAAAAGATAATCAGGATAATCGGATGAAGCCCGGTACACAGGACACTCCATCTTAGCGAGGCGGAATCGGACCGGTCAAACGGGATCTGCATGTTTCACGTCACGCTCGCCCGAAATTCATCGCCGTTCGCGTTTCCGTCACCAACCCTCGTCCACAAGTCACACCCATGTAGTTTTCCACAAGCTTATCCACGAATGTGGAGATTCACTGGGCTGAGTCGGCACTGATCCACATTCTGTGGAAAACTATGTGGAAGTCATGCACAGGTGTGGATCACGCCAGAACGAGTTTTTTTGAAAGCTGAGGAAATGTGACGGTGTCGAATTCCAAGAATGAGCTCTTCAGCCGCTGGCACACGGTGGTCTCAAACCTGGAAAAGGACCCGGGCCTCTCGTCGCACCAGAAGGGTTTCCTCTCCCTCGCCGTGCCGAAGGCCCTCGTCGACAATGCCCTCATCCTTCTCGCCGTGCGCGAAGAACACACCCGCCGCACCATCGAGACTCGACTGCTCGGCCCCCTGACCAGGGAGTTCTCCAAGGTCCTCGGGTTCGAAGTGACGTTCGGATTCGTCGTCGATCCCGAACTCGACGTGCCGATCCGCTTCGAAGAACTCATCGGAGAGCCGACACCGGGAACTCAGGTTCCCATCGATCCGGCCACCTCCACCTCGGCGACGGAATCGCCGGAACCCATCCCCACCGAGGCGGCCGAACCGCTCCGGCCGGCCCCCGTCGATCATTCGACCCCCGATTCCGCCCAGCCGAACCAGGGCCAGCCGGCCGCACAGACCTCGGATACTAAGTTGCCGCAGGCGCAGGCATCGGCACCGCCGGCATCGCAGACGCCCGCCTCGCAGCCGCAGGCTCCCGACGATTCCGGGATGACCGACCGTGAGATGAAGATCGCCGAGGCGACCGCCGCCCCGATGGGCCCGCCCGTCGATGCTCCCGGCGTCGCTCAGCTCAATCCGAAGTACACCTTCGACACATTCGTCATCGGCGCTTCCAACAGGTTCGCCCATGCAGCGGCCTTCGCTGTCGCCGAGGCACCGGCCAAGGCCTACAATCCTCTGTTCATCTATGGGGACTCGGGATTGGGCAAGACCCATCTGCTCCATGCGATCGGCTACTACGCGACTCAGCTGTTCCCGGAGATCCGAGTGAAGTACGTCTCCAGCGAAGAGTTCGTCAACGACTTCATCAATACGATCGGCTCATCGAAGACCTCGAATGCTCTGCGTCCGGCATTCCAGCGCCGCTACCGTGAGGTCGACATCCTCATGATCGACGACATCCAGTTCCTGCAGGGCAAGGATGCGACCGTCGAAGAGTTCTTCCATACGTTCAACGCTCTGCACAATGAGGCGAAACAGGTCGTCATCACCTCCGATCAGCCGCCGAAGATGCTCAAGGGCTTCGAAGAGCGGTTGCGCTCCCGATTCGAATGGGGTCTGCTCACGGACGTGCAGCCGCCGGATATGGAGACTCGGTTCGCGATTCTGCGCCGCAAGGCCGCAGCCGAGCAGCTCGATGTTCCCGACGATGTCCTCGAATACATCGCCTCCCGTGTGTCCTCGAACATCCGCGAACTCGAAGGCGCTCTCATCCGGGTCACGGCATTCGCCAACCTCAACGATCAGCAGATCGACGTCTCCTTGGCCGAGACCGTCCTCAAGGACTTCATCACCCCCGATGACACCCCTGCGGTCACGGCCGCGGACATCATGGGCCAGACCGCTGCCTACTTCAGCCTCACCCTCGATGACCTGTGCGGAACCTCCCGGTCCAGGACTCTGACGACGGCCAGACAGATCGCTATGTATCTGTGCCGTGAGCTCACCGATCTCTCCCTGCCGAAGATCGGACAGGCGTTCGGTGGACGCGATCACACCACCGTGATGCACGCGAACAAGAAGATTCGAACTCAGATGGCCGAACGACGGGCCGTCTACACCCAGGTCACCGAACTCACAAACCGCATTAAACAACAGCACCGCCTATAGAAGACGTCATACACATCTGTGGATAACCCTGGGGACAATTGCTCACAGCTTGGGGACAGAACGGTGGACAGAACTGCTCCACGGGTGGAAAGATGTGAACTACATGCTTGTGTTTACCCAAGCGCCCACCGACGCCTCGGTCACGGTGCACATGGCATCCACAAGCCCATAATGGCTCAGAACCCTTGATTACTCTGGGGTAAGCGGCACTTGTCCACAGTGTCCACATGTGCTGATACTTCTACCAAGTGAATTCAACTCTTAAGAGGGCGACCGCCACCGACTGCTGCGGTGGATGAGCTTCGAGCTCACAAGCTCGAGGTCGAGAGAGTCATGGACCTGCAGAATATTCGAACACAGGGTCTCGGCTGATTCTCGAATGCGAGATTCGCTCGCTGAGCACCCCTGGCATCCCTTTTCGGCCGGCACTCCTGAGGTGGGCACAAATCGGATAGGCTGTGTAAAGTTTTCCGAGCAGTATCGAGCCTGTGACTCGCAACCCGGAATCTCGTGCCAGATGCCCAGTGCAGGTCGGGTGGCCACCCCGAAGGAGTAAAGTGAACGCGGAAGCATCCCCCTTGAAGTTCAAAGTCAATCGCGACGTTCTCGCTGACGCTGTTGCCTGGGCGACCAAGACTCTGCCCAACCGTCCTTCCGCTCCGGTCCTCACCGGTATTCTCATCACCGCCGAAGCCGGCGGCACAGTGCGTCTGGCCGTCTTCGACTACGAAGTCTCATCCCGCGTCGAGATCGTTGCCGACGTCGCCTCCGCAGGAACGGTCCTCGTCTCCGGACGTCTGCTCGCCGACATCTCCAAGGCTCTGCCGAACCAAGAGGTCACCCTCGAACAGATCGATGCGAAGGTCGACGTGACCTGCGGATCCTCGCGCTTCTCACTCATGACGATGCCTGTGGCCGAATACCCCGCGCTGCCGCAGATCCCCGACGACTCGGGCACCGTTTCGGCCGGTGAGTTCCAGAACGCCGTCTCACAGGTCACGATCGCGACCTCGAAGGACGACACCCTGCCGATCCTCACCAGCGTGAGAGTCGAGATCGAGGGCGAGAAGGTCACGATGCTCGCCACCGACCGCTATCGTCTGGCCGTTCGCGAGTTCACCTGGAACCCGGGACGCCCCGACGTCTCGGCCGTGGCTCTGCTGCGCGGACGCACGCTCTCCGATGTCTCGAAGTCCCTCGGCGGCGATGTCACGATCGGCCTGAGCACCGATGCTGGCAAGGACCTCATCTCCTTCACCTCGGCGGGTCGAGTCACCACCTCGCTGCTCATCGAGGGCGAGTATCCGAAGGTCCGGTCGCTGTTCCCGGATTCGGTTCCGATCCATGCCATCGTCGAGACAGCCGTGCTGCGCGAAGCCGTTCGCCGCGTCTCACTCGTGGCAGAACGCAACACCCCGCTGCGCTTCGAGGTCACCGACGGCATGCTCACCCTCCACGCCGGCACCGGTGACGACGCTCAGGCCTCTGAAGCCGTCGAAGCCACCCTCCAGGGCGACGAGATCACCGTCGGCTTCAACCCGCACTACATCGCCGAAGGTCTCGCCGCTGTCGAGAGCCCGTACGTGAACTTCTCCTTCACGCAGCCGATGAAGCCGGTCATCATCTCCGGGCAGAAGGAACTCGACGGTCCTGCCGACGAGTCCTATCGCTATCTGCTCATGCCCACGCGCATCTGAATGTGGATATCCCGACTCTCCCTGCGTGACTATCGGTCGTATCCGGAACTCGACCTCGAGTTCTCACCCGGAGTCACCACATTCGTGGCCGACAATGGGACCGGGAAGACCAATATCGTCGAGGCGATCGGGTACCTCGCTCATCAGCGCTCCCATCGGGTGGCCTTCGACGCTCCGCTCGTCCTCGAGGGGCGCCCGGCCGCAACGGTGTCCGCACTGGTCAACCGGGATCAGCGGCATGCCACCGTCGAGGTGACTATCCAGGCCAAAGGTGCCAACCGGGCCCGGGTCAACCGCAATGCGGTGAAGCTCAAGGACATCCTCGGCCTCGTCTCCTGCGTCGTCTTCGCTCCCGAGGATCTCAGTCTGGTCCGCGGTGAACCGGCCGAACGCCGGTCGTGGATCGACACGCTCGTCGTGGCGCGCAATCCACGTTTCGCCTCGATCATCACGGACTTCGAACGGGCACTCAAACAGCGCAATGCTCTGCTCAAACGGCTCCGCGAGGACCGCGATCCCGGCCTCGAGGCGACACTCGACATCTGGAACATGGCCTATGCGGACTCAGCTGCCGAACTCGTCTTCGGGCGACAGCGGATCCTCGCCGATATCGTCGAACCGCTGCAGACGAACTTCGCCTATATCGCAGCCGATGCCCGGCTGGAACGGCAAGGCGCCCACATCGCCTACGATTCGCGCATCGACTACTCGCAGGCAGCATCCGCTGCCGACTGCAAGGAGCTGCTGCTGGCGGCCCTCGATCGTCGCCGCACGACTGAGATCGAGCGCGGACTGACCCTGCACGGACCCGGTCGCGATGATCTGTCCCTGATGATCGGAACCCATCCGGCGAAGGGCTACGCCTCTCACGGAGAGACCTGGTCGCTGGCGCTGGCCATGCAGCTGGCAGGTTGGGACCTGCTCTCCGCCGATGCCGGAAGCGCCGCTGAACAGCCGATCCTCGTCCTCGATGACGTCTTCGCCGAACTCGACACCGGTCGGCGTCAGCGTCTGGCGTCCAGAGTGACATCGGCTGAACAGGTCTTCATCACCGCGGCCGTCGACTCCGATCTGCCCGATGGCCTCGAAGGAATCCGGATCGACCAGTCCCGACTTCTGCAGAGCGGCGCATCATGAGCGGCATCGACCGGGACTACTCCACTCCCGTCGCCGCGCTCGAAGCCCTCGACCGAGTCCGACGGATGGAGGTGACCGAAGCGAAGTTCGTCCGCAGCCGTCGCCGTTCCCGCCTGCGCGGCGAAGCCGTCTACTCGGGGTCGGGTCGAGACGGCCGTGACCCGAAGACCGTGTCATCAGTGCTCGGGTCGCTCATCACGGACCGCGGCTGGTCGTCCTCACTCGACATCGGCAAGGTGCTCGGCCGGTGGCCCGACCTCGTCGGACCCCAGGTGGCCCAGCACGCGACGCCCGTCGACTTCTCTCCTCCCCTGCTCGTCATCGCCGCAGACTCGACGACCTGGGCGACCCAGCTGCGGGTGCTCAAACCGACGATCCTGCGCAGACTCGAGGAAGGGCTGGGTTCGGCGACGATCACCGAGATCGAGATCAAGGGGCCACAGGGACGCAGCTTCAAACGCGGTCGACGATCGGTGGCCGGCCGCGGACCCCGGGACACATTCGGGTGAAGTGGGCAGCCGCCTCGGCGAAATTCCGGGAAGAATCCCTGTATTTCTGAGAAGAACACAGAGGGCCTTAAACGGCCATAGCCGCTACCTCACCTGTCCGGGGGTACATCTGCGGCACGAAAATTCGGGAAATATGCCTTCACAGGCCGCTTACGGGCATTTCAGCGTGCGGCGCGGTAGAATGGGGAGCTGATAGCGACCATCCGAACAAGGAGTCATATGACGACCGAGGATCAGCCTCATTATGATGCCGGCGACATCACTGTTCTCGAGGGTCTCGAGGCAGTCCGGAAACGGCCCGGCATGTACATCGGTTCGACCTCGGAACGTGGTCTCCACCACCTCGTTCAGGAGATCGTCGACAACTCGGTCGACGAGGCGATGGCCGGCTACTGCGATCATATCGAGGTCACCATCCTCGCCGACGGAGGCGTCCGTGTCGCCGATGACGGCCGTGGAATGCCGGTGGCGATGCACCCGACGGAAGGCAAGCCGACCGTCGAGGTGATCCTCACGATCCTCCACGCCGGCGGTAAGTTCGGCGGCGGCGGATACGCCGTGGCAGGCGGTCTCCACGGTGTGGGTTCGACCGTCGTCAACGCATTGTCCGAACGACTCGAGGTCGAGGTCAGGCGCGACGGCTACGTGTGGACGATGGACTTCGACCGTGGTGTGCCCAACGGCGAACTGCAGCGCGGCGAAACCACCGATGAGACGGGCACGACCGTGACCTTCTGGCCGGACGGCTCGATCTTCGAGACCACGGACTTCTCCTACGAGTACCTCCGTGCGCGCTTCCAGCAGATGGCCTTCCTCAACAAGGGCCTGAAGATCAGCCTCACCGATGAGCGCCACAACGAAGTCGATGACGGCGATGTCCAGATCGACGAGGACGAGGCGACCGAGTGGAAGCCGCGCACCGTCACCTACGAGTACGCGAACGGTCTGCTCGACTATGTCGAGTACCTCAACTCGACGAAGAAGGCCGATCTCGTCCACCCTGATGTCATCGTCTTCGAAGCCGAAGAGGGCGAACAGACTCTCGCGCTCGAGATCGCGATGCAGTGGACGACGTCGTACAACGAGTCCGTCCACACCTACGCCAACGTCATCAACACCCATGAGGGCGGCACCCACGAGGAGGGCTTCCGCACGGCTCTGACCTCGCTGGTCAATGCGTATGCGAAGGACCAGAAGCTGCTGCGCGACAAGGACCCGAACCTCACCGGCGATGACATCCGCGAGGGTCTCACGGCCGTCATCTCCGTCAAGCTCGGCGATCCCCAGTTCGAGGGGCAGACGAAGACGAAGCTCGGCAACTCCGAGGTCAAGGGCTTCGTCCAGCGCGTGGTCCGCGACGAACTCGGACACTGGTTCGAGTCGAACCCGGCCCAGGCCAAGGACGTTGTGCGCAAGGCGCTGCAGGCCTCCCAGGCCCGCTTGGCCGCTCGCAAGGCTCGTGAGGCCACTCGCCGCAAGGGACTGCTCGAGTCTTCGGGTATGCCCGGCAAGCTCAAGGACTGCCAGTCGAAGGACCCGTCGATCTCTGAAGTCTTCATCGTCGAGGGTGACTCGGCCGGCGGCTCGGCGACTCAGGGCCGCAATCCGAACACTCAGGCTATCCTGCCGCTGCGCGGAAAGATCCTCAACGTCGAAAAGGCTCGACTCGACCGTGCGCTGGGCAACAACGAGGTCCAGGCGATGATCACGGCCTTCGGCACCGGCATCGGTGAGGAGTTCGATCTCGAGAAGCTGCGCTATCACAAGATCGTCCTCATGGCCGACGCCGATGTCGACGGTCAGCACATCACGACCCTGCTGCTGACGCTGATCTTCCGGTACATGAAGCCGCTCATCGAGCACGGCTACGTCTACCTCGCCACCCCGCCGCTCTATCGCATCAAGTGGTCGAACGCCCCGCACCAGTTCGCCTACACCGACAAGGAACGCGACGGACTGCTCGAGACCGGGCGGGCCGCCGGCAAGCGACTGCCCAAGGATCTCGCGATCCAGCGCTACAAGGGTCTGGGCGAGATGAACTACGAGGAGCTGTGGGAGACGACGATGGATCCCGACCACCGGCTGCTCAAGCAGGTGTCGCTCGACGATGCGATCGTTGCCGACGAGATCTTCACCGTCCTCATGGGCGATGACGTGGATTCGCGTCGCCGCTTCATCCAGGAGAACGCGAAGGACGTCCGCTTCCTCGATATCTGATCGTCCGTCCTCACCGGGGCAGCCGCCTCGGTGAGGGTGGGAGACCGGATGCACCGCCCCCATTCTTTGCACGCACCAATCGCCGCCGCACACGGCTGAGATCCAGCCGGACACGGTTCGAACACAAGGGAAGAGCCCACATTGGCCGACGAGAACGATATCGGAACAGAAATCAACCGGATCGAACAGGTTGATCTCAACCTCGAGATGCAGAGGTCGTACCTCGATTACGCGATGAGCGTGATCGTCGGACGTGCCCTGCCCGACGTCCGTGACGGACTCAAGCCCGTCCACCGCCGCGTGCTCTACGCGATGTTCGACGGCGGGTATCGCCCCGACCGCAACTTCTCCAAGTGCTCGCGCGTCGTCGGCGACGTGATGGGCCAGTACCATCCGCACGGTGACACGGCGATCTACGATGCCATGGTCCGCCTCGTGCAGCCGTGGACGATGCGCTACCCGCTCGTGGCCGGTCAGGGCAACTTCGGCTCCCCGGGCGACGACGGAGCGGCCGCACCGCGTTATACCGAGTGCAAGATGGCGCCTCTGGCCATGGAGATGGTCCGGGACATCGAAGAAGGCACCGTCGACTTCCAGGACAACTACGACGGCCGCAACCAGGAACCCATGGTCCTGCCCTCCAGGTTCCCGAACCTGCTGGTCAACGGCTCGGCAGGCATCGCCGTGGGTATGGCCACGAACATTCCTCCCCACAACCTGCGTGAGGTCGCCCAGGGCGCACAGTGGCTGCTGTCCCACCCGGAGGCGAGCAAGGAAGAGGCGCTCGAGGCCCTCCTCGGCATCGTCAAGGGACCCGACTTCCCGATGGGCGCGACGGTCCTCGGTCGCAAGGGCATCGAGGACACCTACCGCACCGGTCGCGGATCGATCACCCAGCGCGCCGTCGTCGAGGTCGAAGAGATCCAGGGCCGGACCTGCCTCGTCGTCACTCAGTTGCCGTACATGGTCAACCCGGACACCCTGGCTGCGAAGATCGCCTCCTACGTCAAGGACGGCAAGGTCGCCGGCATCGCCGACCTGCGCGACGAGTCCTCGGGCCGCACCGGTCAGCGCCTGGTCATCGTGCTCAAGCGCGATGCCGTGGCCAAGGTCGTGCTCAACAACCTGTACAAGCACACGTCGCTGCAGGAGAACTTCTCCGCGAACATGCTGGCCCTCGTCGACAGCGTGCCGCGCACGCTGAGCATCGACTCCTTCCTGCGTCTGTGGGTCAAGCACCAGATCGAAGTGATCGTCCGTCGCACGCAGTTCCGTCTGCGCAAGGCCGAAGAACGCGCGCATATCCTGCGCGGCTACCTCAAGGCCCTCGACGCCCTCGACGAGGTCATCGCCCTGATCCGCCGCTCCCCGTCCTCGGACGAGGCGCGGAGCGGACTGATGGAGCTGCTCGAGGTCGACGAACTCCAGGCCAATGCGATCCTCGACCTGCAGCTGCGCCGACTGGCCGCACTGGAGCGACTGAAGATCCAGGAAGAGGCCGAGAAGATCGAGCAGCAGATCGCCGAGTACAACCACATCCTGGCAACCCCGGCTCGCCAGCGTGAGATCGTGTCCGAGGAACTCGACGAGATCGTCGAGCGCTACGGTGACGATCGCCGGACGAAGATCCTCGCCGGATTCGACGGTGATGTGTCCATGGAGGACCTCATCCCCGAGGAAGAGGTCGTCGTCACGATCACCCGCGGCGGTTACGCGAAGCGGACCCAGACTCACCTCTACCGGGCCCAGCACCGTGGCGGCAAGGGCATCAAGGGCGCGGCACTGCGCGGCGACGACGTCGTCGAACAGTTCTTCGTCACCTCGACCCACAACTGGCTGCTGTTCTTCACGAACACCGGTCGCGTGTACCGGGCGAAGGCCTATGAGCTGCCCGAAGGCTCACGGGACGCCAAGGGCCAACACGTAGCGAACCTGCTCGCCCTCCAACCAGGTGAGACGATCGCACAGGTGCTGTCGATCCGGGACTACGAAGTAGCCGACTTCCTCATCCTCGCCACTCGTTCCGGTGTGGTGAAGAAGACCCGCCTGAGCGAGTACGACTCGAACCGCACCGGCGGTGTCATCGCCATAAACCTGCGCGAATACAAGGGTCAGCCCGATGAGCTGGTCTCGGCCCGCATCGTCGGTGCTGAGGATCACCTGCTGCTGATCTCGCGCAAGGGCATGTCGATCCGCTTCGCCGCCGATGACGAGTCGATCCGTCCCCTGGGCCGAGTCACCGGTGGCGTCACAGGTATGAAGTTCAAGGACGACGACGAGCTGCTCACGATGGACGTCGTTCGGCCGGACACCTACGTCTTCGTCGTCACGGAAGCCGGGTTCGCCAAGCGCACCCCGGTCGACGAGTACCGTCTGCAGGGGCGCGGCGGTCTGGGAATCCGGGTTGCGAAGATCACCGAACAGCGCGGAGACTTGGTAGGCGGACTCATCGTCGAAGACGGTGAGGAGGTCCTCGTGGTCATGGAGCGCGGTAAGATCGTTCGGTCGAGCATCGATGAAGTTCCGGCGAAGGGACGCAACACCATGGGTGTGGTGTTCGCGAAACCGGATAAGAAAGATCGTATTATCGCAGTGACCCGTGGGCCCGAAGCCGAGGTCGAAGACGAGATCGAAAGCGAAGACGATGCCGAAGTCCCGGAAGGTGAGGTCGCAGAGCCTCAGACCGGCAACGAGGATGTGGAAGAGTGAGCGATAGCAAACAGCCAGGCTCAGGCAAGATCATACGCACGTCGAGCGGCTCGACCCGTCTGACGGCCGGATCGTCGAAGTCGGACGACAAGTCGGCTGCGGCAAGCGGTTCAGGCTCGAACTCCGGGTCGGGAACCGGCGCGAAACAGGGATCCGGCCCCGGTCGCGGCTCTTCGGGACCGAACAGCCAGAACGCCACCGTCGTCGCACCTCCCGCTCCGAAGGCCTCGCCGAAGCCCAACCGGGCACCCTCGGCGGGCTCGACGCCGTCGGCACACACCGGATCTCAGGGATCGGGTGCTCAGACCGGTTCGCAGGGATCCGGCGCACCGACTTCCGGTTCACAGGGATCGGGCTCCCAGGGATCGGGCGGCGGCAACCGCGGCGCCACCTCGGTGATGGGAAATGCCGCGAACACCGTCCGCGCGAGCTCCGGCAGCGTGAAGATGGGTGTGAAGAACATGGTCGACAGCGGGAAGGGCAAGAAGAAAAAGGGCCCCCGCACCGTCCGCCTCACCGTCTCCGCGGTCGACCCGTGGTCGGTCATGAAGATGTCGTTCCTCATGTCCGTGGCGATCGGCATCGCCACGATCGTCGCCTTCATCGTCCTGTGGGTCGTGCTGCAGGCGACCGGTGTGATGAGCGGCCTCGAATCGACGATGAGCGAGCTCGCCGGCGCAGAGTCGGCCGAGCGGATCGTCGGCATCTTCGGCTTCGGCCGAGTCGTCGCGGCCGGCTTCATCATCGCGGTCATCAACATCGTGCTGATGACGGCGCTGTCGACGCTTGCGGCCTTCATCTACAACATCGGCTCCCTCATCGCCGGCGGATTCAGCCTCACCCTCACCGACGACTAATTGCTACCTGACGGCGGCCCAGCAACCTCGCGCGAGGTTGCTGGGCCGCCGTCAGGTAGTTCTGGGAGGGTGTGAGAGGGGTCACTGGGCGTCGATTTGTGTTTAGCTGCGGTCGATGGGTATTGTTTTACTTCGGGTTCACCCGATGAGGGCCTATAGCTCAGGCGGTTAGAGCGCTTCGCTGATAACGAAGAGGTCCCTGGTTCAAGTCCAGGTAGGCCCACGTCCTGTCACAACAGGATTTCCTTTCGAGGAGGATCATGAGAAGATGGATTCTCAGCGGTCTCACGTTAGTGGGACTGGGAGTGTTCTTCGGGTGGCGGCACCAGAACCAGAGTGCCCAAGCCGAATGGTCCGAACACACCGACTCGGTGTGAGGGTGTGAACCCGTTTCGGGGGTATGGCGCAATTGGTAGCGCATCTGCTTTGCAAGCAGAGGGTTAGGGGTTCGAGTCCCCTTACCTCCACTCGAGTAGTTTTGAGACAGCACTCGTAGAACGAAGGCTCCGAACCAATGTGGTTCGGAGCCTTCGTCATTGCGAAAACCTATCAGGCGCGCCAGTAGCCCAAGTAGCCGTCGATGAGGCCGTCATAGGTGTGCAGGCTGCGGTCGCCGTTGAAGTTCTGGTGCCACACCTGGCCTTCGTAGTAGATGCCGATGTGACCGTAGGCTGTGGTGTTGTCGCCGTCTCCCCAGACGAGGATGTCGCCGTTCTTGAACTTCTGGTCGGTGTGCCAGGTGAAGCCGTTCGCCTTCATCTTGTCACCGCCGGAGCCGCCTGCCTGATAGTCGACGGCGTTGCCCCACGCTCCGTGGTCGACGCCGTGGACCTCTTCGAGGGCCCGGGAGATGAGGCTGACGCATTCTCCCTGGTAGCCGCCCTGCGAGTTCGCCAGCGACTGGCCCTTGTAGTGCTTGAGGAAGTCTCCGATGTTCGAGAACTTCTTCTCCGCCTCCGGGCTCGCCGAGGCGGTGCCGGAGTCCGCAGCCGAGTTCTCGGCTGCGGCGGAGGCGGCTCCCGCGGAAGCGGCGGGCGGTGCCGCCGGCTGGGCGGCGGAGGCGATCGAACTGGAGCCGAGCACGGCGGCTCCGGCGATCATCGCAGCTGTCATGGTCTTCGTGGTGACGTTCTTCAGAGTCATTCTCATCCGTTCGTTCCGCTTGACTGTGTGACTGGTAGTGACTTTCCAGGAGACGATCCGCCTCGGTGACGGGTCGTCTCCTCTGCCGACGTTAACAGCGCTTAAGTGAACATCCGATACGTCGAATCGAAGAGAGTGTGAACTCCGCCGCGACATCGATGCCGGCCGCCTCCGTCTACAGTGTTTCCATGAGACCTCTGCTGAGCCCGATTTCACCGCGGTGGATGGCGGCCGCGGTCGCCATCGGCATTGCGGTGGCAATGGGCGGCTGTTCAGCGAACGCTTCGCCGCCATCGACGATGCCGACCTCAGGAGCTCCCTCGCTGCCGACGTCAGGAACCTTCGACTACCAGCTCGGCGGATCCTATGACTCGCTGCCGGATTCGCGGGGCCGCATCGATATCGTCGTCCGCGACGCGAGTGCCGCGCCGCTGACCGGGGCCTACTCCGTCTGCTACGTCAACGGCTTCCAGACCCAACCTGACGAAGCTGCGGACTGGCGCGACCACGCTGACCTGCTGCTCCACGATGCCGTCGGTGACCTGGTCGTCGACCCGGATTGGCCTGACGAACACATCCTCGACCCCTCGACCGCAGACCGACGATCCCAGATCCTCGATGTCATCGGACCCGTCATCGACGGCTGCGCCGAATCCGGATTCGACGCCGTGGAGATCGACAATCTCGACACGGCCGACCGATTCCCCGACATCGACCGAACCGGTGCCCTGGAACTCGCGGCCGCGTATGTCGACCGTGCCCACGCCCATGGTCTGTCGGTCGCACAGAAGAACGCCGCCGAGCTCGCCGACACCGCGCATTCTCAGCTCGGCTTCGACTTCGCCGTGGCCGAGGAATGCGCCGCCTTCGACGAATGCACTGCGTACACCGAGATCTACGGCGATCGTGTCCTCGCCATCGAATATCCCGACACCCTCGCCGAGGCGGGGCTGGACTTCGCCGCCGCCTGCACCGTCCCGGATCGTCCGCCGCTGATGATCCTGCGCGACCGCGATCTCGTCGCCGCAGGCGATCATGGGTACCGATACGACACCTGCTGAGGAGACCGAGCGAGCAGTGACGAAGATCGCCGCGATTTCGGGTTCTCCCCACTGTCGGAGGTATTCGGGAATACGTTAGTCTGAGATGCTGTTGACACTTTCGTCTGCGCGTCGATTCGGCATCTGCGTGCGACCTCCGCCCACATCCCGGGCCCCTCAGACACATCCGAACGGAGCACCGTCTTGTCCAGCGACAGCTCACCCGCACACGCGCAGACACAGCATAACGACACCATCGACCCCGCCGGTATGAAGGTCATCTGGCTGCTGTTGGTGGCTGCCTTCGTGGCCATTCTCAATGAGACGACGATGGCCATCGCCATTCCCGAACTCAACAAGGCCCTCGACATCCCTCCGGAGCTCGGCCAGTGGCTGACCAGCGCTTTCATGCTCACCATGGCCGTCGTCATTCCGACGACCGGTTTCCTCCTGCAGCGTTTCACCACCCGCCAGATCTTCCTGGCCGCGATGATCCTGTTCTCTGCGGGCACGCTCATCTGCCTCGTTTCGCAGGGCTTCCTGCTGCTCCTCATCGGACGGATCGTCCAAGCCGCAGGAACCGGCATCATGATGCCCCTGCTGATGACCACGATGATGAACGTGGTCCCGGCGCATTCGCGCGGTCGGATGATGGGTCGAGTCGGCCTTGTCATCTCGCTGGCCCCGGCCATCGGACCGACGATGTCGGGCATCGTCCTCGATTCGCTGGGCTGGCGCTGGCTCTTCGGCATCATCCTGCCCATCGCGCTCATCGCACTGGCACTCGGCGCGAAGTGGATGACCAACCTCGGCGAGTCGACGCACGCCCCGATCGATGTCATCTCCATCGTTCTGTCCGTCTTCGCCTTCGGCGGCATCGTCTATGGCCTCAGCCAGTTCGGCGGAGGCCACGGCGGTGAGGCGGGCGGCGGATCGACGAGCACCCTGGCCTGGGCGACGATCGGCGGCGGAGTCGTCTTCCTCGCGCTCTTCGTGTGGCGTCAGCTCGTCCTGCAGAAGGGCGATCGCGCCCTACTCGACCTGCGTGTGTTCAATTCGCGGAACTACGTCTTCTCGGTCATCATCATGGCCGTCGTCGCCCTGTCCATGTTCGGCACGTTCTCCCTGCTGCCGCTGTACCTGCAGAGCGTCGTCGGACTCGGTGCCACCCAGTCCGGTCTCGTACTTCTGCCCGGTTCGGTGATCATGGGTCTGCTCGGACCGGTGATGGGTCGGATCTACGACGCCCGCGGACCGAAGACGCTCCTCGTGCCCGGCACGATCATGATCGCGTCCTCGATGTTCGCGTATTCGACGGCCGGCGTGGGAACGCCGATCTGGCTGCTCATCATCGTCCAGATCGTCATGTCATTGGGCCTGGCCGCATCGTTCACCCCGCTGTTCTCCGCCTCGCTGGGATCGCTGGAGCGCCACCTGTACTCCCATGGTTCGGCAGCGCTCAACACCCTGCAGCAGGTCGCGGGAGCTGCCGGCACCGCGCTGCTCATCTCGATCTACTCCGCGGCCCTGCACTCGGGTCAGGCGGAGGGCAAGTCCGTCCCCGAGGCGGGTGCCCCCGGCGGTCACGCCGCGTTCCTGTTGGCGACGGTCATCGCGATCGTCCCGATCGTCCTCGCGTTCTTCATCCGCAAGCCGGAGGACCAGGAAGAGTACCCCGCCGAGGTGGTCGAACCGACCGAGGCCAGCCCCGCCGAATGACGGTCGGCCCCGCCGAATAAAGGTCGGCCCATGACAGCGGCCGACTGAGGCACATCGAACCCCTCGTTCCGAATTTCCCGGAACGAGGGGTTCTGTCGTCGGCCACCTCGGTGATCGGAGGTTCCGACCTTGGTACGGTGACCTCATGACCTCCTCTGTGCCCTCGGCTCCGACATCCTCGACCGAGATCCAGCCGGACGTGCGGGTCCGCGGGGCCAGGGAACACAATCTGCGCAACGTCGATCTCACCGTGCCCCGGGATGCGCTCGTCGTGTTCACCGGAGTGTCCGGATCGGGCAAATCCTCCCTGGCCTTCGGCACCCTCTTTGCCGAGTCCCAACGCCGTTACCTCGAATCTGTGGCACCGTATGCCCGCCGGCTCATCGATCAGGCAGGGGTCCCCGACGTCGATTCGATCACGGGAATGCCGCCGGCCGTCGCCCTGCAACAGCAGCGCGGCGGGCGTAGCGCACGCTCGAGCGTCGGCAGCATCACCACGGTGTCCAGCCTCGTGCGCATGCTCTACTCACGGGCGGGATGGTACCCGGAGGGGCAGTCGATGCTGTTGGCCGAGGATTTTTCGACCAACACCGTCGAAGGTGCCTGCCCGGAATGCCACGGAATCGGCCGCGTCTACGAGGTGCCCGAGGACAAGATGGTCCCGGATCCGACGCTGACGATCCGGGAGCGCGCGATCGCTTCCTGGCCGAAGGCCTGGCACGGCCACCAGCTGCGCGATGTGCTCGTCGCTCTCGGCTACGACGTCGATGTCCCCTGGCAGGACCTGCCGCGCGAACACCGCGATTGGATCCTCTACACGGAAGAGACTCCGCACCTTCCCGTCCACTCCCGGCTGACGCTGGACGAGGCGCGCGAAGCGATCGCAGCAGGCGCCGAACCGACCTACTCGGGAACCTTCGTCGGAGCCCGGAAGTACGTGCTCGACACGTTTGCGAACACGAAGAGTGCCGGGATGAAACGGCGCGTCGCCGAATTCCTCAGTGCCGGTCCCTGCCCCGTGTGCCACGGAAAGAAACTCAGACCCGACGCTCTGTCGGTGACGATCGCCGGTCTCGACATCGCGGAATTCTCCGCGCTGCCGCTGCATGAACTCATGTCCGTCCTCCGCGATGAGGTCGCCTCGGCGAAGGTGGCTGCGGAGGCAGACGACCACCCGGCGGCGGACAAGCTCGCCGCATTCGTCCGCCTCGGCGAGGGTCTCATCGATCGGCTCCGGCCGATCGTCGATCTCGGTCTCGGGTACCTCTCACTCGATCGGACCACACCGACGCTGTCCGGAGGTGAGCTGCAGCGGTTGCGATTGGCCACTCAGCTGACCTCGGACCTCTTCGGCGTCGTCTACGTGCTCGACGAACCCTCCGCCGGCCTTCACCCGCAGGACGTGGATGCCCTGCTGGGTATCCTCGACGGGTTGAAGGACCGCGGGAACAGCCTCTTCGTCGTCGAACACTCCGTGGACATCATGCGCCATGCCGACTGGCTCGTCGACATCGGACCCGGCGCCGGCGAACGCGGCGGAGACGTCCTCTACAGCGGACCTACGGCCGGACTTGCCGAGATCGACGAATCCGTGACCAGGGGCTATGTCTTCGGTGGACGTGGACTCGAACCCCACGAACCCCGGCAGCCGCGAGGCTGGATGCACCTTGAGAACATCCGCCGCAACAATCTCCACGACATCAGCCTCGATCTGCCGCTGGGCTCGCTGACCGCCGTGACCGGAGTATCGGGTTCGGGCAAGTCCAGCCTCGTCAGCCAGGTGCTCCCGGCCATCGTCGGCGACCGGCTGGGCACCTCTACGACTGCTGATGAACCCGCGTCCGATGATGACGAGCTCCTGCTCACCGACGAACCCGAGGAGCTTGAGGGCACCGTCACCGGGGAACTCACCGGGGTCCGACGGGTGGTGAGCATCGATCAGAGGCCCATCGGCCGCACGCCCCGGTCCAACGTCGCCACCTATACGGGCCTGTTCGACCATGTGCGTCGCCGCTTCGCCGAGACGCCTGAGGCCAGAGAGCGCGGTTACAAGCCCGGTCGCTTCTCCTTCAACGTCGCCGGCGGACGGTGCCCCACCTGCGAGGGTGAAGGATCGGTCATGGTCGAGCTGCTGTTCCTGCCCTCGGTCTACACCGAGTGTCCCGACTGCCACGGCACCCGCTTCCAGTCGAGCACCCTGGAGATCCTGTGGCGCGGACGCAATATCGCCGAGATCCTGGGGATGAGCGTCGAGGAAGCCCACGACTTCTTCACCGGCGAATTCGACATCATGCGCTCCCTGACCGCACTCATCGACGTCGGCCTCGGCTATCTGCGCCTCGGCCAACCTGCCACCGAGCTCTCCGGCGGTGAGGCGCAGCGGGTCAAACTCGCCAGCGAGCTCCAGCGCTCCCAGCGCGGCGACACTCTCTACGTGCTCGACGAACCCACCTCCGGACTTCACTGCGCGGATGCCGACCGGCTCGTCGCGCACCTGCAGACCCTCGTCGACGCCGGCAACACGGTCGTCATGGTCGAACTCGATATGCGCGTCGTGGCAGTCGCCGACCACGTCGTCGAACTCGGTCCCGGCGCCGGTGACGACGGCGGCCGGGTCGTGGCGACCGGAACCCCCGCCGACATCGTCGACGTCGGAGCGGGCCCCTCCGCGAAATACCTCGCCGCGGCACTCTCCGAACTCCGGTGATCTGAGGCACACGACTTCATCTCAGCGGGCCGTGTGATCCCCAGAAGCAAGCGGATCCCGGGGCCTGCCGGAATTGTTGGAGGCGTCTAAGTCTCAGTTGTGCGTAGACACACCCGATTCGCGGCGGGAAGTCTTGAGATATGCCCACCGCAATCATCCGCCGTATCGCGATCTGCCTCGTCATCGCCGCACCCGCCGTGGTGCTGCGCATCACCGGCATCGAACTCGCCCCGGTTCTCGAGCTCCTCGCGTTCGGCGCCGCCATCGTCGCGGCCGCCTTCCTCCTGGCTTGGGCCGCCGAGGCGGCGCAGAAGGACATCTCGGGTGCCCTCGCGATCGCCCTGCTCGCCCTCATCGCGGTCCTCCCGGAATACGCCGTGGACCTCTACTACGCGTTCCGCTCCGGAACGGATCCGGATTACCTGCACTTCGCGGCGGCGAATATGACCGGATCGAACCGACTGCTGCTCGGCTTCGGGTGGCCGCTCGTCGTCATCATCGCCCTCCTCGTCGCCCGCCGCATGGCCAAGCGGACGAAGTCCCCCTTCCAGCATTCCCTGCACATCGACTCGGGCAGCCGGATGGACATCGGCTTCCTCGTCATCCTCGGTGTGATCGCCTTCGCCATTCCGCTGCTCGGCAGCATCCCCATCTGGTTCGGCTCAGCCCTCGTGCTCATCTTCGTCGCTTATCTGTGGCGGGCCGGGCAGGCCGCCGGCGATGACGAAGAGGAGTTCGTCGGCGCCGCGGCTCTCATCGTCGCCATGCCGCAGAAGGCCCGTCGGATCACGGTGGTGACGATGTTCGTCGTCTCGGCAGCGATCATCCTGCTGTCTGCCGAACCATTCGCCGAGGCGCTCGTGGCCTCGGGTTCGGCGTTGGGCATCGACAGCTACTTCCTCGTCCAGTGGCTGGCCCCGCTGGCCTCGGAGGCCCCCGAGTTCATCATCGCCGCAATGTTCGCCCTGCGCGGCATGGGCGGGGCCGCCATCGGCACACTCATCGCCTCGAAGGTCAACCAATGGAGCCTGCTCGTCGGCTCCCTGCCGATCGCGCATTTCGCGGGTGGGGGTGGTCTCGGGCTGCCTCTGGACGGGCGGCAGATCGAGGAGTTCACGCTCACGGCCACGCAGACCCTCCTCGGTGTGGCGATCATCTTGGCCCTGCGCTTCCACTGGGCACCAGCGCTGGGACTCGCCGCGCTCTTCGGGGTGCAGTTCTTCGTCACGGACACCTCCGGCCGCTATGTTCTCTCCGCGATCCAAGCGGTGCTGGCGATCGTCTTCCTTATCCTCCACCGCAGTGACATCCTCCCCACGCTCGCTGCCCCGTTCCGCAGACCGCAGCGCAGTGACGACGGTGCAGACCCCGCCGAGGCGGCCGATCCGGAGCGCGAACCGCCCGTCACAATGTCCGCCGACCCGAAGTCGACCGGTACCCGCGCGTAGAATGACGATCATGCCGCGCCCCTCTGTCACTCGCATGGTCGAGGACTATGTCACCCTCATCTGGAAGGCCTACGAATGGCCCGGCGGTCGCCCCGCCACCACCGAGATGGCCGAACAGCTGGGAGTGACCGCCTCGACGGTGTCGGCGAACCTCAAGAAGCTCGCTCGCGACGGCTACATCGACTACGAACCCTACGGGCAGATCGTGCTCACCGATGTGGGCCGGCAGATCGCCGTCGAGATCGTCAGACGCCATCGCATCGTCGAGTCCTACCTCGTCGAGGCTCTGGGGCTGACCTGGGATCAGGTCCATGACGAGGCGGATCGACTCGAACATGCCGTCTCCGATCTCGTGCTCGAACGGATGAACGCAGCGTTGGGAAGCCCGCAGCGTGACCCGCACGGCGATCCGATTCCCGATGCCGACGGGCACACAGCCGATTTCCCGAGCCGGCGGCTGCAGGAGACCGCCCCGGGCGTCGAGGTCGAGGTCGTGCGCGTGTCCGACCGGTCGCCTGAACTGCTGCGTTACCTCACCGATCGTGGAATCGTCATCGGCACGAAGCTGCAGGTGAGATCGATCAGCTCGGCCGCCTCGGCGATCGCGGTCAGCGTCGGCGACGAGATCATCGAACTCGCCCTCGACGCCGCCGACGCGATCCGCGTCGCACCCTGCGTCGGCTGAGGCAGACAGAGCCTCAGACCGACTGCGATTCCCACTCGGGATCCGCGGTGGCCTCGGTGTGTACTGCCTTCTGGCGCAATTCCCCTCCCCGCGCGTGTCCGGCGATGAGGAGGGTGATGAGCCCGCCGACGGTGACGAGCGCACCCGCCCACAGCGGTGAGGTATAGCCGAGGCCCGAGGCGATGGTCAGTCCGCCGACCCACGCCCCGAAGGCATTGCCGACGTTGAAGGCCGCGATGTTCGCTCCTGACCCGAGAGTCTGCGCGTCGCCGGAGTGGCGCATGATGCGCATCTGCATGGCCGGAACCGTGGCGAAGCCGAACCCGCCCATGAACACCAGCGCGATGATCGTGGCGACCTTGTTCTCGGCGATCAGAGAGAACACTGCGAGGATGACGACGAGACCGATGAGCAGGGTGAGCAGGGTCGCCCCGAGGTTCTTATCGGCCGCCCGACCGCCGAGGATGTTGCCGATGAAGAGGCCGACTCCGAAGAGGACGAGCAGCCATGGGACGGCGGCGCTGGAGAAGCCGGTCACTCCGGTGAGCGTGAACGCCATATAGCTGAAGGCTCCGAACATGCCCCCGTAGCCGAGGATCGTGATGAGGATCGACGCCCACACCTGACCGGAGGCGAAGATGCGGAATTCGCCGAGGATGCCCGAGGCCGCGTCCGATCGTGCCGGAATCGAGGGGACGAGGACGGCTATGCCGATGAGGGCGATGATGCCGATGACCGCGATGGTCCAGAAGGTCGACCGCCATCCGGCGGCCTGGCCGAGGAAGGTGCCCAAGGGGACTCCGAGGACGTTTGCCGTGGTCAGACCCGCGAACATCATCGAGATCGCCGCGGCCTGACGGTTCGCGGGCACCAGGGAAGCGGCCACGACCGCGCCGATGCCGAAGAAGGCGCCGTGGCAGAGTGCCGCGACGATGCGTCCGACCATCATCATCTCGTAGCTCGGGGCGAGAGCCGAGAGTCCGTTGCCGATGATGAAGAGGACCATGAGGCCGATGAGAGCCGTCTTCCGATCGACCCGGCTCAGCGCCACGGTGATCGCGATGGCTCCGATGGCGACAGCAAGGGCATAGCCGGAGATGAGGTATCCGGCGACGGTCTCGGAGACCGCGTAGTCTGCGGCCACCTCGGGCAGAAGGCCCATGATGACGAACTCGGTGAGTCCGATTCCGAACCCGCCGATGGCGAGAGCGAGCAGTGCGAGCGGCATGGTGGTGCAGACCTTTCGGTGGGGAGCGGATTCCGCGGTCGCGAAATCACGTGCGTGTGCAATAGAGCGCGTGTGCAGTAGTTGCAGACGCAATGAATATAGTTGCACACGCGTCTTATCCGCGCAAGTGGTGTATCCTTGAGAGACGTCGAGAACAAGGAGAATGACGTGGGCATCAGGGACGACGCGGTGGAGATCCGGGCCAAGGGCTGGCGCACGCTCGCTGCTCTGCACGGACTCATCGAGGTCGAGCTCGAACGCAGTCTCCAGCGCGAGCACGACCTCTCCGTGGTCGAATTCACCGTCCTCGATGCGCTGAGCCGGCAGGACGGCTGGCATATGCGCATGCGGCAACTCGCCCGCGCCGCCGCCTTGTCATCGAGCGCGACGACGCGGCTGGTCACTCGCCTCGAGGACCGCGGGCTGCTCACTCGTGTGCTCTGTGCCGACGACCGTCGCGGCATCTACACCGAACTCACCCCTGCCGGTGAGACGCTGCTCGCCGAAGCCCATCCGACGCATGACAGTGTGCTCGAATCCGCTCTCGCCGAAGCTCGTGAGACGCCGGAGCTCGCGCCACTGGTCTCGGCGCTCTATGCCGAGTCGGTCGTCTGAAGTTGCATCCTGAGTTGACTCACTCTGACCGCAGAGGCAGAGCTGGCCCAAAGGAAAAGGCCCGATCGACAGCGGAAATTCGCTGTCGATCGGGCCTTTTCGACCGCCTCGGCGATGGTGATCCTGCACTAGGGCACAGGACTCAGCCGATCAATTCCACCTGAGAACAGGTGCGACTGATCAGACGTGGACGCGGATGAGGTGTTCGTTGGTGAACGCCTGGAACGCCCACTGAGCGTTCTCACGTCCGTAGCCGGAGCGGTTGATGCCGCCGAAGGGGTATTCCGGTCCGGATTCCATGTGGCTGTTGATCAGCGTCATGCCGGCGTTGATCTTCTTGCCGAACTCCTGACCCTTCTCCAGATCGTCGGTCCACACCGAGGACATGAGGCCGTACTCGGAATCATTGGCCAGACGCAGAGCATCCTCTTCGTCCTTGGCACGGTAGATCATCACGGCCGGTCCGAAGAGCTCGTTGCAGCCGAGGTCCGAGTGCGGGTCGATGTCCGTGAGCACGGCCGGGGACATGAACCAGCCGGGGCGGTCGAGCTTCTTGCCGCCGGTGTGCAGGGTCGCACCATCGGCCACGGCCTTCTCGATCATCTCGATGATCTCGTCGCGAGCACCTTCGGAGGACACGGGTCCCATGCCGACCTCGGGGTCGTCGAAGTCGGAGATCTTCATGGCTTCGGCGGCCTTGACCGCCTCGGCGACGAATTCGTCGTAGAGCTCATCGACGACGATCATGCGCTTCGGCGAGGTGCAGACCTGGCCGGCGTTCGCCAGACGAATCCCGACGAGCTTCTGCGCCACCGAGGCGACGTCCTTCGAGTCGAGGACGACGGCCGGGTCATTTCCGCCGAGCTCGAGGACCGCGCGCTTGTAGTACTTCGCGGCGATCGCGGCCACCGACGCACCGGCACCCTCGGAACCGGTGAGTGAGAAGCCCTTGACGCGGAAGTCCTTGAGGACCTCCTCGGCGTGGGAGGAATCGAGGTAGATGTTCTGGTACACGCCCCTCGGCAGTCCCGCCTCGGTGAGGAGGTTCTCGAAGTACTGCGAGGACTTCGGACAGATCGACGCCTGCTTCATGATGATCGTGTTGCCGACCATGAGGTTGGGCAGCACGAAGCGGGCGATCTGGTTGTACGGGAAGTTCCACGGCATGATGCCCAGCAACACGCCAAGCGGCTGGTGCTCGACATAGCTGCTGGCCGCACCGGCGGCGGCCAGGTGGGTCGTGGACAGATGGGTGGCGGCGTTGTCGGCCATCCAGCGGGCGGTGCGGGCGACCTTGTCGACCTCGCCGAGGCCCTGCTTCTTGATCTTGCCCATCTCACGACCGATGATGTCGGTCATCTCATCGGCATTCTCATCGACGAGATCGGCGAACTTGCGCAGGATCGCCGCGCGCTCATGCAGCGGCGTCTCCTTCCACGCCAGATGTGCCTCGTGGGCACGATCGATGTAGGAAGGAATCTCCTCTTTGGGAACCGAGGCGAACTCCTCCTCGACTTCGCCGGTGTTGGCATTGGTGACAGCGAACTTGCTCATGGAACGTCCTTTCACGGGTTGACGATCTGTGCCCTGTAACAAACTACAGTCTCCCGACATTCCGCGACACTTGAGTCCATCCCTGGGATTGGGATCGGGCATAGGATTCGGACATGGAGAGAGTGAATGGAATCGGCGGATACTTCCTGCGGGCGGCCGACCCCGAGGCGATGACGGCCTGGTACCGCGACGTCCTCGGCGTCGACTTCGGTGATCACGGATTGTGGCAGCAGCCGGCCGGACCGACCGTGATCGGACTCTTCGAGGCCGACACCGACTATTTCGGGACGCGGCCGGAGGGTCAGGACCGGCAGCAGACGATGCTGAATTTCCGTGTCGGCGACCTCGACGCGATGATCGCGCAGCTCCGCTTTGCCGGCGCCGAAGTGGACGACGAGACCCAGCAGATGGACGGAATCGGACGCTTCGGTTGGGTGACCGATCCCGAAGGGAATCGGATCGAGCTGTGGGAACCGGAGGAACAGGACTGAATCTCGGTTGAACTGGGACTACGCGGCCGCCTCGGCGGTGGCGGGTTCCCTGCGATCATCGATCAGACGGCGTCTGACCGCGAACGACAGGACCGCGGCGATGACGCACATGGCCGCCCCGCCCCACCAGGCGTAGGTGTACTCACCGAAGGCGTCACGGACGGCGCCGGCGGCGAAGGCCGCGGCGGCGGCCCCGATCTGATGGGCGGCGAAGACCCAGCCGAAGACGATGGTGCCGTTGTCGCCGAAGATCTCCCGGCACAGAGCGGCCGTCGGCGGGACCGTCGCGACCCAGTCGAGGCCGTAGACGACGATGAAGAGGATCATGCTCGGGTGGACCGTGTCCGAGAGCAGCCAGGGCAGAAGCAGCAGGCCGACCCCGCGGAACGTGTAGTACGCGACGAGGAGGATCCGGGGATCGAATTTATCGGTCAGCCAACCGGAGAACACGGTGCCCACGATGTCGAAGATCCCGACGACCGCGAGCAGGCCGGCCGCCGTCGAGGCGGGCATCCCATGGTCGTGGGCCGAGGGGATGAAGTGGATGCCGATGAGGCCGTTCGTCGTCGCGCCGCAGATGGCGAAGGCGATGGCCAGGGCCCAGAACGAGCGATGACGGGCGGCGAAGAAGAGACCTGCGAAGGCGCGTCGGGCGGCACCGGTGCCGCGGCGTTCGGCGGGCGTGGTCGGGGCGGACTCCGCCGTGGTCGGGGTGTCGCCCTCAGGCTCGGTCTCGTCGTTGAAGTCGGTCGGGCGATCCGTGCTCGCATCAGCCGCACCGTAGGGCAGGACGCCCAGGTCAGTGGGATGATCGCGGAGGACGAACCAGACCAGCGGCACGGCGGCCATCGCCGCGATGCCGATGAGCAGGGATGCCGGCTTCCACCCCGTGGACTCGGCGATCGTCGCGACCGGCGGCAGGAAGATCAGCTGACCGGTGGCCGATCCGGCGGTGAGGATGCCCATGACCAGCCCGCGGCGGGCGACGAACCAGCGATCGGCGATGGTGGCAGCGAAGACAAGGGCCATCGAACCAGTGCCCAGCCCGATGAGCACTCCCCAGAATATGAGCAGTTGCCACGACGCGGTCATGAGCACGCTGCCTCCGGCGCCGAGGGCGACGAGAGCCAGAGCCGCGGCCACGACCTGGCGGATGCCGAAGCGATCCATGAGTGCCGCGGCAAAGGGGGCCGTGAGTCCGTAGAGCAGCAGGTTGACGCTCACGGCCAGGGACATGCTGCTCATCGACCACCCGAAGTCCGCATGGAGCGGGACCATGAGTGCTCCGGGAGCAGCCCGGAATCCGGCGGCAGCGAGCAGGGCGATGAAGGCGACGGAAGCGACCCACCAGGCGGGGTGGACGCGGCGGTGCCGCCGCTGCGCGGGTGGAGTGGTCGACATCGATCCCTCGAACTTTCTTCAAAGAAGTTATACTGGGGGAAGTATAAGCAGACTTCGTCGAAGAAAGGTAGTCGAGATGGCTTTGCGTTCGGATTGGTCGCAGGAGTTCTGTCCGGTGAAGCGGTCCCTCGACGTGCTCGGCGATCCGTGGGTGCTGCTCATCGTCCGCGACGTCCTCCATGGTCGGGGGCGTTTCGATCAGCTGCGTGAGAATCTCGGAATCTCCGAAGCCGTGCTCAGCCGGCGGTTGTCCGGGATGATCGAGGCCGGGCTGCTGACGAAGGTCGACTACGCCGATGGGGCCCGGATCCGGCAGGGCTATGCGGCCACCGAGGCCGCGGCCGATCTGCTGCCGATCCTGCAGCAGCTGTCGCTGTGGGCAGAGAAGCACACCGAACTGCCTGCCGGCGGAGGCCATATGGGACTCATCCACGAAGCCTGCGGGCAGGAGACGACTCAGGGCGAGGTCTGCAGCGCCTGCGGCGAGACTCTGGTTCCCGAACAGATGACCTGGGTCAAGCCATGGAAGGACGCGCGCGAACGGCTGCAGCCGGCTGGGACTCTGAGCTGAGCACTGACCGGACTGTACGGTCCGCTGGGACAAGCTGTACGGTCTGCTGGGACTAGCAGGCCACCTCGGCGAGGATGGGCTCTGATCGCCGTGCCCACGTCCGTTCGACGCGGATCGCCACGGCCACCACGACGAGTGCAGCGAGCGCGAGGACGATGGCGGCGATGACCGTGGAGGGGAAGCCGAACCCGGCGGCGATGACCCAGGCGCCGACGGCCGGTCCCACTGCATTGCCGACGTTGAAGGCCGAAGTGTTGACGCTGGCGGCCAGGGTCGGCGCCTGAGTCGCGATCTGGAAGACGCGGGCATTGAGCGCCCCGGCGATCGAGAAACCGCTGGCGCCGACGAGGACGATCATGATGACGGCAAGGATCGCATTGTCCGCGACCAGCCACAGGGCGCCGAGGCTGAGCGCCAAAGCCGTGAGGCTGCCGACGATATTGCCGAAGATATTCCTGTCGGCCAAGCGCCCGCCGACGACGACACCGACGAAGGCACCGACGCCGAAGGCAGCGAGGACTGCGGGAACGAGGTCCGCGGACAGGCCGGCCACCCGAGTGAGCAGCGGGGAGAAGTAGGAGAAGGACGCGAACACCGAAGCCTGGAACAGCGCCGTCGTGCCCAGGGCCAACCAGATTCGGGGTCCCTTGAACGCCGCGATCTCGGCACGCAGCAGCGTACGCAGGCTGGGGGCCGCCTCGGCGGGAGCAGGCGATTCTGCTTCGTCTGGGTCGGTGGACTTCGATGGGTCGGTGGACTTCGCGCTCGACCGGGTGGTCACGGCGATGAGAACGGCGGCTAGGGCGGTGACGAGGGCGACCGCCCAGAAAGTCGATCGCCACCCGAACTGGGTGCCGATCCATGTTCCCATCGGCACTCCGACGAGGTTGGCCACGGTGAGTCCGCCGACGAGGCTGGCGAGTGCGCGGCCCTGCACGGCGGCGGGAGCGATGGCCGAGGTGTGGACGGCGGCAACGGCCCAGAACCCGCCGCAGGCGAAGGCCGACAGCACCCTTGAGACCATGAGCAGTCCGTAGCTCGGTGACAGCGCCGCAAGGATGTGGAGGGCGGAGAAGCCGATGATCATGACAATCATCGTCGCTCGCCTGGGCAGGGTCAGCGTCAGCAGCGTCATGGCCGGTGCCCCGACGATCATGCCGACGGCGAAACCGGTGATGAGCAGGCCCGCCTGCGGGATCGTCACACTGAGGTCAGCGCTCAAGGGTTCGAGGATTCCGGCGATCATGAATTCGCTGGTGCCGAGGCAGAAGATCACGGCGGCCAGCAGATAGACCTGACCGGGGACCCGAGGCCTGAGAGAAGGCGGTGGTGAAGTGGTCATGGGGTGGGGCTGCCTTTCGTCGAGGCGCCTGGAGCACCTCCGGTTTCGAGGGTGGCCTTGCCGGCCGGAGTGCACAGTCCGGCGACGAAGGCTCGGGCCTGGGCGAGGACGTCCTCCGTGGTCATGACGCGGGCGGCGATGCGCAGGCCGGCGAGCACGCTGTGGATGAGTGGGGCATGGATTCGGGGGTCGAGGTCAGCGAGGATATGGCCCGCGGTCTGACCGCGCTCGATGATGCCTGAGTAGGTGTCGAGCCACGCGTCGCGGTCGGGGTCGAGGATCGAGCACACGGCATCGACTTCGCGGCCGAGCTCGGCCGCCGTGTTCGCCGACAGGCACCCGGTCCGGTTCTCGTCGTCGCACTGCTTCTTCAGCTCGCCGCCGAGGCGGTGCATGAGCAGGACGGGTGCGGGTTCGGGGCTGTGCTCGAGTTCCTCCCTGAGCGGGATGCCCGTGGCCGTGTAGTCACGCAGGGCGCGGAGGAAGACGGCGTCGAGGCTGTCGAAGGTGTTGTAGAAGCTCGAGCGGCCGATGTTCGCGCGTTCGCAGACCAGTCCGACATCGGTTCCCGCATAGCCGTGCTCGCTGAACACGGCGATGGCGGCATCGATGACGGACTGCTCGTCGAAGCTCTTCTTCCTGCCCATGTGACGAGACTAAAGCATTTTGGACACATGTGTCCAATAAAACAGTGGTGACGGTTTCGACGCCCTGGTCTCCGGCCCGGCTTCGGTCTGTGTTGCGGCCGTTCTCGGCCCGATCAGGAGTTGAGGATGCAGAATTCGTTGCCTTCGGGGTCGGCGAGGACGACCCAGGGTTCGTCTCCGGTCTGACCCACATCGACACGGCGTGCTCCGAGATCGAGGAGGCGGGCCACCTCGGCGTCACGGTCATCGGGCCGGAAATCGAGGTGGAGTCGGTTCTTCACGACCTTCTCTTCCCGGTCGATGCCGACGATGATTCCCGGCAGGCGACCGGGATTCTGCCGGATCTCGATCTCCGTGTCGTTCTCGTCGACGATCACCCAGCCGAGCGCTCGAGCCCACCAGCGCCCGAGCGTGAATGGGTCGGGCGAATCGATGACGATCTGTTCCCATTCCAATGACATGGCTTCACCTTTCGACAGTTGTCTCGGTTGTGCCCTCAGGCCCCGACGTCGCCGAGGTGGTGCCGGATTTCGTGGAGTCCGTAGAGCGTGAGCGAGGCGACGGTGAAGGCGTGACCGTCGGAGCGGAAACCCTGACGCTCCCATTCCTCCCCGCTGACCTGGGACAGGAGGCCGGCGTAGGACTCCGCGGCCGTACGCACGGCGGGGGCCACCTCGGCGGGATCGGCGTGGGCATAGTCGGATTCGACGGCGACCGCATCGCCGTCGAAGTTGTCCAAGATCGGGTCGGTCTCGGCCAGCATGCGCTCGGTGCGACGGCGGAATTCGTCGAGGACATCGCGCATATGAGCGGCGTATTCGATGTCCGACCACCGGTCCGGACTGCGCCGTTCGGTAGCGTCATCCCTGGTCAGAACCGTCTGCCAGGTGGCGGCCGCCTCGGTGAGGGTGGTCGGGACGTCGGGCGGGTCTTCGGTGCCGGTGAAGCCGCACTCGGAGCAGCCGCCGGCGAGGACATCGGTCCAGTCGCGGGTGTCAGGGGTGATCTCGCTCATTCGCTGTCCTTTTTGGAGCTCGCCTTCTTGCTTCCGGACTTGGTGGTTCCGGTTGTCTTGCCGCTCGCCTTCCTGCCACTCGTCTTCTTGCCGTCGTTGAGGATCTCGGCGAGCACGGTGGCCTGGCTGATGTCATCGCGCTTGGCCGCCGTGAGCAGGGTCAAGGTCCCCTTCTGCGCGAGCTCGCGCAGTTCATCGAGGGCCTGCTCGGCTTCATCGCTCTTCAGTTCCTCGCGGAAGCGGCGGGCGAACTCGTCGAACTTCTCCGGGTCGTGGGAATACCATTTGCGCAGTTCGGTCGAGGGCGCGACGTCCTTGACCCAGTCGTCGAGTTCGGCCTTGTCCTTGCTCACACCGCGCGGCCAGACTCGATCGACGAGGATCCGGGTCCCATCGGAGGTCTGCGCTTCGTCGTAGATGCGGCGGACCCGGACCATGTGTGCGCTGCTCTCGGCGGAGCTCTTCTTCCCGGACATCGGAGGATGTTCCTTTCGCTCGCTTCCCTTCGAGTCTACGACGCGAATGCAGCGGCAGTGCCCGTCTGCCTCTGCCGGTCTTGTCGACAGCTGTTTCTGACGACAGCTGCTCTCAACGACAGTCGGTATGGGCACCGTGGCCAATCGCGCCTGGTGAGGCGTAGACTCCGAGACGTAGGTCACCTTGGTGTCCCGAGGTGCACCGCGCCGAAGCCGCGAGCGGAGGAGATGATGCAGTGACCGTCTGGCAACAGGCATTCCCCAATGGGAAGAGTCCGCAACGGGTGCTGGTCCCGCCGTCGCCGTCTGCGATCTTCCTCGTCCTCACGGTCCGCCCCGGATTCGAGAGCAGAGTCAAGGACTTCCTGTCCGAGATCGCAGGGCTGACTCGAACCGTCGGCTTCCGCTCCCGCGAAGCCGATCTCAGCTGTGTCACGGGCATCGGCGCCGACCTCTGGGACCGCATGTTCACCGCGCCCCGCCCCCGGGGTCTCCACCCCTTCATCGAACAGCGCGGAGACGTCCACACGGCACCGTCCACCCCGGGTGATCTGCTGTTCCACATCCGCGCTCGCCGCATCGACATGTGCTTCGAACTCGCCCGACTCATCGGCGATGCTTTGCAGGGCGCCGTCGACGTAGCCGACGAAGTCCACGGCTTCCGTTACTTCGACGAACGCGACATCCTCGGTTTCGTCGACGGCACCGAGAACCCCGAGGACCAGGGTGCCGTCGACGCCGTGTTCCGCCACCCCGATGACGTCGCCCAGGATTCCGGCCCGGAGGCCATCCTGGATTCCGCCGAGGCGGGACCCGATGTCGCTGCCGCCGCCGGGGCAGGAGCCGAGGTGGGAGCCGTTCCCGGCGATGGCGCCCCGGGCTATCCGGGCAGCACCTTTGTGATCGTTCAGAAGTACACACACGACATGGCCGCCTGGGACGCACTCAGCGTCGAGGAGCAGGAAGCGGCCTTCGGGCGGCACAAACTCTCCGACGTCGAATTCGCCGAGGAGGACAAAGCACCGAACTCGCACCTCGTGCTCAATTCGATCGAGGACGAGGACGGCAACGACCGGGAGATCGTGCGCGACAATATGGTCTTCGGATCCGTCGGCTCCGCGGAGTACGGCACTTATTTCATCGCCTATGCAGCAGACGTGACGACGACCGAGCAGATGCTTACGAACATGTTCATCGGAGACCCGGTGGGCACCTACGACCGGATCCTCGACTTCTCGACCGCGGTGACCGGAGGGCTGTTCTTCGTCCCGTCCCAGGATTTCCTCGACGATCCCGATGGGGAACTCGCGGAGGCGGGACTCGGGATCGGCGGAGCCGCCTCGGCGAAGGTCGATGGACCGGACATCGACGACGGATCGGACGACGATCCGGTCGCTGATGAACCGACAGACAGCGACGACCCGACAGATTCGGACACCTCAGCACCCACGGACGGCAGCCTGGGAATCGGCAGCCTGAACAGGAGACGACAGTGAACAATCTCTATCGCGAACTCGCCCCGATCACCGGCCCGGCCTGGGCGGAGATCGAGGAGGAGGCTCGGCGCACCTTCAAGCGCAATATCGCCGGTCGGCGCATCGTCGACGTCGAGGGGCCGACCGGTTTCGAGACCTCCTCGGTGACCACGGGACATATCAAGGATGTGCAGTCCTATTCGTCGGGTCTGCACATTCGACAGCGCATCGTGCAGGAATTCGTCGAACTGCGCGCCCCCTTCACTGTCACGCGTGAGGCCATCGACGATGTTGCACGCGGCTCCGGCGATTCGGACTGGCAGCCGGTCAAGGACGCAGCGACGACGATCGCCCTGGCCGAGGACCGGGCCATCCTCCACGGACTCGACTCCGCGGGCATCGGCGGAATCGTCCCGAACTCGTCGAACGCGGCCGTGACCCTGCCCGATGCAGTGGAGGACTATGCGGACGCGGTGGCGCAGGCGCTGTCGAGCCTGCGCACGGCCGGTGTCGACGGACCCTACAGCCTGCTGCTGTCCGAGGCTGAATACACGAAGGTCTCCGAGTCGACCGACCACGGCTTCCCGATCCGCGATCACCTCTCCCGCCAGCTCGGCGCCGGGGAGATCGTCTGGGCGCCGGCGCTCGAAGGTGCCCTGCTCGTGTCCACCCGCGGCGGCGACTACGAACTCCACCTCGGCCAGGACCTGTCGATCGGCTACAGCGGCCACGACAGCGAGACCGTCGACCTGTACCTGCAGGAGACCTTCGGCTTCCTCGCGCTCACCGACGAATCGAGCGTCCCCCTGCACCCCTGAGCCCGGCTCGGTGAACTGCTGCGCATGCGGAGTCGCGGCGCAGCCCCCAGGTCGCGCTGCACAGCAGAGGGCCGCAGTTGCCTAGGCATCGGGTTCTGTTCCCTGAATCATCGGGTTCTGTACGGTTGCACATCGAGTTCTGATCCAGTCATCGAGCTATATTGCGATCACTGGATCAGAAGTCGATGACTCCCCACGAGGTGGCCTAGCGGCGGGCAGCCTCGCTGAGGTTGCTCAGCACAAGCGTGCGCACCTGCCGGTCGATATAGGTCTCCAGGTCGAGCCCGATCCGCTGGAAGTACCAGTACTTGAGCGCCCACATATGGGCGATCGACATGAGGTCGTGCCCGAGCACCTGAGCATCGACATCACGCAGGTCGCCTGCCTCGACGGCGGCGGTGACGACGTCGACGAGGGGCTGGAGGGTCTCGAGCTCCTGGTCCTGGATCGACTTCAGTCCGTCCTTCGACAGTGCCCTGGAGACCTGATAGGTGAGCACGACCGCATGTCTCTGTTCACCGACGATGCGGCAGAACTCCGTGAACGCGGCGATGACCTTGTCCACGGGTTCGGCCGCCTCGGCGATGGCGGAAGGGACACGGAGACGGAACTCCTCGAGGACGCGGGTGATCGCGGCGAGCACGATCTGCTCCTTGTCCGAGAAGTACTTGTACAGCAGTCCGACACTGACCCCGCCGGACCTCGCGATCGCCTGCATGGACACCGAATGAGTGCCCTTCTCCTGCATCAGACGCACGGCGGCGTCGACGATCTGCCGCTCTCGGAATTCCGCGCGGGCACCACGGACGATCGCGTTGAGATCTTCGGATTCAGCTGACATGCTCGGCGGCGACTTCCTCTCTGAGCTTGAACTTCTGAATCTTACCGCTTGGCGTGCGAGGGAACTCGTCGAGGCACTGCAGGGCCTCGGGCCAGTACTGCTTGGCCACTCCCTTCGCGTCGAAGAACTCCTGCAGCTCGTCCATCGTCAGGCTGTGGCCCTCATTGAGGGTCACGACCGCGCACGCGATCTCCTGCAGCCGGGGATGCGGCACCGCGACTACGGCGACCTGGGAGACCGCGGGATGTTCGTAGAGAACGTTCTCGATATAGGCCACCGGGATGTTCTCGCCGCCGCGGATGATGATGTCCTTCGACCGCCCCGCGATCCGGATGAAGCCTTCGGCATCCATTTCGGCGAGGTCTCCGGTATCGAGCCAAACGCCTGCGAAGGCGTCTGCCGTCTGCTCCGGTTCATCGAGGTAGCCGACGAACAGGAATGGGCCCGTGACCTGGATTTTTCCTTCGACGCCCGCGGGCACGGGTTCCCCGAGGGGATCGACGATGCGGACCTTCATCGAGCCCAGTGCTCGTCCGTCGGTGCTCGTGACCTTCTCCTCCGAATCGCCCGGCGCCGTCATCGTCACCAGCCCGCATTCCGTCTGTCCCCAGCCGCCGAAGACGTTGAGCTCCGGAAGCAGCGTGCGCGCCTCATTGACCATGACGCGTGGAATCGGGGCGCCCATGCAGCAGAAGTGCTTGAGGGAGGACAGGTCGTGCTGCGTCGACTTCGCCACCTCGAGCAGATCGTGGAGGAACGGAGTCGCCCCCGATGTGTGCTGGATTCCGTGCTCGGCGACGAGACGGGCGAACTCCTCGCCGTTCCACACGTCCTGGAACACGCCCGAACCGCCGATGAGCAGAGGCAGACACACTCCGTACATGTAGCCGGTGAGATGGCCGAAGGTCGAGGCCATGTGGATGACCGAATCCTCGTCCAGGCCCAGGTGATCCGGCCACGGCAGCGAGGCCGCGAGCACGTTGTTGTGCGTGTGCATCACACCCTTGGGATTGCCCGTCGTCCCCGAGGTGAAGAGGATGAGTCCGACATCATTGGGGTCCGGGCGCCGGCCGTCCCAAGCGATGGATTCGATCGCCGAGGCGGCCGACCGTGAACCGTCCGAGCTTGAGTCGCGTTCCCCTCGAGCCAGGAATTCCGTCCACCTCTCGAAGCCGTCCCGACCGTCGAAGGTCGCCTCGCCAGGGGTGTCGAGGACGATCGTGTGCTGCAGCTCTGGCAGGTTCGGACGCAGTCGGTCGACCATATCGGGATAGTCGAACTTTCGGAAGCGATTGGGCACGAAGAGCACCGAGACCGACGCCTTCTTCGCCATATACCCGATCTCGCGGTCCCGATAGATCGGGATGAGGCCGTTGGTCACAGCGCCGGCCTTGATCGCGCCGAGGTGGATGACCAGCCATTCATACCAGTTCGGCAGCTGCACACCCACCACGTCGCCGGGTTCGACCCCGAGGTCGACGAGCGCCTGGGCACAGCTGTCGACATCCGAGCTGAGCTCGGCATAGGTGTGAGCACCGTAGGGATCGCGGGTGACGACCGCGTCCGGTCGTTGTGCACTCCAGTGCTCGAGGTGGTCGAGCAGGGTCTGGTTCTTCCAGTCCCCGGATGAGGTGAATTCCTTGATGAGGGAGTCGGTCAGGATGGTCTCGAATCGGGTGGGCATAGCAGGGCTCCTTTGCTCTGGTGTCGTGCCTGTGACTCGGGTGGTGCTGGTAGTCGTGCTGACAACTGCCGCCGACGGGAGACGGCCGTGATGCTCAGGCCATCGTCAGTCCGCCGGAGACGGAGAGTGTCTGGCCGGTGACATAAGCGGAATCGGGACGGGCGAAGAAGGCCACGGCATTCGCGAGGTCCTCGGGCTGGGCGAGCCGACGCATCGGAATCGCCTTCTCCAGTGCGGTGCGCAGCTTCGGATTGTCCGCGGAGATCTCAGCGAACAGCGGCGTGTCGGCCGGTCCGGGACACACGCAGTTCGCGGAGATCCCGTGACGGGCGACCTCGCGGGCGAAGGTCTTCGTGAACGAGATGATCCCGCCCTTGGCCGCCGAGTACACGGCCTCCCCGCTCGACCCGACCCGGCCGGCGTCCGAGCCGATGCTGATGACGGATCCCGATCCGGCTGCGATCATGTGCTCGGCCGCCGACTGCGTGCAGTTGAGCGTGCCGAGGAGGTTGATCGCGATGACCCGCTGCCAGGTCGCCGGCGTCGACTCCATGAACGGTTCGACCTTGTCCCAGCCGGCGTTGTTGACGAGGACGTCGATGCGTCCGAAGCGCTCGACCACCTCGGCGATCATGGCGTCCACGGCCGCACGGTCGGTGACGTCGGCGGCGAGCCCGATCGAATCATGCCCCAGCGCCGAGGCGGTGTCCGCGGCCGTCTGTGCGTCGAGGTCGGCGACGACGACGGTGGCGCCGTCGGCGGCGAGGCGGGTCGCGATTCCCTTGCCGATTCCGGAGGCGGCACCGGTGACGATGATGATGCGATCGGTCAGAGGTGCGGTCTGAGTGGGTGCTGACATGGTGTGTCCTTCCAGTGGAGAGTCTGATGCTGCGGTTGGAATGTGAGCCGTGCGAGAGGAGTGCCAGTGGAGAAGCTATGGGTGGGACCGGTTTGTGTTCTTCCCGGTCAGGGGGCGTAATCGCGACCGGCGGAGTTGCGGGCGATGATGAGCTTCATGATCTGGGCGGTGCCGTCGCCGATCTGCATGCCGAGCACGTCGCGCAGTCGTTTCTCGACGTCCCGGTCCTGTTTGTAGCCGTTCTGTCCGTGCAGAAGCAGGCACTGATGGACCGCATGGTAGGCCTCGAGCGGGGCCCACCACTTGCACATGGCCGCCTGAGAGGTGTGCGGGTGGCCCTCGTCGCCGAGGCGCAGAGTGTCCAGGCATAGCAGTCGGGCCGCCGCCATCTTCGTCTCCGCCTCGGCCAGGGGGAAGGAGACCCCTTGGAACTTCGACAGCGGCTGATCGAAGGCCTCACGTCCCTTGACGTAGGCCCAGGCATCCTCGATCGCGCGCGTCGCAGTCCCCGTGCACTGCAGTCCGATGAGAGCTCGAGAGAAGTCGAATCCCTGCATGACCTGGGTGAATGCTCCACCGACCTCGCCGAGGAGGTGGTCGGCGGGCACACGGACATCGGTGAAGTCCACGCTGCCGCGAGCGACGGCCGCCTGACCCATGTCGATGATGGGGTTCCGGGTGACTCCGGGGGCGTCGAGGTCGACGAGGAACGCCGAGATGCCCTTTCCGCGCCCCGCCTCGGGGTCGGTGCGGGCGAAGATCACCGTTGCCGTCGAGGTCATGGCCAGCGACATCGACTTCGTGCCGTTGACGATCCAGTCGTCGCCGTCCCGTCGGGCCGTGGTCGAGGGGTTTCCGGCGTCCGAACCAGCCTCGGGTTCGGAGAGTCCGATGGCCACCGTTTCGTCACCGGTTGTGATGAGGCGGCAGTAGTGGGCGGCCACCTCGGTGCTGGCATTGCGGGCGATGACCTGTCCGATGAGGGATCCGACGACCTGGATATAGGCGACGGTGAGGTCTCCACGGGCGATGGCCTCGGTGACGAGACCCGCGGTGACCTTGGTCAGTCCGGCCCCGCCGAGGTGGGTCGGCAGTTCGGGGGCGATGAGACCGGCGTGGCCCATCTCCCGGGTGATATCGGCACCGATGCGGCCGGCGGCTTCGCGTTCTCGGGCCTCGCTGATGAGCCGCTCCTCGAATCCGGCCGCCGCATCGAGCAGGGTCTGGGTATCGGGGGTGAGAGTCGTGTCCACGGGAATCCTCTGTGCTGTCAGGGTCTGTGCGGGTGGGATCTGTGCCGGCGGGGCGCCGGGGGTCAGTACGCGCCGTCGAAGCGACTGAAGTCCGGATCACGCTTCTCCGCGAAGGCGGCCGCTCCTTCGTGTGATTCCGGGGAGTGCGCGTAGAGGTCGAGGGCGCTCATGGCGAGGTTCGTGAAGCCGGTCTGCATCTCGGAATCGGCGTTGAATGACTGCTTGAGGAAGCGCAGCGCCGTCGGTGCCTTGAGACCGAGGGCCCGGGCGCGTTCCTTGGCGCGGGGCATGAGTTCGTCGGCGTCGACGACTTCGTTGGCCAGGCCCCAGAATTCGGCCTTCTGTGCGTCGATGAGTTCGCAGAAGTACCACATCTCACGGGCGCGCTTCTCACCGATGACCCGGGCGAGGAAAGCCGAACCGTAGCCGGCGTCGAAGGATCCGACCTTGGGGCCGGCCTGGCCGAAGCGCGCGTGCGAGGCCGCGATCGTGATGTCACAGAGGGTGGTGAGCACGTTTCCGCCGCCGATGGCGACACCGTTGACCGCGGAGATCACCGGTTTCGGCACCGAGCGGATGACCTTGTGGAGTTCGGAGATGCGGAACATGCCGTAGCGGCCGGGGCCGTAGTCGCCGGTCCGCGCCTTCTGTTTGACGTCGCCGCCGGCGCAGAAGGACTTCTGCCCGGAACCGGTGAGGATGATCGAACGGACGCGGTTGTCGCCCCAGGCGAGAGTGAAGGCTTCGATGAGCTCGTCGACGGTCTGCGACCGGAACGAATTGAAGGAATCGGGCCGGTTGATCGTGATGACCGCGAAGGTCTCTTCCACCACGTAGAGGATGTCGTCGAAATCCGTGGCTGCGGTCTGCTGAGTCGGGCTGGTGGATGTTGGCATCGTTGCCTCCTCGAACGAATAATGAATCTATGTTCACACCTAGTGAACATCAGTTCATGAACGAGGTCAAGAGTCGCGGTGCCGGAAGATTCTTGTGAGTTCGCCGAGTTTCGTCCGTCCGCATCGGAGCGACGGTGAACTGGTGGAAGAATGTTGCCGGCAAGGGTGCCGACAGAATGCACTGCTCGGGTGCCGGCCGATCCGAACCCCGGCAATGGGTCGGGCGTGGCTGACGATGACGACGAGAGACGGACGACGATGACCGCTGTAGAACCTGGGCCGAACGGCTCGACGTCACCGAGGGGCAGGCAGACAGCTGCCGGTGCGGAGATCGGGGCGCTCATCGGCGCCGGCTTCGGGCTGCTGTTCCTCATCATCAACACCGGCCAGTTCTCGACCCTGGGGCGCACGCTTGTCATCGCGGTCGGCGTCATCGTCTTCGCCGGCATCGCGGTCCTCGCGGTTCGCGGACTGCTGCGGAACCGTGGTGGAGGCGGCCGCCTCGGCGAATCAGGGAAGAGCGGGCGCCGGGAACCGCCGTTCGGTCGCGCCTACTGGATCATCGTGCTCATCGAGGCGGTTCTCCTGTTCGCCGGAGCCCGACTGCTCACGAGCCTCGGCCATCCGGAGCTCGGAGTGGCGTGGGTGGCAGTGGTCGTCGGCACTCATTTCTATGCGCTCGGCTGGGTGTTCGAGCTCAATCGCTTTCATGTGCTCGCCACCGTCGTGACCCTCTGCGGAATCGGCGGGTTCATCGCCTTCTTCGCGGCAGCTCCGGCGTTCATCCCGGTCATCAGCGGCGTGATCTCGGGCTTCGTGCTGCTCGCCTTCGGCATGTGGGCCCTCGTCCCGACCGAGCGGTAGGGCACTGGCACGCATCGAGTTTCGTTCGGTTCGTCATCGGGTTCTGATCCAGTCATCGAGTTTTCTCCCGATGACTGGATCAGAACCCGATGACTCCCCACGAGGTGGCCCGGCCGGGCGGCTCCTCACGTCGCTTCGCGTGCGCTCGTGGCCACTCGGCGGGGCGGGAGGTCAGTCCTCGGCGGGGGCTTCGAAGACCCCGGTTCCGTCCTTCTTCAGCGGCTGCACGCGCGGCGGTGGGAACTCCGGAGCCTGGGCGGCGGGACGGGCCTCCAGCCCAGCGAACACCTCGGCGATGGCACGATCGAGCTGCGGATCGTCGGCGGCGAAGATCTGACCGGGATCGTGCTCGACCTCGATATCGGGGTCGACGCCGTAGTTCTCCACACTCCAGCCCTTGCCCTCGATCCAGAAGGCATAGCGCGGCTGCGTCACTCCGGTGCCATCGACGAGATCGTAGCGACCGTCGATGCCGACGACTCCGCCCCACGTGCGCACGCCGATCACCGGGCCGATGCCCTTGGCCTGCACGCGCGCGTTGATGATGTCGCCGTCGGAGCCGGAGAACTCGTTGGCCACGAACACCACCGGGCCGCGCGGAGCATCCTCGGGGTCCCGGTCCATCTGGTCATAGCTGCGAGCCGCACCCCAGGCAACCACCTGATCGGCGAAGCGTTCGGCCACCAGAGCACTCGTGTGCCCGCCTCGGTTGAACCGCACATCGGCGATGACGCCCTCGCAACCCATGGCCTGCCGCAGATCCCGGTGCATCTGCGCCCACCCGTAGGAGGTCATGTCCGGGACATGCACATAGCCGATGCGGCCGGATGACTTCTCGGCCACATACTCCCGGCGGGAGCGCACCCAATCCTGATAGCGCAGCTTCTCCTCGGTGGGCAGTGGAATCACGGCGACCGCGCGGTCCTTGCGACCGCGGCGCAGAGTCAGCTCGACGATTGTGTCCGCGGCCCCCTGCAGATGAGCGGCGGGACCGGCCGCCTCGTCGACGGGCTGACCGTTGACAGCAACGATGACATCGCCGGGCTGAGCTCCGACTCCGGCCTGGCGCAGCGGCGACCTTGCCCCCGGTTCACTGCTCTCACCGGGAAGGATGCGAGAGATCGTCCAACCCTCAGCGCTCCGCTCAAGATCCGCACCGAGGAATCCGAGCTTCTTCGACCCATCGCCGAGCCCAGACGGCGTGACATAAGCATGCGAGGTGTTGAGCTCGCCCACGGTTTCCCACAGCACGTCGACGAGGTCGTCATGAGTCAGCGCCTTCGCGGCCACGGCACGCCAGCGCAGCGTCACCGACTCCCAATCGACCCCGTTCATGTCCTCGCGCCAATAGTGGTCGCGCATGATCCGGGAGTTCTCCTCGAACATCTGCAGCCACTCGGCCCGGCGGTCGAGCTCGAACCGCAGACGCGAGAGATCGACGGAGATGTTGTCATCATCGTCGGCCTCGACCTTCCGGTTCGCCGGGACCACGCTGATCGCATCGTCGCTGCGCACGACGAGCAGCTTGCCGTCTCCGGAGATCTCATACTCGTCGGCCTTGTCGACGACGGTGCTGACCTTCCGCTTGGCGAAGTCGAAGTACTGGACCACCTCGGCGGGTTTCTCACCGGCATCTCCGGCCCGTCCGGTGCCGAGCTCACCGGCTTCGACGTCGCCGGTGCGCAGCCAGACGAGACCTCCCTCGGCGGATTCGAGATCCCGGAAGACCCCCGAGGCGACCGGGAACGGCACGATGCGCTCTTCGGCTCCCTCGAGCTCGACCTCGACGGTGGCGGCGGGTTTGTCCCCGCGACCGCGCTCGGACTTCGCCTCCTCGGTGACCTCGCTGATCGCCCATCCGCCGGCGCTCGGTCCGAAGGGCGCAGGCTCATCGGCGGCCAAGGGCAGCAGCCACGGTCGGGTGACGCCGTTGAACGACAGATCGAAGGAATGCTGGTTGTACGAGGGATCGAAGGTGCGATCGGAGAGGAAAGCGACGAACTTCCCGTCCCGGGTGAACGTCGGCGAGAAGTCATTGAACTTGCCCGTCGTCAGCGGCTGGGCCTCGCGATCCGACTTCACCTCGGCGATCATCAGCTGTGCGAGCAGCTCCTCACCCTGCGTCGGCTGCGACCACACGAGGTACTTCCCATCGGGTGAGAACCGCGGATCGCGCGCCTCGCCGTGTCCCGAATGCCCGATCAGACGCGTCCGACCATTGCCCACCTCGACGGTCCGGATCGACCCGTCGTGGGAGATTGTGGCGAGCATCTTCCCCGCCGGATCCGCCTTCAGGTGCAGGACCCGTCCCAGGGCTCCGGCCCCGATTCGCCGAGGCGGCTTGTCCCCGGTCACGGACGCGACCTCGATCGCGTCCTCCCCTTCGACGTCGGTGATGTACGCGGCAAACCCGGTGTCACCGAGGACGAGAGGTTCGCGGGTGCGGATCGACGAATCCGCGCACAGCGCCCGGGCCGGGCCCTCGCGGTGGGCGAGCCAGAAGGTCTTTCCCCGCCATTCCACCACCGAGGCATTGCCTTCTCTGTCGGGGCTGATGTGGTTGAGCCCGGTCTTCGGGTCGAGACTGAGCGGCTGCACCTGGGTGCCCGGCAGAGCTACTGCGAGGGTGCGGACCTCGGCGTCGAGGCTGTCGAGGATCCTGATCTCCCCACGGGAGTGCCAGACGATGCGGGTGCCGTCGGTCGTGGCGTCACGGACATAGCCCTCGGCCTCGGACTGGTGCGTGAGCTGCCGTGGTTCGACCGAGTCATCACCCGAACTCGCCGAGGTGGCCAGTCCGTCGATGATCCACAGGTTCGCCTGTTCATCTGCATGGTGAGGGAAGGTCGCGGCCCGGTCCGAGGTGAACACGAGCGAATCGCCGACCCACAGCGGGTCGGTCAGAGAGGCCTCGTCCTCGCGCAGCAGCCGCTGCCACCGGGCCCCGGATCCATCTCCGATGCCGGCAGCGTTCGTACTGCCGACTCGATCGAGCCACAGCCTCGGCGCAGTCCCACCCCGGTAGCGCTTCCAGTGCGCGGGCGGACGGGAGAACGGCGTCGACAGAGCGGTCACTCCCGTGTGGTGCCGGGCCAGACCCGAGGCACGACCGAACGACAGCCGATCGACCTCGCCGTCGAGGCTCACGGACTTCACGACATGGTTGCGGACCTCGAACTCCCCGGCATTCGCGCCGACGAGGACATGGGCGGCATCGGCCCACCCGAGCATCGTCATCGCGCTCGACCCCAACCAGGTGAGCCGACGCAGGGACCCGGTGGCCACCTCGGCGACCATGAGCTCCGCCTGGCCGGTGCGGAAGGATACGAACGCGACGTGCGCTGCGTCGGGCGAGATCCTCGGTGACCGGACCGGCGCATGATCGGAGGTCAGCCGCCAGGCGCGGCCGCCGGCGGAGGGAACGAGCCAGACATCGTCGTCGGCGGTGAAGGTGATGAGATCGGACTGGATATGGGGATAGCGAAGATAAGTCACGTGACCCACATTACAAGCTCGACAGTGCGGCGACCGCGGGCCGGAACCGATGCCCAGGCAACTTGCACCCGGCAATAGAATGGGCACATGCCATCTCTGACTTCTGTGCTCACGGACCGTTTCGCCGCCGCCCTCACCCAGGCCTTCGGTGAGGACTTCGCCGGACGTGACCCCGTCATCCGCAGCAGCCAGTTCGCAGACTTCCAGGCCAATGTGGCCCTGCCGCTGGCCAAGGAGCTGAAGTCGAAGCCGCGCGATATCGCCGCACAGATCGTCGAGAACCTCGACCTCGAGGGCGTGTGCGAGGCACCGGAGATCTCCGGACCCGGGTTCATCAACCTCACCTTCACCCCGGAGTTCCTCGCCTCCACCCTCGAAGCGGGGGGCGCCGCAGCGGCACCGGAAAACGATGCCCCGCAGACCGTGGCCATCGACTACTCGGCCCCGAATGTGGCCAAGGAGATGCACGTCGGGCACCTGCGGACCACCGTCGTCGGCGACGCCCTGGCCCGCACCCACGAGTTCCTCGGCAACACGGTCATCCGCCAGAACCACATCGGCGACTGGGGTACCCCCTTCGGCATGCTCATCGAGCACCTCCTCGATGTGGGAGTCGACTCCGACGAGGCCTCCGAAGTGTCCGAGAACCCGAACGCCTTCTACCAGGCGGCCCGGGCGAAGTTCGACTCCGATGAAGCCTTCGCCACACGCTCCCGGTCCCGCGTCGTCAAACTCCAGGGCGGCGACGAAGAGACCCTGGGCCTGTGGACGACGCTCGTCGGCTACTCCCGCGAGTACTTCAATCGCATCTACTCCCTCCTCGACGTCACCCTCACCGACGCCGACCTCGCCGGAGAGTCCACCTACAACGACATGCTCGGCGAGGTCTGCGACGAGCTCGAGGCGAAGGGCCTGGCCACGATCTCCGATGGAGCGCTGTGCGTGTTCCCCGAAGGCTTCACCGGCCGTGAGGGCGAACCCCTGCCGCTCATCATCCGCAAGTCCGACGGCGGCTACGGCTACGCCACGACCGACCTCGCGGCCGTCCGCAACCGGGCGATCAACCTCGGTGTGAACCGGGCGCTCTACGTCGTCGGCACCCCGCAGGCCATGCACTTCGAAATGGTCTTCACCGTCGCCCGCGCGGCCGGCTGGCTGCCGGAGACCTTCAGCCCCGAACACGTGAAGATCGGCAATGTGCTCGGATCCGACGGCAAGATCCTGCGCACCCGTTCCGGTGCCCCGCTGCGCCTGGCCGAACTCCTCGAAGAGGCCGTGACCCGGGCGAAGACGACCCTGGCAGAGTCGAGCGTTGACTTCGGCCCCGAGGAGGCCGACGAGGTTGCGCGCATCGTCGGCATCGGCGCGGTCAAATACGCCGACCTCTCCGTCGCCCACGACACCTCGTACACCTTCGACCTCGACCGGATGCTCGCCCCTATCGGCAACACCGCCCCGTACCTCCAGTACGCCGGTGCCCGCATCCGTTCGATCGGCCGCAAAGCCGAGGCCGAAGGCGTCGATGCCTCCCAGGTCGCGAACGCTGCGATCAGTCTCGGTGAGACGGCCGAGCGTGAACTGGCCCTGTCGATCCTCGGCTTCGCCGATGTGGTCACCGAGGTGGCTGCCGGGTCGACGCCCCACCGCCTGTGCACCTACCTGTTCGATCTCGCCCAGGCCTTCACCTCGTTCTACGAGCAGTGCCCAGTGCTCATCGCCGAGACCGAAGAGCTGCGCGACTCCCGTCTGCGGCTCTCGGCGATCGTGCTCGAGGTCCTCCAGGCCGGTCTCGGGGTGCTCGGTATCCGCGTTCCCGAGCGGATGTGAGTTCACCTCACCTGCCCTCCGAGAAGAGGATGTTGCCCTGGATCGTTCTGGGCATCGTCATCCTCGCCCTCAACCTGCGCACCCCGATCATCGCGCCGACGGCGATCCTGCCCGACATCCAGGAGGGCACGGGATTCAGCGCGGCCGGACTCGGTCTCCTCACCGGTCTGCCGGTTCTGCTGTTTGCGCTGGCCACGCCGCTGGCGGGGAAGTTCATCACCCGCCTCGGGGCCGAAGCCACGGTTCTCGCCTGTCTGTCCGGTGTCCTGCTGGGCACCGTGCTGCGGTCGGTCGGTCCGTCCTGGCTCGTGCTCGTGGGCACCGGAATCATCGGCCTCGCGATCACCCTGGGCAATATCGTCGTGCCCGTCCTCATCCGCCGCGAGGTCCCGTGGGAACAGGTGTCGATGGTCACCGGCCTGTACTCGGCGATGATGAACGTCGGGTCGATGGCCACGCTCATCGGCACCGGCCCGCTGGCCGCGGCCTTCGGCTGGCGCTGGGCGCTGGCCGCATGGGGCGTTCTCGCCCTGGCAGGGCTCGGTTTCTGGATGGTGCTCATCCGCGTGCGCGTGCGCCGCGAGGGGGAGGCCGCCCGCGCTGCCGCGGAGGCCGTCGATTCGACTGACCCGTCCCTCGCCGAGGCGGCCGCCCCCGCTGCGAAGCAGTCGTGGGCCGAGGCTCCCCCCTCCTTCCGAGTGATCATCGCCCTGCTCATCATCACGTTCTCCGGGCAGTCGACTGCCTACTACGTGACGACGACCTGGCTGCCGAGCTATCTCGGCGACACGATCGGGCTCGCTCCCACCGCCGCCGGAGGCACAGCGTCCTTGTTCCAGATCGCGGCGATCCTCGGCGCCTTCGGAGTGCCGCTGTTGGCAGTGAAGACGAAGCCGTGGGTGCCCGTGGCGATCGTCGCAGTCCTCTGGCTGTCGCTGCCCGTGGGCCTGCTGGCAGCGCCCGGTTCGTACTGGCTGTGGGCGACCACCGGCGGCATCGCCCAGGGCGGCGGGTTCACCGCGATCTTCTCGATCATCGCCCGCACCGCCGGCAGCGACGCCCAGACCGCCTCAGCATCGGCGCGCGTGCAGTTCGGCGGCTACCTCGCAGCGACCTTGGCTCCGCCGTTCGCCGGTTGGCTCAACACCGCGACCGGCGGGTGGACGGCACCGCTGCTGCTCATCCTCACCGCAACCCTCGCATTCACGATCACCGGTCTCGTGGCCGCCCGCCGTGCCGGCGGCTTCCCCCGCGGTGGGCGCGAGGTCCTCGACCCCGAATAGGCTCGCCCTCCCTAATTACTACCTGACGGCGGCCCAGCAACCTCGCGCCAGGTTGCTGGGCCGCCGTCAGGTAGCAATAAGGAGTCGGCGCGCATAGAAACACCGAGGCGGCCCACCGTAACGGCGGGCCGCCTCGGTGACGGTCATGCGAATCCGTGGATTCGCCTGGTGACTGAACAGCGTCACTGATCAGTCGTCAGTGACTCAGTGCTTGGCGTCGGAGCCTTCGGCAGGCTTGACGGCCGGCTTCGGTGCGGGGACCTCGTCCGCGGCCTCAGCCTTGGTCGAGGGCACAGCGGTCTGCGAGACCTCGGTGGCCGCTGCCTGGCGCGAAGCCGGGGTCGAACCGACCGGACGGGCATCGGCGGGACGGTTGTTCGGCAGCGGGGTCGACCAGGGATCCTCGACCGGCTGGGCCTTCTTCCACACGTAGTAGCCGATTCCGGCGGCCGAACCGATGACGAGGGTCCACACAAGTGCGGCCTTTCCGCCACCGGACTTGCGGGCGGTGTCCTTCTCGATGCGCTTTCCGGCGTTGGCGAGAGCCTTGCGGGCCTTCTTCATGGCCTTCTTGTCGCCGGTGAGGCGGACAGCCAGGTCATCGATGAGCTTCGGGGTCTCGGCAGCGGACAGCGAAGTCGCGGCGTTCGATGCGAACTTGCCGGCGCGTTCGGTGGCTTCGGGTCGGTAGGACTCGAGCTTGTCGGCCCAGTCGTGGACCCGATCATTGGCCTTGTCGGCGAGAGCTTCGACCTGCGGACGCGCCTTCTCAGCGAACTCTTCGGCCTTGCCGGCCAGCGCCTCGACCTGGGGGCGAGCCTTGTCTGCGGCCTCACGCAGCTTAGGGGCGGCGTTCTCGCTGGCATCTGCCAGGACTCGGAGCGACGTCTGCTTCGCGGAATCGAGCTTCGAAGTGAGCTGATCTCGAGTGGGCTTCTTCGACATAAACAGTTCCCAATCCTTAGATGTCGGTGGTCAGGTGATCATTGACCAGTCTACGGCCTAGGGGCAACCCTGTGGACAGCGGATGTCATCGAATTGTCTGCGGATCGCCTGACAGGTTGGGCAATGGACCTGGTGCGAAACTGCATTCGCCGTCTCGGCGTGGAAGAATGAAGGCATGACTACAGCTTCGACACATACCGCAGTCCTGCACACCAACCACGGTGACATCACCATCAACCTCTTCGGCAATCATGCTCCGAAGACCGTGGCCAACTTCGTCGAACTCGCCCAGGGTGAGCGTGAGTTCACCGATCCTTCGACCGGCGAGCCGACCAAGCGCCCGTTCTTCGACGGACTCGGCTTCCACCGCATCATCTCGAACTTCATGATCCAGGGCGGCTGCCCGCTGGGCACCGGCACCGGCGGACCCGGCTACACCTTCGATGACGAGATCCACCCCGAACTGCAGTTCGACCGCAAGTACCTGCTGGCCATGGCCAACGCCGGCAAGCAGATGGGACGCGGCACCAACGGCTCGCAGTTCTTCATCACCACCGCTGAGACCCCTTGGCTCAACGGCAAGCACACCATCTTCGGTGAGGTTGCCGATGAAGCCTCGCAGCGGGTCGTCGACGAGATCGAGGGTGTGCGCACCGCTGCGATGGACAAGCCGGTCGAGCCGGTCGTCATCGAGAAGGTCGACGTCACCGCGAAGTGAGTCACTGTCCGTAGAGGACCACTGAGTACCATGGTGTGATGGACACACCTGAGGAGGGCTCGGCACGGGAAACCGGCCGGGCCCTCTCTGCATCCCCGCCGCTGATCACCCGCACGCTCCTCATCGTCACCATCGTGGCGTTCCTGGCGGAGCTCATTCCCGGCCTCGACCTGCTGCGCCGACTGAGCTTCGTGCCTGCGCTCACGCTCGAACAGCCGTGGCGGGTGCTCACGGTCGCCCTCGTCCACGAGGAGCCCTCACCGTTCCATCTGCTGGCGAACATGATCGGACTGTTCTTCTTCGGATCCTTCGTCGAGCGGGCGCTGGGGCATTGGAAGTTCCTGGCCGTCTACATCATCGGCACTGCGGGTGGTTCGGCCATGGTGCTCCTGCTGGCCGATCCCCTCGGCGTCGATTGGGTGACGCATCATATCGGTGCTTCGGGTGCGGTGTTCGCGATCGTCGGTGTCCTCTTGGCCCCGACCCGTCGGCTCGACCGGAACATCGCCGGGGTGCTCGTGTTCGTGGCGCTCAACTTCGGCTATGGATTCCTCGTCGCGGGCGTGTCCTGGGAGTCCCACCTCGGCGGTCTGCTCACCGGGTTCGTGCTCGGGTGTGCGGGGCTGCTCGGGCCACAGCGCTCACGGACGCTCGTGTTCACGTCGACCGCGGTCGGTCTGGTGGTGCTCCTGGCGGCCGGCGGAGCGTGGAAGCTGGCCGGCCTCTCAGCCCTGCCCTGAGCTAGGAGATCGAATTCCGAACTCGGCTGAGGCCCTGGACTCAGTCGCAGAGTGCGACGTTTTCGTCTGCTGAGCGAAGTCGCACAGGCGCTATCAGGCTTTTACCAGACAAAAGCCGTTTTGTGTGCACTCTGCAGTGGAAAATTCTTTGTCCACAAGCTCTATCCACAACGTGGATAACTTACACCTGTGTGTTTAGACTGGTCAGAGGCTTAAATTAAGTTTTCCACAAGCGACGCACCCGGCTTGGGTATAACTCGGCGCTTGTGGATTGTTGATGCCGGGGCGCCGCTACCGGAGCGAGCGGAGCGCCGTTGCCGGTGCGAGCGTGGACCGGTGAATGCAGATTGTCTGGTCGATCCGCGGTGATTCCGAGCTCAGAATCACCGCGGATCGACCAGACAATCGTCAGCGATTGCGGCCGGGGTCGGCTACCGCCAGCGTGTGGACATGATCAGACCCGCCACGAAGAAGGCGAAGCCGATGAGGATGTTCCAGTTGCCCCACGCTTCGACGGGGAAAGCGCCCTGGGTGATGTAGAAGGTGACGAGCCAGATCAGACCGATGAGCAGGAGGCCGATGAGGACCGGCAGGAACCAGCTCGGGTTCGGTTTGATGGTCTGCTGCCCCGAGGTCGAGGTGTAGCTCGCCGTCTTGCGACCTTGCGGGCGCTTGGCGGGAGTGCCCGACCGGGCCGTGCGCTTGGCGGCCGCACCTTTCGAGCCGGTTGTCTTGGAGGCCGATGATTTGGAATCAGAGGCCTTCGATCCTGAGGTCTTGGAGTCCGAGGTCTTCGACGACTTCGCATCCTTGGCCGAGTCGGACTTCGTGGCCGACTTCTCGTCCGTCGACGCCTTGTCCTTCTTTCCGGCGGCCGCGGTCGCTGAGTCCTTCGCGGAAGCTTTTTCGGAGTTCTCTGCGTCCTCATCCGCGGAATCGTCCTTCAGGTCATCCGCAGCAGACTCCGTCGCATCCGACTCGGTGTCGGCAGCTTCGGCGACATCGGCGTCGAGCGATTCGGTCTCGAGTTCCTCGATCTCGGTCGCCTCGACCGTTTCTGCGGATTCGGCCTGCTTCGCCTTGGCCGCCGACGAAGTGCGAGAAGTGCGCTGGGGGCGTCCTTTGGACTTGGCCACAAGTACTCCTTTGTCGGCCGACCGTCGTTGGGGTCGCCGAATGAATGGTTGGGGACGATCGCAAACCAGTCTACTCGGGGCGGGGGTCACAGTGAAAAACTCCGACTACCCTGAAAGCGCCCCGAGCGCGCCCCGAACGATGATTCCCATAGGATAAAGTGCATAGGGGTGTCCCCGCCTGTCTTCTTCGACGGCCCCCGACAATGCAGTGACAGTCACGGAGCAGAAGTGGTGAATAGTTCCTCCTCGGGTAACGAGCCGGGCGTGAATCCGCCCTCGCGACCCACTATCCGTCCTGCTCAGAGACGGCAGGCTCCATCTGACTACGGTGACCAGCAGCTCGGTCACTCCGCCGATCAGTCTGCAGGTGGTTCCGGTGCCGGGGGCGATCAGCAGCTGCCCAGCCGACGCGAGCTGCGACGCAGGGAAGCCGAAGCCGCTGCTTCCCAGGGCGAACCGACCGCCGTCTACTCCGACGCCCCGCCCGTCTACGAACAGCCCCACTCGACGCACGCGCAGGCCACCCAGGCCATGCCCGCGGTCCCGCAGAACGCTCCCAATGCGGCACAGAACGCCGGTGGCGCGGCCGGCAACGGATATGCGGCCGCACCCCAACCTCAGGGCCGGCCTCAGACCCGCCGCCAGCGACGACGTCAGCCCGTGGAGAAGGAACCGCTGGGCCCGATTCGCGGGACCGTGCGCACCTTCGGCGAACTGTGCATCACGGCCGGTCTCGTCCTCATCCTCTTCGTCGTCTGGCAGCTGTGGTGGACGGACATCCAGGCCAACCGCGACAACGAAGTGCTCGCCGACGAACTCACCCAGGACTGGGCGAACCAGGATCCGAACGAGCTGCCCGATGACCCGGACGAACCCGTGGTCTCCGATCCCGTGGGCAAGAACGAGGCCTTCGGCATCTTCTACATCCCGCGCTTCGGCGACGACTACTACCGCACCGTCGCCGAGGGCGTCGACCTCGAACCCGTGCTCAACCGGATGGGCGTGGGCCGCTACCCGAACTCGGCGATGCCGGGCGAAGTCGGGAACTTCTCCATCGCCGGCCACCGCGTGACCTACGGCAAGCCGCTCAACCAGATCGCGAACCTGCGCCCGGGCGATGAGATCATCGTCCAGACGAAGGACGGCTTCTACACCTACACTTTCCGCAACTTCGACATCATCCTCCCCGATGCCGTCGAAGTGCTCTCGCCCGTGCCCGACGCCCCCGATTTCAAGGGCAAGGATCGGATCCTGACGATGACGGCCTGCAACCCGATGTTCTCCGCCCGGGAACGCTACGTCGCCTACGCCGAACTCACGGACTGGACGCCGGCCAGTGACGGAGCACCGGACAATATCAAGGACTCGAAGGCCTATGACAAGGTCAGCAAGAACGGCGGTGCCTGATATGTACGCATTCATCTGGCGGATCCTCCCGGGCAACTGGGTGGTCAAGCTCATCCTCGCCCTCATCCTCATCGCGGCTGTCGTGCTGCTGCTCATGCAGTACGTCTTCCCCGTGATCGCCCCGTACATGCCCTTCAACAACGCCACAGTGACCGAAGGCGGACAATGACAAAGATCCTCGTCATCGACAACTACGACAGCTTCGTCTACACGCTCGTGTCCTATCTGCGTGAGCTCGGCGCGGAGGTCGACGTCGTCCGCAACGACGACATCCCCGCCTCCGCGATCGCGGAGTCCGTGAGCGCCTACGACGGCGTGCTCCTGTCCCCGGGCCCCGGCGTGCCCGCAGAATCCGGAGTCTGCCCGCCCCTTCTGTCCTGGGCGGAGACGGCTGGCATGCCCGTGTTCGGCGTCTGCCTGGGCCATCAGGCACTCGGCGAGGTGTTCGGCGCCGAGGTCACCCATTCTCCCGTGCTCATGCACGGCAAGACCTCGGTCATCACCCACGACGGCGAAGGCATCTTCTTCGGCTGCCCGAGCCCGCTGACGGTCACCCGCTACCATTCGCTGGCGATCGTCGACGAGACCCTCGACCTCGATAAGTTCGCCGTCACCGCCCGCACCGACGATGGCATCGTCATGGCCATCGAACACCGGGAGAAGCCCCTGTTCGGGGTCCAGTTCCACCCCGAATCCGTGCTCACGGAGTGCGGATACCTCATGCTCGGCAACTGGCTCGAGGTGTGCGGTCTCGAAGGCGCTGCGCAGGCGGCGGCGGGCATGTCGCCGCTGGCGACCGCGATCGCCTGAGAATTCCCGCCGATCCCTGTTCTCAGGGTTCTCGCCGAGGCGGCCCATCGTTATGATCGTGAGCACAGTGGTCCCCGTGCTCAGATGATCCGAATCAGCGCCGGGATCCGTGCACGACCTCAAGGGCCGTGCACTGCCGACGAACAGGAGACAGCGACGATGTCAGAACCGACCTATCTGCGCGACGAACCGTTCACCGAACTCACCGTCATCGAGGTCCCTGCCACTCCGGCGGCGGTCGTCGAAGCGCGTGAAGTGCACATGTCAGACCTGCCGGAACTCTTCGATGCCACGTTCTCCGGTCTCTTCCCCGTGCTCTCCGAGGCGGGCCTCGAACCCGCGGGACCGGCCTTCGCCCTCTACACTCGACAGCCGAGCGAAACGGTGGATCTGCAGGTCGGGATCCCCACCTCGGCGGGGCTGACGAATGCGCAGCCGATCGCCGGCGGTCATATCGTCATCCCCGCGGAGCTGCCCGGCGGCTCCATGGCCGTGCGCAGCCACCTCGGCGGATACGACGGCCTCGGGGAGTCATGGGCGCAGCTGCTCAAGGACGCGGTGGCGGCCGGGCATCGTCCGGGACTGCCGTTCATCGAACTCTATGTCACCGAACCCAGCCCCGAGGCGGATCCCGCCGATATGCGCACCGATCTGTTCCTCACCTTGGAGTGAGGAACGGCGTCACCGACGCCCACAGACACACACCGGAGACGACAGCGGCCGGGTCAGTCGATGACTGACCCGGCCGCTGTGCGCTGCGAACTCAGTTGCCGATGATGCCTTCGGACCAGTTGTCGAAGAGCCCTCCGCCCATCGAATCTTTGTCCTTCTTGTCCTTGCCCTGATCGCCTTCGTCTCCGTTGTCTCCGCCGTCGTCGCCGGGAGCGGTCGGGATTCCACCGGGGACCGACGGGATCGACGGCGACGGCTCCGGCGGCTTCTTGGCCACCTTCACGGTGATCTCCGAGCCCTGCTTGACCTCGCTTCCGCCGGTCGCTGACTGTTCGAAGACCTCCTTCTCATCGTGTTCGTCGGTCTCGACCTCTTCGGTCTTGCACGTGAGCTGGTACTCATCACCCTCGAGGGTCTTGCACGCCTCCTCGGCGGTCTGACCCGTGACGTCGGGGACCTCGACCATGCCCGAGGAGACGACGAGATCGACATTCGAATCGACGTCGACTTCCTGACCGTCACCGGGTTTGGTCTCGATGACGACGCCTTTCTCCACATCCGGGGAATTCTGGGAGATATGGGTGCCGGCCTGCAGCTTCGCGTCGTTGATGATCTTCCGCGCCTGTTCCTCGGTCTTGCCGGAGACGTCGGGGACCTTCACTGACTCGGGGCCCGAGGAGATTATCAGCTTGACGACGCTGTCCTTCTCCACGGTCTGACCCCCGGGAGGATCGGTCTCGATCGCCTTGCCCTCATCGACTTCGGCGCTGTACTTCTCGTCGCGGTCGACTCGCAGTCCCTGTTGGATGAGCGCGGATTCGGCCTCATCGGCGTCCATGTTCGCCACATCCGTGACCTGGACCTCGATGACCTCAGGCGGCTTGTTGATCTCGTACACCCACAGGGCCACGGCGGCCAGGGCGAGGAGGACGAAGATGCTGCCGATCCAGACCCAGGCGCGGGAGCGCTTCTGCGGAGGACGTTCCTCCTGATTGGTCATGATCGCCGATACGGGCCCGGTTTCGGGAGTGGGCTCAGCCTCGTTGGCATGAGCCATCGGAGCGGTCATGGGCGGGGCCATCATCGGATACGCCTGCGTGGCCTCGACATCGTCCTCGAAGCTCATGGGACGGCCGTCGCGGGCGGCGAGCACGTCCTCGCGGAAGGTGTAGGCGTCCTGGTAGCGGGCGTCGCGGTCCTTGAGCAGAGCGTGGAGAAGGAGCCGGTCGACGGCCGGTGGGATGTTCGAGTTGTAGAAGCTCGGCGGCTGCGGAGTCTCTCCCACGTGCTGGTACGCCACGGCCAGCTGGGAATCGCCGACGAACGGGGGACGACCGGCCAGCAGCTCGTAGAGCAGGCAGGCGGTCGAGTACAGGTCGGAACGGGCGTCGACGACTTCGCCGCGGGCCTGCTCCGGGGAGAGGTACTGGGCGGTGCCCACCACCGACTGGGTCTGCGTCAGTCCCGAATTGTCCTTGAGCGCCCGGGCGATGCCGAAGTCCATGACCTTGATGTCGCCCTCAGGAGTGAGCATGACGTTCGCGGGTTTGATGTCCCGGTGGACGATGCCGTTGCGGTGGGAGTATTCGAGCGGAGCCAGGACTCCAGCGATGACGTTGAGGGCCTCGTCGACGGTGAGTGTGCCGTGCTCGTTGAGGACTTCGCGCAGGGTCTGGCCCTCGACGTATTCCATGACGATGAACGGAACGGACACGGAGGAGCCGCCGGATTCGACGAATTCCTCTTCACCCGAATCGTAGACGGAGACGATTCCGGGATGGTTGAGACCGGCCGCGGACTGGGCCTCGCGCTTGAGGCGGGTGTGGAACGACGGATCGCGGGCGAGATCGGAGCGCAGAAGTTTGATGGCCACGCGACGGCCGAGACGATTGTCGACGCCCTCATGCACTTCTGCCATGCCCCCACGGCCGAGGAGCGCACGAACTTCGTAACGCCCCGACAGCACCTTGGGTTCACTCATGTATGTCCTCCGCTTGTCTCACCCGAGCTTCAGGCTTCATTCTCACCTGAACCGGGTCGAGTTTCAGTATCTCAAACTCTTCGCTTCTCGTAATCGCTGCTCTGTATCGATCACTGTCTAGTCATTGCCGTTGTTTCCGTTCTGGTTGCCGCCGGCCTCCGAGCTGCTCGCCGAGCCGGAATTGCTGCCCGCTCCGTTATTGCCGCTGTTCGGGTTGGAGCCGCCGGAGGTGTCGGCCGAATCGCCGGAGCTCGCGGTATCCGACTCGCCTGACGTGTCCGTCGACGATGAGGAGTCCGATTCGCTCGAGGTCTCGGAGTCCGACGACGAACTCGACGAGCTCGAGGAGTCCTGATCGGAGGACGAACCGTTGTCACCGGAGTTCGAACCCTGATCCTGCGAATCGGATGAGGAACCGGAATCCGAGCTCGACTCCGAGTCATTGCCCAGCCCCGAATCGGATCCGGAGTCCGAGGCCGGCTCTTCGGGCTGCTCGGCGGGACCGGCGGAGATGTAGAGGGTCACGGTGTCACCCTCTTCGAAGGTGTAACCGTTGTCGCCCTCGCCGACGTCCGCGACGGTTCCAGCCGCCCGATCCGAGTTGATGTCGGTCGTCTCGACCTCGAGTCCCTTGTTCTCGAGGTTCTGCGTCGCCGAGGATTCCGTGAGTCCGATGTAATCGTTCTTATCGATCTCGATCGTCTTCGCCGCCTCCGAGGTGGGCGCCGAGGTCGATGGCTCCGGTTCGGGTTCGGCATTGCCTCCGCCGAGGAAGAACCACAGTAGGGAACCGACCGCGATGAGGGCGATGATCGCAAGGATCCAGATGAGGACCCGGCCCTTGTTCGACTGCTTGTCCTTCTCCAGATCCTGATTCTGCGGATCGTTGGGATCGATCTGTCCCGTATTCGCCGCAGCTGCTCCGGCACCGGCGGCACCGGCGCCGACGATTCCGGCGGCGGCACCGTTCGGGTACACCTGGGTCGCATCGTTCGAGGAGGTGACGGGCAGGGTCTTCGTCGTGGCTGCCGGCTCCGGGTTGTTGAAGACCTGGGTCAGAGCTTCGGACGCCGCGGCTCCGTGGCGCATCTGCGGCACGAGCTCCTCGGCCCCGGCGATGTCCCCGGCCGAGAGCGCCTCGGCGGCCTTGGCGACCTTGAACGCGTCCGAGGGACGGCGTTCGGGTTTCTTCTCCAGCAGGCAGTCGACGAAGCGGCGCAGCGGTTCGGAGACCGTGTCCGGCAGCGGCGGATGCTGCTGATTGACCTGGGCGATGGCGATGGCCACCTGCGAGTCTCCGGTGAAGGGACGCTGACCGGCCAGGGCCTCATAGGCGATGATGCCCAGTGCATAGAGGTCGGAACCGGGTCCCGAACCCTTTCCGGTGGCCTGTTCGGGGGCGAGGTACTGGGCGGTGCCCATGACCTGCCCGGTCTTCGTCAGCGGTGCCTGATCGGTGACTCGGGCGATGCCGAAGTCCGTGATCTTGACCCGGAAGTCCGGGGTCATGAGGATGTTGCCGGGCTTGATGTCACGATGGATGACGCCCACCTTGTGTGCGGCACCGAGGGCCTGAGCGGCCTGCGTGACGATGGAGAGCGTATCGGTCTCGGACAGGGGAGCACTGCGCTCGATGATGGCCGACAGAGCCTCACCGGGCACGTATTCCATGACGAGGTAGGGCGAACCCTGCTCGTCACCGTAGTCGTAGACGCCGGCGATTCCCGGGTCGGAGACTCGGCCCATGTTCTGGGCTTCGGCACGGAACCGGGCGAGGAAGGTCGATTCGGAGAGGTACTCGTCCTTGAGGATCTTCGCCGCGACCTCGCGGCCGAGCACGGAGTCCACACCCTTCCAGACCTCGCCCATGCCGCCGACGGCGATGCGGGAGGTGAGTTTGTAACGGTTGCCCAACAGGGTGCCTTCGACGGGTCTCATTTCTCGACCACCGCTTCCATCATGTTCTTCGCGATCGGCCCTGCGACCGTCGCACCATAAGCTTCGTTGCCCGCGTTTCCACCGTTCTCGACTACGACCGCGACCGCGACCTGAGGGTCGTCGGCGGGGGCGAAGGAGATGAACCAGGCATGGGGTGCCGCGCCCTTGGCGTGCTGGGCGGTGCCGGTCTTCGCTGCGACCTTCGTGTCGCCCATCTTCGCCACCGAGGCGGTGCCGTTCTCGACCACACCGGTCATCATGTCGGTGAGCTTGTCGGCCGTATCTCCGGACACGGGCCGGGACATCTGGCTCGGGCGGGTCTCGGAGATCGGCTCGAGGGTGTTCGCATTGAGCACCCTGTCGACGAGCTGGGGCTTCATCATCTTGCCGCCGTTGGCGATTCCTGCGGTCATCATCGCCATCTGCAGCGGAGTCGACCTGACTTCGTACTGACCGAGCGAGGACTGAGCCAGCTGCGGCGGATTGAGGTCGGACGGGAACGAGGACGGGGTGACATTGAGAGGGATCTCGAGATCCTCGCCGAAGCCGAACTTCTCGGCCTGCTTCGCGATTGCGTCTTCTCCGAGATCCATTCCCAAGGAGGCGAATGAGGTGTTGCAGGATTCGGCCAGCGAATCGGCCAGCGTCGGCTTGCCCCCGTTGCGGCAGGCACCGGGATGCGAGTTGCCGATCGTCGCCGTCGTCTGCGGCAGATCGAGCGTGGCGGGTCCGTTTAGCTGGGAATCGGGCTCGTAGTCGCCGGATTCCAGGGCGGCCGCGGCGACGAGGACCTTGAACGTCGAGCCGGGCGGGTACAGGTTGCCGCCGATAGCGCGGTTGTAGGCGGGCTTTCCGTCGGCGGCTTCGAGGTTCTTGAAGGCTTGGCTGGCTTCGGTCGAGTCGTGGCTGGCCAGGGCATTGGGGTCCCAGCCCGGGGTCGAGGCCATGGCCAGGATCTTCCCGGTCTTCGGGTCGAGAGCCACGGCGGCGCCGTTCTGGTTGCCCAGACCGTCCCACGCAGCCTGCTGCACCTTCGGGTCGATCGTCAGCTCGACGGCGGCGCCGCGCGGCTGCTCACCGGTGAAGAAGCTGCCTACCTTGTCATAGAACAGGGCGTCGGAATCGCCGGAGAGGTAATCGCCGGAGGCGCGCTCCATCCCCGAGGCGCCGGACACGACGGAATAGTAGCCGGTCAGCGAGGCGTAGGCGCGCGGATCGAGGTTGTCCGAACCGTATTTGCGCTGGTACTTGTACTTGTCGTCGACGGGTTCCGAATAGGCGATCGGTGTGCCGTCGACGAGGATCGGACCGCGATCACGAGACAGCTGGTCGAGGATCCGCCGGTTGTTCAGCGGATTGTTGTTCAGCGAATCCGCAGTTACGTACTGCACCCAGCTCGTCGACCCGAACAGGAGCGCGAACATGACGAATCCGACGACGGCGATATGCGTCAATGGCTTCTTCATCGTTCACCTCCGGTGGGTCGTTGGTCGGTGGCATCGGTATCGTTCGGTGCCTGGCCGCGGGGCCGTGCGCCTGCGGGCGGCAGATTCGTGGTCGGGGCTTCGTCATCGAACACGCGGGAATCCGCCGGCGGCAGGTTCGTCGTGGGGGCATCCTCGTCGACCGTGAGCGCCGAGGCGGCCGTGTCGTTGGCGCGAGCACCCGCGGGAACGGGTTCGGGATCCTCTGTGATTCTGAGCACTCCGGTGTGGAATTCCTCCACGGGGCGCCTGGCATTGTCCGAGATCCGCAGCAGCAGGCCGATGATCATCCAGTTCGCGATGAGCGAGGAACCGCCCTGTGCGAGGAACGGCGTGGTCAGACCCGTCAGCGGGATGAGGCGCGTGACGCCGCCGACGACGACGAAGACCTGCAGGGCGATCGTGAACGACAGGCCCGTGGCCAGCAGAGTGCCGAAGCCGTCACGCAGCTGCTGAGCGGTGCGGATTCCGCGCTGGAAGATGAAGAGGTAGCACAGCAGGATGACGAAGAGCCCGGCCAGGCCGATCTCCTCTCCGAAGCTGGCGTAGATGAAGTCGGATTCGGCGTAGGGAACCATATTCGGCCGGCCTTCGCCGAAGCCGGTGCCGATGAGTCCGCCGTTGGACATGCCGAACAGGCCCTGCACGAGCTGGTAGGAACCACCGGGAGTCTTGTTGTACTCCTCGGCGGTCAGCGCATTGAGCCAACCGGACACACGCTGTCCCACATGGGAGAAGAGGAAGGTCGCCGCAACCGCGCCGGCGGAGAAGAATCCGAGGCCGAGGATGATCCACGAGACCTTTGAGGTGGCCACGTAGAGCATGGCGACGAAGAGGCCGAAGAAGAGCAGCGAGGTGCCGAGGTCGCGTTCGAAGACGAGCACGCCCACGCTGGCGACCCAGGCGACGACGATCGGGCCGAAGTCGCGCAGACGGGGGAAGCGGATGCCGAGGATCTTCGGCCCGGCGGCGACGAGCTGGTCCTTGTAGGTGACGAGGTAGCCCGCGAAGAAGATGGCAAGCAGGATCTTCGCGATCTCGCCGGGCTGGAAGGACAGAGGGCCGACGCCGATCCAGATTCGGGCGCCGTTGATGGTCTTGCCGATGCCTGGGATGAGCGGCAGCAGGAGGAAGACCAGGGCGGCGAAGCCCGAGACATAGGTGTAGCGGCGCAGCCAGCGGTGGTCGCGGACAATGAAGATCACGGCGATGGCCAGACCCACGCCGAGTGTCATCCACACCAGCTGGGTCATCGCCGAACCGAGGTATTCGTCGCGGCCGAGGTCGACGCGGTAGATCATGGCCAGGCCGAGGCCGTTGAGCAGCACCGCGATCGGCACGAGCACGGGATCGGCGTATTTCGCCTTGATCCACACGATGATGTGGAGGATGACGCCGAGGGCCGCCAGCCATGCGGCATAGCCGTAGACGTTGGCCGGGATGGTGTCTTCGACGCCGAGACCGACCAGGGCGTAGGCGGTGGTGGCGACGGCAATAGCCAGGATCAGGAGACCGAGCTCGGCCAACCGGTAGGTTCTGGGGCGCGCGGTCTGCGAGGGAGCCTGGTTCATCACTGCGACTCCCGGGTGATGGCGTCACTGGGGTCGGCAGACTTCGAATCCGGAGGTGAGGGAGCCGGGTCGCTCGGACTCGTCGAGTCCTCGACATCGCCGGACATGCCGGAGGAGCGATCGGATTCCTTGCGCAGATTGTCGATGATGCGATCGGCCTCATCGCGTGACCCGGCGGGAATCGATCCGCGCAGACGGTCCTGGGAGTAGCTGTTGAGGCTGCCGACCTCGATGTCCGTGGTGTCGACGAGGCGGCTGAGTTCGATGGGCCCGAGCGTCGTGTCGAGACCGCGGTAGAGGGAGACCTTGCCGTCGTCGTCGGCGACATAGTACTGGTGGCTGACGTAGTTATAGGCGAAGAATCCGCCGACGGCCAGCGCGACGATCACGATGGCGGTGATGATCCATCCGAGATAGGACCTTTTCTCGACCTCATCGTCGAGGTCGGCCTCCTCGTCTGCCGCGGTGTTCGTCCGCAGCTGCTGAGTGGTTCCGTCCTGAGCTTCGACGTCCTCGCCGTCCACGGCCTGGATCGGGGCGGTGTCGGCGGACACGTCATCCTCGGCGAAGGTCGCATGGGCTTCGGTGTCCGCGGCCGCCTCGGCATCAGGGTTCGCACCGATCGCGGCGTAGCGGGGGTTGAGGTGGACGGAGCCGACGGACACGCCTTCGGTGGTCTCGACTTCGCCTTCGAGGACATCGCCGACGACGACGGTGACGTTGTCGGCTCCGCCGCCGGCCAGGGCCAGGTCGATGAGCTGACGGCAGGCCTCGTCGGGGTCGGCCACCTCTTTGAGCACGCGGGTGATGTCGTCGATATCGGCGAATCCGGTCAGACCGTCCGAGCACAGCATCCAACGGTCGCCGACCTGGGCCTCACGCAGGGACAGGTCGAGGTCGGGGGAGGCCCCGACGTCGCCGAGGACCTTCATCACGACCGAGCGCTGCGGGTGGGTCTCGGCCTCCTCAGCGGTGATCCGGCCCTCATCCACGAGCATCTGCACGAACGTGTGGTCGTGGGTGATCGGCTGGAGTCTGTCGTCGCGGAGCACATAGCCGCGGGAGTCGCCGATATGGGCGAGAGCGAAGCGATTGCCGGGGGCGCGCAGCACGGCGGTGACGGTGGTGCCCATCCCGGCGAGTTCGGGCTGTTCGCCGACGCCGCGGCAGATGCGGTCATTGGCCTCGAGGATCGAGGTCCGCAGGATTTCGAGGGCGTCCTCGCCTCCGGGCTCGTGATCGAGTTCGGCCAAGCGGGACACGGTGATCGCCGAGGCGACGTCTCCGCCGGCGTGACCGCCCATTCCGTCGGCGATGAGCAGGAAATTGGGTCCCGCGTAGCCGGAGTCCTGGTTGTTCTTACGAACCAGCCCGGTATGAGACCGGGCTGCCGAACGGAGAGTGATGGTACCGCCGGTCGTCACGATTGGGTCTCCAGGGTCGTATGTCCGATGGTGATCCGGGTGCCGATGGCCAACTGGATGGGCCCGGTCATGCGCGTGCCGTCGACGATGGTGCCGTTCGTCGACCCGAGGTCTTCGAGCATCCAGGCTCCGTTCTTCGCCGAGATCCGCGCGTGATGGCTGGAAGCGAAGTCGTCATTGATGATGATCGTGTTGTCGGGGGCTCGGCCGAAGGTCACTGGCGCTCCCGAGAGCATCAGCGTCTGCCCGGCCAAGGGGCCGTCGGTGATGCGGATGGTGCCCGGATGGGCGTGGGCGACCGGGGCGGCCGCCGGACGAGGTGCGGGAGCCGGACGCGACGGTGGCGGCGGGGCGGACTTGGAGCCGCCTCGGCGAGCTTTCTTTCCGGCCCGGGCCTTCCGGGGGCCGAAGATGTCGCGGCGGAGGACTCCGGCGACTCCGAGGACGAAGAGCCAGAGGATGACGAAGAATGCCAACCGGAAGACGGTGACGGTGAATTCGCTCACTGGGCATCCCGCTCGTTGTAGTGGACCTCGGCCTCTCCGGCGAGGAGGACATCGCCGTCGGACAGGGTCGCCGATGTCAGTTTGCGTCCGTGCAGAAGCGTGCCGTTCGTCGAACCGAGGTCATTGGCCACGGCACGGTCGCCTTCGACGACGATCTCGAAGTGGCGTCGCGAGACGCCGGGGTCGTCGATGACGAAGTCCGAGCTCGACGAGGATCGGCCGAAGGTGTTCGTGCCCTGACGCAGCATCTGCGTGCGACCGTCGATGGTGACGCTCGCTTCGATGGAGCGCGCGGGAGTCGGCGCCGGTGTGGGCCGGGCGGCAGGGTTCGGTCGCGAGGTCGTGGCGGGGGTCGGAGCCGAACGGGCAGGTTCGGGGGTGCGGCGCGGGGTCGCGGGCCGGGAACCGGAGTTCGGGGACTCTCCGACGATCGGATTCGCCCGCGAGATCGGGTCGTAGCCGCCGCGGTTGGCCGGCTGAGCGGCGGGGGATCCGTCGGGGCGCTGGGTCGAGGACACGACGCGGTACATTCCCGTGTCGAGGTCGTCGGCGAGAGCGAACTCGACGGAGACGGGACCGACGAAGCTGTAGGCCTGTTCGACGGCGTGGTCGCCGACGACTTGGCGCAGATCGGAGCGCAGTTCGGACTCGAGGCCGGAGAGTCGGTCGTGGTCGGTCTGCGAGAGCTCGATGACGTAGTGGTTGGCCGTCAGAGTGCGACCGCGGGAGACCACGGCGGCTTTGTTGTCGGCTTCACGGCGCAGGGCTCCGGCGAGCTCGACGGGTTCGACCTGGGATCTGAAAGCCTTGGCGAAGGCGCCGTTGACGACGTTCTCCAGCCCCTTCTCGAAGCGATCGAGTAACCCCATGGCACCTCCTCATCAGGTGTTGCCGTTGCCGGACGAACTCTTCGCCTAGCGTCTTTGAGTGCTCTGACCAGGTGGTCCTGATCACGTGCACTCTGGGCACATCAACACCCAATCCTAACGCGGTGACGCTCTCAACTCACGTCACGCGTGTTCGCGGGGCGAAGCTGTGCCGGGATTCCCTGCGCGCGTCCAGGGAAGATCGAGGCAGTGCACGCGGTGCCGGTGGGTCTGCGTGCGGGGCGAGCGTGTGTGGCCGCGCAGGGTGAGTGCGGGGCGAGCGGGTGGGGCCGTGTGCGGCGAGGGCGGGCGCTGGGAAGGCTGAGGACGTGGGGCTGCGAGGGTCGAGGGCGTATGACTGCAAAGGGCGAAGATGAGTGGCCGCGTGGAATGCGCGATGAGTGACCGTGCGGAATGGACGTGGTCCGCGCGGGCGACACAGCGTGAGTGACCGCGCGGGGCGAAAATGTGAAGGTGGACACGTTTGCCTCGATTCGGCTTCCTCGGTTTTCAGTTTCGCCGCCTCCGATGCTAGAGTTTTACCTTGTTCGCGCGAGTGGCGGAATTGGTAGACGCGCTGGCTTCAGGTGCCAGTGGCCGCAAGGTCGTGGGGGTTCAAGTCCCCCCTCGCGCACAGCGAACGAGAAGCCCCTCACCGGGTCCCGTCAGGGTCAAGGTGAGGGGCTTCTTCGTGCCTGCGGTCGGTTGAAAACTCGCGAAAGGCCCAGTTTGAGTTGAGCAGCCCAGTTTCAAACATGGGCTGTTCGCCCCAAACTGGGCCGAACGCAGTGCGTGAAGTGTCGGGTGAGCCGCCTAGGCGCGCTCGTAGAGGCGGGCGCGGCCCTTGATCCCGGCGAAGCGGAACGGTCCCGCGGTCACCTTCGGGGTCGTGACGTCCTCGGCGCTGGAGAGCTCGGCGGCGTGGAGCGCGCGGTACGCGTCGATGGACAGCGGAACCCGGGCGTCGAGGGCGTCGGTGACGGCCTGCCGGCGCGAATGCTGCTCATAGCCGGGGAGGACACGGGCGGTGAAGAACTCGCCGACGCTGCCCGACCCATAGCTGAACAGCCCGATGCGCTTGCCGGCAAGATCGTCATCGTGATCGAGCAGTGAGCACAGTCCTGCGTAGAGCGAAGCGGTGTAGGAGTTGCCGAGGCGCCGGTTGTACAGAGTGCTCGTGGCCAGCCCCGTATCGCGCGGGCCAGTGGCAACGGAGTTGTCGGAAGCGCCGGCAGTGGCCGAGTCCGTGGCGGCGGCCGAGTGGGCGGCAGCCGGGCCGGGACTGGCAGCAGCGGCGCCCGCGCCGGAGACACCCGCGACGATCTCCGTGTCGAGATCCTCACCCGTGAGTCCGGCGAGGTGGACCTGCGCCTTCTTCGCCATCTTCGTGAACGGCTGGTGGTAGAGCACACGGTCGATCTCGGCCATGGCCGGTCCGCCCTGCGCGGCCAGATCGGTCCACGCTCCGGTGAGCGCATCGAGGTACGCGGTGACCGACAGGGCCCCGTCGACGATCGCGGTCGTCGAATCGTTCGGGCGCCAGAAGTCATCGACATCGGCCGAGTTCAGGCCCGAGACCGGTTCGATCTCGAGCAGCTTCGGATCCGCCGAGACGAGCATCGCCACGGCACCGGCACCCTGGGTCGGTTCACCCGGAGAATCGAGGGCATAGCGGGCCACATCCGAGGCGATGACGAGCACGCGCTGGCCGGGAGAGCGCGTGACGATGCCGCCGGCTGCCTGCAGGGCGGCGGTCGCGGAATAGCACGCTTCCTTGACCTCGACGACGCGCATCTGCGACGGCAGGTCGAGCAGCGAGTGCACGGCCATGCCGGCGGCCTTCGACTGGTCGATTCCCGATTCGGTGGCGAAGAGCATCGTGCGGATGCCCTCCGTCCCGCACCGCTGAATGATGGGCGCGGCGGCCGCGGCGGCCATGGTCACGACATCCTCATCGGGTGCCGGGAAGCTGAACTCGTCCTGGCCGAGGCCGAGGCGGAACTTGTTCGGATCGGTGCCGTTCGCCTCGGCGAAGTCATCGAGCCTGACGACATGATGGCTCGTGGCCAGTTCGATGTCGTCGATGCCGATCGGTACAGTGCCCGCAGCAGTGTGTGATGTCATGCGGCCTCGCCGTCCTCTCGCTGAGTCTCGGCAGCGCGCTGCTCATCAGCCTTGCGTTCCATCTGACGGTGAGTGTCCATCAGCTCACCGGGGTTCGTCTGAGCGGCGAGCAGAGAGAGCTCACCGCAGAGCACCGTCGCGGCCATGAGTGCGGCCAGTCGACGCGAATTCGCTCCCGGCTCACGATCCTCCCGGCAGCCCAGCCGCTCCAGCGCCTCATCGACATGCGGCAGATCCTTGCCGTTGCCCACGGTGCCGACGATGAGGTGCGGCAGCGTCGTCGAGAAGTACAGGCCCTCGGGGCGGTTCTCCGCATAGGTGATGCCCTGCGAGCCTTCGACGATGTTCGCCGCATCCTGACCGGTGGCCAGGTAGAAGGCGAGCAGCATGTTCGCATAGTGGGCGTTCGCCGAACGCAGGGCTCCGGCGATCGTCGATCCGACGAGGTTCTTGCGCACGACGAGTTCGACCATCTTCTCAGCGCTCGTGCGCAGGCGACGCTCGACGACCTCGTGGGGCAGGACGATCTCGGCGACGACATTGCGTCCGCGTCCGAGGATCCCGTTGACCGCGGTGGCCTTCTTGTCCGAGCAGTAGTTGCCGGACACCGAGCCGTAGTCGAGGCCCAGCTGCCAGGACAGAATGGTGTCCATGAGCGAATCCGAAGCTTGGGTGACCATATTGTGGCCCGAGGCGTCGTTGGTGCGGAAGGCGAAGCGGACGAAGAGCAGGTTCCCGACGATCTCGGGGTGGATCTCGATGAGCCGGCAGTGGCCGGACCCGGCTTCGACGACGGCTTCGAGTTCGCGGGTGCGGTGACGGATGGCCTGCGCGGCCGCCTCGGCGCCGATCGCTGATTCGGCCACGAACAGCACGGATCGGGTCATCCGCTCATCGACGATGACGGTGCGGATCCCACCCTCGATCTCACGGGAGATCGATGCCCCGCGGCCGACGGAGGGCCACAGCGGGGTCTCGTACGTTGCCAGGGGCACAGCCACCTCGGTGTGGGTGCCACTCGGCGCCAGCGCTTCGCCGCTGACCCGCAGGGGACCGACCCACGTGGTGGGGATCCCGGTGATCGTGGTCTGCTGATTCACAGCTGATTCCTCCTCGAAAGGACGTCGGATCGGTGCGAGAGCGCGGTGACGTCGATTCCGCGCAGGCGGGCGAACTCGCCGAGGCGGCCCCGCGTGAGCAGGTCCGTGGCCGTGAGGTCCGTGGACCGCTGCGCCCCGAGCAGGGCGAACAGAGCCGAGGTCTGAGTCTGCCAGGTGCGCACGAGATCGACGAGCCCGTCCGGTCCGTGGTCGAGCACGGTCTGCAGGAACGTGCCGGCGACGCCGACGGCCCGAGCACCGCAGGCCAGTGCTTTCACGACATCATAGGGGTTGCGCACGCCGCCGGAGGCCAGGAGCACGCGGTTCGAGACGCCGTCGTCCATCGTCGTCTCCGTCGTCCACTCGGGTGGGGCGTCGAGCAGGCAGGCCAGGGCGGACTGGCCGAAGCCGGTGAGCATGGAGAAGTCATCGGCCGGTGAGCGATCGTTCTCGATGCGCAGGAAGTCCGTGCCTCCGGCGCCGGAGACATCGGCGTACTGGACTCCGATATCGGCGAGCAGGGTCAGAGTCCGGCGGCTGAGTCCGAATCCGACCTCCTTGACGACGACGGGCACGGGGCAGGCGGCGACGATGTCCTCGAGCCCGGACAGCCAGGTGGAGAAGTCGCGGGTGCCTTCGGGCATCGCGGTCTCCTGCACCGGGTTGATGTGCAGCTGGAGGGCATCGGCGTTCAGCAGCTCGACGGCCCGCCGGGCATCATCGGCGCTGCGACCGGCACCGAGGTTGCCCATGACGAAGCCGTCCGGGTTCTCCTCGCGGATGACGGTGAAGCCCTTTGCGGCCTCGGCGTCGTCGAGCGCCACGCTCATCGATCCGCAGGCCATGGGCAGACCGGTCTCGGCGGCGGCGATGGCCAGGTCCCGGTTGATCTTCGCCGTGGTCTCCGTGCCGCCGGTCATGCCGTTGACGTAGAAAGGCGTCGGCCAGGTCCACTCGCCTAGTTCGACGCTGAGGTCGACAAGTTCGGGGTTCGTGCCCGAGAGCGCATGGTGGACGAATTCGAGGTCGTCGAAGTCGGTGCGGCGGGGGCCTTCCGTCTGCTGCGCCGAGGCGAGGCGCACGTGGTCGTCCTTGCGGGAGGCCCGTGAGGCCTTGGTCTCCGGTGTCTCAACTGATGCCGGGGTCTCAGAACTCATCGATCTCGCCTTCCTCTCGGTGGGCACCGAGGTCCAGGGGTCGGATTCCGGCGGCTTCCCAGCCGCTGAGAATGGTCTGTGCTTCGGTGTGGGGGTGAGCGAGGGCGATTCCGCAGTCACCGCCGCCGGCTCCCGAAGGCTTCGCTGCGGCCCCGTGGGTTTCGGCGATCTCGCACAGGTCGTGCAGGGCTTCGGTTTCGATGAGGCTGCCCGTGGAGTCGCTCAGCCGCCGCAGCAGGCCACGCACGGAGCGGATCGTGGTCAGGCTCGCCTCGGCATCGTCGGCGTCGAAGGCCGCCACGAGATCGTCGACGAGCGTGTGCGACTCGGCGGCGAAGGACACGAGCGGGCGCGGTTTCTGCGCTGCCGGGGACGATTCGGAGGAGGATTCGTCCGTCCGCTCGCGCGGGGTGTGGACCCGTGTGACGAGATGTTCGGTCGACGCCGGTGATCCGGTCCAGCCGACGAGGAGGTCGAGCGAGCTCGGTGGGGTGACCCGTCTGGCCGAGCAGCCGGCCCATTCCGAGCAGCTCATGGCGGAGACGACCCCGTGGGCCTCGCGGTGAGCGTGCAGGGCCGCACGGTCGGGGGAGGAGTAGCGGATCCAGCCGCCGAAGGTGCTCGCGGCAAGATCGCCGCCGGAGGCCTTTGTGGAGATCGCGATGGTCGCCAGGACGGCGAGTTTGAAGCGTTCGGTCAGGGTCAGCCCGAGGCGATAGAACTCATCGAGCGCGGCGATCGTCGCCACCGTCACCGCCGCTGAGGAGCCGAGACCGAACTTCCGGCCGTCCGAGTCATTGAGCTCGCTGGAGATCTCGAGATCGAAGTAGCGGGGGCTGGCGCCCCGGCCGGAGCGCAGCTCTTCGACGGTGGAGATCGCCGAGAGCACATAGTCGAAGGGACGCTCGTCGACGATGATGTGCTCACCATCGTCTTCGCGCCGCCACACGACGGGAGCCTGACCGTATTCGCTCGAATGGATGCGGCCGGCGCCTTCGCTCTCGGTCAGCCGGACGGTGATGCACCGGTCGACGGCGATGAGCACGGCGGGCTGTCCGGGTTCGACGACGGCGTACTCGCCGGCGATGAACAGCTTGCCGGGCGCCCGGGTCTCGATCATGCCCGGCTGCCCTCACCCGCAGCCGGGTTCACTGCGTCTGCGGGCGGGACTGCGGCGGCGGCGGTGAGCAGGTGGGCTCCCGGTCCCGGTCCGACGATGCGGACGTCGCCGAAGCCGGAGAGCTTCTCGGCGAGTGCCTCGGCGTCATGGGGGCGGACGATGACGGCGACGTTCGGGCCGGCATCGGCGGTCGAATAGGCTTCGATCCCCGACTCGCGGGCTTCGGCCACGGCGTCGAAGATCGCGTGGCTGGTCGGATTGAGGAACCGGATCGGCGGCACGGTGGACTGGATGAGGCCGTGCATGCGCAGGGCGTGGGATTCGGTGATCTCGCCGATGCGGGTGAAGTCCCCGGCCGCACATGCGGCGACCATCTGCTCGAGGTAGTCCTCGGTCGAGGACACCCAGCCGGAGTAGAAGGGGGAGGTGGCGGCTGTCAGGCGCATCGCCTCGCGGGAGGACACGGCCTTCCTGGCCCGGTTGACGGTGACGATGATCATCCGCATATCCGGAGCGGGAACGGTTTCGGCGAAGGAGGAGGCGTCGTCGCCGGCGTGCCAGACGGCGATGCCGTCGGGAATCGAGCGGCAGGCTGACCCCGAACCGCGGCGGGCCAGCCGGCTGAGATCGCGGGGTGCGAGGTCGAGGTCGAAGGCCGCGGCGGCGGCCGTCGCCAGAGCTGCGAAGCCCGACGCCGAGGAGGCCAGACCGGCACCCGTGGGCACGGAGTTGCGGGACCGGACGAGGACCCGATCATCGCGTCCGGCCAGGTCACGGACATGGTCGAGGAAGGTGGAGATGCGGTCCGTCTGACCGGCATCGGCGAGTGCGCCGTCGAGTTCGAGGACATCGGTCTCGGCGTCCGGGGCGGGCACCACGGTGGTCGTGGTCTCGAAATGGTCGAGGGTCAGCGACAGACTGCCTGCAGCGGGCAGGATGAGCTCCTCATCGGCCTTGCCCCAGTACTTGACCAGGGCGATGTTCGGGTAGGCCCGCGCCGTCGTCGTTCTCATGTCGGTCTGACCTCCGTCGTCCAGGTGCGGGGTGCTCCCGCCTTGCGCAGGGCCTCGGCGAGCTCTTCGGCCGAATCATCGTCATCGGCCAGGGCCAGCACGCAGCCGCCGAGTCCGCCGCCGGTGAGTTTGGCGCCCCAGGCTCCGGCCGCGGTGGCGGCGTCGACGAGGGAATCGAGGGTCGGGGTCGACACACCGAGGCTGCCGAGCAGTCCATGGGCTTCGTTCATCAGCGTGCCGATCGCCCGACGATCACCGGAGCGGATGTTGTCGACGGCGGAATCGGTGATCTCGGCCAGACGGTCGATCATCCCTCCGATGCGCACAGGATCGGCGTCACGGCGGGCACGGACTCCTCCGACCGCCTCGGCGGTGGACCCGTGATGACCGGAGTCCGCGAGGACGAAGACGAGGCGCTGACCGACGTCGATGGTCTGGGCGCACCCGGTCTGGAAGCGGATGGGGGCGGGTTTGGCCACGGCCCAGGCGTCGATTCCGCTGGGTCGGCCATGGGCGACGGTCTCGGCCGCCTGCACGATCTCGTGGAGGGTGTTCTCGTCGAAGACCGTCGCATGCAGGTTCGCGACCGCGCGGGCCACGGAGGTGGCCACGGCTGCACTCGAACCCAAGCCCCGGCTGTGGGGGATCGCCGAACGGATGAGCAGCTCCACCTCGGCGTCGGGATTTCCCACGGCCTTCAGCGCGGCGTTGAGACCGGCGACGACGGGGCCCATCGGCTCCGGAGCGGTCTGCGCATTTCCGGAGAACAGCTGGCTCTCGATCCGGGTCTCCTGGTGCGGGGACCGGCGGATATCGGTTTGGACTCCGAGCCCGTGCAATGGCACTGCGACGGCCGGAGAGCCGTAGACAACCGCGTGTTCGCCGAACAGGATCGCCTTTGCGTGGGCGAAGCCCTGGGACGTGCCCTGGGCGGGTTCGGTCTGAGAGGAATTGTGCATGCAGGATGGTTTCGGAGTCTGTGGATTGATTTCACCATCATATGCCGTACCCCCGCCCATCCCGAAGACGAGGTGACGTCCGTCTCAGGTGAGTCCTGCCGAGAGGTACTCGCGTTCGGCCGGGTCGGTGGTCAGGTCGAGCGCCCGCCGGCGGGCGGTGGCCGCCTCGTCTGTGCGGCCGAGGCGGGTGAGCAGATGAGCCCGCAGCACCCAGGCAGGTTGGAAGGCGGAGACGCGCTTATCGTCTTGGCCGTCCGGGTCGAAGCCCAGCGCGTCGAGTGCGGCCAGTCCCGCCTCGGGGCCGTCGACCTCGGCGAGGACGGCCGCTCGGGAGACCGACCCGCCGAGACTCGGGGCTACCTGCGCGAGATCGTCGTGGAGGCGCAGCAGCATCGGCCAATCCGTGGATCCGGTGCGGATTCCGGCCATATGGAGGAGTTGGATGGCCGCCTCGAGCCCGAATCGGCCGACGTGTCCGCAGCGGTGGACCTCGACGAGGTGGCGCTCGCCCGCCTCGGTGAGAGTTCCGTCCCAGCGGCCCGGGTCTTGGTCGGACAGGGGCACGAATCGTCCGTCGCCGCTGCGACGAGCGGGGAACCGGGCGGCGGAGAGGTGGATGAGGGCGGCCAGTCCGTGGGATTCGCCGTCACCGGGGCAGAGTTCGGCCACGAGGCGGGACAGGTACAGGGCCTCGCCGATCATGCCCTCCCGTGGCTGCGCGGCCGCCTGAGCCCATTCGATGGCGAATGCCCCGTAGATCGCCTCAAACACATCGGGCAGACGGGACTCGAGGTCGAGACGGTCGGGACTGCCGAAGGCGACACCGAGACCGGCAACGCGCTTCTTCGCCCTGGTCAGACGGGCAGAGACGGTGGCGGCGGGCAGGGCCATGGCCGCCGCGATCTGTTTTGCCGTCATCCCCATCACCGCCGAGAGCATGAGCAGCGGCCGGGCGGGAGGCTCGATGTCCGGGTGGGCGCAGGCGGCGAGGAGTTCGAGCCGGCGGTCGGGCAGGGCGTCAGGGTCGTGATGGGCAGGGTCGGTGCCGGCGTCGATGCGGTCGATCGTCTCCTCATCGAGGGCCGTCGAGGTCCGTGCCGCCGCCGATCTCCACACGTCCCGGCGGGCATTGAGAGCCACCCGGTAGAGCCAGCCCTCGGGATTGGAAGGAGGACCTTGGGCCCGCCACGCGGTCACGGCACGTTCGAGCGCCGTGGACAGCGCATCCTCGGCGCCGGAGATATCACCATCGGCGGCCGCGATGAGTGCGACGATCCTGCCCCAGCCGTCCTGGGACAGGATCATCGCGCGCTCGGCAGGATCGGCGGACTCGATCATCGGCGAGCGATCAGGAGGAGCCGTCCGGGCGGGACGGGCATTCGCCGGGTCCGGCCGGCCCGTCACCCGGTCGGGTCCAGGCGCCGTCGACGAACGAAGTCGCCGCGGGTCGGACCTCGATGGTGCCGTAGCTCGTGCCGGGGAACTTCTCGGCCCAGGCCAGGGCCGCCTCGATGTCAGGAACGTCGATGACGACGACCCCGGCCAGGGCCTCCTTCGCCGCGGCGAAGGGCCCATCCTCGATGACGACTTCTCCGGTCCTGCGGGTCACGGTCTTCGTCTCGGAGTGGGGTGCGAGCATCTCCCAGGCGACGACGACCCCGGCCGAGGTCAGCGCCTGGCCGAAGTCGTCCATGAGGCGCATCATCTCCTGGAAGTCCTCTTCGGTGGGGGCAGGGCCGTCGGCTCCGGGCTCGGGTGCGTGGAAGATCAGTGAATAGCGCATGGTTCGCTCCGTTCTGTGTGCGGCGGCCGGATTTCGGCCGCTCACAGAGAAGACGATCGAATCGACGCCGATTCGACAGCTGTGCAGAATTCTTCCACGAATCCCCTCCGCCGAGGCGGTCCCGACCCAGCCGAACCCTCAGACGAGTCCGGTGTAGACCGATCCCGGGTTGAAGATGTTGTCCGGATCGAGGGCCTGTTTGATCCGGTGGTTGAGCTCCATGACGTCCTCGCCGAGGTAGGGCGCGAGCCACGGCGCCTTGAGTCGGCCGACGCCGTGCTCACCGGTGATCGTCCCGCCCAGCCCCGTGGCCAGATCCATGACCTCGCCGTAGGCGATCTGCGCGCGCTTCTGCTGTTCCTCATCCTTGGGATCGAGGACGAGCAGCGGATGCGTGTTGCCGTCGCCGGCGTGCGCGATGACGGCGATTGTCACCTTGCGTTCGGCCGCGATCTTCTCGATGCCGAGGACCAGGTCGCCGAGCTTCGGCAGCGGAACCCCGACGTCCTCGAGCAGCAGAGCACCCTTCTTCTCCACGGCCGGGATCGCGATCCGGCGGGCCGTGACGAAGGCTTCGCCCTCGTCGGGGTCGGCAGTGAGATAGCACTCTGAGGCAGAGTTGCTGTTGCAGATCTCCTCGATGATCTTCGCCTGCACAGTGCAGTGCTCGCCGGGTTCGTCGGACTGGATGACGAGCATGCCTTCGGCCTCACGGTCGAGCCCCATCTTCAGCTCATCCTCGACGGCGTTGATCGAGGGCTTGTCCATGAACTCGAGCATCGAGGGTCGCATGGCCTTCGCGATCTCGAGCACGGCGTTCGTGGCATTGGCGAGCCTCGGGAACATCGCGACGACAGTCGTCGGGGGCAACTGGGCGGGAATGAGCCGCAGGGTCACCTCGGTGATCACGCCCAAGGTCCCCTCGGAACCGACGAAGAGCTTCGTCAGCGGCAGACCCGCGACGTCCTTGAGCCTCGGGCCGCCGAGTTTGACCGCCCGTCCATCGGCGAGGACGACGGTCATGCCGAGGACATAGTCCGTTGTCACACCGTATTTCACGCAGCACAGGCCGCCGGCGTTCGTGGCGATGTTGCCGCCGATGGAGCAGAACTCGAAGGACGAGGGGTCCGGCGGATACCACAGGCCGTGTTCGGCAGCGGCGGCCTTGACCTCGGCGTTGAAGGCGCCCGGCTGGACCGTGGCCATGCGGGTGACGGGATCGATGCTGATCTCGCGCATCTTGTCCAGGGACAGCACGATTCCGCCCGCGACCGCGGAGCTGCCGCCCGACAGGCCGGATCCGGCGCCGCGGGGCACGATCGGGACCTTCGCCTCGGCGGCGATGCGGACCACCGTCTGCACCTCCTCGGTGGTCCTCACTCGGACCACGGCGGCAGGCACCCCGGCATCGGGGTCGTTCGCGCGGTCCCAGCGGTAGGCGTCCATCGAATCGGGATCGGTGATGACGGCTTCGGCCGGTAGAGCGGAGGTGAGGGAGGAGACAACGTCCATGTTGTGTGTCTGACCTTTCGAGCGGAGTTCGGCACCCGGAATTCGCTCTCGACGTTACCAGGATCACGTTCGCGGCAGGCGGCCAGGGCCAGGGTGCGGACAGGAGAGCGGGAGATCGTCCGAGCGACTGTCCGAGCGAGCCCGCGGCGTAGGCTGGATCCATGACCTCCGCCCCCGCTCAGCGGCCCGCCGCCTGCGTGTTCGGAACCGTGCCCGGAACCGGGTTCGAGGGGCAGCGGTTCGGAATCGCCGACCTCGACAGCGCAGGTCGGGAGATCGGTCGGATCGACCTCGCCGAGGCGGACCTGCCCGATTTCGTCCGTGACCGTGAGGGCGGAGCCGGGGGAGATCCGAGCGAACCGGGCGGAGCCCGCCCTCGCTGGGTCCTCAGCGACACCGCGAAATGGTGCCCCCCGCTGCTCGCGGCCGGGGTGAGCCTCGAGCGCTGCCATGATCTGCGTCTGGCTCATGCGATCCTCGCCCGCTCCGAACTCGTCACCGCACCGGAGGCGGTGCGCGCCGCCTCCGAATGGGACGCCGCGCCCGCCGACGCCGCCGCACCCGAACAGGCGGCCGCTCTCTTCGACGTCGATGCCGGTCGCGGATTCATCCCACAGGTTCCGCACGACCTCGAGGCGGCCCTGGCCGAACATGTCCGGCAGACCGCGGCGATCGAGACCGCGAGCGATCCGGGACGCCTGAGGCTGCTGCTGGCCGCGGAATCGGCGGGAGGACTCGTCGCCGCAGAGATGCGTGCGGCAGGGGTGCCCTGGGACGAAGCCGAACACGATCGGATACTGACCGAACTGCTCGGTCCCCGGCCGATCCGGGACGGGAAGCCTCAGAAGATGCTGTCCAAGGCCGAGGAAGTCCGCGCGGCCCTTGAAGATCCGCGGGTCAACCTCGATTCGCCGAACCGGTTGCTCGCGTCGCTGCGCAATGCCGGCATCAATGTCGCCTCGACCTCGAAATGGGAGTTGCAGACGAGCGAACATCCGGCGATCGCGCCCCTGCTCGAGTACAAGAAGATGGCGCGGCTGCTGAGTGCCAACGGGTGGCATTGGCTCGATGAATGGGTCGATGACGGCCGCTACCGTCCGGTCTATGTGCCCGGCGGAGTCGTCACCGGACGGTGGGCGGCCAGCGGGGGAGGGGCCCTGCAGATCCCGCGACAGCTGCGTCCGGCCCTGCGTGCCGACGAGGGATGGCGGCTCGTTGCCGCCGATGTCGCCCAGCTCGAACCCCGTGCGCTCGCCGCCATGTCCGGAGACCGGGCGATGGCCGCGGCCGGATTCGGCCGCGATCTCTACTCCGGGCTCGTCGACGCCGGCGTCGTGGCCACCCGGCAGGAGGCGAAGATCGCGGTGCTCGGGGCGATGTACGGATCGACGACCGGGGAGGCCGGAGCCCTGGTGCCGCGTCTGCGGCAGAATTTCCCCGCCGCCATGCACCTCGTCGATTCCGCCGCCGAGGCGGGACGACAAGGAGGAGTCGTATCCACCTGGTTGGGACGGACCTCCCCGCCGCCCGGCGAGGGGTGGCAGAGACTGCAGAGGGCCGCGAACCGCTTCGATGCCACCGGTGCCGATGAACAGCGGGCCCGGCGGGCCGCCGGTGACCAGGGACGTTTCACCCGCAATTTCGTCGTTCAGGGCACAGCGGCCGAATGGGCGCTGGCCTGGCTGGCCGACCTGCGGCTGCGCCTGGCGCGGCTGCCGGAGATCGAGGACACATCTGAGGCGGCCGCCTCGGGGCCGGTGTTCTCCCGCCGTGCTCACCTCGTGTTCTTCCTCCACGATGAGGTCATCGTCCATGCCCCGACCGAGCAGGCCGAGGAGGCGGCGGAGGCGATCAGGGCGGCGGCCGCCTCGGCGGGTCGACTGCTGTTCGGGGATGCCCCCGTCGATTTCCCCCTCGATCTGAGCATCGGTGAGCGCGCGATCAAGGACTGAGCCGTTCGATGGGGCCGAATGAAGGACTGAGGCGTTCGATGGGCCCGAATGAGGGACTGAGCGGATCTACGAAGAATAAGTCCATGTGCATGGAATAGACTGCGAGCCGCAAGCGCTGGACGATGTGGCCCAGCAACGGATACGCAAGTCCAAGGAGATCACATGAGCATCAGCGTCAAGGCACTGCAGAAGACGGGAGCGGATCAGCCGTTCCGCGTGGCCACGATCGAACGCCGGGATCCCCGACCCGATGACGTCGTCATCGACATCAAGGCTGCAGGCATCTGCCACAGCGACATCCACACCATCCGCAACGAATGGGGCGAGGCGCACTTCCCGCTCACCGTCGGCCACGAGATCGCCGGCGTCGTCGAGGCCGTCGGTTCCGATGTCACTGATTGGAAGGTCGGCGACCGCGTGGGCGTGGGCTGCATGGTCAACTCGTGCGGCGAGTGCGAGGAATGCCGGGCCGGTCAGGAGCAGAACTGCCTGAACGGCAACGTCGGAACGTACAACGTCGAAGACGTCGACGGCACGATCACCCAGGGCGGATACGCACAGAAGGTCGTCGTCAACGAACGCTTCGTCTGCCGGATCCCCGATGCGCTCGACTTCGACGTCGCCGCCCCGCTGCTGTGCGCGGGCATCACCACCTATGCACCGCTCAACCGCTGGGGCGCCGGTGAGAAGAAGAACGGCGCTCCCAAGCAGGTCGCCGTGCTCGGACTCGGCGGACTCGGCCACATGGGTGTGCAGATCGCCGCGGCCATGGGCGCCGAGGTGACCGTCCTCTCGCGCACACTGAAGAAAGAAGCAGCGGCACTGGAACTCGGCGCGCAGCGGATGCTCGCCACCACCGACGAGAACTTCTTCTCCGACCACGCCGGCGAGTTCGACCTCATCCTCAACACGATCAGCGCCGACATCCCCGTCAACCGCTACCTGCGTCTGCTGGGGCCGCGCGGGGTCATGGCCGTCGTCGGCCTCCCGCCGGAGAAGCAGGAGTTCTCCTTCGGTGCCGTCATCGGCGGGGCCAAGGCGATCGCCGGATCGAACATCGGCGGCATCGCCGAGACCCAGGAGATGCTCGACTTCTGCGCCGAACACGGCATCGCCGCGAAGATCGAGACGATCCCCGTCACCGAGGCGGACGCCGCCTACGACCGGGTCGTGGCCGGAGACGTGCAGTTCCGCGTCGTCATCGACACCGCGAGCTTCGATGACGTCGAGGCCGTCGCCTGATCCGCCTCGTCCGAATCCCGGGCGTGAGACCGCAATGGTCGGGGTGATTCCCGCAATCGATGCGGGAATCCCTCGACCCTCATGCCGCAGGCGGGCACAATGAGACCGGGTCGAGGGACAGGGGAGCGATGACGGGTACGAGGCGACAGCTGCGGACGGTGCCGCTGGCGCTGCTCATCCTCTACACGGTCTTCATCGGCCTCGTCACGCTCACACCGAATCAGCTGGACACGGGCCCCGGGTCGTTCATCGCAGGACTGCTCGAGTTCCTCGCCTCCCACCGAGTGACCGCATGGATCAGCTTTGACATCCTCGAGAAGCTCGCGAACGTCGGAATGTTCATTCCCTTCGGCCTGCTTGTGGCCCTCCAGTGCGGCCGCAGCCGCTGGTGGGTCGGCTGGGTCGCGGGCATCGCCTTCACGTGCCTCATCGAGGGCACTCAGGCGACCCTGCTCTCGCCTACGCGCTTCGCCACGATCAGCGATCTCGTTACGAACAGCCTCGGTGCCGGCATCGGGGCTGTGGTCGGACTCATCGTCATGAGGATCTGGCCGCCGAGGATGGACGTCGTTCCCGTCGACCATGAGGTTCGTTGACAGATCGTGAGGTCCGGTGAGAGCCGGGTCATATCCGCATCTGAGGATGTGCCCAGGATTCGGTCGTAAGTTGGGCGGTGATGACCGATCGTGATCAGCGCACAGTCGGTGCGCCGCTGGCTCTTCTCGTCCTCTACACACTCTTCATCGCCGCCATCACGCTGACCCTGCAGCAGATGGGCACCGGCCCGGACACTCTCATCGGGCACGCACTCGACCTCTTCGCCGCTCACCGGGAGACCGCCTGGCTGACCTATGAACGGGTCGAGAAGCTCGGCAATGTGGCGATGTTCATTCCCTTCGGATTCCTCGCGGCCCTGCACTTCGGACTCCGACGCTGGTGGCTCGGATTCCTCTTCGGCGCGGGTTTCAGCGCTGCCATCGAGATCTTCCAAGGCACCGTGCTCACTCAGTCCCGCTTCGCCACGCTCAGCGATCTCGTCACGAACACCCTCGGCGCCGGCATCGGCGCAATCCTCGGCCTGTGCTGCCTGGCCGCATGGCCGAAACGGTCGACGAGGCGGAAATCCGAAAAGGAGCTCGCGCCGGTGTAGGTCCGATCACGTCGGTCCAAGGCCCTGGTTGTCCGCCGGTCTTCCAGTCGTCCTATCGGTGACCGCTCGATCTCCCGGCCCTCAGCCGTCCTCGGCCTCTTCGAGGGCCGCGATGCACCGGCCGAGCGCCTCGGTGACCATCGTCCGAGTCTCATCATCGAGCGGCGAGACCATGCGAGCGGAGACCGCCTCGACGCGGGAGACGGCCTGATCGAGCACCTCAACGCCTGCCGAGGTGAGACGTGTGGGCAGGACTCGACCGGATTCGGCCGTGGCCGGCCTCGTGATCAGTCCCCGTTCCTGGAGGCCGCGCACCAGCGTATTCATCGTCTGCCGGGTGACGAAGGCGCCGCGCGCGAGCTCGGAATTCGACGCCCCCGGCCTCCGGCGCAGCTGCTCGAGGCAGTTGTACTGCGGGGTGGTCAGCTCCAGCGGCCGCAGCGTCTCGTCCATCTTCGACCGCAGCTCCGACTGCAGATGCTTGAGTTGATAGCCGAGCAGCGACTCGAGTTCCACCGGCTCTTCGCAGGTTCCCTCATTGTGATCCTCTGACCCTTGACTCATGTAAGTATTCTGACATACATTTATCGATGTCAGGATACTGACATGTGACAAAGGCGGCTCTCCATGAAAGGGAGGGATGCCGAGAGAAGGGAACGAACATGAATGCATCGACGACCGATACAGTGAAAGCCGGCACCACGAGCACCGAGGAGACCGGCACCGTGAGCGGTCCGGACTTCATCGCCTTGCAGGTCCGAGACGTGGAAGCGGCCGCACAGTTCTACGAATCGCGACTCGGACTCACCCGTGCCCCGGCTGCTCCTCCCGGAGCGGTCGTCTTCACGACTTCGCCGATCCCCTTCGCCGTGCGCGAACCGCTGCCCGGCGTCGACCTCGACTCCGGCGACCGTCCGGGAAACGGGGTGGCACTGTGGCTGAGGTGCGATGATGCTCAGGCGCTGCACGATTCCCTCGCCGAGGCGGGGGTGGAGATCCTCCGGGCGCCCGCTCCCAGCCCCTTCGGGCTGACCTTCGCCTTCGCCGATCCCGACGGCTATGCGGTGACCCTGCACGACGCAGGGTGATCACTCGAACGAGTCGACGATCTTCTTGATCCGTCTGTTCCGCGTCTCCTCGGCCTTCGCCGAGGTCACCTGCCGCACATGTTCCTTGCGCTTCGACGGTGCGAGCGCATCGAAAGCCGCGCGGACACCGGCGGCGGCGAGCGCCTCGGCGAGGGAATCGGGAACCGGGGTCTCCCGGTTCGAGGTGTCGTGAGTCAGCGTCACCTCGTGGGTCTCACCGCCGGCGACGCCGATCTTCTCCCGGTGCTCCTTGGCGAGCGGGAGCAGGTACTTCCCACCCATCACCGCGGTCGTCGAGGGATAGGAATAGCCTTCGATCGTGACGATGACCGGGACCCGTTTGCCCACGCCGAAGTCGAGGACGATGTCCTCGGGAACTTCGATGCCGACATTGTTGCCGAGTTTCAGGAGTTCAGTGGTGAACGTGACCATGCGGCCTCCTCGGTGAGTGGATGGTCTTGACCGAGCGTAGGCCGATCAGTCCTCGTCGACAAGGTCGGGAGCGGTTTCGGCGGTCGAGAAGGTCGGCCACCAGCAGCGCACGCGTTTGGCGTAGTCGCGGTATTCGTCGCCGAAGCGCTCCAGCAGGTCGGTCTCCTCGTGGGGGCGGATGAGCCAGTTCCACAGAAGTGAGCCGATGAGCGCGTACACGACGACGAGCCACGAACCGATGAGCAGACCCATCGCCATGCCCTGAACGACGCCGGCGATGGCCATCGGATTGCGGACGAAGGCGTAGGGGCCGCGGGCGACGAGGTGGTGGGCCATCTGCGAGGGCAGCGGGGTGCCGGAGCCGAAGTTCGCGATCGCGCGGGCCGACCAGACGCCGATGACGCTGGAGATGGCGAGCAGGGCGAAACCGACGACGACCAGGAGGATCGGGAACTTGTAGGCGAGGTTCCAGCGGTCTTCGAAGGCATTGATGATGACCGGGATGATGATGAGGAAGACGCCCCAGAACACGACGATCTGGATGGTGGTCCGCATCAGCAGGCGGGACCGGATGCGGGTATGCGAACTGTGGAACGCGAAGGGCCCGACCAGGAGCTTCTCGGACGGGATGCGGCCGACGATCATGAGCACACCTGCAAGGAGGCTGCCGAGTGCGGCGAGGATCATGAGGACGGCGCCGAGCCCCGCCTCGGTGGTGGCGGTTGCGTAGATGACCATGCCCAGCGCCACGAGCACGGTCCACCCGGTGGCGATCCACACCGCCCAGCGGAAGTTGAGCGCGGCCAGGGCAGAACCGATGACGAACAGCGGAATGTCGACGATCGCGATGAGCAGCGGGTCGATGCTGCCGAGAGTCGCGGTCGCCACCCCGGGAATCATCGCGGTGCCCAGCCACCATGCCGCTCCGGCGAGGGCCTGGAGGGCGAAGTACATGCGGCCGTGGAAGATGCGCAGTCGTTTCTTCGGTTTGTTCACTTCGGTGAGATGTCGATTCATGTGTGCACCGTCCCGCGGATGCAGATGGAAGTGTCTCCGCCGACCCAGATCTCGTCGTTCTCGGCGGTGATGGAGATGACTCCGGAGCGGCCGAGCGCGGTTCCCTGGGTCGCGGTATAGCTGTTCGGGGCCAGGTTCTCACCGATGAGCCATTGGGCGACGGAGGCGTTGAGGCTGCCGGTCACCGGATCCTCGGCGACGCCGACTCCCGGCACGAAGGCGCGGATCTCGTACTCGTGTTCTGCCCCGTCCGGGTGGGCGCCGAGGACGCCGAGCTTCGCATCGGGGATGGCCGAGAAGTCCGGGGTGAGCGCGAGCACCTGGTCGGCGCTGGACAGTCGCACGGCCGCCCAACCGGGGCCGTTGTCGGCCCACTGGTGTCCGAGGATCTCGGCACGATCGACGCCGAGGGCGACCGCGATCTGGTCGACGTAGGCATCGTCGAGCGGTCCCGAGCGCAGTCGATCGGGGGCGGCGAAGGCGAGGGTTTCGGAGAAATCGCCGCTTGGGTCGGTGCTGTCGGTCGGGTCGGTCGAGTTGATTCTGTCGGTCGGGTCGCCTCGGCGAGGGGATCTGCGGATGTCGACGAGGCCGGCACCGCACTCCTGGACGATGCGGTCAGTGTGCTTCGGGGCGCCGCCGGCGTCGAGCCAGGCCGCGGCCGAACCGAGCGTGGGGTGGCCGGCGAAGGGCAGTTCTCGATGCGGGGTGAAGATGCGCAGACGATAGTCGGCTGTTGGGTCGGCGGGCGGGAGGATGAAGGTGGTCTCGGACAGGTTCGTCCAGTTCGCGATGCGGGCCATCTGCTCCTCATCGAGGCCATCGGCGTCGACGATGACCGCGACGGGGTTGCCGTGGAAGGGCACGGCAGAGAAGACATCGACCTGGGCGAATCGGCGGTGCTGTGACAATGACACTCCTTCGCGAGTTGCGGACCACGCTGCGAGCGGGGGATTGCGCGGGCGCTTCTCACAGTGTAAAGGCCCAGGCCGGAGCGTCGGTGGATTGGCCCCCGGTAGCGCGGGGGTGTCAGCCGCGGAGGGCGGCGGTTCGGTCGACTCGGTGCGGATGGATGCTGTCGACTCGGTGCGACCGGTGATTGCATAATGAGGCATGCCCTCAGATGACAATGCGCGAGGACGAGGTCCTCGCATCGGAATGCTCGGCGGCGGGTTCATGGGCCGCATTCACAGTCGAGCCGCACGGTCGGCCGGAGCCGTGCTCGACTCGGCCGCATCGTCGCGGCCGGAGAGATCGGCACAAGCGGCGGCCGAGCTCGGCTTCGAGAATTCGACTGCGTCCGACGCACTGCTCGGCCGCACCCTCGACGCGATCCACATCTGCACTCCCAATGACGTCCACGCCTCGCAGTCCCTGCAAGCTCTGGACGCGGGATCGAACATCATCTGCGAGAAGCCCTTGGCCACTGATTCGACGGCCGCGCGTGCCGTGTTGGCCCGCGCCGACGAGGCTGGTCTGCTTGGGACCGTTCCATTCGTCTACCGCTACCACCCGATGGTGCGTGAGGCCCGTGCGCGATTCCGCGAGGGTCAGGCCGGGACGCTGCTGACCGTTGATGCCGGATACCTCCAGGACTGGCTGCTCGGCTCCGGCGACGAGAACTGGCGCGTCGACTCCGAACGCGGCGGCCCGTCGCGGGCCTTCGCCGATATCGGCTCCCACCTCGTCGACCTCATCGAGTTCATCGTCGATGACCGGATATCGTCCCTGGTGGCGACCACGAGAACCGTTCATCCACGCCGAGGAGGTGCCGCGGTGACCACGGAGGACACTGTAGCCGTGACCGTCGAGTTCTCCGGCGGCGCCATCGGTTCGCTGCTGGTGTCTCAGCTGGCTCCCGGACGCAAGAACGGGCTGACAGTGGAGATCGCCGGCACCGAGGCGAGCATGCGCTTCGAGCAGGAGCGGCCCGAGCAGCTGTGGTTCGGTCAGCGCGCCGACAGCCGCCTCCTCGTCCGCGATCCCGACTTCCTGTCCGCCGATGCCGCGCGCCTGTGTATGGTCCCGGCCGGCCATCCGCAGGGATACCAGGATGCGTTCAACGGCTTCGTCGCCGACTCCTATGCCTACTTCGCCGGCGAGCGACCGGAGGGGCTGCCGACTCTGCGAGACGGGGTGCGAGCCGTGCTCGTGACTGAGGCCGTGCTGCGGTCGGTACACGAACGTTCTTGGGTCGATGTAGAGTCGCTGGCCGTCTAGGCACCGCGATCTGCCGAACCATAGGCACTCTGACCGCCTGAGTCATAGGAGTCCCGACCTCCCGAATCGCTGAGGAGGTCCTGAGGGTCCCGCTCAGGAGCGGTTCGTACACTGGGCCGCTATGGACTTCAAGCAGGCAACGGCGACGTGGTGGGATGCCATCACCTCGGGCTTCGGGCGGCAGGACGGGCTCGAGCTCGACGTCCTCGGGCTCGTGCTCGTCATCGGAGTGCCCCTGGTCGTGACCCTGACTCCGGGGATCTGGAGGTTCTTCGGACTGTTCGTGACCTTCATCCACGAACTCGGTCACGCATTCGCCGCGCTCATGACGGGACGAGTGGTCAAGGGGATCTCGCTGAACTTCGATCATTCGGGGCAGATGAACTCCTTCGGCCGAGTCGGCTTCTCCGCCACATGGGCGGGTTTCTGGGGATATCCGGCACCGGGCGTGCTCGGACTCGTCCTGGCCACCTCGGCGGCCTTCGGTTGGGCCCCCTTGGCACTGTCTGTGGGCGCGCTGATCCTGTTGGTCGCGCTCATCTTCATCCGGAACTTCGCGGGCGCGGTCATCGCCGTGATCACGGCGATCGCGGCCCAGCTCGTCGTCGTGTTCCTGCCGTTGGAATGGATCTCGGTCTTCGTCGCCGCGCTCGGCACGGCGCTGACGATCGGGTCGCTCAAGGACCTCGTCAAGGTCATCCGCGTCCATACGCGCCGGCGCCATGTGCAGCAGTCCGATGCCTATATCCTCGCGCAGGGCTCGGCCTTGCCCGCCGGTGCCTGGCTGACGCTGTTTGCGCTGGTCATCATCGTCTGCGCGCTCGCCACCGCACGGGTGCTGTATACGGCGGTGTCGGTCGGCGCGGTGTGATTGGGGCTCTCTCAGTTTCCTGAGCTGGAGCAGCAGGGGCGGTGCCGGTCGGCACAGTGCGACGGCGGCTGTATCGGGTCCGCGAGATTCAGGGACGAGCTGGCGCGGATGCCCGTGATTGCGCGTCAGTGCCGGGTGGCAGAATCGGAGTATGGCCCCACTTCCGAAATTCTCCGCTGTCCTCTTCGACTGTGACGGAGTCCTCGTCGACTCCGAAAGCATCACGAACGGCGTCCTCCACCAGATGCTGCAGGAACTCGGCTGGCAGCTGAGCGCCGAGGAGTGCATTGCGCGATTCGTCGGCAAAATGCTCCGCGACGAGGCCGATGTCATTGAGGCGCACACCGGATTCCGTATCGACGAGCACTGGATGCAGGAGTTCCGGCGGCGCCGCAATGCCCAGCTCGAGGCCTCCCTCCAAGCGATTCCGGGGGTCGTCGATGCCGTTCACCGCATCGCCGAGATCTACCGGGGCAGGATCGCCTGCGCTTCGGGAGCGGATCGTCCGAAGATCGAGCTGCAGCTGCGCAAGATCGGCCTGTTCGATGCCTTCGAGGGTCGGATCTTCTCCGGCATGGAGCAGCCGAACTCGAAGCCTGCCCCGGACGTCTATTTGGCAGCAGCCGAATCCTTGCAGATCGACCCCGCCGAGGCGGCCGTGATCGAAGATTCCCCCACCGGTGTGATCGCCGGCGCTGCGGCCGGATCCCGTGTGCTCGGGTTCTGCCCGGATTCTCCGGTTCATCAGAGCGCGGAAACGCTGTTGGCAGCGGGTGCCGCCGAGACCTTCAACGCGATGGACCAGCTGCCCGGCCTGCTGACTGAGTAAGTTCCTGGCTCGCCGAGCCTCGCCTGGGGCAAAACTGCATCATCAAAATACATCAAACAGCACCCAAATTCGCAGAGATTCTTTTCGTAATCGAATTGTGACCTTCATTTCTTCTCCTTGGGAGTAAAATAGAGTCAAGGCATTCACATCGACGTGAAAGGCGGCGAGATCGATGAAGGATCCTCAGGATCCGGGCAACAACGGTCTCGAGCGTGCCTCGAATGAATCAGTCTCCGGTTCACCCGCGACATCGGCAGACCTCTCTTCATCACCTCAGGTTCCTCTGATCGGCCCCGACTCACCCCGTCGTCTCGACGTCGAACCCGATTCGCCGATGGCCGTGGTCGTCAGTCTGGCTCATTTGAGCACGGGAGTTCGCCTCGCCGAATTCCAGGCCATCGCGGGCCTGTTTCTGACCGATGTCATTGAGAAGCTCCGTTACGCCGAGGGCGACAAGATCTACTATCACGCAACGTTCACCGAAACGGCCGGCCGCTTCATCACGGCACGTGACGGACTGCGGCCTGAAAAGGACGACTTCGTGGACCCGTGGACATCCACCGGCTTCGTTCTCGAAGACCGCGCTCTCGACGGGTCTGATGACGCTGATTCCTCCACCGGCACTGCCGTCGACGACAGCGAAACCGGGGAGAGCATCGTCGAGCAGCCACTGGCTCCGCCGGCAGCCCCGCTTCCGAATTTCCCCAAGTTCGGACTGCACAAATCCTTCAACAGCTGGGTCCACGACCTTGCCACGCGCGAAGAGATCGCCGAGCTGACCACGGTCCTCGGCTCGACGAGCAACGGTGCCTACAACGAGATCACGAACGCCGTGACACTGGCGTTCGGACTGCCGAAGTTCCTGCAGCGCTGCCTCGCCGGTGAATTCACGATCGAACACGTACTTGCAGCGACCCGTGCCATCAAAGACGTCGCCTTCGAATATCTGCCCCGTCTCGATGCCTACCTGGGCGACCGCCGTGCCGATATCACTATGGAGACCTTCAAGAAGTCGCTCAACCTCAAGATCGCGGCACTCGTCCCGGTCGACGACCGGACCGAACTGGCCGAGAAGCGTCGCCGGGTCGACATCATGAATTACCCCGACGGCACCGCCTCGGTGACCTTGTCCGGACCCGCCGTGGAACTCAACGCCTTCTACCTGCGCATCGAAGCATTCGCCCGAGCGATCCGCAACGGCAACATCTCCGCGCTCTCCGAAGAGAGCACCGCCGGCCTCGAGGTCGCCGACCAGGACAGCATCGCCGCCCTCATGTTCGACATCGCCACTCGAGCGACCCCGCAGATGAGCATCGCCGTGACGACGCACGACACCACAACCGGTGAGACCACCACGAACGAGATCGCTCTCGAAGCCGCCGACGGCTCGGACTCCTCGGTCGCCGACGAATCCGACTCCACGGCTCCGATCACGGCAGCCGCGGTCGATCGTGCCGTGCAGGAGGCGCAGAGCGAAGCGGAAGCGACCGCCAACACCGGCGTCGAGGTGACGACCACCATCAAGCTCGTCATGCCCACCCACGGGCAGTGGGTGCGAGAGCAGGCGAAGATGATGGTGACGGTTCCCTACCTCACCGCGGTGGGAAAGTCGGAGCTCCCGGGGACGTTCTCCGACGGCACCCCGGTGCCGCCCGACGCGGCACGTGCGCTCGCAGGCGAGAGCCCCACTTGGCACCGGATCCTCACCGATCCCGCCACCGGGACACCGATCGATGCCCGCTCGCGCAGTTACTACATCCCGGCAGACGTGCGCGCGCCCTTGGTCGGCAGATGGCAGTCCTGCACCGCTCCAGGCTGCACCCGACGAGCGGAGACCTCGGAAGTCGATCACATCATTCCGTTCGACCATGCCGATCCGGCCCGAGGCGGTCAGACGACGTTCGAAAACCTCCACCCGCTGTGCAAACCCGACCACCAGGCCAAGACCGACCGCAGGCTCGCGGTCCGAATGACCGAGGACGGGGCAGTGGAGTACTCCTTCACCCGCGGAGTCGTCGCAACAATGTATCCACCGGACAACCCAATCAACGCCGAGCACGCTCGACAGGTGGAGAACTATGACCAACTGCCGAATCTGCTCGACCGGCAGAATCCCGTCGACGCGGAGCAGCTTCGCGACGTCGGAAATCTGGGCCCAGCCGGACGACTCGACAATACAGATGCATTTCGCCCTCCTGAACCAGAGGGCCACACCGCAACAGGGGGCTCCGAACCAGTAGCCTCCGAGCCAAGGGACTCCGAACCAGGCTCCAGGGAACGAGGGGACAAGTGTGCCCCGACCGCTGGCGCCAAGCCCGTCTCGAGCGTCGGCCGGGAGCCCCCGTGGAACGACTATTGGGACTCCGGAGATCCTCCCCCGTTCTGACGGCGGGTCCGATCTGACGGCCCGCCCGTTCTGACGACCAGCCCGATCTGACTGGAGCCCGAAATCGCACGAGGCCCCGGACGCGCGCCTTCGCAGACGGCGGCCGGGGCCCGTTCGGTGTATCCGGGTCCAGTTGGCGTATCCGGCCTCAGTTACCGTCCTCGGCGATGAGGCGGCGGACGTCTTCCTGGGTGCGAACCTCACCCTTCTGGGCGGCGTCGACGACCTTCTCGTGCTGCTCCTCGGTGACGACCGGAACCTCTTCTCCGTTGCAATCGACGATCTTGCCGTCCTTGACGGTATCGCCTTCATAGAGGATGGCTTCGTTGTCGATGAGTCGCTGCAGCTCTTCCTTGCGGATGACTCGTCCGGTGCCGGCCACGAAGACCGACCGATCAGAACGGTCTTTCGTCTTCACTCCGATGTGGTTGAAGACGAGGTTGAGCAGCACGGCCATGAGAGTGGCCGAGGAGATGCCCGAATGGAGGATGATGCCGACCCAATCCGGGAAAGCATTGTAGAAGTCGGGCTCGACGACCGGGATGATGCCGAAGGCCAGCGAGACCGCCACGATGATCATATTGAGGTTGCCCTCGTACTCGACCTTCGACAGCGTGCGGATGCCCGACGCGGCGACCGTGCCGAAGAGCACGATGCCCGCGCCGCCGAGAACCGGAGTCGGGACCGCCGCAACGACCCCGCCCATCACGGGCAGCAGACCGAGAACGACGAGGATCGCACCACCGGCCGTGACGACGAAGCGCGACTTCACGCCGGTGATCGCCACCAGGCCGACGTTCTGCGCAAATGCCGACTGGGTGAAGGAGTTGAAGATCGGCGAGACCGCCGACGACAGCATGTCAGCGCGCAGGCCCGATGCGATGCGCTTGGAATCGACCTTCGTATCGACGATCTCTCCGACGGCGATGATGTCCGCCGTAGTCTCGGCGAAGGTGACGATGATGACGATGAACATCGAGATGATCGCCGCGGCCGAGAATGTCGGCATACCGAAGGCGAACGGCTCGGGGAACGCGAAGATCCCGCGATCGAGCACATGGGAGAAATCGGCCCAGCCGAAGATGAGACAGCCGATGGTGCCGATGACGATGGCCAGCAGAATCGACAGGCGGGAGATCACCGCGACGGGAATCCGGCTGAGGATGAGCACGATGGCCAAGGTGACCACGGCGATGAGGATATTGCGCATGCTGCCGTAATCGGCGGCCTCGGCATCCCCGCCCATGGCCCAACCTGCGGCCACGGGCATGAGTGACAGACCGATCGTGGTGATGACCGTGCCGGTGACCACCGGAGGGAAGAACTTCACGATGAGCGCGAAGGCGGGGGCGACGATCAGGCCGATCACCGAGGCGACCAGCACCGACCCGAAGACCGCAGGCAGGCCGTCGCCGCCGGCCAGAATGGACGTCATCGTCGCGACGCCGGCGAACGAGACTCCCTGGACCAGCGGCAGCTGCGAGCCGAAGAACGGCACACCGACCGACTGCAGGATCGTGGCCAGACCGCCCATGAACAGACAGGAGGCGATGAGGAGGCTGATGCCGTTGCCGTCGAGACCGGCGGCATTGCCGATGATGAGGGGAACGGCGATGATTCCGCCGTACATGGTGAGCACGTGCTGCAGACCGTAGGCGAAGGAACTGCCGACGGGAAGCCGTTCGTCCTCCGGACGGGCCGACTTGCTCGCGACCGCGGACTTGCGGTCGTTGCTGGGTGACTGATGGGATACCGACATCTATCTCTCCATTGAGTGCGTCCTCGGGCGAAGACCTCACTGTGACTGACCGACCTCAGTGGCCGGTGTAGCGTCCGAGCGGGCATCAGATCGACCGAGGGATCGGTTGCATAATTCCGTTATGCGAAAGGAAATTTCCTTATCGCAAAACTCTAAAGGAATACCATTTTCGCCGCAAGCTATTTTAGTGACCCGCGGCACATGCTAGAGTGCACGGCAGTCGTGTACTCATCCCCCGACGATCTACTGAACGTTCGCTCAGTTCGATGGTTTTGGATCATCGTACCGTCTCGCCGATCGGTGGGTACAGTCGGGGCTCCCGGATGGGATACCGACCGGCGGAGCAGCAGACGCCGGAAAACCTGAGCTGGTGGCGTCAGCCCCAGTTCTGTCGCCACTGACCAATAGTGCGCGCTCGACGCGCACGGTTCAAGAGGGAAAGGCGACACGATGATCGACATCAATGGAACCGGCACACCGTCAGCAGGAAGCTTCTCGGCACCAGGAAGCTCATTCAATACGGGAGACCGCGCATCGAGGAACTCCCCGCTGCCGGGGAACTCCCCGGCTTCCGGGAACACATCGACCGCGCGACTGTGGCTGCGCGATCCGCTGGCCGTCCACCTCGGTGCCGGTGTCGATCCGAACCGGGCGGCGCGGGGAATCGTCATCGACCCCGCCACGGGAACTATCGTGGAACTCGTTCCCGCCGGTGGCGAACCCACTTCATCCGGGGCCGGCGGAACCGCCGGTGACACGGCTGCCCTCGAAGTCATCGACGCCTCGGCGCATGTCATCACTCCCGGGCTGATCAATACCCATCATCACTTCTACCAGACGTTGACCCGTGCATGGGCGCCCGTCGCCGACCTGCCGCTGTTCGGATGGCTGCAGAACCTCTACCCGGTCTGGGCCAGGCTGACCCCGCGCGCGCTCGAACTCGCCACGACCGTGGCGATGGCCGAACTCCTCGAATCCGGATGCACGACCGCAGCCGACCACCACTACCTGTTCCCCACCGGCATGGACGAGGCCATCGACATCCAGGTCGACGTCGTCCGGAGACTCGGCATGCGTGCCATGCTGACTCGCGGGTCGATGTCACTGGGCCAGGACGACGGCGGACTGCCCCCTCAGCAGACCGTCCAGGACTCGGAGGTCATCCTCGACGATTCCCGCCGTCTCGTCGAGACCTACCACCAACGTGAGCCCGGCGCTCAGATCCAGATCGGCTTCGCCCCATGCTCCCCGTTCTCCGTGACCACCGAGCTCATGCGCGATTCCGCCGCACTCGCTGCGGAACTCGATGTCCGCCTCCATACCCACCTGGCCGAGACCATCGACGAAGAGGACTTCTGTCGCGAGACCTTCGGCCTGCGCACCGTCGACTACCTTGAATCCGTCGGCTGGCTGGGGGAGCGGACCTGGTTGGCGCACGGTGTGCACTTCGACGATTCGGAGATCGGCCGCCTCGGCGCCGCCGGGGTCTCCGTCGCCCACTGCCCGACTTCGAACATGCGGCTGGCCTCGGGAATCGCCCGCGCTGTCGAACTCGAGGACGCCGGAGTCAACGTCGGACTCGGTGTCGACGGATCCGCGTCGAATGACGCCTCGAACCTCATCCGCGAGGTCCGGCAGGCGCTCTACATCCAACGTCTGCGCTACGGCGCCGAGGCGGTCACCTGCGGCCGCGTCCTCGACTGGGCGACGAAGGGATCGGCGGCGGCACTCGGACGCGACGATCTCGGCACCATCGAGGTGGGCAAGCAGGCCGACCTCGCAATGTTCCGCCTCGACGGCCTCGCTTTCTCCGGATCGCACGACCCGATCCCCGCACTCGTCCTCTGCGGTGCAGAGAAGGCCGATCGCGTGATGGTTGGCGGTCAGTGGCGGGTCGTCGACGGCCACGCCATCGGCGCGAACGGGCACGCGCTCGACAAAGAAGCGCTCATTGCTGCGCATCAGGAGGAGGCGCGCCGCCTCGTTGCAGGGTGAGTTCCGGCTGAGGTCGGATGGCGTGGTGGGCGGGTGCCGCCTCGGTGGTCGTGGTCCGGGGCCTCATCCGATGGGCCTCCGGTACGGGCCCGGGCACGAGGAGGATGCCGCCCGCTCAGTCCTCGGGTTTGCGGAACACCTCGCGCAGGTGGTCGCCGGTGAGGAAGTCGCCGACGCCGATCATGACCAGGCTGAACACGATCTGCTCGGTGATCATCCAGACCGGGTAGAGGCCGGGGATCGCGGCCATGACGAGGGTGATGACGGGGAAGATCTGCGTGAACAGGCGCAGGCGCTGGTATCCCCAGTAGAAGCCCTTCGTTGCGCGCCAGAAGAAGTAGAAGAGGGTCACGGTCATGCCGAGGACGACGATCGTGCGCATCCACACGGCGAACGGCACCGGTTCCCCGGCCCGGGCGATGAGCACTGCGTAGACCACGGCTCCGAAGCCGAGCACGAGTTCGAACACGAGCAGCCAGGTGATCCACGCGAAGGCGCGTTTGGTCTTCGGGTGTGCGAGGCCGTCCGAGGGCACGACGATTCCGGCTTTCCTGCCGCCGGCGAGGCGGTCGATCTTCGCGAGCAAGTTCTCCATGGCCATGCCTCCAGGCTAGCGGGATCACGAGCTCCGGAACCGATTTTCGGGGCCTCAGGACCCTGTGTGATGGAACATCAATCGAAAGTTGGGGATGCAGTTCAATCCTGTGGGTCAGGAAACCGCGCCCGCGTGCTGATGAAGTGGAAGCATGAAGAAGATATTCAATGCAGCGTTCACGTACATGATCATCGGCGTCCTCTCGGGACTGTTCTACCGCGAGTTCACTAAGGCCAACGACTTCCCCTCCGGCGAGTTCACGCAGCTCGGCCTCGTCCACACCCACCTGCTCACACTCGGCTTCATCGTCCTGCTCATCGTCCTCGTCCTCGACAAGGTGTTCGGACTCTCCGGCACGAAGCTGTTCTCGTGGTTCTTCTGGCTCTACAACGTCGGCGTGATCCTCACTGCGGGGGTGATGGTCTGGCGCGGCTCGCTCACCGTCCTCGGCGAAGAGTCGAACGCCATGATCGCCGGAATCGCCGGCCTCGGCCACATCGCCCTGTCCGTCAGCCTCGTCCTGTTCTTCCTCGCCCTGCGCAAGAAGGTCGTGGTCGGCAAGGCTGTAGCCGATAAGGCTGTGACCGAAGGCGCGGAGGCGACTTCGCCGTCGCGCTAACCAGGACACCGTCGCCGTCGCGCTGACCAGGACACCGTCGCCGAGGCGGTGCCGCAGCGTCGTTCAAGGCGAACCGCGTCTGTCGATCCGTACACGAACCGACAGACGCGGTTCGCCTTGAATGAGGGAATGGAACCCTGCCCCCTCGGGCGTCGCCGTCACGCGATGATCGGCTGCTGGAGCTCGACGATCCACCCAGCTTGGTCGGAGTTGGCTGCGGTGTCGTCATCGGTGTCGAGATAGACCTCGCGGCACGGGCCGGTCAGGGAATACCCCTGACTGATGCACCACTTGGAAAGGTGCTGCCAGCTGGCGCCGATGCGGCTCATCGACCCCTCGTGGATGAGAGTTGCCGCAGTGCACGCCTCCAGCTCTGTGACCTGCAGATCCGCAAGATCCTGAGCTGCTTCCGTGCGATACCCGCAGGTGACCTCGGTCCCGTGTCCGGCGTCGGAGTAGATGCCGATGCCGGCTGCGTGTCGGATCCCCGCTTCCGCGAGACGGTCGGCAACACTGCCGAACAGCGGTCCGATCTCAGAAGTGTCGAACGGCGGCTCGCCGAGAACGACCGTCTGTCCGAGTACCCTCTCTGCAGGCAGTTCTTTGATGATGCAGTCCGGATGGTTCATAGCAGTCCCTTCGATGAGTGCCAGCCGAAATTCGACTTCGGCCAGCTTCGCGGCTGCAGCCGACTGCTCGGCTCGCAGTTGATGACGACGCAGATTGAGCATGCCGGTCAGCTCGGTCGTGCTGAGGTCGGCGTCAATCAGTTCGGCGATCTTCCGCAGCGAGATCCCCAGGGCGTTGAGCGCCATGATTCTGTTGAGGCGCGGCAGCTGCGCCACCGTGTAGCTGCGGTGTCCGGAGAACGGTTCGACCGAATCCGGAGCCAACAGACCCATCGACTCATAGTGGCGGAGCATGCGCACCGATACCTGCCCCAGCTGCGCGAATTCACCGATCCTCATGTGCTCTCCTCGTCGTCATCGACAGTCCACCACCTGACACGGTGTCAGGTTCAAGAGCATTCGCCGCTGGTCTCACCTCTGTTCGAGGAATCCGCGCAGCAGCTTCTCGGTGCCTTCCGCATGCTGTGCGGCGAGATCGGCGGCACGATCAGGGTCAGAGGCGAGTATGGCGTCGACGATCTCTCGGTGCTGATCGCAGGAGTGCTCGACGTTCGTATGGATGAAGGGGATCCGGTCGAGCAGGGCGTTGACCCGATCGCGAGTGCTCGCTGAGGCGTAGATGAGTGACGGCATGTGCGTGAGTTCGGCGATCATGAGGTGGAATCTGGCATCGAGCACGCGGAACTGTTCGGCGGAGGCGAACACCGTACGACAATCCGTCTCCGCTGCGGTCAGGGCAGCGACCTCGTTCGGAGAGAGGTCTCGCTCGGCGACGATGCGGGCCGCGGCTGTCTCGAGAACCAAGCGAAACCGGACGGCATCATCGAGCTCGCCGGGGTCGATGCGCTCATCGGTGTCGGCGGACGGCAGTCGTGTCACAAAGGTGCCGCCGTAGCGACCGCGACGGGAAGTGACGATGCCCGCAGTCTGAAGCTCGATGAGCGCCTGCCGCAGGGTCGCCCGCGAGACCCGGACCTGGGCGGCGAGTTCGCGCTCGGCCGGCAGTTTGTCGCCGACGAGGTACTTGCCGAGACGGATCGCCCGCAGCAGCTCCGCAATCGTATGTTCGAACACATTTCCGCCGCGCGCATGCTTGCCTCCCGGGCGGGGTTGGCTGCCCGCGGTACCTGGGCCGCCCGGCTCTTCTGCTCTGTCCAAGTCTGCCTCCTCTCCTGGTCTCGCAACTCAACTCGTCTTCGTTGATTCTTCCACTCTCGCGGAAAATCCTTGACAGTCGTCTGTGAGTCAGATTACATTCGTCTCAGTCTAATGGTCTGGTAACGATCCATTGGGCGACTGTTCGACCACGACGAGATCGAGACTCACCAGAACCCCGAGGGGCAGCCATGAGCAAGAACATCGAATACGGCAATGTCGATGAGCACTACCTCGAGAAGCGACAGTTGAAGAAGGGCGCGGCCGGCTGGATCCTCCTCGCAGGCCTCGGCGTCGCCTACGTCATCTCCGGAGACTTCTCCGGCTGGAACCTCGGGTTGGCCGAAGGCGGCTGGGGCGGCCTGCTCATCGCCTTCCTCCTCATGGGACTCATGTACGTGTGCATGGTCTTCGGCCTCGCCGAACTCTCCTCCACTCTGCCGACTGCCGGTGCAGGCTACGGCTTCGCCCGCCGAGCGCTCGGCCCGCTGGGCGGATTCGCCACCGGCATGGCGATCCTCATCGAGTACACGATGGCTCCGGCCGCGATCTCGACCTTCATCGCCGGCTACGTCCAGGCGCTCGGCATTCTGCCCGAATCGGTGCCTACCTGGACGATCTATCTCGTCGCCTACGCGGTCTTCATCGGAATCCACCTATGGGGAGTCGGTGAGGCCCTGCGGCTGATGTTCGTCATCACCGCCGTCGCGGTCATCGCCCTCATCGTCTTCGTGGTCGCCGCGGTCGGCCACTTCGATGCCAGCAATCTCTTCGACATCGAACCCACCGGCGCCCTCGGGTCATCGGCATTCATGCCGATGGGCATCTCCGGCCTGCTCGCCTCGCTCGTCTTCGGTATCTGGTTCTTCCTCGCCGTCGAAGGCGTCCCGCTGGCCGCCGAGGAATCGGCGAACCCGAAGAAGGACATGCCGCGCGGCATCATCACCGCAATGGCCGTGCTCGTCGTCTTCGGCGCCCTCATGCTCCTCCTCGTCCCCGGACTCGCAGGCGCCTCGGCGATGGGGGAATCGGACAATCCGCTGCCCGAAGCCCTGCGCACGATCTACGGCGAGAACTCCGTCCTTGCGACCTTCGTCAACTGGGCCGGCCTGGCGGGACTCATTGCGAGCTTCTTCTCGATCATCTTCGCCTACTCTCGTCAACTCTTCGCCCTCTCGCGCGCCGGCTACCTGCCCAAGTGGCTGTCCCTGACGGGCAAACGCAAGACCCCGGTCCTCGCCCTCATCGTCCCCGGCACCATCGGCTTCATCCTCGCGATCGCCGTCGACGGCAACGGCGGAGTCCTCCTCAACGTCGCGGTCTTCGGTGCCACGGTCTCCTACGTCCTGCTCAACCTCTCCCACATCCGCCTGCGCGTCAAGGAACCCGATCTGCCCCGCGGCTACCGCACTCCCGGCGGCATCGTCACCACCTCCATCGCCCTCGTACTCGCATCGGTGGCCGTCATCGCCACCTTCTTCGTCGACATCCTCGCCGCCGGCATCGCCGCCGGAGTCTTCCTCATCGCGCTCGCCTACTTCTGGTTCTACTCCCGCCACCACCTCGTCGCGAGCGCACCGGAAGAGGAGTTCGCACAGATCGAGGCCGCCGAGAAGGGCCTCAAGTAGCCCGCACGACCCACCTCCAACCACCCCGCACAACAAAGGAACGCCGCATGACCGAGATTCCGGTACCCACCTCGCCCACCTCGGAGCAGAGGACCTCCAGAGGGTCGATCCAGGCCGAACCGCTCACCGTCGACGAACTCCGCCGACTCGCCGCCGAGGGCACGATCGACACCGTGGTCGTTGCCATCACCGATCACATGGGTCGCCTGCAGGGCAAGAGACTCGGCGTCCAGTTCTTCCTCGAAGACGTCATGGACCACGGCTCCGAATGCTGCAACTACCTGCTCGCCGTCGACGTCGACATGGATACCGTCGACGGCTACGAGGTCTCCTCCTGGGAGACTGGATACGGCGACATGGTGATGAAGCCCGACCTTGCGACCCTGCGCCTCCTGCCCTGGCAGCCGGGCAGCGCGATGGTCAACTGCGACCTCCTGACGACCACCGGCGCCGAGGTGGCGCCCTCCCCACGTCAGATCCTCAAGCGCCAGCTCGCCCGCCTTGCCGACCATGGGCTGAGCGCGCATGTCGGCACCGAACTCGAGTTCATCACCTTCGACTCGAGCTACGAAGAAGCCTTCGCCTCGAAGTACACCGAAGTTACGCCCTCGAACCAGTACAACGTCGACTACTCCCTCCTCGGCACCGCCCGAGTCGAACCTCTGCTGCGCGACATCCGCAATTCGATGGCTGGGGCCGGGCTCTTCGTCGAAGGGGCCAAGGGCGAATGCAACTTCGGCCAACACGAGATCACGTTCCGCTACCAGCCCGCCCTCAAGGCGTGCGACGACCACGCGGTATACAAGAACGGGGCGAAGGAGATCGCCGCCCAGCACGGGAAATCGATCACTTTCATGGCCAAATACGACCAGAAGGAGGGTTCCTCGTGCCATATCCACCTGAGCTTCCGCTCGGCTGAGGGCGATATGGTCATGGCCGGAGACCGCGAGCATGGGTTCTCGACCCTCATGGAACAGTTCATCGCCGGTCAGCTCGCCTGCATCGAGGACTTCACGTACTTCTTCGCCCCGAACATCAACTCGTACAAACGCTTCGTCGAAGGTTCGTTCGCACCGACCGCGGTCGCCTGGGGCTTCGACAACCGCACCTGCGCCTTCCGCGTCGTCGGCTCGGGGCCCTCCCTGCGCGTGGAATGCCGAGTCGGCGGGGCCGATCTCAACCCGTACCTCGCCACTGCGGCTCTCATCGCGGCGGGACTCCACGGGATCGAGAAAGGCCTCGAACTGCCCGCGATCACGGAAGGCAACGCCTACACCGCCGGTGCCTCCCGACTGCCCACCACCCTCCAGGGTGCCCGCGACCGGTTGGACGGATCGCAGATCGCCGAGGACGCGTTCGGCGACTACGTCGTCCGCCACTACGTCCACGCGGCCGACATCGAACTGGAGGCCTACAACGCGACTGTCACCGACTGGGAGAGGCTCCGTGGGTTCGAACGACTCTGACCCCGTCATCGGCATCAGCTGCTACATGCAGCAGGCCCAGTGGGGAGTCTGGGACACCGAGGCGGCTCTCATCCCGGGCGACTATGTGCGCATGGTCGCCGCTTCCGGGGCGATCCCCGTGCTGCTGCCGCCCCACGGACAGGCTCCTGCGGTCCTCGACCGTGTCGACGGCCTGCTGTTGGCCGGAGGAGCCGACGTCGGATCGTCCGAATACGGTCAGGATCCGCACGAAACGACCGTGTCCCACCCGTTCCGCGACTCGAGCGAGATGATGCTCCTGGCGGCCGCGCGGCGACGCCGCCTGCCTGTGCTCGGCATCTGCCGCGGGATGCAGGTCATCAACGTCGCCGCCGGAGGCACCTTGATCCAGCATCTGCCGGAGTCGCTCGGACATTCCGACTATCAGCCGGCCCCCGGCGTCTACGGCGAGGTCACGGTGACCACGGAAGCAGGGTCACGGGCCAGGGAGATCCTCGGCGAGGCGACCACTGCACCCTGCTATCACCATCAGGGGATCGACCGCCTCGGCGCCGGTCTGCGTGCGACCGGCCGCAGTCCAGAGGGACTCGTCGAGACCATCGAACCGGACCCGGCCGTGGATCAGACAGGAGACCCGGCTGACGGGGGATGGCTCTTCGCCGTCCAATGGCATCCCGAACACGACCCCGATGACGACCGAGTCGTCCGTGCCCTCGTTCAAGCGGCACGACGACACGCGACAGACAGAGGAACAAGGAGAGCACCGAAGTGAGCACCTACACGGTCATCAACCCGGCGACGGAAGAACCGATCGCCGACGTCGAACTCGCCGATCTCGAACAGACGGACCGGGCGATCGAGAAGGCGGCGCGGGCCTTCGAATCCTGGCGCGCCGTCGCCCCCGCCGATCGCGCCCGGCTCCTGCGGCGCTTCGCCGACAAGGTCGACGCGGCCAACGAAGAGCTCGCCCGGCTCGAGGTCGCCAACGCCGGACATACGATCGGGAACGCCCGATGGGAAGCCGGCAACGTCCGCGACGTCCTCGAATACTACGCGGCGGTGCCGGAGAGGCTCTTCGGTCGGCAGATCCCCGTCGACGGGGGAGTGAACATCACCTTCGCCGAACCGCTCGGCGTTGTCGGTGTCATCGTCCCCTGGAACTTCCCGATGCCGATCGCCGGATGGGGCTTCGCCCCTGCCCTGGCAGCCGGGAACACCGTGGTCCTCAAACCCGCCGAGATCACGCCGCTGACCGCGATCCGCATCGGCGAGCTCGCCCTCGAAGCGGGCTTGCCCGAGGGTGTTCTGCAGATCATCCCCGGCAAGGGATCCGTCGTCGGGGAGCGCTTCGTCACCCACCCGGCCGTACGCAAGGTCGTCTTCACCGGATCCACCGAGGTGGGCAAGCGGATCATGGCCGGCTGTGCAGCGCAGGTGAAGAACCTCACTCTCGAACTCGGCGGGAAGAACGCGAACATCGTCTTCGACGACGCCGATGTCGTGGCCGCCGCGGCCGCCGCCCCCGGAGGCGTCTTCGACAACTCCGGCCAGGACTGCTGCTCCCGGTCCCGGCTGCTCGTCCAGCGCGGGATCTACGACGACTTCATGGCCGCACTCGAATCCTCCGTCGGGTCCTTCGCCTGTGCGGATCCGAGCCGCGAGGACACGGACATGGGTCCGCTGGTCACTGCAGCTCACCGGGAGAAGGTCGCCGGCTATGTGGCTGCCGCCGAGGTGGCCTTCACCGGCTCTGCCCCCGAAGGCCCGGGCTTCTGGTTTCCGCCGACAGTGCTCACCCCGCCCGACACAGCGACGGCCGACTTCCGCGAGGAGATCTTCGGCCCCGTTCTCTCCGTCGTCCCCTTCGATACCGAAGCGGATGCCCTGCGCATCGCCAACGACACCGAATACGGACTCTCCGGCTCAATCTGGACGAACGATCTCGACCGGGCGATGCGGGTCTCCCGCGGAGTCGAGGCCGGCAACCTGTCGGTGAACTCGCACTCCTCGGTCCGCTACTCGACCCCGTTCGGCGGATTCAAGCAGTCCGGACTCGGCCGCGAACTCGGCCCCGACGCCGTGTCGGCATTCACCGAGGTCAAGAACGTCTTCTTCGCGACCCGGCCAGTGCGCTGACCCATCCACCTGCCACCACATCACCACGATCATCAGGAGAATCATGACCACTGCGGCAAACCGACTCAAGGACAAGATCTGCGTCATCACCGGCGGTGCCTCGGGCATCGGACTCGCCAGTGCCCGCCGTCTGACCGAAGAAGGCGCGAAGGTCGTCATCGGCGACCTCGACGAAGTGCGTGGACCCGAGGTCGCCGACGAGCTCGGCGGACTCTTCGTGCGAGTCAACGTAGCCGATGAGGAGGAGGTGAAGAACCTGTTCGCCCGCTCTGTCGAGCACTTCGGACGCGTCGACGTCGCCTTCAACAACGCAGGCATCAACCCGACCGACGACAATTCGATCCTCACCACCGACATCGAGGCTTGGGCGAGGGTGCAGACGGTCAACCTCACCTCCGTCTATCTCTGCAGCAAGTACGCCCTCGAGCACATGGTCAAGCAGGGATCGGGGTCGGTCATCAATACGGCGTCGTTCGTCGCGCTCATGGGAGCGGCGACTTCGCAGATCTCCTACTCGGCGTCGAAAGGCGGAGTCCTGTCGATGAGCCGTGAGCTCGGCGTCCAGTTCGCGAAGGATGGCATCCGCGTCAACGCACTGTGCCCGGGACCGGTGAACACCCCGTTGCTGCGTGAGCTCTTCGCCTCGGACCCCGTGCAGGCGCAGCGGCGACTCGTCCACTGCCCCGGTGGGCGCTTCGCCGAACCTGAGGAGATCGCTGCCGCCGTGGCCTTCCTCGCCAGCGACGACTCCTCCTTCGTCAACGCCTCGACCTTCACCGTCGACGGCGGCATCTCCTCGGCTTACGTCACCGCCGAATAGGGGCGCACGGAGGGTGAGAAGATGGGGCCATGACTTCCGTGAGAATCCTTGCCATCGAACACGAACGTGGCACCGGACCGCAGAGGTTCGGTGAATGGCTGATCGAAGCCGGCGCCGAGGTGGTCGTGGCCCGTCCTTACGTCGGCGAGGTGATACCGGAGCTCGGTTCGTTCGACGCCCTCATCGTCCTCGGCGGATCCGCGGGGCCCACCGAGGACAATGAGAATCCCTGGTTCCCCGAGGTCAGGCATCTGCTCCGCCGGTCGATCGCGGGGGAGTTCCCCAGCCTCAACATCTGCCTCGGCGGGGAGATGCTTGCCGTCGCAGGCGATGCTCCGATCTGGCGGCGTTCGCACCCGCAGATCGGGATCTACGAACTGGGTATCACCTCGGCGGGGGCATCCGACCCGGTCTTCGGGGCGCTGGCCGGTGGTGGGCCAACCGGCGCTGGGGAGACTGAAGGGGAGTCGCTGCCCTCCGTGCTCTTCCATCAGGAGGAGATGGCGCTGCCGCCCGGAGCCGAACTCCTGATCACCGGTTCCGACGCCCCGGTCCAGGCTTTCCGCCTCGGCGAATTCGCGTGGGGCACCCAGTTCCACCCGGAGACCGATGCCGCGCAGATCGCGCGCTGGCTGGACGGCAATGACCTCGCCTTGCCGGCCGGCAAGACCGAGGACTCGATCATCGCCGAGGTCGAGGTGGACGATTCCGCTCTCGTCGACAATGGGAGGCGATTGGCTCGTGCCTTCGTGGAATTCCTGGAGGGCCGGCGTCGGGCGGGCCGGGAATGCAAGCCGGAATGCAGACAGCAAAGCACGAAGGCCGCGGACTGAGTCCGCGGCCTTCGTGCCTGGCCTTTCTGGTCTGAGCCTGGCCCGTCGGGTGGTTCCTCCTCACGGTGAAGGAGGAACCACCTCGGCGATGGTGGGTCAGTCTTCGGCCTTCTTGAGCTTCTGATCGGTGTTGGTGTAGTAGATCCCATCGGCGGTCGAGCCGACGAGCCCCATCGTCACTCGCAGCAATCCGGGTTCGACGTCGTCCATGGGCGGCGGCGTCTCCGGTCCCAGGGTGAGCGACTTTCCGTCCTTCGTCGTGGCGGTGATCGAGCCGATGTACACGGTGACATCGCCCTTCAGCGTCATCGTGTCGGCCGTCGTCACCAGTCCATACTCCTCGTCCGGCGGCTTCACCGTCAGCGAGAAGCCTTCGATCGAGATCTCTTCGGCCTGCAGCTTCAGAGTCACGATGGACCCGCCGTCAGCGGTGGGCACCGAAACGAAAGAAATGCCCTTCAGACCCTTGAACGAGAGTCCTTCCGAACCCATTGCGGCCGGAGTCTTCGTGAAGACCGGTGCGTTCTCATCCATCTGTGCATCGGACGGGAACTCACCGTTGCCCTCTTTCTCCGAGTCTTCATCCTCGTCCTCGGTCGGGTCGTCGCTGGGCTCATCGAGTCCCAGACCACCCGGATCCGTAGGTTCGTCGGACGGTTCCTCCGTCGGTTCCTCGCTCGGTTCATCCGTGGGGCCCGGTGCGGGCAGCGAGGGGTCTGACGTCGGTGGATCACTGGGCTTCACCGGCATTCCGGGCGACAGGCTCCCCGCAGGTGCGGAGTCCTTGGCCTTTGCGGAATCCTCGTCATCGCAGGTGCCCACGAGCGAGCACAGCGGTGACGAGTGGGCGGCTGCAACCGAACCCGCCCCGAGAGTCGTCGGGAGGATCAGGACAGCTGCCGCGAGGATTGAGGCCGTGCGGCGGCTGGGTGCCCTCATGCAGTCTCCCCCTCAGCGGCTTCGGACTCCTTCGGCCCACGCGGTCCCATCCATGCGACGATGAGGATCGCGCCGATGGTGGACAGCAGCATGCCGATGATGAACCCGCCGAGGTTCACTCCGATGAGTGAATAGACTGCGAGGACGAGAGCGATGATCCCGTAGAACACATGATGCGTGGGACGGAAGATCGACAGCAGAGCGAGGACGACGATGGCGATCGGAACCACCGTCGCCTGCAGGCCCTCGATGCCGAACTGGATCTGCATATTGCCGAGGTCCAGCTGACCGGAGAAGAAGAGCTCGATTCCGCCGAGGACGGCAAGCACGCCTCCGATGAAGGGCCGCTGCCGACGCCAGTGCTTGAACCCCTGGCGCTTCTTCTCGGCGCCTTCGGTCATCTCGGCTCTCTCGCTGTTGTCAGCATCACCCGTCTCCGGCGCCGGGACTGCGAATTCTGCCGTCTCGACGCCGGATTCGGTGTGGTCGCTCTGTTCGTTGGCGCGTCGACTCCGCCGGGACAGCGCAAGCAGGCTCGTCTTCTGCACGGTGTCCTCCTGTTCGGCGGCCCCCCGTTCATCGGTCGGCTGCCCGTTGGCTGCTGAGTCCCTCATCAGTCGCACTGCTCAGATCCGTCGGTGAGCTTCAGCGACATGTCCTTGAGGGTGAAGACCGAGGCCGTGGTCGACCAGGAATCCTGCTTGAGGTCCTTGATCGAGATGGTGTCGGAATCCTGGGCGAAGTCGCCCTTGCTTCCCTTGGCCTTCGTATTGACGTCGGAGGCATCGACGCCGATGCGGATGTTTTTGAATTCCGCATCGCCCTTGAGGCCGGTCATGCCGATCTGCAGATCCTTCGCCGAGGCGGGGGTGCCCTTTCCGCCGGCCTTGATGAGGATGCCCACCTTGCCCAGAGGGGTCTCCTGGACGGCCGACTGGCAGAGGTTCTCCAGGGTCGCATCCTTGATGTTCGCGGTGACGACGGCGTGCTTGCCGCCCTCGGCGTCCTTGGCGACTCCGCTGTACTGGGAGAATCCGGTTCCCTCGAGCTGCGACGAGGCGATCTTGAACTGAGTCCCGGAGATGGCGAACGAGACCGGCACCGCGCCCTGGGCTACCCCGCCCATGAGCATGGCTGAGACGACACCCGTGGGAATTGCGACCATGGCGATGCGACCGGCATGGGATGAGACGAGCCTGCGGATGAGGCTGGGATTGCGGAACTTCATTGATCCTCCTTGACCACCGAAGGCTCGGTGGGCATCAGCGTGTGACGTAAGTTACTACGGGGTGTTACCCGACAGTATCGCGGGTGAAGTTTGAGCGTCAACATCTTTTGTCGACGAGGCTCGAAAGGGCGCGGGTGTGAACGGTCGTGCGGCCAGGTCCCAAGCAGTCTTGTCGGATCATCGCGTTCATCATCGGCCCAGGTCAGACGATGCGTCAATGGCAGCCGTGGGAGAGATCTGAATCACGAGCGACGCCCCGGAGGACCCGCCCGAGACGACGGAATCCGAGGAAAAGCAGTTCGTGAACAAAACTTTCAAAACTCAGCTGGATCGGCACGCAACTCAGCTGGATCGGCACGCTCAGGGCGTTGCGAACTCAGCGGCGAGAGCCGCGCGCAGGGCGATGATCCGCGGAGTCCGGGCACTGCCGCGACGGATCGCCGTCGAGATCCGCCTGCTCGCAGGTTCCGGCAGCCGGTGAGTTGAGATCGTCGCAGAATCGATGCCTGCGTTCGCTGCGGCCGCCTGCAGAGACATGCGCGGAACCAGCGCCGAGGCGAGGCCGAGAGCGACGAACCGGACGAGCAGGAGGATATCTGAGGACTCGGTGCGCACCTCGGGTTCGAAGCCTGCCCTTCGGCATTCGGCGCGCGACCAGTGTCCGGCGCGGGTATCTGCCGGCTCCATGGCCCAGGCATGGTGGGCGCACGCCGCGAGGTTCGGGACTGAGGGCGGGCCCGAAGCGCCGGACCCAGCGGCTGCGGGAGTGATGAGGCAGAGCTCGTCGTCGCCGAGCACCTCGGTCTCGACTCCTTCGTCACGGCGTGCTGGACGCGACGGGTAGTCCTCCTGGAGGACAAGATCGAAGTCCCGGGCGAGAAGTGCGGGGACGGCATCCTCGGTGCGGATGTGCGTTGTGATGACCGTGAGGTCGGGATGGTCCCGGGCCAGCCGGGCGAGCGCGCCGGGCACGATCGTATGCAGCGCGGTCTGGAAGGCGGCGATGCGCACGGTGCCGCCCACACGATGACGGACCTCGGCGATCTCGGCCTCCGCGGCTTCAAGCTCACGCAGGACCGCCTCGGTACGGGCGACGAGGATCTGCGCTTCCTCCGTCAGGCGCACCCCGCGACCCACGCGTTCGAGCAGCTGTGCGCCGACCTCGGACTCGAGGATCTTGAGCTGATGGGAGACCGAGGACGGGTCCTGGCCCAGAGCGGCCGCGGCCGCGGCCAGACTGCCGCGGGCTGCGACCTCCCGCAGCAGACGGAGCCGTCTGAGACTGAACATCGTGCCTCCGGTGCAGGGTGAACTTTGAACGATGCAGGTCAAAACATGAAGAAAGTTCATGAGTAATGGTGGAAGCCAGTCTATCGATTTCATGAGTCCGCGTTCGTAGGCTCGAGATCAGACACTCGAGAAAGGACGCTCAATGACCGCGACCACGTGCCCGAACAGCACAGACCTTCGCATCGACGGTGACCGACTGTGGGCCGACCTCATGGCTCTCGCCGCGATCGGCTCCTATGACGATGAGGCGACCGGCCTCGTGGGGGTCAATCGGCAGTCGCTGACGGATGAGGACCGGGCGGGACGCGAACTGCTCATCTCCTGGATGGAGGAGCTCGGCCTTGAGGTCACGATCGACGAGATGGGTACGATCTTCGGCCGACGCGAAGGTCTGGAGCCCGAGCTCGCGCCCGTGCTCGTCGGTTCGCACATCGACACCGTGGCCACCGCCGGCGCCTTCGACGGCTGCCTCGGTGTGCTCGGCGGGCTGGCCGTGATCCGCGCCTTCGCCGAGGCGGGCCTCCAGCCCCGTCGCCCCATCGTCGTCGCCGCGTGGACCGAAGAGGAGGGAGTGCGCTTCGGCACCGATATGCTCGGATCCGCCGTTGCGGCGGGGCGGCTGAGCCTCGATTACGCCTACGGACTCACCGATGAGACCGGAGCACGGTTCGGTGACGAACTGGGACGCATCGGCTTCAAGGGCGAGCGTCCCGTGCACATCGACCCGCCGCACGCCTACCTCGAATGCCATATCGAGCAGGGGCCCGTGTTGGCTCAGGAGGACCGCGTGATCGGCATCGTCACCGGAGTCCAGTCGATCTCCTGGCAGAGGGTGACCCTTCACGGCCGTGCCGCCCACGCCGGAACCACCCCGACCGAACTGCGCATCGACGCCGGCCTGGCCGCCGCGCAGATCATCGTCGAGGTCCGACGCATGGTTGACTCCGGCGCCTACGGACGGCTGCGTGCGACGGTCGGTCGCATCGAGACCTCCCCGGGACTGCCGAGCGTCGTGCCCGATCGGGCCGAGATCACCGTCGATCTGCGCAATCCCGACGATGAGCACATGGCCCGCGCCGAGGCGGACCTCGCCGCTTTCCTCGAGCGTCTTCCCGACAGCCAGCCCGGACTGCGGGTGGAGGCGGCGCAGATGGCGCGGACCAAGGCCGTGCCCTTCAGCGAAGCCGTGCAGGACACGCTCGAGACCGCAGCGAAGGAACGCGGCTATGATTCGATGCGGCTGATGTCCGGGGCCGGTCACGATGCGCAGGAGATGGCCGCGATCGCCCCGGCGGCCATGGTTTTCGTCCGCGGTCAGCATCACGGAATCAGTCATAACCCCCGCGAATACTCGACCCCCGAGGACTGCCGCGCCGGTGTCGAGGTCCTGGCCTCAGCAGTGAAGGAACTGAGCTCATGATCGGCGAATCCACGCATCCGCAGGAATTCCACCGCACGATCCCCGGTTATCGGGTCACCGACCTCATCGATCTGCCCGGTCTCGCCGTCGAGGTGGGGGCCGCCTCGGTGCGGGTGAAAGACGAATCCGATCGCTTCGGTCTGCCGGCATTCAAGGCACTTGGAGCATCATGGGCAGTCAATCGGGTGATCAGCGCACACCTCGGTCTGCCTCCGGCCGCGACGTTCGCCGAACTCAGTGACCGCGCCGCGGGACTCGAGCTCGTCCTCGTCACCGCCTCCGACGGCAATCACGGCCGGGCGCTCGCCCATATCGCCGCCCGCCTGGGGCTGCGCTCACGCATCCACGTGCCCGCGGGTCTGCCTGCCAGCACGCTTGAGGCTATCCGCGGCGAAGGGGCCGAACTCGTGGAGACCGGCCTCATCTACGACCGGTCCGTCGAGGACGCGGCGGCGAGCTGTGGCGACGGGGAGCTGCTCGTTCAGGACACGGCATGGGACGGCTACGAGGACGTGCCAGGGTGGATCGTCGACGGGTATTCGACGCTGTTCGCCGAGGTCGATGAGCAGCTGGGCGGACCCGCTTCGCTCATCCTCGTGCCCAGCGGGGTCGGCTCCCTGCTCCAGGCCGCCGTCGTCCACCAGGGTAGGCACGGACCGGAGGCCCGCGTGATCGCCGTCGAACCGGTCACGGCTGCGTGCATCACCGCGTCGATGCGGGCAGGACGGCCGGTGAGCGTCGACACCTCGCAGCCGACCTCGATGGCCGGGCTCAACTGCGGGACCGTCTCGTCCCTGGCCTGGCCCGTCCTCCAGTCCGGACTCGACGATTCGGTCACGGTCACCGACACCGAGGCGGCCGCCGCCCAGGACGAACTCCATGACCTCGGTGTGGCGGTCGGCCCGTGTGGAGCCGCCTCGTTGGCGGGGCTGAGAGCCGCGCTCACCGCGTCCGGTGGACCGGGCGGCCTCGGACTCGATGAGTCCGCGCACATCGTCCTGCTCAGCACGGAATCGGCTGCGGCCAATGCCGGAGTCGACGCACTCAGCGCACCGGCGCATCGGGACCGAGCGGAATGCCCAGACCCCACCACAGGAAGAACAGCAGGCTCCAGCTGATCGTCATGCACACGGCCAAGGGCAGGGTGTGCGAGGCGAGCGTGCCGATGCCGGCGCTCTTCTGATACTTCTGCATGAAGCCGAGCGCGAGGATGAAGTACGGACTCATCGGGGTGATGGCCGTCGACCCCGAGTCGGCGATGCGGAAGATCGCCTGTGAGGTCTCCGGCGGAACCTCGAGGAGCATGAGCAGCGGCACGATGACCGGGGCCATGATCGCCCACATCGCCGAGCCGGAGGTGATGAGCACGTTGACGACCGAGAGCACGAGCAGGACGAGGATGAACACCACCCACGTCGGCAGACCGAGACCGGTGAAGAGTTCGGACACGGAGACCGAGACGAGCATGCCGATGTTCGTCCACTCGAAGTACTCGAGGAACTGGGCGATGGCGAAGAAGAGGACGAGGACCCCGGAGATCGAGGCGAGCCCCTGACCCATGAGCTTCGGCACGTCCGACCAGGTCTCGATCGTGCCCTCGCGGAAGCCGTACACGATGCCGCCGATGCCGAAGAGCATGGCGATGAGGAAGGCGATTCCGGTGAGGAACGGGGACTCGCCGAAGGGGCCGTCGCCGCGCAGGGGCGCACCGTCCGGGACGACGAGGACGATGATGGCGATGACCGCAGCGATGACGGCGAACATGGCCAGGCGCAGGGCCTTGCGCTCCTTGTCGGTGATGACGAGGTCTTCGTGTTCGGCATCCTCGTCGGCTTCGAGGTTGTCGCGCTTCGTGAGCACGAGCTCGGTGACGATCGTGATGACGATGGCCAACAGGATGGAGCTGGCGATGTTGAAGTACCAGTTGCCGATCGGGGTGACGATGTAGTCGGGGTCGATGATGTTCGCCGCAGCCGTCGTGATGCCCGCGAAGATGGCATCGTTGGGCGTCGGGATCGGGCTGGCATCGTAGCCGGAGGCGATCGAGGTGTACGCGACGATGACGCCGAGGACGGGGGAGCGGCCCACGGCCTTGAACACCATTCCGCCGAGCGGCACGAGGATGACATAGGCCGCTGCCGAGGCGACGTGGGAGACCGTGCCCATGAACGCGACCGTGAAGACGATGAGTCCGGCCGGGACGCGGGCGATCGAGACCTTCATCGCCGTCGACAGCAGACCGGTGCGTTCGGCCAGGGCCACGCCCATGATGACGACCATGATCGTGATGAGTGGTGGGAAGGTTTCGTAGGCGTCGAGCGCGGTGTTCACGGCCATGGCGATGCCCTCGCCGCTGAGGAGGTTGTTCACCGGGGTCCAGTCCCCGGTGCCGGGATCCTCGACTCCCGCGCCGGCGAGGGAGAGGACGAGGCTGAACACGGCGAGGATCGCCGCGAGGATCCAGAACAGCCAGAAGGGGTTCGGCAGCTTGTTGCCGACGACTTCGATGACGTTGAGGGCGCGAATGACCAGCGGCAGCTTCTCCTGCTCGTCGGTCTGCACGGTATCGGTGGTCTGGGTCGGTTTCATTGTGAGCTCCTGAGAGTCCAGGCGGGATTTTCGGGCAGGGTCCACCAGGGCACGGTGATTACGGCGCTGGAATCGGGTGTTCTGTGGTGGGGTGCGGGCCGGGCGGCCGGTCAGTGAGAAGCGGGTGTCACAGTCTCTGCAGCTCCTGACAGTAGGCGACGAGTCGGTCGACGACCTCGCCGAGGATGTACTCCCCGGCCGCGGCCGTGGCGGTCCGCGGATCGCCGAGGACGCCGTTGTCGGCGTAGCGGTCGAATGTCACCGCTGTTGACGGTGTTTTCGTTCGTGAGAGTCGGGCACGTGGGTCGAGATCGTCGAGCCGGGTGGCGCCGGGGTTGAGGTGGCCCGAGTCGACGAGGGATTCGTCGATGGCGAGCATCTGCGAGGTTTCGGACTCTCCGCAGTGGCCGCTGACCTCGGTGCGCGGCAGCTGGGCGGTCGCCTCGGTGGCCAATGCTGAGACCGGAGCATAGGCGAAGACGAAGTCCGGATGGGTGGCGAGCAGGGACTGCTGGACCACGCCGAGCGCGGCGAGGTTGCCGCCGTGGCCGGTGATGACGAGGAGTCTGTCGAATCCGGCATCGGCGAGCTGACGCACGATCGAGGAGACGAGGTCGATGAACAGCTGCGGACCGATATTGATCGTGCCGGGCAGGAAGCGGTGGTGCGGGGAGACGCCGTAGTCGATGCTCGGCAGGACGAAGGAGCTGCCCGCTCGAACCTGATCGCCGTCGATGAGCGCGTCGACGACTGCGCGTGCGACGTGAGCGGCTCGGATGTTGTCGGTGCCCAGAGGAAGTCCGTCACCGTGCTGTTCGCAGGCGCCGACGGGAAGGACGAGCAGGCTGCTTCGATCCTTCGCGAGCTCGACCTCCAAAGAGGTGAGTTCGGCGTAGTCGCGGATATGCGGGCGGATCTCGGAGATCGTCGGGCGGCTCATTGCTGGGATCCAACGATGGTGTCGGCGTCACCGGTCTGGTCTGTATCGTCCGCCCAGTCGGCGAGGACGGCGGCCTTGATCGCCTCGAGGTGCTTGCGGGTGCGGTGGGAGGCTTCGAAGCCGTCGCCGCGGCGGATCGCATCGAGGATGTCCGCGTGTTCGTCGTGGTCGCGCAGTCGGTCGTAGCTCGTGCGCGCCGCCTGCTGGGTCCGCGAATGGATGGCCAGCAGGGACACGAGCATCTCGTGCAGAGCGCGGTTGCCCGAGGCGCGAGCGAGTTCGACGTGGAAGTGACCGGCCGGGACCGCGGTCTCGACCTGGAGGGCATTGTCGAGTGCGGATTCCATGGAGGACACGGCGTCAGGTTTCTGGACTGTCGCTGCGAGCTCGGCGATTCCGGGCTCGATGGCGATGCGGGCGTCGAGGAGTTCGATGGCCGCGGCGAGATCGACGGGCACATAGTGCGGGTTGTCGAGGATGCGACGGTTGATCGCTTCGCGGACGTAGGTGCCCGAACCGTGCTTGAGCTCGACCGACCCCGTGGCCTCGAGCCGGCGCAGAGCCTCCCGGACGGTGGGCACGGTGACCTCGAAGCGTGCGGCGAGGACCTTCGCCGACGGCAGGGTCTGCCCGGGCTGGAGGTTCTCGGTGCGGATGGTGTCGACGATTTCGCGAGTGAGGCGTTCGACGAGTCCGACGGTGGACGTCATGGTGCTCTCCTTCAAGTGTTTAAGTCATCTAATCACTTTGATTGATGTGTGTCAACGGTCACTTCTGGGTGGGCCCCTGCGTTGTTCCCGGGTGGCTGCGGAAGAAGTCCCAGACCGTGTTCGTGGCCGAGAAGTCCTTCGTGACGTATCCGCCCCCGCTGTAGACGACCTCACCCGGCCAGACGTGGCCGCCGTCGGCGACGGAGTAGAGCTCGACGGAGGCGTCGCATCGCGTCCACTGAGTGCGGACCACGTCTTCGCCCTTGCGTCCGACCTGGCGTTCCTTCGTTCTCGCGCAGCCGGAGGCCTCCGCCCATGGCTGGATCCACTCGCGGACTCCCGGGTAGTCCTCGCCCTGGCGGTGGCCGCCCTCGTAGTGCATCGTGGCGTCCCCGGTGCCGTGGATAGCGAGCATCGGCGTGGGTGTCGAGTAATCGCAGCCCTCCGTCGACTGTGGATAGTAGGCGCCGGCGACGGGGGCGAAGGCGGAGAAGCGATCGCGCAGGTGACAAGCGAGGACGGAGACCATGCCGCCCCCGTTCGACTTGCCGGTGGCATAGACCCGATTGAGGTCGATGCAGTGCTCGGATTCGATCGAATCGAGCAGCTCGGCCACGAAGGCGACGTCATCGGCACCGCTGGCGTAAGGGGCGCCCTGCCAGGAGCGTTTGCCGTCATTGAGGTCGCCGTCGGGGAAGACGGTGATCGCGGGCAGGGTCGGCAGTCCCGTGTAGTTCTGGAATTCGGCACCGTCGGACCCGTTGCCGTGGAACCCGAGGACGAGCGGCAGGGGAGTCTCAAGTTCGTAGTCGCGTGGGATGTTGATGCGGTAGCTGCGCTCGCCGTCTTCCGTCGAGATCGTCTTCTCATCATTGCCGGGCTTCTGCTCGGTGCTGCAGCCGGCTGAGGGGGCGGCCGGCATCGTCGATGCTTTATTGCCGATGGTTTGAGCGGCGACAGAATGCGCGGGTGCGGTCTCTGCGGCGGCGGCCATTCCTGGGGTCGCAGCTGTGCCCGTCAGCAGAGCAGCGCTCGCGGCGGTCGCGAGCAGGGCGGTCGTGATGCGTTTCGTCATTGATGACATCGTCAGTCCTTTGATCGTCGGTGATCGTGGTGAGGACTCTAGCACAAGTCATCAGATGACTAGAAGAGTTGGCGATGATTGCAGCGTCGTCGAGAAGGCAGTGGTGTTGTCGATCTGAAATCCGTAGCCGGAAGGTGTTCGGCTCAAGCCCTGTGCGGCGAATCCCCTTCGATGGTCGACCAGTTCGCCTTCGTCAGCGCGACGGCATGCGCATGCTCACCGGCACGGACGGCGGCGATGATCTCGGTGTGCTGCTCCGGTGAGGCCGATCCCTTCACCGATTCGAAGTGCAGGAACTCCGCTCGGCGCAGAGTGGCGGTGACGACCTCGAGGTGATCGGGAATGAGGGGATTGCCGGATCGAGTGAGTGCCACCTCGTGGAAGTCGTCATCGGCGGCGATCGCCGCCTCGGCGTCGCCGGCCGCGAGGGCCGCACTCAATCGGCCGTTCGCCTGCTCCATCTCACCCAGCGCCGCCGCGTCGAGGGCGGGGAAGGCGAGGTCGATCGCCAGGCCGTGGAGTTCGGCGGCGATCTGCCGGGCCGCGAGGATGAGTTCCGGATCCTCTGGGGCCACGCGCGTCATCCGGCCCGGCTCCGCCACGACGAGTCCGGCCTGCGCCAACCGTTGGAGTGCCTCGCGCACGGGCGTTCTGGACACCTGGAGCCAGGCGCCGAGCTCCTGATCGCGCAGCTGTTCTCCGGGGGCGAGCTGGCCGCGGACGATGGCGTCGCGGATCGACCGATAGACGTCATCGCGCAGCAGGCTGCGCTGCGGGGCGGGGGAATCCGTGGGGATCGGCACGCTCGGTCACCTTGTCTCTGAGTGGGTGGGTCTCGTCCCGCGGGATGGGACTCGAACTCTGACCCATTGTAACCGTCAGCAGAATGCAATATATTGCATATTGCGATCCAGGACACATCGCACAGGACACATCGCACGAGAGAGCGATCGCCTCGAAGCGAACGCTTCAGAGAACAGAGGACATCATGGCCATCACCGACTTCGAACGCTACCCACTCACCTTCGGGCCGAGCCCCGTGCACGAGCTCCCGCGACTGAGCGACCACCTCGGCGGGGCCCGCGTCTGGGCCAAACGGGAAGACGTCAACTCAGGACTCGCCTTCGGCGGCAACAAGACCCGCAAGCTCGAGTACATCGTTCCCGACGTACTCGCCTCGGGTGCGGACACCCTCGTGTCCATCGGCGGCTACCAGTCCAACCACACCCGCCAGGTCGCCGCCGTTGCCGCTCACCTTGGACTGAAGGCGCGCCTGGTGCAGGAACGCTGGGTCGACTGGGAGGACCCGGTCAACGACAAGGTCGGCAATATCGAACTCTCGCGCATCATGGGAGCCGACGTCCGCCTCGACTCGGCCGGATTCGACATCGGCATCCGCTCGAGCTGGGAGAACGCCCTGGCCGAGGTCGAAGAATCAGGCGGCAAGCCCTACCCGATCCCGGCCGGCGCCTCCGAGCACAAGTTCGGCGGACTCGGCTTTGCGAACTGGGCATATGAGGTCGCCGACCAGGAGAAGGAGCTCGGCGTCTTCTTCGACACCATCGTCGTGTGCACCGTGACCGGCTCGACGCATGCCGGAATGATCGCCGGATTCGCAGCTCTCGAAGCCGCCGGCGGACCGAAGCGCAAGGTCATCGGCATCGATGCCTCGGCCACCATCGAGAAGACCCGCGACCAGGTGAAGAGGATCGCGAACACCACTGCCGAACTCATCGGCCTCGGGCGTGAGATCACCGCCGACGACGTCGATATCCGCACCGGTTGGGAAGGCCCGGCCTACGGCATCCCCGACGAGACGACCGTGAACGCGATCCGCACCACCGCCCAGCTCGAAGGCGTCATTCTCGACCCCGTCTACGAGGGCAAGTCGATGGCCGGACTCCTCGACCTCGTCGGAGACGGCACGATCGGCAGGGATTCCACCGTCCTCTACGCCCACCTCGGCGGACAGCTCGCACTCAACGCCTACTCCTCGATCTTCTGACGATGAGCACCGCACAGGAGTCGACAGCACAAGAATCGGCGGCTCAGGCGCCAACACCACAGGACACGGACCGCCACCAATTCGAGACCTCCCTGCAGGTCAGCCCGCCGGGGACGAACGACCGTCCGCTGCGCGCCTCGACCTCGGGAGATGATGAGATCCTCGACGAGATCGCCCAGCGCGTACTGTGGCTGGCGACCTCGATCATCGACCGTGCCAACCGCGGCCGGGTCAACCCGGACGGGGTCAAGGTCGGCGGCCATCAGTCCTCGTCGGCCTCGATGACCGGGATCATGACGGCGCTGTGGTTCACCCGACTGCGCGCCATCGACCGCGTCTCGGTCAAACCGCATGCCTCGCCGGTCCTCCACGCGATCAACTATCTGCTCGGAGACCTCGGCGAGGAATTCCTCGACACCCTGCGCAGCCGCGGGGGACTCCAGCCCTACCCGTCACGGACGAAGGACCCGGACACCGTGGACTTCTCCACCGGATCCGTGGGCATCGGCGCAACCGCTCCCATCTGGGCGGCACTGTCGCACCGCTACGTCTCCGACCGGTTCCCCGAGACCCCGGAAGCCGGCCGGTTCTACTCCCTGCTCGGCGACGCGGAGATGGACGAAGGGGCGGTGTGGGAGGCGATCATCGATCCGGAGGTGCGCAGCCTCGGCGAGATCGTGTGGATCGTCGATCTCAACCGGCAGTCGCTCGACCGGGTCATTCCCGATGTCCAGATCCGCCGTTTGCAGGGCATGTTCGATGCCGCCGGGTGGCAGGTGCTCACCTGCCCGTGGGGGCGCCGACTCGAAGCCGTGTTCGCGGCCCCCGGCGGTGAGGCGCTCAAGAAGCGGCTCGTGCAGATGCCCAATCCCGAATACCAGCGGCTGCTGCGCGCTCATCCGTCCGAGATCCACGACCGGCTGCTCTCGGGACTCACCGACACCGAGGCGGCCGCCCTGTCCGCGGTCATCGACGGCTTCGACGCGGACGGTCTCGCCTCCCTCATCCGTGACCTGGGTGGACATGACCTCGGCCAGCTCGTGTCGACGTTCGACGCGATCGACGACGACCGGCCGACGGTGGTCTTCGCCTACACGATCAAAGGCAAGGGGCTGGCCACGGAGGGCCATCCCGGCAACCATGCCGCGCAGCTGACCGAAGCGCAGATGCGCGAGCTCGCGGCCGCCTCGGGGATGGACTTGGACGATCCGTGGGTCGCCTTCGCTCCGGACACCCCGGCCGGCCGATTCTGTGCCGAAACCGCGCAGCGGCTGCGACGGGAGCCGGTCACCGACCATGCCGTGGCCGCCGTGCCTGCCGAGCTGGGATTCACTCCGCGACCGCAGATCTCCACGCAGGCGGCGCTGGGCCGGTTCCTCTCCGACCTCAAGCACGTCGCCCCCGAGGTGGCCCAGCGGGTTGTGACCCTTTCGCCGGACGTCGCGACGTCGACGAACCTCGGCGGATGGATCAACAAGACCGGAATCTGGTCGCCGGCGGGCCGGCATGACTGGTTCGCCGACGATCGGGAACGGGTGCTGCGGTGGCAGGAGGGCACGAGCGGACAGCACATCGAACTCGGCATCGCCGAGGTCAATCTCGTCTCCCTGGCCGGGGAGCTCGGATCGACCGGGCAGCGCTGGGGACAGCCGCTGCTGCCGATCGCCACGATCTACGATCCCTTCATCAACCGGGCCCTGGAACCCTGGACCTTCAGCCTCTACGCGGGTGGGCGTTCGATCATGGTCGGCACGCCCTCGGGGGTATCGCTTGCGCCCGAAGGCGGGGCCCACCAGTCGTTCAACACACCCTCGGTGACTCTGGAGATCCCGGGCCTGACGAGCTGGGAGCCGGCCTTCGCCCAGGACCTCGAGTGGACCCTGCTCGAAGCGCTGCGCGAACTCGCCGACCCGGACGGCGACTCCGCCTACTTCCGACTGACGACGAGACCGGTAGCGCAGGAGCTCGCAGGTGTGCCCGAGGATCCGCTGCTGCGGGAACGCCGCCGTGACCAGGTCATCGCCGGCGGTTACCGGCTCTCCGCCAGACCGGCTGCCGAGGACGAGGTCACCCTCGTCGGCGCCGGGGCCATCATGACCGAAGTGATTGCGGCGGCGGCCCGACTGGAATCCCTGGGTGTGCGGGCGGGAATCGTCTGCCTCAGCTCACCGTCGAAGGTGTTCCGGTCGGTGCAGGATCGGTCTCGGGTCCGCTCGAGTGTCCGCTCGGCCATCGCCGACGAACTCTTCCCCGCAGAACATCCGGCACCGCTGGTCACCGTCCTCGACGGGCACCCGCACACTCTCTCGTTCCTCTCCGGAGTGCGCGGGGACCGCACACGGAACCTCGGGGTCACCGAATTCGGTCAGGCATCCTCGGTGGGGGAGGCCTATGCGATCCACGGGATCGACACGGACTCCATCGTGCGTGCCGGACTCGACCTCGTGGGGCGGTGAGTTCCCGCGACGTGAGGTGAACCGTTTCGGTCCTCTGGTTCGATGAACAGGGACCGGAGCGGGCCCCTCGCCGAGGAGGGTGGTCCCCGATCGGGGCCGGAGTTCTCTCCTCGCGAGTGCGGTTCGGATTTCGTCGTGACCGATTCGGAATCCGCACCGCCTCGGCGAGGGGACCACGGACGATCGGGGACTGAGGATTCCCCCAGGTTTCGGCACTTGTTGCGCGGGTCACGTATTGATAGCGTGGGTGGCAGGCATACGCATTCCGTCGATTCGGGCGGCAAACAGGTATGCAATTGCTTCAGCGGCGCCAACAGGCGCGCACAAGTCAAAGGAGTCTGGAATGAGCAACGTAGGCAGTGCTGCAGGCGGCTACCGTGTCGAGAACCCGGCCACCGGTGAAGTCGTCGAGAAGTTCGACAATGCCACCGACGAAGAGGTCCAGCAGGTCCTCGAATCCGCACACAAGGGCTACCTGAGCTGGCGCGAGAAGACGATCGAGGAACGCGCCGCGATCGTCAACAAGGTCGCCGCTCTCTTCGGCGAGCGCAAGGAAGAGCTCGCGAAGATCATCGCCGAGGAGATGGGCAAGCCCACCGCCGAAGGTGAGGAAGAGGCCGAGTTCTGCGAGGCGATCTTCAACTACTACGCCGACAACGGCCCGAAGTTCGCCGCCGATGAACCGATCGAATCGATGTCCGGCGGCAAGGCCTTCATCCAGCGCCGCCCCGTCGGCACGCTGCTGGGCATCATGCCCTGGAACTTCCCCTACTACCAGGTCGCCCGCTTCGCCGCACCGAACCTCGTGCTCGGCAATACGATCATCCTCAAGCATGCGGAGATCTGCCCCCGCTCCTCGGCGAAGATCGCCGAGATCATGAAGGAAGCCGGCATCCCCGAAGGCGTGTACTCCAACATCTACGCCACGCACGAGCAGATCGAGACGATCATCGCCGACGACCGCGTCGAAGGCGTGTCCCTGACCGGTTCCGAGCGCGCCGGATCGGCCGTGGCCGCCACGGCCGGCAAGTACCTCAAGAAGGCCGTGCTGGAGCTCGGCGGCTCCGACCCGTACATCATCCTCGATACCGACGACATGAACGAGGCCGTCGACACCGCATGGGGCACCCGCCTGTACAACACCGGCCAGGTCTGCAACGCGAACAAGCGGATGATCGTCATGGACGACATCTACGACGACTTCGTGTCCGGTCTGACCGAGCGCGCCCAGTCCTGGGAGAAGGGCACCCCCGCCGAGGCGGGCGACGGCAAGTACTCGCCCCTGTCCTCGCGTTCGGCTGCCGAGAACCTGCGCAAGCAGCTCGACCGTGCCGTCGAGCAGGGTGCGACCCTCGTCGGCGGCGATCTCGCCACCGACGGATCCGCGTACGTCTCGCCGGCCGTGCTCACCGGAGTCACCTCGGAGATGGACGCCTACCGCGAAGAGCTCTTCGGCCCCGTGGCCACCGTGTACAAGGTCAGCAGCGATGACGAAGCACTGGCCCTGGCCAATGATTCGCGCTTCGGCCTCGGCGGCGCGGTGTTCGCCAAGGACGAGGAGCGTGCCGCGAAGCTCGCTCAGCGCCTCGATGTCGGCATGTCGAACGTCAACACCCCTGCCGGAGAGGGTGCGGAGATCCCGTTCGGCGGCACGAAGCGCTCGGGCTTCGGCCGCGAGCTCGGGCCCTACGGCATGGATGAGTTCGTCAACAAGCGCATGTACTACGTAGCTGACTGACTGGGGCTTGGCCTCAGCCTTCGTCGAGAAACGGGCTGGGTGTCGAGAAACGCGTGTGCGCATGCGTTTCTCGGCACCCAGCCCGTTTTTCATGGTCTTGCATGTGGGCCAGCCCTTTCTGCATGGGCCGGGGTGTTCCCTGCGGGTGGGTCCACCTCGAACTCTGCGCGGATGTCGCGGTGAATCCACCCGCAGGAGACACCCGCTCGCGGGCAGCACGGGCAAGCGACCGTGAATCTCAGAGTCTGAAACGCCTCTCTGATGGGTTGACGCACGTTGGGTGAGCGGGATTACACTCAAACCTGTCATACAGCTTGACAGGTTTGTCTGGTGGGCTGTGTGCCGGATCAATGATCGGATCGAACCGGAGGAGTGGTCATGGGGACGAACAGCCCGACCGAACCCACGGCCAGACGCACGGCTGTAGAACGACTGTCCGCGGGTGAGGGCGTCGTGCGCAGTCTGCGTGCCGAGATCGCCGACGGCACCTTTCACGTCGGCAACCGCCTTCCCTCCGAAGCGAAGCTCGCCGACCGATACGCCGTCAGCCGTCCCGTCATCCGCGAAGCCCTGCGCTCGCTGGCAACCCTCGGGCTGACCGAGACGAAGACCGGCAGCGGCACCTTCGTCATCGCCTCCGCTCCGGAGACCGGACTGCACCTCGGCGACTACTCCTCCCGGGATCTCCACGAGGCCCGACCGCATATCGAAGTTCCCGCCGCCGAACTCGCGGCCACTCGGCGCACCGAGGCCGACCTCGTCCGTCTCCACGCCCTGCTGCAGTCGATGAGCGCCGAGCCGAGTCCCCGCGGCTGGGTCGAGCTCGACGGAGAGCTGCACATCGCCATCGCCCGCGCCAGCGGAAACCGAGTCTTCGAAAGCGTCATCGCCGAACTCCGCGGTGCCCTGACCGCCCAGTCCGAGCTCCTCAACCTCGCCGCCAGCCGTCAACCGGACTCCGACGTCGAGCATGCGGAGATCGTCCGCGCGATCGAAGCCGGAGACGGTGCCCGCGCCCGCGACGCCATGGCCGAGCACCTCGCTCAGGTCGCCGTCGCCGTCACCGACCTCGCCCGAAATCCAGGAAGACCATGACCCACACAGCCACCCCCACCGCGACCCACCGTGCCCATGTCCCACTCGTCGAGGTCACCCGCGGTGGCCTCGTCGAAGGCGTGCACTTCGGTTCCTTCGCCGTCATCGATGCCGAGGGCCGTCCGCTCGTGTCTGCCGGTGATATCGGCACGCCGTTCTATCCTCGGTCGACCCTCAAGCCCCTGCAGCTGCTTGCGATGCTGCGTCTCGGCCTCGATCTGCCGACCGAGCTCCTCGCTCTCGCCGCGGCCAGCCACTCGGGATCCCCCGAACACATCGACGGTGCCCGCCGGATCCTTCATCAGTACGAGCTCGACGAGACCGCCCTCGGCAACGTCATCGACCTTCCCTATGGGGCGCCCGAGCGCGAAGCCCACCTCGCCGCCGGCGGACAGCGCAGCCGCTTGGCCCAGAACTGCTCGGGCAAACACGCGGCCATGGTCGCGACCTGCCGGATCAACGGCTGGGACCTCGCGGGCTATCTCGATCCCACCCACCCTCTGCAGCGGCACATCGGCGCCACCATCGCCGAACTCACCGGCGAGACGCCGGCGACCGTGTCGACCGACGGATGTGGAACACCGTTGCCGGCGATCTCGCTGACCGGAATGGCCCGCGCTTTCGCTCGCCTGTCCACCGTCTCGACCGGCACGAGCGCGGCGCGCGTCGCCGCCGCCATGCGCGACCACCCGGACATGGTCGCCGGTGCCGGGCGCGACGTCACCGCGCTCATGCGCACCGTCCCCGGACTCATCGCCAAGGACGGCGCCGAAGCGGTTCAGCTGCTCGGGATCGACGGCATGGGCATCGCCGTCAAGATCGCCGACGGCTCGGATCGGGCCAGGCTGCCGATCGCCACCCGGATCCTCTCCGCTCTGCCCGCACCGACCGAAAAGGCTGGCGACATCGTCAGCCCGCCCATCCTCGGCGGAGGACGGGAAGTCGGCGGACTGCGCGTGACCCGCGAGGTCGAGGAACGCCTCGGCGAGTGGGAACGCACCCGGTCGGTCGCCTCCTGAGCCTCCGCAGCCGAACCACCCACCAGCACCGACAGGCATCAGCAACAACGACGAACAAAGGCGACACGAGAACCATGAGCACGGATACACGCATCGAGCACGACCTCCTCGGCGATCGGGAGATCCCGGGCGATGCCTACTGGGGCATCCATACGCTGCGGGCGGTCGAGAACTTCCCGATCACCGCGCAGACCCTGCAGTCCAACCCCGACCTCATCCGCGGACTCGCCGCGGTCAAGCTCGCCGCAGCCAGGGCCAACCACGACCTCGGCCTCCTCGATGGGCAGCGGCGGGACGCGATCGTCTCAGCCTGCCGGGAGATCATCGACGGGAAGCTGCACGACCAGTTCCCGATCGACGTCATCCAAGGTGGGGCGGGCACCTCGTCGAATATGAACGCCAACGAGGTGATCGCGAACCGGGCGCTCGAGATCATCGGGCAGCCGCGCGGAACCTACACGCGGATCAGCCCGAACGACCACGTCAACCTCAGCCAGTCGACGAACGACGCCTACCCGACGGCGGTCAAGCTCGGTACGATCTTCGCGATCAAACGGCTGCTCACCGCCCTCGGGGAACTTCAGGACGCGTTCGCCGTGAAGGCGTCCGAATTCCACGACATCGTCACGATGGGACGCACCCAGCTGCAGGATGCCGTGCCGATGACGCTCGGCCAGGCCTTCGGCAGCTACGCCGTGACGATCGGGGAGGACCGCGAGCGCCTCGGAGAGGCCGAGTCGCTGGTCCACGAGATCAACCTCGGCGCCACCGCCATCGGCACCGGCCTCAACGCACCCGCCGGATACGCCGAGGCGGTCCGCGACCATCTCGCGCAGCTGACCGGGCTGCCTCTGGTCACCGCGCCCGACCTCGTGGAGGCGACCCAGGACGTCGGATCCTTCGTCCACCTGTCCGGGGTGCTCAAGCGCATCGCCGTGAAGATCTCGAAGATCTGCAACGATCTGCGGCTGCTGTCTTCGGGTCCGCGCGCCGGATTCAACGAGATCAACCTGCCCGCCGTGCAGTCGGGATCGTCGATCATGCCGGGCAAGATCAACCCCGTCATCCCCGAGGTGGTCAACCAGGTCGCGTTCGAAGTCATCGGCAACGATGTCACGATCACCGCGGCCGCCGAATCCGGGCAGCTGCAGCTCAACGCCTTCGAACCCGTCATCCTGCACAGCCTGCACAAGTCGATCTCCCACCTCGAATCGGCGTCGCGGACGCTGACGACCCGCTGCATCGCAGGCATCACCGCCAATCCGGAACTCACCCGCGCTGCCGTCGAACACTCCATCGGACTCGTCACCGCACTCAACCCGACCATCGGTTACCAGGCGGCGACGATGATCGCCCAGGAGGCGCTGAAGACCGGCCGCGGCGTCGCCGAACTCGTGCTCGAACACGGGCTGATGACCGCCTCCGAACTCGAACGTCTGCTCCGACCCGAACGGCTGGCGAACCTCACGACCGTGTGAGCGAACCGACTCCGGGCCGCCTGCAATCGACCACCTGACCACCTGACCGCCTGTTTCTGACAAGACCATCTGTACTCAACGAACGAGGACACTCATGACTGACAATCTCGGCTCCGACCGCAGCGCCGCCGTCGCACCCGCAGAACCGAGCTCGGGCCCGACCCGACCGAACCTCACCGCCGAGGACTCCGGGTATCAGAAGAACCTGGCCCCGCGCCAAGTGCAGATGATCGCCATCGGCGGGGCGATCGGCACCGGGCTCTTCCTCGGTGCGGGCGGTCGCCTCCACGAGGCGGGACCCTCGATCGTGCTCTCCTACGCGGTGTGCGGGTTCTTCGCGTTCCTCATCCTCCGCGCGCTCGGCGAACTCGTCCTGCACCGTCCGACCACCGGGTCGTTCGTCTCTTACGCCCGTGAGTTCTTCGGCGAGAAAGCCGCGTTCATCTCCGGGTGGTTCTACTGGCTGGTGTGGGCGACGACCGCGATCGTCGACATCACCGCGGCCGCGCTCTATATGGGCTTCTTCGGCCGCTATGTCGCCTGGATCGCGACCGTGCCGCAATGGGCGTGGGCGCTCATCGCGCTCGTCCTCGTGCTCGGACTCAACGTCATCTCCGTCAAGGTCTTCGGAGAGCTCGAGTTCTGGTTCGCGCTCATCAAGGTCGCCGCCCTCATCATCTTCCTCGTTGTCGGGGTCGGTTTCCTCATCTTCGGCACCCCCGTGGCCGGTCACGATCCCGGACTGTCGATGATCCTCGACAACGGCGGACTCTTCCCCAACGGTGCGCTGCCGGCGATCATCCTCATGCAGGGCGTCGTCTTCGCCTATGCCTCCATCGAGTTCGTGGGCACGGCCGCCGGCGAGACGGAGCACCCGGAGAAGGTGATGCCCAAGGCCATCAACTCCGTCATCCTGCGCATCGCGGTCTTCTACGTCGGATCGCTCACCCTGCTTGCCCTCCTTCTGCCCTTCACCGACTACGTCGACGGGGAGAGCCCGTTCGTCACCTTCTTCTCCTTCATCGGCGTCAAGGGCGCGGACACCGTGATGAACCTCGTTGTGCTCACTGCGGCCCTGTCCTCACTCAACGCGGGGCTCTACACGACCGGGCGAATCCTCAGGTCGATGTCGGTGGCCGGGTCGGCCCCGCAGTTCGCGCAGCGGATGAACCGCAGCGGCGTGCCCTACGGCGGGATCGTCATCACGGCAGTGGTCGCCCTCCTCGGCGTGCCGCTCAACTACCTGTTGCCCAGCGATGCGTTCGAGATCGTGCTCAGTGTCTCCTCGGTGGGGATCATCCTCACGTGGGGCATGATCGTGCTGTGTCAGATGCGGCTCAAGCGGTGGGCCGACCGCGGACTGCTCGAACGTCCCTCCTTCCGGATGATCGGTGCCCCCTATACCGGCTATGCGACGCTGCTCTTCCTCGCCGTCATCCTCGTCATGGTCTTCGCCGATTCCCCGCCGACCCTGGTCGTGACGATCATCGCCTCAGTGTGCATGGTCATCGGCTGGTTCGTCTGCCGGAAGCGGATCCGAGCCATCGCCGAGGCGGGGGAGCAGGTCGAGTTCGAAATGTGAGGGCTGGGCGGCCGGCTGGGCCGTGACGGTCGCGGGGCGGCTCAGCTGGCGTCGAAGTCCCAGGTCGCCTCGGCGGGGAGGTCAGGCATCGGCCAGTCGGGGTCCGGTTGGAAGCCCGGATAGTCGGAGTCGAAGGGGAAGGCCCAAGCGCGGATGTCGTCGATGGCTGCGTCCGCAGCGGCGCGGATGCGTGCGACCTTCTCGTCGGAGAACATTCCGGCTTCGCGCGCGAATTCGAGTTCGTCCTCGTCCTTGAGCCGGTAGGTGCCATCTGAGTCGACGACGACGTCGAGGACGTGGTCGGAGGTGAGGATGCCCCTGTCGAAGCGAGTGAAGGGCTCCTCGAGGTTGACGTAGAAGGAATCGCGACGGGCCGAGGTGGACGAGCTCGCCTCGGAGGAGGCCGTCTCGGAGGAGGCCGCCTCGGTGGTCTGGCCCTCGCGGTTCTCGAAGAACCACACCGAATAGGCTGCTCCCGGCTGGAAGACGGCGACGATGCCCGGTCCCTGCCACCGCTTGAGGCCCTGTGCCCGTGGGGCACCGAAGCGGGCGGGTCCGTCAGCGGTGCGGATTCCCGAGCCGTCGGCGAGCACATGATGAAGCATCCTCGTCCCCGACTCCAGCCAGACGGCCAGGTGGTTCTCGTCGTCGGCGATGACCGTGACGGGGCGTTGGTCGTACAGCCCTGGGTGTGCCGGGTTGGTGTAGGTCCACAGGATCTGGTCGCCGTATCGCCAGCGTGGTTCGTCTGCCCGTTCGTCCTGGCTCCCTGCTCCGCTCATGCTCTCATTGTCCCGGACCGGGGTGAGCGTGAGCCGTGAGCAGTCGGCGGTATCGCAGGGCTCCTATACTGAGGGTCGGTGCCCGGGCCGGACCGGGGAGTCGAATTCGAGGAGGACGGAATTGCCCATCACGTCGAGGATCCTCGAGGTCGCGGCCACCGATCCGGACCAGTTGGCCATCGTCGGCGGCCACTCTGGCAGCCCTGCCCCCGATGAGAGCGCCGACCCCGCCGCGGACGTGCGAGCCCCACGTTCCCTCACCTATGCGCAGCTCGTCCGGGATTCGGCCACGATGTTCGCCGCCGTCGACGCCCTCCACAGTGCCCAGACCGACCCGCCGAATCCTGCTCCCGAAACCCACGGCACCCCGATCACGGCAGTGAGCCTCACCTCGGCGTTCGAGACCTCCCGCATCATCGCCGGCCTCGCCGGCTTCCGCGCAGTCTCGGCCACGATCGACCCCCGCTGGCCGCTCGACCACCAGGTCGGAGTCATCACGACCACCGGAATCGGCCTCGTCATCAGCGACTCGACCCGCCTCGCCGAGGCGCTCGCCGCCGCCGGTTGGACCGGAACCGTCATCACCGCGACCGAATTCCGTGCCCGCGAGGACGCCATCGACCCCGCCGACACCGCACCGCCGAGCGTTCGCGAAGCGTCCGAGCCGTTCCTCATGCTCTTCTCCTCCGGCACGACGAGCAACCCGAAGGCCTTCATCAAGACCCGCCAGCAGTACCGCGACAACGTGGCCGTGTCCTCGGCCCACCTCGAACCCTTCGCCGGAGTGGCCACCCTGGCACCTGGCCCCGTGTCCTACAGTCTCACCCTCTATGCCGTCATCGAAAGCCTCGCCACCGGCGGCAGCGTCCACATCGCCGATGACTTCGACCCGTTCACCATGGGGTCGCGCATCACCGACGAAGCCATCACCCGCGTTGTCGCCGTGCCCGCCGTAGTCAAGGCCCTCGCCGAGGCGGCCCGCCGAACGCCGGTGAACTTCCACGGCCTCGACCTCGTCGTCACCGGAGGAGCGAACCTGCCCGCTTCCATCCGCTCGGCACTCGCCGACGTCCTCCCCGACGCCCGGCTGATCAGCTACTACGGTGCCGCCGAGATCGGATTCATCGGCGACAGTCGTGATGGCGACGGCACCTGGATCTCGATCTACGACACCATCGGCGTCGAGGTCCGCGACGAATCCGGTGCCCGGCTGCCCGACGGAGAGATCGGCACGGTCTGGATCAGAGCCGCCGCCTGCTCCGACGGCTATGTCACCGGCACCACCGACGCTCGGCTGCGACGCTCCGACGGCTGGGCCACGGTCGGTGACCAGGGACGGATCGAAAACGGACTCCTCCAACTCGCCGGACGGGCCGGTGACATCGCGATCACCGGAGGACACAAGGTGTCCCTGCCCGAGATCGAACGCGCCTTCGAGGGATTCGACCACGGTGATCGGCACTCGGGGCAGGGCCGCCTCGGCGAGGTCTGCGCGATCGCGCTGCCCGACGACGGTCTCGGCAGCATCGTCGCCCTCGTCATCGAACCAGGCGCCCTGGGTTCGGGGGGCCATGCCGGGGATGGCGAATCGACTGCGCCCGACAAAGCAGCACTGCTGGCCCAGGCCCGGGCGAAGCTGGCCCCGCAGTTCGTGCCGCGACGGTTCTACTTACTCGACCGGCTGCCGCGGACCGTCGGTGGGAAGATTCGACGCCTCGAAACCGTTGACTTGGTCATGAGCGGAAAGGCACAGCGGCTGTGAACGCATCCCGGAGCAATCGGCACCGGACAGATGGCGTGCGCGAGGTCGTCATCACGGGACTCGGCGCCATCACCCCGAGCGGCCAGGATCCCGAAACCCTCTGGCAGTCTGTGCGCAGCGGCACCAGCGCCATCGACGTCCTCGCAGGTGAGCAGTTCGACGACCTCGCCGTGCGGATCGGTGGGCAGGTCAAGGACTTCGACGCCGAGGCGGTTCTGCCCCGGGCGCTCGCCCGCCGGCTCAGCCCCGTCCAGCATTGGGCCATCGCCGCGGCCGACCAGGCGATGCGCGCAGGCGGAATCGAGTCCGCGGCCGACGATCTGCCTTGGGACCGTGACCGCACGGCCGTCATCGCGGCCACCGGCTCCGGACCCGTCGACGCCATGCAGGACGCGACGCGTCGCCTCGACGCCGACGGCTCCAGGTCGGTGCCGCTGACCCTGTCCATCCACGGTGCGCCGGACTCCGCGGCAGCGCTGATCAGCCAGCGCTACGACCTGCGCGGTCCCGGTCAGGGAGTCTCGGCGACGTGCGCCTCCGGGGCGATCGGACTCGGCGAGGCGATGCGTCGGATCCGCCACGGCTACGCCGACGCCGTGCTCGTCGTCGGCATGGAGGACTGCCTCGGTCCGGTCAATCTCGCCTCGAACGCGAACATGCGCGCGCTCGCCGCCGGATACGAGGACGATCCGACCGCCGCCAGCCGTCCCTTCGACCGGGCCCGCAACGGCTTCGTCATGAGCCAAGGTGCGGCCGCGATCCTCCTCGAATCCGCCGACTCGGCGACCTCACGTGGGGCGACGCCGCTGGCCGAGCTCGCCGGATTCGGCGCCGCCAGCGATGCCCACCACCCGACGAATCCGCATCCGCAGGGACGGGGAGCCGCCTCGGCGGTGGTTCAGGCTGTGAGAGACGCAAGGCTGGAACCCGGCGATATCGACCACATCAACGCTCACGCCACGGGCACACTGGCCGGAGACCGCGCCGAACTCGCAGCCTTCGACGCCGCCCTGGGGGAGGTCGGACGGACGATCCCGATCTCGGCCACGAAATCGACGACGGGGCACCTCCTCGGCGCATCGGGGGTCGTCGAGGCGATCATCGCGACCCTGACGATGCGTGACCAGACGCTGCCGCCGACGTTCAACCTCGACGACAACGAGTTCCCCGACTGGGACATCGTCGCAGGTCACGCCCGTGAGATGGGCGGTGGACCGAACCCCGCCGGGGCGGCCGTCGACACTGTGCTGTCAACGTCGTTCGGCTTCGGCGGGCACAACGGCTCGATCATCCTGCGCCGCACCGCGCGGCCCGCGACACCCTCGACAGACGCAGGCGATCCCTCGACAGACGCAGACGATCCCTCGACGAAGGAGAGACGATGACCGACCGTGAGACACGCGTGAGCGAGCTCGCCGCGCAGTACCTGCCTGATGATGTGCTCGAACGATTCCGCGAACGAGCCGACGTCTATGACCGGGAGAACCGATTCTTCGACGAAGACCTCGCTGAACTGGGGGAACTCGGCTATCTTCAGCTGTTCGTCCCGCAGTCGCATGGCGGGCCGGGGCTGAGCCTGTTCGAGGTCACTCGACTTCAGCAGCGGCTGGCAGCGGCGGCGCCCGGAACGGCTCTGGCGATCAACATGCACCTCATGACCACCGGGGTGGTCAAGGCGCTGGCCGACCGCGGTGACGACTCGCTGAACTGGGTGTTCGACGAGGTCATGGCCGGTGAGATCTTCGCCTTCGGCATCTCGGAACCGTCGAACGACTGGGTCCTGCAGGGTTCGAACACCGAGGCGGTGTCGACGGCCGACGGCGGATACGAACTGACCGGGGTGAAGATCTTCACCTCGCTGTCTCCCGTGTGGACCAGGCTCATCGTCCACGGTGCCGTGGCCGCCGCCGACGACGGCATCGCCGGCCCCGATGCGGACGAGCCGGCCGAGGGGCAGCTCGTCTACGGATTCATCGAACGCGATGCACCCGGGATCACGGTCTCCGACGAATGGGATGTGCTGGGAATGCGGGCCTCGCAGTCGCGGGCGACGATCCTCGACCATGTGCCGATGAAACCCGAACGGGTCTCACGCGTCATCCCCGCCGGCAAGCACCCCGACCTGCTCACCTTCGCGATCACGAGCAACTTCCAGCTGCTCATCGCCGCCGTCTATGCCGGAGTAGCGGCCCGTGCGCTCGAGCTGGGCGCCGCCGGGCTGCACAAGCGGAAGTCCGCGAAGGCCGGCGTCACCTTCGCCGAGGTGCCCGAGGCCCGGACGCGCCTGGCCGATGCGCATCTCGACTTCATACCAGTGACGGCGATGATCGACGCCTACGCTCGGGACTTCGATGACCTCATCGACCACGGTGCCGGTTGGCCGTTGCGCCTGGTGGGGGCGAGGATCAAGTCCGCCGAGGCGGCCCGCCGCAACGCTGAGACCGCGCTGATGTGCACGAGCGGCAACGGGTTCGGCAACAAGCACGAACTCTCCCGCCTCTTCCGCGATGCCACGGCCGGGCTCTTCCACCCGCCGAGCGCCGACGCCGCCCGCCCGATGTACGCGGCTGCACTGCTCGACGGGTGAGGTCGCGCTGATCGAAGGGCTCGCGCCTACAACGCTGCCGCCTCGGTGCGCGTCTGCCGCTGGGCTGACGGCACCCAGCGTGGGTCCGGCTTGGCCAGAGTGACGATGACGACCACGATGAGGTTCGCCGCGACAGCCCAGAGGCCGCCGTTGATTCCGAGCAGCGGGTCGAGTCCCGTGTAGTGGAGGGCGACCATGACGACGGAGCCGACGATGAGACCCGCAGCCGCCGCCTGCTTGCTCATGCGCGGCCAGTACAGGGAGAGCAGCGCGGCCGGCACGACCTGTGCCAGGCCCTCGTAGCTGAGCACGGAGAGCTCGACGAGCGCATCCGGCATGAGCAGGCTCATGATCAGGGCGATGATGCCGACGGCCAGGCACACCCACTGGGACAGTGTCTTCTGCCGCAGGCCCCGTGCGTTCAGCTGCTCAGGAGTCATCGAAGCGGCGTTCTTCGGTCCGGCCAAGCCGCCGCCCAAGACAGTCCGTCCCCACATCGAACCGATCGAGAGCATGTACACGCTCATCGGCACGATCGCCGAGAGCGCGCCTGCGACGCCGATGATCGCGACGATCGGCGCGGGCAGGGAATCGATGACCACGGAGAACAGGGCCAGGTCGGCGTCTTTGAGAGCAGGGACGACGAAGAGTGCAGCCACACCGACCATCATCGGCACGAGGAGCAGCAGCTGATACCACGGCAGAATGATCGAGTTGCGTCGCAGAGCATTCGCCGAGGTGCCCGACAGATAGCCGGCGATCGACGTGGGGAACACGGTGATCGTGATCCCGTTGAGGATGATCGTCGAGATGAACCATGCACCCCCGTAGATGCCATCGCCTGCGCCGGGGAAGGTCAGCCACTGAGATTTCTCACTCACGACGCGGTCAAGCAGGGGCGCCAGGCCGTCGAAATAGTGCAGCGGTACGTAGATCGCGAGGAACGCGACAGCGAGGATGACCAGTCCGTCCTTGAGGACGCTGACCCAGGCGGAACCGCGCAGTCCGGAGAAGAGGATGAACGCCTCGGCGACGATGAAGGAGACGATGGCGGCGATCTTGAGGTCGATCGCGCCGTAGCTCATCGCGTTGACGACCGCACCCATGCCCTGGATCTGCAGCTGGATGTAGGGAACGATGAAGATCGTTGCGAGGACAGCCACGAGGATCGCCAGCCCGCGCGAGCGAAACCGGTGTTCGACGATGTCGGAGAGACTGACGAGCTTGTGCCGGGCGGCGTAGGTCCAGAACAGTGGGCCGACGAGATAGGCGACGACGAGACCGATGCTCAGGTAGCCGATGAGGTAGAGGATCGGCACCCCGTAGGAGTAGGACCAACCGGCCGTGCCGAGGAACGAAAAGCTCGTATACGTTTCGCCTGCCATGAGCAGCAGGATGAAGACGAAGCCCAGCCCGCGTCCGGACACCGACCATTCGTCCAGCGACTTCTCCCGGCCGCGGCCGGACCAGATGCCGATACCGATGGTCGCGAGCATGGCGAGGCCGAAGATGATGCAGGCGATGATCGCGGAGGTGCTCATTTACCGGCCTCCTCGATCTCATGGTCCTCACCGAATGCGACATCGGAGGGGATGTGCTCGGGCAGATCGTGCCGGTAGTACCGGTCGCCGCGAGCGGTCATCCACACGAAGAACCAGGTGAGAATCGTGACCGCGATCGTATAGGCGAGGATGAACGGCAATCCGGCGATGCGCGGCTCGACCGAGTTCGCCACGACCGGGGTGAGGACGTAGAGGATCACGGGGACGATGAGGAGGACCAGCGAATACCGCCGCCGAGGCGGCCCCGCCTCGCGTGCTGAACTGTGGTTCCGTGACATGCTCAACCTCATTTCCTTGCCTTCGCGTCCGCGGGTGAGCGGACTCGGCAAGGTTAGTGCTGTGAGTCACAGACGGAATGGCCGTCCGAAGTGTGGAACTGCAACGAGGAAGTGCAATGCGGGAAGCGTCGTTCAAGGCGGAGCGCACTTGTCGAACGGTGTACCTATCGACAAGTGCGCTGCCGCTTGAACGAGCGTCGTGTCGGCTCCGAACTGGAAGCTACGGCTCGGCGGGACTCAGAGCTCGGGGAGCAGTGAGATCGGGTTCTCGATGCAGTCGGCGACGAAGGTGAGGAACTCGCTCGGCTCCTGACCGTCGCACGCCCGGTGGTCGAAGACGAAGGACAGGTACATCACCTTGCGTACGGTCAGCTCGCCGTCGACGACCCATGGGCGGTCCTTGATCCGACCGAGGCCGAGCATGGCCACCTCGGGGAGGTTGATGATCGGGGCCGAACCGTCGACGCCGAACACCCCGTAGTTGTTCAGGGTGAACGTGCCGCCGGACAGCTCCGCGGGATCGAACTTGCCCGTGGCCGCCTTCCCGACGGTCTCGGACACGGAGTCGCGCAGCTGCCTCAGGCTCATCTCGCCGGCCCCGTGGACGACGGGGACCATGAGTCCGCGCGGGGTCTGCGCGGCCAGGCCGAGGTTGATGTCGCCGTGGGTGACGATCTCTCCGGCGGCCGTGTCGATCGAGGAGTTGATGATCGGGTGCTTCTTCAATCCGGCCACGACGAAGCGGGCGACGAGGGACAGCAGCGAATATCTCTCACCGGTGCGCGCCTCGAGCGCGCGCTTCGTGCCCAGCAGCTCGGTGGCATCGACATCGAGCCAGATGGTCGCCTCGGGGATTTCCTGTCGCGACTTCGTGAGGCGTTCGGACACGACCTTCCGCAGCCCCGTGATCGGGGTGCGGGTATCGCGGTCGGCCCGCCCGACGAGGGAAGGTGCCCCCGCCGAGGTGGTGCTGCGTTCCGTGATCGACTGAGGTTCGCCGGCCGGTGACGTCCCCGCGGGGGCGTGAGCGCTCGCCGCTTCGACGCTCATGCCTGCGCCCGACTCGATCGCGGCAAGGACATCGGCCCTGGTCACGATCCCACCGGGACCGCTGCCGGGAAGGTGCTTGGCGCTGATGCCGTGTTCCTTCGCGAGCTTGCGCACGAGCGGCGAGGACACGGGAGAGACGTGGTCGCCGGCGGCTGGCGCCGACTCTCCGATGGCGGTCTTCGACGAGTCTTCGGTGGGAGTCTGTGCCTCTGTCGGCGGCTGCACGGGAGCATCCGGGATGACCGTCGGGACGGCTGGGGCGGCACCCGGGGGCACGGTGGATGTCGCGTCCGGAACAGCCGTGTGCTTGCCGCCGAACGAGCGCTTCTTCGTCGAACGGGTCTTCGGCTCCGACGTACCGTAGCCGATGAGGTTCGCGCCGCTCGATTCGCCGGCGCTGTCGTCTGCGCTCGCGCTCGCGCTCGCCGCCGCACTCTCCGCCTCGGCGACAGAGAGCAGGGCCTGGCCTGCACTGACGGTGTCCCCAGCGGCGGCGTGAAGGCTGACGATCCGCCCGGCGTACGGGCAGGGAAGCTCGACGACGGACTTCGCGGATTCGACCTCGACGACCATCTGATCGACGTGGACCTCGTCCCCGATCTCGACCTTCCAGGAGATCAGCTCCGCCTCGGTGAGGCCTTCGCCGAGGTCGGGAAGGATGAACTCGCGCGTGCCAGTCCCGCGCATCCCGGTATTCAGATCAGCACTCATCACAGCTCCCAATCCCAGGACTCGAGCGCATCGAGCACGCGTTCGACGGTGGGTAAGTAGAACTCCTCGAGCTTCGGCGACGGATAGGGCACATCGAACCCGGCGACCCTCAGGATCGGGGCCGACAGGTAAGTGAAGTTGCGTTCGGTGAGGCGGGCGGCCACCTCGGCGCCGTATCCGCCGAACTGCGCGGCCTCGTGGATGATCGCCGCGCGCGAGGTCTTGCGCACGGACTCAGACACCGTCTCATCATCGAACGGAGACAGCGTGCGCAGGTCGATGACCTCGATGGACAGTCCGTGCTCGGCCCCGGCCTCGGCGGAATCGAGCGCCGTCCGCACCGTCGGACCATAGGCGAGCAGGGTGACGTCGGTGCCCTCGCGGATGACCTGCGCCCGATTCATCGGCGCCGTCGTCACGGGCAGGCTCAGCGTCTCCTTTATCCAGTAGCGGGACTTCGGCTCCATGAACACGACCGGGTCATCGGAGGCGATCGACTCGCGCAGCAGCGAATACGCATCGGCCGGATTCGACGGCGTGACGACGGTCAGACCCGGCGTCGACGTCCAATAGGCCTCGGACGAATCCGAGTGGTGCTCGACTCCGCCGATGTCGCCGGCATAGGGAATCCGGATCGTGATCGGCAGACTGACCCGGCCTTTCGTCCGGTTCCGCATCTTCGCCACATGGGACACGATCTGCTCGAACGCGGGGTAGGCGTAGGCGTCGAACTGCATCTCGACCACCGGGCGCATCCCGTTCATCGCCATGCCGATCGCGGTGCCGATGATGCCGGACTCCGCAAGCGGAGAATCCCAGACCCGATTCGACCCGAATTCGGCCCGCAGTCCTTCGGTGACCCTGAAGACCCCGCCGAGGCGGCCGACATCCTCACCGAAGACGAGCACAGTGTCGTCGTCGGCCAGGGAATCCCGCAGCGCCTGGTTGAGGGCCTTCGTCATCGTCACCGATGACGCGGCGGGTGCGGCGTCCGATGCCGCTGTGCCGTTCGCGGTCGCCGTGCTTGCCCCATCGTTCGCCGAGGCGGCGCTGCCCGTTTCGTCGTTCACCGCAGTCGGATCGGCAGCTGGGTCGGTGCCGGTTTCGACGCTCATGCCTGGCCTGCCGCGGCGAGTTCGGCCTCGAGGATCTGCTGCTGTTCGCTCAGCGCGGTGCGCGGCTGGGCGTAGACATGGGCGAAGAGCTCGCGCGGGTCGACCTCGGCCTCTTGATTCATCGCATCGCGGACGGACGCGGCCAGAGTCTCGGCCGCCTCGGCGACCTCTGCGACTGACGAATCGTCGAGTGCACCGGTCGACCGCAGGTATTTCTCCAGACGGTCGATGGGATCGAACTGCTTCCAGTGCTCGACCTCCTCGGCGTCGCGGTACTTCGTCGGATCATCGGAGTTCGTGTGCGACTCCATCCGGTAGGTGAGGCACTCGATGAGGGTCGGACCGTCCCCATTCCGACCGCGCTCGAGAGCGGTCGAGACGGCGGCGAACACGGCGGCGACATCATTGCCGTCGACGCGCAGGCCCGGCATTCCGTAGCCGGCGGCGCGATCGGCGAGCATCGTCGCGTTCGTCTGCTCCCGCAGGGGAGTGGAGATCGCGTACTGGTTGTTCTGCAGCACGAAGACCGTCGGGGTCTGCCACACGGAGGCGAAGTTGAATGCCTCGTGGGTGTCGCCTTCGCTGCTGGCGCCGTCGCCGAGGAAGGTCAGGGTCGCGACATCCTCGCCCTTGAGCTTCGCGGCCATCGCGAATCCCGTGGCATGAAGGGTCTGCGTTGCCAGCGGTGTCGCCGCAGGTGAAGCGTGATATTCGTGCGGGTCGAAACCGCAGTGCCAGTCCCCGCGGAAGGCGGCGAGGATCTCGGCCACGGGCACACCGCGTGTCAGCAGCGCTGCCGAGTCGCGGTAGGTGGGGAAGAGCCAATCGTTCGGGGCCAGCGCGGTGGTGGCCCCCACCTCGGCGGCTTCCTGACCTGCCGCGGAGGGATAGGTCGCGAGCCGACCCTGCCGGGTCAGGTGCGTGACCTGCGCTTCGAACCGGCGGACGAGGACCATCTGCCGGTAGAGACCGGTGAGGGTGGCATCGCTGGGGATCCGCAGCCCTTCGGTCGGAGTATCGGTGAGCCGGCCATCTGCGCCGATGAAGCTGATCGGCTGCAGCTGGGGCAGTGAGCGGCCTGTGGTGGGAACGTCAATGGTCATGGCCCCATGGTGGCGTGAGCGCAGTCACGATTCCATGGCTGACGTGCAGGTGAGGACGGGCGGCCAAACGTGTCGCGAACTCGGGACGAAGGGACCGGTTCCGGCAGGCCGAGTGGACGTTTGGCTGGACGGTCAGGGAGGCACAGACTCCGTTCTCGGACCGCTCGGATCTCACTCCGCGCGGTCAGATCTCTCCCCACCGGTAGCCGCGGGAGGTGAAGGCCTCGGCGATAGCAGCCTTCTTGCCTTCGACATCTCCTTTGAAGGCCTGATGCCCGCCTTCGGTGACGACGACGAGCTTGCCGTCGGCGAAGTATGCGGTCGAAAACGAGGCGCGGGAGATGCGCAGCGGGTGGTCGTCGTCTCGGCCGATGGTGATTCCGTGTCCATCGACGACCAGGGGAGTCGTCGAGGCGGCGATGAAGAAGGCGGCGATGAGTCCGAGTGCTCCGCCGATGATCGGTCGGGCGATGACGACCCACGCCTGGTCGAAGCGGCTGAGCTTCTCGATGACGTCCCCGAAAGGAATGGGAAATGTTGCGGCAAGCGATCCGAGGGCCGGAAGGAAGAAGCCGAGTGCCACGCCGACGACGATGCAGACGAGGCCGATGACGACGACATCGGTCCGACTGAGCGCGAACGTCGCGGGGGCGTGGGACTGCCGGGTTGTGAAGTCGTTCTTCTGCGGGGGCTGATCCATCACATGCTCGATCCTCGAAGGCGTTGTCGGTACTCCATGATACCAAAGTGGAACATATGTGTTCCACAAGTAGACTGCTCTGTATCGTTCGCAGAGTCAGGGAGGGGTTGTGCCGGTGCAGGGAATGCGTCGATTGGGCCGAGAGGCCCTGGTCAGCGAGGCACTGACCCACCTTGCCGCGAACCCTCAGGCGTCGATGATCGAGCTCGCGCAGTCGATCGGCGTCGGCCGCACCACTCTCTACCGACATTTCGGTGATCGGGAGGCGCTCGTCGGCGCGGCGGCCCGGCTCGGTGCCTGGCGATTCGGTGAGGCGGTCATGAAGGCGCGTCCCGACGAAGGGACCGGGCTGGCTGCGCTCGAACGGATCTGTGCGGAGCTGTTCACTCTGCCCGATGTGCTCACCCTGCTCTTCGCCGACAACCCGATCATCACCGATGAGACCTTCGCCGAGGCGGCCGCGGAGTCCCGGTCGGGTGCTGAATCTGCGGGCGACGAAGATGATCCCCTCGAGACCGTCATTGCGAGAGGGCAGGCGGACGGGTCCATCGATGAAGGAGTGCCGATCGGATGGGCGGCGGCGTTCGTCTACCTCACCATCGGCTCCGGACACCTCTACAGCGTGAGCGTCGGCGTCGACGATCCGACCGCGCGCGCCCAGTCTCTCGAATTGACCATCAGAGCGGTGCGGAAGACCCTCGCATCGTCAAGGGGCTGAGCGCTGACCAGGGCGTGAACACCGACCGGGCCCGCAGAGCTGTGTGCGGTACCGCCGACTCCCGAAATGTGATCTCGGTGAAGCCGCGGGGCCATGCCGGGGCAGTTGTGCGGCCGACGAGGTCTGACTTGTTACCGTTATTGCTTCAGTTCATCCTCGGCAGGAGCAATGCGTGTCTACTTACTTCGACGGTCCCGAATTCCACGGAATGGCAGCGGGCGGCAAAATCAGCCACGACCCCGGAATGTCCGATCGGATGATGCGGGAGCTGGCGCCGTTCCTCAAGGCCGAAGGAATCGACATCGATGATCCGAATGCGGACTTCACCGAAGCCGACTTCCACATTGCCATGGAGAAGGCGCAGGTGGAATACAACCGCCGACTATTCACCCCGGTCGGTGCCCACCGCGGGCTGGCTCTGGGGAAGCTTCGGTCGTTCTCCGTGGCCTTTGCCGAAGGCGACATCAAAACCGCCGAGGCTGTTGTGGCCTCCCTGCCCTCTGACCCCCAGGACTTCAGCCCGAGCGTCGCGCAAGTGACCGGGGCGGCGATGGGGCTCCTCGACGAATGGTTCACCGACGACGTGCACGGGCCGAAGCTCGGCGGAGTGATGGCACCGAAGTGGTCGGCGAAGAAATCCCGCAACGTCGCCCGCGACATCCTCGCCCTGGCACATAAGGGTCGCGTCGTCGACAGCCTCGATCGCCTCATCACCAACAACAGCGGACTCCCCGTCCTCGAAGGGGCCATGCTCGCCGTAGCCGCCGCGGTCGCGCGGTTGGCCAAGCGAAACAAGGTCTCGGAGCAGGAAGTCGTCGACGAGCTCTTGCCGCTCGACGGTTATCCGGAACCGGTTGCCGGCACCTACGGCTCCACCGGCCGAGTGTTGCAGGGCGACCAGGACGTCCAGGACGGCCCTGCCGCAGAACAGGGCCTGCCGGAGTGGCTCGGCGGATCGAGCGCCGAGGCGAGTGCGCAGGCGAATCCCCACGCTGACCCGCAGGGCATCGATGCACGAATGGACGCGGTCGAGAAGACCGTCTACGAGATGCCGCTCTACCAGCGCTTCCGCGACTGGCTGGCCGAGACCTACGACGATGTCGACGAAGACTCAGAGGTCTTCGACATCGCCCACCTCCTGTTCTGCATCGCCGTGTCCTCCCGCGCAGATATCGACGAACCGGAGGGAATCGACGACCTCCTCGACGTCCTCGAAAGCTTCGCAGTTGACGGACAGCAGGAAGCCGCGAAGACCGATGGCGAATCGCCTTCGACGGTGATCTTCCTCGACAGCCTCGAAGCTCTCGACAACTATCTCCGCTTCCGCATGGACACCGACGAGGACCCCGAACGCTGGAATGCCGCTCGCGCCCGAGCCGAAGCCGCGAGCATGCGCACCGACCCGCTGCCCTCGGCCCTGATGGCCGCCGTCGAAGCCAATGCTCTGAGCGAGGAGCAGCTCGCGCAGCCTTTGCCGCACAACCGCCTCGTCGAGGGCGTGGTCGGCATCCTCGACTGGGTGGGCGAGTCCCGGCCGCTGACCGGTACGGGGAGGGTGAAGCGTGCCGATATCGCCGAGGCGGCCGAAAAGTTCGGCATCAAAGCCGTCGGAGTTGCGTCGAACGCCCGTTATGAAGACGGTGTGAACTATGCGCGCAGCGCCGACGAGGTGCCCGTCCTCGAAGCGATGTGGGCCGTGATGCAGAGCGCCGAGATCACCGAGATCTCCGGCACCAAGGTCCGCCCGGGAAACGCCGCCGACGAGTGGAAGAAGGGCGAGGTGAGCGCGGATACCGCACTGCCGGTCATCGGCGCCTTCATCTACGAGCGGCTGCTCGACGTGATCAACCTCGTTCCCGGAGAAGACTACGGCGCCCCGGCGATCACGATCGCCCAGCGCCTCATCGAGATCCTCACTCCCGACTCGGCACCGGAACGCCCTGAACTCGACCTCGGCGTGGTGCGCAGCGAACGGCTCTCCACGCTCTTGGAGGACGAACTGCAGGAGCTCACCGAGCTCGGGCTCCTCACGGCCGACGGAGACACGCTGTCAGCCGAGCCGGTGTACAAGCGCATCGTCGCCGGTGCCGCGCTCATGCTGCTGTCGGGACCGCGCGAATAAGACGAAGCGAGACCAGGGGTGTCGGAGCGAACTGAGGTGGCGGCCTCTGGTCGGTGTTGAAAATAAGTGGTTGCACCTGCTGCGATCCCAGGTTAGGCTCACCTATGAGATATAGGGAACATCGGTCTTGCCTAAGGCAGTTGACACACCTGCTTGAAGTTGTGGGTCCGGCTTCTCTGTTTCTCGCTGTTTCATACGTCAAGAACCCTCGGAGCTGAATACATGCCGCGTACTTCCAGGCCTCTGCAGGTGCTGCCGATCATCCTGCGAGAAGTGGAAGTCACCGGCATCGTCGACATCACCCCGAACATGCGACGCCTGACAGTGGCAGGCGATCAATTGGCGGCCGGTGGGGTCGGCGAGGCTGCACGGCCTGCATTCCGCTCCGAGGGTTTCGACGATCACGTGAAACTCGTCATTCCCCCGCCCGACGGCTCATCCCTCGATATCGGCGAGCAGGAGGAGTTCCGCTTCAACTGGAATCGGGAAGCGCTCAACCGTGCCCGCGACTACACTGTTCGCAGCGTCGACCACGAGACGAACTCCTTCAGCATCGACATCGTGCGCCATGACTCCGGACTGGCCTCTGACTGGGCTTTCGGCGTCGCGGTCGGTGATCGGATCAGCTTCGCCGGACCGAAGACCTGCGCCGGGCTGGCCGACGACATCGATTTCCACCTCCTCGTTGCCGACGAGACGGCGTTGCCCGCTGTCGGGCGCTGGCTCGAAGAGGCACCTGCTGGCACCCGCGGTCACATCATCATCGAAGTACCCACCTCCGACGACATTCAAGACATCCCCACCGAAGCCGATGTCGAAATTGACTGGCTCATCCGCGGATCCACCGCACCGGGCGAATCGCGCCTGATGTTCGACGCCGTGAAGAATCTCGATCTGCCCGAAGGCCGCACTTACGCCTGGTGCGCGGGCGAGACGCTGACCATCGCCCCCATCCGCCGCTACCTGCGCCGGGAGATCGGCCTTCCCAAAGAGGACGTCGAGGTCGTCGGCTACTGGCGGAAGATGCCGACTCGTCCCGCCGCGCCAAGTGCGGCAGTCGCCTCCACGCCCGAGGCCACGCTCGAGGGATCTGGGGCCGAGTCCGCCCCTGCCGATGATTCGGCCCCTTCTGCAGCAGCCGGCAGCGAGGGCAGCGCCGAACCGGACGGAACTCTCGAGGTCCTCCACCAGGTCCACGAAATGACCGAATTGCTCCCCGCGATCATCACCCGGACAGCCGTCACCCTCGGCATCAACGACCTCATCGCCGGCGGAGTCGCCACCGCCGAGGCGATCGCCGCCGAACTCGATATCGATGCCGACCGTGTGCGCCCGGTGCTGACGGCTATGTGCTCCCTCGGGCTCCTTGCGCGTGAGGAGGAGAACTACCGCAACACCCCGACCGGAGCGGTCCTCACAGGCGACGGTGCCTCCGACGGACTTGACCTGAGCGATGCGGCGCTGCTCGACCTGTTCTCCCTCGTCGACCTCATCGATGTGCTCAGAGGCGGGTTCGCCTCCCGCTCCTCCCGCGCCTCGACGATTCAGGCTCCCACCTGGCATGCCCAGCGCGACGCCGATTCCGAACTCGACTCCGCCCACCGGCGACGCAGCCTCGACCACCTGCAGTATGTCCTCGATCTCATCCTCGACCTCGAACCCGTGGCATCGGCCGAGAGCCTCGCCGTCGTCGGTGATGTCGACGCCGAGGCGGCCGCCGCCCTGACGAGGAAGGCCTCGCATTCGGGGTGGACGATCCATACTCCCGGCGCACAGGGCCTGTTCGGTCGACGACCCTGGCCGGACGTCGACTGCACCCTCGTGATCGCCGGATTGACGGGGCGATCGCGGACAGAGGTGACCTCGTTGTTGGACCGGATGCTCGCCGCGAGCCGGACAGTAGTGATCGTCGAACCTTTCACCGACGATGCCGAGACCGATGACCATCAGGCCGAAGAGCTCATCACGGTCCTGGCCACCACCGGGAATCCGTCGCTGACCAGCGGCGAGCTCGTCACGGATCTGCATAAGCTCGGAGCCGCGCACGTGCAGGTCAGAGACATCGGATGGGGGTTCGGCCGGTTCCGATCGGCCGTGATCGCCGCACGCTCCTGAACTGCCTCTCCGGGGCCCGGCCGCCTCACCCGGACGTTCACCAGATCAAAGAAGAATAAGGACAAACGTATGACATTGACGCGCCTGACCGCTGCTGCCATCGCCGGAGCCACCGGCCTCGCTCTCCTCGCCGGATGCGCAGGCGGCAGTGAGGAAGCGAACCAGGGCGCTGCCTCCGAGACGCGCACCGTCACCGATGCGACCGGCGCGGAGGTCGAAGTGCCCGCGGCTCCGAAGGCCGTCGCGACACTGCACTACGCCGCCACCGAGACCCTCATGGATCTTGACGCGCCTCCCGTGGCGCAGGGCGAGTACCAGGATCCGGCCGTGCCCGAGGAGTGGCTCGATGAACTCGAGGGGATCCCCACAGTCAGTCAGCAGGAGCCGGACCTCGAGAAGCTCGCCGAGGCCGAACCCGACCTCATCCTGTCCCCGAACATCTTCGAACCGGAGATGATCGAGCAGCTCGAGGAGATCGCACCCGTCTACCAGTTCACCCTGCGCGGCGGAGACCGCGCGAATTGGCAGCAGCGTGTTGGGGAAGTCGCAGACGCCGTCAACAAGACCGATCAGCTCGACGAACTCGACAGAGAATTCACGGCTCGGCAGAAGCAGCTCGGCGAAAAGCATTCCGAGGTCACCGAGGGCACCACGATCGGAGTGGTGTCCTCCTTCGAGGAGAACTCGGCATATCTGTGGGGCAGTGAGAACATGCTCGGCACGATTCTGTCCCCACTCGGGTTCGATTGGTCGGCCGACGAAGACGCCATGGTGAAGAAGTACGGCAAGGCCGAACAGGGAGGCAATAAGTCAGGGACTGTCGAGCCCGAAGCTCAGATCTCGCTGGAAGTCCTCGACCGCAGTCTGTCCGATGCCGACATCATCTTCGTCAACTCGGACCTGCGCGGCGACTATGACTCGTTGACGAAGGCGCTCATGGACTCGGCTGTGTTCAGAGACCTCCCGGCTGTCCGGGCCGGACACGTCTATCCGATCGGCAAAGCCACAATCGCCGGATACGCCGACGCGGATTACGGTCTCGACCTTGCCGAGAAAGCCATCACCGAATACCAGAAGGACTGAGCCGCACTACTCAGCCGGCGCCCGGCCTGTGGCCTTCGGCCTCATCGAGGATGAGGAGCGAGCGGGAGGACACGACGCCCGGGACTTCGTGGATGCGGCGGAGGATCACCTGCGACAGTGCGGTGTTGTCCGGGGCGTTGACCGTCACCAAGGCGTCGATGTCCCCGCTGACGGCTTGAACCTTCTCGACGAAGGGGAGTGCTGCCAGGTCGTCACGGACCTGCGGCCAGGGGCGCTCGCCGATCTTGACGACGACGACCGCGGTCACGGTCATGCCGAGGGCCTCGCGGTCCACCTCGGCGGTGAATTTCCTGATCGCACCCGATTCGATGAGGGTGGTGAAGCGCTTATGCGCGGCGGAGCGGGAGATGTGGACGCGTTCGGCCAACTGGCGCACGCTCAGGCGCGAGTCCTCGACGAGGGCGGCGATGATGCTGCGGTCGATGTCGTCGAGGTCGAATGCCACGGGGCGCTCCTTCACCGTTGATGTCTGCGTCTTGCCTGCGACCTCTGCGTCCAGCCTGCCCGGATGCACTCGCCCGGAGGGGCGGCGATGGCCACCGGGAGGACTGGTCGGTCTGCTTCCCATTCTAGGGCCCCGCCTCGGCGAGTGGCGGCCACGCGTCGAGGTCCAGACGTCGACGACAGGGGGGGACCACCTCGGTGGGGGGGGAAGTGCACGAGGTTACGGAGTCCGACGCACTGGACAAATTCTGTCGATCGTTCGTACAGTAACGGAGATATCTGTGGTGCCTACCACGTACCATGGGTGATGGACATGATCGGTTCTAACCCGGACCCGGTCAACGGACGGAAATCAGCCACCTGTAGATTATGAGACGAAAGTCTCACGCAGCTGGAACTGCTTCACGAACCTAAGGAGTCATCCTTGAAGATCGCGGTGTTGGTCAAAGAGGTCCCGGATACGTACGGCGACCGCAAGTTGAACTTGGAAACCGGGCTCGCCGATCGCGGCGCCTCGGAAGCCGTCCTCGATGAGATCGGTGAGCGTGCCCTCGAGGTCGCCCTGACGCAGAAGGACTCCGACGGCGACACCGAGGTGACCGTCATCTCGATGGCGCCCGATACCGCGACCGCGACGATCCGCAAGGGTCTGGCCATGGGTGCCGACAATGCCGTGCACGTGGCCGATGAAGGTTTGGCCGGTGCGGATCTCGGGCTGACCGCCGAGGTGCTCGCCGCCGCTCTGCGCCGCGGTGAGTTCGACCTCGTCGTGACCGGCAACGTCTCCACCGACGGCAACGGCGGCATGATGCCGGCGATGCTCGCCGAGCACCTCGACTACCCGCACGTGACCGGCCTGACGACCGTCGAACTGACCGACGGCAAGGTCTCCGGCACCCGCGCGGTCGAAGGCGGCAAGCAGCAGGTCTCGGCCGAACTGCCCGCCGTCATCTCCATCACCGAGGCGCTTCCCGAGGCCCGATTCCCGAACTTCAAGGGCATCATGGCAGCGAAGAAAAAGCCCTTCGAGGTCATCAGCCTGTCCGATCTCGACATCGACGCCGAGGACCAGTCCGTGGCTCGCTCGATCATGGTCACCGTCGCCGAGAAGCCGCCGCGCGAAGCCGGCGAGAAGGTCGTCGACGAAGGCAATGGCGGCGTCGAACTCGCCGAATACCTCACCAAGAACCGTCTGGCCTAAGGAGAATCGTCATGTCAGAATTCCCGCAGGACTCCATTCTCGTCGTCCTCACCTCCGACGCCGAAGGCCAGCTGGAGAAGCCGGCCGCCGAACTGCTCGGCGGTGCCGCTGAGATCGGCTCGCCCGTCGCCCTCGTGCTCGCCGCCGGCAGCGCCGACGCCGCTGCCGACAAGGCCGCCGAACTCGGCGCCGTGGCGACCCTGACCGCCGCAGCCACCGAGGGCAACCTCGGCACCGCGGCCGTCGACGCCGTGGCCGCAGCCGCGGAGCTCACCGCTCCCGACGCTGTTCTCGTGCCCAATACTCTCGACGGTCGTGACATCGCCGGTCGCTACGCCGTGCGCAGCGGATCGGCCGTGTCCGTCGACGCCACCGGACTCGAACGCGACTCCGAGGGCATCGTGGCCAACCACTCCGTCTACGGCGGCGGCTACACCGCCTCCTCGGCCCCGACCTTCGGTGCCCCCATCGTTACCGTGCGCCTGGGCTCGATCGAGGCTCGCGCAGAAGCACAGTCCGCAAACACGCAGGCCCTCGAGGTCGCCGATTCCGGCAAGCGCTCGGCCGCGATCGACTCGTTCGAAGCCGTCGTCGAAACCTCCTCGCGTCCAGAGCTGCGCGGCGCGCAGAAGGTCGTCTCCGGTGGTCGCGGCGTCGGTTCGGAGGAGTCCTTCGAACTCGTCGGCGAATTCGCCGACACCCTCGGCGCAGCCGTCGGTGCCTCCCGTGCGGCCGTCGACGCCGGCTACATCGCCCAGTCGCACCAGGTCGGCCAGACCGGTGTGTCGGTGTCCCCGCAGCTCTACGTGGCGCTCGGCATCTCCGGCGCGATCCAGCACAAGGCCGGTATGCAGACCTCGAAGACCATCGTCGCGGTCAACAAGGACGCCGAAGCTCCGATCTTCGACATCGCCGATTTCGGCGTCGTCGGCGACCTGTTCAAGGTCGTTCCCCAGGCCATCGAATCACTGAACGAGAACAAGTCCTGATATGGCAACCTATTCCAGTTCGTTGCGCTCGGGTCTGCCCCGGGTCGAAGGCGGAGACCCCTGGCCCCCGGAGGGCACCATCGGCGAACCCTTGGAAGAGGGCGCGTCGTGGCTGTCGGAGACTGCCGAGACGGAGGAACTGGATGAAGGTTCCCCCGCGGGCGTGACCGACGCGGAGGTGACCGAGGCTGAGGAATCGACGGGGGCAGAGGCTTCCGCTGAAGCGGAGGAGCCAACTGAGGACTCCGTTGAGGACGCCGCTGAGGAATCGGTCGATGAATCGGCTGACGAATCGTCGTCGGGTGCCGCTGTTGCGGCGGGCGTCGGCGCTGCCGGTGTCGCCGCTGGTGCTGCGGGTGTTGCCGCAGCCGGTGCCGATGACGCGGGTGAGTCGGCTGACTCGACTCCTGCCGGTGAGCCTGAGGCCGACGCCGCTCCCGCGGCCGAAGTGCCTCTGCGCCGTGGACTGCCGCGCGTCGAGGGCGGAGAGCCCTGGCCGCCGGAAGGTCTTGCTCCGGCCGGAGTGAAGGCCACCGGTGCCTCAGCTGCTCCTGTCGCGTCTGCTGAACCGTCGGCTCCCGAAGAGCCTGCGGCCGAAGAGGATGTCGCTGTCGAGGATTCGACCGAGGACGCGGCGTCCGCTGAATCGGACGAACAGTCCTCGGCTGCCCCGGCTGCCGCTGCCGCGACGGCTGGTGCCGGAGTGGCTGCCGGCGCTGCCGTCGCCGCTTCCGGTTCGGACGATGAGTCGGCTGCCGCAGAATCTGCCGCCGCCGATGCTCCCGCTGCCGAATCGGCTCCTGCCGCCGAGGTTCCACTGCGTCGCGGTCTGCCGCGTGTTGCCGGTGGAGAGCCCTGGCCGCCGGAAGGCTTCGCGCCCGCCGGGGCCAAGGCCGCAGGCGGCTCGGCTGGCGCTTCTGCACCGGCAGCAGCTGCATCCGCTCCTGCCGAGAGCACTGCGGAGGAATCCGCAGCTCAGGTCGACTCTGCCGAAACCGCTTCGGCTGAAACGTCAGCCGATTCCACGTCTGAATCCTCGTCCGCTGCTCCTGCGGCGGCCGCCGCAGCTGGTGCTGGCGTTGCCGGTGCCGGTGTGGCTGCAGCAGCCGCGAACGGCTCGGGCTCCGGAGAACTCTCCGATGTACCGTTGCGCCGCGGACTTCCCCGCACCGCCGGGGGAGACCCCTGGCCGCCGGAAGGCTTTGCTCCGGCACACGCTGCCAAACCTGCCGCAGGCTCGGCCGCCGCTTCGGCTTCGGCTGAGGAGAAGGCCGCCGACGCAAAGTCGACCGATGCTGCTGCTGCCGAGGCAGACAAACCGGCCGAGGCCACGCAGTCCGGCGAAGCCGCAAAGCAGGAATCGAAGCCGGCTGCAGCTGACGAGTCCGGTGAGAAGAAGCCCCAGGGCCGACGCACCGGAATCGGCGGCGTCGGTGCCGGCGCGGCAGCCGCAGGTGCGGGAGCCGCTGCCGGTGCAGGTGCCGCAGCAGCGGGAGCCGCCTCGGCGTCGGAGAAGAAATCCGACGAAGCCGAGAAGAAGCCGGCCCAGCGCAAGCCGATGGCTAAGCCTGCGGCGAAGACCGCGGACAAGCCGGCCCAGCGCAAGCCGATGGCCAAGCCCGCAGCGAAGTCGGACGACAAGGCTGCGGCTCGCGCCGCGGACAAGCCGGCCGCGAAGACGGCACCGGCTGCGAAGGCCACATCGTCGAGTTCGGGCAGCACCGCCTCGGCGAAGCCTGCAGCGAAGAAGGAACCGGTCATGATCGGTTCGAAGTCGCTGGGACAGTGGTCCAAGCTCATCGGACTGGGACTCGGCGGACTCATCGTCGTGGCCGGGATCCTCATCCTCGCCGCGCGCGGTGTCACGACCCTGCCGGGCGTGCCGGAGTTCCTCGAACGCTACCCGGGCGAATACCACATCCCGGAATTCGTCGAGCCCGGCTTCCCGGGCTGGGTGCGGTGGACGCACTTCCTCAACATCTTCTTCATGGTGCTCATCATCCGTTCGGGTCTGCAGGTGCGTCACCAGCAGAAGCCGCCGGCGTTCTACACCCCGAAGAAGGGTGGGAAGAAGATCAGCATCAACCTCTGGCTGCACACGAGCCTCGATCTGCTGTGGCTGGCCAATGGTGTGGTCTTCGTCGTGCTGCTCTTCGTCTCCGGGCACTGGGCGCGCATCGTGCCGACCAGTTGGGAAGTGTTCCCCAACGCGCTGTCGGCGGCGCTGCAGTACGGAACGATGGAATGGCCGATGGAAGATGCATGGGTCAACTACAACGCTCTCCAGCAGCTGATGTACTTCATCATCGTGTTCATCGCCGCTCCGCTGGCCGCGATCACGGGTGTGCGGATGAGCGAATGGTGGCCGAAGAACGCTTCGACGCTGAACAAGATCTACCCGGCGCCGCTGGCACGGGCGATCCACTTCCCGACGATGCTGTTCTTCGTGTTCTTCATCCTCGTCCACGTGTTCCTCGTGTTCACGACCGGACTGCGGCACAACCTCGGCTACATGTTCGCGGGAACCGAGATGCTCGGTTGGGCCGGACTCGTCTGGTTCCTCATCGCGATGGTCGTGGTCGTGGCCGGTTGGTTCGCGGCCAGGCCGCTGCTGCTTGCCCCGATCGCGAATCTCTTCGGACGCGTCTCGAGCAGGTAGGCGACGCCGCTCGTATCAGGGAAGCCCCGCACGATCGAATGGTCGTGCGGGGCTTCGCTGTGTCGGGGCGTAAAGTCCAAGGCCCTGTCGGACATGCGGTCCGGCAGGGCCTTTCGCCTGCCGCTTTCTGATTGCGCGCAGTTCTGAGCAGAAATCTCTTGACCGGGTGACCGGGACACAATAACCTTTAATGCAACGCAGTTGTAAAGAGTGCAACACATGCGTTGTCACCGTTCACAACGATGGAGAAGACAATGAAGTCCGACCTCGCTCCAGAGGACAATGACGCTGTGAAATCAGATGCGTCGGCGACCGCGCAGCCGAATATCGAGCAGAAGCGGACGCTGCGGCGTGTCGTCTCTGCGAGCTTCGTCGGCAACTTCGTCGAATGGTTCGACTACGGCGTCTACGGGTATTTTGCGACGACCATCGCGATCGTCTTCTTCCCTGAGTCCGAAGGCAATCTCGCGCTTCTGTCCACCTTTGCGGTCTTCGCCGTCTCCTTCGTCGTCCGCCCCATCGGCGGCTTCATCTGGGGTCATATCGGAGACAAGATCGGACGACGTTCCGCACTGTCCGTCTCGATTCTCATCATGTCTGTCTCGACGTTTGCCATCGGTCTGCTGCCGAGTTTCGCGGTGGCCGGATTCCTGGCGCCTGTGCTGCTGCTCGTCGTCCGCCTCGTGCAGGGCTTCTCCGCCGCAGGCGAGTACGCTGGGGCTTCGGCGTTCCTCGTCGAATACGCTCCACCACGTCGACGCGGTCTCTACGCAGCCGTCGTTCCAGCCAGCACCGCCACCGGATTGCTATTGGGATCGGTGCTTGCCGCAGTCCTCTCGTCGACGCTGAGCGGCGGACAGTTGGAGAGTTGGGGTTGGAGGCTCCCATTCTTCCTTGCCGCGCCCATGGGGCTGATCGGCCGCTATATCCGAACCCGACTCGAGGACACGCCGGCATTCCGTGAACTCGCTCAGCAGGATGAAGTGATCAAAGCTCCGGTCTTCGCCATGTTCCGGGACCACTGGCGGCCCCTGGTCATCTCGATGTGCGCAGTGCTGCTCAACGCCGTCGGGTTCTATGTCGTCCTGACCTATATGCCCACCTATCTCACGACCGAGCTCGGCTACGGGGCTGCTGAATCATTCCTCGCCACCACCATCGCTCTCGTCACGTATATCGGGTTCATCCTGCTCACCGGCCTGGCCTCGGACAGGTTCGGTCGCAAGAGGATGCTCACCATCGCGTCAGTCACTTTCATCGTCCTCACGGTGCCGGCCTTCATGTTGTTGGACGCCGGCAGCTTCACCCTCGTCGTCCTTGTCGAGATCGGACTCGGAGCCATGCTCACCCTCAACGACGGAACCCTGCCGAGCTTCCTTGCCGAGATGTTCCCGACACGTATCCGGTACACCGGGTTTGCCGTGAGCTTCAACGTGTCGAACGCCCTGTTCGGCGGCACCGCACCTTTTATGGCCACTCTGCTCATCGGCCTGACCAATTCGCATCTTGCCCCCGGTTGGTACCTCATGGCTGCGGCCGCAATCTGTCTCGGCGCAGTCATCTGCGCCAAGGAGACCTTCCATAAGCCTCTGCGCGACGTCTGAAGTCGTCCAGAACCCCACCACGCCGCTGCAGTATCGAGGCAGTGGTACCGAACGAATAGGAGAAACCCATGACCACCATTGCTGACAACGCCTCCGTCGCTGACCTTGAGCGGCTCAAGGTCCTCCACAACGGATCCAAGACTCCGCTCACCTTCTCCGACGCGGAGATGGAGCGGAGACTGACCGGGCTGCGCGCCATTATGGCTGAGAAGGAGCTCGACGCAGTTGTTCTCACCTCATATCACAACATCAAGTACTACTCGGACTTCCTCTTCACGTACTTCGGTCGCTCATATGCCATGGTCGTCACGGCCGACGACACGGTGACGATCACCGCGAACATCGATGCAGGGATGCCGTGGCGGACCAGCTACGGGGAAAACATCGTGTACACGGATTGGCGTCGTGACAACTACTACTACGCGATTCAGGAAGGCCTGCGTCAGCGTGGGATCGGCAACCCACGCCGTCTTGGCGTCGAAGATGACAACTTGCCCCTTGAGAATCGCAACAGGCTCCAAGATGCCTTCCCGGCCGTGGAACTCGTCGACATCTCGAAGGAGTCGATGCGCCAGCGGATGATCAAGTCACCCGAGGAGATCGAGGTGATCAAGCACAGCGCTCGAATCGGCGACCTCGGCGGTGAGGCGATCAAGGCCGCCATCACCGAAGGCATCAGCGAGTACGAACTCGCGCTCATCGGCACCGAGGTGATGACTCATGAGATCGCTAGGACGTTCCCCGACCAGGAAATCCGTGATACCTGGGTGTGGTTCCAATCGGGTATCAACACCGATGGCGCGCACAATTGGGCGACGACCCGGAAAATCCGAAAAGGTGACATCCTCAGCCTGAACTGCTTCGCCATGCCGACCGGATACTACACCGCTCTGGAGCGCACGCTCTTCTACGGAGAGCCCGATGCCCGGTCGCTCGAACTGTGGAACGTCAACGTCGAAGTGCACAAGCGCGGAATCGAACTCATCAGGCCCGGAGCCGTGTGCAAGGACATCGCCGCCGAACTCAATGAGATCTACTTCGAGCACGGACTCTTCGAAAACCGCACCTTCGGGTACGGACACTCATTCGGAGTGCTCAGCCACTACTACGGGCGCGAGGCCGGTCTCGAACTGAGAGAAGACATCGACACCGTCATCGAGCCGGGAATGGTCATCTCCATGGAGCCGATGCTCACCATTCCCGAGGGGCAGCCGGGTGCCGGCGGATACCGCGAACATGACATCGTCGTCGTCGGGGAGAACGGGTCCGAGGACATCACGAAGTTCCCGTTCGGGGCCGAACACAACATCGTTCCCGCCTGAGGCCCTCGCCGCCGAATATACTCACACCATGTCTCGACAATCGCCTGACAACCCACGCCGCGGTGCCTCGGTCATCGAAAACACCGTCGCCATCCTGCGCTGTTTCGCACCGGATCGGCAGGAGCTCGGTGTCACCGAGATCGCACCGCGCGTGGGGCTGCACAAGAGCTCGGTGTCGCGGATTCTCGCCTCACTCGAGCAGGAGGGCATCGTTGAACAAGCTCCGTCGAAGCGGTATCGACTTGGGTTGGGCATCATTGCGATCGCCGGCCCCCTGCTGGCCGATCTCGATGTCCGACGAGCAGCGTATCCGATTCTTCAGTCGCTCACGCGGGCAACTTCTGAGACCAGTGCACTGATGGTGTGGGACGGCGCTGAGGCGGTCACCGTCGAACAGGTGCCCAGTCCAGAGCCTGTCAAGCACACGTCCAGTCTGGGGTCTCGGTATCGGACGGAAGGCAGCGCCTCGGTGAAGGTATTCCGCGACGCCAGCTACGGCGCGGATCGCGCAACCGGTCCCGCTTATGCCCTCAATGATGCCGAGACCTCTCCGCACGAGGTCGGCATTGCCGCGCCCGTGTACGATCATCGCGGCGAGGTGGTCGCGGCCGTCCTCATCGCCGCACCGAAGTTTCGTACAGATGCCACCCGCATTGCCGAGCTCGCCAATCAATGTGTGCAGGCAGCGGAGCGGGTTTCGCTGCGCCTCGGTGGCTCAAAGCGGTAACAAAGCAAGCTTCTGCGATAGCTCAACCGGCCGGGCGGGTGGCCATGTGGCGGATCGTGCGGACGATCATCAGCACCAGGAGGACGATGCCGACGTAGCCGTTGATGACGTAGACGATGTTGACCATCTGCGAGAACGGCAGGATGAGGCCGATGATCGTGCCGAGAACGGCAAGGGCGATGGTCACGTACTTGAACTTCTTCGTCTTGTCGTCGAAGAAGCTCGATGACACCGTCCACAGCAGCGGAATCGCCGTCGTATAGATCCCGGCGAGGATCATCACGGAGATGAGCGCCCCGACCCACGGTCCGAGACTGCTGGCGAGGACGAGCATCGGGATCTCCGCGTCGAAGACCTCGCCGATGTTGGCCAGCAGCCCGAGTCCGACGACCATGCAGGCCAGGGAGAAGGCAATGCCTCCGACGAAGCCGCCGGCCGTGGCCTCGCGGCGGTTCTTCACGGTCTTGCCGAGGGCGGCGAGGAACGCTGCGAGCCAGAGCATGCAGAATCCGACATAGGACAGGCCGGAGAGGAACCAGTTCGACGACGCCTGAGTGACGTCGAGGCTCGGCAGGACGTCGACTCCGGTGGAGATGCCTTCGGGGTCGCGCATGATTCCATAGACACCGAGGGCGATCGCGACGATGACGATGACCGGGCCGATCTTGCCGATGACGTCGACGAGGCTGGTCAGTCCGAACCATACGGTGGCGCAGACGACGGCTGCCAAGGCGATCCCGCCGATGAACTTCGACAGTCCGTAATGCTCCTCGAAGACCGCCCCGGCACCGGCGATCATCACGGTGAAGGACAGGAAGACGAAGAGGATCGAGAAGTAGTCGAAGAACGTGCCGAGGTACTTTCCGCCGTAGTAGTAGAAGACGCGTGAGGGTTTCTCGAACTGCTCCCGCCTGCCCGTGAGGAAGAGCTCGACGGCGACATAGGAGATGAGCACGAGCACCAGAAGACCGGTGCCGAAGACGCCCCAGAAGCCGTAGGACGCGTAGTACTGGAGGATCTCTTGACCGGTGGCGAAGCCCGAGCCGATGAGGAACGCGATGATCGCCCCGGCATAGGTGATGACCCGCAGAAGGCTGGTCTTCTCGGTCGTGGCCAGATGGGTGGCAGTGGAGGTCTCAGCCATGGAAGTCCTTCGTCGTTGAGGGAATGAGGTGGTCGACAGAGTCAGGTCGACAACTGATATATCACATTCATGCACGTTAGCGTGTGAATGTGATCACGTCAATGGCGGTCGAGGTTCAGCAGCGGCGCCGTTGTTGGTGCGGCTCTGGGCGGCTGGTTTCCAGTGGGGTCTGGGACTGCGTGCGGGTGAAGCGGGGACTCAGCGCAGGGTGGTGCGGACGGTCTTGTCGAATTCGCGGACGTGCTCGGCGGCGCGGGCGGCGACAGTCTCCTCGTCGCCGTCGAGGATGGCCTCGAGCAGATCGATGTGCTCCCGGATGTGAGTGACGAGATCCGGGATCCCCGGGATGACGAGGCACCAGATGCGGGTAGCCAGATCATCGAGGCGGATCAGCGTCTCCGACAGGTGCGGATTGTCCACTGAGCTGTAGATGAGGCGGTGGACGTCGAGGTCGCGCTCCATGAGGGTGCGCTGCTCGTCGGTCGATTCGAGTGCCTTGAGGTCGGCGATCGAGGCCGTGAAATCCGCGCGCCGCTCCGGGGTGAGGTTGCGTGCCGCACGCCGGGCGGCGATAGGCTCGAGTGCTTCGCGCATCTCGGAGATCGTCGACAGATCGGTGAGGTCGACATTCGTGGCGAAGGTGCCGCGCCGCGGATACGACACGACGAGGTGATCGCGCTCGAGTCGCTTGAGGGCCTCGCGGATCGGCGTGCGGCCGACCTCGAGCTCGGCGCTGAGGGCCGCCTCGTTGATCGGATCGCCAGGGGCGATGTCGAGCATGATGAGACGGTGGCGGAGGATCTCATAGGCGCGATTCGCCAAGGACGTCGTCGGTGACGTCGCGTCGGCGGATGTGCTCATGAGAAGCCCCTTCATAATCTCTGCGGCAAACGTATTGCATCGGCTGGAATTCTCTGCCTACACTACAGGAACGCATCTGATATATTAGTTGCCGATCAGCTGGGAAAGGCCGATCGCGACAGGTCGAAGGAGATCCATGACAGAGCAACTCGCCAATCCCGCAGAAGCCGGCACGGCCAGTGCCCCGGCAGGCGCTTCCGCTGGGACCTTCCCCAGCCGTGAACCCGTCGAACTGAGCACCTCGATCGCTGAACTCGATCCGCAGATCGCCGGATTCATCGATGCCGAACTGGCGCGGCAGCGCGAGGGACTGGAGATGATCGCCTCGGAGAACCACACCGCCTCGGCCGTCATGGAAGCTCAAGGGTCAGTGCTCACGAACAAGTACGCCGAGGGCTACCCGGGCCGCCGCTACTACGGCGGCTGCGAACACGTCGACGAGATCGAACGCATCGCCATCGACCGCGTCAAGGCACTCTTCGGTGCCGAGTACGCAAACGTCCAGCCGCACTCCGGCGCCCAGGCCAACGCCTCGGTCATGCACGCCCTCATCCGTCCCGGCGACACCGTCCTCGGACTCAATCTCGCCCACGGCGGCCACCTCACCCACGGGATGAAGATCAACTTCTCCGGCCGCCTCTACTCGATCGTCCCCTACGGCCTCGATGCCGAGACTGGACGCGTCGATATGGCCGAGGTTGAACGCCTCGCTCACGAGCACCAGCCGAAGCTCATCGTCGCCGGCTGGTCGGCCTACACGCGACAGCTCGACTTCGCAGAGTTCCGCCGCATCGCCGATTCCGTCGGTGCCTACCTCATGGTCGATATGGCCCACTTCGCCGGACTCGTCGCCGCCGGACTCCACCCCTCACCGGTCCCGCACGCCCACGTCGTGTCGTCGACGACGCACAAGACCCTCGGCGGCCCCCGAGGCGGCATCATCCTCACCAATGACGCGGACATCGCGAAGAAGATCAATTCCGCCGTCTTCCCCGGACAGCAGGGCGGACCCCTCGAACACGTCATCGCCGGCAAGGCAGTGGCCTTCGGCTTGGCCGCCACCGACACCTTCGTCGACAAGCAGAAGCGCACCCTCGCCGGGGCCGGCGAACTCGCCCGCCGCCTGACCGAAGGCGATGTCGCCGAACGCGGAATCTCCGTCCTCACCGGCGGCACCGACGTCCACCTCGTCCTCGTCGATCTGCGTAACTCGACCCTCGACGGAGCCCAGGCCGAAGATCTGCTCGCCCAGATCGGCATCACCGTCAACCGCAACGCCGTCCCCGACGACCCCCGACCACCGATGGTCACCTCCGGTCTGCGGATCGGCACCCCGGCGCTTGCCAGCCGCGGATTCGGCAGCGAAGCATTCGCCGAAGCAGCCGACATCATCGCCGAGGTGCTCAAGGCCGGCACGGACGAAAACGGCGCGAGCCCGGAGATCATCGCCGAACTGAGCGAACGCGTCACCCGACTGGCGAACGATCACCCCCTGTACCCCACCCTCACCGAGATCGGAGCACGCTGATGGCTGACCAGCTTCCCGAACACCCCGACTTCCTGTGGCGCAATCCGGAGCCGAAGAAGTCCTACGAAGCCGTCATCGTCGGCGGCGGCGGACACGGACTCGCCACCGCCTACTACCTGGCGAAGAACCACGGAATGACGAACATTGCCATTCTTGAGAGAGGCTGGCTTGCCGGGGGCAACATGGCCCGCAACACGACGATCATCCGCTCGAACTACCTGTGGGACGAATCCGCCGCGATCTACGAGAAGTCCCTCAAGCTCTGGGAACAGCTGCCCGAAGAACTCGAGTACGACTTCCTCTTCTCCCAGCGCGGCGTGCTCAACCTCGCCCACACTCTTCAGGACGTGCGCGAATCCCAGCGCCGGGTGAACGCGAACAAGCTCAACGGCGTCGACGCCGAATGGCTCGATGCAAGCCAAGTCAAGGAAGTCTGCCCGATCATCAACATCGGCGACGACCTCCGCTACCCCGTGATGGGCGGCACCTATCAGCCGCGCGCCGGCATCGCCAAGCACGACCACGTCGCCTGGGCCTTCGCCCGCAAGGCCGATGAGATGGGCGTCGACATCATCCAGAACTGCGAAGTCACGGGCATCGAACGCATCGGCAATCAGGTCGTCGGCGTCCAGACGAACCGCGGACCGATCGCCACCGAGAAGGTCGCTCTTGCCGTGGCTGGCGACTCCTCGGTGCTCGCCGACATGGCCGGGATCCGCCTGCCGATCCAGACCCACCCGCTGCAGGCGCTGGTCTCCGAACTCTTCGAACCCGTACACCCGACCGTGGTCATGTCCAACCACGTCCACGTCTACGTCTCCCAAGCGCACAAAGGCGAACTCGTCATGGGCGCCGGCGTCGACTCCTACAACGGATACGGTCAACGAGGCGGCTTCCACGTCATCGAGGAGCAGCTGGCCGCCGCGGTCGAGCTGTTCCCGATCTTCGCCCGCGCCCATGTGCTGCGCACCTGGGGCGGCAACGTCGACGTCACCCTCGACGCCTCACCGATCGTGTCGAAGACGGAAGTCCAAGGACTCTACGCCAACTGCGGCTGGGGCACCGGCGGCTTCAAGGGCACCCCCGCGGCGGGCTTCACCTACGCACACACCATCGCGAACGACGAACCCCACCCGCTCAACGCCCCATTCGCCCTCGACCGCTTCGAAACCGGTCACCTCATCGACGAACACGGCGCCGCAGCCGTGGCTCACTGAGCGGAAGGAAAGAGACACCGACATGCTGCTCATCGACTGCCCGAACTGCGGGCCACGCGACGAAACCGAATTCCACTACGGCGGACAGGCGCACGTTCCCTACCCCGAAGACCCGCACGCCCTGACCGACAGGGAATGGGCCGAGTACCTCTTCTACCGTGAGAACAGCCGCGGCGCCTACGCCGAGATGTGGAGCCACAGCGCTGGCTGCCGGAAGTGGTTCAACGCCATCCGCGACACGGCCACCTACGACTTCACCGCCATCTACCCGATCGGCTCGCCCCGTCCCGACACGCAAGGAGAGGTTCGATGACGAACACCACCCGCCTGCACTCGGCGTCTCGTCTGCCCGGTGCCACCGGCATCGACACCGCCCGCCCGATCGACTTCACGGTCGACGGAGCGACCTACTCGGGCTTCGCCGGTGACACGATCGCCAGCGCGCTCATCGCCGCGGGCCGCATCGACTGCGGCAACTCGACCTATCTGGGTCGGGCCCGCGGCATCCTCGGCGCGGGCGTCGAGGAGTCCAATGCGCTCGTCCGCGTGCATTCCCGATTCCCCGGAGACGTCTCCGAGTCGATGCTGCCCGCCACCCGCGTCGCCATCGCCGAAGGACTCGAGGCCGACTACCTCGCCGGGCTCGGCATCCTCGATCCCGGCCAGGACGAACTGACCTACGAGCACAAACACGTCCACACCGACGTCCTCATCGTCGGGGCCGGCCCCGCCGGACTCGCCGCGGCCCGGGAGGCCGGCAAGTCCGGTGCGCGCACCCTGCTCCTCGACGACCAGTCGATTCCCGGCGGCTCGCTGCTCGCCGCGGGACCGGCCACGGCCGAAACGATCGACGACGTCGACGCCCTGGCGTGGGTCGAGTCCACCGTCGCCGGATTCGCCGAGCATGAAGAACTCACGTACGTGCCGAACACCACGGTCTTCGGCAGCTACGACTCGAACTACTTCGTCGCCCTCGAAGACCGCACCGACGCCGTCGCCGCTGCCGGTGGCCGCGGAGTGCGCCAGAAGGTCTGGCACATCCGCGCCGGTCAGGTCGTGCTCGCCACCGGTGCGCACGACCGTCCGATCGTCTTCGCCGACAACGACCGTCCCGGCATCATGCTCGCCTCGGCCGTGCGCACATACCTCGGCCGCTACGGTGTGGCCGCCGGTGACAATGTGGCAGTGACGACGACGAACGACTCCGCTTACGATCTCGTTACCGACCTCCATGCGGCAGGCATCACCGTCCCCGCGGTCATCGACTCCCGCACCTCAGCCTCGGCGATCGCCGAATCCGTCACCGCAGCCACGGGCACCCGTCTCATCCTCGGCTCCGCCGTCACCGGCACCGCTGGTGAAGGACCCGCCGGGCGGGTCAGCGCCGTCACCGTCGCCGGACTCGACGACGACGGCGTCGCAGCCGAGAACGGTGAGAGCATCCCCGTCGACCTGCTCGCGGTCTCCGGCGGACATTCGCCGGTCATCCACCTGCACGGTCAGCGCAAGGGTCCGATCCACTGGAACGTCGACATCGCTGCCTTCGTGCCGACGACCTCAGTGCGTGACCAGTTCACCGTCGGCGCAGTGACCGGGGACTACTCGCTCGAAGCGGCTCTGCGGCAGGGCGCCGAGGCGGGGAACCAAGCGGCGAACCGCACCGGCTTCCCGGCCGCGCTCGCCGTGCCCGCAGCCTCGGCGATGGCCTATGCTCCGGCCCGTCCGCTGTGGCTGGTCACCTCGGCGCAGGACGATCACGCTAACCTGAGCACGCACTTCATCGACTTCCAGCGTGACCAGACCGTCGCCGATGTGCAGCGGGCGATGGGCGCGGGCATGCGCTCGGTCGAGCACATCAAGCGCTACACCTCGATCTCGACGGCGAACGATCAGGGCAAGACCTCAGCGGTCAACGCGATCGGCGCGATCGCCTCGGTGCTGGGGGAGGCCGACGATCTCGGTCAGGTCGGGCACACCACCTTCCGCGCCCCCTTCGCACCGGTGCCCTTTGCGGCGCTGGCCGGACGGCGCAAGGGCGAACTCTTCGACCCGGCCCGGGTCACCTCGATCCATCCCTGGCACGTCGCCCACGGTGCCGAGTTCGAAGACGTCGGGCAGTGGAAGCGCCCCTGGTACTACCCGAAGCCGGGCGAGGACATGGAGGCGGCGGTGCTGCGCGAGGGCAAGGCCGTGCGCGAATCCGTCGGCTTCCAGGACGCCTCGACGCTCGGCAAGATCGAGATCCGCGGGAAGGACGCCGGGGAATTCCTCGGCCAGATCTACACGAACGGCTTCAAGAAGCTGGGGGTCGGCAAGGGCCGGTACGGGCTGATGTGCAAGCCCGACGGAATGGTCTTCGACGACGGCGTGACCCTGCGCGTGGCCGAGGACCGCTACTACATGACGACGACGACCGGCGGGGCGGCGACCGTCCTCGAATGGCTCGAGGAATGGCACCAGACCGAATGGCCCGACCTCGACGTCGTCTTCACCTCGGTGACCGAACAGTGGTCGACCGTCGCCGTAGCCGGACCCCGGTCCCGCGATGTCATCGCCAAGGTCGCACCGAACCTCGATGTGTCGAACGAGGCCTTCGAGTTCATGGGCTTCCGCGAGACCACTCTGGCGAACGGCATTCCCGCCCGTATCTGCCGGATCTCGTTCTCCGGAGAGCTCGCCTTCGAGATCAACGTCGACACGTTCTACGGGCTGGCCGTGTGGGAGGCCGTCGCCGAGGCGGGTGCCGAATTCGACATCACCCCGTACGGCACCGAGGTCATGCACGTGCTGCGTGCTGAGAAGGGCTTCATCATCGTCGGGCAGGACACCGACGGGACCGTGACCCCGCAGGATGCGGGTATGGAGTGGATCGTCTCGAAGGTCAAGGACTTCATCGGCAAACGCTCCTACTCCCGGGTCGACACGGCCCGCGAGGACCGCAAGCACCTCGTCGGAGTCCTGCCGGTCGACGGTACGACGCGTCTGGCCGAGGGCGCCCAGCTCATTGCGGCGGGCACGCCCGTTACACCGGAGGACGGTCCGGTGCCGATGATCGGGCATGTCACCTCGTCGTATATCTCGCCGAGCCTCGACCGGCCGTTCGGTCTCGCACTCGTCGAGAACGGCCGCAACCGCGAAGGTGAGATCGTCAAGTCTCCCTTCGGCGACACCCTCGTCGACGTCGAGATCACCTCGCCCGTCTTCTACGATCCGGAAGGAAACCGCCGCGATGGCTGACACCACCTATTCCACCCCTGCGACGGCAGAGTCCCCCTCGACGGCTGAAGCGCAGACCGCCCACACGGGCACCGGGTCGAGCGGACTCGATGACCTGCGGGTCTCGCCGGCCGCGCACCTCGCCGGACTGATGTCCGAGGCGAGTGCCGCCGGCGGCCGCAGCGTCGGCCTGCGCGAACTGCCCTTCACGGTACAGATCGGCCTGCGGGCACAGCCTGACTCCGCATCGTGGACGTCACTCGAAGACACGTTCGGTCTCAACCTGCCGCGCAGCGTCGGCGAAGTCACCGGTGATCCGGCGGCTCAGCACGTGCTGTGGCTGAGCCCCGACGAATTCCTCGCCGTCGACGTCTCCCGCTGCCAGCAGCCAGGAGAGACGATCGTCGCCGAGGCAGGACTCGAGGGACTGCCCGGACAGGCCGTCGATCTCTCGGCCAACCGGACGATCCTCGAACTGACAGGGGAGAAGGCCCGGGACGTGCTCGAGAAGAGCTGCCGCGCCGATCTCCACCCTCGCGCCTTCGGCATCGGATCCGCGATCGTCACGGCGCTGGGTCCCGTGCCGGTCATCCTCCACCACAGCGGTGAGGACACCTACCGCGTCTACCCGCGGGCGAGCTTCGCGGACTTCACGGTCCGTTGGCTGCTCGACGGAATGGCGGAGTTCCTCGACAGCGTCGATGCCAGCGGAGCCTCGGCGCGTGAAGAGGACGTCGGCTGATGGCACTCGGGGTCCTCGATCTGTTCTCGATCGGCATCGGCCCCTCCTCCTCGCACACGGTGGGGCCGATGCGTGCAGCCTTGCGATTCGTCGACGAACTCGAGGGGCACGGTCTCCTGCACCGGGTGCGTCGGGTCCGGGTCGGACTCTATGGTTCGCTGGCCGCGACCGGCATCGGGCACGGTTCGGATTCGGCGGTGCTCGTGGGTCTGAGCGGTTTCGATCCCGAAACGCTCGACCCCTACCAGGTGGGTCCGCTGGTCGCCGAGGTGAAGACCCAACGCAAGCTCCACCTCGGCGGGCGTCTCGTCATCGAATTCGAACCGGAGACGGATCTCGTCCTGCACATGCGGAAGAATCTTCCCGGCCATCCCAATGGGATACTCATCCGCGCCGAGGTCGATGATGAGGTCATCGAGCGCGAGTACTACTCGGTCGGTGGGGGATTCGTCGTCACCGCCGAGGAGCTCGCGGCCGAGAAGGACGCTGCCGAGACGATCGAGGCGTCTGAACAGGCCGGGCAGGAAGTCGGTCGGACGATTGATTTCGCCACGGCCGATGAACTCCTCGCCCGCTGCCGCGAGCATGGGCTGAGCATCGCCGAGCTCATGGCCGTCAACGAACGCGTGACCCGCAGTGATGAGCAGCTGCGGGAGAAGCTTTTGGCGATCTGGGCGGTGATGCGCGAATGCGTGCACAACGGGTGCACGCGGGAGGAGACGACGCTGCCCGGCGGGCTCAAGGTCCGCAGGCGCGCCCCCGAACTGCGGGCGAAGCTCGAGGACGCGGACTACCGGGCATCGGGTTCGCTCGATGCCCTCGAGTGGGTCAACCTCTATGCCTTGGCCGTCAACGAGGAGAACGCCTCGGGCGGGCGGATCGTCACTGCCCCGACGAACGGGGCCGCGGGCATCATTCCCGCGGTGCTCCATTACATGGACCGGTTCGTCACCGGCGACGAGGGAGCCGGCTCCGACGGCGCGGATGCCGGCGCATCAGACGACGGAGCTGGCACCGCCGCTGGTGCGAGTGCTGCCGACGATGCCGTCGTGCAATTCCTGCTCACGGCCGGGGCGATCGGGATCCTCTTCAAACGCAATGCGTCGATCTCCGGCGCCGAGGTGGGTTGCCAGGGGGAGGTCGGATCGGCCTGTGCGATGGCTGCCGCAGGCCTGTGCGCCGTACTCGGCGGAACTCCCGAACAGGTGGAGAACGCCGCGGAGATCGGACTCGAGCACAACCTCGGGCTGACCTGCGATCCGGTTGGCGGCCTCGTGCAGGTGCCGTGCATCGAACGCAATGCCATCGCCTCTGTGAAGGCGATCAATGCGGCCCGGTTGGCCATGCACGGCGACGGCTCCCACCGGGTGAGCCTCGATCAGGCGATCGAGACCATGCGGCAGACTGGAGCCGATATGAAATCGAAGTACAAGGAGACATCGCGCGGCGGCCTCGCCGTCAACGTCGTCGAATGCTGAGCACCATCCCGACCTTGCACCACACAGACCTTGCCCCACGGACAGAAGGACACGGACATGCAGGACTACATCTTCACCCTCGAATGCGCTGAGCGCCCCGGAATCACCCACTCCGTGACCGGTGCCCTGCTCACCCACGGCGGAGACATCAAGGAACTCAAACAGTTCGACGACCAGTCGACCCAGCAGCTGTTCCTGCGCATCGACTTCAGCGTCTCCGACGAGCCCGGCAATGGTGTCGAGGCTCTGCGGACCGACTTCGAAGCGATCGGCGAGGAGTTCGGCGCGACCTGGCAGCTGTGGCCGCAGGGGGAGAAGCGGCGGGTGCTCATCATGGTCTCGAAGTTCGAGCACTGCCTCAACGACCTGCTCTTCCGCGCCCGGGTCGGCGAGCTGCCGATCGAGATCGCCGCGGTCGTATCGAACCACCCCGACCACCGTGAGCTCGTCGAATGGCACCACATTCCCTTCTTCCGGATCCCCGTGACGAAGGAGACGAAGCCCGAGGCCGAGGCGAAGCTGCTCGAACTCGTCGACCGCTTCGAGGTCGACCTCGTGGTGCTCGCCCGTTATATGCAGATCCTCTCCGACGACCTCGCGCGCGAACTCACCGGACGCGCCATCAACATCCACCACTCGTTCCTGCCGTCGTTCAAGGGTGCGAAGCCCTACCACCAGGCATGGGAACGCGGAGTCAAGACCGTCGGGGCGACCGCGCACTTCGTCAACAGCGAACTCGACGAGGGTCCGATCATCGCTCAGCAGCTCGTCGAGGTCGACCATGCCTTCACTCCCGAGGACCTCGTGGCCGCCGGCCGCGATGCCGAATGCAAGGCGCTGTCCAACGCCGTGAAGTGGCACTGCGACGGCCGTGTGTTCCTCTCGGGCAAGAGGACGATCGTCCTGCGCTGAGCGGTCGGCGATTTGCAGCTGAGTTGGACGGAGGCCATGAGCTCACTGCATGCCGCCTCGGCGTGGATAGACTGTCGACTATGAGCGAGACCCAGACCGAGATTGGCCCGCGCGTCGGCGACCAGGTGTTCGAGGCGCTGCAGGCGAGCATTCTGTCAGGCGAATATCGCAGCGGGGACCGTCTGCGGATCCGCCAGCTCGCGGCGTCCCTGGGCACGAGCGTCATGCCCGTGCGGGAGTCGCTGGCCCGGCTCGAGGCGGTCGGGCTCGTCGAGACCAGCCCGCACCGTGGAGCGGTGGTCAAGACCTTCACCGCCGAGGAGTTGCTGCAGATCTACTCCGTGCGTCGCATACTTGAGGTCGAGGCGACGGTCCAGGGTGCTCAGAAGCTCGATGAGGTGGGCCGGGCACGATTGGACGAGGAATTCGCGGCGATGGAGGCGGCTCTCGACTCCGGCGATGCCTCGAAGTACCTCGACCACGACGAAGAGCTGCTTGCGACGATCTATTCTGCCTCGGGCAATCCCGTCCTCGCCGAGACGATCCGGGCTCTTTGGCTGCGATGCCGGGCCTACAAGCTCGTCGGAGCGAGGCTCGAGATCGCCGCTGCGGACACGGTGCCGCTGCTCAAACATCAGCGCCGACTCATGGACGCCGTCGACGCGGGAGACCCCGCAGCAGCCGCCGAGGTGACCGAGGAGTCCTTCGACGACGCCGTCCGTCGTATTCGTGCGGGACTGGGAGATCAAGCCGCCGTCTAGTTCGGAATCCGGTCGGCGAAACTCAGCTGCGGCTGAGGAGCGCCGAGTGGAGTTCGCGCGGGAGTTCGGCGACCTCGAGGGTGCGTTTGCGGCCGAAATCGACGCCGAACTGCGAGTGCAGACGATCGAGGTGCTCGGCGACCCGCTTCGAGTAGTCAGGGTCGAAGGCGTCTGCCGCGATCGCGATGACGAACAGTCCCGTGCCCGGGTTCTCCTGTCCCGAGTCGAAGGCGGGTGCGTCGACGGAGAAGCGGCCCCCGCCATGGACGGCGAGGAGTTCGATCATGAGTGCGACATTGCTGCCCTTGACCCCGCCGAAGGGCAGCAGGGAACCGGCGAGGGCGGCCTCGGCATCGACCGTGGCCGCCCCGTTCGGGTCCTGTGCCCACCCTTCGGGGATCGCCTCTGACCGATCGGCGGCGTCGCGGACGTTGACCCAGGCGGTCGCACTGGTCGCCTGGTCGAACATGCGCGGGCCGTCGGCATGGGGAACGGCGGACGAGAAGGGGTTCGTTCCGGTCGCCGAGCCCGGTGAGCTGAACAGCGACATCAGCGCCGGTGAGTTGGCCCCTGCCAGCGCCACCAGGCCTCGCTCGGCAAGCCGTGTCGTGTAATAGCCGAGTTCGCCGGCAGTGAAGGCATTGGAGATGTTGAGGACCGAGATGCCGAGTTTCGCGGCAGACGCGGCGAAGTCATCGACAACTGCGTCGAACGCGAGCTGCGCAGTGCCGCGGTCGGCTTCGACATGGTGTGCTGCGGGCAGACGATTCGTCACTCGCGGCTGTGCCTGCCCGTTGATGCGGCCGGCTTCGAGCCCATCGAGGTAGTCGAAGAGGTGCGCCGTGCCGACGGCGGTCTTGCCGCGGCGCTCTGCGGCCACGGTCGCCTCGGCCAGGGACTGCGCCAGCGCGGTCGACCCGCCGGCCGCGGTGATCGCAGCGATGCACAGGTCGCGCAGTTCGGTGATCGGCAGGGACACGGTCGTGGAATCAGGAGGCTCCGGCATGCCCTTCACGCTACCGGAGTCCGCCTCCTGCGCCGGCGCTGAGGGGCGGCTCAGAGGTCGCCGGAGTTCGGGTCGTGGACGGGATGGGAGCTCAGCGCCTCGGCGATGGCCTTCGCTTCCCGGCGCAGCAGAGCGACGAGGCGTTCGACCCGTGAACCCGTGACGCGATCGGCGATCGAAGCGATCGACAGAGCCGCCTGCGGGCGGGAGCCGCGGATGCGCAGCGGCACCGCCACCGCCCACGACCCCTTGGCGAAGAGCCCCGGATTGTGGACGAAGCCGTCGATGCGGGCCTGATCGATGATGTCGCGCAGATGCGGGACGGAGACCTTCGGATACCTTTCGGCAAGGATCTCGGCGTTGGCCTCGAACTGGGCGTCCACCTCGGCGGGGGAGAGCTCGGAGAGGATCGCCAGCGATCCGGCCCCGATGCCCAAGGGGTGTCGGTCGCCCACGGACAAGGCATTATTGAAGATCTCACCGAAGCCCTCCTCGCGGCGGGCGCAGATCGAATAGCTGCCGGTGCGCAGAGTGAGGAACACGGTGTCCTGACTGAGTTCGGCCAAGCGCAGCAGACTCGACTCGGACTCCGTGACCAGGGGATCCACCGATTTCTGGGCCAGCTGACCCAGGATCTGCGATTGCACGCCGAGGCGGTATCCGCCCTCTTCGAGGCGTTCGACGTAGCCCATGGCGATGAGCGCCTGGAGCATGCGGTGGACGCTGGCCTTCGGGCGGCCGCTGATCGACGCGAGCTCGGACAGGCTCGCACCCTCGCGCCTCTCACCGGCGATGAGGCCGACGAGGTTGAGCAGAGTCAGCGCGCGTTGGATGCTCTGTGCGCCGGTACCGGGTTCGAGACTGTCGACGGCGTGGGCGACATTGAAGGACGCGGACCGGCGCAGAAGCCGACCGCGCATCTTGATGCGGTACTCCTCACGGAGGTCCTCATTCGAATCGGCGGCATCATGCATGCCTCCATTATGGCCCGGGTCTGAACCTGCGCCGGCCGCAGACTCAGCTGAACTGACCGACGAGGAGCCGCCTCGGCGCGGGGATCGTTCAATTCGAGATCGGGACGTTTCCGCGCGCGGTGAGCATGCGGATGGCGATGATCGTCTCCTGCAGGTCGGTGAAGCTGCGGACGTTGCGGCCGGTGCGGTCGGCTGCGGTGTCGAGTCGGTAGTACGCGGTGTTCACGTGGACATGGAGGTGCTCGGCGGCGAGTTTGGCGTTGAGGTCACAGGCCGCGTATTCGAGCAGCGTCTCGATGAGGACACCGCCGGCGGCGAGATCGTCCTCGACGAAGCGGCGCAGTTCGGGGCGGATGAGGCGGTGGGCGACCTCGTCGTCGAGGGTGACGAGGTAGTCGAGCGGAGTGAGGGCATGCAGCGACCTCACTCCCGGCACACCGTTGAGACTTTCCTGGGCGAGCACAGCCTCGCGGTACGCCTCGGGCACACGGTCGAGCCCCTCGTGGACGGTGGAGGTGCCCACGCACAGGTCGGTGCCGTGGCGGGACAGCTCCCGGTGGACACGTTCGAGATCGGCCAGGGTGGTCGTGCCGTCGGAGGTCACCGGGGTGATGCCGACGATCTGATCCTGGAGGACCACGGCGATGCCGCGACGGCCGACGTCGAAGACCGAGCGCAGGGCGGTGATGACCTCCCGCATCCCTCGATCATCTCGCAACGGAGTCTGCGAGGTGGCCGTGGCGACGAGCACGCGCGAATCCGGGCGGAGGTCGGACACCTCGGCGAGGTCCGCGCTCGGCCCCGGTGCCAAGCGGCGACCGGAGAGCAGATCGTCGACGAGGTCACGGCGGACCCGGTCGCCCTCAGCCATCTCAAGCTGCTGGGTCTCAAGGAAAGCGACGGCCCCGACGGAGCTGCCGACCTCGATGACGCTCATGACGTGGATGGCGATGTGCAGCGCCTCGTCGCGGGTCTCCTGTTCGGAATCCGAGGCATCGACGATCGCCTCCCACAGAGTCTCCTGCCCGATCCGGAAACCGGTGAGGAAGTCCGGCAGGGTCACTCCCTGCCGCAGTCGCCGCCGGGCCTGGGAGGCGGTGATCGGGAAGTCCTCGGCGGTGGCGCGGCGGCCCTCCTCCAAGGGGGTGAGTGCGGCTTCGAAGACGGTGAAAGTGTGTGCGGTGAGATCCTCGGCGAGATTTTTGTCAGGGCTGGCCGGATAAGCGGGCACTTCCCGCCAGGTGCGGCTGACCGAACGTTGGACCGTGGCCGGCAGCGTTGCTCGGACACTGTCGACGATGCGCAGGACGAGTGGATTGGCGACCATGGCAGAAGCTTACGGGCATCCTTGTCGTCCGACCACAATCGATGACCCGTGTTTCTGTTGCGCATACCGTTGCCCGAGGTCGCCGGCAACGGCAGAGTGGGCACCATAGAGCCGGACGGCGGGAACCGAACGGGAGTCGGACCCGTCCGCTCAGTCGACGCTTCTCCTGTGCTGGGGCCACAACCAGTGGTGGTTCCAGCACCAGCACCGAGCCGATCAACGACGAACGAATCAAGCCTGGAGGAAGACATGACCAACCTCGCCGACAATCTCACCGCCACCGCAAGCCGGCACGGACAGCGACCTGCCGTCCGCCTCGGCGATTCCGTGCTGACGTATGCGCAGCTGCAGGACCAGGCGCAGCGGGTGACGACGATGCTCAAGGACAGGGGAATCGGGCCCGGCGACCGCGTCGGACTCGTCCTGCCCAACGTTCTCGAATTCCCCGTCCTCTTCTACGGGGCGCTGTCCGTCGGCGCGATCGTCGTGCCGATGAACCCGCTGCTCAAGGACCGCGAGGTGCAGTACTACCTCGAAGATTCCGGGGCTCAGATCGTCTTCGCGTGGAAGGACATGGCGGGCGAAGCCGGGAAGGCGGCGGCCGCGGTCGGCATCGAATGCGTGCGCGTCGACCCCGCCGACTTCGCCGATCAGCTGGCCGCCTTCGACCGGACACCTGAGGTAGTGTCCCGCGCCGATGATGACACCGTCGTGCTCCTCTACACCTCGGGCACCACCGGACAGCCGAAGGGCGCGGAACTCACCCACTTCAATATGATGACGAACGCGGCCGTCACCGCCGAGACCCTCACCTTCCTCACCGAGGACGATATGGTCATGGGCTGCCTGCCGCTGTTCCACTGCTTCGGCCTGACCTGCGGACTCAACGCCTCCGTGCTCAGCGGATCCTGCCTCGCCCTCATCCCGCGCTTCGACCCGATCAAGGCCCTCGAGACCATTCAGGGTGCCAAGGTCAGCATCTTCATCGGTGTGCCGACGATGTACGCGCGCATGCTCAACGCCGAAGGGCGGGAGAACTTCGACGTCTCCAGCCTGCGCTCATGCATCTCCGGCGGATCGGCGATGCCGGTCGAGGTGATGAAGAACTTCGAATCCGCTTTCGACTGCATCATTTTGGAAGGCTACGGGATATCCGAGACCTCACCGGTCGCCTGTTTCAACCAGCCGGGCATGGAACGCAAGACCGGCACCATCGGCGTGCCCGTGCGCGGAGTCGAGATGAAGCTCGTCGACGATGACGACAACGACGTTCCAGTCGGTGAGATCGGCGAGATCGCCATCAAGGGCGAACCCGTGATGAAGGGGTACTGGGGACGATCGGAAGCGACAGAGGTGGCCATCCGCGACGGATGGTTCCACTCCGGCGACCTCGCCGAGCAGGACGAGGACGGCTATTACACGATCGTCGACCGGAAGAAGGACCTCATCATCCGCGGCGGCTACAACGTCTATCCGCGTGAGGTCGAGGAGGCGCTCTACGAGCACGAAGCCGTCGCCGAGGCGGCTGTGATCGGCATTGCGAATGACGACCTCGGTGAGGAGATCGGGGCCGCCGTTGCCCTCAAGGCCGGCAGCAGCGTCGACGCCGAAGCGCTGCGTGAGTTCGCGAAGGACCGCGTCGCCGCGTACAAATACCCCCGCAATGTGTGGATCGTCGACGAGCTGCCCAAAGGCCCGACCGGCAAGATCCTCCGCCGCGAGATCTCGGCACCGGAGGATGCGCTGAACTGAGCTTTCGCCGCACTCGGATCCACGATGCGGAACGGCGGTCTCCCAACTCCGCGACCGCCTCGGCGAGGGGAGACCTAGAATCGGATCGGCCCCATCGGACGGTGGGGCCGTCGATTTTGAGAGGTGAGTGAGACGTGGCGGAGACCGTCCTCGATATCGCTGATGTGACGTTCCGGCGTGGGCAGACGCAGATCCTCCATGGCATCGATCTGCGCATCAGTGCCGGCGAGCACTGGGTGCTCATCGGTCCGAACGGGGCGGGGAAATCGACCCTGCTGAGTTTCGCCTCGGCGCAGGTGTTCCCGACCTCGGGCACCGTGGATATCCTCGGATCACGCATGGGCAGGGTCGAGCTCGCAGCGCTGCGCCGCCTCATCGGACACGTCAACCCGCGCCATCCGCTGCGGTCGAACCTCACCGTCCGCGAGGTCGTCCTCACCGGGCTGACCGGCACCGTCGAACGACCCATGCGGTGGGAGCCCTCACCCGAGGATGTCGTGAAGGCCGATGCCCAGATCGCCGGGGTGGGGCTGGAGCCCCGCGCCGACGCCGGGTGGAAGGTGCTGTCACAGGGGGAGCGCGGGCGTGCGCTCGTCGCCCGGTCGCTCATCGCCGAACCTCAGCTGCTGCTCTTCGACGAACCGACCACAGGCCTCGACGTGGCCGCCCGCGAACAGCTGCTCGAGACCATCGACGCCCTGTCGGTGCGCTCGCCGGAATTGTCGACGCTGCTGGTCACCCACCATCTCGAGGAGATCCCCGAGACCACCACGCATGCCGCGCTCATCTCCGACGGTCGGCTGACCGCCGCCGGTCCCATCGCCGAGGTGCTCACCTCCGAGCAGGTCACCGCCGCCTTCGACCATCCGATCGAGGTGGGCTTCGCCGACCGCCGCTGGTCGGCCCGCGCAGTCCGGTCCGGTGCGGTGCTCGGCTGACGAACTGCGTCCGTGCTGAGGATCGGCTGGGACGATCACCGCGCGCATTGCACGGCTGTGCACTCGGGCCTAGGCTTGAGGCATGAAGATGAGTACCGTGTGGAGCATCATCGGCGCGATCATCGCCATCATCATCGCATGGTGGGTGGTCAACGTCGCGTTCTCCATTGCGTGGTTCCTCGTCAAGGCCATTATCACCGTCGTCGTGGCGCTCGCGATCTTCGGCCTCATCAAGGCTTCGCTGAAGTCCAAGGACCGCGACCGAACGCGCTGACTTCCGGCCTTCGACCGCGCTGACTGCGCCTCAGAGATCGCCGAGGCTCGTGTTCGCCCCGCAGAGGACGACGCAGACCTTCTCTCCTTCGGCCGGCACGTAGCCGACACCGCTGACTCCTGCCAATGCCGTGGCCGCCGCATGCTCGACCGCCAGCCGGTGTTCGTCCCATAGTCGCTGCCGTGCTTCGACGATGGCGTCGTCGCCGACCAGCACCGAGGTGACCAGATCCGACCGTGCCGCCTCCAGTGCCAGCGGTGTCGCCCGCCTGGCACCGAGCGAATCTGCGGCTACCGAATCGACCGTGACGTCGACCGGCTCGTCCGCCTCAATCGCTGCTTTCAGCGCTCGACAGTTCTCCGGCTCAACCGCGACAGTGCGCACTCCGTGATGAGTCGCCGCAGTCGCGACGCCGGCGAACAGTCCGCCCCCGCCGACGGAGACGACTACCGTGTCGAGATCGGGCACCTGCGCCAGGATCTCGGTCATCAGCGTGCCTGCACCGGCCGCGATGAGCGGGTGGTCGTAGGCGTGCGAGGCCAGCGCCCCCGATGAGACGACGAAATCCTGGCAGGCGGCGGCCGCCTCGGCGAATTCGGAACCGACCAACTCCACTCGCGCGCCATACGAACGCAGCCGTTCGACCTTCACGCTCGGCGCGGTGGTCGGCAGGAAGACGGTCGCCGGTACACCGGCGGCACGGGCGGCCCATGCGCAGGCGAGTCCGGCGTTCCCGCCCGAGGCGATCGTCACTCCCGCCTCGGGGAAGGTGCCTTCGGCAAGGTGAGCCTGGATGAAGTTCTGTGCACCGCGGGCCTTGAACGTGCCGGTGTGCTGCATGAACTCGAGGGCGAAGACGTGTCCTTCCTCGTCGGCCGGGGCCACGGTCACCGGGCGCACACGGCCGGCGATCCGTGCAGCGGCGGCTTCGATGTCGGAGTACGTCAGCTCAGTCATCTCATCAGCCTATGCGAGAGCTGCTGAGGGGGTGCGCCGCCTCGGTGGATTGTTGGGTCGATCCACGGCGTTTCAGGCGGAGGAATCACCGTGGATCGACCAGGAAATCGAGGTGCAGGTGACGAACCAGGGGTTCGCGGCAGCCTCAGTGATGCTTCGTCAGGCCGAGGTCGTTGCCCTTCGTCTCCTTGACGAGGCTGACGCCGATGAGCGAGATGATGCACACGATGATCATGTAGATCGCGATCGAGATCGATTTTCCGGTCTCGGCGAGCAGGGTCTCGGCGATGGTCGGGGCGAAGGCACCGCCGAGGATCGCACCGAGCGCGTAGCCGATCGAGACACCCGAGTAGCGGACCTCGACAGGGAACATCTCCGCATACATCGCCGACATCGGGCCATACGACAGGCCCATGCCGACGGTGAGGACGAAGATGCCGATGCCGTACATCCAGATGTTGGCCATATCGATCATGAGGAAGGTCGGGATGAGCCAGACGATGAGCAGGACGTACCCGATCTGGAAGGTCCGCACGCGACCGAGCTTGTCCGACAGCGCACCGCCCCACATCGTGAACACCAGCCAACCGAAGCTCGCGAGCGTCGTCGCCAACAGCACGGGTGCACGGTCGAGGCCGACGGAACCACCCTCGGCTGTGGGGCGGGAGGCGTAGGCGGCGAAGAACGCGATGATCACGTAGCCCACGGCGTTGTTGCCGATGAAGATGAGCGCGGAGAGGACGACTTCCTTCGTGTTCTTCTTGAACAGGGTGCCCAGCGGAGCCGAGGATTCGGCCTTGCGCTCGGCGAGCTCGGCGAAGACCGGGGACTCCTCGACCTGCCGGCGGATGTAATAGCCGACGAAGACGAGGACGACGGAGAAGAGGAACGGGATCCTCCATCCGAAGCTCGCGAACTGTTCGGCGGAGAGGACCGTGGTGAGCACCCAGATCACACCGGTGGCCAGGATCATGCCGACCGGCACACCGATCTGCGGGTACGCACCGAAGATGCCGCGCTTGGAGATCGGAGCATGCTCGACCGACAGCAGCGCGGCCCCACCCCATTCGCCGCCGGCGGAGAAGCCCTGGAGGATCCGCAGCAGGGTGAGCAGGATCGGGGCACCGACTCCGATCATCGCGTAGTTCGGGAGCAGACCGATGAGCGAGGTCGCGGCCCCCATGAGGATGAGTGTGAGCACGAGCATCTTCTTGCGTCCGATCCGATCGCCGAGGTGGCCGGCGATGATCGCGCCCAGCGGTCGGAAGAGGAACGAGATGCCCAGAGATGCCCACGCCATGATCTGGCCGAGTGCCGGATTGTCCGCGGCCAAAGGGCCGAAGTACTGGGCGGAGAGGACGAGGCCGGCGGCCTGAGCGTAGATGAAGAAGTCATACCACTCGATGGTGGTGCCGACGAGGGTGCCCGCGAGAACTTTGCGTTCCTCGCGGGTGGTCGTATGTGGGGTGGCCGGATTCGGAGTGACCGGGCCTGATGCGGTGGCGGACATGAGCGGAACCTTCTGTTGCTGGGCGACTTTGCCGGGTGCCGTCTCCGGAGGCGGTGGTCCTCGACTCTGAGTGATCGCCGGTGCCTCGGGTCTGGCGGCGGACGGATGGACGTCTGCCTCGACTGACTGCCTGGTCAGTAATTGAGAACGATCATAGGTCAGAATGCACCCCCGTGTCACTCGCACATCGACGAAGCGCGCCGAGGATGTGCCGCGGTTCCGTCCGATCGCCTTATGCGAGGCAGCTCATGACAATTACCGACCGATTGGTTAGTATATGTTGAGGAATCGGCAGCGGTGCCGAATGCGGCCGCCGTGGACCGGGAGACGTCGTTTCACCAGGGAGAGCAAAGCATGACCGAAATCGTCAGTTCCTATGTGGCCGGAACCTGGCACACCCCCGGCTCGGCCGACGGTGCCCGGCCCGTCCGCGACGCCGGCACGGGGGAGCTCCTGCACTCGGTGAGCTCGGCCGGAGTCGATTTCTCCGCCGTCGCCGACCACGCCCGGACCACCGGCATCGCCGAACTGCAGAAGCTCACCTTCCACCAGCGCGGTGTGATCCTCAAGAAGCTCGCCACCTACCTCATGGAGCGCACGAAGGACTACCACGAGATCTCCTTCACCACCGGCACCACGAAGCGCGACGCCTTCGTCGACATCGAAGGCGGAATCGGCACACTCTTCACCTACTCCGGCGTCGCCCGCCGCCAGATGCCGAACTCGACCGTCCACCTCGACGGCGGAGTCGAGCGCCTGTCGAAGAACGGCACCTTCGTCGGCCGCCACATCCTCACCTCCCGGCAGGGCCTCGCGCTGCAGATCAACGCCTTCAACTTCCCCGTCTGGGGCATGCTCGAGAAGTTCGGACCGATGTTCACAGCCGGCGTCCCCGTCGTCGTCAAACCCGCCACCGACACCGCCCACCTGACCCACGCCGTGGTCGCGGATATGATCGAATCCGGTCTGCTCCCTGCCGGTGCGATCCAGCTGGTCACCGGTGACGTCACCCCGCTCTTCGACCATCTCGCCGAACAGGACGCGATCGCGTTCACTGGCTCAGCCAACACCGCCCGCACGCTGTCCGCGCTCGACTGCGTGACTCAGCGCGGCACCCACTTCTTCGCCGAGGCGGACTCACTCAACTTCTCCCTGCTCGGTCCCGACGCCGCACCCGGAACGGAGGAATTCGACCTCTTCGTCTCCGGCGTCGTCGCCGAGATGACCGTCAAGGCCGGACAGAAGTGCACCGCGATCCGCCGCACCTTCGTCCCCGAGGTCCACGCCGAGGCGGTTGCTGAAGCCATCACCGCAAAGCTCGCCACCCAAGGTGTGGGCGATCCGCGCGAGAAGTCCACCCGCCTGGGCCCCGTCGTCTCCGACAAGCAGCGCACCGACGTCCTCGACGCTGTCGACCAGATCATCGCCGGGGGAGCCCGCGTGCTCACCGGTGGGCGTGAGGAATCCGATCGTCTGGCCGCCGAACATGGCGGAGCCTATGTCGCAGCCACCGTCCTCCAGGCCGATGACGCCTGGTCCGATGCCGTCCACGACATCGAAGCCTTCGGACCCGTGACCTCGATCATCACCTATTCCGACACCGAGGATGCCGTCCGCCTGGCCGCCCGTGGCCGCGGTTCGCTGGTCGGATCCGTCGTCACCCACGACCGTGAGTTCGCCACCGAATTCGTCCGGAAGATCGCCCCATGGCACGGCCGTGTGCTCGTCCTCGACCGTGACGATGCCGAAGAGTCGACCGGTCACGGTTCGCCGCTGCCGAACCTCATCCACGGCGGCCCCGGACGGGCCGGCGGCGGTGAGGAGATGGGCGGACTGCGCGGCGTCGAGCACTTCATGCAGCGCACCGCGATCCAGGCCTCCCCGGACATGCTCACCGCGATCGGCGGGGAATGGGTCAACGGATCGGAGCGCCGCCTCGGCGATCATCCGTTCACGAAGTCGCTGGCGGACCTACGCGTCGGTGACACACTCGATTCGGAATGGCGGGAGGTCACGCTCGACGATATCGAGCACTTCGCGAACTTCACCGGGGACACCTTCTACGCCCACATGAACGAGGAGGCGGCCGCCGCGAACCCGTTCTTTCCGGGACGCGTGGCGCACGGCTACCTCATCGTGTCCTTCGCCGCCGGACTCTTCGTCCAGCCGGACCCGGGCCCGGTGCTCGCGAACTACGGACTCGAAGGGCTCAACTTCATCACGCCTGTCTCCCCAGGTGACAAGCTCAAGGTGACGCTCACCGCCAAGCGCATCACCCCGCGTGAGACCGACGAATACGGTGAGGTCCGCTGGGACGCGCAGGTCGTCAACCAGAACGACGAACCCGTGGCGAACTACGACGTGCTCACCCTGGTGGCCAAGGAGTACTGAGGGCTCGGTTGGGTTGAAGGCCCTGCCGGCCGGACAGGCAGGTAAGAGTCGCCCCGCGCGGAGGATGTGCATCCTCGGCGCGGGGCGACGTTGTTCATGAGGTCCGGGGCACCCGGACCCTGAGTGATGACGGACGGATCGTCACGGTCGCCGGGGTCTGTGCGACCGCGTCGCCGTCGGCGACGATCTCGACCGGTGCGGCACCGGCGGGAGTGTCGATGCGGATCTCGCGAGCCCGGCTGAGATGGATGTGCGGGTGACGGTCGTGCCTGCCGGACATGAACGCGACGAGTTCGACGGCGAGCTTCGGCAGCCATGCCTCCTTGAGGAGGACGACGTCGATGAGTCCGTCGTCGATCGCCGCCTCGGGTGACAGTGTGAGCCCGCCCCCGTAGCGGCCGGAATTCGCGAACCCCGCGGTGAGGCCGCGGAAATCGAGGCGCTGTCCGTCGACTGTCAGCTCGAGGTCGATGCTCCTCGGCGGCAGGATCGCACGCAGGATCCCGTACAGGTACACCCAATGGCCCCGGACGACCCTGGTCGAGTTCGCATGCCGCTGGACGGTCGAGTCGAGGCCGAGACAGACGTTGCCGAGGCTGATCGTGCCATCGAGGTCGAGCACGTCGATCACTCGATCGCGGCCGTCGGCGATCGTGGCCACAGCCTCTTCGACGCGCTTCGGGATGCCGAGTTTGCCGGCGAGGTCATTGCCGCGGCCACCGGCGATGACGCCCAGTGCCGTGTCCGTATCGACGAGGCCTGCGGCGACTGTACGCGCCATCCCGTCACCGCCGAGTGCGCCGACGACCTTGGCGCCCTCGGCGGCGAATGCTGCGGCGAGTTCCTTCGCATGTTCCTCGCTCGTGCTTCTCACGAGCCGCGCCTCGAGGCCGTGTGCGGCGAAGGCGTGGACGAGCGGATCGATGCGTCTGAGCACCGCTCCGCGCCGTGCCGTGGGATTAAGGATCACGGGCACGACCGCCGGATCGGCGACCGGCCGTGCAGAGCCCCGGTCTGCGGAATCCGTGCCGAAGTCGCCCTTGTCTTCGATGCCGCTCACAGTCGATCCGGTCCGTTCATCAGCTTGCCGGGATTCATGATGCCGGTCGGGTCGACCTCGGCCTTGGCTGCGCGCAGCATCCGCAACCACATCTGACCGGTCTCGGCGGGTAACCATGGAGCGTGGTCGGTGCCGACGGCATGGTGATGGGTGATCGTTCCGCCGCCCGCCATGATGGCGTCGCTGGCCGCGGACTTCAGCGCCTTCCACTGGGCGATCTCCGCCCCGACCTCCTGCTTGGCGAAGACCGTGTAGTACAGCGAACAGCCGGTGGCGTAGAGATGCGAGACGTGGCAGAGCACGAATGCAGGAGTGCCGCGCTCGGCCATCGCTTTCTCGATTCCGGCGCTGATCGTGCCGTGGAGGTCATTCACCTTCGACCACGGGGCAGAGGTCTCCATCGTCTCGACGATCATGCCCTCACGCAGCAGCTGATCCCGCAGGTACGGAGTCGAGAAGCGGTGCTTCTCCCACGAGGTCTCCGGAACCGCGCCGAGGTTGACGCCCTTGTGCCTGCGCACGATCGAACGACCCTTGGAGCGACGCGCACGAACATCGGAGGGGGTGCCGTCGTAGCGGACGACCAGCAGGCAGGGAGTCGTGAGGCCGCGGGCGCGCAGGTACGCGAGAACGCCCTTGCGCTGCAGCTCGCTGCCGAGCTGCGCGAGACCGAACGCGGTCTCGTTGACATCCGAGAGACGGGCGATGTCGAGGTGCAGTCCCGACTGCTCCATCTCCCGCAGCGCCGCAGCCCCGGATTCGAAGTCCGGGAAGAACCAGGAGTCGCCCTGCACTGCCTTCGGCACGCGATGGATCCGCAGGGTCGCCTCGGTGATGATGCCCAGCGTTCCCTCGGAGCCGACGAACAGCTGGCGCGGATTCGGTCCGGCCGCCGTCGCCGGGGTGGTGCGCAGCTCGACGGGACCGTTCGGGGTCGAACAGCGCAGACCGCAGACGTTCTCATCGATGCGGCCGTAACCGGTCGACTGCTGACCGGCCGAGCGGGTGGCGACCCAGCCGCCGATGGTGCTGAACTCGAAGGACTGCGGATAGTGGGCGAGCGTGAAGCCGCGAGCCTGCAGCGCCTCCTCGAGGTCGGGTCCGAAGACTCCGGCCTGGACGGTGGCCGTCAGCGACTCCTCGTCGATGTCGATGACCCTGTCGAGGCGAGCCAGGCTGATGCTCACGACCGCCGCGAACTCGCCGCGCACGGCATCGATGCCGCCGACGACGCTGGTGCCGCCGCCGAAGGGAACGACCGCCACGGATTCCTCGGCGCACAGCGCGAGGAGGGTGTCCACCTCGGCGTTCGAAGCCGGGTAGAGCACCGCATCGGGAGCGGTGACCAGCTCGCCGCTGCGCAGCCGGATGAGGTCGGGAAGGCTGCGCCCGGCCGCATGGGAGACGCGGACGGCGCGATCGTCGCGGACGAATTCCTCGCCCACCGCCTCGGCGAAACGGGCCCTGACTGCGGACGGCAGGACTGATTCGGGCAGCTCGACGTCCTCGAGCGCCACATGCGGCCTGTCGACTCCGGCCGGCCACCCGCAGTGTTTGCTCAGTATCACCTTCGCCCCGGGCTTGACCGGGCCGTCGTGGCCGTCTTCGCCCCAGCCCCACCAGCGCATACGCGGCTTGTCCATGGTCGTCATCCTTCGTGTCGTGATTCGGTGGTGAGTTCCGGAGCGAGCCGGGCCACAGCGTCATAGAGGTCAGCGCGGTCGGCGTCGACGAGTCCCCACCGGGTCCGCCGGTCGATGAAGTCCTCGACCGTCAGCGCCAGTTCGTGTTCGACGGCGAAACGGACCTCCGCGCCGGTCAGCGGGATGCCCTCGCGCACGGGTTCGTTGAGGGAGGGGTCGGCATCGCCGTAGGCTGCCACCTTCGCCGCGTCGGTTCCGTAGATGGCGACGAGGCGGTCGGGCAGGCCGGGTGCGGGTGTGCCCTTGCCGACGAGGCCGAGTTCGGTCGTCCGGCACGCTCCGGCGCGCAGTCCGCCGACCTTGACGACGTCGTCGACGGCGTCTTCGGCCATGCGGCGGTAGGCGGTGAGCTTGCCCCCGACGATCGTCAGCGCCCCGGTCCGCGAGTCGCGCAGCAGGGCGTGCTTGCGGGAGAGGTCGGCGCTGCTCGAGGTGCCGCTTGTCTTGATCAGCGGGCGGAAGCCGGCGTAGCCGCCGACGATGTCGTCAGTGGTCAGCTTGTCTTCGAGAACGGCGTTGATCGTGTCGAGGAGGAACGCCTCCTCATCGCCGTCGGGAAGGGCGCGGTCCGGGATCGGTCCGTGGTGCGGATCGTCGGTGAGACCGATCATGACCAGACCGTTGGGCCACGGCACGGCGAAGACGTAGCGACCGAAGTGACCGGGCACCGGGGCGGTGATCGCGGCCTGTGGGTCGCCGAGGCGGGCGGCAGGAACGAGAATGTGCGAACCCTTGCTCGGTGCCAGTTCGACCTCGTCCGAGAGAGTGTCCGACCAGACGCCGGCTGCATTGACGATCTGTCGGGTGCGCAGCGTGTGCTCATCCCCGGTGAGGCGGTCCCTGATGTGCACGCGGGTGGGTTCGATGTCGGTCGCCTCGGCGTAGGTGATGACACCCGCACCGTGTTCGGCGGCGGTCCGGGCCAAGACGACGACGAGCCGGGCATCGTCGATGAGCTGACCGTCCCAGCTGAGCAGTCCGCCGCGCAGACCGTCGGTCGCCGTCGTCGGGGCGAGCTGCCGGACTTCGGCGGCCGAGACGCGGCGGGGATGGGGGAGAAGCTCCTTCGGGGTGCGGGCGAGCATCCGCAGGAGGTCGCCGGCGTGGAAGCCGGTGTTCGTCATGGCCGCCTCGACGCGACCGACCCCCGGATGCAGCAGGAAGATCATCGGCAGCGGCCGGATGAGGTGCGGGGCGATGGTGTTCATCAGCCGGCCGCGTTCGACGGCGGATTCCCACGCGATCCCGATATCGCCCTTCGCGAGGTAGCGCAGTCCGCCGTGGGCGAGTTTCGATGACCAGCTGCTCGTTCCCGAGGCGAGGTCGCCGCGTTCGACGAGGGTGACAGAGAGTCCGCGGCTGGCCGCGTCCAGAGCGACGCCGGTGCCGGTGAATCCACCGCCGATGACGACGACGTCGGAGATATTCGCCGAGGCGGCCGCGAGGTCACGTTCGCGCTGAGCGGCGCTGAGGGACGAGGTGTTCGCTGTGGCTTGGGAGCCGAGCCCCGCCGAGGCCGTGGGGCCGTCGTCTGCATTGGTGGAGGTCATTCCCGCCCTTTCTGGCACGATGCCGTACCAGTTTGCATTCGGCGATCAGTGTTGTCAAGATCACACTGTGACTACTCAAGGACGCCCCTACGCCGGAGCCAGCCGCGAAGCGCGGGAGAGTGCTCGGCGGGAACAGATCATCGCGGCAGGGATCGAACTGTTCGGGACTCAGGGATACCGGGCGGCCACGGTGGGCGCGATCTGCGAGACCGCGGGGTTGAACAAGCGCTACTTCTATGAGTCCTTCTCCACCTTGGAGGATCTCCTGGTCGAGGTCTACGAGCGGGTGGTGGCCGATCTGCGGGCCGTGGTGCTCGCTGGTGGTGCGGCCGATGCAGGGGGCTCTGAGACTGTGACGGAGGCGCAGGGCGCCGAGGCCATGGCGGTGCTGCGCGGATTCATGGGCGGGTTTCTCGGCTGGGCGCAAGAGAACCCGATCTTCGCGCGAGTCCACCTCTTCGAAGTGCTCGGAGTCAGTGCGCGCATCGACGAGCTCTACCGTCGGCACGGTCGGGTGATCGGCGGCGAACTCGCCGATGCGCTCTGCGTGGCCGTCTCGGGCACCGTACTCACCGGCACGCGTCGGAGAGTGCTCGGGGACCTGCTCGTCGGCGCCGGTATTCAGGTCGTCGTCGACTGGGTGATCGGCGACTATCAGCCTCCGAGGCAGGATCTGCTGTCCGAGATCGAATCGACACTCGGCTGGGTTCTGACTGCGGGAGCGATCGGGGAAGGCTGAGCCTCGGAGGCCAGGACCCGACCCTCAGGCCTCCAGGCCTTGGAAGGCCATTGTCGTGACCGCCTCGGCGATGGTGTCGGGGTCGACGGGATAGCTGGGGCGGTACCACTCGGTGATCGAGTTGACCATGCCGAAGAGCAGACGGGTGATGAGCCCGGGGGTGAAGTCCGAGCGCAGACCGCCCTCGGCGATGGCGGCCTCGACGAGCGCACGGACCTTCGCATCGATGTTGCGTCGGGCCTCGAGGGCTTCGCGTTCCAGCGGTGAGTTTCCGCGCACGCGCAGCAGCAAGGTCACCGAATGGTGGTACTCGATGAGGATGACGACGCTGGCGCGCACGGCCAGCTGCAGGCGTTCGAGCGCGGTGACGTTCTCTCGCAGGCTCTCGGTCTCCACAGCGGAATCGAGGGCGCGGATGCCGCGGCTGATCGCCAGGTGCAGCAGCTCTTCCTTCGACTTCACGTGATGGTAGATTGCGGACTTCGTGATGCCGAGCTCACGGGCGACCGTGTCCATCGACGTGCCGTCATAGCCGCGGGAGACGAAGACCTCTGTGGCCTTGTTGATCAAGGTCTCCCGGTCGTAGCCGGGACGGCCGCGGCGCGAGCGTTTGGGGGCGGTCGCCTCGGCGGGGGTCGTCGAGGACGTCGACGCGGCGGTCGTCGATTCCGCAGACGACGTCGTCGGGTCCGGGGTTGTCGACGCAGGTGAGGACGATTCGGGCATGCGCATCAGTCTAATCGGCCACCTCGGTGAGTGCCGCGATCCAAGTCACAGCACTCACCTCGGCGCGCGTCCGCGGCGCCGCTTCAGCGCATGCCCTGCGCCTCATCTCAGCGCACGCCCTCGCGGCGATCGATGATGCGCTTCATCTTGCCGACCGAGCGCGGCAGATCGCCGGGCAGCTTGATGTCGATGGAGCAGGAGACGCCGAGGCGCTCCTTGATGCGGGCGGCCACGAGCTTGTCGAGGCCGTCGAGTTCGACGGCGCCGACGCCTTCGCGGGCCTCGACCTCGACGGTCATCTCATCCATCCGGCCAGGGCGGGTGAGGATGAGCTGGAAGTGGGGGCTCAGCGGTGCGAACTCGAAGAGCACGGTCTCGACGTTCGCGGGGTAGACGTTGACGCCGCGGATGATCATGAGGTCATCGGATCGGCCGGTGATGCGCGAGATGCGGCGGAAGTTCGGGCGCGCGGTGCCCGGCAGCAGTGTTGCCAGATCGTGCGTGCGGTAGCGGATGATCGGCAGCGCTTCCTTCGTCAGCGAGGTGAAGACGAGTTCGCCCTCCTCGCCGTCGGGCAGCACCTCGCCGGTGAAGGGATCGACGATCTCCGGGTAGAAGTGGTCCTCCCAGATCGTCGGGCCGTCCTTCGTCACCGCGGATTCGCAGGCCACGCCGGGGCCCATGACCTCGGAGAGACCGTAGATGTCGACGGCATCGATGTTGAAGGAGTTCTCGATCTCCTTGCGCATCTCGTCCGTCCACGGCTCGGCGCCGCAGATCGCGGTCTTCAGGCTCGTCGAGGTCGGGTCGATGCCCTGCTTGTGGAATTCGTCGAGGATCGTGAGCAGGTACGTCGGGGTGGCCGTGATGATGTCCGGCTTGAAGTCCTGGATGAGCTGCACCTGGCGCGGGGTCTGACCACCGGAGATCGGGACGACGGTGAACCCGTGACGCTCCGCCCCGTGGACGCCGAGGCCGCCGGTGAACAGCCCGTAGCCGTAGGCATTGTGCATCATCTGTCCGCGCTTGCCGCCGGCACCGAGGATGGACCGCGCGATGAGGCTGCCCCAACGATCGAGATCGCCCATCGTGTACCCGACGACGGTCGGCAGGCCCGTCGTTCCCGAGGAGGCGTGGATGCGCGCGACCTGCTCCTGCGGGACGGCGAAGAGCCCGAACGGATAGTTGTCGCGCAGGTCCTGCTTAGTCGTGAACGGCAGCTTCGCAATGTCATCGAGGCTCGTGATGTCGGCGGGAGTCACGCCGAGGTCGTCGAAGGCCTTCCGGTAGAACGGCACCCGTTCGTACACCGAGGTCACCGTCGTCTTGAGGTTCTTCAGCTGGTCGGAGCGCAGCTCGTCCAGGCTCATCCGTTCGCCGGCGTCGAGGTCGGTCTCAGTCATCATCGTCTCCTTGCGAATCTCTTCTGTGTGTCAGATCCAAAAACCGCCGAGGTGGTCCACCGTTCTTCGGTGTTCGGTCGTCGACGGGTGGTTCGGTGGGGGTGGTCCGGCGCGGCATGGTGCCTGTCGCGGAGCCGGCGGCCGTGTGGTTGGTCGGGTCTACTTGCGGGCGGGCAGCGTGCGGGAGCGGCCGCGGTAGGTGGCGATGATGTCGTCGCCGCGCGTGACGGTGACGTCGTAGATGCCCGAGCGGCCCTGCTTGATGACCTCATGGCCGCGGGCGACGAGCTCGTCACCGAGGTACGTGGGTTTGAGGAAGTCGATGTCTCCGCCGGAGGCGACGGTGATCGAGCCGGGATAGTTGCAGGCCATCGCGAAGGTGGTGTCGGCGAAGAGGAAGATGTAGCCGCCGTGGGTGATGTCGTGGCCGTTGGTCATGATGTCGGTGACCGTCATCGAGCACTGCGCCCACCCGGGTCCGTGGTCATCGACGGTGATGCCCAGGTGCTGGGAGGCGCGATCGTTGGCGAACATCGCGGCGGCACCGGTGAGCTCGGGCGCCGCCTCGGTGGGGGCGTCTGCGGGGGACGGAGTGGTCGCCTCGGTGGGGGACTCGGGCGCCGCCTCGGCGGGGGTGGAGGTGTTCGGGGTCTGTGACTCCGCGGTCGTCGTATCGTGGGCGGGCTGTCCCATGGTCGGCTCCTCCTCGAGTCGCGGGTTCAGGCGCCGATGCACGAGGAGTGCCTGCGCCGCTGCGTATTGACGACGGTGAGAGTTCCCCGCGATTCCGGACGGTCAGCCCGTCGGAGAATTAACGACCATCTGGTCAATAAATATCGTTCCGATCGTCGTCGCTGTCAAGTCACGGGGTGCGTTCGGGGTGTGTTCATCTGCGAATCGCGCACGCATCGTCAAGTGCAGGCGGGAATTAGGTCACTATCGGATGGTTTCCGAGAAGACTAGGTCAGCATCGGATAGTTTCTGGCGCCGAAAGTATCCGATGCTGACCTGAATTCGGCAGTCGCCGCTTCGGCTCGGCGACGCGGCAGGACGGCGGGGCTGAGTGGCTCCTTCGCGTGGGCGGCATTGCACCCGGGCCGGGGGTGTGCGACACTGGTGGCAACAATACAGAACAAATGGTCAGTAAATGGATGCCCTCGGGCCCGAGGTCTTACGATGGTCGGACCGATGAGGAGGTCGGCAGCCGCTGACCGAGCCGGGTCCTGACAAGGGCACATCCAAGGGTGGAGTGGTCATGACAACTCAAGTGAACGACAACCGCTTCGATGAGGCGCAGCTGCAGGAGCAGTTCGACGCCACGATCGAGGCCAAGGATCGGATCGAACCCCGGGACTGGATGCCCGAGGCCTACCGCAAGACGCTCATCCGCCAGGTAGCGCAGCACGCGCACTCGGAGATCATCGGCATGCAGCCCGAAGGCAACTGGATCTCCCGCGCGCCCTCCCTGCGTCGCAAGGCGATCCTGCTGGCGAAGGTCCAGGACGAAGCCGGACACGGCCTCTACCTCTACTCTGCCGCCGAGACCCTGGGCGCCACGCGCAACGAACTCACCGAGAAGCTCGTCGCCGGCAAGCAGAAGTACTCCTCGATCTTCAACTACCCGACCCTGTCCTACACGGATGTCGGCACAATCGGTTGGCTCGTCGACGGGGCGGCCATCTGCAACCAGGTGCCGCTGTGCCGGACCTCCTTCGGCCCCTACGGCCGCGCGATGATCCGCATCTGCAAGGAAGAGTCCTTCCACCAGCGCCAGGGCTACGAACTGCTGATGACGATGATGCGCGGCACCGAGGCTCAGCGCGAGATGGTCCAGGAATCGGTCAACCGCTTCTGGTGGCCGGCGCTGATGATGTTCGGACCTCCCGACGACAACTCGCCGAACACCGAGCAGTCGATGGCCTGGGGCATCAAGACCCACACCAACGATGAGCTGCGCCAGAAGTTCGTCGACATGTCCGTCCCGCAGGCCGAAGCCCTCGGCGTGACGTTCCCCGACGAGAACCTCAAATGGAACGAAGAGCGCGGACACTACGACTTCTCCACCCCGAACTGGGACGAGTTCTGGGACGTCGTCAAGGGCAATGGCCCCTGCAACACTCAGCGAATCGCCCACCGCAAGCGCGCCTGGGACGAAGGAGCGTGGGTGCGCGAAGCAGCGCTCGCCTTCGCCGAGAACCAGACCGTCGAGGCGGCCGCCACCCCGGCCGCAACCGCGGACACCCCCGCCGCCGGAGTTGACACCACCACCCCCGAGGAGACTGCGAAATGACCGAGACCAACCCCGGCTCCACCTCGGCGAAGGACGCATCCGCTGCAGGCTCGACCCGCGGCGAATGGCCGCTGTACGAGGTCTTCGTGCGCGGCAAGCGCGGACTCAACCACGTCCACGTCGGATCTCTGCACGCCGCCGACGACCAGATGGCCGTCCACCATGCCCGCGACGTCTACACCCGACGCAACGAAGGCGTGAGCATCTGGGTCGTCCGCGCCTCCGACATCACGGCCTCGAGCCCGGACGAGAAGGACCCGATGTTCGCCCCCAGCGGCGACAAGGTCTACCGCCACCCCACCTTCTACGACATCCCCGCCGATGTCCCCCATATGTGAGAAGGGGCGAGAGATGACTGCGAACAACGAACCCACCATCCACGTCGAACACGACGAAGCCGGCACGAACGTCGATCACGGCGACCACGACAACGCGTACTCCGGTCTGCTCGTCAACGACGCGAACTGGGCCTTCGGCACCGACTTCGAAGACCCCCTGGCCGGCGTCGACACGACCGTGCCCGACGGCGTCGACGCCAAGGACCTCGGCGCGTACTGCCTCATGCTCGGCGACGACGCCCTCGTCTTCAGCCAGCGGATCTCCGAATGGTGCTCGAACGCCCCTGACCTCGAAGAGGACATCGCGCTGGCGAACATCGCCCTCGACCTCCTCGGGCAGGCTCGTCTCCTGCTCGCCCGCGCCGCCGCAGCCGATCCGGAGCTCGTGCCCGAGCTGCCGGCTGGCTCCCCGGTGCCCGATGAGGACCGGCTCGCGTTCTTCCGCAACGACTTGGGCTTCCGCAATGTCCGCCTGGCAGAGGTGCCCAACGGCGACTTCGCCGAGGCGGTCGCGAAGATCCTCATCTACTCCACCTGGCGCCTGTCGATCTTTGAACGCCTCGTAGACAGCCGCGACACCGTGCTCGCGGCCATCGCGGCCAAGGGCGTGAAGGAGATGTCCTACCACCGCGACTTCGCCGGACGCTGGGTCGTGACCCTGGCCCGCGGCACCGAGGAATCGAAGTCCCGCCTGGTCAAAGCCCTCGACGGTCTGTGGCCGCTGTGGTCCGAGCTCTTCGAGACCCACCCGGTCGAGACTGCCGTGGCCGAGGCCGGAATCGGCGTCGACCCCGCGACCGTGGCCGACGAGGCATCCGTCATCCTCGACCAGGTGTTCGCCGCAGCCGGAATCGACCGGCCCGAACGCGGCGGACTGGCCGGAGTCGGCGTCCACGGCGGCAAGGGCCGCGACGGACTCCACACCGAGGCCCTGTCGAAGCTGCTCGCCGAGATGCAGGTCGTCGCCCGGGAACACCCGGAGGGTCAGTGGTGACCGCCATGCTCGAGACCTACCCGACCGACACCCGCACAGCAGACATCACCGACGCCGAGGCGATCGACCGTGCCTGGGCCGCCGCCGAACGCGTGACCGACCCCGAGATGCCGATGCTCACCCTCCTCGACCTCGGAGTTCTGCGCGACGTCACGATCGAGAACGGCCACGTCGTCACCACCATCACCCCCACCTATTCGGGCTGCCCGGCGATGGCGACGATGCGCGATGACCTGCAGCGCGAACTCCTCGAAGCCGGATTCCCCGACGCCGAGGTGCGCGTGTCCCTGACACCCGCGTGGACGAGCGACTGGATCACCGAACGCGGCAGACAAGCACTCAAGGACGCCGGAATCTCCCCACCAGGGTCCGCCCCAGTCCGCACCGGCCCCGTGGCGCTGACCCTCATGCCCACTCGCCGCGCCGTGACCTGCGTGCTGTGCGGATCCGACAACGTCCGCCTGTCCTCCGAGTTCGGCGCGACCGCGTGCAAGGCGATGTACCAGTGCAACGACTGCCTCGAACCGTTCGACCATGTGAAGGAGATCTGATGACACAGACGATCGATCAGACCGCCGAGGCGGCTCCCGCCACCGAGCCCGCCGACGGACGCTCCCGGTCGGCTTTCTACCCACTCACCGTGAAGTCCGTCGACCACCTCACCGAGGATTCGGCCGCAGTGACTTTCGACGTGCCGGCCGAATACAGCGAACTCTTCGACTTCGCCGCCGGACAGTCCCTGACCCTGCGACGCATCATCGACGGCCAGGAGCACCGCCGCACCTATTCGATCTGCGCCCCGGCGGGAACCGCCCCGCGCATCGGTGTCCGCGAAGTCCCCGAAGGGCTCTTCTCCCTGTGGCTGGTCAGCGAGGTCCGAGCCGGCGACACCATCGAGGTGCAGCCGCCCTCGGGCAGCTTCCGCGCCGACGCCTCCGCCGGCGGCCGGCACCTGTGCATCGCGGCGGGTTCGGGAATCACCCCGATGCTCTCCATCGCCTCGACCGTGCTGTCCAACCCCGACGCCTCGGTGACCCTGCTCTACGGCAACCGGCACACGAACACCGTGATGTTCGCCGAGGAGCTCGCCGACCTCAAGGACGCTCGCAACCAACAGCTCGACCTCGTCCACGTCCTCTCCCGCGAACCCCGCGATGTCGAGCTCTTCTCCGGCCGCCTCGACGCGGAGAAGCTGCGGGATCTGCTCACCGCCATCGTCCCGGTCGGCAGCATGGACCATGTGTGGCTGTGCGGCCCCTTCGGCATGCTCGAAGACGCCCGCAAGGTCCTCGCCGAATTCAACGTGCCGAAGGAGAAGATCCACTTCGAGCTCTTCTACGTCGACGAACCCCCACCGGAGGTCGTCCACGCGGACAAGGTCGTCGAAGGTGCGACGAGCGACGTCACGGTCATCCTCGACGGGAAGCGCTCCACCTCGGCGATGTCGCAGGGCAAGACCATCCTCGATTCCGCACAGGAATCCCGGTCCGATCTGCCGTTCGCCTGCAAGGGCGGCGTCTGCGGGACCTGCCGCGCGAAGATCTGCGGCGGCGAAGTCAACATGGTCCGCAACTACGCCCTCGAAGACGCCGAGGTCGAGGCGAACTTCGTCCTCACCTGCCAGACGTTCCCCGTCAGCGACGAAGTCACGGTCGACTTCGACTCCTGAGCGTCCCGAACCCCAGCGGCCCGAACCCCGGCGGGCGCGGGCCGCACACCAACGGGTGCAAGCCCGTACCATGTCACCTACCCGAACTCGTCAGCGAGGAGACCCATGCCCGAGGCATTCATTCTGGACGGACTGCGCACCCCCATCGGACGCTACGGGGGTGCACTGGCCGACCAGCGGCCCGACGACCTCGTGGCGACCACGATGAAGACCGTCGTCGACCGGGCAGGCATCGACCCGACCGATATCGACGAGGTGATCCTCGGCTCGGCGAACCAGGCCGGTGAGGACAACCGGAACATCGCGCGCATGGCCGTGCTCCTGGCCGGACTGCCCGAATCCGTGCCCGGGTTCACCGTCAACCGTCTGTGCGCCTCGGGGATGACCGCGATCACGACGGCACGGGCGATGATCGCCGCGGGAGATGCCGATGTGGTCGTGGCGGGCGGAGTCGAATCGATGACTCGAGCCCCGTGGGTGAGCGAGAAGCCCTCGCGTGCGTGGTCGAAGCCGGGCCGGACCTGGGACACCTCCATCGGCTGGCGGTTCACGAACCCCGCTTTCGGCGAGGACACGACTCTGTCGATGCCGCAGACGGCCGAACGCGTTGCCGAGAAGTGGCAGCTGAGCCGTGAAGCCCTCGACGAATTCGCCTATCAGTCCCATCAGAAGGCGCTGGCCGCGCAGAAGGCCGGCAGCTTCGATCCGGAGATCCTGCCCATCGGAGAAGTCACCGCCGATGAGGGTCCGCGCGATTCGACGTTGGAGAAGCTCGGCAAGCTGCGCCCCATCCACGGACCCGGGGGCGTCATCACCGCCGGAAACTCCTCCTCGCTCAATGACGGTGCCGCCGTCGTCGTGCTCGTGTCCGAGGACTATGCGAGCAAGCACGGACTCACCCCGCGCGCCCGGATCGTCGCCGGTGCCAATGCCGGTGTGTCCCCGGAGATCATGGGCATCGGACCCGTCCCCGCGACCCGGAAGGTGCTCGAGCGCACCGGGTGGAAGGTCGGCGAACTCGAGGCTGTCGAACTCAATGAGGCCTTCGCCTCCCAGTCGCTGGCGTGCATGGGCGACCTCGGCCTCGACCCGGAGACCGTCAACGGCTTCGGCGGAGCGATCGCGCTCGGCCACCCGCTGGGCTGCTCGGGCACCCGCATCACTCTGACCCTGCTCAACCGCCTGGAGCAGGCCGGGGCGAAGAAGGGACTGGCGACCATGTGCGTGGGCGTCGGCCAGGGTTCGGCGCTGCTGCTGGAGCGCGTGTGAGCGCCGGCGGCAACGGCGGGGACACGAACGGCGCACCCGGTGTGAACGATTCCGCCTCCCCGCTGCTCATCGAACGCCATTCCGACCGCACGATCATCCGCCTCAACCGGCCGGAGGTCCGCAACGCCATCGACCAGTCGATGGTCGATGCCCTCCACGCGGTGTGCGCCGAACTCGAGGCCGAACCGAAGGTCGCGATCCTCACTGGCACCTCCGGCATCTTCGCCGCAGGTGCCGATATCTCGCAGCTGCGCAATCGTCGCCGCGATGATGCCCTGGCCGGGATCAACTCGAAGATCTTCTCCCGCATCCAGGAACTGCCGATGCCGGTCATCGCGCTCGTTGAGGGATTCGCCCTCGGCGGCGGAGCCGAGCTCGCCTTCGCCGCGGACTTCCGCATCGGGACCCCGTCGACGAAGATCGGCAACCCGGAGACCGGTCTGGGCATCCTCGCCGCCGCCGGAGCCGCCTGGCGTCTGCGCGAACTCGTCGGCGAGCCCCGCGCCAAGGAGATCCTCCTGGCCGGACGCACCCTGCAGGCCGACGAAGCCAAGGCCATCGGTCTGCTCAACGACGTCGTCGATCCCGAGGACCTCGAACTCGCCGGTCAGGCGCTGGCCGATCGGATTGCGAGCTTCGCACCCGTGGCCGTGCGGCTGAGCAAATCGGCGTTCCACGCGCCGCGTGAAGCGCATCCGCTCATCGACAATGTGGCCCAGGCCGTGCTGTTCGAAACCGAGGAGAAGTTCGCCCGCATGGATGCGTTCCTGTCCAAGCGCGAGGCCAAGAAGGCGAAGAAGGCAGCCGAGCAGGAAAAGGCCGAGCGCGCACGCGCCGAGGCCGTGACCACCGAAGCGATCGACCAGCAGCGCGATTCGCGCACCCGAGAAGAAGGCGGCAACGCATGAGCGACACCACTGACACCCCCACCGAGGCGGCCCCCACCACCGCCCGCGTCCCCGATGTCGTCGGCGTCTTCGGAGGCGGTCGGATGGGTGCCGGAATCGCGCATGCCTTTGCCACCGCCGGTGCCCGCGTCGTCGTCATCGAGAACACCGACGACACCGTGGCCGCAGCCCGGGAACGCATCGACGCCTCGGTCGAGAAATCAAGGTCCAAGGGCATCGAGGTGCCCGGAACCGTCGTCGTCGACCGTGATCCCACCCTGCTCGACGAGGCTCTCCTCGTCGTCGAAGCCGTGCCCGAGATCGTCGAACTCAAACAGGAGGTCCTTGCGACCATCGCGAAGCACGCTCCTGCTGCGAGCATCGGCACGAACACCTCGGCGCTGTCGATCGACGAGCTCGCCGCAGCCCTGCCGCGGCCGCAGGCGCTCATCGGCCTGCACTTCTTCAACCCGGTGCCCGTGTCCGAACTCGTCGAGGTCGTCGTCGGCACCCACACCGATCCCAAGCTCGTCGACGTCGCCAAGGAATGGGTGACGGGTCTGGGGAAGACTGCGATCACGGTGAAGGACTCGCCCGGATTCGCCTCCTCCCGCCTCGGCGTGGCTCTCGCTTTGGAAGCGATGCGGATGGTCGAAGACGGCGTCGCCAGCGCGGAGGACATCGACCGGGCCATGACCCTTGGCTACCGGCATCCGGCCGGGCCGCTGAAGACGACGGACATCGTCGGCCTCGATGTGCGCCTCGGCATCGCCGAGCACCTCGCAGCGGAGATCGGTGAGCGCTTCACACCCCCGCAGATACTGAAGGACAAGGTCGCCGCCGGTGAACTCGGCCGCAAGACCGGACAGGGTTTCTACACCTGGTGACCAAGGACGCCCGCCCGGCGGGCACCGGCCGCACCACACTGACAGGACACGCAAAGGAGCATCCATGACCGAGATCCAACTGAAGAACCGCGGCCCGATCGCCGAGCTCGTCCTCGACGGACCCGAGTCCCGCAACGCCCTCGACGCGGACAACCTCCGCGACATCGCGGCCGCCGTGGCCAAGGTCGCCGAGGCGGTCCCGAACGTCCGCGTCCTCCTCATCCGCGGAGAGGGCAAGGTCTTCTGCTCCGGTCGCGACATCGCGAACGTCGACGTCGAGACGGATGACGCCCACGCCTTCCTCGCCGAGATCTTCGCCCCCGTCTTCCAGGCGATCAGGGCGCTGCCGATCCCCGTGATCGCCCAGGTCCAGGGGGCGGCCCTCGGGCTCGGGTACGGGGTCGCGGCGGCAGCCGACATCATCTTCGCCGCCGATGATGCGAAGTTCGGGTCCCCGTTCGCCGCAATCGGTGCGATGCTCGATTCCGGCGCCCACCACGTGTTCCTCGACCGGGTCGGCTATCACCGGACGATGGATCTCATCGTCACCGGTGATTTCATGACCGGCGCCGAGGCGGCCGCCACCGGGATCGTCTCCCGTGCGGTTCCCGCCGTGGAACTGACCGACTTCGTCGAATCGAAGCTGGAGAAGATCGTCACCGGACCGGCCGAGGCCTTCGCGATGGAGAAGGGCTTCGTGCAGAAACTCGCCGACGAACGCCCGAATCTCGCCGAGGTGCTCGCCCAAGAGGCGGCCCTGCAGGAATCAGCGCGGCAGACCCCGGACTACGCCGAAGGGTTCACGGCGTTCCAGGAGCGTCGAAAGCCGAACTTCGACTAAGACTCAGGAACTTCAGGCGTCTCTGCCTGTGCGTGTTCGGCGTCTCGGGTGCGCTTCCAGCGGCGCATCGTGATGATCGTCAGCGTGATGACCAGTGCCCAGGAGATGCCCACGCCGATGCCGTTGAGGACATTCGGCTCCCCGATGAAGGCGCCGACGGCCACGAGGGAGAGCTGACCCGGCAGGGACGAGATGATGGTGGCGCTGAGGAATGTGCGGTTGTCGATGCCCAGTGCTCCGCTGCCGTAGTTGACCGGCCAATACGGGAACCCGGGCATGAGGCGCAGGGCGCACACTGCGTAGAAGCCGCCGCCAGTGAGCTTGGATTCGATCGTCTCGGCATGGGAGCCGAGCAGCCGCAGCACAGTGTCCCGGCCGAGCGCCCGAGCGATCCAGTAGCCGATCCAGCATCCCGCGACGACTCCGACCATCGACAGAATGGTGCCGAACGGCAGCCCGTAGATGAGTCCTCCGGCGGTGGCCATGATCGTCACGGGGATCGGGGTGGCGGCGACGGCCATATAGATGAGGACGAAGACGGCGAAGCCCCAGAATCCGGCGGCCGCGATATCGGCCTGCAGCACATCGACCGAGGGCATACGAACATTGAAGACCGCCCATACTCCGGCCAGAACGACGAGGGCGAGAGCGATATTGCGCAGGATCGTCGGCCAGTCGAGGCGCCCATGGCCCGACCGGGGGCGGTGCGACCACTCCGCGGGCGAGGCGTCTTCGTGTCCGGGCATGGCCCGATCTTACGTCTCGCCCGGGGTGGTTGGGCAATCTCCGGCTCAGGCTGCGGGGCCCTCGGTCAGAGTCACCTTCGCGCTGTGGGTCTGACCGTTGGCGTCCGTCCAACTCAGCGACACGGTGTCACCGGGCTTGTGCTCGGCGATGGCCGAGGAGAGGCCGGTGCCGTCGGTGATCTGGGTCGAGCCGATCCGGGTGATCGTGTCTCCGGCGGTCAGTCCCGCCTCAGCGGCGGGGGTGTCCTCATAGACCCCGGCGACGACAGCTCCTGCGGCCTGAGACGACGAGCCCGACTGGCTTGGCTGACCTGACTGGCCGTTCGAACTGCCGTCTCCTGGCTGGATCGACTGGCTGCCCTGGCCCGACTGGCTCGACTGCCCGTTCTGCGAATCCTGTTGGACCCCGATGCCGAGGAACGCCGGATAGCCGAGGGTGTTCGTGCTCGTCTGCTCGCCGTCGATGATCGACTCGGCCGTGGACAGCGCCGACTCGATCGGGATGGCGAAGCCGGTGACCGTGGCCGATCCCGACGAGGCCGCGGTATTCATGCCGACGACCTCGCCTTCGTCATCGAGCAGCGCCCCACCCGAATCGCCCGAGACGATATCGGCCTGGACCTGGATCATGTTGTTCAGCGTCTCCGAATCCTCGGAGCCCTGAGCGGTGGTGGTGACGGAGGCGCCGAGGTCGGTGACCGTGCCGTCGGCGGCCTGCAGCTGTCCCTGTCCCTCGGAATTGCCGACGGCGGTGACGTCGTCACCGACCGTGACCGAGTCGTCATCGACCGTGGCCGGCTGCAGGTCCGAGGCGCCCTTGAGCTGGAGCACGGCGACGTCCTCCGTCGAATCGGAGCCGACGACGGAGGCCTCGTAGGTCTTGCCGGTGGTGGCTACGGTGACGGAGATCTTCGTCGAATCGGCGATGACGTGGTTGTTTGTCAGCACGAGACCGTCCTTGCTCAGCACGATGCCGGTGCCGGCCGCCTCGGCGTTCTCATAGCCGAGCTCGGTGTCGATGAGGACGACGCCGGTCGACTCCTTCTCACTCGCCGGGCTGGCCTCCTGCTGGGAAGAGCCGTCGCTGCCCTGGCCGGTGTCAGGGGACTGCGAGCCGCCGCCGGGAGCGGTGCCTCCGCCGTAGCTGCCTTGGCCGCCGTTTCCCTGTCCGAAGTTCGGGGACTGTGTTCCGTTCTGACCGCTGCCCCCTTGGCTGTTGCCGTTCTGCCCGCTGCCCTGGCTGGGGTCGGTCGGCTGCCCGGTGAAGGGGATGGCTGACTCGGTGGTCACGCCCGCGACCGTGCGGGCATGGGCCGCCGCGGCGCCCGGCAGGCCTGCAGTCGTTCCGATGCTCAGCGCCAGCGCCGCTGCCGCTCCGGTGACGGCCAGGGCGAGTCGACGCCTCCGGGGGCGGGATCGGGTGACGGATGCTGCCGTCGTCTCGGTGCCGAATGCGTTCTCACCGTTGTACCCAGCGCCGGTCGCCATCTGTGCTGACCTCATGCGCTTCGACTCGTTCATGGTCTGTGCCTTTCTCCGTTCTGCGGAAGTGCTCTGTGATTCCTATTGAGTACCCGCACGCTGTGGCCAAGCTGTGGCGCAGCTGGAGCGAAGCTTCGACTTTGTCAGTCGAGGGCTGAGAGGGTTGAGCCGATCAGCCGGCGATGACGATGATGCCGATCGCGGCGCCGATGTAGAAGAGGTTGACCGAGAGGATGAAGATGCGTTCGGCGATGCCGAAGAACTTCGGGCGCAGGGGCTTGATGATGAGCACGGCGACGCTGACGATGAGGGACACGAGTGCGAACCACGAGATCACCTGGAGGAGCTGTGCCAAGGGTGCCGGTCCCTCGGCGATGAAGAGTCGCACGAAGTTGCCCATGCAGGCGTAGCTGAGGGCGAACCAGGCGATAGCCATGAGATAGTGCAGTCGCCCGATCGTGGTCAGCTTCTCGCCTTCCAGATCGGTGGGGACGAAGGGCAGGGCGAGGAAGATCATCGCGAGGACCGCGAGGGCGATGCTGACGAACGTCGAATCCTCCCAATCCGGCAAGCCGACGACGACCGCCGCGGCGAGCAATCCCCAGAACGGCACCGTCACCCAGGTCATCGCGCTGCTCAGGCGCCGGGTTGAACCGACCGCATAGTCGCTGACGGCGTGGCTGACGATCGAGTACTCGCTCTTGACGAGGTGGAGAGCGATGAAGAGGGCGAGCCGAGCCAATCCGCAGGCGGCCGCGAGGGCGGCGAGGATGAGGGTCATGAGTGGTCCTTCGGGGTCTCGGAGCGGATGGTGCGGACCTCGTCGTGGAGGTCGCGGATCGTGGAGGCCAGAGAGTTCGGGTCGATGCCGATCGCTCGGGCATTGTCGTCGAGGGAGTGTCCGAGCAGGCGTGCGCAGTGCCCGCTCTTGTCTTCCCCCGCCGAGGTGAGGCGCAGTTCCCTACGATTGCCGGATCCCGGAGTCGCGCCGTTGGTGATGAGGCCGTCGGTCAGCAAGGCTTTGACGATCCCGGATCCGGCCGCCTCGGTGACGCCGAGTGATTTAGAGAGCGTGCGCCCGGTGATGCCGGGGTGCTGGCCGAGGATGACGAGGGCGACGTACTGGTTGTAGGTCAGTCCCTCGGGGCGCAGCATCTGCTCCGCCCACCGGTCGAGTGAGCGGACCAGGTCGTGGAGTTCATGAGCGAGATCCATGCTGTAAGTTAAGCACTTAAGTTAGTCGCTGGCAAGGGGCCGGCGAAGATTCTTCACTGAGGGGGAGGAAGACGGTCGGGGGTCACAGCAGGGCTGTCCACGGCCGGTCCGACCATGACTGAAGACGACCGAACCCCGGCAGAACCATGGTTCTGCCGGGGATCGGAAGGGTGCCCGCGTCGAGGACGGCGGGTGGGCGGCTGCGTAGGGGCCGCCTCGGCTAGGTGAGGGTGGGGAACCGCCTTGGCGGGGATCCTGTCTGAGGGAGTCTCAGCCGGTGAAGATCGCGACGGCCTTGACCACGGTCAGAGACAGGCCCCAGAGGAGGCCGCCGACCACGACAACGGTGAGGACGGAGCCGACGGCCTTATAGGCGCCGCCGACGGGGGACTGCGGCGATCCGGAGTCGGGGACGTGGGCTACGGGGGTGGAATCGTTCATGATCTGACCCTTCCTTCAGTTCTCTTCGAGGGCGGCGGCCTGCTTGGCGGCGACGTCCTCTTCACGTTCGAAGTATTTCTCGCTGACCGGGCGGACGAGCACATTGGCGATGAAGCCGATGGCCAGCGCGCCGACCATGATGAACATTCCCGGAGTGTAGAGCTCGGGGCCTTCCTTCCCTGCCACCTCGCCGGCCTCGACGACGGAGTTGACGATGAGCGGACCGGCCACACCGGCCGCCGACCAGGCGGTGAGCAGGGCACCGTGGATGGCTCCGACCTGGTAGACGCCGAAGAGGTCCTTGAGGTAGGCGGGGATCGTGGCGAACCCGCCGCCGTAGAAGGAGATGATGATGAGGGTGGCGAGCACGAAGAGGAAGATCGAGCCGCCGCCGAAGAGGGCGACGACGAGGTAGAGGATCGCACCGACGCCGAGGTACATCATGTAGTTGTTCTTTCGACCCAGGTAGTCCGAGGTCGTCGACCAGATGAACCGGCCGCCCATATTGCCGATCGAGAGCAGACCGACGAAGCCGGCCGCTGCGGCCGCGGTGATGCCGAAGTAGGACTGGATCATCGGGGCGGCGTTCTCGAGGATGCCGATGCCCGCGGTGACGTTGAGGAACAGGACGACCCACAGCAGCCAGAACTGCGGTGTGCGGATGGCATTGCGGACCGAGACGTTGCCCTTCGTCTGCATCGGCTTCGCCTCGACCTTCGAGGGGTCGAAGCCCTTCGGGGTCCATTCGGGGTGGGGGACGCGGATGACGAAGGCACCGGCGGCGATGACGACGGCATAGACGATGCCGAGGGTGACGAAGGTCGGGGTCAGACCGGCGACGAGGTGTTCCGGGTCGGAGCCGCCGCCGAAGAGGGCCATGAGCTGGTTCGACATCGGGCTGGCGATGAGGGCACCGCCGCCGAAGCCCATGATGGCCAGTCCCGTGGCCAGGCCCGGACGGTCAGGGAACCATTTCATCAGGGTCGAGACCGGGGAGATGTAGCCGATGCCCAGACCGATTCCGCCGATCACTCCGTAGCCGAGGTAGACCAGCCACAGCTGCCCGGTCATGATGCCGAGCGAGGCGATGAAGAAGCCGACGACCCAGCAGGTTCCGGCCGCGACCATCGAGGCGCGGGGGCCGTTCTTCTCCACCCAGGGGCCGAAGACGGCAGAGGAGATGCCGAGCATGAGAATCGCGATCGAGAAGATCCAGCCGATCGAGACCTCACCGGCGTCGAAGTGCGACATGAAGGGGATCTTGAAGACGCTGAATGCGTAGACCTGGCCGATGCACAGGTGGATGGCCAGAGCGGCCGGTGGGATCAGCCACCGGTTGAAGTTCTTCGGCGCGACGATCGCCGAGCGCGTGAGAATGGAAGCCACGGGAAGTCCTTTTCTGCAGTGGAACTCGTGTCACCGTCGACACCGGTCAGCGGACGGCAGGTGCGGCCGGCGGTCAGTTGACCGACCGGAGAGTCCACCTCAGAGTAAGTTCCACACAAGAGAAATGCGAGGAACACTCAGCATTTTCTTGAGAAAAGGCGGCAATTTCTTGCCAAGTGGGATGTCGTCCGTGGCTCTCGGGGCTCAGAGGTGGATCGTGACGTCGGCCTGCTTACGCAGCTTCTTCGCGAACTTCTGCGTTGCTTCCTGAGACTTCTGGTTCTTCACCTGTTCCTTGAGCTGGGGACGCATGTCCTCGATCGGCGGCATCTCCTGCTGGCCCTGGCCGCCCTGCTGCGCCATCTGCTCCTGCTGGGACTTCGCCTGTTCGTAGGCCTGCCCGATCTCTTCGCCGCTGACCTCGAACTCACCGTATTCGTCCTCGACGAGGCGCTCGATCTTCAGCTGGTTCTTCAGCTCCGAGCGGACGTTCTCCTCGTCCATGCCCTGGTCCTTCATGGCTTTGAGGAAGTCCTTCTCGCTCATCTGTCCCGATTTCGCGGATTCCTTGAGCCCCTTGTCGATGTCCTTGTCCGAGACGTCGATATTGCGCTTGTCGGCTTCCTGGACGAGCACTTCGGTGCTCACAAGGTTCTCGACCGTCTGCTTCTTCAGGCCCTTCTCATCGACCGGCTGTCCGGACTGCTGAGCCTGCATCTGCATCTGCTGATACTGGGTTTCGAAGAGGGGAACGAAGTCGTCCTTGAGGATCTTCTCGCCGTTGACCTCGGCGACGACCTTCGGAATGTCCTTCGTGTTCGGTTTGCCCTGCTGGCCCTGTTGGTCTTGAGCAGAGTCGGCGCCGGGGGACTGTTCGGCCGCGGCCGAGGACTCCTTCGGCTTTGCTTCGTCGCCCTGACTGCCGCAGGCGGCCAACGCCACCACGGATACGGACATGGCCAGGCCGAGCAGCCACCGGTTCGTTCGCACATTCACTCCTGCTCATCGGTTTCAGCCTGCCAGGCTAACAGTGCCGACTCCCCGAAGAATGTGTGGAGTATGTGCGTCGCTTGGCAAGGACGATTGCGGTCGGCAGGATCGGGGAGGCCCCGGGTGTTCTCTGTTCGTCTCGGATTCGTCGATCGGGCACTGACGGTCGGCCGCCTCGGCGGATACACTGCGGCTACCGGAATCGTACGGAGCACGGTCCGTGCCATCCGCAGCGAAGGGAGTTGGCCATGGAATCGACGTTTCGCGGAGTGTTCCTCACCTGCACAGACGCCGAGGCGACCGCCGCCTTCTATCGCGAGATCGCGGGGCTGCCGCTGACGACCGAGGGCGATGAGGAGTACTCCTACTTCGTCGTCGAGGCCGGGGGAGTGCAGGTGGCTCTGCACTCGGCCGAGGCGTTCGCCGACTATGCGTTCCCGCCGGTGACGGAGTCGAATCTCACGCACCTGTACTTCCGGATCCCGGATCAGGCGGAGTTCCTCGAACGGATCAAGAATGCCGGCACTCCGCTCGTGGCGGTCGACGATGTCGTCGTCACGGTCGAGGACCCCGACGGCCGGAAAGTCATGTTCGGCACGGCGTGAGGATTGCCGTCAGACCGGCCCTGAGGTCAGCGAGGAACTCGTGCGGTGCTTCGAGGGACGGGAAGTGTCCGCCTTTCGGGGCCGCCTGCCAGCGGACGATGCGCCGGTAGCGATGCTGTGACAATGCGCGCGGATACCTTTCGATATCGCAGGGGTACATCGTGATAGCCGTGCGAACGTCGACTCGCAGATCGGGGTCGAGGGAGTCGTGGCTTTCGAAGTAGATGCGCGCCGAGGAGGCACCGGTGCGCATCAGCCAGTACAGAGAGACGTTGTCGAGCAGTCGGTCCCGTGAGATCTTCTCGAAGGGGCTGTCGCGGGTGTCCGTCCATTCGGCGAATTTGTCGAGGATCCACGCCAGTTGTCCGACCGGCGAGTCGACGAGGCCGTATCCGATGGTCTGTGGGCGGGTGGCCTGCTGATGGGCATATGCGGCCCGATTGGCCCAGAAGTCTGCAGCGTCTTCGGCCCATGCGCGCTCGCTTGCTGTCAGCTCGTCGAGTGATGCGTCGGGGACGCCAGGGGCGTAGGTGGTGTGGATTCCGATGAGATGATCGGGGAAGCGTCCGCCGAGGATCGTGGTGATCACCCCTCCCCAGTCACCGCCGAAGGCTGCGAAGCGGTCGTAACCGAGCCTGCTCATGAGCGTCACCCAGGCTTCGGCGATCTTCTCCGTCGACCAGCCGGTGCTGCTCGGCTTGTCGCTGAATCCGAAACCCGGCAGTGAGGGAACAACGCAGTGGAACGCCGGTGCCTCGGGATCGGTCGGTTCGGCTAGTTCGTCGATGACATCGACGTATTCGGCGATGCTGCCGGGCCACCCATGGGTGAGGACCAACGGGGTTGCGTTGGGTCGCGAGGACCGGCGGTGGAGGAAGTGGATTCCGAGTCCGTCGATGACGGTGCGGAACTGGCCGATCTCGTTGAGCCGAGTCTCGAAGTTTCGCCACGAATAGTCGGTTCGCCAGTAGTCCACGAGGTCGACGAGGTCGGTGAGCGGGACACCCTGGGACCACCGGCCAGGTCCCGGTGCCGGTATCTGGCTCGCGATGGTCTCTGCTTCGGGCAGGCGGGCAGAGGTGAGCCTGCGGTTGAGGTCATCGATTTCGGACTGCGGGAGGTGGAGGTGGAAGGGTTCGACGGCACTTGTGCTCATGGGTTCGGTGGGCCTTTCGATAGTGCGGCGTACGACGGGCGGCGGATCTGTATTGAGCGTCCGGTCAGCAGGCGGTGTGGATCCGCAGCCCGTGCTCTCCGGGGCACAGGTGGGGCGCGAGTTCCCAATCGGTGGTGTACTCGCCGGTGAACTGCGGCCGGTAGGGGATCGTCGGGGCAGTGAAGAGCTCGCCGAGGCGGTCTGTCAGTCGGGAGCGGATCGGCGTCAGGTCGTCGATACGGTCGGCGCTGGAAATGGCGAACGGTTCGAGAACGCTCATGCCGGTGTAGGCGAAGGTCCCGTGCAGGAGGCCGAAGAGGAGTTCGCTGAGCTCTCCGGACTTCCCGCGGGGGCCGATGGCGTGCGGACGATCTCCGAGTGTGGTGATGACGAGCGCGCGTTTGCCGGTGAAAGGTCCTTGCTCGAAGCGGAGCCGTCGTCCGGTAGTCTCGTCGGTGCCGAAGGCGAAGCCGCTGACGAAGACTCGGTCGAACCAGCCTTTGAGGATCGCCGGCATCCCGTACCACCACAGCGGGAACTGAATGACGAGCGCATCTGCCCGTCGCAGCTTCTCCTGCTCGCGGACGATCGCGTCAGGTTGGGTGCCGGCGAGGTGCGCAGCGCGGCTGTCGGCACTGATGCGGAACCGATCCGATGAGTGGATGCTGGCATCGCGCGGACGCACCACCGGGTCCCATTCCATGGCATAGAGATCGGATTCGACGACGGCGTGGCCGAGTGTGCGCAGATGCTCGATTCCGATCGTGCGCAAGCTTCCGTTGAGCGAACGTGGTTCGGGGTGGGCACTCAGCCAGAGGACGGTCGAACGGGTGTCATCGTATTGCATGTCTCCATCGTGGGTGCTTAGAGTACGAGCGTCTAGTACGGACATTTCTGTCCCTGTGGAGGTGCCTATGCGGTTGCCGGTCCGGCGCGCGATGGAGGTGTGCCCTGTCGAGGTGGCAGTCTCGGCGGTCGGCGGCACCTGGAAGCTCACTGTCATCAAGCATCTGCTCGAGAGAACTCGCCGGTTCAACGAACTCGGGCGACTGGTGCCTTTGGCGAACACGAAGACTCTCACCAGGCAGCTGCGCGAGCTCGAGGAGGACGGTCTGGTTCTGCGCACCGTCTATCCGGAAGTGCCGCCGCGCGTCGAGTACTCACTGACCGATCTGGGACGCAGCCTTCAACCGATCGTCGAGGCGATGAACGAGTGGGGCAAGGACTTCGAACGCACTCACGCGGACTGAAGACAGGGGCAAGTGCCGTCCGCGGGCTCTGGCGCTCGGTCCTGCCGTATGGTGCTTCAGGCGCTCGGCTCGTAGGCCGAGTAGGTGATGCCGCTCGGGAAGGACTTCGCATCGATGAGCTTGAGGCGCGGCGGTCTGGCCGAGTGCGCGCCGTCGTGAAAGTAACCGCGTCCGCGACCCTGCCATACCGGATAGGTGAACATCCGATACTCATCGACGAGTCCCTCCGCGATAAGTTCGTGGGCCAGGGTGATGCTGCCGGTGACGATGACATCGCGTCCCGGTGCCTCGCGCAGGTCAGCGACCGCGCGCAGCGGATCGGAGCTGATGATCTGTGTGTTCTGCCAGCCCGGTTCGGTCAACGTCGAAGACACGACGCGTTTGTCGACCTGATTGAGGTGGTCCGCGACTCCGGTGGTGTCATCGGTGGCGTTCGGCCAATAGCCGCGGAAGTCCTCGAAGGTCTGCCGACCGAGCAGCAGCACGTCCTCGTTCGCGGACTGCCGCATGAGTTCGGCCGAGAGCTCTTCGTCCTGGGCCTGCGGATCGAACCAGTCGTCGAGCATCTCGACACGACCGTCGAGGGTGATGTTCTGAGTAATGATGATGCGCACGCTCGGTCTCCTCGTTGAGTGACGTGGGTAATCAACATTACTTGCCCGTGCAGACCGGCAACAAGGGTGCGTTGACCACCGCAGGGCATAGATTGGTAACAGCAGTCGACCGGAACCGGTCGAACCGAACCGCACGCCACCCACACGATGAGGAGCCCCATGACCACCCCAGATTTCCGCACCGAAGCTCAGGGCCACCTCGGCGATCTCATTTCCCTGCGACGGAAGCTGCACGCGAACCCCGAACTGGGATTCGACCTTCCTTTCACGCAGCGGACGGTGCTCGATGAGCTCGCCGGGCTGGGACTTGAGATCACCACGGGGGAGTCGCTCACCTCGGTGGTGGCCGTCCTCAAGGGCGGGAAACCCGGGCCCGCGGTGCTGCTGCGCGGCGACATGGACGCGCTGCCGGTCGTCGAGGACACCGGCCTCGACTTCGCCTCTGAGAACGGGAACATGCACGCGTGCGGTCACGACCTGCACACGGCGGGGCTTGTCGGCGCCGCACGCTTGCTCGCCGCCCACCGCGAGGAGATCCCCGGATCGATCATCTTCATGTTCCAGCCCGCCGAGGAGGTCGAAGGCGGGGCCGAGCCGATGATCGCCGAGGGCGTGCTCGAAGCCGCCGGTGTCCCGGTCGTCGCGGCCTACGGCATCCACGTCGAAGCCGACGTTCGAGGTCGATTCACGACGAAGGGCGGGCCGCTCATGGCCGGCTTCGCCGACCTCAACCTGACCATCCACGGGGCGGGCGGACACAGCAGTCAACCGCAGGCGACCCGCGACCCCGTGCCGGCGCTCGCCGAGGTGGTGCTGGCCCTGAATACGATGACCGGTCGGTCCTTCGACATCTTCGATCCCGTCGTCGTCTCGGTCACTCAGCTCGAAGCCGCGCAGGCCAGCAACGTCATCCCGGACTCGGCGAAGCTCACCGCCTCCATCCGCTTCCTCTCCGCCGAGTCTGTGGCCCTGCTGCAGGAGCGGGTGACGGAGATCGCCGAGAACATCGCCCGGGCTCACCGCTGCACCGCCGAGGTGGACTTCCAAGTGGGATTCCCCGTGACCGTGAACAACCCTGCCGAGTCGACGGTCGTGCTCGAGCGACTGGGCTCAGTATTCGGGTCCGAGCGGGTCGTCGAGATGGAGCATCCGCGGATGGGGTCCGAGGACTTCTCATTCGTCTTGCAGAAAGTGCCGGGCACATTCGTGTTCCTCGGCGCAACACCCGAGGGCATCGACCCGGACGCCGAGACGAACCACTCACCCAGGGTGGTCTTCGACGACGGGCTGCTCGGGGATCAGGCTGCAGCGCTCGCCCACCTGGCGTTTGCGCGGCTGGAAGACGAGGAGAAGCGCTGACACCTCTGGCACAAAACAGTGGTCGCAATCGGATACTCAGGAGGTCGTCCTGAAAGTATCCGATTGCGACCATTTTTCGAGATTCCGTCTGAGTCGGTGGAGTCTGCCAGCGGGGTCAGTCGGCGGCGGGTGCCGGCTTGACGGTGGTGTCATCGATATCAACGGACTCTTCGCCGCGCGTGCCTGTCCCGCCAGTTTCGAGGTCCCTGCGCCGCACCGTGCGGTACGCATCCATCGTCTGATCCTCGTGCAGCGTTTTGACGATGCAGTAGCCGAGCAGCGCCACGATGACCGCGAACGGCAGGGCGGAGAGCATCGCCGCTTGCTGAAGTGCCGCGAGTCCTCCGGCGAAGAAGAGGACCATCGCCGATGTTCCCGTGAGCGCACCCCAGACGGCGAGCACCCATCGGCTCGGCTCGAGCGTGCCGCGAGACGTGAGCATGCTGAGCACGAATGTGTTCGCATCCGCACCCGAGACGAAGTAGAGGACGACGAGAAGAATCGCGATCACCGAGGTGAGGCCCACCCAGGGCAGATGTTCGAGGGTCTCGAAGAACGCCGAATTCACATCTTCGGCCGCTGCCGCGCCGATCCCGCCATCACCGTCCATGTCGATCTTGATCGCGGTGCCTCCGAAGATCGTGAACCAGACGAAGAAGACAAGACTGGGAATGCCCATGACGCCGAGGACGAATTCGCGGACGGTCCGCCCCTTCGAGATCTTCGCGAGGAAGACGCCGACGAAAGCGCCCCAGCTCAGCCACCAGGCCATCATGAAGTAGGTCCAGTACTGGTACCACTCGACATCACCCGAGACCAGCGGAGTGAGCAGGCTGACCTTGAAGAAGTCGTTGAGGTACTCACCCGTCGAGCGGAAGAAGAGGTTTCCGATGAACCCGGTCGGCCCGACGATGAGGACGAAGAGGCCGAGGAAGATCGAGAGCACGGCCGTCGTCTGGCTGAGGAACTTGATCCCGCGGTTGACTCCCGAGAGTGCCGAGAGCGTGAAGACCACCGTGATGCCGAGGATGATGATGATCTGAACGAATAGCTCGTTCGGGATTCCGAAGACTCGGTTGAGGCCCTCGCTGATCTGCGAGGCACCGAGGCCGAGCGACGTGGTCGTGCCGAACAGCGTGGCGATGACGGCGAGGATGTCGATGACATTTCCCAGCCAGCCGTCCATTGCCTTGCCGAACAGTGGCCGCAGCATCGGGGAGATCAGTCCGGTGTTGCCGCGCCGGTGAGTCGAGTAGGCGATGGCGAGGCCGAAGACACCGAACACGGCCCAGGCATGCGGTCCCCAGTCGAAGTAGGAGAACTGCAGAGCACGTACGGCGGCTTCGTTGGTGCCGGGGTCGGCGAGCCCATGCGGAGGGGTGGTGAAGTGGGTGATCGGTTCGGCCACACCGTAGCTGATGAGACCGATGCCCATCACCGCGGAGAGAATCATCGTCAGCCAGGCCCAAGTGCTGTATTCGGGGCGATCATCGTCAGCGCCGAGGCGGACTCGGCCGAAACGACCGAAACCGAGGTAGACGAGGAGGCCGATGCACCCGAGAGTGAGGACGAGATAGACCCATCCCACCTTCGCTGCGACAGCATCCATGGCAGTGGTCATCGCCGCAGCCATGCCGTCGGGAGAGAGGACTCCCCACAACGTGAATGTGCCGACACCGAGGATCGAGATCCAGAAGACGCGTCCAGGTCGGTGCCGCATGGAATCGGCATAGCGTACGGCCGGGCTCGGCCCGGTCAGAGAGTCGAGACCGCTGCCGGGCAGCTGTGCGCGGCGGTGTCCGCTCCGTTCCCCACTGTCATCGTCAACGTTGGGGTCATGGTCGGGTTCGGAATACATCAGGACTCCACTTCTTCGTGTGTCGTAGGGAGAGGGGTTCGGGCGGCATCGGAGTTCGCCAGGGCGGGGCGAGATCAGTTGAGAGAGGTGAGATCTTCGCTGTCGAAGAAGCGACCGGCTTTGTAGATCATCGGCTCGTCCTCGGATGCCTCGGCACTGCGGACACGTCCGATGAAGACCGTGTGGGTCAGCGCTTGGAAGCGCTCCTTGATCTCGACTTCGATCGATGCTGCTGAGCCGTCGATGAGTGGAGAGCCGCTGGCTCCCTTGTGCCAGTCGAGCTCGGCGAACTTGTCTGCGGCTTTGGACGCGAACGTGCCGATGGTGTCCCGCTGATTCCGGCTCATGATGTTGATGCCCATGTGCGTTGAGCGGAAGAGCGCGGGATACGTCGACGAGGTCTTCTGTACGCAGACGAGCACGAGCGGCGGGTCGAGAGAGACCGAATTGTAGGAGTTGACCGCGAGGCCGCGCGGCTTGCCGTCCTCGTCTGTGGTGGTGACGACGGTGACGCCGGTGATGAACTGACGGTTGAAGGCCTTGAGGGCATCGGCCGAGGGCTCTCCGGAGAGGTCATCGGTGACGACTTCGGGTTGAGCCTCGAATGCCGAGGACAGGGACTTCAGGCCCAGATCGGCCAGGAGCTCGTGGGCATCCCAGGTGACCTCTTCGCGGGCGATCCGGCCCTCTTCGAGGCGGATGAGATTGGAACCGTGCGTCGTCACCGGCTGTCCTGTGGGCGGAACGTCGTTGAGCGGCTGGGTGAAAGTGCCCTCCGAGTGCCAGTAGATCGCGCCCTGGTCGCCTTCGATGAGGATGTGGTCGATCGTCGTTGTGAGGTCGGGGAAGGCGGCGCGGATCTCATTGATCTCGGCCTTCGTCTCCTCGGCGGTCATGGTCCGACCGGAGTTGGCTGACACTCGCTGGTAGTCGTCGGTGAAGAGCGAATCGAGCGCATCGGTGCGCCCGCTGTCCCAGGCCTCGTGCCACACTGCGCGGATTTCTGTCTTGAGCTGTTCAATCGTGATCTGTTGCATGCTAGATAGCGTAGATAGAGTGTGATGCATTCGTCAATAGATCGTGAAAAACTCGTAAAACGCGCAATCTAAGAGAGCTATTGACATGCTTCGATGCATGCAAGTAGATTCCTTGTATGCAACAAACTCGAGAGAAGGACGCATGACAACCACCCCGACACGGCTGCAGAAGCCGGGCCTCGGAGCACAGAAGCCCAGCCTCGATCGATTGAATGATTTCGATGAGCTGCCGGCTGATTTCGACGAGCTCGCCTGGCGTCTCGGTGTCCGATCGATCACCGTGCAGCGTGAAGAGATCATCGCCGACGGCGGAGCCTCGCCGGATGCCCCGTTGACGCAGGCGGCCGCCATCGCCGTGCTCGCCAATCCCTGGGCGGGCACGGACACGCAGGCCGATCTGGCGCCGGCTGCCGAACAGGTTGCACCGGTGCTCGCAAAAGTGCTCACCGACAGACTGCTTGACGCGCTCGGGCCGGCTTCTGCGATCGAGGCCTTCGGCAAGGGTGCCGTCGTCGGTGTCGATGGAGAACTTGAGCACGCTGGGGCTCTCATCCACACTCCGTACTTCGGCAATATCATGCGAGAGATGCTTGAAGGCACTTCTGTTCTCTGCTTCGCCGACGGTCGATCGGGTCCTTCGGCATCGATCAGGGTGCCGATGTGGCACAAGACCCACGCCACCTCGCGAGACCACTATCAGACCATCGACCTGCGACTTGCCGATGCTCCGAAGGCTGACGAACTCTGTGTGATTGCGGCGGCCTCAACGGGGCCGAGGCCCTTCGCCCGCATCGGCGACCGTCGCACCGACGGTGCTGTGACCACCGAAATCCTGAAAGGACTGACGAAATGAATATTCGCAAGATCACGACGGTGACCGAAGAGATCCTGGCCGAAGGCGGACGGCGAACGGACCCCGTCATCACTGTGGCTGCCGTGGCGGCAGTCATCGAGAACCCTTGGCATGGGCAGGGCTTCGTTGAGGACCTCGGCCCGGGAATCGACGCGACGGCGAGCGAACTCGGCGCTGTTCTCGCTCCACGGGTCATGGAGGCTCTGGGCGGCACGCTCGAGGCCTATGGCAAGGCCGCGATCGTCGGACTCTCGGGAGAGATCGAGCACGGTTCGGCACTCATCCACACCCTCAAGTTCGGCAACCACTTCCGCGACGCCGCGCAGGCCTCGACTCTTCTGCCGGCTGTGGAGAAGCGCGGCGAGGCCGGAGCTGTCTTCGACATCCCTCTGAAGCACTTCACCGACGCGACGATCCGGTCTCATCACCAGACCTTCGAGTGGAGGGTCGCGGACGCTCCGCACCCCGGCGAGATCCTCATTGCACTCGCGGGCTCCACCGGCGGTCGCCCGCAGCAGCGACTCGCTTCGCTCTCGACCGAGCAGTAGGAAACGAGACGGACGATGCCGACAGACGATGAAGTCCCGGTCGTGCTGCTCCACGGGGTCGGTCTCGACCGCACGGTATGGTCACGGGTCGAAGCACTGCTGTCCAGGACCGCCTCGGCGATCGACCTGCCCGGACACGGTGCGCAGCCGCCGCTGACCGGCCCCACGGACCTGGCGGCGATGGCATCTGATGTGCTCGCACGGATGCCGGCCGGTCAAGTGCACCTCGTGGGGTTCTCCCTCGGCTCGCTCGTCGCCCAGCAGATCGCGATCGAGGAGCCGACGCGCGTGCGCAGCCTCACCTGCGTGAGTTCCGTGTGCGCTCGCACGCAGGAGGAATCTGCCGCAGTGCAGGGGCGACTCGAAGGAGCGGAGTCGGACTTCCGCGGCAGCATGGAACGAGCACTCGACCGATGGTTCCCGGAAGATGAGGGAGATTCCGAAACGCTGCGGGACGAGACGCGGCCTGTGCTTCTGGCCAACGACCCCGATTCCTACCGCCACGCCTATGCCGTCTTCGCGGCGGGCGACCGGGAGCTCGAATCGAAGCTGAATGCGATCAGCTCACCGACCTTGGCGATCACCGGCGAACTCGACCCGGGATCGACTCCGGAGATGAGCGAGAGGATCGCGAACCGGATTCCGGACACACGGGTCGCGATCGTCTCCGGCGCACGCCACATGCTGCCCGTCACCCACCCTGAGGTGCTCACCGATCACCTCCGCGCCCTGATCAACCACACAGAAGGGAGTCGATGATGACTACGCGACTCGACCATTTCATCGGAGGGGAGCATCGCGCACCCGCCGACGGGGAATACCTCGAGAGCACGAACCCTGCGACCCTTGAGACGCTCTACAGCTTCGCTCGCGGCACAGGCGCCGATATCGCACAGGCAGTCGAGGCCGCGCAGCGAGCCTTCGACTCCACCGCTTGGCAACGGACCACGCCGACGCAGCGAGGGCACCTGCTGCGCCGATTCGGCGACCTCATCGGGCAGAACGCCGAGGAGCTCGCCCGTTTCGAGAGTCAGGACAACGGCAAGCTCCTGCGCGAGATGAAGGGGCAGCTGCAGGGCCTGCCCGAATACCTCTACTACTATGCGGGACTGGCCGATAAGGTGCAGGGATCGCAGATCCCTACGAATTCGCCCGAAGTCATCAACTTCACCCAGCGCGAGGCGCTCGGCGTCGTCGGACTCATCACGCCGTGGAATTCGCCGATGACCTTGACGATCTCGAAGCTCGCACCGGCGCTGGCGGCGGGGAACACCACGGTCATCAAGCCGAGCGAATACACCTCGCGAACGATTCTGCGCCTGGCCGAACTTGCGGACGAGGCCGGTTTCCCCGCCGGCGCCGTCAACGTCGTCACTGGCCTCGGCGCCGAGGCGGGACAGGCCCTCGTCGACGCACCGCAGCTGGCGAAGATCTCATTCACCGGCTCGACCCGGACGGGTTCGGCCATCGCCAAGTCCGCGGCCGGCCGCTTCATCGGATCGACGCTCGAATTGGGTGGAAAGTCTCCGAACATCGTCTTCGACGATGCGAACGTGTCCAATGCGGCGATGGGCGTCATCGCCGGCATCTTCGCCGCAGCCGGACAGACCTGCATCGCCGGGTCTCGAGTCTTCGTCCAGCGCGGGGTCTACGACGAACTCCTTGAAAAGGTCACCGCTAGGGCGGCATCGATCGTCATCGGCGATCCCATGGCCGAGGACACCGAGCTCGGACCGCTCGCCTTCGCGGCTCAGCGGGACAAGGTCGAGGAATACGTCCGCCTCGGCGAGGAAGAAGGCGGACAGATCGCCTACGGGGGCAATCGTCCCGATGTCGGTCTGCCCGGGTACTTCTTCGAACCGACCGTTCTCACGGAGACGACGAACGATATGCGCATCTGCCAGGAGGAGATCTTCGGGCCGGTTGCCGCGATCATGCCCTTCGACACCGAGGAGGAGGTCCTCGGGCTGGCCAACGACACCGAATACGGACTGGCTGCCGGGGTGTGGACGCAGAACCTCGCCCGCGGGATGAGGATGTCGCAGCGACTCGATGCTGGCACCGTGTGGATCAACATGTATCGGGCGATGTCGCCGATGTCTCCTCGGCAGGGTTTCAAGAACTCCGGGGTCGGGGTCGAACACGGTCTTGAGTCGATGCACGAGTACACCAGGCTCAAGAGCGTATGGATCAACACCGACGAAGGGCCGGTCGCAGATCCCTTCGTGCTGGGCAGGTGAGATCATGCCGCTCATCGATATCTCGATCGCGAGAGGGCGCACTCCCGAACAGCTGCGTGCCCTCATCGCCGGAGTTCATGAAGTTGCCGCATCCACGACGGGAGCCGCCGACGAGAACATCACCGTGATCGTCCGCGAAGTAGAGAAGGACCTCTGGTCGCGGACGAACACGACGATCACTGAACGCGAGAGTGCCGCGGCCGGTGTTCGGGAGACCGACGGCTGAATACCGCCACGGCGATCACACATCACTGAAGAACATGTCGGAGGCACGGAGGCCTCCGCTGGGAAAGGAACCATCATGCGCTTTTCACTCTTCCTGCACATGGAACGCTGGGACGACTCGGTCAGCCCTCAAGAGCATTGGAAGAACCTCGTCGAGCTCGTCAAGATCGCCGAAGCCGGAGGTTTCGGCACTGTCTGGATCGGTGAGCACCACTCGATGGAGTACGTCTCCTCGCCGAGCCCGATGCCGCAGCTGGCCTACCTGGCCGCCGAGACGTCGACGATCCGACTGGGATCGGGCACGATCATCGCCCCTTTCTGGCACCCGCTGCGTGCGGCGGGCGAAGTCGCGCTGCTCGATGTGCTCAGCGGCGGTCGGGCCGAGGTCGGCATCGCCCGCGGTGCTTACCAGTTCGAGTTCAACCGCATGGCCGACGGCATGCCCGCAGCCGACGGCGGCGAATACCTGCGTGAACTCGTTCCTGCGATGAAGGAACTGCTCCAAGGTGACTACGCCCATGAGGGCAAGCATTGGCAGTTCCCCGTCTCGACGGCCGTGCCGAAGCCGGTGCAGACCCCGACTCCTCCGATCTGGCTGGCCGCCCGCAGCCCCGAGACTCATGACTTCGCCGTCGCCAACGGCTGCAACGTCCAGGTCACGCCGCTGATGAAGGACGACCGTGAGGTCGAAGACCTGATGAACAAATTCAACACCGCGGTCGCCGCCCATCCCGAGGTCGAGAAGCGCCCCGAGATCATGGTGCTGCGCCACACCTACGTCCACTCCCCGGAGGAGCCGGACGGTTGGAAGGTGGGTGCCGCCGGGGTGAACAAGTACTACCGGACGTTCTCGTCGTGGGCCTTCGGGAAGAAGGACCCCATCGACGGATTCCTCGATCCGACCCCGGAGGAGAACTTCGCCGACCGCCCCGAATTCGAGCTCGAGTCGCTGCACAAGTCAGCGATGATCGGCACCCCGGCGGAGGTGACCGAACGCATCCGCCACTACGAGGACCTCGGCTACGACGAGTACAGCTTCTGGTCGGACAACGCGCTCAGCCATGATGAGAAGAAGGCGTCCCTGCAGCTCTTCATCGACGAGGTGGTTCCGAACTTCCAGTGAGGTGACCAGTTCGCCTGACGGCGTACGCCAACGGGGCCGGGAAACATAGAGTTTCCCGGCCCCGCTGGCGTGCGTCAGAGGTGGCGACGGCTCAGCATCAGGTGGTCCGGCCGTTTTCTGGAAGTCAGGAGTCGCGCTCGAGAGACAGGGTGGTGCGTGTCTGTGGAACGAGGAGTTCCTGGGTCGAGGCGAACACGTGCGCACGCATCGTCGTTTCGGCGCCGAACGGGTCCTTGTCCTGGATCATCGTGAGAATCTGGCGGTGCTCTCGGCTCGAGTCCACTGCCCTGCCCGGATGGTTGAGAGTTTTGCGCACGAGTCTGAAGTAAGCGAGCTGATTCATCAGGCGCGAGTACTGTTCGACGAGTTTGTTGTTGTCCGCTCCGTCGACGAGGGTCTGGTGGAAGTCCTGAACCTGCGAAGCGTAGGTGTCTGTGTCGCCTGCGTTCGACGACACCTCTGATGCTGCGACGATCTCTTCGAGCTGGTCGAGTTCCGGGCAGGGCCCGCGGCGAGCCATCAGGGCGGCGGCCAGGCCTTCGAGGACCTCCTTGAGCTGGAAGAGCTCGACGATCTCGCGTCGGTTCGGCTCGCGGATGAAGGTGCCGACCTTTGGGCGGATTTCGATGAGGCCCTCGAGCTGGAGCTGCTTGAGGACCTCTCGGATCGGGGTTCGGCTGACATCGAACTCCTGTGCGAGGGAGACCTCGGAGAGCGGATTGCCCGGTTCCAGTTCGCCGCTGGTGATCTTCGACCGGATACGCTCGAGAAGCGTGGGTGGCGGGGAATCGGGAGAATTCTGCATAGCCCGATGCTATGTTGCATGCATCAAAAGGGTCAAGGCGAATGTGGTCTATCCTCGCGCTTGGCCGCAACGGCAATGTTTTCTTTGGCTGGGACCTAGGCTCGAGTGCATCTACACACGACTGCGTGGCAAATTCTGCCATGCAAGATACGTCACTTGGGTGCTCTCTTTTCGGTCCATGGGGCACAAAACAGTGGTCGCAATCGGATACTCAGGAGGTCGTCCTGAAAGTATCCGATTGCGACCACTTCTCACCGCTTCACCCGGCTTTCGGCCATGAGAAGCTCGGGCTCAGCGTGAGGTCTGAGAGCCTCAGGCGGAGATGAGGCCGTGCGGGTCGAGGACGAACTTCTTCGCGACACCGGAGTCGAAGTCGGCGTAGCCCTGCGGGGCATCCTCGAGGCGGATCGGGGTCGCATTGACGTTCTTCGCGATCGAGACCTTGTCGTGCAGGATCGCCTGCATCAGCCCCCGGTTGTACTTCATCACCGGGCACTGGCCGGTCACGAACACATGCGACTTCGCGAATCCGAGACCGAAGCGCATCGACAGCGACCCTTCCTTCGCCGCCTCATCGGGCGCGCCAGGATCGCCGGTGACATAGAGGCCGGGGATGCCGAGGCTGCCGCCGGCTCGGGTGATGTCCATGAGCGAGTTGAGCACCGTTGCCGGCGCCTCGTGGCTGGCGTCCTTGCCGTGTCCGCGCGCCTCGAAGCCGACGGCGTCGATTCCGCAGTCGACCTCGGGCTCGCCGAGGATCTGCGCGATCTGGTCCTTCGGGTCACCCTTGGACACGTCGACCGTCTCGCACCCGAATCCGCGGGCCTGAGCCAGTCGATCCTCGTTGAGATCGCCGACGATGACGCAGGCCGCACCGAGCAGATGCGCCGAGGTGGCCGCGGCGATTCCGACCGGGCCCGCACCGGCGACGTAGACCGTCGAACCCACCCCGACGCCGGCGCTGACGGCGCCGTGGAACCCGGTGGGGAAGATGTCGGAGAGCATCGTGAGGTCGAGGATCTTCTCCATCGCCTGATCCTTGTCCGGGAACTTCAGGACGTTCCAGTCGGCATACGGTACGAGCACGTACTCTGCCTGGCCGCCGACCCAGCCGCCCATATCGACATAGCCATAGGCCGAGCCCGGACGATCGGGATTGACGTTGAGGCAGATGCCGGTCTTGCCTTCCTTGCAGTTGCGGCAGCGACCGCACGAGATGTTGAACGGCACCGACACGAGATCGCCGACCTTGACGAATTCGACGTCTCGGCCCACCTCGACGACCTCACCGGTGATCTCGTGTCCGAGCACGAGACCCTCCGGGGCAGTCGTACGGCCCCGGACCATGTGCTGGTCGGAGCCGCAGATGTTCGTCGCCACCGTCTTGAGGATGACACCGTGATCGACCTTGCGGCCGATATTGGCGGGATTGACTCCAGGCCCGTCCTTGAGGACGAATTCCGGGTACTCGGTGTCGATTACCTCGACCTTCCCGGGACCTGCATAGCTGATTGCCTTATTGCTCATCGTTGAGCCTCCATGGGTGCGAAAGCGTGGGAATTCGATATGCGAGTGCGACGAACGGGAACCCGTCGACAGCTCTGACATATCAGTCTGACATCAGACTTAGATGCAGTCTCGCCGTCGTGAGAGAGCTCTGTCAAGCCCCCGTGTCGGTGGCCGGGCAGAGGTGCCGTTTCAGGAGTCTTCGCGCAGGCGCGTCGAGAGGATGTACTGGGAGGTCGTGCGCAGATGTTGAAGGGAATCCCTGATCAGCGGGGATCTGCGACTGCCGGCGCGGACAGCGGCGATGATCTTCCGGCTCAGTCTCCCGGTGCCCGTCAGCCTCACCCGGCTGACGTTGTCCTCTCCGGCGAGGCTGGCCAGCCTCGGCAGCAGGCTCACTCCGACCCCGGCGCCGACCAGGGCCGCCGACGTCTCCCACTCCGCGGACTCGTGCGCGACCGTCGGCGTCACTCCCGCGGCGGTGAACGCGGCGATGAAGAGCGAATGATAGGGCGAGCCCGGGCCGGCCGTGATCCAATCCTCACCGGCGAGCTCGCTGAGAGTCACCGACTCCCTGCCCGCCGCAGGGTGGCCTGAAGGCACCATGACGTCGAGGGGATCGTCGAGGAGGTCGATGCTCTCGAAGCGGGGATCCTCCTCGACCTGGACATTGCCCTGCATCGAGACGATGACGGCGAGGTCGATGCGCTCGGCGACGAGGAGCTCGAAGCAGCGAGTCGGAGTCGCCTCGATCACGTGGACGCGGACCTTCGGCCGTGAAGCCCGCAGGTTCGCCGCCAAGGGCGCGAGCAGGTTCGAGGATGCGGTCGAGAAGCCCCCGATTCCGAAGTGAGTGGGGGCCTGATCCCCGGCCCCGAGCGCGCCGGCGCGGATGTCCTCCCATGCGGCGGTCAGTTCGTCGGAGCGGCGGACGAGGTAGCGCCCCGTCGCAGTCAGTCGCAGACCGCGACCGTCCTTGACGAGAAGGGTCATGCCCAGGGACTGCTGCAGCTCTCTGAGCTGGCCGGAGACCGCCGATGCGGAGTAGCCGGTGAGCTCGGCGGTGGCGGCGATGGTGCCGCAGGCGGCGAAGGTGCGCAGTGTCGTCAGGCGCGGATCGATCATGCGCACAATTATGCAGTGAATCCGCAGAATATGTAACGAAATCTCGCGCTTTTTCTGCAGGGAGTTCCTCGCTAGTGTGACTGTCGAGATCGTTCCGGCAGCACACGGTCTCCGCGGTCTCCGCCGAGGATTTCGCCCCTTCCATCGGTGGGCCGCTGCAGGCAGACATCAAGGGAGATGAGCATTGACAGCTACTAACCTGGCACCGACGAAGAAGGGCTTCCCTGCGGGATTCACCGAGGAGAAGCTCGACGAGACCCGAATCCGACTCGACACCCGTCGGACAGGCTTCTCGCTCGAAGCTCCGTTCTACACGGATCCCAACCTCTTCAATCTCGATATGCAGGCCATCTTCGGTCAGCACTGGGTCTTCGCGTGCAGCGTCGCCGAGATCCCCGAGCCGGGTGACTATGTCACGCTCGACTACGGTCCGTACTCCCTCATCGTCCTGCACAACGACGACGGCGGCGTCAACGTCCTCCACAACGTCTGCCGCCACCGCGGGGCACGAGTCCTCACCGATGCGCAGGGAACGACGGGCAACCTCGTCTGCGGCTACCACTCGTGGACGTACTCCCCCGAGGGCGACCTCATCCACGCCTCGGCGCCGGGGGAGATGACCTTCGACAAGTCCTGCTACGCACTCAAACGCGCGCACGGGAAGATCGCCGCCGGACTCGTGTTCATCTGCCTGGCCGAAGAGCCGCCGACGGACTTCCACGAGACCGCGAAGATCTTCGAACCTTATATCGCCCCTCATGAGCTGGCGAAGACGAAAGTCGCCTATCAGCAGAACATCGTCGAAGAGGGCAACTGGAAGCTCGTGATGGAGAACAACCGCGAGTGCTACCACTGCGACGGCCACCCGGAACTCGCGTGCTCGCTGTTCCCGACCTGGGGCCTGACCGATGAGACGATCCCGCCCCACCTCGAAGACGTCTGGGACCGCAACCAGCAGGCGCAGGCCTCCCTCGAATACCGCTGCCGCCGCTACGGCCTGCCCTATGAAGTCGTCGAAGAACTCGACACCCGGGTCGGCGGCATCCGCATCTCCCGCGAATCGCTCGACGGAGCGGGGGAGTCCTTCTCGGCAGACGGGCGCCGGCTGTCGAAGAAGCTGCTCGGCGATCTGCCGGACTTCCGCCTCGGCCGCTGCTCGATGCATCTGCAGCCGAACTCCTGGTTCCACCTCCTCGGCGATCACGTCATCACCTTCGCGGCATTCCCGATCAGTGCCTCGAAGACCCTCGTGCGCACCACTTGGCTCGTCGCCGACGACGCCGTCGAAGGCGTCGACTATGACCTTGAGACCCTGACGCACACATGGAAGCAGACCAACCTGCAGGACAAGGCCTTCGTCGAACTCTGCCAGCAGGGAGCGGCGAGTCCGTTCTATGAGCAGGGTCCGTATATGAAGAGCGAATACCAGGTCGAAGCCTTCATCAACTGGTACGTGCAGCGGATGCGGGAGCACGTCGGATGAGATCCTCCGCTGTGCCCGCGCTGCCGCTGGCCCAGCGGGTGCGCGGACTGGAGATGCCCTGGAACCGCGTGCTCTCGAGCGCCTCGGGGCCGGCCGGAGCCGCCACCGCGCTGGGTCCGTGGCACCCGCAGGAATTCGCCGCCGAATGTGTGGAGACCATCCCCGAGGCGGGAGGGATGATGGTCTTCGTCTTCCGTCGCATGGACGGGGCGCCCCTGGCGTTCCGGTCGGGGCAGTACATCAACATCGACTTCCCCATCGACGGACCGACTGCCGAGCCGGTGTCGCGCAGCTATTCGATCTCCTCGGCCCCGACCGAGCCGTGGACGTTCTCTATCACGATCAAACGCGACCCCAAGGGCAAGGTGTCGCCCTGGGCGCATGACAATATCCGCCCCGGCACCGTCCTCGACATGCTCGGCCCGGTCGGTGCGTTCCACCTCGCCGATTATGACCGGCGAGCACGGTTCCTGCTGCTCGCTGCCGGAGCCGGAATCACTCCGCTGATGTCGATGATCCGCACCGTCCACTCGCTGCCCGGCCAGGCCGATGTCGTCCTCCTCTACCACGGAGCCGCCCCCGACTCCTTCGCCTTCTCCGAGGAACTCGACTTCCTCGCGAACGTGGATTTCCGGATCAAGGTCATCTACTGCCTCGGCGATCGGGAATGCGGCGACGAATGGGAAGGGCGGACGGGACGGCTGTCGACGTCGCTTCTCGAGGAGCTCGTCCCCGACGCCAACGGTCGGCAGGTCTTCGCCTGCGGCCCGGAGGGATACCTCAACTCCGCGACCGAACTGCTGCGCGAAGTCGGCGTCGACGACACCTCGGTGTTCATGGAGTTCTTCTCGGGCGATCGTGAGATCCGGGCCGAATACGCCGAGGAAGTCGCCATCGCCGGCGAGATCGCCGAGGAGATCGCGGCGACGACCGAGGAATACTTCGAGTCCCAGCCGGCCGCGCTCGATATGTACGAACCCGAGTACGACGCCGACGGACCGGTCGAGGCGGTCGGCGCACCGACCGAAGCCGTCGACGCCGAGGCGGTCGTGCCCGTCGACGACGAGGTCGAGATCGAGGTCGTCGGGGTCACCGATGAGAACCTCGCCGAGGTGGGGCCCGGATCTGCGTCCGACGCTGGGCCCGCGGTCCCGGCTGGGGATGGGGCGGCCGCCTCGGCGGGGGGATCGGGCGACGATGACGAAATCGCCGTCGTCGACCCGGCCGCACTGCCTACTGTGGGGCAGGGTGAGCACACGATGTCGTTTGTGCGCACCGGCCTCAACGTCTGCGTCGGGGAGGACGAAACGGTCCTCCAGGCCGCGCGGAAGGCGGGGGTGAAGATCCCCGCGAACTGTCAGGAGGGCATGTGCGGATCCTGCAAGGTCGTCAAGCTCGACGGCGATGTCGAGATGAACCATCTGGGCGGAATCCGCGCCAGAGAGATCGACGCGGGGAAGTTCCTGCCGTGCTGCTCGACGGCGAAGACCGACCTCGTCATCGACGCCTGAACCGGGCGCTGACTACCATATTCGTTCGGTGAGTCGAAGGAGACCACATGACACAGCAGAAGGACATCGACGGCATCGAGCCGGTCCGTCGTGATGCTTTCGCGCAGCGGACCGATGCCGGGCGGATCTCGATCGATGAGGCCCCGCTCAACCGGCTCGTGCTCCTCGTCGCGGTTGCGGCCTTCGGTGGGATCTTCATCGACGGCTACATCCTCGGCGTCATCGGCGGTGCCGTCGCTCCGGCGGCCGCGGAGCTGGGGCTGTCGGCATTAGGGCAGGGACTGATCGCAGCAAGTGCGCTCATCGGGATCTTCGTCTCCGGTCTGTTCTTCGGGCGGATCGCCGACCGCTATGGGCGCAAGCGGGTGTTCTTCTGGAACCTCGTCGGCTTCGTCGTCGTCTCGCTGGCCCAGCTCTTCGTCGTCGGCACGTGGGACCTCGTGGCCATGCGGCTGCTGCTGGGCCTGCTCATCGGCGTCGAATACGCGGTCGGCACCGCTCTGCTGGCCGAATTCACCCCGCGCCGCCACCGCAGCGTTCTGCTCGGGTCGATCGCGGCGTTCTGGTTCATCGGGTTCATCTCGGCATTCGTCGTCGCCCACGTCTGGGACGCGGATTCGTGGCGAATGCTCCTGGCCAGCAGCGCGGTGCCGGCCCTGGTCGTGCTCATCCTGCGCATGGCCCTGCCCGAATCGCCGAGGTGGCTGCAGGCTCAGGGACGCACGACCGAGGCGCAGGCGATCGTCGCCGCCCACTATGGCCCGCAGTACGGACTGCCGCCGGCGCCGACCGAGGCAGTCAAGACCCGCCTGCGCGACTTCTTCCGCGAGAACGACGTTCGCACGGTGATCTACTCCGGACTGTTCTGGTTCTGCCAGGTTGGTCCGCTGTTCGCGATCTTCACGTTCATCGTGCCGGTGCTCGAAGACCTCGGACTCAACAGCGGATTCTCCACGGATCTGCTCATGAACGGGCTCCAGCTCCTCGGCGCCGGCGTGGGACTGTGGCTGCTGTGGCTGCTGCCCCGACGCGCGTTCGTCAACTGGACCTTCGCGCTCATGGTGGTCCTGCTCGTCTTCCTCGGCGGCTGGACTGAGCTGCCGTCAGTGGTCGTGCTCATCGTCTTCGGCGCTTTCGTCCTCATCATCACGGCGTCGAACAGCATTCAGTACGTCTATCCGCCGGAGATGTTCACCACCCGGTTCCGCAGCACCGGCGTCGGCTACGCCGCGGCATTCAGTCGAGTCGGTGCGGCCGGAGCGACCTATCTGTTCCCGGTCACGCTCGAACACCTGGGTGTCTCGAGCACCCTGCTCATTGCGGCGGTCTTCCCCCTGGTCGGGTTCATCGCTTCGCTCTTCTGGGCACCGGAAACCAAATACTCCGCATTGGACGACTGAGCTCCGCTCCGGCGTCTGCTGCGACAACTGCCTCTACCACCGTTAACAACAAGGAGTACTCAGTGCCGATCTCATCACCACGAGTCGTTATCATCGGAGCCGGCATCGTCGGCGCCAACCTCGCCGACGAACTCGCGCAGCTGGGCTGGACCAACACCCTCCTCATCGAACAGGGCCCGCTGAACATCCCCGGCGGTTCGACCTCACACGCCCCGGGACTCGTCTTCTCCTCGAACGCGTCGAAGTCGATGACCGAATTCGCGCAGTACACGATCGAGAAGCTCACCTCGCTCAAGGACGCCGACGGGCGCGGATCGTTCCTGCCCGTCGGAGGCCTCGAGATCGCCACCACCGAAGATCGGCTGCAGGATCTGCACCGTCGAGCCGGATGGAACCGCTCCTACGGCGTCGAAGCCGACGTCATCGACGCCGACGAGTGCGCGAAGCTCTTCCCCATGCTCAACCGGGACATGGTCCACGGCGGTCTGCTCACCCCGGGTGACGGGCTCGCGTTGGCGGCGAAAGGCACTCAGATCGTCATCGACCGTGCCCGTGCCGCAGGGGTCGAATTCCGTGATCGCACAACGGTGACCGATGTCGAGACCACAGGCGGTCGCGTCAGCGCTGTGATCTGCGGCGATGACCGGATTCCTGCCGATATCGTTGTCTCCTGCGCCGGATTCTGGGGACCGAAGATCGGTGAGATGGTAGGTACTTCGATCCCGTTGCTGCCCTTGGGACACCAGTTCGCCTGGACCACCGAGGTGCCGTCTTTGGTGGGGAAGAACGAGAAGCCCGCCGGTGCGCAGGCTCCGATCCTGCGCTACCAGGACAAGGACCTCTACTACCGCGAATGGGGCGAGCGGATCGGCATCGGCTCCTACGCACACCGGCCGATGCCCGTCGACCTCGACACGCTGCAGACCTACTCACCCGACGAGATCACCAGCGAACGGATGCCCTCGAGCCTCGAGTTCACCCCGGACGACTTCGCCCCCGAATGGGAGGCGACGAAGACACTGCTGCCCGAACTCGCTCAGACTCAGATCCAGCGCGGCTTCAACGGCATCTTCTCGTTCACCCCTGACGGCGGTTCGCTGGTCGGACAGTCCCGGCAGGTCGACGGATTCTTCGTCGCCGAGGCGGTGTGGGTGACCCATGGCGCCGGCATCGCCCGCGCTGTGGCCGAGCTCATCGCCGAAGGACGGTCGAAGACCGATCTGTCGGGAATCGATCTCAACCGCTTCGAGGATGTGCAGACGTCAGCGGACTACGTCAGCAAGACCTCCCAGCAGAACTTCGTCGAGATCTACGACATCATCCACCCTCTGCAGCCACGAGTCTCCCCGCGTGACCTGCGCTCGAGCCCGTTCCGGAGGCAGCAGGAGGAACTCGGTGCGTTCTTCCTCGAAACCTCCGGCTGGGAGCGGCCGCACTGGTTCGACGCGAACGCCGCTCTGCTGTCGGAGATGCCGGCCGAGTGGGCGGCACCGGAACGGGACGCCTGGGCGGATCAGTTCCACTCGCCCATCGCCGCAGCCGAAGCGTGGAAGACGCGCACCTCGGTGGCGATGTTCGACATGACCCAGCTCAAGCGCTTCGAGGTCACCGGCCCCGGAGCGGGCGAACTGCTGCACGGGATGACCACCTCGTCGATGCTGCGCAAACCGGGAGCGGTCAGCTACACGCTGCTGCTCGACGAAGCCGGCGGCATCACGAGCGACATCACGGTCGCGATCCTCGACGAGGAGACCTACCAGGTGGGAGCGAACTCGAACATCGACCTCGCGGCCATCTCGCGGGCGGCCAGGCACCAGTCTGCCGCCGACCCGTCCAAGTGGGTCACCGTGCGCGAGACGACTCCCGGCACCTGCTGTATTGGTCTCTGGGGCCCGCTGGCCAGGGATGTCATCGCCAAGGTCACCGATGAGGACTTCAGCGATGCCGGACTCAAGTACTTCCGCACGAAGCCGGCGGTGCTCGGCGGTGTGCCGGTTACGGCGATGCGCCTGTCCTATGTCGGCGAACTCGGCTGGGAGATCTACACTTCGGCGGATCTCGGGTCGCGACTGTGGGACGTGCTGTGGGAAGCCGGTGAGGAATTCGGCATCATCGCCGGAGGCCGCGAAGCCTTCAACTCGATGCGACTGGAGAAGGGGTTCAGGTCCTTCGGCACCGATATGACCAGCGAACACGAACCGGTTCAGGCCGGACTCGGATTCGCCGTGAAGGCGTCGAAGACCGACGACTTCACCGGCAAGGCCGCGCTGGAGTCGAGGGCCGCAGCCGCGACGACGAAACTGACCTGCCTCACCCTCGACGTGCCCTCTGACGTGGTGCTCGGCAAAGAGCCGGTGTACGTGGTCGGTGGGTCGGGTGTCGCGGACGGCGAGACCGCCTCGGCGAAGTCGGACGGATCGGACGGATCGGGAGTCGCGGACGGCTACGTCACCTCGGCGGCTTACGGATACACGATCGGGAAGTCGATCGCCTACGCCTGGCTGCCGAACACTCTGGCGGTCGGTGACGCTGTGGAGATCGAGTACCTCGGGCGCCGCCTGCCGGCCACGGTCACCGCCGAGCCGCTCTTCGACCCGGAGATGACTCGCCTCAAAGGGTGATGCCGGGCGGCTCGAATTCTCAGCGAGGAGTCGCCGCCGGACTTCATCGAAAAGCGCATGGAGCGTCGAGACACGGGGGTACACACCCGTTTCTCGACGCTCCATGAGTTTCTCGGCGGGAAGGTTCAGTGATCAGTGGTCGGCTGAGGGGTCCAACGAGGCGATCGCGGCGATGCCTGCGGCGATCGGCTGGTCGAGCCAGGCGGGGATCTCGCCGCCGATGAAGCCGCGCACCATGCCGTACGGGGTGTCTCGGCAGGCCAGGGCGACGAGCTGCAAGCCGCGAGGGGTGACTTCGCCGAACCGGCGTCGCGTGAGTTCGGAGATATGAGCGACCACGGGATCGTTGAGTCCTGTGAGGTCATCGAGCAGTCCCTTGGGCGGGTCGGCGAGCAATTCTGAGTGCCGGTAGAGGGTGAGAGTCCGGGCCTCGTCGGGATTCTCTCGACAGAACCGGGGGATGAGCAGGCCGGTCTCGACGATCGCCTCGAGCGGGTCATCGACATCCGTGATCGCTGCAAACGTGTCGTGGAATCGGTGCACGCACCGGATCCAGGCAGAAGCGAACAGCGACTCCCGAGTCGGGAAGCGGTGGTAGATCGAACCCGACGGTGCACCGAGCTCATGCGTCACATCGGCCACTGTGGCGGCATGGCCGCGTCGGCCGACAGCGCTGATGGCCGCCGAGAGAATATCGTCCCGCGAATAGAGTGCGCGTTTCGCCATGCTTGTCACGTCCTCTCGCTCCAGGTGTTCGGATCAGTCCGGCGAATCGGGGATTCTCGTTCGAAGGGTTGACCGTCGAGCCACCGTACCTCAAACTAGAGACTAGCATCTAGAGAACGTCCTCTAATTCGGGAGTCGCCGTGACGAACGCACGGATATCAGCACCTGCACCTGTGACATCATTGCAGCGCGCCGCCATCATCACGGCGATCGTCGCGGTTCTGCCGTATCTCGTCTTCAAGGTCCTGTGGCTGAGCGGTTCGTCGGTCGGTTCGACCACGTCGGTCGGAGGCGAGGGAATGCTTGCGCCGCGCTTTCTCATCGGTAACACCATCACTCTCGCGATGATGGTGGTGGGCGTGGTCTTCGTGGTGGCGCTGACACGACCATGGGCGCGACGCATTCCGGCACCCGTGGTGTTCGTGCTCGGCGCCGGAGCGGCCGGGCTCCTCGGCCCGATACTGCTGGGACTGCCGCCGGGCATTCTCATTCAGGCGCTCATCGAAGGAGAGGTGCGACTGGCCGAACAGGGAATGCATCCCTGGGTGTTCGGGCTCGTCTACGCAGGATTCTGCGCTCTGGGCACGGCGATGGCGATCGTCGTCGGAGCCTATGTGATCCGGCGCTGGGGCGATCTTCTGCACACTCCGCCCCCGGCACCGTCGCCGACCATGATCGTCTGCGGTGCGCTCGGCATCCTGCCCTTCAGCTGCGCCATGGCCTTCTGGGCGATCACGGGACCGGGAAGCACCGGGCCCCAGGGAATGGAGCAGCCGGCACAGCGGATGGTTTTGGCGGTGACCGCGCTGTTCGGCCTTCTCTGCCTGCTGTGTCCGATGTTCTCGCGCTATCTCGGGAGATGGCCGCGCGCGGCGTGGCTGGTGACCTGGACCGGGTGCTGCGTTGTGGCTCTCCAAGGGCCGACGCAGATTCTTCTCGCTCAGGGCGGAGAGATTGCGCCGGTGGTCGTCGGGATCGCTGCCCTCGCGACTCCGGGCGCCAGCCTCTTCGGTCTCGCTGTGCTGAAAACCCACCTGCGCAGGCTGGGCCGGACTCATCTGCCGTCGAGCCGGGACCGGCCCCGGCTCGGTGGTGCGGATCGGTCAGCGTGATGCCGCCCTGGCTCTTCGTCCTGCTCGCAGTCTCGTTCGTCCTCTATACGGACGACTATGTCATCGCCGGAATTCTGCCCGAGATCGCAGCCGACCTCGGGGTGACCGAAGGTCGGGCCGGTCAGCTCGTCACGGCATTCTCGGCGACCGTAGCCGTGGCCGCGCCGGTGGCAGCTGTCGCGCTCGCCCAGGTCCCGCCTCGGCGGCTGTTCCTTGTCGCGCTCATCATCTTCGCCTTAGCGAATTTCGGCGCGGTGGGAACTTCGTCCTTCGCCGTGCTGATGGTTCTGCGGGTGGTGGCGGCCGCGGCGACAGCCAGCGCCACCCCGGCCATCTTCGCGTTCGCTGCGTCCCATGCGCCGACGGAGAAGACTGGCCGCTACCTGGCGACCGTCTCCCTTGGGGTGACCGGATCAATCGCGCTCGGTGTCCCACTGGGGACGTGGATCGGCGGCGCATTCGGATGGCGGGCGACCTTTCTGGCCGTGGCCGTAGCCGGGATGCTCGCGCTCATCGGAGTCCTCCTCACTGTTCCCGGAAGCGCCCGCGGCGACCGCTCTCCACGACTGTCAGAACAGCTGCGCAGCCTCACGCGCGCCCCGATCGCCGTGAGTCTCGCTGCGAACTGCCTGCTCATGGCCGGGACGATGATGGTCCTCACCTACCTGGCGCCCTATCTGAGTGCGACCGCCGGAGCGGGAGTCGAGGAACGGGGAGCGGCATTCGGGCTCTCCGGGTTCGCGGGCATGGCCGGAATCTGGCTCGGCGGTCAGGTCGCGGACCGATGGGGTCCGGGGCGGGCACTGTTCTTCGGGATCGGCGTCATCATCGCCGCCATGGTCGCGATGTGGGCGATGTGGGCTGTCCGGCCAGTGCCCATCTGGCTCGTGCTCATCGTCACGACAGTGTGGGGCGGAATGGCCTTCTGGAACTCACCCGCGATCCAGATGCGCCTGCACAGACTTGCCGGACCCCTCGCTGGACAGGCGCTGGCGCTCAACACTTCTGGGACCTACCTGGGCATCGCGTTCGGAGCCGCCGTCGGCGGGGCCGTGCTCACCGAGGCGGGTCCCGGGGTCCTGCCGCTGGCCGCGGCGGGATTCGGGCTGGCTGCTCTGTTTCTGTTGGTACTCGTCCGGCGGTCACCGCCGGCTGGACGGGCGCGAGACACCGATGTGACGCCGCCTGCTGGCGAGGCGTCCCACGGCAGCAAATCCTCGAACCACGGAGATCAATCGCACCACCGCAACTCATCGAAGCACACAGAGAACACAGGAGAGTGACACCATGACCGCCTACGCGATCGCCCACCTGCAGCAGTTCGCGCCGCACCCCGAGGTCGCCGAGTACATCGACCGGATCGGCGAGACCTTCGAACCCTTCGGAGGACAGTTCCTCGTCCACGGCACCGCCCACGAGGTGATGGAAGGGCGGTGGCCGGGACACGTCGTCATGATCGCCTTCCCCGACGCTCGGCTCGCTCACGAATGGTGGGACTCACCGGCCTATCAGGACATCGCCCCACTGCGTTCGCGCCATATCGACACCGACATCGTCATCGTCGAGGGAGTGGCCGAGGGCTACGATCCGCGGACCACGGCTCAGGCCTTGCGCGACCAACTCGGCTAGCCGCCGAGCTGGCGGGGCTTTATCGAAAAACGCACGGAGCGTCGAGAAACGGGTGTGCGCGCCCGTTTCTCGACGCTCCGCCCGTTTTTCGGCGGCTACGCCAGTGGTGGTGTTTAGAAGGCCGACACCAATGTTCCATATGGTGGATTTTCGTTGCCTCGCGGAACGTGAACGATGACGATAGCGAGACAGGGTCGAAATGAGGTCACAAAGGGGTCTTCTCTGCGTCGAGTTTCGTGCAATGGCGACTCATCGGGTCGGCTCTGCCTGTTCACCGGACCGGTGCTTTCTGAAGGAGCGTGCCATGCCTGTTTTCACCACCAATGACGGAGTGAACCTAACCTACCGCGACAGCGGAGGAAGCGGAGTTCCGCTTGTCATGCTTCACGGCTGGGGCCAGACCCAGGCCATGTTCCGCAACCAGCTCGCCGGACTGGCGGAGAACCGTCGAGTCATCACGCTTGATCAGCGCGGTCACGGACTTTCTGGGAAACCTCACCACGGCTACCGTATCGCGCGTCTGGCTCAGGATCTCAGCAATCTTCTCGAAGACCTCGGACTCGACGAAGTCGACCTTCTCGGCTGGTCGATGGGTGTCTCCGTGTCCTGGAGTTATATCGATCAGTACGGTACTGGACGGATTCGACGTTTCATCGCTGTCGACCAGCCAGCTGCCGTCGCAGCGGTTCCGTGGCTGACTGAGGACGAACAACGCGAATGCGGTGCGATCTTCGGTGTTGACGGACTCCTCGAGCTGGGCAGTGCACTCAACGGACCTGACAGTGAACAGGTGTGTGAGGACTTCGTGCGGGGAATGTTCTCCGGAGAACCCGATCCAGAGGTATGGAACTTCGTCGCCGAGGAGATCAAATCGTTCCCGTCCTATGCCGCGGTCCCACTGCTCTTCGACCATTGCGCTCAGGACTGGCGAGACGTCTTGCCCCACATTGATGTGCCCACTCTTGTACTCGGGTGCGATGGAAGCCACGTCAACCCCGATTCCCAACGTTATGTTGCCGCACAGATTCCCGACGCACGCATTCACGTGTTCCCGGTCGAAGAGGCGAACTCGCATTTTCCGTTCCTCGAGAATCCGTCGGCGTTCAACGCCGTCGTCGAGGAGTTCCTCGTCGCGAAGTGACTCACACCGGACCACGCCTCAGGCCGTGCGCAACCAGCTCGGCTGAACGACACCAATGTTCCATATGGTGGATTTTCTTTGACCAGCTGGTGGGACCGGGAAAGTATGAGAGGACAGTGCTCGTTCCGCAGAGCCCGGTACCCGAAGGAGTGTCCATGTCCTCACCTGCGATCATCGGCTGGTCCCACGGAAAGTTCGGACGATCCGAATCACCGCTGCCCCAGATGATGGCCGACGTCGCCCGCGACGCCATCGCCGAGGCGGGACTGGAACCGGCCGACATCGACGTCATCCACGTCGGCGTCTTCAACAACGGACTCTCCCGCCAAGGCTTCGAAGCCGCACTGCCGGGCACCGTGTTCCCCGAGCTCGCCCGCACACCCGCCCACCGGCACGAGAACGCCTGCGCCACCGGGTCTGCCGCGATCTTCGCTGCCCACGACTCCATCGCCGCCGGCCGCCACAGGACCGCCCTGGTCATCGGCGCCGAACGCATGACCCAGGCTTCCGGCCACGACGTCAACGAAGTGCTGCTCAGCGCCAGCTTCCGGGAAGAGGAAGAGCACTTTAAGTCCTTCGCCGGAGTCTTCGGCGAGATCGCCCGCCAGTACTTCGACCGCTACGGCGACCACTCCGAAGCACTCGCGAAGATCGCCGCGAAGAACCACGCCAACGGCTCACACAACCCGCTCGCTCACATGCAGAAGAACCTCGGCTTCGAGTTCTGCAACACCGTGAGCGAGAAGAACCCGTACGTCGCCGAACCACTGCGCCGCACCGACTGCTCGATGGTCTCCGACGGAGCTGTGGCACTCGTCATGGCCGCCGAGGATGTCGCCGCCTCCGCATCGCAGGCCGTGACCTGGAGAGGCATGGGCAACGCCAACGACGTCCTGCCGCTGTCCCAACGCGACCCGCTCGAGATGGCAGGTGCCCGCGCCGCCATGGAGCAGGCGCTCACGGCTGCGGGCATCGGCATCGACGACCTCGGCTTCCTTGAGACTCACGACTGCTTCACCATCGCCGAACTCCTCGAATACGAAGCCTTCGGACTCGCCGCCCCCGGCCAGGGACACACCCTGCTCGACGACGGTGCCACCGAGGTCGGCGGCCGCCTGCCCGTCAACCCCTCCGGCGGACTCAAGGCCAAGGGCCACCCCATCGGCGCCACCGGAGTGTCCATGCACGCCCTCGCCGCCGCACAGTTGACCGGCCGCTCGCCCGGCATCCAGATCGAGACCCCGGAACTCGCCGGAGTCTTCAATATGGGCGGCGCCGCCGTGTCGAACTTCGCCTCCGTGCTCGAACGCGTCCGCTGATGCGCGCCATCTCTCAGACGTCCCCGGCCAAGGACTTCACGCCCACGCCTCGGCGCGGGGTCAACGTCTCCCACTTCCTCACCCAGACCGCCCGCCGCATCCCCGACCGCCTCGCCGTCGTCGACGACGATCACGGGCAGCGGTGGACCTGGGCCGAACTCGACGCCCGCGCCGAAGCGCTCGCCGCCGCCCTGCAGACCGGTGGAGTCGACCGCCGCGACACCGTCCTCCTCGTCTCGGCCAACCACGCCGAGGTGATCCAATCCTTCTGGGGCATCCTGCGCTCCGGCGGCGTCATCGCCCCACCGAACGCGGCCCTGTCGACCGAGGAGCTGCTCGGCATCAGCGCCGAAGTCGCCCCCGCCGCCGTCATCGCCGACCGCGCCCACGCCGACTTCGTCACCGCTCTCAAAGACACCGGCTTCACCGGCCCCGTCTTCTGGATTGGGGACATGCCCACGGCGCAGGCGGCAGCCGCACCGGCAGAAGCCGTCGACTCGGCAGTCGACGAGGACGATCCCTGCTGGTACTTCTTCACCTCCGGGTCGACCGGGCGACCCAAGGTTGCGACTTTCACGCACCGCCACCTCGGCGCGGTGCTGATGAATCACCGCTGCGACCTCTTTCCCAACGAGGACGAGACGGGGGCGTCCCTCGTGCTCGCGCCGCTGTCGCACGGTGCGGGCATCCACATGCTCGGTCAGGTCTTCGGCGGCACCCCGTCGATCATCCACCCCGGTGGCAAGCCCAGCGTGGAGTCCCTGTGGCCGGCCATCGATGCCTACGGGATCACGAACGCCTTCACCGTCCCGACCATCCTCAACCGCATCGCCGCCGGCTACCCAGAAGGCCGCGGACCCGAGGACCACACCCTCGAGCGGGTCATCTACGCCGGAGCCCCGATGCTCGCGACCGACCAGGCCCAGGCACTCGAAAGGCTCGGGCCCTGCCTCGTCCAGTACTTCGGACTCGCCGAGGTGACCGGAGCGATCACGATCCTCCGCCCCGAGGACCACGGAGCCATCCCCGTCGACGACGCCGGCATCGGCACCTGCGGCCGAGCCCGCACCGGGGTCGAGATCGTCATCGTCGACGAGACCGGCGCGCAGCTGCCCGCCGGTGAGCAGGGCGAAGTCTGTGTGGCCGGACCGACCGTGTGCGCCGGCTACCTTGGCCGCCCCGATGCGAATGCCGAATCCTTCGCCGGAGGGCTCTTCCACACCGGCGACGTCGGCTACCTCGACGAACGCGGGTACCTGTTCCTCACCGGCCGGAAGTCCGATATGTACATCTCCGGCGGTTCGAACGTCTACCCCCGCGAGATCGAGGAGCTCCTCCTCACCGACACCGAGGTGGCCCAAGCCGTCGTCGTGGGCGTGCCCGACCCGCAGTGGGGCGAGATCGGCGTGGCCGTCATCGAACGCGCGCCGTCGACCGGGAACGAAGGTGCCGGTGTTGCCGATGCCGACGAGCTGGCCGATGCCGATGCGGAGGACCTGGCCGAACGGCTGACCGCGCTGTGCAAGTCGGGGCTGGCGAAATACAAGGTGCCCAAGGAGATCCACTTCGTCGAGACCATGCCGGTCACCGCCTACGGCAAACTCGCGCGCAAGGAACTCAAGGCCGAATACTCCCAAGGACGGGGCAGCGCACGATGAACACGACAGAGACGGCAGCCGTGTCAGTGCCGACAGGTAGGTTAGTCGGCACGACGATCATGGCCATCGGCTGCGGCACTCCGGACGGGGAGGTGAACAACGGCTTCGCCGCGGCGATCGGATTCCTTCGCGAGGGAGCGAAGGTCTGCATCGTCGACCGTGACCCGAGGGCGCTTGACGAAGCGACGCGGGCCCTCGCCGAGGCGGCCGCCGCCGACGGTGAGCCCGACCGCGACACCGGTGCCGATCGCGTCCCCGGCACGGGCGTCCACCTCGGCGGGGTCGACCTCGACTCTCAGCTGACCACGGTTGTCGCCGATGTCGGCGACGAAGGCTCCCTGGCCGCGGCGTTCGCGCACTGCGCCGACCGCCTCGGTGGACCGACCGTGCTCCACTACAACGTCGGCATCGTCGTCAACGGGGGAGTCGACGAACTCGACACCGACGGCTTCCGACGTGCCCTCGATATCAACCTCACCGGGGCGTTCTCCTCGATCAAGCATGCTCTGCCGCATATGCGTGCGGCCGGGCACGGGTCGATCATCACGGTGTCCTCGGTCGGCGGCATGCGCTACATGGGGTATGACTATCCGGCGTATGCGGCGTCGAAGGCCGGACTCATCGAACTGACGAAGGTCGTCGGCGCGCAGTACGCCTCCGAAGGCATCCGCGCGAACTCGATCGCCCCGGGCCTCATCGAGACTCCGCTCATCCACCGCTCGATCTCGGGCCACTACGGCTCGGTCGAGGAGATGCTCGCCGCTCGGCATGCGCAGTCACCGACGGGGAAGATGGGTCGGCCCGAGGACGTAGCGGACCTCGCGGTGTTCCTCGCATCAGGCGAATCGGCTTACATCAACTCCACTCTCATCCCCGTGGATGGGGGACTGACCCATTACGCGGGGATGCCGAAACGATGAGGCGGACGGCGGAATCCACCGCGGTCGGGGCCTGACCCCACCGAACTCAACGACAGTGACATAACGGAAATCAAGGAGGCAATGGTGCCGAGAATACGGACGACGAGGACCATGCTCGTCTGGTCCGCCGTACTGATGGTGTGCGCCCTGCTGCTGGCAGGGTGCGGAACGAACTTCGGCACCACCGACGACGGCAAGCAGCGCTACCGGTGGAAGATGACGGTGACGACCGGTTCGACCTCGACGTGGTACCTCGCGGCGGAGAAGTTCGCCAAGGACCTCGACGAGGAGACCGACGGACGGATCACCATGAAGGTCTTCGCCAACGAACGGCTGTCGGCCGGTGAGGCCACGGCCGGAGTCGAACAGCTCATGGACGGGGCGAAGGACTTCTCCTACAACTCGCCGATCATCTACGCCGGCGTCGACCCGCGCTTCGGCGCCGTCACCGCCCCCTTCGTCTTCGACTCCGTCGAGGACGGTCAGAAGGCGCTCGCCGGAAAAGGCGGGGACGTCTACGGCGACTACCTCGCCGAACGCGGAGTGCACCTGCTCGGCTTCGGCGAATCCGGAATGCGGCAGCTGACGAACACGCATCGGCCCATCCACACGCCCGAAGACATGAAGGGCATGAAGTTCCGCATCCCCGGCTTCGGCATGTACACCGACCTCTACCGCGGACTCGGCGCGAACCCGACGACGATGCCCTTCGGAGAGGTCTTCACCGCCCTGCAGCAAGGTGCAATCGACGGGCAGGAGAACCCGATCGACGTCATCTACTCGGCGAACCTGCAGGAAGTCCAGCCGTACCTGACGCTGTGGAACTACTCCTACGACCCGCTCGTCCTCGGTATCAACAAGGACCTCTATGACTCACTGACTCCGGAGGACCAGAAGCTCGTGAGCCGCCTGGCCGGCGAAGCCAACGACTTCCAGATCAAGAAGAATAGGGACGGCGAAGAGAAGCTCATCGCCGAACTCGCCGACTCAGGCATGGAGGTCAACGAACTCAGCGACGAGGAGAAGGACGCCTTCCGCGCCAAGCTGGGTCCGATCTACAGCGAATACCGCAAGGTCTGGGGGCCAGACATGTCCCAGGCGTTCATCCCGAAAGGACTGTGAGATGAGAGTCATCAGATTCTTCGAGGACTGGGTCGTCATCGCCTCGTTCATGGTGATCGTCCTCGTCACCTTCGTCAACGTCCTCTCCCGCTACATCTTCAAGGCCTCGCTGGCCTTCTCCGAGGAGATCACCATCAACCTCCTTGTCGTGCTCACGATGATGGGAGCCGTCGTCGGGATCCGCCTCGGCGCGCATCTCGGGTTCACCTACCTTGTGGAGAACGCGAAGGGCAGCGTTCGCCGGGCACTGCTCATCACCGGCACCACGCTCATCGTCGTCTTCCTCGCCGTCCTCCTCATCTGGGGCGGCGAGATGACCATCGCGCAGGGGCTGCGCGGCCGGGCGACGCCGTCGCTGGGCATCCCGCAATGGCTGTTCACCCTGTCGATTCCCTTGGCCGGGCTGCTCGGAATCTTCCGCAGCCTCCAGGCCCTGCGGACGGCACTGCACGAGGACACCTCCGCCGAGGCGGTCGTCGAGCGGCTCGCCAGCGAAGCCGCCCCGACCATCGACTCGTCCGAATTCTCAACCGACTCCGAAGGAGGCCGGAAATGATCGCGCTTCTGCTCTTCGGCAGCTTCTTCCTCTTCCTCGGCCTCGGGATCCCCGTCGCCTTCGCCCTCGGCCTCTCCGCCGTCGTCACCCTGGTGACCACCGACGGTGTGCAGGTCCTCGACGTCGTGCCCTCGGTGATGTTCCCGTCGATGAGTTCGGGCACGCTGCTGGCAATCCCGTTCTTCATCCTCGCCGGCATCGTCATGCAGTACACGGGCATCTCGCAGCGACTCGTCGACCTCGCGTACCTCATCTTCGGACGCCTGCGCCACGGCCTGGCCGCGGTGACGATCATCTCCGCGTTCTTCTTCTCCGCGATCTCCGGATCGGGACCGGCCACCGTGGCCGCGATCGGTGCGATCCTCATCCCCGCACTCGTCCGCAACGGGTACCAGAAGAAGCACGCGGTCTCCCTCGTCGCGGCCTCCGGTTCGATGGGCATCGTCGTGCCGCCGTCGATCGCGTTCATCATCTTCGCCGTCGTCGCCGCCGAGTTCGGCAAGATCTCGATCTCTCGACTGTTCATCGCCGGCATCGTGCCCGGCATCATCATGGCCGTTGCGTTCTTCATCGCCGCCCTGTTCGTCCCCAGGGTGCGTGAGCTCGCCGGTCTGCCGGTGAGAACGAAGCCCGACGCCGAGGCGGTCACGGGGTCGACGTCGACCGGAACGTCGGCGTCCGGTTCCGTCGGTGCTGACTCCGCCGGGAACGGCGGTTCGGGTGACAGTGCGGCAGGGAGCAAGACCCAGCTGCTGACGGCGAACGGGAAGGCCGCCTCGGCGAATTCCGGATCCACCGGATCGAGCGTCGGCGCCGCGGATCCGACAGCCACGGTCAACCCCGAGGGCGGGTTCGGCGAGATCATGACCGCGCTGGTCAAGGCCATCCCCGGGCTGCTCATTCCGGTGATCATCCTCGGCGGGATCTACGGCGGAGTCTTCACCCCCACCGAGGCGGGAGCCGTCGCATCCGTGTACGCGCTCATCGTCGGGGTGTTCGTCTACCGGGAGCTGACCTGGAAGGACATGCCGAAGGTGTTCCTCGAATCCGGGGTTTCGACCGCGGTCATCATGTTCATCGTCGGCGTGGCCAGCCTTTTCTCCTACGTCATCACCGTCGAAGGGGTGGCCGACCGGATCTCGACGGCAGTGCTGGGGGTGACGGACAACAAGTACCTCATCCTCGCGGCGATCACGATCATCTTGCTCATCGTCGGTGCCTTTGTCGACGCGATCAGCGCGTTCTACCTGTTCATCCCGATCCTCGTGCCGATCCTCATTGGTGTAGGCGTGGACATGACGACGATCGGCGTGTTCATGACCGTCAACCTCGCGATCGGCCTGTTCACGCCGCCGGTCGGACTCAACCTCTATGTGGGTGCGGGCATCGGGAAGGCCAAACTCGAGGAGGTCGTGCGCGGGATCCTGCCGTTCCTCGTCTGCGCGATCGTCGCCCTGCTGCTCATCACGTACATCCCGGCGATCTCGAACTGGCTGCCTGACCTGCTCGGGGTCGGGTAGTTCGGGCCTCACTCAACTCTGTCGAAGGAGAAACATGGAACCGTATCTGCTCACGAACAAGACGGCCCTGGTCACCGGCGCCGCCCAGGGCATCGGCTTGGCCATCGCCACTGCGCTGGCCAAGCGAGGCGCCTCGGTCGGCATCGTCGATCTCAAGGGTGCCGAAGAGGCTGCCGCGTCGTTGGCCACGGAGTACCCGGATCAGCGGTTCGCCGCGTTCGCACTCGACGTCCGCGACGCCGAGGAAGTGACTGCCGCGGTCGGGTCGTTCGTGTCGACCGTCGGGGGTCTCGATATCCTCGTCAACAATGCGGGCACGGCCGCGCGCATCGGCATCGATGAGATCACCGCCGAACAGTGGCAACGCGATATCGAGACCAACCTGGGCGGGACGTTCAACTTCATCAAGGCCGCCGTGCACCCGCACATGATCGAGGCGGGAAAGGGGTCGATCATCAACATCTCATCGATCTCGGGCATCAACGGCGGAGCGGTCTCCGACGGGGAGGCTGGGGCACGGTCGGGGCCGGCATATGCGGCGAGCAAGGGCGGGATCATCGCCCTGACGAAATGGGTGGCCAAGGAGTACGGACGCCAAGGCATCCGCTGCAATTCGGTGGCACCGGGGCCGGTCGAATCAGCGCTCACCGTCGGTCAGACTTATGACACCTCAGGGCAGGCTCTCGATCGGATGGGCCAGCCGGATGAGATCGCCGAGGCGGTCTCCTACCTTGCCACCGATGGTGCCGCGTTCACGACCGGACAGATCCTCCGCGTCGACGGCGGGGCCGTGATGTCGTGAGCGTTTGAGTGTTCTGAGCTCGAACGGACGATCCCCGCATCATCCTCAGGATGGTGCGGGGATCGTTGTCTCTGCGGACCTGTCTGGCTGGGCGACGTGTCCGGTCAGGCTGTGCGGCGGACGAAGAGTTCGAAGGTCACGGCCACGGGGTTGGCTTGAGGCTTGAGGGTGCCGGAGCTGACGTCTCCGGCGACGTCGACGACTTCGCCGGAGAGGGTGATCCGTGGAGTTGAGTTTCGCGCTCCGATCACGGCGCCGCTCAGATGGGTGAACTCGACGGCCGGCCACGGGGCGGTGCCATCGGTGAACACGGCTCCGGTCGTACTGCCGAGACTCGCGACCACCTCGGCGGAGTCGAAGCCAGCGGTGCGGCAGACGGCGAGGACTGCCTCGTCGAGGATCTCACCGGGACGTACGCGGGTGACGACGGCTTCGGGGGAGCCCGAAGACTCGGGCGGTTCTGACTTCCTCACTGCCCGGTCGGTGGGCGTCGGGGCGAAAGCTGAGAACCCGGTCTCGGGGTCGACCTCACTGATCAGCTTCGCATCGTGAAGGGTGAAGAGTCGGATCGTCAGTCCTGCCGGCCCCGCCAGAGTGCCCGACAACAGGTGTCCGCCTTTGGTTTGGCCGTCCGCACCGGTCCATGAGGCGTGGACGTGGCAGAACGGTGTGCCCTCACGGAAGCCGATCGTCGCAGATGCGTGGCGAAGCTTCGTGGGGCTGTCGACGGCGAATGCCTCGGTGAAGGACATCGGGTGCTCGGCATCGGGGCCGTAGGCCGGATGGACATAGTCGATATGGCCGAACTGTCCGGAGACGAACTCGGCCATGATGCCGGGAACGGCGAAGTCGGTCAGGGATGTTTCGAGTGAGGCGAACAGGTCCGCGCCCTCCTGCAGTTCGAGGACATGCTCGGTGCAGCGGGACCGGACGGAGACGATGCGGGGGTTCTGCCGTGGACCCGCGTGGACCACCGCTGTTCCGGGTGCCTTCAGCGGGAAGGTCGGCTGTTGCAGTGCTGTCGTCTCGGCTCCGTTGCTCATGTCTCGATTATGGTCAGGCGCCAGGGCCGGTGTCGCCGAAGATCCAAGTGGTGGAACATGAGCTCAGACATCTGACGGAACGGCGGCGGCCGCCTCGGTGCCGCGCATGATCATCACGGTACCGATGATGCCGATGCCGCCGAGGACGGCGATGCCGGCACCCATCGTCATCGCACCGGTCGCGCCCGGACCGCCGACGGCGACGAACACTCCGACAAGTGCTGAGGCGATCGTGTTGCTGATGAGCTCGGCGGTGCCGAGCCCGGCGGCCGCCTTGGATCCTTCGACGGGGTCATCGCTGCTGCTCATCGCCGCGACGTTGAGGTGCGGAAAGGCGAGGCCGATTCCGGAGCCGGCGAGCACCAGACTTACGGCCCAGACCCAAGCGATCCACTCCGCGTCGACGAATTGAGTCGCGGCGTAGATGACCAGCCCCGCGGTCACAAGGATGGGGCCGAGGGTCATGAGCCTCCGGCCGGTGCGAGTATCATCGATACTCGCGCTGAACAGCTGGACGAAGCTCCAGCCGACCGAGATGCTAACGCCGAACACAGCCGCCAACAGTGGCGGCATGCCGACGAGATCTTGACCGAACTTCGGCAGAAAGATCTCCACCATCGCCGCGGAGCTGAGGATCCCGATGACGAGATAGATCCACTTGAGCGGATTGCCGCGCTGGTAGGTGATGTGTGGGAGGACTGGAGAAGCGGAAGTCCGATCGACGGCGATGAAGGTGATGATGAGTGCCGCTCCTGCAACAAGAGCGATCGTCGTGGGCCAGCCCGTGTGAACCACCGCGGCAATGCTGAAGGCAGCGGAGGCAAGGACGAGCAGCGACAGCGAGGGGATCGGAAGGCGGCCGAAGTCCCATTGACCGGAAGCCTCGCGGGGAAGGCTGCGCAGCGCCATAAGGCCGAGCACAACCGATATCAGCGTCAGCAGACCGAAGGCCCCGCGCCAGTACCCGACCTGGGCGAATGCTCCGCTGACGGCTGGGCCGATAAGTGTGCCGAGCCCCCACATCGCCGAGACCAGTCCTGTCGCGCGAGTCCAAAGGCGCTTCGGCAGGGCATCGCGGATCACCGAGTAGCTGAGCCCGGCGAGCAGACCTCCGCCGAGTCCCTGAACGACCCGCGCGATCACCAGCAGCTCCATGGTAGGAGCGAGCGCGGCGCCGAGCGAGCCGACAGCGAAGAGGCCGAACGCGAGCAGGTACGACCACGCAGCGCCCATCGAACCGAGCACTCTGGCGACGAGCATTGAGGCGAGCACAGAGGCGACGAGGAATGCCGTGGTCACCCATGCGAAGTACTGCTGCCCGCCGATGTCGGCGATCGTCGACGGCAGAAGGGCTGCCGTGACGAAGGTGTTCATCGCGAACACTGCGATGCCGCCGGCGAGGACGAGGGAGGCGCTTGCATGCTCGGCGCTGAAGAGTTCCCGCCAGCCGCCCGTCGACTGCGCTGCGGCGGCATCCGCGGTTGCGCCTTCGGAGGGGTGTTCGGGAATCGCACTCTCGTGTTCGTCTCTCATATCGATTACGCTAGAACCTCAACTTAAGTTGAGGTCAATAGGTCTCTGCTGAGCGAGGAAAAAGAATGTCCATGAGCGACAAGAAGCCGTCGCCGACCGATATCCTGTCCGTGGGCGATGTGGCTGCACGAACCGGAGTCGCCGTCTCTGCGTTGCATTTCTACGAACGGCAGGGCCTGATCGCCTCGGTCCGTACTGCCGGAGGCCAGCGCCGATACGCCCGTCATGTTCTCCGCCGGGTTTCGGTGATCCAAGTGGCGAAGAGGATGGGCATTCTCCTCGCCGAGGTGGCCGAGGTGTTCGAGGATCTCCCTGCCGATCGGATGCCCGGGAAGTCCGATTGGCGACGGATCAGCGAGCGCTGGAGGGGCAAGTTGGAAGCCCGTCGCAAGGAGATCGAGCGGATGGAGAGCGAACTCGTCGAATGCATCGGCTGCGGCTGCGTCTCACTGCGCAGCTGCCGAGTGCTCAACCCCGATGACGCGCTCGGCTCGAGCGGTTCGGGCCCACGCCTGCTTCCGGAATTCCCCTCCGAGTGAGGGGATGAACGGTTCTAAGAGAAGAAGAATGTGAAGAACCCGGAACATCTCACAAACTGTTCTGCAGAGCCTCCACTACGAGATCGAGACCGTGGGATTCGCGGCGCGGATCGGCTTCGAGGACCTGAATGTAGCGCGATTCGATATCCGGATCGACGATCGGAATCGCTTTGCAGCCAACTGCATTGAGATTCGTCGGAATGGTTCGCCCGGCCATCATCGCGATCATCGACGTTCCCACGAGAGAGCGCAGCATGAGAACCGGACATGTGGCCTCAAGTGACGGGGAGAAGACCTGCCCCTGGGCCCGGACTGCCTGCTCGATGCGCATCCGAGCAGTGTTCCCGGCGGGAAGTGTTCCGACAGGAAAGTCCGTCATATCGCTGATGAAAAGACTGGACCGGTCAGCCAGCGGATGGTGTCCGTCGAGAATCGCAAAGTTCGTCGCTTCCACTTCGGCGACTTTGCGGACCCCCGGTAAGGTTCCGAATTCGTGGCTGGAGACCGAGAAATTCACGCACAGGTCGGCCCGACGGTTCCGCAGCACCTGCAGAGCTTCGACCGAACCGCGGTCGATGATGCTGACCTGAACTCTGTCAGTCATCCGCATCAGTCGGTTGATGGCATCGGCCACCACGGTCTGCCCCAACCCGGTGCTCGTCACGATCGAGACTGTTTCGACCGCGCCCGAGTACTCCCCGAACGAGTCGGCGAGCAGTTCCGACTCGGCGATGGTTCGGCGGGCAAAATCCGCGACGGCCAGGCACTGTGCTGTGGGATTGACTCCGGCACTCGTCCGTTCGAAGAGCTGTGTGCCGTAATGCTCTTCCAGGCTCCTGATCTGACGGCTCGCTGTCGAGTGCGAGATGAAGATCGACCTCGCGGCGAGATGGATCGACCCGTATTCGACGACGGCTAGCAGGGTCTTGAGACTGCGGAGATCGGTCATCGTGGTCGTCCTTCGGCCGGGTGCGACTCCAGAGTACGTCGGTGGTGCAGCAAACGCACCACCTCGGTGCGGGAAACGCACCTGGGTGTGGACGGATCCGGGTGTTGTCGAGTCGTCTGCTGGGCGATGCTGACAGTCATGAACGCAGAGAACACTGTCCGCGAGGGTGCGGAAGATTCCCCCGAAACCCGAACTGACCTTGCCCGGCGTGCAGGCGAATTCGTCCGCGGCGCAGACTTCATCGATCGACTCTCCCGCAGAGTCGCCCGGCGCACCGAAAGCCAAGCACCCGGAGGCGGGCCGGCAGCGCTGGCCTACCTCAGCGAAGAGCTGGTTCCAGAACTCGACGAACTCGATTTCGTTTCGACCATCCACGACAATCCGGAATCGGACGAACACCCGCTTCTCATCACCAAGCGCGTCGAGGACCCGAAGCTGCCCACGGTGCTGCTCTACGGCCATGCCGATGTGCAGTTCGCCCACGATTCGCAGTGGGCCGAGGGCCTCGACCCCTGGGTGCTCACTCGTGACGGTGACCGCCTGTATGGCCGCGGCACTGCCGACAACAAAGGCCAGCACAGCGTGAACACGGCGGCATTGAAGACCGTGCTCGACGGCCTCCGTGCAGAGCACGGAACCGGCGAAGCCAGTCTCGGCTACAACATCACGATCCTCATCGAGACCGCTGAAGAGGCGGGGTCCAAGGGCTTGCGCTCGTTTGCGGCCGCACATGCCGATGACCTCTCGGCCGAGCTCTTCCTCGCCTCCGACGGTCCACGGATCGCCGCCGAGGTCCCCACGCTGTTCCTCGGCTCCCGTGGGGCACTGAATTTCCGGCTCATCGCCCACGAGCGCGACGGCGACCACCACTCGGGCAACTGGGGCGGTCGGCTGCGGAACCCGGCCACGGTCATCGCCGCCGCGATCAACGCTCTGGTGGATGCCAACGGCGTCATTCGGATCCCTGCACTGCGCCCTGACGATCCTCCCGCCTCGGTGCTCGATGCAGTGGCGAAGCTGCCTGACATCGTCGAGGAAGGTGCTCCGGAGACCGATCCGGACTGGGGCGAGCCCGGCCTGAGCCCCGCTGAACGGGTCTTCGCGTTCAATGTGCTCGAGGTCCTCGCCCTCGATGCGGGCGACCCGACCCAGGTCGTCAACGCGATCCCCGGCACCGCCTCGGCGAGCATGCAGCTGCGATACGTCGTGGGCACGGATGTCAGCGATTTCGAGAACCGGGTCCGGACCTTCCTCGAAGAACAAGGGATCCATGGGGTCGCGGTCGAGCTCGAACACTGCATGCCGGCCACACGTCTGGACCCGGAAGCACGAGTCGTCACGGCAGCGGTGGACTCGATCCGCGAAACGACCGGACTCGACGTCGCCGTCGAGCCGAACCTCGGGGGAACCATTCCGAATGATGTCTTCGCCGAAGTGCTCGGACTGCCGACCGTCTGGGTGCCGCATTCCTACCCGGGATGCAACCAGCACGCACCGAATGAGCATGCGCTGGTATCGATCCTCGAACAGGGTGCGGAGATCATGACGGGAATGTTCTGGGACATGCGCATGCGTCCGGGCGACTGGTTCTCCTCGAAATGATCCCGCCAGCTGTCGGAGACCCCATGTCGCCGACAACCAAGCCGACCCACCACCACACTGCAGGCAAAGGAGCCCAGTCATGACAGAACAGCTGTCAGCGCAGAATACCGCTCAGAACAAACCGGTGAAATCGTGGAAGGTCATCACCGCGGCCTCGATCGGCAACGCCCTCGAGTGGTACGACATCTCGGTCTATGCGTACTTCTCCGTCTACATCTCCGTGGCGTTCTTCCCCTCCGAGAGTCATGCGGTCTCAGTGATGCTGGCCTTGGGCACTTTCGCTCTGTCCTTCTTCATCCGCCCGGTCGGAGCAATCGTGCTCGGCAGCTTTGCTGACCGGAAGGGACGCAAACCGGCACTGACGCTGACGATCTGGCTGATGTTCGCAGGCACACTGATGATCGTGCTCATGCCACCGGCTCATGTCATCGGACTGGCTGCACCGCTGCTCATACTGCTTGCCCGACTCATTCAGGGGTTTGCCGCCGGAGGCGAATTCGGTTCGGCAACCTCGCTCATGGTCGAACACCTGCCCGATCGCCGAGGGTTCGCTGCAAGCTGGCAGTTCACCTCGCAGGCGATGTCCACAATTCTCGCCTCCGTCATCGGTGTGGCCGTAACGACGACGCTGACGCAGGAACAACTCGAGACCTGGGGCTTCCGCCTGCCATTCATCGTCGGACTCCTCGTCGGCCCGGTCGGACTCTACATACGTCGGCATGTCCCCGAATCTCCCGAGTTTGCCGCTACCCAAGCTGAGAAGCCCAAGGAAGCAGCAGCAATCGGAGGGGTGCTGCGACATCATAAACTCGCGGTGCTGTTGGCGATCGGTGCGATCGCTGTCTCGACCTGCCTCAACTACTTCATCACGTATGTGCCGACTTACGCTGTCGACAATCTCGGTATGAACAGCTCCGCAGGATTCTGGGCAACGCTTGTGTCCGGACTCGTGCTGTTCCTCTGCACACCGGTCGCCGGCTACTTCTGCGACAAGGTCGGACGGTTGACCTTCATGATTCCAGCGGCACTCGCGGTCATGGTGCTCACCTGGGTTCTCTTCACCTGGGTAGTCGCGGCCAATGCGCTGACGGTGCTCATCGTCGTGGTCGTCATCTTCTCGATCCTGAAAGCCGCCTATTACGGGCCGCTGGCCAGCGTCATGGGCGATATCTTCCCGACTGAGGTGCGAGGGACCGGGCTGTCTCTGGGCTACAACGTCGGCGTTGCCATCTTCGGAGGACTGACCCCGCTGGTGGCGGCCTGGCTCATCGGCATCACCGGTGATGCGAAAGCCCCGGCTTACTGGGTGCTGCTTGCCGGAGCGCTGAGCGTGGCGGCGATCCTCGTGGTGTGGAAGAAGCTCGGCGTGCGCTGACGCCCAGGGTATGGGGGCCGCCGTGAGATCGGGGCCGTGGTCGATTGCGACCACGGCCCCGACTGGGCGGATACGGAACTCAGGCGTTCGATGGAACGGCGGCGGCCGCCTCGGCGCGGGTTCGTCTCTTCTTTTCCCCGAGGTGGCCGATCACGGCTGCGGCGGCGATCATGACGGCGACGAGGGCGATGCCGATCCACTGATTGAGCATGAGCGTGGCGGCACCGGCCAGCGCGCCGATGAGGATGAGAACGACGGCGAGGGCTCGGCGGATCCAGCGGACGTTGTCGCCGCCGGCCAGGCTCGAGTCTGCTGCGAGGCCGACGATCGTCGAGGTCACGACCACGGTGGTGACGTCGGCGATCTTCATCTTCCGTGCTGCCGCGGCCTGCGCGCCCATGAGCGCGGACAGCGCCGAGGTGAAGATCGTGCCGGCAAGCCCGATCTCGGGGTCGGGGACGACCGCGACGTAGACGGATAATGCGGCACAGCCGACGGCGACGCCGGAGAAGATCGCGGTCGTCCGGTGGTGCCAGTTCTCGCCGATGTCGCCGAGGATGCGCCCGGACAGTGCCGCACCGACCATGAAGAACACGAGGGCGAGGGCGGGGCGGAGGACGGGAACGCCGTCGGCGCCGGCGAGGCCCATGCCGAGGATGACGACGTTGCCGGTCATATTGCCGGTGAAGACCTTGTCGAAGCCGAGGTAGCCGATGGCGTCGACCATGCCGGTGGAAAAGGTCAGCAGCAGGAGCATGGCCAGGTCGAGGCGACGAGTCATGGTGTCCTTTCCGGGCGAGTGGAGCCGGCGGCAGTGCCGGAATGTCGCCATGAGGGGCAATTTGTATACAAAACTGTAATCAGGTGACGGTTGGCATGCAATCGAGGGGCAACCGGAATTGTCCGGGTATCGTCGTTATCGACAGCTGACCACGGCTTGCACGCCGAACCACGATCAGCTGACCACTGCCGAAGGACTTCGCTCATGACCTTTACACCGCCCCCAGCATTCACCACGCGCCCCACCCTCGAGGGGCATTTCGGGATGGCGGCATCGACGCACTGGTTGGCCACTGCAACATCGCAGGCGGTGCTCGAACGCGGCGGGAACGCCTTCGACGCCACCGTCGCCGGAGCCTTCGTCCTCCACGTCGTCGAGCCCCACCTCAACGGACCCGGAGGTGACATGACCGGGATCTTCGCCACCGCCGCCGAGCCTTCCCGGCCACAGGTGATGATGGGTCAAGGGCCGGCTCCGGCCGCGGCGACGATCGAGCATTTCCGCGGCGAGGGCCTCGATATGGTTCCCGGCTCCGGGGCTCTCGCCGCCGCCGTTCCCGGAGCCGTCGACTCGTGGCTCAACCTGCTCGAACACCACGGGACGTGGGAGCTCGCCGACGTCCTCGACTTCGCCATCGACTACGCCGACAACGGGCATCCGATCCTCGCCCGAACAGCCGGGACGATCGCGAAGGTCAGCGAACTCTTCACTGAGCACTGGCCGACCTCGGTCGCACAGTGGATGCCCGAAGGCCGAGTTCCCGATGCCGGCGAGCTGGTGTTCAACCACGCCTACGCCGATGTGCTGCGCAGACTCATCGCCGCCGGTGACGGCACTGCGACACGGGAGGAGCGGATTCGAGCGGCCCGTCAGGAGTGGAAGTCCGGATTCGTCGCGCGGGCGATCGCCGACTTCATCACCACCGCGCACAGACACTCGACCGGAGGCGACCACGCCGGAGTCATGACTCTGAAGGACATTTCCGTATTCGACGCTGGGTTCGAAGATCCCGTCACCATCGACTTCCGCGGATATCAGGTCGCGAAGATCGGTGCCTGGGGTCAAGGTCCGGTGCTGCTGCAGACTCTGAAGATCCTCGAGGGCTTCGACGATGACCGCCTCGACCCGTCGACCGAGATCGGAGCGCACACGATCCTCGAAGCGCTGAAGCTGGCCATGGCCGACCGCGACACCTACTACGGCGATGCCGACGTCGACCTCGACTGGCTGCTCAGCGACTCCTATGCGGCCTCCCGCCGAGAACTCATCACCGAGAAGGCATCGGCGGAATTCCGGCCCGGCCTCGGCCGGGACGGTGCGGCGCCCGTCTTCACCACCCCCCTCATTCCCGAAGGTGATGACAAAGAAGCGCTGATCAAAGCCGGCATCGGGGAGCCGACCGTACAGAAGAACGGCGTGAACAACGGCGACACCTGTCACCTCGACGTCGTCGATCGGTGGGGCAATATGATCTCGGCGACCCCGTCCGGAGGGTGGCTGCAATCCTCGCCGACCGTCCCCGGACTCGGATTCTGCCTCGGCACCCGGCTGCAGATGATGTGGCTCGACGAGGCGGCCCCCTCGGCACTGCGCCCGGGCAAGCGTCCGCGCACGACATTGACCCCGACCTTGATCTCCCGAGACGGGCAGCCGGTCATCGCTCTCGGCTCACCCGGCGGTGACCAGCAGGAACAGTGGCAGCTGCTGCTGATCCTGCGCATGCTCGTCGGCGGCTACCGTGCGCAGGAGGCCATCGACGCACCGGCACTGCACACGACGTCGTTGGCGGGATCGTTCTGGCCGCGCACCTGGGTTCCGGGTGGGGCGGTCGTCGAGGACCGCCTCGGCGAGGATGTCATCAACGGGCTCATCAACCGCGGTCATGACGTGACCAGGGCGGGGGAGTGGGAGCTCGGTCGGCTGTCGTGCGTGACCCGGGATCCGGCGACGGGGCGGCTGAGCGCAGGAGCGAATCCGCGTGGAGCGCAGGGTTATGCGGCGGGGAGATGACCATGGCTGATTCGCACGATGCGCCACTGGATGTCGCCGCGCAGATCCGCACCGACATCATCAAGGGCAAGCTCGAGCCCGGGACCAAGCTGCGTGAGGTCGCCCTGGCCGAACGCTACGAAGTGTCGCGGATTCCGATTCGGGAAGCGCTGCGAACTCTTGAGGCCGATGGGCTCGTCGAGTCCCGGAAGTTCAGCGGTTCGGTTGTCGCGCCCTCCCCGGCCGAGGATGCCGAGGATCTGTTCGAGATCCGCATCGTGCTCGAATCGGCGACCGCGAAGCGCGCCGCCCGCCGGGCCGCCGAGCTCAGTGCCGGTGGCGAGCATGATGCGAAGTGGTCGGAGATCCGCGCAGAGATCAACGAGATCCTCGAGGCCGGCGACGCCGTCATCGCTGATGAGCGCTTTGAAGACCTCGCGGTGCTGAATATGCGATTCCATTTCGCGGTCGCCGAGCTCAGCGGGAGCCTGTCGTTCATCAGCCTGCTGCGTCAGATCTCCGGCAAGATCGAGTGGCTGTACTCGCTCAACCTCATGCGTCGAGGCCCGCAGGCGTGGCCGGAGCATCGCGAGATCATCGCTGCCATCGATGCTGGCCAGGTCGAGCAAGCCGCCGAGACAATGGCCCGACACGTGCGCCGCAGCCGCGATTCCTACTTCGCCACCATGTCCGAACGCCCCTAACTACTACCTGACGGCGGCTCAGCAACCTGGCGCCAGGTTGCTCAGCCGCCGTCAGGTGCCTTGGAGAGCGAATTTCATCCTTTTGTGGGAGATACATCGACTCGGAGACCCGCTACTGTTGAGTGGTCCCGTCGCCGTTACGACGCCCGTTGAAGGTTCGTCGGACGTGATGACGGTCCAGTCAGCCCAGCCCATCAACTGGAACGGTGATCAGAAACTTGCAGGAACCCGCCCGTCGCTCCCTGCTGCTGACAGCATTGAGCTATCCGCTCGTCGTTGCGGGAATCATCCTGCTGATCCTCGCGGACGAGGTCCCGGGTGCAGCCCTGCTGGGCTCCGGTGTCTTCCTCATCGGCATCAACGAGCTGTGCCTGTACATTGCCAGGTCGTCCGCCCCCTCCCGAACTACCTGACGGCGGCTCAGCAACCTGGCGCCAAGTTGCTGAGCCGCCGTCACGTAGTAATTAGGGGTGGTCTAGGAGGCGGTCGAGTTTGTTGTAGCCCTCGACGATGCCGTGCTCCATACCCGAGGCGACCATGCCGTCGCGGGATTCGAGCGAGTCGAAGATTGAGGTCGACATCAGCCGTGTCCGCCCGTCGCCGAGGTCAGTGAGCGTGAGGATCTCGAGGTTGACCGCGTCCGGGAATCCCTCAAAGGTGAAGGTCTGGACGATGCGCTCGTTCTCCCTCACCTCGTGGAACGAGCCGAAGAACGCGTACTCGCCGCGATCGTCGTTCGAAACATAGCTCCAGTTCCCGCCGGTCGTCGCATTCCATTCCCGGATCGTGTTCGTGATCGAGTCCGGTCCGCACCACTTGACGAACAGTTCGGGGTCGATATGGGCCCGGAACACCTTGTCCGGTGAGGCGGCGAAATCGCGGGTGATCGAGACAGTCTGCACCCCCTCGGGGACGTCGAGCTTGAGAGTCGAATAGTCGGCTGCGGTGTCTGTGGCGGTCATGTCATGCTCCTTTGCGTGATTTTCTGTGGGGTGATGTGTCCTCGGACCCCTTCGCCGAGGCGGCGCTCGGGTCCGAGTCGTTCGCTAACTCGTCCGCGTTCATCGCTTCGAGGACCGCGTCGAGGCGCTGGTAACGTTCCTCTGCCTGTTGCTTGTATCTTTCGATCCATTTCGTCATCAGATCGAACACATTGTCTTCGAGGTGGACTGGTCTGCGCTGGGCGTCACGGGTGCGGGAGACCAGTCCGGAGTCCTCGAGCACCTTGAGATGTTTCGATACGGCCTGCAGGCTGACGTCATAGGGTTCGGCGAGTTCGTTCACCGTCGAGTCCGCGACGCTGAGTCTGGCCACCATGTCCCGCCTCGTCGGGTCGGCCAGAGCGGCGAAGACCTTGGACAGCTGATCGGCCACTTGAGCCTCCTGCGCATTGGTGTCGAAACTGATATTTAACCGTTCGGTTGATTAAAAGCGTAGACCCGCCGAGATGCCTTAGTCAACTGTTTGGTTGAATAGATATCTCGGTTTCTGTGTTGGCCTCGAGTTCCGAGACGCGGGTGTGCAGACTCCGGAGTCTGAATGCGAACCAGACGCAGATGGCACTTGCTGCCGCCGAGGCGATGATGAAGACCGTCCTGATATCGAGGAACTCGACGGCCACGGCCGCCAGCGCGGAACCGAGGGGAAGTGCGCCCCAGCTGATGACCCGTGAGGCCGAATAGACGCGACCGAGCAGCGGCAGCGGAGTCGCCTGCTGGCGAATCACCGCGACGATGACCCGCCAGACGGTCGACCCTGCTCCGGCGAAGACGACTCCGGCAACGATGACCGGAAGCGGAGCTCCGAGCCCCGCGGGAAGTACGAGCCCGATCGTGCCGACCGTGTCGATGAAGAGGAGAGCGGTGGTCGAAATGCGAGTCTGCAAGCGCTCGACGAGGCTGGCGGCGAGGATTCCGCCGACCGCCATGGCGGCCAAGACCCACCCGTAGGCGACCGTGTCCAGGCCCAGTGGGCCGGGTGCGACGGCGTAGAGAACGAAGGTCGCCGTCCAGGCGCCCCAGATGAGGCTCATCGCCGCCGTGAGAACTGTCAGCTCGCGCTGCAGGCGGTCGGCCCAGAGGTAACGCAGGCCGTCCCTGACCCCGGGAGGCGGCGGTTCTTCGTCACCGCCGGCTTCGGCGTCTGAGTCACTGGAGGCTGCAGGGATCGAGCGCTGCCGCATCGCCAGCAGCAGACTGAGTCCGGCGACTGCGGCCAGCGCATAGAGCCCGCTGCCCACCGCCGCCGCGGCAAGTCCTGCCGCGCCGAGGAGGAAGCCTGCCAGTGGTGGTCCGGCAAGCTCGTTGGCGACACTGATCGTCGCTTCCACCTTCGCATTTGCCCCGGTCAGCTGACCTGGGGTCACGGTGCGGGGGATTCCGGCGATGAGCGAGGTGTCGACGAGGGTCTCAGCGACGCCGTAGGCAAGGGCAGTGGTCATCACTGCCGGTACCACGAAGGCATCGATGGCAATCGCGAGCGTGAGGCCGAGGAGAGCGAGGCCCCGGGTGCCGTTTGCCAGGGTCAACAGCACCTGCGGAGAGAGCCTGTCGACGATCCAGCCTGCGTGCAGGCCGCACAGCGGCCAGGCGAGCGTCGCCGCGGTTGTCACCAGAGCGACCTCGCCGGCAGAGGCTCCCGCAGCGAGTGCGATGAGCGGGAGGGCGGTGAGAGTGATCCCGTCGCCGAGGTTCGATGAGCAGGCGCTCGCCCACAGGCGACCGAAGAGGGTGACCATGGCACTCACATTCCTGTCTATCCATCGAAAGGCGTTTAGATAGTCAAGTCTCAACTCAAAATTCTTACCTGTCAATAGCTTATAGGTGGTAAAGTCAACTCATGGAGTTCGAACACGTGGCCAATGCACTGTGCCTGGAGCTGACCAACTCGATCCCCGATCGCGCCAGCGGTGACCGCGACTGGCTCAGTGAGCCCGCGCCTGCTGCGGAGTGGATGAGCTCGCTCGAACTCGCCCCCGAAGGCGTACCGACAGAGCGAGATCTCGCAGAACTGCGAACGTTCCGCGAGCACGTCTTCGACGTCTTCGCTGCGCTCGCCTCGGGCACCCCCGTTCCTCAGCGAAGTCTCGACACCATCGCCGAGGCACATGCCCGCGGTCTGCGCGCATTCGGTTTGGCGACGCCTATAGGAGAGGACATCCCGATCACCAGGGACTGGCCCCGGCAATGGAGCGCTGCAGCGCTGACCGCTCTATTCGCCCAGTCGGCGATCGACGAACTCACCGGAACCCGACTCGACCGACTTAAGTCCTGTCCTGGGTGTCGATGGCTCTTCTTCGACACCTCGCGCAACCGCAGCCGCCGGTGGTGCTCGATGCAGACCTGCGGGGGACGGGACAAAGCGCTGCGGCACTACCATCGCACTCGAGCTTAGGATTCGCGGACAACGGAGGGCCGCCTCGGCGAGGGAATTTCGTGCCAGGACTACCCGACGGCGGCTCAGCAACCC